>OZ255628.1:0-1610000 GCA_965276795.1 Acetobacteraceae bacterium | reverse complement strand
CTGCTTTGCAAGCAGGGGGTTGTCGGTTCGATCCCGATCGTCTCCATAGTGCGACGGTTTGGCAAAACGCATCAACCAGCCAGTATCGATGATAGTCCTTTAAGCATGCCTGAGCTTTGTTCAGGCGAGGATGTTCGACCGCTCGGTAGTGCGGCGGTCTTTTATCACTCAAGGACTATAAAAAAGAAGGGGAAGTCAGTTTAGCGATGGGTTGTTTGTCTCACCGAAGCGTGGGGCGATGATCTGTTGCTGAGGCGCCTGGGAACAGGCGGTTGTTCTTTGTCAAGGTGAATAGGTTTTGGTGCGTTTCTGCGCACGTGTGCTGGTTGTGGTTCCGTGAAAGCGGGGTGCGGCTGGCCCGGTTATCCATGGTTGGGTTGTCTGACCGTTCAGGTGAAAACCTGATCAAGCCATGGAGGATCGAGTGTTCAGAGACGTCTGCATGATGTCGCGGTTTGTGATGAACCGTGGATGTTATGCGCGAGATGATCTGTCATGCGAGGGTCGTTAGGGCATTTTCTCGGTGCTTTAACTTATTCCAGGCTGCTGTCAGCTTTGCTGACATCAGGTGGGGATCTCTATGCATGGTGGGTAAGCCATGGGCGGTTACAAAAGCGTTCATGGTGGTGTGTTAGGATATTGAGCGACAAAAGGGCATTCGGTGGATGCCTTGGCACCAGGAGGCGATGAAGGACGTGGCACGCTGCGAAAAGCCATGGGGAGCCGCGAGCAGGCTTTGATCCATGGATATCCGAATGGGGCAACCCACTCAGCAATGAGTATTCTCATCTGAATACATAGGGTGAGAAGGCGAACCCGGGGAACTGAAACATCTCAGTACCTGGAGGAAAAGACATCAACAGACGGGTCCCATCGAACTTGTTCGATGGGGTGCCCTGAGATTCCGCTAGTAGTGGCGAGCGAACGCGGAACAGGCCAGTGCCTTACGATGCATCAGCAGAACGGATTGGAAACTCCGGCCATAGCGGGTGATAGCCCCGTATGTGAAGGTAATTTGTAAGGACTTGAGTAGGGCGGGACACGTGAAATCCTGCTTGAACATGGGGGGACCACCCTCCAAGCCTAAATACTCCCTGGTGACCGATAGTGAACAAGTACCGTGAGGGAAAGGTGAAAAGCACCCCGACGAGGGGAGTGAAAGAGACCTGAAACCGGATGCCTACAAGCAGTCGGAGCGGTTTTACACGCAAGTGTTCATACCGTGACGGCGTACCTTTTGTATAATGGGTCAGCGAGTTTCTGTTTGCAGCAAGCTTAAGCCGTTAGGTGTAGGCGCAGCGAAAGCGAGTCTGAATAGGGCGATTTAGTTGCTGGCAGAAGACCCGAAACCGAGTGATCTAGCCATGGCCAGGCTGAAGGTGCGGTAACACGCACTGGAGGGCCGAACCCACGCCTGTTGAAAAAGTCGGGGATGAGCTGTGGCTAGGGGTGAAAGGCCAATCAAACTCGGAGATAGCTGGTTCTCCGCGAAATCTATTGAGGTAGATCGTCGCATGTATGCCTTCGGGGGTAGAGCACTGGATGGGCTAGGGGGACCCAAAGTCTTACCAAACCTAACCAAACTCCGAATACCGAAGTGTCTTATGCGGCAGACAGACGGTGGGTGCTAAGGTCCATCGTCGAGAGGGAAACAGCCCAGACCACCAGCTAAGGTCCCCAAATCGTGGCTAAGTGGGAAAGGATGTGGGAATTCCAAAACAACCAGGAGGTTGGCTTAGAAGCAGCCATCCTTTAAAGAAAGCGTAATAGCTCACTGGTCTAGTCAAGAAATCCTGCGCCGAAGATGTAACGGGGCTCAAGCCACGTACCGAAGCTGTGGGAACAGTTGTCAGTTGTCAGTTGCCAGTTGTCAGACGAAGTTAAGGAAGAGGTTTTCAGTTGGAGTGGTGGATGCGGCGAGATGGCGGGTGATGTTTGGTCGCTGGACGTGTTCCGGCGGGCTTACGCGCTGTCGCTTGAGGTGCATCGGCTGAGCCTGGGTTTTCCGAAGGCGGAGCAGATGGGCGGGGTCGCGGAACAGTTGCGCCGGGCCTCGAAATCAGTTTGCGCTCTTTTGGCGGAAGGCTCGGGGCGGCAACGTGGTTCGGATGCCGAGTTCAAGCGCTATGTCATCATGGCGCTGGGTTCGGCGGATGAATGCAAGCTGTGGTGCCAGTACGCTCGTGATCTGAACTTGATCGAGCCGGAGATCGCCTCCTCATGGCAATCCCGCTTCGAGGAGATCGCAAGAATGCTGCAAGGCCTGTTACGCAGGCTCTCAGCAAGCACAAGCCAAACTGAATCCTCCTAAGACTTTGTCTGATAACTGACGACTGACAACTGACAACTGTTCGGTAGCGGAGCGTTCCGTAAGCCTGTGAAGCCATATCCGTGAGGGGTGGTGGAGGTATCGGAAGTGCGAATGCTGACATGAGTAGCGACAAACAGTGCGAGAAACACTGTCGCCGAAAGTCCAAGGGTTCCTGCGCAAGGTTAATCCGCGCAGGGTGAGCCGGCCCCTAAGGCGAGGGCGAAAGCCGTAGTCGATGGAAACGGGGTTAACATTCCCCGGCCTGCTGGAAGTGACGAATGCAAGATGTTGTCCGGTCTTATTGGATTGACCGGGCTTTTTGCGCATTCCAGGAAATAGCTCCAGCGTATAGACCGTACCCGAAACCGACACAGGTGGACTGGTAGAGCATACCAAGGCGCTTGAGAGAACGATGCTGAAGGAACTAGGCAAATTACTCGTGTAACTTCGGGATAAGCGAGACCCATTGATGGGCAACCATGGATGGGTGACACAAACCAGGGGGTAGCGACTGTTTAGTAAAAACACAGGGCTGTGCGAAGTCGAGAGACGACGTATACGGCCTGACGCCTGCCCGGTGCCGGAAGGTTAAGAGGAGGTGTGCAAGCACTGAATTGAAGCCCCGGTAAACGGCGGCCGTAACTATAACGGTCCTAAGGTAGCGAAATTCCTTGTCGGGTAAGTTCCGACCTGCACGAATGGCGTAACGACTTCCCCACTGTCTCCAGCATCGGCTCAGCGAAATTGAATTCCCCGTGAAGATGCGGGGTACCCGCGGTCAGACGGAAAGACCCTATGAACCTTTACTGCAGCTTTGCAGTGGCATCAGAAGAGTGCTGTGTAGGATAGGCGGGAGGCATTGAAGCATGGGCGCTAGCTTGTGTGGAGCCACCCTTGAAATACCGCCCTGCGCGCTTTTGATGTCTAACCGCGACCGGTCATCCCGGTCCGGGACCCTGCATGGTGGGCAGTTTGACTGGGGCGGTCGCCTCCTAAAAAGTAACGGAGGCGCGCGATGGTGGGCTCAAGCCGGTCGGACATCGGCTGTTGAGTGCAATGGCATAAGCCCGCCTGACTGCGAGAGCGACAGTTCGAGCAGAGACGAAAGTCGGCCATAGTGATCCGGTGGTTCCACGTGGAAGGGCCATCGCTCAACGGATAAAAGGTACTCTAGGGATAACAGGCTGATCTCCCCCAAGAGTCCACATCGACGGGGAGGTTTGGCACCTCGATGTCGGCTCATCACATCCTGGGGCTGGAGCAGGTCCCAAGGGTTCGGCTGTTCGCCGATTAAAGTGGTACGTGAGCTGGGTTTAGAACGTCGTGAGACAGTTCGGTCCCTATCTGCCGTGGGTGTTGGAGACTTGCGAGGATCTGTCCCTAGTACGAGAGGACCGGGATGGACATACCTCTGGTGCACCGGTTGTCACGCCAGTGGCACCGCCGGGTAGCTAAGTATGGACAAGATAACCGCTGAAAGCATCTAAGCGGGAAACTTACCTCAAAACTAGGTCTCCCTGAGGGCCGTGAAAGACCATCACGTCGATAGGCCGGGTGTGTACGCGCGGTAACGCGTGGAGCTAACCGGTACTAATCACCCGATTGAGCTCATATCCAACAATCAACGCCAGCCCACCATGCATGGTGATCCGCATGCGTGACACTCGATCATCCCGCACCAAAACCTAGATAGTCGTCAGAAGCTTAATTGGTGACTGGCGATTGATAACCGACAACTGAATAGGCTGGACGACCTGGTGGCTTTGGCGGGGAGCCTACACCCGATCCCATCCCGAACTCGGCCGTGAAAATCCCCAGCGCCCATGGTACTGTGTCTCAAGGCACGGGAGAGTAGGTCGCCGCCAGGTCCTCTAGCCTATTCAGTCACTAGTCGTCAGCTATCAGTCGTCAGAACAATCTTTCTGACAACTGATCGCTGACAACTGAAAACTGCCGCGGGGTGGAGCAGCCCGGTAGCTCGTCAGGCTCATAACCTGAAGGTCATAGGTTCAAATCCTATCCCCGCAACCAACATGACTTGCGATGCAACTCCAGAGCCCGCCTCAACAGAACGCGGGCTCTTCTGATTCCCGGCGGACGCAATGGTCAAAATGCCAGCGAGATCGCCGCGAACGTCAATCTGCAAGGCATCACCCTCCGGCGTCAGCACAATCTCGGAGACCAGCGAACGGATGACCTCGGCTGCCTGCGCCCGCGTATCATCCTTTTGCAGCGCGCCGTGCAGCGCCGCCACCCGCTCCCGATAGATCACCGACATGCTCGGATGCAAAACTGGAGGTGGTTGCTCGGTCGAGGCAAGCGTCTCGGTTAACAAAGCCTTCCGCTCCTCCAATCCATTCATCTCGCCCTTCATAGAAGGTTGGAACATGCCGTTTTTAATTGCTTCAATCATCGACCGGATTTGGCGTTCGACTTTAGCCAAGTCTGAGCGTGCCAAATTGATAGCGGCTCCTGCCTCTATCCTCCGTTCATTTATCCGCCGGGTGAACTCTTCGCAGAAAACTGCGAAAAGCTCCGGGTTCATCAGATGATCTTTCAGCGCCGTCAGCACCCGGGCTTCGAGTTGATCGCGTCGGATGTTCAGCCGATTGTCACACGTGCCCTTGTTGCGCGCCGTCGAGCAACCGACGAGGTCAGCGGACACCATCGAATAGCCGCCTCCGCAGCAACCGCATTTAGTGAGGCCGGTGAGCAGATACTTGCCGCGCTGGCGCTCATGCAGGCGGTTTGGCTCGCCGGTCTCCTTGACAACCTTGATTGAGCGCTGCCGCGCCTTGGTTTTGTCCCAAAGGTCCTGCTCAATGATGCGAAGTTCCGGCACGTCTTGAACAATCCATTCGGATTGCGGGTTCATCCGCGAAACCCGCTTGCCACTTTCGGGATCCTTGATGAAACGCTGCCGGTTCCAGACCAGCCGGCCGATATACATCTCGTTGTTGAGGATGCCATTGCCGCGCCTGCGGTTGCCATTGATCGTGCTGAAACCCCAGTCGCCACCGCCTGGCGCCTTGATCCCTTTCCAATTCAGCTCCGTGGCGATCCGCTTCGGCGACATGCCGCCCGCATAATCAGAGAAAATGCGGTGGATCACTGCGGCTTCGGTTTCGTTGATAATTCGGTCGCCGCGAACTGGATCGCCATCGGCCGAGAACCTCTTGACCACGTCATAGCCGTAGGAGTTGCCGCCGCCGGACTTGCCGTCCTCGATCCTGCCACGCAGGCCGCGTCGAACTTTATCGGCCAAATCCTTGAGGAACAGGGCGTTCATCGTGCCCTTCAAACCGATATGCAGGTGGGTGACGTCGCCTTCGGACAGCGTAACGATGCGCACGCCAGCAAACTGCAGCCGTTTGAAGAGGCCGGCAATGTCTTCCTGATCACGCGAAAGCCGGTCCATCGCCTCGGCCAGCACAATGTCGAACCGCCCGCGCATCCCGTCCTGCATCAATTCCTGGACGCCGGGGCGGAGCAGGGAGGCGCCAGAAATCGCGCGGTCGGTGTAGCTGTCGACAACTGTCCAGCCTTGGCGCTCCGCGTGCAGCCGGCAAAGGCGCAGCTGATCCTCGATTGAGGCATCGCGCTGGTTCTCCGAAGAGTAGCGCGCATATAGGGCCACCTTTGGCATGAACTTCCTTCTCAGCGTCGCGGCAGGTCATCCTCCGCTCCAGCCTGTCGATCATAATACTCGTCCGCCGCTTGTCTAGCGAGTAGTCGCGCCAGCGCGACCAGGCGTGGGTCCAATGTGCCGGCTTGAGGCGCAAAACTCAGCCCGTCCCGCGACGGGCCGTTCAGGCGGGACAATGGAACGATCTTTTTATCCATTCCGACTGAGCCTCAGCTCTGGGTGAAGGTTGTAGTACCTGGAGTAGCGCTGCCTTGAGCCGCTTTCGAGGGATCAAAATTGTCCGTCGTACGATTGCTGACGAACGGCGTCATGATCGAAGCGGCGGCGGGGATTAATTGCCTCCGCCTGTATGTGCGGGCGGATGAGGGCGTCAGAGGGGGATTGGTGGCCTGTAAGGTCCGTGAGCTTGTGGCGCCGAATTGAGCCTTTCGACGGTCGAAACCTTACCAAGATCGGATGCAAATTTATGGCGACTTTAAACTCCGCGGTGTGACCCGCAATTAATTATGATCAGACGATTGCGAGGTCGAGATCTCTGATAATACCGGCCAGATCGTCCCGGCAATCGATCAAAGCGGGTGTTTCGATCGGCTTCAGCTTCGGCAACGCGCGCGTGTAGAGCGCAATATTTCGCTCCTCGTTCAAGCGGGACGGGTACAGGATACCGTCCACACCAGTGGGATGGTCATGGAAGGCTTTTGACCAGACCCGCGACAACGTCTGATCCTTTGCCCCGACGACATCGGTAGGCACTCCCATCCTCAATCCACCATCGCCACACAGGTCGATCAGCCGCAGTTCCTCGACGATGGCGATCTCGGCGCAGGTGTATTGTGCCAGTTCAGCATAGGGGAGCGGAACGGGATCGATATGACCCTCGCCGCGATCCCGTAGGATGGTTTCGATAAACGCAACTTTGGCCGTCGAACCGAGATAGATTATCCCGAAAGCCTTGCCCGTGGGATCACTGAAGCGGCTGAGTGCCGCTCCATAGCCTAATGGGTCCAGATGACCGGACGCATAGAGTCGTCGCCAGACGCCGCCGATGGCTTCGATCTTGATGACGAGGGGCCGCTCCGCAAACTTCGCGGGCGGATGGGCGCCGGCGGACATTTAGCCGAAGGCGCCTTCCGACACGTTGCGCGCCGCCGCCAACGCTTGCTCGACGCGGTTGCGTTTCAGCGCGTCGAGCGCGGTCTCGCCGCCTAATTCCCCATGGTGCTGAAGCAGAAACCTGTAGACGGTCCATGGATGTCCGCCCAACGTCCTGAAAAGATCGGCGAGGCCGGGCAACGGGCGGCCATCAGGTGTGACCTGCCATTTGGGATATCGCAGCCCGCGCGTGGGGCCTTCAAGCGCCAGAACCTCACCCAATTTCCGCTTCTGGTTGACCGTCTCATGTGATGCCCCGATCAGCGCCCCGAACTCTCGCGCCGTCACCATGTCCGGCGATTTCAAAATATTCACCACGAGGGCCGTACCCCGTGCGTGCGCTTCGGCCAGAGCCTGATCCAGCGCATCGTTCTTAGCGGGCTGAGCGACGACCGCGGGCTCTGCCTTGTTCGGCTTCACCGTGATGATGATGTCGATGGGCTGCCCCAGCCGCTCGGCCTCGGACGCGGCCGCGGCGTAGCTCGTCAACAATTTGCGCATCGAGCCCTTATGCTCGCGCAGCAGGCGAAAAGATGTCTTGGCGACCGTCACCTCGGTCACGTTGTTTGCCGATGGGTTTGCTGCCACCGCTGACGCCGCGCCGCTGCGGACCCGGATACGTCCTCCCCGATCTTTCGAACCACCATCAATCTTGATCGACTTGCTGACCGCCATGAGTGCCTCCTGCATTGCGCGTCGTTAATCTTGTTCAACTCGTCAAGTTTGTCAAGTTTGTCAGGTGACACTAGCTGAGCGGCGCGCGCCCGCAATGCTCATGTAAGCACCGCCGTGACGGCGGGTGAGTTCGCGCAGGATGAAGGCGCGTGTGGGTTTTGGAGAGTGAGAGCGCCGATAGGTTTTCCGTGACGGGTTTCTAGGCCGAGAGAGAGGCTCTTGGCTGGTCCGTCATGGAGAAATTTCCCATGATCCAGAACATTGTTCAGCAGGACATCACCGGCGCGTCGGGCCCTGTCATCGCCAAGCCTGCCGTCTCAAGCGGCTATAAAGTGGACATTTCGCGCGGCGAGCGGATTGGCCGCGTCTCCTCCGAATGGTTCTCTCGCCCTGACGACGAACGCTGTCTGTCGCTTTCGGACCTGCACGCCGCCGTCCGCGACCGGGCGGACCGAGCTGTCGCCCGAACCGTCGAAAGCCGGACCGTTCGCGTTGAAGCCAGCCGCGACAACGCCGAGCGGCTGACACTGATCGTGCCAGGCAGAGAGACGCCAATTGCGCCCACCCATTGGAGTTTCGGGCAGCTTTGCAGCTTGGTCGGCGCACCATCCGGCTATCTGCGCGACCTGCCGGCACCGCTGGCGGCGATCAACCTTCAGCATGGCCTGCTGTCTCACCGTGCTGAACTGGTGAAGACGCTGGAGACGGAGAATGGACGGGTCGAGCTTCGCGCCATCACAGGGCCGGATTATGGACGTATCTGGGATCACGAGCTTGTCGCTGCCGTAATGAAGATCGCGGGGGACGGCACCGGCGACACGCGCTGGAAAGTTCCGGGCGTGCTGGATTGGGCGACCATGACCCACAACCCGTTCGTGGACGTGACCACGGACACGACCACGCTCTATGCCTCGGACCGAGATGTCTTCCTGTTCCTGGTGGACGACACCCATCCCATCGAAGCGGGACGCTTGCCGAACGGCGACCCCGATCTGTACTTCCGAGGCTTCTACTGCTGGAACAGCGAGGTCGGCTCGAAGACGCTGGGCATCGCCTCGTTCTATCTCCGCGCCGTCTGCATGAACCGCAATTTGTGGGGTGTGGAGGGCTTCGAGGAGATCAGCATCCGGCACAGTAAGTTCGCGGCAAATCGCTTCGCGCACGAGGCGGCACCGGCACTGACGAGCTTTGCCCGCTCGTCGCCTGCGCCCTTCATTGCAGGGGTTAAGGCTGCCCGCGGACGGATTGTCGCAAGGAAGGATGAAGATCGGGAAGCCTTCCTCCGCAAGCACGGCCTCAGCAAGGCAGAGACGGTGAAGGTGATCGCCACGGTTCTCAACGAAGAAGGCCGGCCACCAGAGAGCGTGTTTGATTTCGTGCAGGGCATCACAGCGCTCGCCCGCTCCAAACCGCATCAGGATACGCGGCTGGAGCTTGAGGGCAAGGCCAAGGTTTTGCTGGAGCGTGCCGCCTGATCGTCGTGAAGTCGTGGAGCCGCATCCCGGCTCCACGACTTTCCGCTTTGGCGTTTCCGTGCCTACCCGCCTCCATTCCTGCGGCCCGTCCCTTCAGAGCATCTGAAGAAAAGCGATATGACGTCATCGCGAAATATGAACATTGGCTGCAGGATCAGCATCACCTACTGCGGGCGCTCGATGATTTGCGTGGTTGCGATCTGGTTTGCTTCTGCGCGCCGCTCGCCTGTGAAGGTGATTTGTTGTTTTGGCTGGCAAACCCACCGCGCGAAGTCAGGATCGCGTGGTGGCACGGTCGCATCGGCTATTGTGCGGACAGGCATATAGCGTGCGCAGAACACCGCATCATGTCCCATGAGTGAGAGCTTCCTGCTGGCGATTCAACTTTAATGCCGGCCAAGGTCGGTGCGGTTCAACCCCGCCTGCGGCGCCGCGCAAGCGCGGTTGAGGCACGCCACCTACAGCGGGGCCGAGCCGCGTCAGTCACAGGCCGAAGTGCGGCCCGCGTCTGCCGCAACCCGGTCCCGCCCGTTCGCGCACCTCAAGGGTTGAGCCGCCCCGAAGGCCGTCATTCCCGCTGTCTGTCAGTAATGATGCTGATACAGACAAGGGAAATCAAAATGCATACAATCCGTACCTCGACCAATCTCCGCAAGTGCGACGCGCGCCGCCTGATGAAAGGCGGCTTTGAAATCGAGTACATCGAGACCCGGCACCTGGATACCGGCGATCAATCCACGATCGTCTGGAGCCGCCCGGCAAGACCCGGCGACATTCCCGAACACGAAGTGCCGTACTGAAGGATCAAGGGCCGGACCCGCGAAGGGTTCGGCCTTTTTTCATGCTCGGCGCCGGTTGTTGTGTCCTAGCGGAAGTGGCGACGCGCTATCCAGCGCCGCCACTTCCGCTCAGGTGGGCAGGTGCTTGCTTCCGTTCGGTGTTTATAAAAGGAAGAGGGCTGCGCTGGCTTTCGTGACGGGTTGGTAGGTCGAGAGAGAGTCTCTCGGCCGGCCCGTCACGGAGAACCATCGTGGCCCAAGCTCATCCTAAGATCACCCTGTCGTCCTCACGCGACATCCCCTTTAACAAGCTGGTGCTGAGCCAGTCGAACGTCCGGCGGATCAAGGCCAACGTCTCGATCGAGGAACTCGCCGAGGACATCGTCCGGCGCACCCTGCTGCAAAGCCTGACCGTTCGCCCGGTGCTGGACGCCGAGGGCGCGGAGACCGGCATGTTCGAGATTCCCGCCGGTGGCCGGCGTTACCGGGCGCTTGAACTGCTGGTCAGGCAGAAGCGCCTCGCCAAGACGGCGCCGATCCCTTGCGTGATCCGCACCGAGGGGATCGCCGAGGAGGACAGCCTCGCCGAGAACGTGCAGCGCGCGCCGCTGCATCCGCTTGACCAATTCCGGGCCTTTCTCACCCTGCGCGAGAAAGGCCAGAGCGAGGAGGAGATCGCCGCCGTCTTCTTCGTCTCGGTCGCCGTCGTCAAGCAGCGGCTGCGGCTGGCATCCATCTCGCCGAAGCTGCTCGACGTCTATGCCGAGGACGGCATGACGCTGGACCAGCTGATGGCCTTCACCGTCTCCGGCGATCATGAGCGGCAGGAGCAGGTCTTCGAGCGGCTGAAGGGTTCCTACTCCAAGGAGCCCTTCACGATCCGCCGGATGCTGACTGAAGGCGTGGTGCGCGCCTCCGACAAGCGGGCCAGGTTCATCGGGCTGGAGAACTACGAGCAGGAAGGCGGGATCATCATGCGCGACCTGTTCCAGCAGGACGATGGCGGCTGGCTGCAGGACGCCGCGCTGGTGGATCGGCTGGTCGCGGAGAAGCTGCGGCGCGAGGCCGAGGCTGTTGGCGCCGAAGGCTGGAAGTGGATCGAGGTGTCGCCAGACTTCCCCTACGGCCATACCTTTGGCCTGCGCCAGATTCGGGGTGAGGAGGTTGCGCTCACCGCCGAGGAGGAGGCCACGCACGAGGCGCTGCTGGCGGAATACCAGCAACTGGAGGAGGAACACGCGGCAGCAGATGAGCTGCCGGAGGAGGTTGCAAAGCGACTCGCCGAGATCGAGGCGGCGCTGGAGGCGTTCAACGACCGGCCACTCCGCTTCGACCCGGCGGAGGTTGCGCGGGCTGGCGCCTTTGTCAGCATCGACGCCGACGGCAGCCTGCGCGTCGAGCGCGGCTATGTCCGGCATGAGGACGAGCTGCCGGAGCCGTCCGAGCCGGAGATGGAGATCGATGCGGCTGACGAACCTCATGAAGCGAGCACTGAAGGCGCCTTCGATGAAGCCGGCGATAAGGACGAGACGGTGCTGGCAACGACGGTCACCGCGAGCGCGCCGGAGCCGGAGGAGGACGAAGGCGTCAAGCCCATCCCTGACCGGCTGATGAGTGAACTGACGGCGCACCGCACGCTCGCATTGCGTCACGAGCTCGGCGAGCTGCCGGATATCGCGTTCCTCGCGGCGCTCCACGCGCTTTGCCTCAAGGTGTTCTACGCCTATGCCCTCGACTCCTGTCTTGAGCTCGACATCAAGCGGATCGGCTTCAACGCGCAAGCGCCGGGACTGAATGACACCGAAATCGCAAAGGAGATCCGCCAGCGGCATCAGGGCTGGGCGGACGCGCTGCCACGGGAGCCGGGCGATCTTTGGGACGCGCTCAAGGCCGCGGATTTCGACACCTGGCAAAGACTGTTCGCCCACTGCATCTCGCTCTGCGTCAACGGCGTGTTCGAGGCTTACAATCACCGGCCACGGGCACTGGCCCATGCCGATCAGCTGGCAAAGGCGGTCAATCTCGATATGGCGGCGGCAGGATGGGTACCAACGGTGGACACCTATTTCGGCAGGGTCACCAAGGCGCGCATCCTGCAGGCTGTGCGGGAGGTGAAGGGTGAGCAGGCGGTGCAGCTGATCGATCACCTGAAGAAGGGCGAGATGGCCGAGAAGGCGGAGACATTGCTGGCTGGTTCAGGTTGGCTGCCCGAGCCGCTGCGCACGCTTGGTTATGAGGGGCCAGTGGCTGCCGGACAGCCCGATCCGGCAGCGGAACGCGAGGCTGCGCCATCAACCGAACCGGCTGACGCGAAAACGGATACGACTGGCGGCGAAACGGCCATGGAAGATTCTGCTGCTCCGGCCGAAGATGAACCCGCCAGCGCCAAGCCGGACGCTCTCGCAGCCGAGTAACCCAGCACGATCTTCGCTTTCATGGGCTCGCCGGCGACGGCGGGCCCATTTTCTTTGGAGGTCGCGATGCTTGACACGGCGTCAGAACTCGCGCGCCGCCTCGCGCGGAATGCCGAGGCGGTGTGCCACCACTATCTCTCCAACGGTCGCCGGGAGGGCCGCTACTGGCTGGTCGGGGATGTCGCCAATACGCCAGGCCGCAGCCTGTTCGTGCGCCTGCACGGACCTGAGGTCGGCAAGGGAGCGGCCGGGAAATGGACTGATGCGGCGACGGGCGAGCACGGCGATCTGCTCGACCTGATCGCGCTGAACCGTGGCCTCGATCATTTTGGCGAGGTCCTTGACGAGGCACGGTCATTCCTCAGCCTGGCGCGCCGTGAGCCTGAGCGGCCCTATCGGCAAGAGCTATCCCCAGCATCACGCGGATCACCGGAATCAGCGCGTCGCCTCTTTGCGATGTCGCAGCCGATCTCGGGCACGACTGTGGAACGGTACTTGCAGAAACGCGGTATTCCGGCACTGCATGGGACTGGCAGCCTCCGCTTCCATCCGCGGTGCTATTATCAGCCCGACGAGCACAGCCCGACAGAGGTCTGGCCAGCCATGGTCGCCGCCGTCACCGATCTTAACGGCAAGATCACCGGCGTACATCGCACTTGGCTTGCTCCAGACGGCCAGAGCAAGGCGCCGATCGACACGCCGAGGCGGGCGATGGGTAACCTCCTCGGCAACGCCGTCCGCTTCGGCATAGCGGGCGAGGTCATGGCGGCGGGCGAAGGAATCGAGACCATGCTGTCGCTCCGATACGCCTTGCCTGCCATGCCGATGGCAGCAGCGCTCTCGGCCGCACATCTGACTGCCATCCTGTTTCCCCAAACACTGCGCCGGCTCTATATCGCTCGTGACGCTGATCCGCCTGGCGAGGGGGCAATGACGATCCTGATCGACAGAACGCAGCAGGCCGGGATCGAGGCGATTACCTTGATGCCGTGCCTCGAAGATTTCAACGAAGACCTCCGCATCCTCGGCGCCGAAGCGCTGCGGGCAGCGATCAGGGTGCAGATCGCCCCACAGGACGTCGCGCGTCTCATGGAGTTGGCGGCGTGATCCGGCCCGGGAAGATAAAGTAGGCAGCGACGCCGGTCTCGCCTCCAGCCGGACATTGCCTGCCCCTGCCGTCGAAGAGAGCCGCGCCCACGGCCTTCTGAGAGGACGACTTTGCGGCAAGCGGCCCGGGCCCGCAATGGCTACGTCCGGTTCTTTTCCGCCGGCCCTCGCCATCCGCGCGATAGGTCACGCGATTGGCAAGGGCCTTTGCATCGCGAAGCAAAAGAACCGGGCTTCGCCATCCTCCGCTGACGCTTCGGCCCGTCGCTTCCGCTCCGGGTGCGGATCCGGTCCGCCCGCCGCCTTTTGTCGCCACGAAGGCCGCGATGGGCGTGGCCGATCCGACAAGAGGCAGCACCAATGACCTCCGAGCACTCCGACACCGGCTATGAGCCGCCGCACATTTCATCCCCCACCGATCATGTCCTCGCCGAACTCCAGCTCTACGGCTACCGTCCCTTCCAGGACGATCCCGACCCGCGACCGCTGCCTGAAGCGCGAACCGTCGCCGGTGCCGCCGCCGACATCTTCGATGCGATGGTCGCCACCTTCACCGACACCCGTCTCGAACCTGACCTCGAAGAGCTGCTCTGGTCGACGGTCAATCTCTTCCATCGCGCCGTCAGCCGGATCGAGCGCGAACTTGACGCCAATGAGCAGGCGCAGCGCCGCGGCCAGCAGGAACAGGATGGCTCCGAGGTCCGCTCGGTCGAGCTGGAGCGCCTCACAGCGGAAGGGCAGACGCTGATCGAGCGCCGGGACAGCATGGAGTTCTTCCGCGACCAGACCGCCGAGCACTTCGAGCGCCACACCCACTCAGCTTGGCGGCCAAGATCAGGCTCTATGGTGAACCATCGCACACTGACCTCACCGATGATTGACAGCCGCGATTATCTCGCTGCCAGACGCCGCGCCGATACCGAGGTGCTGCTCCCTGCTGGCCCGAAGGTCGCCGTCACCGGCGGGCTGGAGTTCAACGACCATTGCCTGATCTGGGACCGGCTCGACAAGGTGCACGCCAAGCATCCCGACATGGTGCTGCTTCACGGTGGCAGCCCGAAGGGTGCCGAGCGCATCGCCGCCTGCTGGGCCGACAGTCGCAAGGTGCCGCAGATCGCCTTCAAGCCGGACTGGACCAGGCACGCCAAGGCGGCACCGTTCAAGCGCAACGACGCGCTGCTTGCGGTGCTGCCGATTGGGGTCATGGTCTTCCCCGGCACCGGCATCCAGGAGAACCTCGCCGACAAGGCCCGCAAGCTCGGCATCCCGGTCTGGAGGTTCGGAAACCGCGGCGCGTGAGCGCCGCCTTCTCTCAGAAACGAATGAACCGGCCCTGCCGTGCGATTTGCTGGATCAGGCCGAACTCATCGCGATTCGCGGTCAGAACCGGCAGCCCGATCTTTGCCGCCGTCAGGAAGACGAGTGCGTCATTGAGGCATTCCTTGCGCTGATGCCGCTGAAACCGTTGCGTCCGTGCCAAGGTGCCGGCAATCAGGCCAGCCGCGACCCAAGTCTCGGCATCCGGCGTCAACAGTCGTGTCTCAGGAATGCGGCTTATTAGGGCGCCGTAGTGATGTCGGATCGCCTTCCAGCCAAAGCGGGCAGGATCGGCATTGGCAATCCCAGTCGTCAATTCGCCGATGCAAACCGAGCAATGAAACAGCAAGCCCCGGTCGATCAGCATTTCCCCCGGCGCCGGAAGCGTCCCGGCTGCCGACATGATATAGACACTGGTGTCGAGCAGCAACGCTGTACGACCAGGGCCTGTGATATCCGCCGCCGCAACCAAATTTTCCCTTGGCCGCACGGAAACCCGGTTGCGCTGCTTGTCGATTTTGATGCGGGAGGCTGGCGGCAAGGTCAATAGTCAAGCCGGTGCTTCGCCCCTAGCTGGCCACGGGTTTCCTTAAGGAATTTCGCCACCGGATCGGGCTGGGCCAGTATCGCCAGCGCGAGAAGCCCAAGTTCTGTCAGGCTGGTGGCGCCGCTTTCACGCTCGGCCGCTTCGATCAACGCCTCGGGCGCGCGAAAACTGACATGCTCCGTCCTTTTGCCGTCCAGCAGGCCGGCACGCCGGGCGTCTTCGAACACAACGGAGGCATCCGCCGGAAAAACCGGCGCCACCTTATATGGGCTTCGATCCCCAGAAGTGTGTTTGGCGGCATTTGATGCGGCCTTGGCGATCATTGTTCAGCGCCTTTGTGGGCAAGCTGTGAAGAAATGTCGCACAACTCAAGTTCAGCTTCGGTAGACCACATTGAAGGTGTACTATTTGTCGGTCTGTCTTTCACGGTCCGCTTCGAGGATGTCCATCAGCTCCTGCGCCGTCTGCTGCGCGCTTTGGATTAGCTGCTGCTCGTCGCCGGCGATGACATGGGTCTCGGTCAGGATACGTTCGTCCTGCGCGCGGAACAGTCCTGTGACACGACGGGCAGAAGGCGGCGCGGCGCCAAGCGCCTCCAGCACCAGCTCGGTCAGCCGCAGGCTCGAGAAGAACGTCTCGCGGACGATGCCGGTGATGCCGATATCCATCAGCAGATGCGCATGCCGCCGGTTGCGTGCCCGGGCCAAGATGGTGAGTTGCGGGAAGTGGCGCTTGGCGATCTCGACCGTGCGCAGCGTTTCGTCGATATCGTCGAGCGCGACCACCAGGATCCGCGCCGTCCCGGCGCCCGCCGCGCGCAGCACCTCCTCGCGCGCCGGATTACCGAAATAGACCTTGGTGCCGAACCGCCGGATGGCCTCGATCTGCGCCGCATTCTGGTCGAGTGCGGTGAACGGGATGTTCTGCGCCCGGAGAATGCGGCCGACGATCTGCCCCATCCGCCCGAAACCGCAGATGATGACCGGCATCGGCGGCGCATCGATCGGCTCGGCAGCCGGCGGCTTGCGGGCGCTCCTGCCGAGGCGCGGCATCGCCAGCCGCTCGGATGCCGCGAACAGGATCGGCGTCACCACCATGGAGAGGGCGACCACCAGCGTCGCCAGATCGGCCTGATCCTGGGCCAGCACACCGCTACCGACAGCGGTCGCGAACAGCACGAAGCTGAACTCGCTGCCCTCCGGCAGAGCGAGGCTGAACCGGAGCGCGCTCGGCAGCGATTTTCGCTTGATCAATCCCAAGACAAACCCGATCGCCACCTTCACCGCGAGCAGCGCGAGCAGCGCGGTCGCCACCAAGCCAGGATGATGCGCTGCCAGACCGAGATTGACCGACATGCCGATCGAGATGAAGAAGAAACCGAGCAGCAGCCCCTCGAAGGGCTCGATATCGGCCTGCAACTCATGCCGGTACTCGGAATCCGACAGCAATACCCCCGCCATGAAGGCGCCGAGCGACATCGAAAGTCCCGCCCAATTTGCCAGTGCCGCGGATCCTGCCACCAGCAGCAGGGCGGTCGCCGTAAAAACCTCCGGCGTCCTGGCGCCGCCGATGAGGCGGAACAGCCGCGGCACCAGCAGGCTGCCGCCGGCCAGGATGATGGCGATTACCGCCAATCCACGACCGACCTGCAGCCAGGGAATTTGCGCCGAGACATGGCCCCGCGACAGCAAAGGCACCAGTGCGACCAGCGGTATGAACGCCATGTCCTGGAACAACAGAACCGCGAAGCTGTCCCGCCCGGCCATGGAAGGCAGCAGGTTCCGCTCGCCAAGCATCGGCAGCACGATGGCGGTGGATGACAGCGCGAGTCCAGTGCCCAGCACCGACGCCGCCATCCATGGCGTACCCGCGAGATGGACCAGCCCCGCCAGCAGCGCGGCACTCGGAATCATCTGGCCAAGGCCGAGGCCGAACACCGACTTGCGCAGAATCCAGAGCCGGTGCGGGCGCAGCTCAAGGCCGATCAGGAACAGCAGCATGATGACACCGAAGGCGGCGACGCCGGCGATCTGTTTCACATTGGTCACCAGCCGCAATCCGGACGGGCCTATGAGAATGCCGGCAATCAGGTAGCCGACGATGCTGCCGAATCCAAGGCGCCGGGAGACCGGCACCGCTACCGTCGTCGCCGCCAGCAATATGACCAATGTATCCAGCATTCAGCGCCCCTCGTTTAACGGATGCTTATGTGTCTGCCGACTCATTTGCCACCCTTGGTCTCGTTCGCATTGGCGTAACCTCGCAATCTGGCGTGACATCTTTGCCGTGATCGGCGCGATGATGGTTGGCTTTACGGCTTGGGCACGCGTGGCGGTCTTCGCTTTGCCCGATGCCAGGCTGGGCTTGCCACCAGATCAGGCAAATTTCGCCTTGACGGCATTGTCCAAAGACAGCTGAAGCTCCGACTCGTCCTCGTCCTCGTCGTCTGTTCGGCTGAGCAGTGTTTGATCGTCCAGCAATCGAGAGGAATTACCGCTTGCAAGGAGCTTTGTCCAAGGGGCAGCAGCTCGTTCGGCAGGTCGTCCTGATTAACGGTGCGAGTGTCATCCTCTGCCGGTTTGGCAATGCAGATGCCGCCTTTCTGTACGCTCACGTTTCTTTTTCTGCGCCTGACAAGGCTGGCCTCTTGCGCGGGCGCTTCAACGGTTGCCACGTGTCTTCCTGAGGATTCTGGTCTGCGCACGCGAGCCACACGACCTCTTGATGGCTTGATCTGGCCGAAGCACGGCTGCGCCTTGACCGGCTGGCCGCAATGGCGGCGCGAGACTTTCTTCCCCTGGGCTTCCACCCCACGGGCAGGCCCGCGGGGACCCGGTTCGCCCATTCCTCGCGAGGCAAGAAAGTCTCGCGCCGCCATCCTCCGCTGCGCTACGGCCATGAAGCAGGTGCGTCGCCGATCACCTCCGGCCTTTTGATCGCCATCGAGGCCGCGGTGGTCGCGTCCCGAAACCAGCAAGGAGACGTGACATGGCTACCATCGGCACCTTCAAGAAATCCGGCAGCGAATACCAGGGCGAGATCGTCACTCTGAGCGTACAGACCAAAGGCGTCCGCATCGTTCCCGAAACCACCCGCAGCAACGACAACGCTCCCAGCCACCGGGTCTATGTCGGCCGCGCCGAGATCGGCGCCGCCTGGTCGAAGTGCTCCAGCGAGGGCCGCAACTACCTCTCGGTCAAGCTGGACGATCCGAGTTTCAACGCCCCCATCTACGCCAGCCTCTTCGACGACGAGGGCGGTGAAGGCTACAGCCTGATCTGGTCCCGCGGCCGCAAGGTCAACGGCGACTAGCCAGACCTCGGACAGGCCCCGCCCGGCAATCCGGGCGGGGCTTCTCCCTTGTCAGGAAGCCCTATACCTGTGGCTCGTCCAGTGTCTCTGCGCCGCCATGATCCGCGACGTTTTCGCCGAGCAGGTCGGCCGGCTTCACACCCAGCGCAGTGGCCGTATGCCATAGCGTCAGCAGCGTCACATTCTGCTGGCCGCGCTCCATGCGGCTCCTCCATCGGGATTATGCGGAGCGTGCCGACCCCAAAGCCGCAAAACCTGCCGTCAGACGCCGCCACTCAGCATAACGCCGCACTCCGCACAATCGGCGATGCCACAATAGAGCCGGTAGTCTGGGGTTTTGGTCTCGCCATTGGGTTCGACCGGAACGAACGTGACACGGGCATTCACCGTGAGGGTGCGGAGCTGGCCTTTGAACCTGCCGTTGCCGAGCAGTTTGAATTTTCCAATGAGCCATGAGGTTTTGGGAGGGCAAGGCCAGTGACGCGGGCGGGGCGGACTGCTCTTGCAAAGTGGCGCGTGGATTCGACGGTTGCGCGGGCCATCCTTTCCGTCATTGTGCCACTCAACGAGGACGATTAGGCGGTCTGGGCGCGAACCGGGAGACAGACGGTGATGGTCATCGGGACCGGAAAACCGCTCGTGCCCGCAATGACAAGATCAAAGGCCAAGGCCGCCGGCAAACCGTCTTGTAGGGTTCGTGGCGCGCCAGGCGGACTTAATGACGACGTCGAAACCCTGGTGATCAGGCTGTGCGGTATTGCCGAGATTGCGTCCCGCTTGACGGATCAACAGATCGACCGTGAATATCTGCTGGTAAAATCGCATAGGAATATCCCTGATTTCCGGCCAGCATTGCTCCTGGTGGAGGGTGCGATCACTGAAGTCTGCTCTGGTTGCGCCGATCCTGATAGAGGCGGTGGGGCATAGTATCGCATCACACTTGCACGCTGCCCGCTCGTCAGCCAAGCCGTTGTCATGGCTTGGCTTACTCTATTCCGTGTGGTTGGGCCACGTGCCGCTCCAAGCCAAAAAAGTCAATAACTTTAGTGAAACTTCTGGCACTCTCCTTCATCAAGCTCCTTGTCGACTGGTTTGCTGGCCAGTGACGTGCTGGAATAGCGGGGGATAGAGTTGGAGGGATAGCTCCGACTTCCATAGCGGCCCAGATAGAACGTCTTCCTACACTGTTATCGCTTGCACACTAAAAATAATGGCGGCCCAAAGTCCAGCTGACAATGCAGTGATGATCAACAGGGACAACGGCCACGCCAAACGCCTGGACTTTCCTGAACAAGTTGTAGTTCCATCGGCCCGATCACTCTGGCCATACGAATCTTGAGATTCGGCCAGTATCATGAATCCACCAAGTGAAGATGCGGCCCATTCTTTTAAACCGCTCTGCTGCTCAGGCACCCTAGAGTGTCCCATAGGACACCTCCGAAATAAATTACACAAAAGTAATACATCCTTAGATGGAACGAGTCAACAACTATGACTTATCTCGCCGATGCATGCGGAGAACTCGTGCGGCCTCAATCAAAGACGCGTATCAGCATGAGATGATTTTTCAACGGTCGCGGGCCGCTCCGGCGTCAGGAAATGGCCAAGCGTTAAGATTTTGGTATTGAATGCCTGATATGGTTGCCTTTCCTTGCCGGCAACATCAGGATTTTTCAGTGAAACCCAAACGTCTCACCATGTTGGCTCTCGGGATCAGCTTGGCTGTTGGCCTTGCAGGTTGCGGCTATTCGCCTGGCAGCCGTGCCTTGTCAGGCGGTGCAATTGGCGCAGGTGCCGGTTCAATCATTGGTGCAGTTACGGGTCTTGGTCCTGCAGGCGGTGCTTTGATTGGCGGCGCAGCAGGAGCGATTGGCGGCGCAGTAACCAATCCTAATGCGGTTAATCTAGGCCGCCCGCTATAGACCTGGATGCTGGAGACAATTCAGCCGATTGATCAACTGCCTGATTCAGCAATGCGGCATCCCAATCGTGATCCGGAATAGATTGATCAACTCCGCTTCGGTGTCGATCTCCAGCAGGACATCATACTTGTCGAGGCAGTCGCGATCCTGCATCAACAAAGACCACCGTCCCTCCAGGTTCGCCTGCAGGAACTCGTGAAGGCGCTCGTAGGTTTCGTCGCTCAGGATCATCGGCGGGCAACGGTGCCATATCTCGGATGCCCCCCGAGGCAGGTAGCAGAGCGGAACGAAGTTGAGATACTGAGGAGGTGCCAGGTGAAGCAGCGACTTAATCCAGGGCAACATAAGAGCCTACTAACATAATTCAAACCCATCTAAGATAGATAGAATACCTGAAATACTACCAGTAATTTAAAAAAGTTATAATATAGAAAAATACTACCTAAAGTTTAGCCCTTGTCGATTATTCAGATTGACAACCTACAGAATAAGGGGGTATTGAATACGTGTAATTTTTTAGTAATTTTAGCAAGGTTTTGTGTCTTTGGAGTCTTCATTATCCACATTTTATACACGATTGCTGGCTACAACGGAGTTTATGACCCTCCCCCCCGTGATGCGATGATTGACACTATGACAGCGGGATTTGCTCATGAACTGAATAACCTGCTGACTGTCATGCAAGGTAGCTTGGAGCAGCTTCATCGTAATCAAGCCCTCGATGAACGTGGACAGAAGCAGCTTGAACGTGCCGAATGGGCAGTACGGCAGGCTGGTCACCTAACGCAACAAGTCCTGTCCTTCGCCCGGCCGGAAACGCGGCAAGGCCAGATTGCTGAAATGAACAGCCTCGTTACTGAGTTCAGCCGGATGGCTGATCAGACGGTGCCGGAAGAAGTTTCTTTGGTGCTGGACCTCGCCCCGGAGCCTTTACCCGTGCGGCTGGACCCGGGCCAGTTGGAACGGGCGTTGCTCAATCTGGTCTGTAATGCCGCGCATGCGATGCCTGGTTCCGGACGGATCGTCATCCGGACGTCGGCGGCTTGGACCGATGGTCCAGACCGACAACGTATGGCCGAGGTTTCGGTATCCGATACCGGGACCGGAATGCCTCCTGAAATAGCCCAGTTTGCAACCAATCCCTTTGTCACAACCAAGGCTCCGGGTGAAGGCACTGGTCTGGGCTTATGGATGGTGCAGTGCTTCATGACCATGGCGGGCGGCAGGCTGAAGATTGACACTACTGAAGGACGAGGCACAACCATACGGCTCATTTTTCCTCGCCTCAGCGAAATTTGATCGAGCAGTTGGGCATCAACAGCCGCTGCCAGACCGGTCAGTCACTCGTTTCAGCACTACGGGCGAGCATCCGCTTCATTCGCTTCAGCAAGATGGCGTACTCATAAGGCTTCGGAACGACGGGTCCTTTGTGGCAAAGCTCCGTGGCTTTGGCCGTTGCCAGTCCTGGATTGCCAGAAGTCAGCATGACTGGCACTTTGGGCCGGTTTTGCCGAACCCAGCAAGCGAGTTCAAAGCCGTCCAGCTTCGGCATTTGCACGTCGGAAAACACCAGGTCGATAGGCATTGTGGCACCCTGTAGGACTTCTATGGCTTCCCTCCCGTCAGCCGCTTCAAAAACATGAAACCCATAGTCCCGAAGATATTCGGCAATCACCAACCGGATCAGCACCTCGTCATCCACAACCAGGATAATCTGAGGAGGCGGGCTTGCCGGCTTGAGGTCGGAAATGGACAGGGACATGACAAACGGATGCGGCAATTGCATCGTGTCTTCAAGCCAATTTGTCGTAATATTTTAAAAACGTAAACGTTCTAGCAAGTTAGCAAAAATCGTCGTGATGATGCTGGTTTGTAGAAGATCCATCCAGAAACAAAACCTCAACAACGAAACGTTATTTTGATTGTCCAATTTTCCTAATTACGTTAAACTCGCGTAATGTTGCAGAAGCTAACATAGAACATAGAGGGTCCATTATGGACATTGACACATCCCACCTTCAGCACTTGGCACCTCAGTTTTGTCATTCTCCCAGGCTGTTATGGCTTGCCGTAATCTCGGGCTGCCGAGCCGGCAATCAGTCAGCTGAACGCGCACACCGGTCATGCTGGAGTGCCGAGGATAAGAATGCCGCTATCAACGCTGCTGTAGCATTCTTAGAGCTGAACGGATCGTCCAGAGACGCCAAAAAATATTCGCCAAAGTTATTGTTGTCTGTTGTCGGCGTGAGAAGCCGGACTATGGAAACAGCGTCTCAGAGCCCCGTTAAGCCGCCGCGAAGTCACTCAAGCATGGCTGCTGTCCGCCGTTCCTCTTGAGCTGCTAGATAGACCTCCCGCGCGGCATCGGCATTTAGCGCGGCGATGCCTAAGCCCACGATCAGATCGGGCCAGCCAGAGAGCGTGTAGGCCGTGACAAGGCCTGTCAGGATGATGGCGATATTGGCTAGCACATCGTTCCGGGCAGACAGGAAAGCGGCACGGGTCAAGCTACCACCGTGCTGGCGGTAGCGGACGAGCATGAGGGCACAAGACAGGTTAATCGCCAAAGCGCCGGTCCCCGTAACAGCCAGCAACACAGGCGACGGCGGCAGGAGCACGGAAAACTTATGCCATGCCATCCAAAGCGTCGCGAGGCCAGGAACCAGCAGGATGCCCGCCAGTGCAATACCGACGCGCGCGCGGTGCCGGGCAGTCCAGCCGAGCGCCACGAGGATGAGGAGGTTGACCGAGGCATCTTCGAGGAAGTCGATGCTGTCTGCGAACAGGGAGACCGACCCGATGGCAAGCGCGACGACGAACTCGATCCCGAAATACGACAGGTTCAGCAGAGCGACGAGCCGAACCACCCGGCGCAGGGCGGGGGTAGGGGAAAGGATAGTGTCCATGCCGGTTGGATAGCCTCCAAAGGGCTTGTCGTGAAGGCTTATGAGACCTGTGCGCAGATAATGCTGGACGACGCTGGCTATTTCTGATTCGTTTGATCCAAACGACGGATTGAGGTGGGCGATGTCGCGGCGGCGGATTGGTCAGGCGAAGTTCGGGTTTGCGGTTGACGGTGGCGGACGGCGCTCGTCGCTGGACGACCTTTGCGGCCTCATCGACTGGATGCCAATCGAGCACCGTCTGGCGATGATTTCCTGCGCGGCCAAGGGCGAGCCCGCATGGCCGCCGCTGGCGCTGTTCAAGGCCATGTTGCTTTCGGTCTGGTACGATCTGTCGGACGTGAAGCTCGCCGAGGCACTGGATGACCGGGCCACCTTCCGTCGGTTCTGCGGGTTTTCAGCGTCGGAGCCGACACCCGAACGCACGGCCTTTGTCCGCTTTCGTAAAGCCCTTGTGGCGCATGAACTGGACCGGTCGCTGTTCCATGAAATCACCTTCCAACTCAAGGCCAAGGCGATCAAGGTCAAGAGCGGCACTCTTGTCGATGCGACGATCATCGCATCGGCGAGCGAAGAAGACTGCGACGCGCATTGGGTCAAGCACAAGGGCAGACCAGCGGTTCATGGCTTCAAAGCCCATGTCGGTGCCGACGCCGATACGGCGCTGGTGGAAGAGGTCGCGATCACTCCAGCCAATGTCAACGATGGCAAGGCCGGCCCCGAAGTCTTGCCTGACGACCCAGGCGAGGTCTTCGCTGACAGCGCCTATCGGGGGAATCATTTTGGTGATGCCGTGCGAGCCAAGGGCGGCACACCACGCATCGTTGCTACCGGCATGTGGGGCCGTGACGAGACCGAAACCCTCAAGCGGCTCAATGCCTGGAACCAGCCGATCCATCGGGTCCGTGGCCGGATCGAGAAAATCTTCGGAACCTGGAAGCGAAGCTACGGCCTTCGTCGCATGCGATGGCGAGGGTTGGCCAAGACTGCCATCCAAGTCCATCTCACCGCCATAGCCTACAACCTCAAACGCGGTCTAATGATTGTCGCCGCGGTGTGACGAACACAACAACTGAAGAGATCGCCGCTCTTCCGGCGAGGCGCTGACATCCCCGTCAATCGACACAACCAACATTGCGCTCCCGGAAATGTCTGTAAATCAATGAGAAAGCCCACCCGCGCACAAGTCTCCGATAAGGGCGATGCTGGCAATAGTATCCACTACGTGGCCAAATCGCGTGGCAAAGGCAACGCCCGCACCCCAGACCACAAGTCCGATGATGAGGGTGGTAACGACGTGACCGGTGCCCGCTTGTAACGCGGTACGGGCGGTCTCGGCTTTCGACCAGCCGCGTTGCCGCGCAAGCAGAGTGATCGGCACCCAGTGATCGGGCACGATGGTATGAAGTACGCCGACGACGGCAACTGTGAAGACAAGGAGGAGACCGGAAGCGTTCATGACGTTTCTTCTAAGCGGTTATCTTAACCGGTGGAAGGAACCTTGCACGTACGTGTGTTGCAAAAATTTTACTTATGGAAAAAAGGGGGAGTTGTGGGGAAGTCGCCCGGTAGTTGAAGAAGGCGAGACGCCGGAAGCAAAATGAGGGCGCCATGAGGGCTAGTCTAGTCAAAACGGCATCCGAGAGTCCCGCCAGGCCACCACCAATACTTGCCAGACCCAACGCAATTGATCACTAAAGCGGCGCTCCAAGAGAGCATGGGTGGCCACGAAAGCGGTAATTTCCAGGCTTCCGAGCCGTGGAGCGCGGGATCACCTCGAAGCAAGCTTCGGTGCTCAAATCCTCGTCCAGATCGGGTCAATGGATGCCGTAGCCGGCGCCGGCCAACTGCCGGTGCGCCCGTTGCTCTGCAGTCCCGTTCAGGAGGCGCGGAAACCAAGCGAGCGGCACTGAAATCGTCGGGCCATCCATCAGCCCTATCACCAACTCGTCCTCCGTCACGGCAATCTCCCGCACCCGAATATTCGGCCATTTACTTTCTGCCAAAGAAGCCATTCCAGCCTCTAAAAGTTCCTGTCGATGCTCCCGCGTCATCCGCGGCAAGAAGCCCAAGTCCCGCGCCGAAAACCGGCATTCGAGGCAAGCACGACGGCTCAAGCCAAAGCTTCGCCATGGCTTGATCCCGGTGCAACACGCACCTGCGGCGGCTCGTTCCGCTCATGGCTGTAGAAATAGTAGGAATAGAAGCGAAGCTATCGAGACGAAGAACTGCCGGCATTTAACCCTGTTTCGTGTCACCTGTCACCCGGCTACCTTGTGGCTGCGGCAACGGTCTCCACCGTACCACGCAACCCAGGCCACAGCCACACCCACGATTGCGGCGCGAGGACCGCGCCGCGTGACCTCGACCTTTACACCTAATATTATCAGACAGGCCGTTGACCTCCAAGACAGCGGGTTCAAGGACAAATCGGACAAGATCATTTCCACACTCATAGGATGATGAAGGCACTCCTAGCAACTCCTGGAAACGGGCAATTAGAAAACCTTATCTAACACTGCGTTCCACTTCGAGCCCGATCAGCATCGCGTACATAAAGTTCATTTTGGTGTCATGTCCGGCTCCCAAATGTGTTGATTTACGAGGACTGGCGGCAAAACGGTCCTGCGACAAAGACACCCAATACGAAAGCCCTGAAGCAGCGGGGGTGGCAGGGCCTCGCGGGTTTTACAAGTTGGGCGACATCCTAACATACGCGCTGTTTTCGCGCTGTTTATTGACAGGACTACAGCGGTCCTGTATCCATTTCGACCGTTATTAATAATGGTTCTCATTCTCAATTTGATGATCTACATGAAGGAACTCTGGATGGATCTGGTTCGGCGGCAAAGGTATTTTGGTCATGGTCATTTTGGTCAGGTGAGCCGTTTTCGTTCCGTCGCCTTGGCGGCAATGATCGGCGCGGCGATACTGGTGGGGGAGTCGGCGAGAGCCGAAACGAAGGAGGCATTGACCCTCTACAGCGCGCAGCATCCGCAAGTGGTGGCGATGCTGACTAAGGCCTTCCAAGCTAAAACCGGAATCGCGGTGCGGGTGCACAGCGGCGAAGGTCCGGAAATCGCCGGCCAGATTCTGCGTGAGGGAAAACAAACGCCAGCCGATATCGTGTTCGTCGAGAATTCACCGGAATTGACGCTGCTCGATCAGAAACATTTTCTCGCGCCGGTCGACAAAACGACACTCGCGACCGTGCCCCATCAGGACAGTGCGGCAAATGGCGACTGGCTCGGTGTGCTGGAGCGGCAAAACGTGCTGGCCTGGAACCCCAGGCTCATCCGGCGCGCCGCCCTACCAGCCCATCTGACCGATCTTGCGTCTCCCGCGTGGAAGGGCAAGATCGCAATCGCGCCGAGCGATGCCGATTTCCTGCCGCTTGTCGGCGCCATGATCCATATCGATGGCAAGGCAAAGACGCTGGCCTGGCTAAAGGGTCTCAAGCGCAACGCGAAACTCTATCAGGATGACGAATCGGTGGTCGCCGCAGTCAATCGCGGCAGCGTGGCCACCGGGATCATCAACAATTACTATTGGGCGCGGTTGCGCACCGAGATGGGACCGTTGCACACGCCAAGCCGCACCGCGCACTTTGCGCCGGGTGATGCCGGCAATCTAATCAACGTCTCAGGGGCAGGAGTGCTGGAAGCATCACGCCATAAGACGGAAGCACAGCGATTCCTGGCGTTTCTGGTAAGCGCTCAGGCACAGACGCTGCTCGCAAAAAGTTCGGTGGATTATGAGTACCCGCTGCGCCCCGGCATCACACCCAATCCGCTGCTGGCGCCGATGGACACACTGCATCCGCCGGCGATCAAACCGGCGGAACTGGGCAACGACCGCGACGCTGCACAATTGCTACAGCAAGCCGGCCTGATCTGATCGTCCATGGGACTCGACCGGTGAAATCTTTCGCAGCCTCGGTCGTTCAGCGCCCGCCGATTACTTTGGTGCTGATCGGCGCGGTGCCGGCGGCGCTAGTTCTGCTGCCGGTCGGGATCACGCTGGCGGATGCGATCGCGGCGGGTGCCGCGCGGATATTCGATCTGCTCTGGCGTCCGCTTACCGGCGAGCTTTTGCTCAACACGGTGATGCTGACGGTTACGGCCGCGATCTGCTGCGTGACCATCGGCACCATCGCGGCGTTCCTGGTCGAGAGGACCGATCTGCCGGGCCGTCCGGTCTGGGCGGTGCTGGCCACCGCGCCGCTCGCGATGCCAGCGTTTATCGCGAGCTATGCCTGGGTGTCGATCAGCCCCGATCTGGAAGGGTTCGGCGGCGCGCTGCTGGTGACCGTCTTCGCTTATACGCCGCTGGTCTATCTTCCGGTCGCCGCTGCGCTGCGCGGGCTTGATCCGGCGCTGGAAGACTCCGCGCGGTCGCTGGGCGATGCGCCGTGGCGCTGTATCCGCCGGGTCATCCTGCCGCAATTGCGCCCGGCGATGCTGGGCGGCGGCCTGCTGGTCGCGCTGAACTGTTTGGTCGAGTTCGGTGCCTTCGCGCTTATGCGGTTCCGCACCTTCACCACCGAGATCTATGCCGCCTATCGTTCGGGATATGACGGCGCCGAAGCCGCGGCGCTGGCGGTCATTCTGCTGGGCTTCTGCCTTGCCTGTCTCGCCGCCGAATCGGCACTCCGCCGCAACGCGCATTACGCGCGGATCGGCAAAGGCACACGCCGCCGCGCGACACTTTATGCGTTGAGACGCTGGCGCATCCCGTCCGTGCTCGGTTTCGCGCTGCTTGCCTTATTGTCGCTTGGCGTGCCGATCAGCACGGTTCTGTTCTGGCTGACCCGGCATGGCGCGGCGGCGATCACGCCCGACGAAGCCTCGCCCCGCGCCCTGTTGATGGCAACGTTCAGCACCCTGGACCTGGGAATTGGCGCGGCGGTGCTGACTGTCATTCTCGCTCTGCCGCTCGCGATCCTGTCCGCAAGCTGGCCGCGTTTCGGCCTGACCGCGCCGCTCGAGCGCGGCGCGTGGCTGGCGCAGGGCGTACCGGGCATCGTGATCGCGCTGGCGCTGATCACCGCGACCGTGCGCGCCGTGCCGCCACTTTATCAAAGCAGTTTTCTGCTCCTGATCGCCTATGCCATCCTGTTCATGCCTTATGCGCTAGTCGGCATCCGCACCGCTCTGTTGCAGGCGGATCGGCGGCTGGAGGAAGCGGCGTGCTCGCTGGGATCGGGCTGGGCGCGGGTGCTATGGCGGATCACCGTACCGCTCGCCGCCCCTGGTTTCGGAGCCGCCGCGGCGCTGGTGTTCATCGCCGTCTCGACCGAACTGACCGCGACCTTGTTGCTCGCGCCGATCGGCACCGAAACGTTGGCGATGCGCATCTGGGGCGATACCTCGACCCTCGCCTTTGCCGCTGCCGCCCCTTATGCCGCAGTGCTGGTCATCCTGTCGATGACCGCAAGCTGGCTGCTGGCGCGGCGCTTCGGGTTGGCGGGCGTACATATCGATTTTGGAGGCTGACGATGGCGGCGGTGAAAATCGACGGTGTGGTCAAACAATTCGGCGCTACCATGGTGCTCGACCGTGCCAGCCTCGCGGTAGCCTCTGGCAATATGCTCGCGATTCTTGGTGCATCGGGCAGCGGCAAGACGACCTTGTTGCGGCTGATCGCCGGATTCGAGCGGGCCGATGCCGGGTCGATCACAATCGATGATGTGCCGGTCGAGAATCCTGGGCTGCATGTGGCCCCGGAGCGGCGTCGGATCGGCTATCTGGCCCAGGAAGGCGCGTTGTTTCCGCATCTGTCGGTCGCGGCCAATATCGCCTTCGGCCTCGGTCGCGGCAGGCACGAGTCGCGGATCGCGGAACTGCTCGCCATGGTCGGGCTGTCGGCCGGATTTGCCGGGCGCAGCCCGCATCAACTGTCGGGCGGCGAGCAGCAGCGCGTCGCGCTCGCCCGCGCGCTCGCCCCGTCGCCAAAGCTGGTGCTGCTCGACGAGCCGTTTTCAGCGCTCGACGCGGCGCTGCGTCAGGATGTGCGCCAGATCGTCGCCGCCGCGCTAAGACAGACCGGCGCCACTGCAATTCTGGTCACCCACGATCAAGCGGAAGCCTTGTCAATGGGCGATCGCGTCGCGGTGCTGCGCGCTGGGCGGATCGTGCAGCACACCGATCCGATCTCACTCTATCACCGGCCGAATGATGCCGAACTTGCCCGGTTCGTTGGCGAGGCGGTGCTGCTGTCCGGCATGGCGCATGGGATGCTGGCCGAATGCGCGCTCGGCACACTCGATCTGGCGGAACCGATGCAAGGGGCGGTGAATCTTATGATTCGCCCGGAACAGATCCGCTTGGTTCCAGAGGCCACCGCCGGTAGCACGGCGGCGCGTATCGGTGCGGTGCGGTATTTCGGCCATGACGCGCTGGTCGAACTGCAGCTTGCTAATCCGAACCTGCCGCCAATTTTCTCTCGCGTGTTTAGTCACGCTTTACCCCGCGCCGCAGGCCGGTTAGGCCTGATTGTTGATGGCACGGTCAACGCCTTTCCCGATCCCCATACCACACGATAACCGCACCGGACGCGGCATTTGGCTTTTTGCCTTAAGATCATGTTGTTCCCATTACCGCCGCGTTACGACACCCGCGTGAAGAGCGGGTGTCTGGGTCAATTCCGGTATTGTCCCTGATGGCCACCATAGGCAGCCATCAGGTCTTGCATGTCGGCCGTATGGTTTTCTTCGTCCTGGAGGATTTGCTTGAGCATCATGCATGTGACCGGATCGCGCGATGAAAAATACCCGATCAGGTCGCGATAAAGTTCAATGATGTTATTCTCCGCGATCAGATTTTCCCTGGCCGCCTCGGCAAGATTTCTGTCGCTGGCACCCCCTGCGGCGGTCCGCGAGACGAGGCCGTCAGGCTCGAAGTTCGGCTTGCCGCCAAGTTGTTTGATGCGTTCCGCCGCCATCATCATGTGCTTGCGCTCGTCATTGGCCTGTTCCTGGAATTCGGCCCCGATGACAGCGTTCTGGAGGCCGGCGGCTGAAACAGAAATCATGGTGTAGCGCAGAACGCAGACAATCTCGGCGACAAGAACAGTCTGTAGAAATGCGATTGAGGTTTGGACATCGGGACAATCGTCTTCCTTCGTGATATTCCTCTCCAGGCAGCGGTTCACGGCTTCACGCAACGCATACACATCTGCGAGAAAATAATTCTCGGTAATGGGGATCTGCTCAATCATCGTACTATCCAATCCATGTTCGAGACCGCAATCGAGGTCGCGCGGACCTGGAAGCAATCACAGGAAACCTGACGTCCCGTAGGATGATAAGGCTTTGCCCGGCCCGCGCCAATGCAGGATAGACGGGAGCCTGTGGTTGGTTCAAAATCCCATCATGAAGACCGTCTTTGATACACTCGATCCCTCCACTGAGTTGGAGATCGACCGCAACGACATCGCGGGGCTTTGCCTCCAGAACGGTTTAAAAATGACCGGGCCTCGCCGAGTGATTGCGCGCGCGCTCTCAGAGTCGACTGACCATCCAGATGTCAGCGAACTGCACCGACGTGTCAATTACGTCGACCAACACATTTCGCTCGCCACCGTTTATCGTACCGTGCGCCTCTTCGAGCAGCACGGCATATTGGAGCGTCGTAACCTGGGCAGCAAACGCGCCCGCTACGAAGTATCGGGTGACCACGATCATTATCACTTGGTGGATATCGATACCGGTCAGGTTGTCGAATTCGCGGACGCTGATACCGACGCAATGATGCGACGTATTGCCGCCCATCACGGTTTCTACCTGCAATCCATGAAAATTGAACTTTTCGGCCGGCGGCAGCGCAATCGAGGCGACGTCTTACCCTAAAGCATGATCGGTTCAACTTGAACCGCTTATGCTTTAACCTCTTTATCATCGCGACTGATTCACGTTTCAGGCTGTAGGTCAGCCTGAAACGATCAGACGCCAGCCTGCAATCTGCCGGACGTAAGTCCAATACTGCCGAATTCTTCCCACAGTTGTGTGCATCCCACGTTGCTTGGTCGAAACTCTGCCTGGACTCACGCGCCGCGGGGCGCCATGGCGCGGCTTGCAATGCAAGCCGGAATGCTTGAGCTTTGATGAACACACGCTTCACTTCCGGATGGGCCTGCTTCATCCGCTGCTCAATCCGGCTGACCGCGGCTTCAACCTCGACTGAATCCAACACGTCCTTGAAGTCCAGGCTGAAGGTTACCAACACGTCCTGCCGCCCAAAATGCATCGTCAGCAGTTCTGAAAGGTGCAGGACGCCAGGATCGTTTTTCGCAATCCCCTTTGTTACACAATCAAGCTAAAATTCACGCAAGTGCTTGAGATGGCGCTGTCGCCCGCACCTTCCGCAGCGCCCAGACCGCCAGATGGCGTAGTTCGGCATCGCCGATATCGGCATGTTCTGCTGGACATCAGCCGATGCTGACAAAATCCGCTATCACATCCCAAGATTTCCAATTATGCTCCGGCTTGCGCCGTGGTGGTGGAGGCGCACACCTTCAACCTTGTCATGGAGCCACCATCATGATCATCCTCGCCCTTTTCTCGGCGGCTTCAGCATCGGCTTTTTCTGCTGGCTGCTGTTCGCGCTTGCAGTCTATGCCTTGCCACTCTTTGCCGGTGTTACGGCTGGCCTTGCGGCCTACCACAGCGGCTCTGGCGCTATCGGTGGATTCCTTGTTGGCCTGATCGCCGGCATAATCACCCTGGTGATTGGGCAGCTTGCTTTCGCAAGCCTACTCTCTCCGCTTATCCGGGCGTTGATCGCGCTGCTCTTTGCGGTCCCGGCCTGCATCGCCGGCTACTTTGCCACTCTTGGCCTCGCCCGGATCGGCATGCCCTCCACAATCTGGCGCGAAATCTTTGCCATGATCGGCGCGCTGGCGGTCGGTGGCACGGCTTGGGTCCGGATGACGGCGCTGGCGTCGCCGGATATCAGGCTGGGCATGGCGACTGGTCAGGCTCAGTTCCCTCAGGCCTCAACAGCCAGGGACAGGTGAAGCAGCGCCTCGTCCGATTGCGTTTGCATGGATGAGGGATACTTGAACGTCGAGCCTGCCTGAGACCTGCCACCCTCCATCGCGCACCGTCTAAGCGGCAGCGGCGATCTCGACGGCCTGATTGTTTCCGGCGGTGAGATGATCGCAATCTTTCGCATGGGCCGAAGAGATGGCTGCCGCCTTTCTGTGCGATGAGGTTTCTTTTCCTGCGCCTGGTAAGCTGAGCCTCTTGCGTGAAATCTCCGATGTTCGTCACCTCTCCTGGAGGATGCTGTCCAGCGCGCGCGAGCGACACGGCCTCTTGATGGCTTGATCTAGCCGAAGGCCGGCTGCGCCTCGCCGGCCGCGCCTCGATCGGCTGGCCGCAATGGCGGACGCTTCGGCTTTCTTCCCCTGGACATCTTCCCTTGGCAAGCCCTGCGGGAAGATGCCCATTCCTCGCGAGGCAAGAAAGTCTCACGCCGCCATCCTCCGCTGCGCTTCGGCCCCAAGCCCACCATCGCGCAAGCGCTACGGATGAGCGGGTGCGTCGCCGATCGCCTTCGGCCTTTTGATCGCCATCGAGGCCGCGATGGTCGCGGGCTCGAAACCAGCAAGGAGACGTGACATGGCTAACATCGGTTCTTTCAAGAAGTCCAGCAACGAATACCAGGGCGAGATCGTCACCCTGAGCGTCCAAACCAAAGGCGTGCGCATCGTTCCCGAAGCCACAAGGGCGAATGACAACGCCCCCAGCCACCGGGTCTATGTCGGCCGGGCCGAGATCGGCGCCGCCTGGTCGAAGCGCTCAAACGAAGGCCGCGACTATCTCTCGGTCAAGCTGGACGATCCCAGCTTCAACGCCCCCATCTACGCCAACCTCTTCAACGACGAGAGCGGCGACGGCTACACCCTGATCTGGTCTCGCAGCCGCAAGCCCAACGGCGACTGAGCCGAACCTGCCGCCCCGCCCGAATGCCGGGCGGGGCTTCTTCTTTGCCAACCGGGAAACCTTACCGGGACTCGCCTTCGTCTTCAGAAGCGCCACGGCCAACAACAAACTCCTCGCTGAGCAGATCGGCGGGCTTCGCGCCCAGCGCTTGCGCCGTGTGCCACAATGTCAGCAGCGTGACGTTCTGCTGGCCGCGCTCCATGCTGCTGACATGGGCACGATCAACGCCCACACGTGCAGCAACGGCCTCCTGGCTGAGGCCGGCTTGCACACGCAATCGGCGAACATTGGCTCCGAACAGGTGGCGAATATCCATCGGCAGGATGGACACCATTCGCGCATTGTGATGCTACGCATTATAATACCCGAATGCGGCGCCCGTAATCTTCACTGGTGTCGCAGCACATGCTGATCTTTCCGTTTGGTAAAACTTTGATAAACGATTGTGCACCAAGTTCAGGAGCCACGAGCAGCCCATGTCGTTGCCGCCCGACCAGCCCATCGCCGAAACCGCGCCGACAGAGGCAAAAGTGACTGATTACGACCGAACGCACATGACGACCTATCTTCGGCTGCTCGATGCGGCATCCGAGGACGCGCCATGGGAAGAGGTTGCGCGTGTCGTACTTGGCCTCGATCCGGCGCAGGCGCCTGATCGGGTGCGGCGAATTCACGACACTCATCTGGCACGTGCCCGCTGGCTGACCGAGCAAGGCTATCGTGATCTGCTTCGTACATCGCGGTAGTCGCGAGTGGTGACAAGACAGGAAAAGGCCAATCCGGTTTTGGCATGATCCTATGCTGAATCGGCGCTCTGTAAACATTCGCAAAGCGATACAGCTTCCTGATACAGTACAGCAGGTTTGCTGTCGCATCGAAGGAACCTGGCCATGTTGATGGGTGATTGGCGGTCAGAGGCCGCCTATGGCTATGCCGCTGAAATGGAACCCGCAGGCCTTGCCTGGGAGTTCCTGCGCCGCAACCCTGAGTACCGGCCCCTCTACAAGGAGACTCCAGCCGACGCCGATGATGGGGTAGGAGGTCCCGCCCGGTACTGGGGGTTACGATTTCCTGGCGGACCCTGATCGGCGCGCTGACGAGATCGCTGTCTTCTGGCATCCCGACGAATTGGCGTCGGTCATCATACTGACCACAACACCTTCGCAACTTGTCTCGCCGCGGATCACACTCGCGGAACTGCCAATCGGCACGTTCCGGCGAGACGCCAAGGACGGCACGCATTTGATGATCCGCAACGGCGGAATCAGCTACCAGCTTTGGCTGGTCGGCAAGCCAAGCAAATCTCAACCGATGGCCGCCCTCATCCCGCTCGATCCCGGCGCCCCACGACGGGCCGATGCCACGTTGCAGTTTTGGCGGTTCATGACGGATGGCGGGCCTCGCCCGCCGCTAGCACCGCTAGCAGTGCCACCGCAGCGGGTCAGGCGCCTGGTCGCGATCCTCCGCGCGCTGGATGGCCGGCTGTCCGGCGCCAGCTACCGGGCCATCGCCGGGGCATTATTCGGATCAGATCGCGTGGCCTCTGAACCTTGGAAGACCGCGCCTCTGCGCGACACCGTCATCCGTTTGGCGCGCACCGGCTTCGCCCTGATGCGCAACGACTACCGCAAGCTGCTGAGTCCGCGCCGCCCGCGTTGAGCGATTGGCGACCGTTCCCGCGGCTCCTTTGCAGGGTGGTGATTTCAGGGTCGCTCATCTTCACCATCCCCTGCCGCCAGCCTGCTGCGCCATGGTGATCGCTGACGGCCGCCGATAGCCGGTGGCCGTCCTCGACATCATGGAGGTCGCCTATGTCCGCCGCAACTGCTCAACTCCCACCGCGCTACCTGCGCACGCCTGAAGCCGCTCGGTTTCTAGGGCTCTCCGACCGCACGCTGGAAAAGCACCGCACCTACGGCACCGGACCGCGCTATTCCAAGCTCGGCGGCCGGGTCGTCTATCGGCTCGATGACCTCCAAGCTTGGGTCGAACGCGGCGCCAAGGCGTCGACCTCTGATCCCGGCATTGGCCAGGTGCTTCCTGCCAAGCGTCATGCCGCGGTCTCGCCGGCCTATCACCAGCCACGCCGCTGATCGTCACAGGTGACGTCATCGTGTTGACGCGGCATTGCATCAGGCCAGAACACGCGCAGCTTGAACCGTTCCGCGCTTTGCCGGGCGATGATTTGGTGCCGCGCGACGCACAGGACCTGATGGCCTACCCGTTCTTCAGCCTGGCCAAGAGCCCGCGGACGATACCGATCGACTTCCGGATGAACGACGTCGTGATCCGTGTCCAAGCAACACCGGAGCATGGCATGGCGACCATCTGGGACGGGGATATCCTGATCTGGGCAGCCAGCCAGATCGTCGAGGCGCGGGATGCCGGTCTGCGCACCTCGCGCCTGCTGGCCACCACATATTTCGACATTCTGACCTTCATTGGCCGCGGCGCCAGCGGGCGCGACTATCACCGCCTGAAGGCCGCGTTCTACCGGCTGCAATCGACGACGGTTGAAACATCGCTACGTCAGCCAAAGGAGAGGGAGTTGCATCCCTTTTCCTGGATCAGTGAATGGACCGAACGCGTCGATGGTTACGGCCAAGTATTCAGCGTCGATTTCATTGTGTCGGATTGGCTGTACCGCACTGTTCTCGATGGTACGCTCGTGCTGACCATCGACCTGTCGTATTTCAAGCTGACGGGCGGATTGGAGCGCTGGCTCTATCGCCTCGTCCGCAAGCACGCCGGGCGACAACGCGCCGGCTGGCAGTTCGAATTCCGGCACCTTTACCTCAAATCAGCGAGCCTTTCGCCGTTCAGGCGCTTCGCCTTTGAGTTGCGCGACATCGTTAACCGGCAGCCGCTGCCAGGCTATCGACTGAGCATTGAGCAAATGCCTGCGGGACACGAGGTGCTTAAATTCGCGACGGCAAAGATATCCACAGGAGGCTGTGGACAAGCTGTGAATGCATCCGGGCTATCGGGAACCACTCTGACGGGCGATCAGGAACTATGACGCCGTGCCTTCAGGAACTAAAACCCCGATTTTTGCGAAATAAATCAATAGCTTCCGGGGCGCGTAACTTAGAGTCTAACATAGAAGAATCTAACTCTTCTATAGTAGGCACCACCCTGAATCGGTGGATAACCCGGAAAAGGGGAAGGATGAACGCGGTATTTCTGAACCAAAAGTGCCGTGTCGCCAAGACAAAATGCGTAGGTCATTTCGCGTTTAGATTTGGCCGGGAAGGAAAGTGCGTCAGGCTGATCGGCATCCATCCGCAAGATACTGGCGATGCCAGAAGCGCAGTCAATACGGTCGACATGCTCGCCATCGCCCAGGTGATGGGCGCAAAGTTCATCCTACGCCTAACCATCAACGTGGTGTTCGAGCGATACAGCCGGACGAAAATCATGGCGTTTCAGCGCAGGATCACCGCTGCCGGCATCATGCCCCGTTCACCAACAAGCAAGAACGGCAAAGGTGCCGGAACCGGTCCATGAATGATCATCCGCCTCTCGACCTGCGTCATGCCGGAGGGCAAATTTTGCCATCATCCAACAACTTGACCCATGTCGAACTGACCTGGATCGAGAAGCGAATCGAGCACTGGATCAGGTTCGGCCACGATGTCGAGGAGACAATCCTGGACCGCCGCCGGCGGATCTTGAGCTTCGCGCCCGACAGCGTTTTCGCCTATGTCCGGTGGGCCTCGAACGACTACGGCACCATCGTCTCGCGCATCGACATTTTGCGCGCTGTCATGCCGAATGAAGCCTATGCCACGGTGCCTTTCGTGCGCCCTGGTGGCGATATCCTGCTCCGGATCAGCGGCTGGCCGAAGGTCGAGCGCGTGCTGCAGGTCATCGATGCCGTGGAGGCGCTGGGCATCGATCCGGCGGATGCCGATCCGAACCATTGGCGGCATGTTCATAACCGGTTGATCGCTGGTGAGGAGCCGCGGCTCTACATCCGCGCGCGGCACGACGCGTGGCTGCTGCGCCGGAAGATCGATGAATGACCCGCGTTGCTTGGCTCATTGCGACGTATTTCGGTGCGCTCAGCATCGGCGTCGCCACGTTGTTCCACCCGCTGCCGCGACTGATCTGGAATGCCAGCGCAAGTGTCCCGGTCGGCTTTTATGCGGTGCATCCGGCTGGCCGGCTCCATCTTACCGAACTTGTCGGTGTCATGCCACCGGAGCCACTGGCTTCCTTTCTGGCGGACCGCGATTACCTGCCAGAGCATGTGCCGCTGCTGAAACATATTGCCGCCCTTCCTGGGCAGCGCGTTTGCCGCATCGGCGACACCATCAGAATCGGCGGCGATGTCGTTGGAACCGCTCTGGATCGTGACAGCCGTGGCCGGGTGCTGCCGCGCTGGAACGGCTGCCGGACGATAGAAGCTGGCCAGGTTTTCCTGTTCAACGAAGGCGTCCCGGACAGCCTGGACAGCCGGTATTTCGGCGCACTGCCACGCACCGCGATCATTGGGCGAGCAGTTGCCCTCTGGCTTGAGCAACGGCAGTGATGCAGCAAATCATCTGCAGAGTATGGAAATTCATTTGGCCGGTCGTAAAGCGCCTCATCCTTCTTTTCCGGCCAAGTCTGGAGCCATTCCGCGTCCAGTTTTGTGGAGACCAATGGCCGAGACAGCCAGAAAGTGCTTCAGCCAGATGGTCTTTGAGCGCGATGATCGGCGGCGATACGTTGCGAAAATTGTTCAATGGCGCTGCAGTCATTATGTCCTTAATCGTGCTGTCGTTTGTTACTGCCAATGCAGAACCGGCGGCGTTGTTCGCATCGGATGCCAGCCAGCCTCATGGCAAACGGTTTGCCGAGTATATTGCCGAGGCATCACAGCGGTTCGACATGCCCAAGGCATGGATACGCGCCGTGATCAGCGCGGAGAGCGGTGGCGATGCGGGCGCCGTTTCTTTGGCCGGTGCTATGGGGCTGATGCAAATCATGCCGCGGACCTGGTCGAGTTTGCGCGCCAACCTCGGTCTTGGAAGCAATCCATTAAATCCGCAGGACAACATCGCGGCAGGCACGGCCTATCTTCGGGAGATGTACGACCGCTTCGGGATGGCGGGATTTCTAGCGGCTTATAATGCGGGGCCGGCGGAATACGAGCAACACATCGCCACTGGTCAACCCCTGCCAATCGAGACGCAGCGTTACGTCGCCATGCTCATGCCGATGATCAAAGCAGCGCGCACTGGCGGTCCAAACATCGCCATGTCGCTGAGGGTGTCATGGACGCAGGCACCCCTCTTCGTCTCGGTGTCTGACCGAACTTTGTCAGACGGAAAACCGGGCGCCGACGTACCGAATTTACCTGCGCCGTTCGCTCAGTCTGGCGCCAGTCTTACGCCTTTGATGCCACGGTCAAACCACCTGTTTGTGCCCATCTCCGGCGGGAAGCTGCTGCCGTGATGCTGATCGTACTGCGTCGTAGTGCTTCGGAGATCAGCGCGGATTTGATGGTGAGATGCTGGATGGCAGAAGAAAGGAGCAGAGGACGGCGAGATAAAAGAGTGTGGCCGGTCGTCAGCCAAACCATTGTCATGGCTTGTCTTTCTCCGTGCCGGGCGGTCGGGTCGCGTGCCGCTCCAAGGCAGAAGATCAATAATTACAATGAGGTTTCCGGCACTGTCTGCGATACCTGGCCATCGGCTGCCCCGACATGAGACACAACGGCGAAGAGTTCCACGTCCGCCCAGGGCGCATCCGCAACAGGGGCGGCGCCAACTCCAAGAGCTTCATCAACCAGGTACTGCGTGCCGCCCAGAAAGCTGGACATACGGCACCGCAAGCGGGCAACGGCAAGCGGACTAGCATTGGCCGCTCCAGCTTCGGGCGTGGCCGGCTCGCCTTCAACCGCAATCGCCTGTTCTCGACGAGCTGCCGCGTCGTCGTGAAAGCTCGCATCGCGCGCCACCACGGCCAGCGCTTTCGCTCGGCGCCACTGGCGGCACATCTCGCCTATCTCAAGCGCGACGGCGTCACCCGTGACGGCGGAAAAGGGATCATGTTCGATGCGAAGTCCGATCATGCCGACGACATTGCTTTCGCCGAGCGTGGCAAGGATGACCGGCATCATTTCCGGTTCATCGCTTCACCGGAAGATGCCGCCGAGATAACCGACCTCAAGGCCTTCACCCGTGACCTCGCCAACCAGATGGAGGCTGATCTTGGAACAAAGCTCGACTGGGTGGCGATCGATCACTGGAACACGGACAATCCGCATGTTCATCTGCTGGTGCGCGGCGTCGATGAACGCGGCGCCGATCTCGTCATCTCGCGTGACTATATCAGCCGGGGCTTGCGCTCCCGCGCCGAGGAACTGGTGGCAATCGAACTGGGACCGAAGCCCGAGCATGAAATCCAATCCGCACTTCAGCGGGAGGTGAATGCCGAGCGCTGGACACGGCTCGATGCCGAGATCCGGATCAACGCGGACGAGACCGGCCGTATTGATCTTCGACCCGACCTTGCTGGTGCCGGTGATTTGGAAACATGCCGCCTGATGATCGGCCGGCTCCAGCATCTGGAGACGATGGGGTTGGCGGCGCAAGCTGCTCCGGGAGAATGGATTGTTCGCCTGGAAGCGGAAGGCAGCTTGCGTGACCTCGGGATGCGCGGCGATATCATCAAGACGATGCATCGCGCCTTCACAGACCAAGGCCGTGACCGGGGCATCAGCGACTTTGTGATCGATACATATGCCCCAAATTCGCCGATTATTGGCCGGCTGGTAAGCAAAGGCCTGTACAACGAGCTGACCGGTGAGGCCTATGCGGTGATCGACGCCACCAATGGCCGCGCCCATCATGTTCGCTTGCGTGGTGTGGAAGCATTTGAGCACGCACCACCAATCGGCGGCATCGTCGAGCTGCGCCAGATCGGAGGCGCCGATGATCGTCAGCCGGCCCTCGTTCTCGCTGCGCGCTCTGACCATGATCTTGCAAGCCAGGTGACGGCGCCGGGTGCGACCTGGCTTGATCACCGGTTGGTCGAGCGTGAGCCGATGCCGCTTGCCATGGGCGGCTTCGGCGAGGAGGTTCGCGATGCGATGGCTGCCCGGTCGGAATATCTGGCCGAGCAAGGTCTGGCGCGGCGGCAAGAGCAACGGATCATCCTTCAGCGCGATCTCCTCGACACGCTGCGTCGCCGCGAGCTGAATGCCGTTGGCGCGGAGATTGCGGCCAAGACGGGATTGCCCTTCACCCAGGCGGCAACGGGCGAACAGGTTGCCGGAACCTACCGGCGGTGCTTGACCCTCTCCTCTGGCCGATTCGCCATGATCGACGACGGGATCGGCTTTCAGCTTGTGCCGTGGTCGCCTTCGCTAGAAAAGTGGCTCGGTCGAGATGTTATAGGTGTCGTCAAGGATAGTGGCGGGATTGAGTGGAGCTTCGGCAGGAAGCGGGGGCTTGAACTTTGATCACCTCAAACGCGTAATTGTGTCGGGAGCGGAAGCTACGCGCCCGATCCGGTAGGGTCCGCTTCGCGCCCTTATCAGACCTACAGCGGTCTGCACCGACTCCCCAAAAGCGGACCTGCGAACTGCGATCCGGAACGGACTGGCTGCCCACCGGCTATAAAATCCTGGTGCGATCTGCTGATCGATTTAAGCGGCTTGCTCTATTGTAATCCTCGGCTTCGGCATTTTCGCCGGTGAGATGAAGCCAAATTGCGCGCACGAGGGCTTCAAGGGTGTGGCAGATCGCGTCGCGCTCCTTGGCGTAGCGCAGCGTGTGATGCATGACCTCGGGAATCTTGTGCGTATCCTTGCTTGCAGTGAGGCCAAACGGCTCACATGCGTCGCTCAGGCAAGCCTGATGCAGCTCATTGCCAATCTCGTCGATCAGGAGCGCTTCAAGCGTGTCCTCGAAATGCGCATAATGTCCGGCCACGCGGGTCTCCACCGGTGCCGCGTCCAGCCGCAGTCCGGGATTTACAAGGCGCAGCAGCGGCAGGTTCGTATGAGCCTCCTTTTTCCCTCGGTCACAATCCCACAGTACGAAGGTCGGAATGCCGAGTTCCGTGAAGATCGCGTAGGGCTTATCCAGATTGCCTTTACCCTCTGCAGACAGCACGGCGATGCCCGCTGCTTCGAAGTCGAGGTTCAGGACGCGGGCGCACGCGTGAAGGGCAGCCTTGTCGCTGCGCCCTTCGACCAGCACGATTCCGTTCGCGAAAAAGCCCTCCGCAAGCTCAGCCCCGAGGATGTGCAGTCTCGGGGTGAGGGTCGCAGCGGTATAGGCGCCATCCTCCTTGCCCCACGCTTGTCCCAGGCGGCTCGCGATGACGCCGAGGTTCAGCGAGCGGAGCTCGCATTGCTTGAGACGGCTTTCGTCGCAATCGGTGCGCCGCACGAGGCGGATCTCGTTGGCCGTGTCGAGGGACACGAACATTGGGGAGTGAGAGCCGAAGAGGATCTGCGTTGGTCCCTCCGCTCCTGGCAAGCTGCCTTGGCTCAGTCCGCGTAACACGCTCGCGAGGTGACGCTGCTTGGTCGGGTGCTGATAAAGCTCCGGCTCCTCGATCGCGAGGATGAGGTTGGGCGCGTGCGCAGGCGCCGGTTCGGCACCGGCGTTGGCCTCGTCCTCGGTGGCAGGAGAAGAGAGCAGGCTCGATTTTGCGAGATGCTGAAGCAGGGTGAAAATGAACGCCCGTTGTAAACCATGTCCCTGGCGATCGACAGGCCCTCCGAAGCCATCGTCGCTAAGCGAGACGTCGGCGACAGGAAGTGGCACTGGAATGTCTGCCACTTCACGCCAGGCCAGACCGACCTCGGCATCGCGGTATAGGCCTTTAAGATCGCCAGTGAGGCGGATAGCGAGCTCGCCAAGTTCGGGCATATTATCCGGCGCGACGAGCGCGCGATATTTTTCGGTAACCTCCTGCTGAAAGGCGAGCACATCGCGGCGCTGCAGGATAGCGCTGCGCACCACGATTTCGAGCAGCTTGCCGATCGCGCTGGACTTTCCATCCGACGCGTCGGCGGCTGCTTCGCGCACGGCCGGGATGAAGACGAAGCTCGTGTGCCGCTGCAGCGCGCCCCGCCCCGCATTCTGGAAGCCGAAAAACTGTCCGTCGTCGCGCTGCAGCACGAGCGCTTCTGGATGCTCCGCCTCCCACTGCTGCATGAATTCTTCGGCCTGCGGCGCACTAGCCGCGGATGGAAGGTCTGCATAAGCGCGATTAGTTGTCCGCAAGGTTCGGTATGCCGTGTTTTTGTCCCGCGCTGAGACGAGCGAGCGGATCGGCATAAAATCGGGATTTTGCGGCACCGACCCGAAGTAACGGCCGCTCGCGGAAGAATCGTCGAACACCCGCGCGACCGCGAGCTTGTCATTGCGGACCCGGCTCTCGAAAGTGTTGCGTTCCTCGTTCAACAGTTCGCCAAACGTCAGCTCGATCTCGACGGTGAGCGAAGTGTCCCGGCCAAAATAGTCGTCCCTGTCCAATGTCTTGTTAGTAGAATAAAATTTCTCCAGCGCCTTCAGGATACTCGACTTCCCAGCGCCGTTCCCACCGATGAAAGCGGTATGGGCGTCAAAGGCGATCACGACATCGCGCAGCGACCGAAAATTCTGGATGCGGGCCTGGAAGAGCTGCACGGTCAGCGGCCTCCGTCGATCACGATCCGCTTGCCTTCGACGTGGCGGAAGGCGCGGTCACGGCAGGTCAGCAAAATCACCTGCATACGCTTTGAAGCCTCGGCGATAACATCGATCATGATATCCAGCCGCGCATCATCGGAATAGACCAGGGGGTCGTCGAGTATCAATGACACCGGCCGTCCTTGTTCGAGCAGCATGTCGGCAAAGGCGAGGCGCGCCAGCACGGCCAGCTGCTCCTGGGTGCCGCGGGAAAGGTTGGCACATCTTTCAGATACGCCGCCGCGCACGATGTTCTCCAGGCAGAGATCATCGGAAAAGGACAAGTCGCAGCCAGGAAGCAGCCGCTCGATGTGTCGCCTCGCCCGCCGCGCGACCGGTTCGACATAGGTGCGTGACGTTTCTGCCCGGGCCGCCTCCAGCGTTTCGCGAAGCAGCTTCAAGGTTTCAGCCTCTTGTGTAACGCGATCGAGATGTTTTCGCGCGGCATCAGTTTCTTCAACGGCGAAAGCCGCCTGTTCCGCGAGGCCCTTGCCGCCCTCGCTCTCCACGGTTCCCTCGAGTCGGGCGATTTCCGTTTCCAGTTTACGCTTCGCCTGGGCCGCCGACGAGCTTCGCGCATCAATCGCTTTGATCCGCCGTTCGATGTCGGCGGCGTCGTGCGCCGACGCATTGCGTTCGGCATCCTCCAAATTGATTGCGGTCTCGGTTGCCGATTTGCGTACACTATCGAGTGCGTCTACCAGTCCGGCGAAATCGGATCGGATCTCGATCGCCGCCAACTGGCTGCGCGCGTTCTGGAGATCGCTGGCGGCTCCGGCCTCCACGGCCGCCAGCGGCCTGTCCTGCTCCTCCAGATCCAGGAGCACGTCGATTGCGCTTTCCTGTGCGCCTTCCGCGCGAGCGAACGCGCTCTCGGCGGCATCCGCCGCCCGCTTGAGCGCTTCGATATCCGGAAGCTCGCAGGCATCTTCCTCTACTATTTCCTTGAGACCTGTCATGAATAGTTTGAGGGCCTCGGCGCCCGCAGCAAGCCCGAGCACCGTATCCGGCTGCGTGAGGGCATCGATCCGCGCTTGCAGCGATCGCATTTCAGCGGCCGCTTCACGGGCGGCGTCATTCCGCGCGCGGGCGGCGATGAGGCTGGTCACGCCGAATTCTGCGAACATGCTCTCCTGCTTCGCCATTAAGCGCACCACTTCAGCTTCGGCGCTTCCAGAGAGAGCCGGTGGCCGGATGATGAGCGTGGAGCCGCTGCCCAGCCCGATCCGCGTCTCGTGCAGGAGCGTGCGCTCACCGGTGCCCAAAGGCAGGCCATCAATCGTAACATCCGAAGCAGGACCGGTCAGCTCGATCCGCGTCGCGCCAGCCGTAAGCTCCGCTTGGGCACGAGCGACTGACCATTCGATCTCTTCAAGCATCGCGAACGCCGGTGCATTAATGAGCAAAGCGTTAGCATGCCCGGATTCGGCTAGCAGCGTCTCGAGGCTAAGAACGCTCTCGTGCCTTTGCCGGGCCGCCAGAACCGACGCGGCCCTGCGGCTGGTCACGATGCGGGCTTCGCCCGCCATAAGCGTTCGCCTCGCTTGCTGGCGGCTCTCCCGGGCGTGAGTCAGCGCCTCTCGGGCGTTATACACCGCAAGTTTCCTCGTCCGGATGTCCTCAATGACGGCGGTGCGGCGCGCCTTCGCATCCGTCAGCGCGGCCTCGGCATCGCTTAGTGCCTTGGCAGCCTGCTCATGACGGGTCTGCAAATCTTCTAGCCCTCGGACGATCGCCGTCGCCGCCTCATGTTCCGCCCGGCGCATGCTAAGAAGCAATGCCGCCGCGCGCGCGACCTCCATCATGCGGACGAGTCTGACACGGGTCTCGGCATCGTTGGTATCGGCCAGATCCTGTTCGAGCAGCCTCAGCCTGATCCGGGACGACTCGAGATCGCTGAAGCTCTTCTCCAGCGCGGTCAGCCGTGCCTGGATATCGCGGGCTTCAGCGCCGGCTACTTCGGCGCGCTCCTTCGCCTCGCTTTGCCGGCCGCTGACCCGGCCGGTGGCGGTCCAATATTGGGCACATTGCTGATCAATACGGGTATGGACCCGCTCATATGCTTCCCCGCCCATGATCGAGCCGACTTCGGCTTCGAGGGTGGAACGCACGCTGTCTCGCACGATCTGCCCGGGCGGCGTCACGCTCAACGCTTCGGTTTGTGCCACCCACAAGAGTCCGAGCGCACCATAGGCGGCAGTGTCGCCTGTCCGGCTTGTATCGCGCTCGAAGCCCAGAAGCCCCTGCAGCACCTCCTCTGCGGCGTCTCCCTGGGTGCGTCCGGCGGGCCCGCGCACCTCGATCGACTGGCTTTTGAGAAACCTTTTGCTGATGCTCCATGCCTCGCTGTCAAGCTCAAAACCCACCTCGATCTCGGGAGCGACATTCTCCCCATGGGGCGCGTAGGAACTGGCCAGTTGGTTACGCGTGGAATGTCGCACGAAGAAGGCTGCACGCAACGCTTCGAGCAGAGTCGACTTGCCCACTTCGTTAGCCTCTATGACGATGTTGAGCCCATCTGACAGACCCTGGACCGTGACCGGCTCCCGGAACTTGCGGAAATTGTTGAGGGTGATGTGACGGAGGCGGAGGCTCATCCCGTATCTCCCCGGCCATATTCAACGAAGAGCCGCTCGAGCGCCCGCTTGGCAGCGGGAGCGTTCGCGCCGCCATCCTCGATCATCGCGTTCAGCTTCCGCGCCGCTATGCCGAGCATCCCCTCGACTGCCAGCCCACCGATATCATCCTCGCTAGGCCGCGCCGCCAAGTCATCGGCCCGGACGTCGAGGTAGCGGAGCTGATGAGCGATATCGTGCTCGAGGCGCGACAGGATCGCGATCCTGTCACCCAGCTCAGCGATGCCGGTTAGGGTAAGCTGTAGAAGCGTGGCCGCCGGCTCCACAGCGCTGAGCAGTTGCGCGCACTCCGCCTCGAAGGCGGCGAGGTCGTCGACCCGCCAGTTCCGGATCATCCATTGGAACTTGCCGGTACGGACCGGCGTCACGTGCGGTGGCCGCCCCGGCTCGAGATCAACGAACAACGCCTGCCCCGGATCGTCACGCTGGAACCGATCTGGTTCGGGAGTTCCCGAATACCAGGTGTGGTCATCGATCTTTAGTATCCCGTGCCAGTCGCCAAGCGCGAGATAGTCGAGAGACGATGTGCGTGCGCGGTCAGGGGCAATGTGATTGGCCGTCTCGCCTTGTGATCCGAAATCCCGGATCGATCCATGAGCCAGACCGATCCGGAGCGCAGCGTCCGGTATCAGCATTGTGTCGAAAAGCACTGTCGGATCGTCTAGATTGTGCCGGTGCACCAGTGGTGCCGGAAGAAGCCAGATCCGGCTTTCGATTTCTACGGGCAAGGCTTCATCAATGACAGTGACATTAGGCGCGCCTTTCGCGCGGACACGATCCCAAAGGCCCCCGTTTCTTGCATAGTCATGGTTTCCAGGCAGAAGCCACCATTGGCATGGCAGCCGTTGCATTCGCGAGACCGCCTGGACGATGGTCCGGTCCAAGGGCCAATCCGTGTCGAAAATGTCGCCCGCAACCAACACATGTCGTGCGCCGTTTTCCGCTGCGGTTTTTCCGATCGCATCGATCGTATCGAAACGCGCCTCTGTCAGCGCCGCGCGCACGTCCGGATCGAATCGGGCAAACGGCTTGCCGAGCTGCCAATCGGCGGTGTGAATGAAAAGCATGGGAGCGTCTTTCCGGGTAAAAGCAGAGTTGGCGCTGACCTATGCGCCGAGGACCCTTCAAATTCCGGGCAGCCTCGTCAGTATCGGCCTGCGATCTGGCGCAACCAACAGGAGGAGCGCCGCTCCTGATCGGGCGATGGGAATCTAGATCTCACCATAGATGACGGTCATGCCGCGATCCCCCCTTGCATAGCCCGGGCGCGGAGCCTCCGACGGCGTCGTCGTGAGATGAATGGTATAAGCCTTGTCGATGATCATAAGCTTCCAGCCGGACGTCTCGCCACTAACACTACCGCCGCCGACCTGGAACACGCGCATACAGATATTGCCTGTTTTACTCTCGCCGACGGCGTGAACTTCCACGAGACGTGAATAGCCGTCATATTGCAGCTTGAGGCACATGCCACTTTGCATGGCCGCTAAGGCGACATCGTGTGGCAAAAGATCCTCCCCCCGAATCGGCCAAGTCTCGGACCCCACGGAACTTAGCATTGTTCTGTTGCGATACTAGCATCAATTGGCGTTCGTGGGGACGAGAAAAATCTCCATTATGAGGAGGCCGCACCGTGGCAGAAGTCGGCTCAAGGAACATCACCGCCTGGCAGCACGCTCAAGTACCATATTGCCTGTAATCACTGAGAGGGGTTCCCCGACGCGGCGCCGGTGTGATTCGCTGCGTCGTCACGACCTATTGGGGCAGCGATGGCGTGGCGACAGGGACAAGCGTATTCAGAGGATCTTCGGGCCCGGGTTCTGACCGGAACCGATGTCGTGATGGCGACCCCAGCGGCGAGTTCGGTTTTCAAGCCAGCATTTCGTACATCTACAAGGCACTGATCCCGTGTCGGTGGACCGGCGAGACGAGCGCCCGATCGTCTTGCGGGCATCGCCCACGTAAGGTGACACCGGCTCAGGAAGCCGCCCTTGAGGCCCATATCGTGGCGAACTTGGACCTGACGCTGGCAGCGTTGCAGAGCTGGCTTGAAGCCGAATGCATGGTCCAGGTGTCAGAAACAGCCATACACGAAGGTTGTTAAGCGACGCCAAACTGTAACGGACTGGCTGACTCCGGGCGGCATAGGCTCGCCTGAACGAACAACAGCTGTTTTGTTTTCTTTACTCGAAAGCGGTTGGTCGCTTAACGGCTAGCTCGGTTCCCTGCGTATCGCGCGGGCGTGTGTTTGGTAAGTCAGCAGTAGCCTTGTTGTCTCCCGCCTTACCTCTGTTTTTTACGCGCCATAACCGCCAATTGTACCCGCCGCGTTTAGCATCACTTGTAATTCCTGACTCGTTAGGTCGACCTTGAAGGCATTCGCTGCCGCGAAGGTTCTGTCATGTCCGCCACCAAGATCCTCTGGGGCCAGATTATCGTCGTTTTCACCATCGTGCTGGTCGCGATGTGGGCGGCGACGCAATGGGTTGCTTGGAGGCTGGGCTATCAGCCTGAGCTTGGCCAGCCTTGGTTTGAGCTTGTGCACACGGTGCCGATCTACCTGCCGCCGGCCTTTTTCTGGTGGTGGTTCGCCTATGGCGCCTATGCGCCGACAATTTTCGTTGATGGTGGATACATCGCAGCATCTGGAGGTCTTATTTCGGCGGCTGCCGCCATCGGCATGTCGGTCTGGCGAGCGCGTGAGGCAAAGAATGTCGAAACCTATGGCTCGGCCCGTTGGGCAACGCCTGCCGAGATCAAGCGCGCTGGGCTGCTCGGCCCAGATGGTGTCGTGCTGGGACGGCACGAGCGCAATTACCTCCGTCACGATGGACCGGAGCATGTTCTGTGCTTTGCGCCCACCCGCTCCGGCAAAGGCGTCGGTCTTGTGGTGCCGACGCTACTGACATGGCCCGGCTCCGCCATCGTCCACGACATCAAAGGGGAGAACTGGACGTTGACGGCAAGCTTCCGGGCACAGCACGGACGGGTGCTGCTCTTCGATCCGACCAATGTGGCATCCTCTGCCTATAATCCCCTGCTGGAGGTAAGGCGGGGGGAATGGGAAGTGCGCGATGTGCAGAACGTCGCCGATGTGCTGGTCGATCCGGAAGGTTCGCTGGAACGGCGGAACCACTGGGAGAAGACCAGCCACTCGCTGCTGGTCGGCGCCATCCTCCATGTGCTCTACGCTGAAGCCGACAAGACGCTCGCCGGCGTTGCCGCTTTCCTCTCCGACCCGAAGCGCCCAATCGAGACAACGCTGAAGGCAATGATGGCGACAAGGCATCTTGGACCGGCCGGAATTCATCCCGTCGTCGCCTCTGCGGCGCGGGAACTGCTGAACAAGTCGGACAACGAACGATCCGGCGTGCTGTCCACCGCGATGTCCTTCCTCGGCCTGTACCGCGATCCCGTCGTCGCGCGAGTGACCCGCCGTTGCGACTGGCGGATCAGCGATCTGGTCGCGAGCGAGCGGCCAGCGACGCTTTACCTTGTGGTGCCGCCCTCGGATATCAGCCGCACCAAGCCGCTGATCCGGCTGGTGCTGAACCAGATCGGCCGCAGGCTGACCGAGGAGCTGCACGCGCGGAACCGGCGCCATCGCGTGCTGCTGATGCTGGATGAGTTCCCAGCGCTGGGGCGGCTCGATTTCTTCGAAAGCACGCTCGCCTTCATGGCCGGCTACGGGCTGAAGGCGTTCCTGATCGCGCAGTCGCTGAACCAGATCGAGAAGGCCTATGGCGCCAACAATTCGATCCTCGACAACTGCCACGTCCGGGTGAGCTTCGCCACCAATGACGAGCGGACGGCCAAGCGCGTGTCAGATGCGCTCGGCACCGCCACCGAGATGCGCGCGATGAGCAACTATGCCGGGCATCGCCTGTCGCCCTGGCTCGGCCATCTGATGGTCTCCAGGCAGGAGACGGCGCGGCCACTGCTGACGCCGGGTGAGGTGATGCAGCTGCCGCCTGCCGACGAGATCGTCATGGTGTCCGGTTTGCCGCCAATCCGCGCCAGAAAGGCGCGCTACTATGAGGACCGGCGCTTCTCCGAGCGCGTGCTGCCGCCACCCAAGCTCACGATGCAGGCTGAACCACCATCAGACAGTCCATGGTCAACTTTTCTCCCTGCGCGGAATCCAACCGCGCGTAGGCCGGAGCCATCCGTGACATCCGATGCTGATTCCGAAGCGGTTGAGGATGCCGCCAATGGCGGGCTGCGCCGGGAGCCGGAACTGCCCGATCATGTGGCTATCGTAAAAGAGACGATGCGCGCGCATTCCGACCAAGAATTCGCTGTGGTGGAGGATACCCCGGAAGATCGCGTTCGTCTGGCGCGAGTGTTCCGGAAGCAGAGACAGAGCCAAAGCCTCGCCCGGCAGGTGACGATGGACCCCGCCGACGATCTTGGCATGTGAGACAGTATGCGTGACCGGATGAACGTCTACTTTCCGCCGGCGCTCCTAAAGCAGGTGGCGGACCTTGCCGATCGCCGCAACCTGTCCCGCTCGGCAATTGTGGAAGCCGCCGTCGCATCGTTCCTGTCGCCTGATGGCGCGGATCGCAGGGAGGCCGCCTTTACCCGCCGGCTTGACCGGCTGTCCCGGCAGGTCCAGCGCCTGGAGCGCAATGTCGGCATCAGCACCGAGACCTTGGCGCTGTTCATCCGCTTCTGGCTGACCATCACGCCGCCATTGCCGAATGATGCGCAGGGCGCGGCGCAAATCAAAGGCCGCGAACGCTATGAGGGCTTCATCGAGGCGCTGGGGCGAAGATTGCAGAAAGGCCAGAGCCTGCTGCAGGAGATCCCGGACGACGTAGCCGGCACATTGTCCACCGAACGGGAGAAAGTGGCAGAAATCGACTAAAGGATGCTATCTTGCCAGAGGCCATTTCTCGAGTTGCGGTCCCAGCTTTTGTAATCCGTCCAGTCAAATGTCCCAAGGATTAATGACGGCGACACCGCACCCGTCGAAGTCGCTGACATTGCGGGTGACAACAGTAGCACCTTCAGTTCGTGCAATAGCGGTGATCATCAGGTCGATTGTCGCCGTCGGTCGTCCTGCTCGCCTACGGATCTCGAATATCTTCGCACAGGTTACGGCGGCGGCCATATCGAAAGGCAGCACGCGCCCCTCGAAATCCTCCATGAACATAGCGCGCGCGGCAGCCTCAAGACCAAGGCGGCGACGGCCTACCGGCATGATAGCGAGGCCTGATAGGATTTCCGCCTGGCTGATGGCCGTCGTGAACAGCAAATTGGCGGGCTGGCCGGATATCCATGCTGCCACCTGCGGCGCCGGCTCGGCGCTCATCATGGCGGATAGAATGTTGGTATCCAGCAGGAACATCAGCCGAAAGATGGCGGCTCGCGGGTCGGCTCGCGCGGAGCAAGCTCAAGATTAACCCCACCCAGCGGCGCAAAGCGGGCGTGAATGCGCTCAAAAAGATTCTGTCGCGAGACTTTCTGGGCGTTGAGCGCTATTTGAAGGATCCGTCGCGCTTCCGCCTCCATAGAATGGCCATTCTCCGCCGCCCGCAAACGAAGGCGCTCCTTAATCGACGGATCAAGGTTGCGGATGGTGATGCTGCTCATCGAGACGGTACTGGTCATGGCTTAAGGATAATCAATGATATCATTGATTACAAATTAAACCTTCGGAGAGACTTTGGCAGTCAGACGCACCAACGCGGAGGTCAGTTGGCGTGTAGAGCAGGATTGACGGTGCGTCGCTGATAAGCGGGCGGTTTGGCTCAGCCAGGACGAGGAGCTTTACGCGCTCGCTTCATAGTTCACGCCAGATCACCCGTTGTACTCATGACAGCATAAGCGCTTGCGCTGACCGGAAGTTTCGCCGTCCTCCTGTCTTTCCACGCCAGCGCTCGCCTGACTTCATAAGCTTGTTGCGTCCGCCCAATTCCTGCCTCTTTTACTGGCCCGGTTGCTGATCGCGCTTCGCGAGCGGCTATGAACGGGGCCAGGCATGACGGTTCATTCCTTCCAGTCCGAGATGGTGTCACGCGGCGCGCAGATGCTGCGCACCGCCTTCGGCCCCGCCATCGCCAGTTTCCTCGCCGATCCTGCCATCGTCGAGGTGATGCTGAACCCGGACGGGCGGCTCTGGATCGACCGGCTGTCAGGCGGGCTGGAGGATACCGGCCAACGGCTATCCAGCGCCGATGGTGAGCGCATTATCCGGCTGGTCGCGCATCATGTCGGCGCCGAGGTGCATGCCGCCGCACCAAAGGTCTCGGCGGAACTGCCGGAGACAGGCGAGCGGTTCGAGGGGCTGCTGCCGCCGGTGGTGGCGGCACCAGCCTTCGCGATCCGCAAGCCCGCGGTCGCGGTGTTCACGCTCGAAGATTACGTCGCCGCCGGCATCATGACCGCAGCTCAGGCCGACATCCTGCGCCGGGCGGTTTTCATGCGCCGCAACATCCTGGTTGCCGGCGGCACCTCGACCGGCAAGACGACACTCGCCAATGCGCTGCTTGCCGAGGTGGCGAAGACGGCTGACCGGGTGGTGCTGATCGAGGATACCCGCGAACTACAATGCCAGGCGCCGAACCTGGTGGCACTTCGTACCAAGGAGGGCGTGGTGTCGCTCGCGGATTTGGTCCGCTCGTCGCTGCGCCTGCGTCCTGACCGCATCCCGATCGGTGAGGTGCGCGGCGCCGAGGCGCTCGACCTTCTGAAAGCCTGGGGCACCGGCCATCCGGGCGGCATCGGCACCATCCATGCCGGCACCGCGCTGGGCGCGCTCCGCCGTCTCGAACAGCTGATCCAGGAGGCGGTGATCACCGTGCCGCGCGCGCTGATCGCCGAGACGATTAACCTCATCGCCGTGCTCGCCGGCAGAGGATCGGAGCGCCGCCTCATCGAACTCGCTAATGTCACCGGCCTCACCCCAGCGGGCGACTACATCTTCACTCATGCAGCACTTCCCGCGCCAGGAGATCCTTCATGATCAAATCTATGCGCCGCCTCCGCCGGCAGCCGCATCTCGCTCTGGCGGCCATCACCAGCCTGATCACGCTGCTGGCCTCGCCTGTGGCCTATGCCGCCGGCTCGAACATGCCCTGGGAGGAGCCGCTCAATCAGATCCTGCAATCTATCGAGGGGCCGGTCGCCAAGATCATCGCGGTGATCATCATCACGGTCACAGGACTGACGCTTGCCTTTGGCGACACCTCCGGCGGCTTCCGCCGGCTGATTCAGGTCGTCTTCGGCCTCTCCATCGCCTTCGCGGCTAGCTCGTTCTTTCTCAGCTTTTTCTCCTTCGGCGGCGGAGCGCTGGTTTGATGGAAGGGTTCGGTGATGCTGGCGTGGTTGTGCCGGGTTACGCGGTGCCAGTGCATCGGGCACTGACCGAACCGATCTTGCTCGGCGGCGCGCCGCGGGCGGTCGCCATTCTCAACGGCACACTGGCGGCGGCACTCGCCCTTGGACTCCGGCTATGGATCGCGGGGCTGTTGCTCTGGGTGGTTGGGCATACTGCCGCGGTCTGGGCAGCCAAGCACGATCCGCTGTTCGTCGATGTGGTGCGCCGGCATCTGCGCATCCCAGGCCATCTCAGCGTCTGAGGCGAGGCAAAGACCAATGGCCGTCGCCCGATGATGAACCTCGCCGAATATCGCCATGCCACTACACGGCTTACGGATTTCCTGCCCTGGGCGGCACTGGTTGGCGAAGGGGTTATCCTGAACAAGGATGGCAGCTTTCAGCGGACGGCGCGGTTCCGTGGCCCCGATCTGGAGAGCGCTGTGCCGGCGGAACTGGTAGCCGTCGCCGGGCGGCTGAACAACGCGCTCCGCCGCCTCGGCTCCGGCTGGGCGGTCTTCGTCGAGGCGCAGCGCCATCCAGCTTCCAGCTACCCCGAGAGCCCGTTCCCGGATGCGGCCTCGGCTCTGGTCGATGCCGAACGCAAGGCTGAATTCGAGGAGAAAGGGGTTCATTTCGAGAGCAGCTATTTCCTGACCTTCCTCTATCTGCCGCCTGCCGAGGACGCCGCGCGTGCCGAGCGTTTTCTTTATGAGGGACGTGAACGGGTTGAGGGGGCGGATGTGCGGGAGACGCTGCGCGGCTTCATCGACCGCACCGAGCGGGTGCTGAACCTCATCGAAGGCTTCATGCCGGAATGCGCCTGGCTCAGCGATGCCGAGACGCTGAGCTATTTGCACTCCTGCGTCTCGACCAAGCGCCAGCGGGTCCGGGTTCCGGAGATTCCGATCTATCTTGACGCGATCTTGGCCGATCAGCCATTGACTGGCGGCCTGACACCGATGCTGGGCAACGTGCATTTGCGGGTGCTGACCATCGTCGGCTTTCTGACCGCGACCACACCCGGCATTCTCGATGATCTTAACCGGCTCGCCTTTCCCTATCGCTGGTCGAGCCGGGCGATCATGCTCGACAAGATCGACGCCACCCGGCTGCTGACCAAAATCCGCCGGCAATGGTTTGCCAAGCGCAAGAGTATCGCCGCCATTCTCAAGGAGGTGATGACCAACGAAGCCTCGGTGCTGCTCGATACCGATGCGCATAACAAAACGATGGACGCCGATGCCGCGCTCCAGGAACTCGGCTCTGACCTGATCGGCGAGGCCTATATCAGCGCGACCGTCACCGTCTGGGATGACGATCCACGCCTTGCCGATGAAAAACTCCGTCTCGCGGAGAAGGTGATCCAGGGCCGCGACTTCACCTGCATGATTGAGACGGTCAATGCGGTGGAGGCCTGGCTCGGCAGTCTACCTGGCCATGCTTACGCCAATGTCCGGCAGCCGCCGGTCTCGACGCTGAACCTCGCGCATATGATCCCGCTTTCTGCGGTCTGGGCTGGTCCACCTCAGGACGAGCATTTTGCGGCACCAACCTTGTTCGTGGCGAAGACGGAAGGGGCGACGCCGTTCCGCTTCTCGCTCCATGTCGGCGATGTCGGCCACACGCTGGTTATTGGCCCGACCGGTGCCGGCAAGTCGGTGCTGCTGGCGCTGATGGCGCTGCAATTCCGGCGCTACGCCAACGCGCAAATCTTCGCCTTCGATTTTGGCGGCTCCATCCGAGCCGCGGCACTCGCCATGAACGGCGACTGGCACGACCTGGGCGGAGCCTTCCAAGGTTCCAGCGACGCGAAGCATCGTTGGAATGAAGGCGGAGGGGGAGCCTCCCAAGGTTCCAGCGGTGCGCAGCATCGTTGGAATGAAGGTGGAGGGGGAGCCTCCCAAGGTTCCAGCGGTGCGCAGGATCGTTGGAATGAAGGTGGAGGGGGTACACTCTCCGACAACCCATCGAGGCCTATTGCGCTGCAGCCGCTGGCGCGGATCGATGATGCGGCGGAGCGTGGCTGGGCAGCCGAATGGAGCGCCGCCATTCTCGCCTATGAGAAAATCAGCGTGACACCGGAGGTCAAGGAGCATCTCTGGTCGGCGCTGACGTCTCTGGCTTCGGCGCCCATCCCAGAGCGGACGCTGACCGGCCTCTCGGTCCTGCTGCAATCGCAGGCGCTGAAGCGTGCGCTGCAGCCGTATTGCATCGGTGGCCCTTATGGCCGGCTGCTCGACGCCGAAGCCGAGCGGCTAGGCGATGCCGCCGTCCAGGTCTTTGAGACCGAAGGGCTGATCGGCATCGGGGCGGCACCGGCTGTGCTCACCTACCTGTTCCACCGCATCGAAGCCCGGCTCGATGGGCGTCCAACCTTGCTGATCATCGATGAGGGCTGGCTGGCGCTCGATGATGAAGGGTTCACGAGCCAGCTTCGCGAATGGTTAAAGACTCTGCGCAAGAAGAACGCGAGCGTGATCTTTGCCACGCAATCATTGTCCGACATCGACGGCAGCGCGATCGCACCGGCGCTCATCGAGAGCTGCCCCACGCGCTTGTTCCTCCCGAACGAGCGGGCCATTGAGCCGCAGATCATGGCGATCTATCGCCGGTTTGGCTTGAACGACCGGCAGATCGAGATTCTCGCCCGCGCCTCGCCGAAGCGGGATTATTACTGTCAGTCGCGGCGCGGCAACCGGTTGTTCGAGCTGGGGCTCGGCGAGGTCGCACTCGCCTTCACCGCCGCATCCTCCAAAGCCGATCAAGCCGCGATCGAGCAGGTGCTTGCGGACCAGGGCCAGGGCGGTTTTGTGCCCGCGTGGCTGCGCCAGCGCGGCGCTGGGTGGGCGGTCGATCTGATCCCCTATCTTCGAAACCTGGAGGTAATGCCGTGAACTCTCCGTGTATGACCGGACGGGCGGAAGCGCGTTCTGGAACCACAAAGAAGCAGAACGCGTTTGGTGGCACCAGCCGAAAGACTCTTCGACGCGATCTACAGGTCTTTGAAGTTCCAGAGCGCAGGCACTCAGGTGTTCGCTTGCTCGCTACAGCAAGCGCGATCGCATTTACCTTATTGCTTACAGCATCATCGGCATCTGCAGACTGGATTGTCTTCGATCCAGCAAACTATGCGCAGAATGTACTGACCGCCGCACGGGAATTGCAGCAGGTCGATAATGAGATCGCCTCGCTGCAGAACCAGGCCGAGATGCTGATCAACCAGGCGCGCAACCTTACAAGCCTGCCCTACTCGGCACTGGCGCCGCTACAGGCCTCAATCGCGCAGACCAGGAACCTGCTCTCGCAGGCGCAGAACATCGCCTATAATGTCCAGCAGGTCCAGAACGCCTTCTCGACCACCTACGGCCCAATGAACGCCAGCCTGTCATCTCTGGCGCTGGTTGGCGGCGCCGAGACACGATGGCGCAATGCCGTTGGCGGACTGGAGGATGCGTTGAAGGTTCAGGCCGGCGTTGTCGGCAATTTCGGCACCAACCAGACGCAGATGTCCGCGCTGATCGGCGTCAGCCAATCAGCGGCGGGCGCTCTTCAGGCGACCCAAGCAGGCAACCAGCTCCTCGCTTTGCAGTCACAACAGCTTGCCGATCTCACCGCCACCGTCGCCGCGGAAGGCCGGGCGCAGGCGCTCCAGGATGCGCAGCGGGAGGCGTCTGAGGATCAGGCCCGCGAGCAGCTCAGGCGATTTCTCACCTATGGCGCCGGTTATCAGCCCACCGCCATCACGATGTTCCACTGATGCGCCCGCACCATGATCTGAAGGCGTCGATCCGGCTTATTGCCATCGCCGTTCTCGGCGTCGCTGTCGTCGCGACTACGATCCGCATTCGTCATGGCGAGAACCAAATGGTAGCGCGCCAAGCGCCACATGCGGAGACTTCACTCGCTGCCCAACTTGCACGTTGCCGTAGCATCACGCCCACCCAGCTTGCCGTCGATCATTCTTGCGAACGAGCCTGGGCAGAAAACCGCAGGGAGTTCTTTGCCTCCGGTGAATCAGCGTCCGCTGTGTCGCGAGGTTCTGCTGTGCCTCGCGCTTCACCGCCGCCTCAAGGTATTCCGATATGGGCATCTTCAGTGCCACATCCGACCGCCGCCGATGTGGCTCCGCCAAGTAACGTCCGGTCGTCATCAGCGCCATCGCGAAAGGCCGCGCCTCAGCCAACAGAACGACCATCTGCAACAAGCCGACCTGATCCCGCCGCCGCGCCAGGAGAAAAATAGCGTCATGAGCGGCACCGGGGTCATCGACCAGTTCCTCAACGTCTTTACCCAGTACATTGATAGCGGCTTTGGACTGCTCAAGCCGGAGATGACCTATCTCGCCACCACGCTGATCGCGATCGACGTGACGCTCGCCGCGCTGTTCTGGTCCTGGGGGAGTGACGAGGACATCATCGTCCGCCTGGTTAGGAAAACCCTGTTCGTCGGCGTCTTCGCCTATCTGATCGGCAACTGGACGACATTGGCCCGCATCGTTTTCCAAAGCTTCGCTGGTTTGGGCCTGCTCGCTTCTGGCACCCGCCTTTCCGAAGCGTCGTTCCTGGAGCCAGGCCGCATCGCCGAGGTTGGCTTTGATGCTGGCAAGCCGATCCTCGCCTCGATCTCCGGCTTGATGGGCTATGTCAGCTTCTTCGAAAATTTCATCCAGATCATCGTTCTGCTTTTTGCTTGGATCGTGGTGATCCTCGCCTTCTTCATTCTGGCAATCCAGCTCTTCGTGACGCTGATCGAGTTCAAGCTGACGACGCTCGCCGGCTTCGTGCTGATCCCCTTCGGCCTGTTCGGCAAGACCGCTTTTGCCGCCGAGCGCGTGCTCGGCAATGTCGTCTCCTCCAGCGTCAAGGTGCTGGTGCTCGCCGTCGTCGTCGGCATCGGCTCGACGCTGTTCTCGCAGTTCACCGTCGGCTTCGGCAACGCGCAGCCGACCATCGAGGATGCGATGTCGCTGGTGCTGGCTGCCCTCTCGCTGCTGGGGCTTGGCATTTTCTGCCCCGGCATCGCCAATGGCCTGGTCTCTGGCGGACCGCAGCTCGGCGCGGGCGCCGCCGTGGGCACAGCCGCCGCCGGTGCTGGCATCATCGCCGCAGGGGCCGCGGGCGTGGGCATGGCAGCGGGTGGGATTGGCGCCGCCGCCGGTGCCGCCGCTGGCGTTGCCCGTGGCGGTGCGGCCATGGCAGGCGGGGCGTCCACTGCTTATCGCGCCGGTGGCGCCTCTGGCGTCATCACCACAGGCGCCTCCAAGGCAGCCTCCGCGATCACCAGCCCGCTACGCCGCGCCGCCGCCAGCCTGGCCAGCAGCTTCGATACGGGTGGCAGGGCCGTGACGGGAGGTGGCTCCGCGTCCGGGATTGAGACCGGTGCCGGCGGTGCGGCCTCCGCGGGCAGTTCTGCCAATGACCCACCCGCCTGGGCCCGGCGCCTGCAGCGCGGTCAGGCGATGAGCCGGGGGGTGTCCGCAGCAAGCCATGCCGTCAAATCCGGCGATGCTCATGGCGGCGGCCATGCCGTCGATCTTTCCGAAGGGGAATAGCATCATGTTCAAGCGCCCTTCCGTGCGCTATGGCCGCACACCTGAACCGGAAACGCCTTACCAGAAGGCGGCACAGGTTTGGGATGAGCGGATCGGCTCCGCCCGTGTCCAGGCCAAGAACTGGCGCCTGATGGCCTTTGGCTCCCTTATCCTCGCAAGCGGCCTCGCTGGCGGCCTGGTCTGGCAATCCGCACGCGGCACCATCACGCCTTGGGTGGTGCAGGTCGATCATCTGGGCCAGCCCCAGGTGGTGGGACCGGCCACTGCCAATTATCGGCCCACCGATCCCGAGATCGCCTATGACCTGGCACAGTTCATCGAGAACGTGCGCGGCCTGCCGGATGATCCTGTCGTGCTCCGTCAGAACTGGCTGCGCGCCTATGACTTTACCACCAACCACGGCGCGGCGGCGCTAAACAACTTCGCCCGCGTCAATGATCCGTTTGGCAAGCTTGGTAAGGAGCAGGTCTCGGTCGAGGTTTCCTCCGTAATCCGTGCCTCGCCCACGTCCTTCCGCGTTGCCTGGATTGAGCGCCATTACGAGAATGATCAGTTTACCGCGACGGTGCGCTGGACCGCCATTCTCACGGTGGTGATCAAGACCCCGCACGATGCCGCTCAGCTGCGCAAGAACCCGCTTGGCGTCTATGTCGATGCGATCAGCTGGTCAAAGGATTTCGGCAAATGAGCGCGCCGCATTCCGACAAAGTTGCGCCGCCGGTTTCTAACAATGCGGCGTTTCTGAAAGGCATCAAAGTCATTCCTCCTGCCTCGATAAAACCCACTCATCCGCGAGTCCGAAGCTTTGGTGTTTTGGCTTTGCTGCTTTCTGCAGGCGCGCTTGCCGGCTGCGCCAACCGGCAAAAGCCGCGATCGATCACCTACGACAACACGCCGCGGCCCGCTGTCTTGCAGACAAATCCGCCAAAGCCGGTGCGGATCGTCGAAATTCCAACGCCCTTGCCACTGCCGGGCCAGCTCAAGAAATTGCCGAAGGATCATTCACCGCCGCCTGAACCGCGCAATCCGAAGGTACGCGTTGCAATTGCCGATGCCGCGGCCCGCGTGCAGCCAACCCGCGATGGCTATATCAACGCCGTACAGGTCTACCCCTATTCCGCTGGCGCCCTCTATCAGGTCTATACCGCGCCCGGTGAGGTGACCGACATCGAGCTGGAGCCGGGCGAGAGGCTAACCGGCTCCGGCCCGGTCGCCGCTGGCGACACCGTCCGCTGGATCATTGGCGACACCGAGAGCGGCAGCGGCGCCACCGAGCGCATCCACATCCTGGTCAAGCCGACCCGGCCCGGCCTCACGACCAACCTGGTCATCAACACTGTTCGCCGGACCTATCTGCTGGAGCTGCATTCCGACCGGCACACCTACATGGCCTCGGTTTCCTGGCAATATCCAGAAGATGCGCTGATCGCGTTGCGGGGCGAGAACGCAGCAGCCAATGCGGCGGCACCCATTAGTGCCGGCGTCGACGTCACCCGGCTTCACTTCCGCTACCGCATCGCCGGCGATGGCCCACCCTGGCGGCCGCTCACCGCTTTTGATGACGGAGCGAAAGTTTATATCGAAATGCCGCCCGGCATTGCCCAAGGCGACATGCCGCCGCTGTTCATCATCGGGCCGCAAGGTGATGGCCAACTGGTCAACTATCGGGTTCACGACAACTGCTACATCGTCGATCGGCTGTTTGCCGCCGCGGAGCTGCGGCTCGGCGGCAAGCACCAGCAGGTGGTGCGGATTGTGCGGACGGATGGAAGGCCGCGGTGAGTGGCGATCCTGGTCCAGAGCCAGAGGCGCAGGAATATCCTGGCTCAGGTGAAGGATATCCCGGAGCCCGCAGGGAGCCAGCCGCGCCCTTCCGCCTACGCGCCGAGCGTCCGCGTGTTATGCGGCTTTCGCGCAAGGTGCTGGCCGGTGGTTCCGCTGTCGCCATCATCGCGATCACCGGTGCCGTGGTGTGGACATTGCAGGGCAACCACACCCACCAGATGCCGGCACAGGAGCTTTACAGCACTGATCACCGCACAACCGCCGGCGGGCTTGCCAATCTGCCGAAGGACTACACGGGGCTGCCCAGGCAGGTGCCGCCACTCGGTCCGCCACTACCCGGCGATCTTGGTCCGCTGATGCTGAATGCCCACACTGCCCGGCCCACAAGCGCAGTCACGCCCGACCCGGAAGCCCAGCGTCTTGCCCAGGAACGCGAGGCGGCGCTGACCAGCCGGCTCTTCGTCCATACCGATGTTCAGCAGCAGTCTGGGACGCAGACGCAGATGCAAGCCGCGCCGGCACGGCAAGATGAGAGTGCCCCGTCATCGGCCAATGCCGCCTTCATGCCGAACGGGGAGGACCAGAAGCAGGCCTTCGTCAGCGGCGCTCCTGATCAGCGCATCGTCAATCGGGACCGGCTGGTGGCGCCTGCCTCGCCCTATGTGGTGCAGGCCGGTGCCATCATCCCCGCCGCATTGATCACCGGCATCCACTCTGACCTGCCCGGACGGATCACCGCCCAGGTGACGCAGGATGTCTATGACAGCCCGACCGGAAACTTCCTGCTCATCCCGCAGGGCGCACGCTTGATCGGCCAATACGACAGTCAAATCCCCTTCGGGCAGTCACGCGTGCTGCTGGTCTGGACCCGGCTGATCATGCCAAACGGCAAGTCCATCGTGCTGGACCGGCTGCAAGGGATCGATACCGCCGGCTATTCCGGATTGCAGGATGGTGTCGATAATCACTGGGGCGGGCTGTTCAGCGCGGCGATGCTGTCAACACTGCTCAGCGTTGGCGCCCAGGCCGGCACCAGCAACAATGCGAACGATCTGATCCAGGCCATCCGCAGCGGTGCCTCGAACAGTTTCAACCAGACAGGACAGCAGATCGTTCAGCGCAATCTCGGCATCCAGCCGACGCTGACCATCCGGCGAGGCTTTCCTGTAGACGTCATGGTCAACCAGGACCTGGTGCTGGCGCCTTACAAGGGATGAGCGAGAGCAGAGAAGACGAAAAATGATAAAACTAAAGCTCGGCGTGCTTGCCGATGATAAACCGGTCAAGTTCACCGTGGAACTCCCAGCCGCCGTGCATCGCGATCTGGTCGCTTATGCGGCCGCCCTGGCTCAGGAGACCGGACAGCCTGTCCATGATCCGGTCAAACTGATCGCGCCGATGCTGGCACGGTTCATCGGCAGCGACCGCGGCTTTGCCAAAGCACGGAGGATTAGGAAGCAAGGTTCGGCGCCTTCGTCCGCAGCCCCTGCGACAGCAGCCGGGCCAGACTGAGGAAGCGCCGCAGTGCTGGATTGTCATTGCCGGGCAACCAGATGGCGCTATACGGCAGCACATCCTCCGGCATGGCCAGTGGCCGGAACACCACCTCTGGATAGCGGGTTCCCGTTGCACCTTCGCTGACCAGACTCAAGCCAAAACCGAGGGCGACCAGATGCATCAGCGTCTCGCGGGAGACGTCATGACGTTCAACCGAAGGGCTGTAACCGAGTTCTGCGGTCCGCCGAACGATATAGTCATGGATCTCTGGGCCAGGTGCATCACGGCTGACAATGAAATGCTCGTCCTTTAGCGCATCCCAGCCGATGGCTGTACTGTCGGCCAGAACATGGCGTTCCGGCAGAGCGGCATAGACGCGCGCCTCCCACAACAGGAGACTGTCGCATCGCAGCGGCGGCGAGCGCCCGGTGACGAATGCGACATCGAGCTGGCGCTCAGTGATCCGCGCGATATGCTTGCTCGCTGAACCCTCAGCGACGTCAATCAAAATGGCCGGATGAGAGTTATGAAAGGCGCGCAGCAAATCACGCACGAAACCTGCCGATATTGATGACATGATCCCGATCCGGATTGCGCCTTCAGCACCGCGCCCAGCGTTGCCTGCCACCTTCACAGCATGATCAATCTCGGCAAGGCCAGATCGCGCCCGATCCAGAAATCGCCGGCCAGCCTCGGTCAGACGGACGCCCGTAATATCCCGCTCGAAAAGGGAGACGCCGAGCTGGTCCTCCAACGCCCGCATCCGCCGACTGACCGTCGATTGCCGGACACCAAGAACCTTGGCCGCACGAGTGAAACTGAGATGCTCGGCAACCACAAGCGCCTGGGAGATCGAAACAAGCTTGACCGCGCTGGAAAGCACGAAAGCGGCAGGATGGCGCGTATCTTTGGACAAAAAATTCTGAAACAATGTTTTACCTACATCGGAGCTTCAAGGATAGATGTTACTAAAACCTTAATGAATTTCTAATGGTCAAAATCATCTTGCACTAACGCGGATTGAGGAACTTAGAGCCTGTTTGGGAACGGGACGGCGGAAGGTCTGGCGAAGGATTTTTAGTCTTTGGAAGGAGGCATTGAAGCCGCGATGCAGGGATATCGCTGCGAAATGCCGACGTACCAGAGGCGGAAAAGAGCCGACAGACCGACCCGATCCAGTTTCCAAACGGATGCTAAGATGTTCCGGATTCTTTATGGAGCATGTCGATGCTTGGCAGCAGCTTTGGTCGATGAAGCATCGTAGCCGAGATTCGGCCGAGCGAGGTAACCTGCTGACATCATCCGCTTGAATCAATTTTATCTTTAGTGTGCGTTCGCCACCGGTGCCTTTGGCGGCATGACCTTGCGCAGGAATGGCACCAGGATCGCGGCGATGACGAAGGCCAGCATGATCGTGCGGAACGCATCCGCATAGGCCATGGTCGAGGCCTCGCGATAAGCCAGCGCGCGCAGCTCCAGAAGTGAGGCGGCATGGGCGTGGCTGATCACCTGCGGCATCGCGGCGAAGCGGCTGTTCATGCCGCTCAGCACCCGCTGCATCGCGCCGTTGGCGGGCGTCAAAGTGGAGGCGATGTTGAGGAAATGCAGATTGGTGCGGTCGTTCAGGATCGCGCCGGATACCGCGATACCCACCGCGCCGCCGAGGTTGCGCATCATGTTGAACAAGCCGCTGGCATATTTCAGCCGCGCCGGCGACAGGCTGCCGAGACCCAGGGTGACGCTGGGCGCCACCACGAACACCTGCGGGAAGCCGCGGAGCAGCTGCGGGATCAGCAGCTGATCGCCGCCCCAGTCATGGGTGATGAAGCTGAAACTCCACATCGACAGCCCGAAACACACCATGCCGAACAGCATCAGCCAGCGCAGATCGAGTTTGCGGGCAAGCGCGATATAAACCGGTACGCCAAGCAGCGAGGCGATGCCGGTCGAGAAAACCGCAACCCCGGTCTGCCAGGCGGAGAATCCGCGCACATAACCGAGGAATAACGGAGTGAGATAAATCGTCGCGAAAATCCCTATCCCGGCGATGAAGGACAGAATGCAGCCGAGCAGAAAATTGCGGTTGCCCAAGGCGCGCAGATCAACCACCGGCTGGGCGAAGGTGAGGCTGCGAATCACGAACAGGATGCCCGAAATCGCCGAAACGATGGCGCAAATCCGGATCGTGGTGTCGCTGAACCAGTTCCAGCGCGCGCCTTCCTCAAGCACATATTCGAGCGTGCCGAGAAACAGCGCCAGCAGAACGATGCCGGGATAATCCGCACCCTTGAGAAGCCTGGGATCGGCTTTGTCGATATCGACGAGGCTGGCCACGCTGAAGGCGACCAGCAGGCCGGGGATCAGGTTGACATAGAACAGCCAGTGCCAGTTCAGCGCATCGGTGATGTAGCCGCCGATCACCGGACCGAGCGTCGGCGCGACCGAGGCGATGGTGCCGATGACCGCGGCGGCATAGACGCGCCTGGCGCCTTCGAAATAGTGGAATGACGCGGTGAACACGGTGGGGATCATCGAGGCGCCGAGCAGGCCCTGGAACGCCCGGAAGGCGATCATGCTGTCGATGTTCCAGGCCAGCCCGCACAGCATGCTGGCGATGGTGAAGCCGAGGGCCGAGGCGGTGAACACCCAGCGCGTCGAAAACACCCTGGTGAGCCAGCCGGAGAGAGGGATCATGATGATCTCGGCGATCAGATAGGCGGTCTGCACCCAGGAAATCTGGTCTTGCGCCGCCGACAGGCCGCCGCCGATATCCTGCAGCGACGAGGCGACGATCTGGATATCCAGCAAGGCCATGAACATGCCGACGCACATCACCGCGAAGGGCAGAATCCGCCGCATTCCGGGGTTCATCGGTGTTGCTTTGTATCGACGCTGATGGTGGTGGACAGGCCAGGTCGCAGCAGGGCGAGTTGCGCCGCATTGCCGTCGAGGGCGATGCGCACCGGCACCCGCTGGACGATTTTGGTGAAGTTGCCGGTGGCGTTCTGCGCCGGGATCACGCTGAACACCGCGCCCGTGGCCGGCGCCAGACTGACCACATGGCCGCGAAAATGCTGCCCTGGCCGCACATCCATGACAATGGTCGCCGGATCGCCTGGCTTCATGCGCGCCAGTTCGTCCTCCTTGAAATTGGCGTCGACCCAGAGTCCGTGCGCCGGCACGATCGAGAGCAGATAGGCCCCCACCGGCACATAGGCGCCGAGCTGCGCGGCGCGGTCGCCGATATAGCCGTCGATCGGGGCGGTGATGATGGTGTAGCTAAGATCAAGGTTTTTAGTTCGCAGCGCGGCCCTTGCTTCGGCGATGGCGGCCCGGGCGGCCTTGATTTCAGCATCGACAACGATGCGCCGCTGTCTGGCCGCGGCGAGCGAGGCCCTTGCAGCCGCCACCACTGACTGCGCCGAGCGTGTTGTGGCCAAGGCTTTTTGCGCTTCCTGGCGCGATGCCGCCTTGCTCCGCGCCAGCATGCGATACCGCGCCGCGTCCTCGGCGGCGAATGCGGCACTGGCCTGTTTGGCGGTCAGATTGGCCGCGGCCTCGGCGATCATCGAGGTTTGCAGTGTCTGGTTCGCGGCGAGATTGACGAGGGCCGCTTGGCGCTGCCGCACCACGGCGCGGGCGCGGTCCAGAGCGGCGATGAAATTCCGGTCGTCGAGCCGGATGATCGGCTGTCCGGCATGGACATATTGATTATCCCGCACCAGGATACGCGCCACGAACCCGGCGACATGCGGGGCAATCGGGGTGACGTTGCCGCCGACATAGGCATCATCGGTGGTTTCGACGAAGCGGCCAAATTTCCACCATTGCTCGCCATAGAGCACCGCGCAGACCAGCAAAATGATCCCAAACACCGACAAGGCCAGACGCTTGGGAGCCAGACGCTTGCGTGATCTCGTTTTGCCTTTCGCGACCGGCACTTCGATGTCGCGATCAATGACCTGGCCGCTCATGGCGCGGGTTCTTCCCTGGTTGAACGTGGTGTGAGGCGGGCGCGGGTGGCGGCGGTGGCGGCGGGTCCGGGCGCGGTGCGAAACCGTGATGCGGCGAGCGGCTGGCCGCTGGCGCGGTCGATCATCTTGGGTTCGGCCTGCAGGCCAGTCTCCTCATCGATCAGCACCACGCTCGGCCCTTCCGGCGCGAGATGCTTGTTGCCCCAGGCGAGCAGCGCCAAGAGCACGGGCCGGAAATCGCGGCCACGCTCGGTGAGGATATAATCATGGCGGGGTGGATGCTCATTATAGGGGCGGCGTTCCAGCAGCCCGGATGCCACCAGCGCGTTCAATCGCCGCGTGAGCATGTTGGGGGCGATATCCAGGCTTTTCTGAAACTGATCGAAGCGCGTCAGCCCGGCGAAGGCATCGCGCAGGATCAAAATACTCCACCACTCGCCGACACGCTCAAGGCTGCGGGCAATCGGGCATTGCAGATTGCCGAAACTTTTACGCTGCATGGAACACCATTCGCACAGTTGCTTTCATCATGAAAGTAACTTAGACTTGTTACTATCAACATGCAATGGACAACCAGGAGAGTATCAGCGATGAATGACAGTCAAGACGTTCCGATGGCCGCTACGGGTGTCGAGCAATTGCGCGCGCTGATGACGTCCGGGAACCGATCCGGCATCGGCAAGACGATGGATTTCGATCTGGTCGAGATGGAAATTGGGCGGGTGGTGTTCGCAGGCTTGCCGGGCCGGCATGTCTATAATCCGATCGGCACGGTGCATGGCGGCTACGCCGCGACATTGCTCGATTCCGCCTGTGGCTGCGCGGTGCACTCGCTGCTTGGCGCGGATCAGGCCTATACGACACTCGAACTGAAAATCGCCTATCACAAGGCGATGACCGATCAGACCGGCGAGGTGCGGGCCGAGGGCACGGTAACTTCATCCGGCAAGCGCGCTGCTTTCGCGGAGGCGAAACTGACCGATGCGTCGGGGCGGCTGCTGGCCTCGGCGACATCGACGCTGCTCATCATGACGCGCTAAACAAATCTTCACAAAGGACAGCCCATGCGTATTCTCGTCGTCGGCGCCGGCAGTATCGGCGGCTATTTCGGCGGCAGGCTGCTGGCCGCCAAGCAGGACGTGACATTTTTGGTCCGCCCCAGGCGCGCGGCGATGCTGGCTAAAACCGGCCTGATCATCAAAAGCCCGCAAGGCGATGTGGCAATCGCCAACCCGCCGACCGTGACGGCGGATCAAATCTCCAAATCGTTCGACCTGATCCTGTTGAGCTGCAAGGCCTATGACCTGGCCAGCGCGGTCAATGCCTTCGCCCCGGCGGTGGGCCCGCATACTGCGATCCTGCCGCTGCTCAACGGCATGACGCATCTCGATGTACTGCAAAACCGCTTCGGCGGCGCTGCCGTACAGGGCGGCCTTTGCCTGATCTCCACCACGCTTGATCCTGAGGGACGCATCATTCACCTGAATGATCTGCATGTGCTGACCTTCGGCGAACGGGACGGCGTCACGACACCGCGCGCTCGGGCTTTCGCCGCTGCCTGCGAGGGGGCAGGCTTAGATGCGAAACTCAGCCCGAATATCTTGCAGGAGATGTGGGAGAAATGGGTTTTCATCGCCACCACGGCAGGTATAACGTGCCTGATGCGCGCGGCGGTCGGCGACATCGTCACGGCTGGCGGCACCGATCTGGCGCTCGCTTTGCTTGATGAATGCGCCGCTATTGCAGCGGAGGCCGGTTTTGCCCCGCGTCAAGATGCGATGCAGCGCAACCGGGCAATATTTGCCACGCCTAGTTCGGCGATGACCGCATCAATGCTGCGCGACATCGAAGCGGGTGCGCCGATCGAAGCCGATCATATTATCGGCGCCTTGCTCGACCGCGCCGCTCCGCAATCAATGGCGCGGTCGCTGCTGCGAACCGCATATGTGCATCTGAAAGCCTACGAGGCGCGACGGGCACGCAACATAAACCCGGGATGGGATAATAATCAACGGCCCTAGCGGCTGATCATTCGGAAAACAAGGACAGGAGGCTCCCCCTCCGCAAGGCACGCCTTTGGAAACCATTGATGGGCGGGTTCTAAGCTCGACTTTGTACATTAAGCTGCGAAGCAAAGTGCCACGGCCATACGCGTGAGGCGTTCTGGCGGGATTTCACGCATGTCCCGGACGTGCGGGGACGTTCGATAAATATCGCCGACCCACAAAGCGAGCCGCACGGCGCCGATGGCGTCGGTGAAGGTGAGAGTCTTCTTTCGATACCATGCCGCTGTCTGGGGCGTGGCGGTCTCCGGCAAGAGGCTACAGGCCCAGAGAGCGATGAGGCTGTAAAGGCCCAGAAGGGCAGGTGTGGTGCGGGCAATGGCCTTGTCGGACCATTGTCGCTGGGTTTCGACGCCGAGGTGGGCGGAGTTGGCAAAGGTTCCGGCCGCGTAGCGGCTTGAAAGCCATGAGTGGACGGCGGGTTTCGGCGAAGGTGACCTCGATCTGCCACCGGCGGACGAACAGGGCGATGATCTCGGTCGGCTCTTGTGTCGTGTCGGTGCTGAAGAAAGCCTGCGGGGCGCGTTTGCCCTGCGGGTCTCTGACCAGCACCCAGCGGATGGGTCTGGGCGGAGCCGCCTTCAAGGTTCCAGCGATGCGCAGCATCGCTGGAATGGCGGCGGAGGGGGTGTGCCGCGGCGATACCACAGCGCCGTGTCCGAGGTGATGTCGAGCACCTTCTGGACTTGGCGGCCATACCATACGGAAGCCGTGACACGGCGCCAGTTCATCGTGGGCTTGGCGAGCAGGGTCTTCAGCTTCGGCAGCGGAGCGCCCTTTTGCGCAAGGCGTCCGATGCTGTGGGCCTGCCGGGGTGGAGGCGGCGCGAAGAGGTTGGCATCCAGGCGCAGACGGCTGATGAGCGTGGCCCGGCCGCTAACGGCATAGGCCAACTCGTGGACGGCGAAGCTGCTATCGCCCACGAAAACGATCGAACGCCCTGGCAGCCAGCGGCACAATTGGAGCATGCCCTGGCGACCCTGCGCTGGCATTCCATTGGCTTCGCCAATGAAACCTTTGCCAGCTTCGCCCAATCAGTCAGGAGCTTGTGCCGGCGCCCGCACTGTTGATCAGCCCGCTCCGATGGGGCCAGCAGCGTGAGCACTGGCAGCGCCTTGACGCAAGCCGCCCATGGAACCGGCGTCAGTACCATGAAACTCAGCCAGCGGAGCCCGCTGGCTTTGACGAAGTGGCCATGGCTGGAGCGGACCGGATCGCGATAGATGCCGCGTGCCGTGATCTTGCGGCCCCAGCGGCGCTCGATGGTGTCATCCACCCCGATGACTACGGGACCGTCCGGAACAAGGCGGCCGATGATCAGGCCCAGCAGGCGGCGCGTCATAAAACCGGAGCGCCACCGCGCCCTATTAAGGAGTTGATGGTAGCTGGCGAAATTGCCTGCATCTGCCCGCCCGGTCATGCGTAGACAGGCGCTGATCGTGTGCTTGCCCGGGGCAAGCACAGCTCCCATGACGATCACCAGCATGTGCTCCCAGGTAGGCACCGTGAAGCACGGTTGCAGGAACTCCAGCCAGCCGCGCAAGATCTGAGGAACGGGATCGCCCGAAGACGGCGCCGAATAGGGAATAGGATGCTGATCCATCCCAGGCTTCGAATCCTTCGCCGCTCGATGTGCAAGTCAACAACGTGCGGCCAAGTCATTCAACCGACGAGGAGCCGCCTCAGATCCCACCCGTCATCGGTTTTGTACAAAGTCGAGCTAAGGGCGAGCCCTTATCAGGGGTTTCAGGGGGCAGAGCCCTCTGATCTTGCCTTTCCCGCTGCCGGCGTGTATTCGCGCGGGCCGATGGCCCTGCCGCTGGTGGTCCGAAGCTCCAGAGGGGCTAGCCTCTCGCCTCGGTCGGTATCGACGATGGAAGGCGCCGCTTCGCCAGGTGAAAAGCAAAACTCCTCGCCCCATTGCCAGAGCGCCGCGATCACCAAATAGAGCTCCTCGCCCTTCTTGGTCAGCACATACTCGCGATAGGCCGAACCATCGGCGGCGGGAACTTGCGTCATGATGCCCTGATCGACGAGCTTGCTCAAACGCGCGCTGAGGATGTTTTTCGCCAAGCCCAAATGCTTCTGGAACTCGCTGAACCGCCGCTTGCCGCCCAGCGCGTCGCGGATGATCAGCAGCGACCACCAGTCGCCGATAATGCCCAGCGAGCGGGCGACGGCACAGCTGCTCTTCTCAAATCCTGTCCTCTTGCCTTTCATGTGTGTCCCTTTGTGTCTGTTTTTCTGGCGCTACACTGCGTTGCGTGGCGCGCTTGGCGATCATCAATTTACTGGTTGCAAATATAAACCGTTTGGATTAGCTTGTCCATAAGGTTGCAAAGATAAACTTAATTGCGCAGCCACCTACCGCCGGCAAGCCCGCAATCACGCGGCGCCGGTCGTCCAGCAAAATGCTGGTCGAACCAAAATGGAGACCTACAATGAACAGCTTTCGCAGTATCACCCTCGCCGCCATGCTCGCGGCAGCCCCCTTCGCCGCCAATGCTGCAGGCTCAGGAGGCGGCCCGAATGGCAGTACCCACATATATTCGCCAAGCCCGCTGATCGTTCATACGACGGCGGCAGTGCCTCATGACAGAGCACAGAACGCCGCACGGGAAAGGCCAGTCCGTATCGCCAGCGCCGATTCCGTCGGCACCTCGATTTACCAGCCCGGCCCGCTGACGACCACGACGCATCGGCAACGCTTGATCGCCGGAATTAACCAAGCCTACGGCACGAGCTTCGCCACCCATCCTACTAACCAAGCGCTGGCAATGAATAATCCACAGGAATCGCATCTGGGTTTTCGGGACTGAGGAGGGGGTTGCGGCGCGGTGGCGAGTGGATTCCACCGGGTGGTGTTCAGTTCTGAAGTCGCCCGATGGAAGAATTTATTGCTTGTTTTGCCGAGGTCACCGATCCACGGCAGGACAACGCCCGCCAAAACTTGCGTGAGATTTTGATGATCGCGCTGTGCACCATGCTGTGCGGCGGCGAGGATTGCTCGGACATGCCGCTATTTGGCCGGGCAAAGGAGCCGTTCCTTCGACAGTTTCTGACCCTCAAGCACGGCATTCCCAGCCATGACACCTTCAGCCGGGTTTTCAGGCTGCTCGATCCTGTTGCATTCGCAGCCTGCTTCACCCGCTTCATGCAACGCTTCACCGACACCCTCGAAGGCGTGGTGGCGATCGACGGCAAGACATTGCGACGCTCCTTCGATTGGGCGGCGGAACAGTTGCCGTTGCACATGCTGCATGCCTTGTCGGTCGGACAAAGGATGCTGCTGGGCCAGTTGGCGGTGGACGAGAAGTTCAATGAGATCACCGCGGTACCCAAACTTCTGGAATTGCTGTCGTTGAAGGGCTACATCGTCACTGCCGATGCGCTGAATTGTCAGCGCACCATAGCGGCAAAGGTGGCCCTGATGAACGATCGCTAAAACTTCGGCCGGATCAATTGGAACTGTGCCAATTCGTCGCCCTGAAACGTTTTAAATGCGGTGGCAATAATCAATGACTGCCAAAGTCATAATGAACTCACGAACGTCAGATGCGGCCGCGGCAATCCTAAATAGTCTAAAAGCATGACGATTTGCGGGTGGTCATGCCACGGTAGTCTGCGCAAGCCGCTCGATCACCAGATCAAGCAGCGCCCGCAGCCGAGCCAGCCGTCGCATGTCACGGTGGTATCCAACCCAGGTATCGCGACTGGGCGGCGCTTCACCCAGGTCAACCCGCTCGATACCGGGAAGTAAATCCCCGAGCGGCCGCGGTAAAACCGCGACACCCACGCCCAGGGCACACATCTGCCCCTGGACGTCCCGGTTGTTGCTCCTTGAAATAATGTGGGCTCTTGGCAGGATGCGCTTTAGCCAAACTGCATCCGGCATGCCCTCGAAGACGGTGTCCATGGTGATCAGCGGCATTCCCGCGCCGTCGCCCGCGCGGGGCGGTTCCAGCCCCGACTTAAGATAAGCGGCATACGGGATCCGCATCAGGCGGCGGGACACCACCTCCGGCTCATCGAAAGGGCATATCCTGAAGGCCATGTCCGCCTCGCGTCGCGGCAGGCTGTAAAAGCGCGCATCGGTGACAAGCTCCACAACAACACGCGGGTAAATCCTAGAGAATTCGGCGAGAACCGGTGTCAGCAGGTGAGTGCCAAACCAATCGGATGACGAGATGCGCAGCATGCCATCAAGGTGCTGGTCCTGCCCGTCGAGTTGACGTTGAAAGGCGAGAGCCTCTTCCTCGATCAGTTCCGCATGGCTAAGAACCGCCGCGCCCTCATTGGTCAGGACAAAGCCTTCTCCGGTCCGCTGGAACAGCGTCTGGCCGACGAAAAATTCCAGCGCCCGAAGCCGCCGTCCCATCGTCGGCTGGCTCTGCCCGAGTTTTCTCGCCGCCGCGCCAAGCGTTCCTTCCCTCGCTATCGCGAGAAAGATCCGTAGATCACTCCACTCCATGCATCTGGTTCATTCAGTTTTGAACGGACTGCGTGCGCCTTTGTTGATGTCAAAACAAGTTGGATAAGCCCAGTCTGGCAAGGCAGAAGTGAAAGACAGACCATAATGATGGAAACAATGCGGGCTGCGGTTCTAGAAACCCACCGCGCTCCCTTCAGGATCACCACGGTGGCGCGCCCCACGCCTCAGGCAGGCCAAATACTGGTCCGCATTGTCGCGAGCGGCGTCAATCCGCTCGACGTCAAGATCCATGAAGGCGACGCGGCACACGCCCGCCAGCCACTCCCCGCCATTCTCGGCATTGACTTGGCCGGTATCGTGGAAGCTGTCGGAGCAAATGTTGCGGGTTTTCGGCGTGGTGACAAAGTCTACGGTATGACTGGCGGCGTGGGCGGCCTGCAAGGTTCGCTTGCCGAGTTCGTGGCGGTTGATGCCCAGCTGCTGGCACCTAAACCCGCGACCTTATCAATGCGCGAGGCAGCCGCCCTGCCCTTGGTCTTCACCACCGCTTGGGAAGGGTTGATGGACCGGGCCGCACTCAAACCGGGCCAGAAAGTCCTGATCCAAGGCGGCGCCGGCGGGATAGGGCACATCGCGATCCAGATCGCCTGCGCATTCGGTGCCCAGGTCTTCGCCACCGGATCAGCGCGCGACAGGGGGTTCATCGAGCAGCTCGGCGGCATACCGATCGACCGCGAAATTTCCGTTGACAGCTACGTCGCGGAGCACACTGGAGGCGCCGGATTCGACATCGTCTACGACACGGTGGGCGGGTTGGTGCTGGACGCCTCGTTCCAGGCCGTTCGCCGATTTGGCCATGTGGTGAGCGCCCTCGGTTGGGGAACCTATCTGCTCGCCCCGCTATCCTTCCGCGCCGCGACCTATTCCGGGGTGTTCGCCTTGCTGCCGATGCTGACGGGCGAGGGGCGGGCGCATCATGGCGAGATCATGCGCGAGGCAACCCGCCTGAGCGAGATAGGCAAGCTCACGCCGAAGATCGACCCGCGAAGATTTACCCTTGAGACGGTGAGCGATGCATATCGCGCCATTAACGCACATGACACCGACGGCAAACTCGTCGTCGATATTGCCGAGGCATAGCTCACATCATGTTCGTTGCACCCATCTCCCCGCGATACTGGTCAGTCAAGGGCCAGCCCATGCCGCAGGAGTGGCGTCGCGAAATCGATGAAGGCGCGCAGTTTCGCGGTGGCACGCCGGGTTTCAGGAAACACCAGATGGACCGGCATCGGCGGCGGTTCATACCCTTCCAGCAGCCGCACGAGGCGGCCCGATCGCAAGTACCGCTCGATCTGATAGGACATGACCCGCGTGATGCCATGTCCGTCCAAAGTGGAATCGATAGCCGCCGCCGAACCATTGATGACCAGCCGCGGGTGGACCGCGACAGGGTGCAGGGCGCGCCGCGCTTCACCCGGCGCGGACGCGAAACTCCAGGCCTCCTCGGCAGCCGCTTCGTTCGACATGACGCAGACATGCTCCTGCAGATCGGCGGGATTATGGGGCGTGCCGCGCCGGTCAAGATAGACGGGCGAGGCGCAAACCACGCGGCGGATTTCGCCCAGTCGGGTGGCGACCAGCCCGGAATCCGGCAAATGCGCGAGACGCACCGCCGCGTCGATCCCCTCGTCAACCAGGTTCACGATCCGGTCGAACAGCAGCAATCTCACGCGCATGACGGGATGCGCGTCGAGGAACTCGTCGATGACGGGCCGCAGCCGCAACTGGCCAAACAGCACCGGCGCTGTCAGCGTCAGCATCCCGCGCGGCATTTCCTGCGCCGCCGCCGCACCACGTTCGGCGGCGTCGATTTGTTCCAGCACCAGCCGGCAAGTGCCGAGATAAATCTCGCCCTGCTCGGTGAGACGCAGCGCGCGGGTGGTGCGATGCAAAAGCCGGGTGCCGAGCCGATCCTCCAGCGTCGCGATGGCCCTGGTCACCGCCGCAGGCGTATGATCGAGCCGCCGCGCCGCCGCCGCCAGCGATCCTTCATCCACGGCGGCGACGAAGGCCGCCATCGCATCCAGCCGGTCCATTATCGCGCCACCCGTAATCGACGCTTGCAGATTAAGAGCGTTCCGCCTGAAGCCCAAATGGCCGATATTCCTGGCGTCGGGCATTCCAGCCCGCGCATGATCCGGAGGATTTAGCGGTGAATGTTCAGTATCGCTTCCAGAGCGTCGGCGACGTCGAGGTTTTCTACCGCGAAGCGGGACCGCCCGGCGCGCCGGTCATTCTGCTGCTGCACGGCTTCCCGACATCCAGCCATATGTTCCGCGACCTGATTCCCCGACTGGCCGGATCGTACCGCGTGATCGCCCCGGACCTGCCCGGCTTCGGCAACACGGTCGCGCCGCCACGGAGCAAGTTTGCCTACAGCTTCGACAACCTTGCGAGCCTGATGACCGGGTTCACCGAGGCGCTTAACCTCGACCGCTTTGCGCTCTACGTGTTCGACTACGGCGCGCCGGTGGGCTTCCGCCTGGCGATGGCGCACCCCGAACGGGTTGCCGCCATTATCAGCCAAAACGGCAATGCCTATGGCGAGGGACTCAGCGATGCCTGGGCGCCATGGCGCAATTACTGGGCCTCGCCGACAGCCGAGAACCGCGAGATCTGCCGCGCCTCCTTGACCGCCGAGGCAATCCGCGACGGCCAGTATCTGCACGGTGCCGATCCCGCTCTCGTCTCGCCCGACGGCTACACGCTGGACATCGCCTACATGGCGATGCCGGGCGCCGCGGAGATGCAGCTCGACCTGATCCTGGACTATGCCAGCAACCTGGCCCTCTATCCCGCCTTTCAGGCCTATTTTCGTAAGCATAGGCCGCCGCTGCTGGCGATCTGGGGCCGCAACGACCCGCATTTTCTGCCGGCGGGCGCGCTGGCCTATCGGCGCGACCTGCCGGACGCCGAGGTGGTCCTGCTCGATACCGGCCATTTCGCGCTGGAAACCTATGCGTCCGAGATCGCCACCGCGATGCGCCGCTTCCTGGCGCCGCATCTCGCCATCAAGAGGGCGGCATGATCGCGCCCGCCAGCGACATCGCCTTTTCAGCTTCGGTGAAGGCGGCGCAGGCGGCACGCGACGCGCCGGCGAAGCGACTGGAGCCTGCACAACGCCTGTTGATCGAGGAGATCGAACCATGAGCGACACAGTAATGACCAAGACAACACCGCTACCGGCGAAAGCAATGCCGGTGCAGGGGCAAAAGACGGCGAGTTGGCGACAGCTTGATTATCTGCCGGTCGGCCTATTCGGCGCGGTCATGGGACTGACCGGATTGAGCGTTGCCTGGCGGCTGGCGCATGAACGCTATGGCGCTCCGGCATGGATCGGCGATACGATCGCCGTTATCGCCATCATTGCCTTTGTCATGATTGGGCTGGGCTATGCGGTGAAGCTGGCGACGGCGCCGGCAGCGGTGCGCGCCGAATTCCGCCACCCGATCGCCGGCAATCTGTTCGGCACCATATTTATCAGCCTGTTGCTGCTGCCGATCGTCATCGCGCCAATCGCCTTGCGGCTCGCCCAGGCGATGTGGATCATCGGCGCGATTGGCATGGTGGTGTTCGCCTGGCTGATCGTCAGCCGCTGGATGAGCGACCGCCAGCAGGTGGCGCACGCGACACCAGCCTGGATCATCCCGGTGGTCGGCCTGCTTGACGTGCCACTGGCACTTCCCTCGCTTGGATTGCCGCCGATGCACGGCGTGATGGTGCTGGGCCTTGCGGTCGGGCTGTTCTTCGCGGTGCCGCTATTTACGCTGATCGTCTCGCGCCTGGTATTCGAGCCGCCGATGCCGGATGCGCTGCTGCCCTCGCTGCTGATCCTGGTCGCACCCTTCGCCGTCGGCTTTTCGACCTATCAGGCAACGACAGGCCAGGTCGATGTCTTCGCGGAATCGCTCTACATGCTGACCTTGTTCATGCTCGCGGTACTGCTTGGCCGCTTGCGCAACCTGCTCGCCTGTTGTCCGTTCCGGGTTTCCTGGTGGGCGGTGAGCTTTCCCCTCGCGGCGTCGGCGATCGCGACACTAAAATTCGCCATCGCCCAGCCGGGATGGATCACCGACGCCATCGCGGTAGCGGTGCTCGCCTTCGCGACCGTGACCATCGCCGGGCTGCTCGGACGCACCGTGTTCGGCCTTATCCAGGGCGAGTTGCGAAGCTTGAGCGCTTGAATGGGCAGATCAAACCACAAGGTGAGTCCGCTGCGGCGGCAAGCTCGCCTCTCAAAACACTTCAAGACCGACCCTTAAGTCCAAGGAGACTAAAATGCCATTCGCGCGTATCGACATGATCAAAGGCAAGTCTGCGGAGTTCCGGCAGACGGTTGGAAATGTGGTTTATCAGGCCATGCACGAGATCCTGGGAGCGCCGGCAGGCGACCGGTTCCAGGTCATCGCGGAGCACGACCCGGACAACTTCATTTTCGACCCCGACTTTCTCAACATCCACCGCACGCCAGGCTGCATCTTCATCCAGCTTACCTTGGTCGCGGGACGCACGCTCGAACAGAAGCGAGGCTTCTACAAGCAAATCGCGGACGAACTGCACGAAAAGCTCAACGTGCGGCGGGAGGATGTTGTCATCAATCTGGTGCCAGTGGACCGCGACGACTGGTCGTTCGGCAACGGCGAGGCCTCGCTCGTCCGTAACGAGGCAAGATGAAGAGTGTTATGTGAAGACATCGTCATTGGAGCGCCACCGCAGCCAACAAACCGGTCACTGCGTCTTCTCATGCCTTGGCCCGCGCGCCGTCAGATGCCGGAGCGAAACATCGAGCAGTGTCCGTGCGATGCCATCCAGTGAAGCCCAAATCTCCAGCCCGCCACCCTCATCATACCGAAAACGCGGCAACCAACTTTAACACTTCTGCTATACGTCCCTCGGAACGGCGACAACTTCTGTGACTCGGTAGGCTCGTTAGACCTGATGTTCTCCGGCCGAATTGTATTTGCTTGCAATCGTGCGCTCACGCCATCCTGCGCTAACGACAACAACAGGCGGCTCGACGCGCGCATTGCGGCGCATCGTTTGCGGCGGTTGGCCGTAGGCCCGCAGGAAAGCGCGCCGCATCCGCTCACGATCGGCGAAGCCGGTCTCGTTGGCAACGACATCGATCGGATGCCGTCCCTGCTCCATCATTACCCGCGCCGCCTCGACGCGCAGGTTTTCTACGGCTTTTGCCGGCGACTGCCCTGTCTCCGCGTGGAAAGCCCGGCTGAACTGCCGCGGGCTGAGATGGGCGGCGTCGGCCAGTTGTTCGACCGATAGCGGCGTGTGCAGGTTGCGCTTGGCGTATTCTAGGGCGCTCTGAATGCGATCCGACTTGGCGTCGAGTTCGAGCAACGCCGAATGCTGCGACTGACCACCGGCACGGCGATGATGAATGACCAGGGCCTTGCTCACCAGCCGGGCGATTTCAGCACCCAGGTCCTTCTCGACCATGCTCAGCGCGAGGTCGATGCCGGCGGACATGCCCGCCGATGTCCATACCGGCCCGTCAACGATGAAGATGCGGTCCTCCTCCACCCTGATTGCGGGAAAGCGCTTCTGAAGATTTCTGGCATGTGCCCAGTGAGTCGTCGCTCGCCGACCATCGAGGATCCCGGCTTCGGCCAGGACGAATGCGCCCGTGCAGATTGCCGCCACACGCCGCGATCTCAGCAAGGCGCGTTGCACGAAACCGATCAAGGCCGGGGTGGTCGCAACGAGGCCGGTACTGCCGCTGACGACAACTGTGTCAAAGTGGCTGTCGTCGAACGCGTCGGTGTTAACACTCACGCCGAGCGAACTTCGTATCGAGCTGCCCGTCTCCGATAGCAGATGCACATCGTAGAACGGGCCGCCAGCCGAGAGGTTGGCGAACTCGAACACCGACAGCGCTCCAAAGCCCATAACCTGAAAACCGGGAGCAACGATAAAGCCGAGCCGCAGCATGGTCTCTCCTCACGCTCGAAAAGGCGTGTCCTAAAAGGTGGTATATACGACATTGGGATTGGAAGCCAGCAGGTTTAGATAAGAATTCTAACGCCAGCTTTGCCTCGATGGAAATGAAGAACGACATGACCAGCAGCACAAACAAAGGCACAGTTCTAGTTATCAGCACATGGTCACGCGCTAGCACCCAATCTGTCGCGGACCAAGACCTCAGTATGATATTCGACGGCCCTAAGCAGAGCAGCTTGAAATGATGCCATCAATCTGTAGCCGGCACTTCCCCGATATCAGGGGCGTTCAAGCATCATATTCGCAATAAAATTCTAACAGTATTTACTAGGAAGAATCACCGACATGACACACAGGATAGACTTCAAGCCGAATGAAGAAAAAGTTCAAAGCTCGGGGGGTGTCGGCATCTTTGTGCGATCATGGCATCCTGCCTACGAGGCCCGGGCGACTGTCGTCATTGTCCCAGGCTTCAATGCACATGCAGGCCGCTATCAGTGGGTGGCCGAACAATTCAATGCTGGTGGGATCGCGGTGTACGCGGTCGATTTGCGCGGGCGAGGGCGGTCCGAGGGTGAGCGTTTCTATGTCGAGAACTTTGCTGACTACGTCGCCGATGTCGCCGCAGCCGTAGCGCTGGCACGATCACGCCAGCCGGCTCTGCCGGTCTTTCTGCTTGGTCATAGCGCCGGCGGCGTGGTTGCCTGTTTTTTTGCACTGGAACATCAGGACGAACTGGCCGGGCTAATCTGCGAAAGCTTTGCTTTTGAACTGCCGGCACCGAATTTTGCATTGGCCGTCCTGAAGGGACTGAGCCACATCCTGCCCCATGCGCATATGGTGCGTCTCAAGAACGAAGATTTTTCACGCGATCCCGAAGTCGTTCAAGCAATGAAGAACGATCCGCTTATCGCGGTCGAGGTTCAACCGACGCAAACAATTGCGGAGATGGCTCGCGCCGATGAGCGTTTGAAAGAGCTGTTTGTACAGATCAAATTGCCCGTCATGATCCTGCATGGAACGGCGGACAAAGTCGCGAAACCAAGCGGTAGCCAGCACTTCTATGACGCAGCAGGCTCCATCGATAAAACCCTCAGAATGTTCGAAGGTCATTTCCACGACCTTCTCAACGACAGCGGCAATGATATTGTCATGTCAGAAATCATTGGCTGGATTGATAGCCATTTGCCTCACCACCAAACCACACAGACAGAAGACAGCTCCACCCGCCGCGGCTATGTCAGCGAGAGGAAAATTGCTGAACCGGCTCAAATCGGCAGCGCCACCGCGGCATAAAGTAAAACCCGTAAAATTCATCAGCGCAAAGCCCCACAAACCATGCTTATCCATTTTATATCTTGGAGGCTTTGTTGGTTATCAAGTGGTTGATCGATGCTCCGGACCGTGCGGCAGCGGTAACGCTAATGCCTCCCATCAGCACTCAATAAACCGAACGCTATCAACGAGAATGAAGAGGTATCCTTGACCTACAAAATTAAGATAAACCGCGTCGACCATTTTGCCGATGTCGATGGCGATACGCCACTTTCATGGGTGTTACGGGATGTCCTGGAAATGACCGGCACAAAATTTGGATGCGGACGAGGGTTGTGCGGCGCATGCACGGTCCAGCTTGACGGAAACCCCATCCGCTCCTGCATAACGGCTGTTCAAACAATCGGTACTGGCACCGTCACCACAATTGAGGGTATTTCAAAAACACCGGTTGGCCGGAGTGTGCAACGAGCTTGGCTCGATCTTGAAGTCGTACAATGCGGATATTGCCAGTCCGGGCAGATCATGGCGGCGTCCGCGCTTCTAACAAAAAACCCTAGCCCTACCGATGCGGATATTGATGATGCGATGTCGGGCAACATCTGCCGGTGCGGAACCTATCCTCGAATTCGGGCGGCGATAAAGCAGGCTGCGCGTTTCGGAACAGAAACTAAAGTTGGGAGCCTAAAATGAGCTTCGATTTTGTCACGAGTGACGGCAGCGGTCCCCTGAGCAACGTGGTCTCGCGACGGCGTGTTCTAACTGCCGGCATTGCCATCGGCGGCGGATTGCTGATCGGTTTCAAGTTCGGTTTTGCCGCCAATGTTGCTCAGGCGCCGGGACTAGCTCCCGATGGAGAGTTTGCACCTAATGCGTTTATCCGGATCGACCGGGATAGCAGGGTGGCGTTCATCGTGCCCGAAGTGGAAATGGGCCAGGGCACCTTTACGTCCATGCCGATGCTCATCGCCGAGGAGTTAGGTGTCGATCTCGTTCAGGTCCATGTCGAACCGGCGCCAGCCAATGCGACGCTGTACGGTAACCCTGCTCTTGCCAGCTTACAGGCAACAGGCGGCTCAACCTCAGTGCGTGCCGGATGGTTTCCTTTAAGACGTGCGGGCGCTACGGCCAGAACCATGCTGATCGCCGTTGCCGCGACTCGCATGAAGGTCAGCCCCAGCGCTTGCCATGCGGCGGGAGGTGAAGTTATTCATGCAGCGAGTGGTCGCAAAATCAAGTATGGTGCTCTCGCCGCAGACGCGGCACTATTGCCCGTCCCCGCAAACGTTACACTGAAACATCCGGCGGACTTCAAGCTGATCGGTACATCAGCAAAGCGTCTTGACGCGCCGCTGAAAGTCAACGGCACAGCGATTTATGGCATCGACGTCAGGTTGCCGGGCATGAAAATCGTCACCTTTGCTGCTTCGCCCGTCTTCGGCGGACGGCTTAAGAGTGTCCAGAGCCTGAAAGCAGAGGCAGTTCACGGCGTGCGCAAGATCATTCAGCTTGATGATGCCGTCGCGGTGGTAGCTGATCACATGGGAGCCGCGTTGAAGGGATTAGCAGCTCTCGATGTTCATTGGGACGACGGACCGAACGCTACGCTCAACAGCGCCGATATTGTCCGTGACCTCGAAGCGGCATCCCGCAATCCGGGTGCAGTCGCCCGTAGCCAGGGTGATGCCGTCAAAGCGATGGCAAGTGCTTTAACGAAAATCAAGGCGGTATATCAAGTTCCGTTTCTCGCTCATGCCACAATGGAACCGATGAATTGCACGGTTGACTTACACAAGGATCATTGTGAAATCTGGGTTGGTACGCAGGTGATCGGCCGCGCCCAGGAGGCTGCGGCAAAAACTGCCGGACTGCCGGTGGATAAAGTCACCGTACATAATCATTTTATCGGCGGCGGCTTCGGAAGACGGCTGGAAATTGACGGTGTCGTCCGTGCTGTGCAGATCGCCAAGCAGTTTGGTGGCCCTATCAAAGTTGTGTGGACCCGCGAAGAAGATATCCAGCACGATATGTATCGTCCTTACTTTTACGACCGCCTGGAGGCCGGCCTCGATACGCAAGGAATGCCGGTCGGGTGGAGCCACCGCATAACCGGACCCTCCATCATGGCGCGTTTCCTGCCTCCGGCTTTTGCCAAAGGTTTCGACCCTGATACTGTCGACGGCGCTGCCACGCCTCCCTATGATCTGCCGAATATTTCTGTCGAGTATGTCCGGCAGGAACCTCCAGGCATCCCCACGGCATTCTGGCGCGGCGTCGGCCCGACGCATAATATTTATGTAGTCGAGAGCTTCATCGATGAACTGGCGGCGGCGGCGAACAAGGACCCCGTTGCGTACCGGAGCGCCCTGCTTCACCACGATCCGCGCGCCAAGGCGGTTCTCAAGCTTGTCGCTGCGAAGTCTGGCTGGGGAAAGCCATTACCGGCTCGGCAAGGCCGCGGCGTGTCAGTTCAATTCGCTTTTGGAAGCTATATGGCGCAGGTCGCCGAAGTAGAGGTTTCTAATGAAGGCGCGGTGCGAGTGAAACGCGTCGTCTGCGCCGTGGATTGCGGTATCGTCGTCAATCCCGATACCGTGCGGGCGCAGGCTGAAGGGGCGATTATCTTCGGCATCACGGCGGCGCTCTATGGGGAAATCACCTTAAAAGCTGGCCGCGTCGAACAGAGCAACTTTGATACCTATCAGATATTGCGAATGAACGAGGCACCGGTCATCGAAGTCCATATCGTTAAAAGTACAGAAACACCCGGTGGAATGGGCGAACCCGGAACTTCGGCGCTTGCGCCGGCGGTGACCAACGCAGTTTTTGCCGCGACGGGCAAACGCATTCGCAAGCTCCCGGTCGATCCGAAATTTTTAAAACATGTTTAGCGAACAGCCCCAGCAGACATCGCAAGTTGAGCTTCGATGGAAAGACAAGCGATGCTCATAAGGACGTGCCGGAATGGCCCATGTTAATCTGAGCAGGATTACGGTCGCCGGCGTGGCAGGGATCATAGTACATGGCTCGGCTCCGATCACGCGGATGACGCGGGCGCTGACATCTCCGACATCTTTTTATGTCCAGCGGACGCTGCTGGCGATGATAATTGCGCTTTACGCCGCACTTTTTCTACAGTTGGCGACCCCTAGCTCGGCGGCGGTAACGGTGATGATCGTCGCTCATCCAGCGCGTGGCGCAATCCTGTCGAAAGGGCTCTGGCGGATTTTCGGCACGCTTACCGGCGCGGTTGCCAGTGTCGTGATCATCGCTTGTTTTGCACAGTCGTCATTGCTGTTTCTGACCGCATTTTCCTTTTGGCTCGGCGCCTGCGTCTTTGTCTCCAGCATGTTTCGGCACTTCCGCTCCTACGCTGCGGTGCTGTCGGGCTATACCGTCGCGCTAATTGCCTTCGGCGCGCTTGCCGATCCGATCAACATCGTCCTTTTGGCTCTATCGCGCCTTGCCGTGGTGACAATCGGCGTCACCACCTCGACAGTCGTGACCATGATCTTTCAGCCGGGGATCTCTAAAGCTGCCGTCATGTCGGGAGCAATGGCCGCCATCCGAGGTGTGGCGAAGCTCGTCCACGATTGCCCTGCCGGCATGGATGAGGCCAGCTTCCAGTCTACGAGGAGCGCCCTCGTCGGCCAGATTGAACGGTTGGATGAGACGGTGGAGTTTGCCGGCGTCGAAGCGTTCAGTGTGAGCAGACACGCGCCGAGCCTGCGGCGTGGCTTTGCCGCCCTGTATGCAGCACTCATCACTGTCGCTACTGCCAGCCGGTCTCTCGCCAGCCTCGCCGTGCAGGCAACCGAAGACGATGCGATGCGAGAAACCTCCGCGAAAGTCGAGACCGTGCTGCTCCGTATCGCAGCGACAAATGCCACCGACGCAACGGCGCTGACGGAACTAACGGACGCGGTGGCGGAAACGCTGGCCGATCTTGCCTCGCTTCAGAAAAACGCGCTATCCGCCCTGGCCACGGTAACGATTGCGCGGCTGCATCAGGAACTTAGCTATATCCATAGTTGCGTCGCGGTTCTTGCAGCCTGGCAGTCCGGTCAGGCGCCATATTACGGCAGCGCGCCGCTTGCATCTTTCCGAGATTACGCCGCGGCGACGCGGAACGCCCTGCGGGCGATCACCGCCTGCATGCTTGGCGGACTGTTCTGGTACAGCAGTGCGTGGAATTCTGGCAGCCAGCTGTTGTTGTTCCTCGGGCTGACCTCTGCTCTGCTGTCGGCCGCACCCAGTCCCGCCGCCGCCAGCGTTGAATTCGCCAAGGGGGCCCTGGTTTCCATTCCCGCGAGTTTTATCGTCGGATTTCTATTGCTTCCCCATGCAAGCGGTTTCCCTGCTTTGATCATTGCAATGCTGCCGTTTCTGACGCTTAGCGTGTTCGGCTCGACCAGGCCACGCTATGCCCTCAGCTCCCTGGCGTTCACCATTTTCTTTATAACGGGAACAGCCCTCGCCAATCAGATGACCTATAACTTCGGCGTTTTTGTCAACACCGCTCTTGCCACAGTTGTCGGCGCCGGCGCCAGCGTGCTCGCCTACCGCATCCTGCTGCCGCCGGACCCGGTAGGCGATGCCCGGCATCTGGTAAGAGGAATTCGCCGAGTGATCGAGGGGCGAACCCGCGGTGCGCGGAGCCGGTATGATCAGGATCCACTCGGCTGGCAGATCCCGGCGAACCAGCGACTGCAGCGTCTGTTCATGCGCTTGCAGGTCCAGCCGTCAGTCCGCCTCGCTGCGATTGCCGATAGCGGCGCGCTGCTCATCATTGCACAGGAAATCCTTCAGCTGCGGGCCACGCTGCGCAGCCTGCCACTCCCGGACGGAGTTTCAGCCTATACTGGCGCGGCCATGCTCCAACTTCGAACCCTGCGCGAAACCGGTAAGGTGCAAGCGGCGGCAGTTGCGGCCAGCGCGGCGCTCTCAACACTCAATAGCGCGGCATTAGGCGCCCAGCCGGAGTTTCGGCGGGCAGCCGACCGGTTCCGCACCATAGCCACGCTGATGCCGGAGGCCGCGCGGTTGCTGGCTCTGGAGACATCGCTTGGTACGCGGAGCTGACAATGCTCAGCGAAGACCATATTTCCGGCATCCTGTTTGCGCCGATTGTCACTGACGGCGTGCTTGGCGCACTGATTTTTGTGCCGGTGCGCTATTTGCTTGGCCGGTTCAGCCTGCTCGAGCGGCTGTGGCACACCGCGTTGTTCGAGCTGGCGCTGTATGTCTGCATCACCGGCACCGTTGTTCTTTTGATCAGATAGCATTGGAGGACAGCGACAATCATGACTTTCCTGCACCGCATCATCCGTCTGCTGATTACCCTCGCCACGGTGGCGGCTGCCCTGTTCATCCTGGTGCAGGTCTGGGACGTCTATATGCTGGCGCCATGGACCCGGGATGGCAGGATCATTGCGCAGACGGTGGTTGTCGCACCGGAGGTATCTGGCACGGTTATCATGGTGCCGCTCGTCAAAAATCAACTTGTTCAGAAGGGTGAAATATTGTTCCGGCTTGACCCCAGCCGGTTCAGGATTGCTCTGGCACAGGCGCAGTTTCGTCTGACAGCAGCGGCGTTGCAGCTCAGGCTGCGCGAGGCGAATGTCGCGCGGCGCAAAGGTCTAGCGGGCCTGATATCAAAGGAAGATCGGCAGACTGTGGATATCGGCGCTACCATAGCCTCAGCAACTTTAGGCGGCGCCGAAGCGGCAATCGATCTGGCCAGGCTCAATCTCGCGCGATCAACCGTTTATGCGCCGGTTACCGGCTATGTCACCCGTTTACGCTTGCAAGCCGGAGATTACGCCGATGCCGGAAGGCCGGTTGTTACCCTTGTCGACGCCGCATCCTTTCAAGTCGTCGCCTATTTCGAGGAAACCAAGCTGTCGATGATCAAGCCTGGTAAACCCGCGCGGATCAAGCTCATGGGATATCCGCAGATTTTGCAAGGGCATGTGGCAAGCATCGGCCGGGGAATCGGCGACTTCAACAGCAACATCAACGCGCTCGGGCTGCCTGTGGTCAATCCGGTTTTCAATTGGGTACGCCTGGCGCAGCGCATCCCGGTCGACATCCGAATCGACAATGTGCCTGCAGGAGTGCTGCTCGCATCGGGAATGACCTGCTCTGTTGATATCAGCAACAGGATTAACAGACGCAATACTCTATCAGGCAGGGTGCGGCGGTGGTTCGAGGATCATCTGTAGGATGCGGACTGAGCATCTGCTTCGGTTGATTTTCGCCGGCATTGCTGCGGCATCCTTGATGAGTTGCACGGTCGGTCCAAATTTCGTGCCGCCACGGATGAATCTGCCCGCCCAGTTTACTGAACATGTGGCGACACCGGCAGAAATTGCGGCGACGACCGCCGAACTAGCAGCTTGGTGGAACTCATTCAACGACCCGATCCTTACCCGGCTGATCGCTAACGGCATCGCCGGGAATATCAACATCAGGATCGCGGATCAGCGCCTGCTTGAAGCGCGTGCCGAACGTGACGAGGCAGCATCGGGTGCCTATCCGACCGTCAATGCGATAGGCGAAGTTTCCCGGGCCCGCTCCAGCACGACCTTGGAATATCCACCGGGTGTCGGCAGGTACCACGACTACATTCTCGGCTTCGACGCCTCCTGGGAGCTGGATATTTTTGGCAAGACAAGACGTGCGACCGAGGCAGCGGATTACAATGTTCGCGCCAGCATTGCCGCAAAACGTGCTCTGCTGGTCAGCCTTACCTCGGAAATCGCCTTCGATTACGCCAGTTTACGCGCGGCACAACTAAGATTTTCCATCGCGCATGATGATGTCCGTATCGCCCAGCAGGTGCTCAGCCTGGCGCAGCGGGAGTTCACCGGCGGTATCGGAACCGATCTGGAATCTCTGCAGGCTCGCTCGCAACTGGAGGCGGTGCAGGCGGCGCTGCCTGGGCTGCAGGCGCAGGTGGCTGTGATGTCGCATGCCATCGCCGTGCTTCTCGGCCGCTACCCCGGCGCCTTGGAAGACAGCCTCAAGCAGCCGATGCCGTTGATGCACGTGCCAGCGACGCTGCCTGCCACCGTGCCGGCGGCGGTCATTGGCAACCGGCCGGATGTGCATGAGGCGGAAATGCGCTATGCGGCGGCCAATGCGCGGATCGGCGTTGCCGTCGCGGCGCGTCTGCCGCAATTCTCGATTCCGATCTCGCTGACGCCAGAGTCAAGTGCGTTAAATGATCTGTTTTCAGCCGCGAGCCTCACCTTTTCCTTGGCACTGTCAGGCGTGCAGCCGCTTTACCAGGGTGGCTTGCTGAATGCTCGTGTGCGGCAGGCGAGGGCTGCCGCCGAAGCAGCACGGCTGAACTACAAGCAGAGCGTGCTGGCGGCATTGCGGGAGGTCGAGGATGCGCTGATCCGCGTGGAAACGGATCGGGCGGCACAGGCATCGCTCGAAGCGTCCCTGCGGGATGCCAATACCGCCCTGAAGCATGCTCAGCGTCTATATCATGCAGGTTTGCTCGGATTTCTAACTGTCCTGACCGACGAGCGCAGCGTTTTCACCGCGCGGAACGCCGTTGCCGGGAGCGATACCGCGGTAGTGCAAGATTACATCGCCTTGTTCAAGGCACTCGGCGGCGGCTGGACGCGAAAGGCAGTGCCTGACAGGCCAGTCATAATTTCCGTTGCAGCAAAGACGTTATCTGCCATGCCGAAGCTGCGCCACTGAAGAATTGGTGTCAGCCGGACTGGACTCAAATGATACGATCAGTTGTTTCGCCTATTGAGGTAGCGGCGGCGAAGCAGCCGACGCAGCTTTAACATTCACCGGATCAGTGACGAGGAACTTTATAATTTCCCTGCCCGTGCTAAATGCGATTTAATGAGCGCTGCTTTTATATAATCTTCTGTTTTCTTAAGGAAACTATTAGTTATAGAACTTGATCTTTCAATCGCCTTGGAAAAAGCAATGGATCGTCTGGAGTCTATGTCGATTTTCCTCAGTGTCATCGAGGCAGGCAGCCTGTCAGCGGCATCGCGGCTCCTCGATATTCCGCTTGCTTCAGTCGGCCGCAAAATCTCTGACCTTGAGGCACATCTCAAGATCAAGCTACTCAACCGTTCAACACGATCCCTGACGCTGACCGACGCAGGGCAATCCTACTTTGCCGCCTGCAAACATATTCTGGAGGATGTAGACTCCGCGGAACGCGCAGCAGCAGGCGAATATAATACACCTAGCGGCCGGCTTACCCTCAGCGCTCCAATTGTTTTCGGTCGCTTGCACATCGTCCCAATCGTCGTAGATTTCTTGAAGGACTATCCCGACATCGACATCAGGCTTGCGCTGGGAAATCGTGTAGTTAGCCTGTTAGAGGAACATATAGACCTTGGCGTCCGAGTCGGTCCGTTGCCCGATAGTAGCCTTCTCGCCATCCGGGTAGGGATCACTCATCATGTGGTTTGTGCGAGCCCTGCTTATCTTGCCGCTTTTGGAACTCCTTTGGTCCCAAGTGATTTGACCCATCACAAATGTGTCAGCTTCGATGGCTATTCGTCACTAGAGTTTTGGGAGTTTCCAAATGGCGGATTAACGGAAACAATTCCCATTCATTCAAGGCTGATTGTAAGCACAGTAGAAGCTGCGATGGATGCGGCAATTGCCGGCATTGGGATCACGCGCGTGTTTTCCCATCATGTCGCTCATGCACAACGTGATCGCACTCTCACGCTTCTACTCCAGGAGTATCAGCCTGTATCGTCGCCAATTCATCTGGTCTACCCAGCGAGCCGCCAGATACCGCTAAAATTGCGAGCCTTTCTCGATTTTGCGGCACCGCGACTAAGACTTAGGCTCGCGGAACCAAATCAGTCACATTGAAGTCCTTTAGGGCCCAGACTCATAACCAATAGCAGACTGTAGCGATGAGGCGGACGGCGGCGAGGAAGTTTTGTGCAAGCCGATCATATCGGGTAGCAATTCTTCGAAAATCCTTGATCCGGTTAAACATTCGCTCGATAGTATTTCTGTCGCGGTACAGATAAGGCGAGAGACAGTTCTTCCAGCGCCGGTTGCTCTTTGGCGGAATATTGGGCGCAGCCCTTGGGGTGATGGCGGCGTCGCTCGCGGTGGCGATGATCGGCCAGGCCTTGGCGCAGGCGCGCGGCCTGGTGACCAAACACGCCGTCAAGCAGGTAGACCGGCTGCTCAGCAACAACGGGATCGACGTGTGGGACAGCTTCGCCCGCTGGGTGCCGCATCAGCTGAACGGCCGCCGGGACGCCCTGGTGGCGATGGACTGGACGGATTTCGATCATGACGGCCAGTCGACGCTGGTGCTGAGCCTGGTGACCGGCCATGGCCGTGCCGCCCCGCTGCTGTGGCTGACCGTCTGGAAGGAGGAGATTGCGACCCGGCGCAACGACTACGAGGATGCCTGCCTGCGCCGCCTGGCCGAACTCGTGCCATCGGAATGCCGGGTGACGATCCTGGCCGACCGCGGTTTTGGCGATCAAAAGCTGTTCGCCTTTCTGGGCGAACTAGGGTTCGGCTATGTCATCCGTTTCCACGGCAACATCCACGTCACCGCCGAGGATGGCCAAACCAAGCCCGCGGCCGAATGGGTGGGCAAAGGCGGCCGGGCCTGCAAGCTGCGTCAGGCACGGGTGACGGCAAAGGGCCGGCAGGTAGGCGCCGTGGTATGCGTCCATGCCAAGAGCATGAAGGAACCATGGTGCCTGGCCGCCAGCGACCCGGAGGCCACGGCGGCGGTGCTGGTCAACCAATATGCCAAGCGCTGGACCATCGAGCCTGCGTTCCGCGACACCAAAGACCTGCGGTTTGGCATGGGGCTATCGTCGACTCGCATCGGCGAACCCACGCGGCGCGACCGGCTGCTATTGGTCAGCGCGTTTGCCACCGCATTGCTCACCTTGCTGGGCGCTGTCGGCGAAAGCCTCGGCATGGACCGGCTGCTGAAATCCAACACGAGCAAGACCCGCACCCACTCGTTGTTCCGGCAAGGCTGCATGCTCTACGAACTCATCCCTAACATGCCAGAGCGTCGGCTTGCGCCGCTGATGGGAAAGTTCACCGAGGCCGTCTCAAAGGCCCGACTGTTCAGCACGGAATTTGCCAAAACGAAATGAGGGGATGATTGAGGGGCGCGGCGCCTTTGTCCTCGATCTTTCTCCTGACAGCATCAGTATCGTAGCCTTTATCACCATGCAGAAGCGTTGCTTTATTGAGTTGATCGAGCAGAATGTCGGCTGCGGTGCAGTCGGCAACATGGCCGCCGGTCAGCAGCAACCTGATGGGACGGCAGAAACAGTCGGTCAGGGCATGGATTTTGGTGGTGCGTCCACCACGCGAGCGACCGATTGCTTGATTTTTCTCCCCCCTTTTCCGCCTGATGCACAGCGATGCGCTTTCACCGCCGAGGAATCGATCAGCACCTCCGCCGGTGGCCCACCCGCCGCGGCCAAAGCCTGGAAGATATCCATCCAGACACCTTTGGCTGACCAGCGGACGAAGCGATTAGATAGCGTCTTGCGGGGACCATAAGCCGCTGGGGCATCCACCCAGCGCCCACCAGATTTTATTACATGGATAATCCCGCTGATCACGCGCCGATCATCAACCCGCGGCTTGCCACGAGTATCGTTTGGCAGATGCGGCGAAAGCCGCGCAAACTGTGCATCACTCAGCCAAAATAAGTCACCCATCAGCACCCTCCCATCACTCAGGATGGTGAATCACAACCCGCCGCGTCGGTGCAAGAAATTTATGGGTCTAGTGTCCTGATTCTGAAGTCCTGCTGATCTGGTTTGTTCTGAGACAGAAGCGCTGGATGGCGTTGAGAATGTCGTCTGCTGACTTGGTCCAGCGGAAAGGTCTAGGGGCTTGATTATGAGTGTCAATGAAGGTGCGAATATCGGCTTCGAGGGCATTGGTTGAGCGATGCACGCCGCGCCTGATCTGCTTATCGGTGATCGTGGCGAAGAAGCGCTCGACCTGATTAATCCATGAGGCACTGGTTGGCGTGAAGTGGATGTGCCAGCGTGGGCGCTTGGCAAACCAGTCCCGGATGGGCTTGGTCTTGTGCGTCGCGTAGTTGTCCATGATTAGATGCACGTCCAGATTGGCTGGCACACTTGCCTCGATCTGGTCGAGAAACTTCCTGAACTCGCTGGAGCGGTGCTTCGGATAGCAGCGCCCGATCACCGCGCCGGTAGCGATGTCGAGTGCTGCGAACAAGGAGGTCGTGCCGTGGCGCTTATAATCATGAGTGCGCCGCTCGACCTGACCAGGCCGCATCGGCAGCAAAGGCTGACTGCGGTCCAGCGCCTGGATTTGGCTTTTCTCATCGACACACAGCACCAGCGCCCGATCAGGCGGGGCCATGTAGAGGCCGACGATGTCGCGCACCTTCTCTACGAAGAAAGGGTCGTTGGACAGCTTGAAGCTCTCCGTCCGGTGCGGCTGCAGCCCGAAAGCGCGCCAGATCCGATGGATTGTCGATGGCGCGTAACCCGCCGCTTTCGCCATCGATCGAAGTGACCAATGCGTCGCCCCTTGCGGCGTCGCCTCCAATGTCAAACGGATCATATCGGCAATTTCATCATCACCGATCCGGCGCGGTGTGCCGGGACGCGGTTCGTCATATAGGCCATCAAGCCGATGCACGGCGAAGCGGCGGCGCCATTTGCCTACTGTATTGGCGTCCGCGTCCACCTCAGCGCAAATCGCCTTGTTCTCCAATCCGGACGCAGCCGCCAGTATAATCCGCGCCCGTCGCGCCAGAGCCTGACCCGTCTTCTGCGCCCGAGCCAACCCCGCCAACTCGCGCCGCTCCATCGCACTCAGCTCAATCAAAACCGCAGGTTTGCCCATTGAGACCATCCATCATAATACTAGATGATCTTAGAAACTTCACGATCAGGACATTAGACTCTAATGAGATCTGTACGCGGAGCGAGCGTTTTTTGCGTTTTATTACCGTCGGGGGCGTGGCGAGCAGCACGTATGGCAGCTTGTAAAGCTTGCCCTCCGCCCGCCGCGGGTCAGGAACATTCGCCCGTATGTCCAGAAACGGTGAAAATGCAGCCACAGCAACCTCCAATCCAGTTGCCGCCCAAGAGTCAGACATCTGCCGGATTGGGAATCCTCTTCCGATCAGCCGGCTCGAAAGCGTTGAACAACCCTAACTCCACAGGCGATGTCACCCGATGCATTTCAATGCGGCTGATGCCGCTCCTGTCAGCGTTTGTATAGGTCACATACCTGAACAGGACAGGATAGTTAGATTTTCACTTCTAATAAATGGATAGATCATATCCGTTTACTGTAGTTGCTTGTAAAGAAGAAGGCTATCATTATAGTTGTTAGCAAATTACTTTGAACGTTTCCGAAAAACAATTTGCTGGATGATCCATGAAAGGATTTCTATTATGACCCGGCTTCAACAGTTTCTATCGGTCACAGCCTTTGCTTTGACCTTAACTCCGTTAGTCGCGACCGCTGCACCGTTTTTTACCTCGCATGATAAACTTGTGCAGGAAATCAACAGGACTTACGGCACTACCTTCCCTCAAGGGGATCAAATCCAAATCGCGCACCATCAGGCGCGTGCGCTTCCGACCGCAAATCATCGGAGTGCGTCATGAACAGGATAAATCTGGCTGTGGCGGTTGCGGTAGTCACCTTCGGAATTACTGCAACGGCGTGGGCCGACCAGGGGATTCCTGTACTACCGGCCAATCCCGTTATGTCCCAGACCATGATCACCGGCGGCGGCGAGCAATATCCGACCTTTGCCACTCAAGGCGCGCCGGTAGTATCTGAACGAGTATTGGCTGACAATGGCGGGCAGACTTATCCGACCTTTGTCAACCCAACAAACGGCGGAACCCGCGCCGATTATGCAGCCATCGGGACGGTGAATGGGGCTAATGCCCAATACGCCTCATTAACTGGATTCAAACATAACGGCGGATAATTCGCATGATTTGTGTGCCTAATAATTCTTTAATGCTTCCCACCACCACGCGTCCAAATTTCGTGATTGATTTGATCAGTATCCTGGCTTCACAAATGCAGCGTCACATCCAGTGTGATGGGAGCCTTCAGCAACTTGGACACCGGGCAGCCTGCCTTTGCCGCTAGGGCCAGTTCTTCAAACCTCGCTTGATTGATACCACGTACCGTCCCGTTGAGCGTGAGGTGCACAGCGGTAATGGCGAAACCGTCGTTAAGCTTGTCGAGCGTGACCTCGGCCGAGGTGGTTAGCACCTCCGCTTTGAACCCGGCTTCTTCGAGAATCATCGACAGCGCCATAGTGAAGCAACCAGCATGGGCGGCTCCAATCAGCTCCTCTGGGTTAGTTCCAGGTTTTCCTTCAAACCTGCTGGCAAAGCCATAAGGATAGCTCGCCATCGCCCCGCTCTTCGTGGAAATGGCGCCTTTGCCGTCTTTAATGCCGCCGCGCCATTCAGCCGATCCGCTGGTCTTCATCGAGGTCTTCCTCCCTTGTTAAACTGTTGCTGCGGCCTAGTGATGCCGCCCGTCGCCTACAGAGATACATAGTCTACGCCGGCCACCTTCCAACTCAAATGTCGTATACACGACCTTTTAGGACGCACGTCCGCAAGACGCCCGGTCACCATGATCAAAGGCAAACGCCGTTTCCCATCACGATCGAAATCTGTTCATCTCATGGCAACGACGATCTCCCGGCGCGTGCCGATGCAATGGCGACCTAACGGGCAACGCACGGTTTCTCGCATAACGATTGAATACTTTGTTTGCGGCACCGGGATAACGGACGACATCCTGACGACAATGATCCATCCTGCTTCTGCCTTCTTTTTTACCGAGAATGGTTAATCAAACTTCCAGCAGATTGCGAAGGCGATCAACAGGCCCCCCGGCTTCGCTGCAGCGCCCAAAAGGTGGCGGCTAGCGGAGGCAGAGTGCAGTCGGCCAGGTCGCGCGTAAAGCGCTCGCGACAAACTGCCGTATGCGAGGAAACGACGCGCGGTAATTGGCTAGCACTCTAACGGTCCAGCGTTGTTCGAAATTTTGGTAAACCGACCTTAGCCAAGAGCGCGAACACGCCACGATCTTTGCAAGGCGCGAAGCGCAAAATGGTCTCTTCCTTACGCTGAAAAAAGCGTGTCCTAAAAAGTGGTATATACGACATTGGGGCTGGAAGCCAGGGGGCTTAAATAGTCTCTCGAACACCAGCATCGGCTGGGTGGAAAGGAAAGAACGACATGACCAGCGATACAGATAAAGGCACGGCCCTGATCACCGGCGCGTCGTCCGGTATCGGCGCGATCTACGCGGACCGGCTCGCCAGGCGCGGCTACGACCTGATCCTTGTCGCGCGGAACGACGACCGTCTCCGCGCGCTCGCCACCCGGCTAAGCGACACTACGGGCCGTGCGGTTGAGACAATCGTCGCCGATCTGATCGACATCGCCGATCTTGCGCGGGTCGAGACAGTGCTGCGCACCGATGCCAGCATCACGATGCTGGTCAATAACGCCGGTGTCGGATCAGCCAAGCCGCTACTCGTCTCGGACATCGGCAAGATGAGCGACATGATCGCACTCAACGTCGGCGCGCTGACCCGGCTGACCTATGCCGCCGTTCCCGGTTTCGTCGCGCGTGGCACTGGCACGATCGTCAACATCGCCTCGGTCGCCGCGATCGCACCCGAAGTGCTCAACGGCGTTTACGGCGGCAGCAAGGCCTTCGTCCTCGCCTTGAGCCGGTCGCTTCACCATGAACTCGCGGACAAGGGCGTTCACGTCCAGGCGGTCCTGCCTGGTGCCACGGCAACCGAGTTCTGGGACATCGCCGGTCCTGGATTGGCAAACATGCCCGCCGCGATCCTGATGTCCGCCGATGACGTGGTCGACGCGGCACTCGCCGGACTCGACCAGGGCGAACTCGTCACCATCCCTTCGCTGGCCGACGCCGCGGACTGGGCGAGCTTCGAAGCCGCCCGTCAGGCGCTGGCACCCAACTTATCGCACGCCTTGCCCGCGTCACGATATAGCGTCGCCACGCGCAAGGCGGCTTGAGGATGTCAGCAATTCAGCGGCTTGCCATCCATCAGCCGGTAATCCGCGAGGTGACGATCCCGGACACAAAACTTGGCCGGGCGGTCACCGAGTTCGTGCGCGACACCGAGACCGATCTGCTCTTCAACCATTCCAGCCGCGTCTATTATTTCGGCGCACTTGCCGGCAAGGAACGCGGGCTGAAGTTCGATACCGAGCTTCTCTATACCGGCGCCATGTTCCATGATCTGGGCCTGATGTCCGGCCATAGCAGCGCTTATGAACGGTTCGAAGTTGATGGCGCCAACGCCGCCAGAGACTTCCTTAAAAGTCATGGCATCGTACAAGCCGACATCGACACCGTGTGGGCCGCCATCGCGCTGCACACGACGCCTGGCATCCCAATGCATATGCATCCCGTCATCGCGCTCGTCACCGCCGGCGTGGAAATGGATGTGCTCGGACTAACTTATGACGCGTATCCGGATGACATCCGAGATGCGATCGTGAGCGCCTTTCCCCGCACCGAGCGGTTCAAGGAAGACATCATCCAGGCTTTCTACGATGGCATCAGGTACAAGCCGGCGACGACATTCGGCAACGTCAAGGCGGACGTCATCGCCGACAAGGAGTCGCATTTCCATCGCGGCAATTTCTGCGAGGTCATTCGCACATCCCGATGGAAGGCCTGATGATGCGAGTTGCCACGGCCATTAAGCGACGTGGAAGGCCAAAGAACATTGCTCGTCGCCAGACCTCACCTCGTGACGAGGAATAGCCTGACGATGTCCGGACCCGGCCCTCATCCGTCGGCCGGCACACCCAACAAAATGGAACAAGATCATGGACATAAATCACCCACAGACTATCGCACCCAGTGCCTCCGCCCCAGCTCGCAAGCTGACTGCGAATACCATCACCACAAGCGATGGCACCGTCATCTACTACAAGGACTGGGGCAGCGGCCCGCCCGTCGTTTTCAGCCATGGCTATCCACTTTCCTCGGACGCCTGGGAATACCAGATGATGTTCTTAATGCAGCATGGCTTCCGCGTCATTGCCCATGATCGCCGCGGCTTCGGTCGCTCCAGCCAGCCAAGTCAAGGCTATGACTATGATACGTTTGCCGACGATCTGGCTGCGGTGATCGATGCGCTCGATCTGCAGGACGTCACACTTGTTGGTCATTCCATGGGTGGTGGAGAAGTCGCCCGATATATAGCACGCCATAGTGAAAAACGCGTTTCTAAGGCTGCGTTTGTTGCCGCGGTCACACCGTTTCTGCTGAAGACCGAAGCACATCCCCAAGGCGCACCATTGGAGGTTTTCGACGGTATGCGCGCGGCGGTTCAGGCGGATCGTTCGCAGTGGAACCGGGAGGTGACGATGCCTTATTATAGCTACAACCGCCCCGGCACCACGGTGTCGGAGGGTGTACGCGAGGACTACTGGCGTCAAGGCATGGCGACCAGCATTCTAGCTGCCTATCACGCCATCGCCGCTTTTTCGGAAACGGACTTCAGGGACGATCTGGCAAAGATCAGCGTGCCCACCTTGGTCGTGCATGGCAGCGATGACCAGATCGTCCCCATTGAAATCTCCGGCAACCTGACGGCGAAGATCGTCAAGAATGCCAAATTCATCGTGTATGAAGGCGGATCGCACGGATTGCTTATCACGCAAAAGGATAAGTTGAACGCCGATCTGCTTGCCTTTCTGCAGTCATAACCAATCCCGTTGAGCCGGGCGCCACTTCTGTGCGCCCGGCTCAGGTCACTGCCTGCCTCTCGACGTAAAACTGGAAAATCAATGGATAACATTTTGAAAGATAAGATTGCCGTCATCACCGGTGGTAGCAGTGGCATTGGCTTTGCGACGGCCAAACGGTTCGTTTCCGAAGGCGCCTTCGTTTTCATTACTGGTCGTCGCCAAGTCGAACTGGATACTGCGGCAAAAGAGATCGGCAACAACGTCGTGGCAATCCAAGCCGATTCATCGAGCCTGGCTGACCTCGACCGCGTTTATGACACTGTTCGGGCCCGCAACGGACGGGTCGACATCGTCGTGGCCAACGCAGGAGCGCTCGAGCATGCGCAGATCGGCCACGTTACCGAAGAGCATTTCGATCGCCTGTTCGCAATCAACGTGAAAGGTTTGGTTTTCACGGTCCAGAAGGCGCTTCCGCTGATGGCCGATGGCAGTGCCATCATTCTGATGTCGTCGACCGTGGCAAACAAGGGCCTGGGCAACAGTGGCATCTACGCTGCCACCAAAGCTGCCATTCGCAGCTTCGCGCGGAATTGGATCGTGGATCTTAAGGAACGCAAGATCCGCGTGAACGTCATCAGTCCCGGACCGATCGATACACCGGGCCTTTCCGGGGTTGCGCCGGACCCTGCGGCGCTTGCGGCCATGATGGCTGGGATGGCGGCACAGGTGCCGCTTGGCAGGGTGGGAGCACCCGACGAGATCGCCAAGACGGCGGTGTTCCTGGCGTCTGACGCATCGAGCTTCATCAATGGCGCCGATATCCAGGTGGACGGCGGTTGGGCGCAAATCTAACTGACGAACGCATTCTTTGCACTTGCAATATTGCACGACCAATACTGAATTGAAGGACAGATTTATGGGCAAACTCCTCGTCACTGGCGCGACCGGTCATCTCGGTCGCCAGACAATAGAGTTTCTGCGTCAACGTGTTTCCGCCGATCGCATAGTGGCAATGGCCCGCGATCCGGGCGCGCTTCTCGAGATGGCGGCTTTGGGTATCAAGGTCCGGCGCGGCGACTACTCCGACCGCGCATCGCTGGTCTCGGCCTTCGCCGGGGTAGAGAAGATTCTCCTGATCTCGGCCGTCGCTTTCAGTGATCGTCTGACCCAACATCTCAATGTCGTCGAAGCGGCAAAAGAAGCCGGCGTTCGTCACATTGTGTATACTTCCATACAACGTAAACCCCATTCGTCGCTCTTGATCTCGATGATAACGGAATCGGACATCGCGACCGAAACAGCGTTGCAGAAATCGGGACTCGATTACACGATCCTGTTCAACTCCCTCTATCTCGAGGCCCTGCCGTTGATCCTGGGGAACAACGTCGTTGCGGACGGCGTGCGTGTGCCCGGGGATAGCGGCAAAGCCAGCATGGTCAGTCGCCGCGATCTAGCTGATGCAAACGCTGTCGTCCTGACGCAAAGCGGCCATGAGAACCGGTCTTACACGCTTGGAGCAAGCGAAGCCTTATCTTTTGCTGAGATTGCAGCAGTGCTCACCACCCGCGCTGGGAAGCATGTTCCATATATCGAGACAACGGTCGAGGCGTTTGTCGAGGCCAAGGTCAGGCTTGGCATCCCGCAGCCGGCCGCGGCATTCCTAGCCGAGTGGGTGCAGGCCGCGGCGGCCGGCGAGTTCGAAGAAATTACCAAAGATCTGGAACGGCTAATCGGCCACCGGCCAGCTAATTACAATGACTTTCTTACCACCAGCTATGCTGAGGCTGCGTGATGAGACTGTCTGAATAGGCTCACGGCAACCATGGGTTAGCGCGGCACCATTCGCATCTTTGAGAGACACTGATGACTGAGATCGAGCATTACGACATCGTCGTCTTCGGCGGAGGCAAGGGCGGCAAAACCCTTGCGATGGAACAGGCCAGCGCCGGCAAGCGCGTTGCTGTCGTCGAAGCGGGCATGATTGGCGGGTCCTGCATCAACATTGCTTGCATCCCGACCAAAGCGCTGATCCGGAGCGCGCAACTGGTGAACCTGGCGCGGCGCACCGGAGCGATGGAACTCGCCGATACCGGCTCTGTCACCGCCGTTATGGGCCACATTGCGGCACGCACGGCGGATGTCGTGGAGGGCATGGTCGCGATCACCTCGAAAGCCTTTGCGGCAAGCGGGCTCGAGCTACTGCTCGGTTGGGGCCACTTCGTCGCCGAACGCGTGATCGAAGTCGAGACAGAGGCGGGCCCGAGACGAATCACTGGCGAGCGCATCTATCTCAATCTTGGTACGAGTGCTGCGATCCCGCCGATCCCCGGCCTGCGCGAGGCGGGCCCGCTTACCCATGTCGAGGCGCTAAAGCTCGACGTGCTGCCCGCGCGGCTACTCGTGATTGGCGGCGGCTACATTGGGATGGAGATGGCTCAAGCCTTTCGTCACCTCGGCAGCGAGGTCGTGGTGATCGAGGCAGGACGACATCTCGCCGCGCGCGAAGATGCGGATGTCGCGGCCGCAATCGGCGATTTGTTCAAGACGGATGGGATCGAACTCGTGTTTGAGGCGCGGATTGACCGGGTTTCGGGGCGGTCCGGAACCGACGTTACGGTCCATTTAAAGGACGGCCGTGCCTTTACCGGTTCGCACCTGCTGGTTGCGACTGGGCGCACACCAAGAACAGCCGGGATTGGGCTCGATATCGCCGGTGTGGAACTGACCGAACGCGGCTTCGTGCGGGTGGATGATACGCTGAAAACCACGGCATCTGGCATCTGGGCAATCGGCGAGGTCGCTGGCAGCCCGATGTTTACGCATGTCTCGCTCGACGACTATCGTGTCGCGGCGAGCGGTATTATGGGCGGAAGCCGCATCACTGTGGGACGGGTTATTCCCTACGTCGTGTTCATTGATCCAGAATTCGCACGTGTCGGCCTGAGCGAAACGGAGGCTCGACAAGGTGGCATTCCGTATCGGTTGGCAACGATGCCAATAGACTCGATTCCCCGCGCACGCACGCTTGGCGAGCGGATCGGCTTTATGAAGACGCTGGTGGCGGTGGAGGACGACCAGATCCTTGGCTTCGCCATGCTCGGTGCGCAGGCGGGCGAAGTTATGACGGCGGTACAAATGGCAATGCTGGGCGGTCTGCCTTACACGGTGCTTCGCGACGGCATTCTGGCCCATCCCACCATGGCAGAGGGGCTGGGCATGCTGTTCGCCAAGGTGCAAAAGCATACTGCCCTGAAGACTAGCTCGGTCCCCGCGTTGGCGGCCGAGTAAGGTTGCGGCACAAAGCGACAGTGCGGTACGCCGCGGCGCGAGGCTCGTATTTCGGGCCGCACGATTAGCACTGCTCACGGGCCAGAGGGAGTACGCGGCTTAATCGTCCTGATCGCCGGGCCGAGTTGAATTTCGGTTTTCGAGTGGCCGCGTCGGTCACTCGGTTGCCCCCCACGAGCTCTGACCCAACGATTGCGTCACGAGCCGCTATCTGTCACGCTCTGACGGCGAGCACAGGGCAGAACATCAGAGTTCAGCCATCCGATTCAACCTGGCCTCATCGAGGCCAGTACCTCCTTTGCCCAGGTGGCCCGGGATCCACGCGGCCTGACGCCAATCGGCTCGGACGCACTGATTTGTGATAACCGGCTGGCTCTCAGAGCTGAGTGATGCCGCCGTCCGCAACGAGGTCGATGCCCGTGCTGTAGCTGCTGTCGTCTGAGGCGAGGAACAGGATGGCAGCCGCTATCTCCTCAGGCCGACCGATGCGACCGAGCGGCGTGATCTGCTTGAACATCTCGCGGAAGCCGTCGGCCGCTTCTTTCGTCGCAAACTGGCCATTGATGATCGGCGTCTCGATCAGCCCCGGGCTCAGATTGTTTACACGGATGCCGCGGTCCTTGAGGTCGGCCGCGAAACTCCTTGCGAAGGATCGGACGGCGGCCTTGGTGGCAGCATAGGTCACGTAGCCGGGCTCGCCCTTCATGTGCGCGCCGGACGAGACGAGCACGATCGCGCCGCCGTCGCGCATCAGCGGCAATGCTTTTTGGACAGAGAAGAAGGTCCCACGGGCGTTGATGTCGAACATTTTGTCGAAATGCTCGGGCGTGACGGCCGAGGGACGCACGACTTCCGCGTAGCCGGCGCTGGCGACAAGGATGTCGAGCCGTCCCTTCTCCTCGCGAACCTGGTCGTATAACCGATCGAGGTCGTCGAGGTTGGCGATGTCGCCCCGGGCGACCGAGACATTCCGTCCGATTGCCGCCTTCGCCTGGTCGAGCTCCGCCTGGCGTCGGCCGGTGATAAAGACATAGGCGCCTTCCTCGACGAATCGCTTGGCGGTCGCAAGCCCGATTCCGGTGCTGCCGCCTGTGATGACGGCAACCTTGTCTTTGAGTCTATTGGCCATGGTGATTGGCCCTTTCATGGATTGAGTGAATTCATTTAGATAAAGGCTTGGAAGTTCAGCTTCTGCAACTGCTAAAAGGCAGGGTGCCCTCGAGCTGCTACATCCCGCCGCCGCCGGCGACGAACAGTGACTCGCCCGTAATCCAGCTCGCTTCGTCGGAGGCAAGGAACGCGACCGAGGCCGCGATGTCCTCGGGCTGGCCGGGGCGTCCAAGCGGTGTATTGGCGACGGCGTACGCCTCGAACTCACCGCCAGCCATACCGGCGGAATGAGTCCCTTCGGTAAGCACGAAGCCAGGATTGACGCCGTTGACGCGTATTTTCCGCGGCGCGAATTCCTTGGCTAGGGACTTGGTGATCGAGTCGACCGCGCCTTTCGTGCCGACATAGATCGCAGCGGCGGCCGGCGCGAGCGTGCTGACCACGGAGCTGATATTGACGATGCTGCCGCCGGTTGCCGGGAACAGCGGGAGTGCCGCCTTCGTCGCCAGTAGCAAGCCGAGCACGTTGGTATCGAAGTGCCGATGGTATTCTGCGACTGAGAGACTCTCGATCGGCTTCGGGTCATATACGCCGGCATTGTTGACGAGCACGTCGACACGGCCGAACGCTTTGCGAACCTCCTCGAACAACCGGATCACGTCGCTCTCGTTGGCCACGCTTGCACCAATGGCGATCGCCTTGCCGCCAGCTTGCACGATCTCTCCGACAAGCCGGTCCGCACCGTCCTTGCTCGACGCGTAGTTGACGACGACCGACGCGCCTTCCGACGCGAGCCGTTTCGCGATGCCCGCGCCGATGCCCTTCGAGGCACCACTAACGACAGCGACCTTATCAGTGAATCTTGCCATGTCCGTTCTTTCCTTACAAAAATTGATTAAAAGCCTGCCGATAAAGCGATGCCGACAGCTGCGATCCCTTTGGGGCTGCGCGCCGGCACTGTTTCAATTGTTCCGTCCGAAGTTTTAACGATTATTCATTGCCAGCGCTTGGTTAGTAGGATGGGTGGCGAAGCTCGTGCCGTAGGCTTGGTTAATTCCGGCGATCAAGCGTTGCCGATGCGTCGTGGTCGTCAGCGGGCCGGGCTGGTAAATCGAGGTGCCGACGGAATCGGCGCTGGCGATACGGACTGGCCTTTCCCGTGCGGCGTTCTGTGCTCTGTCATGAGGCACTGCCGCCGTCGTATGAACGATCAGCGGGCTTGGCGAATATATGTGGGTACTGCCATTCGGGCCGCCTCCTGAGCCTGCAGCATTGGCGGCGAAGGGGGCTGCCGCGAGCATGGCGGCGAGGGTGATACTGCGAAAGCTGTTCATTGTAGGTCTCCATTTTGGTTCGACCAGCATTTTGCTGGACGACCGGCGCCGCGTGATTGCGGGCTTGCCGGCGGTAGGTGGCTGCGCAATTAAGTTTATCTTTGCAACCTTATGGACAAGCTAATCCAAACGGTTTATATTTGCAACCAGTAAATTGATGATCGCCAAGCGCGCCACGCAACGCAGTGTAGCGCCAGAAAAACAGACACAAAGGGACACACATGAAAGGCAAGAGGACAGGATTTGAGAAGAGCAGCTGTGCCGTCGCCCGCTCGCTGGGCATTATCGGCGACTGGTGGTCGCTGCTGATCATCCGCGACGCGCTGGGCGGCAAGCGGCGGTTCAGCGAGTTCCAGAAGCATTTGGGCTTGGCGAAAAACATCCTCAGCGCGCGTTTGAGCAAGCTCGTCGATCAGGGCATCATGACGCAAGTTCCCGCCGCCGATGGTTCGGCCTATCGCGAGTATGTGCTGACCAAGAAGGGCGAGGAGCTCTATTTGGTGATCGCGGCGCTCTGGCAATGGGGCGAGGAGTTTTGCTTTTCACCTGGCGAAGCGGCGCCTTCCATCGTCGATACCGACCGAGGCGAGAGGCTAGCCCCTCTGGAGCTTCGGACCACCAGCGGCAGGGCCATCGGCCCGCGCGAATACACGCCGGCAGCGGGAAAGGCAAAGACAAAGGCCGGAGCGTAATCAAAAATTTACTCGGTTAGCTTTTCTGTGTCCGGCGCCCGTTACACGGTTGCACACGCGCATGAATGACGGACAGAAATCCGGACAGCATCATGAAGCAATCGTCGTCTCCAGGTAGCGTAACTTACGCGGCAGCCCAAAATAGTAAGTTATGCTGGTTGCGTTCTCCCGCAACCACTTTGACTTGCGCTGCCAGCTGCTCAATTTGCCGCAAGTCATGATGGCTGCGGTTCCCCGCAACCATCGATCCTTGCGATGCAACTCCAGAGCCCGCCTCAACAGAGCGCGGGCTCTTCTGATTCCCGGATGCCGCAATCCTCAGAATGCCAGCGAGATCGCCGCGAACGTCAATCTGCAAGGCGTCACCCTCCGGCGTCAGCACAATCTCGGAAAACCAGCGAACGGATGACCTCGGCTGCCTGCGCCCGCGTATCATCCTTTTGCAGCGCGTCGTGTAGCGCCGCCACCCGCTCGCGGTAGATCACCGACATGCTCGGATGCAAAACTGGAGGTGGTTGCTCGGTTGAGGCAAGCGTTTCGGTTAACAAAGCCTTCCGCTCCTCCAATTCATCCATCTCGCCTTTCATAGAAGGTTGGAACATGCCGTTTTTAATTGCTTCAATCATCGACCGGATTTGGCGTTCGGCTTTAGCCAAGTCTGAGCGTGCCAAATTGATAGCGGCTCCTGCCTCTATCCTCCGTTCATTTATCCGGCGGGTGAACTCCTCGCAGAACACCGCGAAGAGCTCCGGGTTCATCAGATGATCTTTCAGCGCCGTCAGCACCCGGGCTTCGAGTTGATCGCGTCGGATGTTCAGCCGATTGTCACACGTGCCCTTGTTGCGCGCTGTCGAGTAGCCGACCAATTGGGCCGACACCATCGAATAACCGCCACCACAGTTGCCGCATTTGGTGAGGCCGGTGAGCAGGTATTTGCCACGCTGGCGCTCATGCAGGCGGTTCTGCTCGCCTGTATCCTTGGTAACCTTGATCGAACGCTGTCGTGACTTGGTTTGTCCCAGAGGTCCTGCCCTATGACGCGTAGTTCCGGCACGTCTTGAACAATCCATTCCGACTCTGGATTCAGGCGTGAGACCCGCTTGCCGGTCAACGGGTCCTTGATGAAGCGCTGCCGGTTCCAGACCAGACGGCCGATATACATCTCGTTGTTGAGGATGCCGTTGCCGCGCCTGCGATTGCCATTGATCGTGCTGAAACCCCAGTCGCCACCGCTCGGCGCCTTGATCCCTTTCCAGTTCAGCTCCGTCGCGATCCGCTTCGGCGACGTGCCGGTCGCATAGTCATAGAAAATTCGGCGAATCACCACCGCTTCGGCTTCGTTAATAACACGGTCGCCGCGAACTGGATCGCCATCGGCCGACAACTTCTTGACCACGTCATAGCCGTAGGAGTTGCCGCCGCCCGACTTGCCGTCCTCGATCCTGCCACGCAGGCCGCGTCGCACTTTATCGGCCAAATCTTTGAGGAATAGGGCGTTCATCGTGCCCTTCAGGCCGATATGCAGATGGGTGACGTCGCCTTCGGACAGCGTAACGATGCGCACGCCAGCAAACTGCAGCCGTTTGAAGAGGCCAGCAATGTCTTCCTGATCGCGCGAAAGCCGGTCCATCGCCTCGGCAAGCACAATGTCAAAGCGGTTGCGCATCCCATCCTGCATCAACTCCTGGACACCGGGGCGGAGCAGGGAGGCGCCGGAGATCGCGCGGTCGGTGTAGCTGTCAACGATCGTCCAGCCTTGGCGCTCAGCGTGCAGGCGACAAAGCCGCAGTTGATCCTCGATTGAGGCATCGCGCTGGTTCTCCGACGAATAGCGGGCATACAAGGCGACCTTCGGCATGAGCTTCCTTCTCAACGCTGCGGCTGGTCCTCCTCCGCTGCCGCCTGTCGATCATAATACTCGTCTGCCGCTTGTCTAGCGAGTAGTCGCGCCAGTGCGACCAGGCGTGGGTCCAACGTGCCGGCATGGGGCACGAAACTCAGTCCCTCCGGCAACGGACCGTTCAAGCGGGATAGGGAAACGATCCTTGTGTCCATTCCTATTGAGCCTCGGGTCTGAATGAAGGCTTTCATTCCTTGCAGTAGCCCCGCTTGAAGCTGCTTTCGAGGGATCAGAACTGTCCGTCGTACAATTGCTGACGAACGGCGTCATGATCAAATCGGCGGCGGCAATTAGTCGCCGCCGCCTATATGTGCGGGCGGACGAGGGCGTCAGAGGGGGATTGGTGGCCTGTGAGGTCCGTGAGCTTGTGGCGCCGAAGTGGGCCTTGCGATGGCCAGAACCTTACCAAGATCAGATGCAAATTTGTGATGACTTCAAACTCCGCGGTGTGACCCGCAATTAATCATGATCAGACGATTGCGAGTTCGAGATCTCTGATAATACCGGTCAGATCGTCCCGGCAATCGATCAAAGCGGGTGTGTCGATCGGCTTCAGCTTCGGCAACGCGCGTGCGTAGAGCGCAATATTTCGCTCCTCGTTCAAGCGGGACGGGTACAGGATACCGTCCACACCAGTGGGATGGTCATGGAAGGCTTTTGACCAGACCCGCGACAACGTCTGATCCTTTGCCCCGACGACATCGGTAGGCACTCCCATCCTCAATCCACCATCGCCACACAGGTCGATCAGCCGCAGTTCCTCGACGATGGCGATCTCGGCGCAGGTGTATTGTGCCAGTTCAGCATAGGGGAGCGGAACGGGATCGATATGACCCTCGCCGCGATCCCGTAGGATGGTTTCGATAAACGCAACTTTGGCCGTCGAACCGAGATAGATTATCCCGAAAGCCTTGCCCGTGGGATCACTGAAGCGGCTGAGTGCCGCTCCATAGCCTAATGGGTCCAGATGACCGGACGCATAGAGTCGTCGCCAGACGCCGCCGATGGCTTCGATCTTGATGACGAGGGGCCGCTCCGCAAACTTCGCGGGCGGATGGACGCCGGCGGACATTTAGCCGAAGGCGCCTTCCGACACGTTGCGCGCCGCCGCCAACGCTTGCTCGACGCGGTTGTGTTTCAGCGCGTCGAGCGCGGTCTCGCCGCCTAATTCCCCATGGTGCTGAAGCAGAAACCTGTAGACGGTCCATGGATGTCCGCCCAACGTCCTGAAAAGATCGGCGAGGCCGGGCAACGGGCGGCCATCAGGCGTGACCTGCCATTTGGGATATCGCAGCCCGCGCGTGGGGCCTTCCAGCGCTAGAACCTCACCCAATTTCCGCTTCTGGTTGACCGTCTCATGTGATGCCCCGATCAACGCCCCGAACTCTCGCGCCGTCACCATGTCCGGCGATTTCAAAATATTCACCACGAGGGCCGTACCCCGTGTGCGCGCTTCGGCCAGAGCCTGATCCAGCGCATCGTTCTTAGCGGGCTGAGCGACGACCGCGGGCTCTGCCTTGTTCGGCTTCACCGTGATGATGATGTCGACGGGCTGCCCCAGCCGCTCGGCCTCGGACGCGGCCGCGGCGTAGCTCGTCAACAATTTGCGCATCGAGCCCTTATGCTCGCGCAGCAGGCGAAAAGATGTCTTGGCGATCGTCACCTCGGTCACGTTGTTTGCCGATGGGTTTGCTGCCACCGCTGACGCCGCGCCGCTGCGGACCCGGATCCGTCCTCCCCGATCTTTCGAACCACCATCAATCTTGATCGACTTGCTGACCGCCATGAGTGCCTCCTGCATTGCGCGTCGTTAATCTTGTTCAACTCGTCAAGTTTGTCAAGTTTGTCAAGCGACACTAGCTGAGCGGCGCCCGCCCGCAATGCTCATATAAGCACCGCCGTGACGGCGGGCGAGTTCGAGCAGGATGAAGGCGCGTGTGGGTTTTGGAGAGTGAGAGCGCCGATAGGTTTTCCGTGACGGGTTTCTAGGCCGAGAGAGAGGCTCTTGGCTGGCCCGTCGCGGAGAGTTCTCATGATCCAGAACATTGTTCAGCAAGACATCACCGGCGCGCCCAGCCCAGTCACTGGCAAGCCTGCCATCTCAAGCGGCTATAAGGTCGATATCTCGCGCGGCGAGCGGGTCGGCCGGGTGTCATCCGAGTGGTTCTCCCGCCCCGATGATGAGCGTTATCTGTCGCTGTCGGAGCTGTACGCCGCCGTCCGCGATCGGGCGGACCGAGCGGTCGCCCGAACCGTAGAGAGCCGGACCGTTCGCGTCAAAGCCAGCCGCGACAACGCGGAGCGGCTGGCTTTGATTGTGCCAGGCAGAGAGACGCCAATTGCGCCCACCCATTGGAGTTTCGGGCAGCTTTGCAGCTTGGTCGGCGCACCATCCGGCTATCTGCGTGACCTGCCGGCGCCGCTGGCGGCGATCAACCTTCAGCATGGCCTGCTGTCTCACCGCGCCGAACTGGTGAAGACGCTGGAAGCGGAAGACGGCAGAATCGAGCTGCGGGCGGTCACCGGCCCGGACTACGGCCGCATCTGGGATCACGAACTGGTCGCTGCCGTGATGAAGATCGCGGGTAACGGCACCGGCGACACGCGCTGGAAAGTTCCGGGCGTGCTAGATTGGGCGACCATGACCCACAACCCGTTCGTGGACGTGACCACGGACACGACCACGCTCTATGGCTCGGATCGGGATGTCTTCCTGTTCCTGGTGGACGACACCCACCCGATTGAGGCAGGCCGTCTGCCGAACGGCGACCCCGATCTGTACTTCCGGGGCTTCTACTGTTGGAACAGCGAGGTTGGCTCAAAGACGCTGGGCATCGCCTCGTTCTATCTCCGCGCCGTCTGCATGAACCGCAATTTGTGGGGTGTGGAGGGCTTCGAGGAGATCAGCATCCGGCACAGCAAGTTCGCCGCCCAGCGCTTCGCCCATGAGGCTGCGCCGACATTAACCAGCTTTGCCCGCTCGTCACCCGCGCCGTTCATCGCCGGCGTCAAGGCCGCGCGGGAACGTATCGTCGCGCAGAAGGATGAAGATCGTGAAGCTTTCCTCCGCAAGCACGGCTTCAGCAAGGCAGAGGCGGCGAAGGTGATCGCCACGGTTCTCAACGAAGAAGGCCGGCCACCAGAGAGCGTGTTCGATTTCGTGCAGGGCATCACCGCGGTCGCCCGCTCCAAACCGCATCAGGATACGCGGCTGGAGTTTGAAGGCAAAGCCAAGGTTTTGCTGGAGCTTGCCGCCTGATCGTCGCGGAGCCGCATCCCGGCTCCACGACTTTCCGCTTTGGCGTTCCGATACCTACCCGCCTCTAATCCTGCGGCCCGTCCCTTCAGAGCACCTGAAGAAAAGCAATATGACGTCATCGCGAAATATGAACATTGGCTGCGGGACCAGCATCACCGACTGCGTGCGCTTGATGCATTGCATGGTTGCGATCTGATTTGCTTCTGCGCGCCGCTCGCCTGTCACGGTAATTTGTTGCTTTGGCTCGCAAACACGGCGTCCGAAGTCAGGATCGCGTGGTGGCGCGGTCGCAGCGCCTATAGGACGTAAACAAGCCTGTAGCGTGCGACCCCGCATCATGCCCCGTGAGTGAGAGCTTCCTGCTGGCCATTCAATTTTAATGCCAGCCAAGGTCGGTGCGGTTCAACCCCGCCTGCGGCGCCGCGCAAGCGCGGTTGAGGCACGCCAGCGATAGCGGAACCGAGCCGCGTCAGCCACAGGCCGAAGTGCGGCCCGCGTCTGCCGCAACCCGGTCCCGCCCGTTTGCGCACCTCAAGGGCTGAGCCGCCCCGAAGGCCGTCCTTCCCGCTGTCTGTCAGCAATCCCGCTGATCCAGACAAGGGAAATCACAATGTTCACAATCCGTACCTCGACCAATCTCCGCAAGTGCGACGCGCGCCGCCTGATGAAAGGCGGCTTTGAAATCGAGTACATCGAGACCCGGCACCTGGATACTGGCGATCAATCCACGATCGTCTAGAGCCGCCCGGCAAGGCCCGGAGACGTTCCCGAACACGAACTGCCGTACTGACGGATCAGGGGCCGGACCCGCGGAGGGTTCGGCCCTTTCTTCATGTTCGGCGTCGGTTGTTTCACCTGAGCGGAAGTGGCGGCGCCTATTCAGCGCCGCCGGTTTCGCTCGGGTGGGCAGTCGCTTACCCTCGGTTCAGTGCCCATAAAAGGAAGAGGGCTGCGCAGATTTCGTGACGGGTTGGTAGGTCGAGAGAGAGGCTCTCGGCTGGCCCGTCACGGAGAACCACCGTGGCCCAAGCTCATCCTAAGATCACCCTGTCGTCCTCGCGCGACATCCCCTTCAACAAGCTGGTGCTGAGCCAGTCGAACGTCCGGCGGATCAAGGCCAACGTCTCAATCGAGGAACTCGCCGAGGACATCGCCCGGCGCACCCTGCTGCAAAGCCTGACTGTCCGGCCGGTGCTGGACGAGAGCGGCGCCGAGACCGGCCTCTACGAGATCCCTGCCGGCGGACGCCGCTATCGGGCGCTGGAACTGCTGGTCAGGCAGAAGCGCCTGGCGAAGACCGCGCCGATCCCTTGCGTGATCCGCACCGAGGGGATCGCCGAGGAGGACAGCCTCGCCGAAAACGTCCAGCGCGCGCCGCTGCACCCGCTCGACCAGTTCCGCGCCTTTCTCACGCTGCGGGAGAAAGGCCAGAGCGAGGAGGAGATCGCCGCCGCCTTCTTTGTTTCGGTTGCGGTGGTCAAGTAGCGGCTGCGGCTGGCATCCATCTCGCCGAAGCTGCTCGACGTCTATGCCGAGGACGGCATGACGCTGGACCAGTTGATGGCCTTCACCGTCTCCGGTGATCATGAGCGGCAGGAGCAGGTGTTCGAGCGGCTGAAGGGTTCCTACAGCAAGGAACCCTTCACGATCCGCCGGATGCTGACCGAAGGTGTGGTGCGCGCCTCGGACAAGCGGGCGAGGTTCATCGGGCTGGAGGACTACGAGCAGGCGGGCGGGATCATCATGCGCGACCTGTTCCAGCAGGACGATGGCGGCTAGCTGCAGGACGCCGCATTGGTGGATCGGCTGGTCGCGGAAAAACTGCGGCACGAGGCTGATGCCGTTGGCGCCGAGGGCTGGAGGTGGATCGAGGTGTCGCCAGACTTCCCCTACGGCCATACATTCGGCCTGCGCCAGGTCAGGGGCGAGGAGGTTGCGCTCACCGCCGAGGAGGAGGCCACGCGCGAGGCGCTGCTGGCGGAATACCAGCGGCTGGAGGAGGAACTCGCGGCAGCGGATGAACTGCCGGAGGACGTCGCCACCCGTCTTACCGAGATCGAGGCGGCGCTGGAGGCGCTCGATGACCGGCCAGTCCGTTTTGACCCGGCGGAGATTGCGCGGGCCGGAGCCTTTGTCAGCATCGACGCCGACGGCAGCCTGCGCGTCGAGCGCGGCTATATCCGGCACGAGGACGAGCTGCCGGAGCCGTCCGAGCCGGAGATGGAGACCAATGCGGCTGACGAACCTCATGAACACGGCGCTGAGGGCGCCTTCGATGAAGCAGGCGATAAGGACGAGACGGTGCTGGCAACGACGGTCACCGCGAGCGCGCCGGAGCCGGAGGAGGACGAAGGCGTCAAGCCCATCCCTGACCGGGTGATGAGCGAACTGACGGCGCACCGCACGCTCGCGTTGCGCCACGCGCTCGGCGAGTTGCCGGATATCGCGTTCCTCGCGGCGCTTCACGCGCTTTGTCTCAAGGTGTTCTACGCCTACGCCCTCGATTCCTGTCTTGAACTCGACATCAAGCGGATCGGCTTCAACGCGCAAGCGCCGGGGCTGAATGACACCGAGATTGCGAAGGAGATCCGCCAGCGGCATCAGGGCTGGGCGGATGCGCTACCGCGGGAGCCGGGCGATCTTTGGGAGGCGCTCAAGGAAGCGGATTTTGATACGTGGCAAAGACTGTTTGCTCACTGCATCTCGCTCTGCGTTAACGGCGTGTTCGAGGCCTATAATCACCGGCCACGGGCGCTGGCCCATGCCGACGAGCTGGCACAGGCGGTCAATCTCGACATGGCGGCGGCCGGATGGGTGCCGACGGTGGACAGCTATTTCGGCAGGGTCACCAAGGCGCGCATTCTGCAGGCAGTGCGCGAGGCGAAGGGCGAGCGGGCCGTGCAGCTGATCAACCACTTGAAGAAGGGCGAGATGGCCGAGAAGGCGGAGACACTGCTGGCTGGTTCAGGCTGGCTGCCGGAGCCGCTGCGCACGCCGGGCCGGGAGCTGCCGGTCGCTAGCGAGGCCCAAATCGGTGAGGCGCAGGCCAGCGAGGCTGAGATCAGCCCTGCCGCCGATGTCGCTGACACTGATGGCACGGGCGCCAATCTGTCCACCGAAGAATCGGCGTCTCCCGGCGGTGAATCGGCCATCGACCCGGAGGCGGATGAAGCCGACACTGCGACTGCTCCGGCGGAAGCCGAGGCAATCGCCGCCGAATAAGCCCGAGCGCGAACTCAGCCACCGAGGGACCCGTCGATTGTGGCGGGTCCCTTTCTTTTTGAAGGGCAGGATCATGCCGATCTCAGCTTCTGAACTGTCGCGCCGCCTCGCGCGCAACGCCGAGGCGGTGTGCCGCCACTATCTCTCCAACGGCCATCGCGAAGGTCGCTATTGGCTGGCCGGTGATACCGCCAACACGCCGGGCCGCAGCCTGTTCGTCCGCCTGACCGGACCCGATAGCGGCAAGGGCGCCGCTGGCAAATGGACCGACGCCGCCACTGGCGAGCATGGCGATCTCCTCGACCTCATCGCCCTGAACCGCGGCCTTGACCGCTTCCGCGACGTGCTCGACGAGGCACGTTGCTTTCTCAGCCTACCGCATGATGAACCTGAGCGCCCTTACCAGCACGAGCCATCTTCACCTTCACGAGGATCACCCGAATCCGCCCGCCGCCTGTTCGCCATGGCGCAGCCACTCGCGGGCAGCATCGCCGAAACCTATCTGCGACGGCGCGGCATCACGGCCATGCCAGCGAACGGCGCCCTCCGCTTCCATCCCCGCTGCTACTACCAGCCGGAGGCTGACGCAGCCGTTGAGACCTGGCCAGCGCTGATCGCGGCGGTTACCGACCTCGACGGCAGGATCACTGGCGTCCACCGCACCTGGCTCCACCCATCAGGCCGCGACAAAGCCCCGGTTGACTCACCACGCCGCGCGATGGGTCATCTCCTCGGCCATGGCGTCCGTTTCGGTGTGGCGAATGACGTGATGGCGGCTGGTGAAGGCATTGAGACCATGCTGTCGCTGCGCAGCGTCATGCCAAACTTGCCGATGGTCGCCGCCCTCTCCGCCAATCACCTCGCCGCCCTGCTGTTCCCGGTCACGCTGCGCCGCCTCTACGTTGCTCGCGATGCCGATCCGGCCGGAGATGCCGCATTGGCGGTCTTGAACCAACGTGCCGAGACTGCCGGGATCGAGGCGCTGCCCTTGTCGCCAGTCTTGGAGGATTTCAACGAGGATCTGCGCCACCTTGGCCTCAAGGAACTTCGGGCAGCCTTGCGTGTACAGCTCGCCCCGGAGGACGTGATCCGCTTCATGGATTGGGCAATGGCCGGGACGGGTTGAAGGTCTGGCGCCGCGGGTTCGTGACTCCGCAATCGCATCAAGTCGCCATAAAGGCCCATCCTGTCGGAAAGAGCCGCGCCCACGGCCTTCCAGAGGGCGATCGGACGGCAAGCGGTCCGGTCCCGCAACGGCGGGCCTGCGTTTTCTTCCCCTGCCGGGCCTCTCGTCCCGGCATTCCTCGCGAGACAAGAAAGCCTCGCCCCGCCGTCCTCCGCTTTGCTTCGGCCCCCGTCGCTGCGCTCGGCGGTGCGGGACCGGCCCGCCCGCCGTCAATGGATCGCCACGAAGGCCGCGATGGGCGCGGTCAGTCCGACAAAAGGACCTCATCATGACGACCCACCACGACGATACCCGCTTTGAACCGCAGCACAGCTCCTCCCCCACCGATCATGTCATTGCCGAACTCCAACTCTATGGCCATCATCCTTTCCAGGACGAGCCCGACCCAAGGCAACTGCCTGAAGCTGGCGCCGTCGGCGGTGCCGTCGCCGACATCTTCGACGCCCTGGTCGCAACACTGACCGACACCCGCATCGAGCCCGATCTCGAAGACCTGCTCTGGTCGATGGTCAATCTCTTCCACCGCGCCATCGAGCGGATCGAACGCAAACTTGACGAGAACGAGCAGGCGCAGCGGCGATCGCAGCACGAACAGGACGGCTCGGAGATCCGCTCCGTCGAACTGGAGCGCCTTACGGCAGAAGGCATGACGCTGATCGAGCGCCGCGATACCATGGAGTTCTTCCGCGATCAGGCCGCCGAGCATTTCGAACATCATACCGGCTCATCCTGGCGTCCGCGCTCCGGATCGATAGTCAACCACCGCGCCCTGACCTCGGCAATGATCGACAGCCGGGATTTCCTCGCCGCCAAGCGGCGTGCCGAGACCGAGGTGCTGGTTCCCGCCGGGCCAAAGATCGCCTTCACCGGCGGCCTCGACTTCAACGATCATCACATAATCTGGGACCGGCTCGACAAGGTGCACGCCAAGCACTCTGACATGGTGCTGCTGCATGGTGGCAGCCCGAAAGGCGCCGAACGCATTGCCGCCTGCTGGGCCAACGCTCGCCAGGTGCCGCAGATCGCCTTCAAACCGGACTGGACGCGCCATGCCAAGGCAGCCCCCTTCAAGCGCAACGACCAGATGCTCAAAATCCTGCCGATCGGCGTTATTGCCTTCCCTGGCTCTGGTATTTCCGCCAATCTTGCCGACAAGGCCCGCAAGCTCGGCATCCCGGTTTGGCGGTTCGGTGAGAGCCAAGGCGGCTGAGGTTCCGCCTGCGTAGCAGGTGGAATGCCACCGGAGGCTGGCGCATGAGCGCCAGTTTCATCACAATCTCGTCCCTCAGAAATGGATGAACCGGCCTTCGGGCGTGAGTTGCTGGATCAGATCGAACTCATCCCGATTGGCCGTCAGAACCGGCAGCCCGGCCTTTGCCGCAGTCAGGAAGATCAGCGCATCATTGAGGCACTCCTTACGCTGATGCCGCTGATAACCTTGCGTGCGTGCCAAGGTGCCGGCGACCAGGCCGGCCTCCGCCCAAATCTTGGCATCCGGCGTCAACAGCCGTGTCTCCGGGATGCGGGTGATCAGAGCGGCGTAATGATCACGGATCGCCTTCCAGCCGGCCCGTGCAGGATCAGTGTTGGCGACGCCGGTCGTGATCTCGCCGATGCAGACTGAACAATGGAACAGCAATCCCCGATCGATCAGTGACACGACTGCATCGGGAAGCGTGCCGGCTGCCGACTTAATGTAGACATTGGTGTCGAGCAGCAGCGCCGCGCGTCCGGCGCCTGCAATATCCGCCGCCGCGATCAGTTCGGCCCGAAGCCGCGGGATCAGCTGATCGCGCCGCTTCTCCGCCTTGATGCGGCGGAGGCTCCCAATGAGGTCAATACTCAAGCTGGTGCCTGGCTCCAAGCTTGCCGCGGGTCTCCTTGAGAAACTTCGCCGCCGGATCGGGCTGCGCCAGCATCGCCAGCGCGAGAAGCCCAAGCTCGGTCAGCTTGGTGGCGCCGCTCTCGCGCTTGGCCGCTTCCACCAAGGCTTTCGGTGCGCGAAAGCTGACATGCTCCGTCCTGTCGCCGTCCAGCAGACCGGCACGGCGAGCTTCTTCGAGCACGACGGAGGCATCCATGGGCGTCGCCTTCATCACCTCGGTCGTAATACCTGCTGCACGGGGGCGGGAGGCACGCTTTGCAACATCTGATCTGGCTACCGTGGTGGTCATGCTTGGCTCCTTTGTGTGCAAAATACGGCGATTTGTTGCACAGATCAAGCCTCGCTTTAGAGACGGTGCAAGGCAAAACCGCGCTATCATTCGCACTACCCACAGTGCATCATGGAACGCCAACTGGCGCCGTTCGGCATCATGAATATCGGCATGTTCTGCTGAGCCTCAGCCGATACCGGCAAAATCCCGCTACCACTCTCCAACATTTCCGATTATGCTCCCGCCTGCGCCGTGGTGGTGGTGGCGCATCCCTTCGATTTTTGTCATGGAGCCACCATCATGATCATCCTCGCCCTTGTTTTCGGCGTGTTCGGCATCGGCTTTCTCTTCTGGATGCTGTTCACACTTGCAGTCTATGCGTTACCATTCCTTGCCGGTGTTACGGCTGGCCTTGCGGCCTACCACAGCGGCTCTGGCGCTATCGGTGGATTCCTTTTTGGCCTGATCGCCGGCATAATCACCCTGGTGATTGGGCAGCTTGCTTTCGCAAGCCTACACTCTCCGCTTATCCGGGCGTTGATCGCGCTGCTCTTTGCGGTCCCGGCCTGCATGGCCGGTTACTTTGCCACCCTCGGCCTCGCCCGTATCGGCGTGTCCTCCACAATCTGGCGCGAAGTCTTCGCGGTAATCGGCGCGCTGGCGGTCGGCGGCACGGCTTGGGCCAGGCTGACGGCGCTGGCGTCCCCCGATGTCAGGCTGTGCATGGCGGCTGGTCAGGCCCATCTCCCTTTGGCCTTAACAGCCAGAGACAGGTGAAGCAGCGCCTCGTCCGATTTATGTTTGCATGGATGAGCGGTACTTGAAGTCGAGTTTGCCTGAGAGCTGCCACCCTCCGTCGCATATCGGCTAAACGGCAGCGGCGATCTCGGCAGCATGATCATGTCCGGTGGCGAGATGATCGCAATCTCCAGTGTGGTTGACGAGGTGGCTGCCGCCTTTCTGTGCGATGAGGTTTCTTTTCCTGCGCCTGGTAAGCCGAGCCTCTTGCGTGAGATCTCCGATGTTTGTCACCTCTCCTGGAGGATGCTGTTCGGCGCACGCGAGCCACACGGCCTCTTGATGGCTTGATCTAGCCGAAGGACGGCTGCGCCTCGCCGGTCGCGCCTCGATCGGCTGGCCGCAATGGCGGACGGCTCGACTTTCTTCCCCTGGACATCTCCCCCAGGGCAAGCCCTGCGGGAAGACGCCCATTCCTCGCGAAGCAAGAAAGTCTCACGCCGCCATCCTCCGCTGCGCTTCGGCCCAAAGCCACCCCATCACAGGCGCGATGGGGACCCCGGCGGGTGCGTCGCCGATTGCCTTCGGCCTTTTGATCGCCATCGAGGCCGCGATGGTCGCGGGCTCGAAACCAGCAAGGAGACGTGACATGGCTAACATCGGTTCTTTCAAGAAGTCCAGCAACGAATACCAGGGCGAGATTGTCACCCTGAGCGTCCAGACCAAAGGCGTGCGCATCGTTCCCGAAGCCACAAGGGCAAATGACAACGCTCCCAGCCACCGGGTCTATGTCGGCCGGGCCGAGATCGGCGCCGCCTGGTCGAAGCGCTCCAACGAAGGCCGCGACTATCTCTCGGTCAAGCTCGACGATCCCAGCTTCAACGCCCCCATCTACGCCAACCTCTTCAACGACGAGAGCGGCGACGGCTACACCTTGATCTGGTCTCGCAGCCGCAAGCCCAACGGCGACTGAGCCGAACCTGCCGCCCCGCCCGAATGCCGGGCGGGGCTTCTTCTTTGCCAACCGGGAAACCTTACCGGGACTCGCCTTCGTCTTCAGAAGCGCCACGGCCAACAACAAACTCCTCGCTGAGCAGGTCGGCGGGCTTCGTGCCCAGCGCTTGCGCCGTATGCCACAATGTCAGCAGCGTGACGTTCTGCTGGACGTGACCTTCAACGATCTTGTGGAATTCCCTGATCCGGCGCACCTGCCCCCGCTCGACCAACCAAACGTGGATACAAAGTTGCTCTCGCCTGAGCAGCTTTCCTGGCATCGCGACGGTGTTGTGATCAAGCGCGGCTTTATACCCGACGCTGTGCTTGACCCTTACATTGCTCGGCGTGCGGCAATCCGTTTAGAGCAGAATTGGCCAATTGCCGGTTGGCCTTATGGTCACTGCTATATTGGGGTTCCGGAACTGCGTGCGGTCGCTTTGTATCCGCCGCTGATGAGGCTGCTTGCCGAGCTTGTTGGCGAGGAAATGCTATTCCATTTGGCTTTGACCGGATGGGTCAGCACCGAGCGCGACTGGCATCAGGATGATTATCTTAATCCGCCCTTCGTAAATGCTTGGTATGCTGCTGTCTGGATCGCTCTTGATACCATCGTTCCAGAATCGGGACCATTCCAGTATGTGCCAGGCTCGCATCGTTGAGGACTTTTAAGAGGTGAGAAAATCCGCAGCTTTCTTACGGAGGAGGAATTGACTAAGCGCGAGCCTCAAACTGGCATCAACCAATGGGCGAAATATGCTGAGCGCTTTGTCACCTCAGCAATCGATGCAGAGATAGCTGCCACTGGTTCGCCAGTGAGATCATTTCTCGCAGAGAAGGGCGACGTGCTCATATGGCATGGACGACTGATCCATCGCGGTTCGAAAGGACAAAAAGGTGTTTTGCGTAAATCCTTAATTACGCACTATTCCGGTATTAATCATCGTTTAGACATGCTGATCCGCGCCGAAGATCCAAACGGCCAGCATTATGCGGTGTTTGACGAACCGCCAAACCTATAGGCAAAATATTATGATGACTTGGCATGAACTGCCGCGCTTTATGAAAATTATACAGATGATAGGAATTTTTTTCTGCAGTACTTGTTTTATATCTATAGCTACGGTTGGTTATATAGAAACGATCGCGCTTAACCAACCTACTTTTAGTACTGCTATCTTTCAATATCCTCATCTAATAAAAGGACATACCCGTTATTTTACAAAACGCGAGGAGGACGTTTACGTTGTTGTAAAGCCTATAATGAGTGGCTCAGTTATTGCTACATTTATTGTAGTCTTTATATACCGCAACTTCGAAAAACGTCGGAACGGCTGAAGAAACAGGAAAAAAGTTGGCCCTATCAGCCTTGTTCCTATCCATGACGAAAACATCAGGTGCTATGGGGCGAGCGGTGGGAAATTTATTCTTGTGCTTATACTTGTAGCGGACTGCAATCATCTGCGGCTGGGATAGCAATTATCGTAAGCGCTGTGTCGGCCTGTGATTTTTAGGTTGAGGAAGTGTGCGGCACTCATGCCGCCGTAACCCAATTGATGGGCAGGCCAGTACCAGGAAGGAAGGGCCTTCTGAGGAAGAGTCAGATGACGGCTGCCGTTGTGGAGGTGATCCCCGACTATAATTGCAGGTCGCTGGAACAGCGGGTGGAACGGATATGCAGCCTCAACTTCTTGCCTCCAGACTCCGGGTATTATGAAGCCGCGTCGGATCGCGGCGGCCAAAGAGTTGCGATGATGTACAGCCTGATCACCACGGCAAAGATGAACGACATCGACCCGCAGGCATGGCTCGCCGACGTCCTCGCCAGGTTACCTCTGTTTTCAGATAGCGTGACCTACGCTGCGGTCCTGAACAGCAAGTCATGATGGTTGCGGTCCCCCGCAACCGCTTTGACTTGACATGCCAACTGCTCAATTTGCCGCAAGTCATGATGGCTGCGGCTCCCCGCAACCAACGATCCTTGCGAAAGCAGCTTCGCCATAACCCCGGCTTCCGTAAGGATGTCGGGGTTCTTCTTGCCCGCGACAAACCGCAGGATCGCGGCCAGATCGCCTCGCAGGATGATCGCCAGCTCTCCATTGTCAGGCACCATCATCACCTGATCGACCAGGGTACGAAAGACCTCCGCCGCTTTGGCCTTACCCAACATCTCCGCGACGCTACCACCGTTGTGGTTTTGGCCTTCAGTGAGCTTCAGGCGCAGGAACCGGCGCTGGTCAGCATGCGTTCAAAGCCGCTGTGATAGGCGCCAGTTGCCTCCTACTATAAGCTCCTTTACGTCATAAGCCATCGGTACAGCGACGCGTATTGCCGCGCCGGCCGCGTGCTGATGTACGCGGATCGACGAGGAAGCGTCGACTGTTTGCGAACTTCCTTCGTAAACTTTCGAAATAGCATTGAAAATGGCATCCTAGACGCCGAATTTCCGGTATCATGTAGCACCCGCCACAAGCGGCTAGGTTGCATTGCTGTAGCGGCGATACATGGCATTAAGCGCACTTTATCTGTCTGTCGTTTCGTTTTAATTCCGATTCACATGACTCTTGCATAAATTATTGATGAGTCTAGATCCTCCCCAAAATGCGGGAGATCAACCATGGATGCTACGTACAATCTCAACGGGAGTTTTAAGCCGACCACTAAACGGTTTGCCGACCTCAAGGGTGCAGATTTTTACCCTACCCCGCGCTGGGCAACCTTTGCGCTTATCGAAAGTGAAGGCTTTACGGGGGATATTTGGGAACCGGCCTGCGGTGACGGAGCGATGTCTGATGTTTTGGCGGAAACCGGCAACCAGATAATCAGCTCAGACCTGTACGACAGGGGATATGGAGAAAGCGACCACGATTACCTTGCGACAACTCGGCGCGCGCCGAATATCATTACAAATCCCCCGTTCAACTGTGCGGAGGGATTTGTTGAAACCGGGTTGCGTGCTGCCGGTCAAAAATTCGCGCTGCTTCTGCGCCTAGCTTTTTTGGAGGGTGCCAATCGTGCCAACACGATCTTTCATAAATATCCGCCTAGCCGGGTATGGGTATTCAGTGAGAGGATCACATTTTACCCCAAGGGCGCGGTTGTCGCTGGAAGCGGAACAACCGCCTATGCGTGGTTCGTTTGGGATAAAAGCAAAGCCAACGCTACGGAATTGGCATGGCTAAAGCCTGGATTTAAGGCGAGATTTTCAGAGGCTGATGCGCGACCAGATACTTGCGCCCTTCTGTAGTTATTCGTAGGCCCCTTCGGTTCTTCTCATGTACCGCCCAACCAGCGCCAATGAGATTTGAAGGGGACTCTTTATGAGAAACGATATTTCGGACAATTTGAGAAAATTTCGTGTCCGAACGCTGGTCGAGAATTTCCGCATCTTCGCTTTGAATGCGGAAATACGCTTCAAGTCCATGGATTATATCGGAGGTTTTCAAAAACCCGTCCGGCGCGTCATCTAGCAGCTCTAGGACAGGAAGGTATGTGTCCGATTCCTTGATACGGCCATGATACCTAACGCCAGGCGCCTCAAGAGCGGCGGAAGTAAACTCAATTCCAGCGTTTTCTAGCGTTTGCTGGATTGCATCAACGTTATTGGCGATTGGCTCCCGTCGGTCCTTCTCGAAATCTCGAATCGTACTCAAAGCGACATTGGCCTGTTGAGCTAAATCCTCTTGGCTCCAGTCCAGCCACGCCCTTGCGGCTCTGCATTGCTCAGGTGTTATCATGCGCATTATCTAGCGCTTATTTTCCGTAAGGTCAACATTTTTCGTTTACATAGTGTAAAAAAATCATTATAGCTTACATCAACGATTTTCGTTGGAGTAAGTTATGTCTCAACATTTCCTTCTCTCAGCCAAAGCACGGACGCTCTCACTGGCCGCCATGCTTCGCATGTCGGATCAGGAAGCCGAGACAGCCTTTGCCCGCATCCGCTGGGCCGCAACGGCTGGCAAGCCGGTCTGTCCGCATTGCGAGTGCGAGACCGTCTATGAATGCCGCCGCCCGAATGGCGCGCTCCGGTTCCGCTGCAAAGCTTGCCGGGGCGATTTCTCCATTACCTCCGGCACCCTGTTCGCCTTTCACAAAATGCCGCTCCGCACCTACCTGGCGGCGATTGCCATTTTTATTAACGAGGTCAAGGGCAAGAGCGCGCTGGCGCTGAGCCGTGATCTTGGCGTCCAATATAAAACCGCCTTTGTTCTCGCTCACAAGTTACGCGAAGCTATGGCAACCGAGATGAAGGGCCGGATGATCGGCGGCGCTGGCAAGATCGCGGAAGTGGATGGCGGCTATTTCGGCGGCTATCAGAAGCCAGCCAACCATCGCAAGAACCGCCGGGACCGCCGTTTGGTCAAGAACCAGAACGGCAAGCGCCAATGCGTTGTCATCATCCGTGAGCGGGACGGCAAGACCCTGCCAAGCGTGTTTCGCACGGAATGCGATGCCCTTTCATTTATTCGCAACCGGGTTGCACCCGGCACCGAGCTGATGGCCGATGAGTCCGGCGCATGGAATGACCTTCATGGCCGCTACACCATGAAGCGGATCAACCATCAAGAAGCTTACAGCATGGCGGGCGCTTGCACGAATGGGGCAGAGGAATTCTTTAGCCGGATGCGCCGGGCGGAGATCGGGCATCACCACCATATCGCGGGTGTTTACCTTGGCCGGTATGCCCAAGAGGCATCATGGCGGGAAGATAACCGCCGGGTGTCGAATGGCGAACAGGTTCAGCAGGTTGTGGGGCTGGCGCTGGCGGCGAAACCGAGTGTGGATTTCTGCGGGTACTGGCAGCGGGCAAACTAAGTATTCAGTAAACCGCGCTTCTCTCCCGCCTCCAAGGAATAGACTGCTCCGCTCGAACCGTTCGTAACAACGCTGCGATTACCGCTGAGGGTCCTTTAGACGCGAACAAAACAAAACCTAGGCCGAAAAGTTCTAGAACCAGAAATGTCGCAACAATAGGGTTAGAAACAAAAATAGATACGCTAAAGAACAAGGCAAGTTTTCGGTCATCTAGAGTCGCGGGGGCGTTGTTTAACCGACCAGCTGATTTTTTGAATAAAACTGCTGTTGCGGCAATCGGAAACAATACGACGGCAAGCGGCGCTACACACCCAGAGAAGGCGTTGTCCAGATAGAAAATTACTTGGGACTTCCTAGATTCTGAAATATTGGCCGCCAGAAGTCGTTCGCCGATCTCGGCCATCTCAAGGCGAATTGGCTGCGCCATGTCCGCTAAACGGCGAAGCAAGAACAAATACGCAACGACAAAAAGGATCGTTGCGCCAAAAACACCTAAAAAGTTAAAACCTAAGATTGTCATTTATGTGCCCTCGGTTTCAGAGCCTTTCTAACCTGTACCCGCTTTTTTTCATAGTTGTCTTTATGACGTGTAATCGGTCCAATAACAACAATTTTTAAAACAAGTGCCATGATTGCCAGACCTAACCCAAGTGTAACTGGTATCGTACAAACGAATATCAAAGGGTGCTGTTCCGCAAAGGACGCAACAAAAATTATGGCGTCCCCATAAGTCGCACCCCTTACAATCCCAGCCATCTATCTTCTTCGTTAATTGTTAAAGTTGTGATAATGAAAAACAATTTCGTTGAACTTTTCCGCAATGTAAATAGATGCCCTTCATTCAAGTATCCACCGCCACCGATCCCGCACACTCACCATCCCGATCAGCCCGCGCTTGTTCAGCACCGACAACTGGCAAGACAGCCGGTGGTAGATATACTCCCGCAAGCTGGCGTCTATGACTACCACACCTTTACGCTGTAGCATCCGCGCCGCAACCTCCCGCATGGATAAAGGCCGCTCAGCCTCGCGCAACACGTCCAGAATGAACCGGCTGAACTCGCCCCGCGCAAAGATCGGGTTCGGTTTGCGGAACCGCAGCGGTAAGTCCAGCTCCGGCGCGATGGCGTAAATCGCGGCTTCAATCCCCGCCAGCTTCGCCTGATACCCAGCCATAAGCGCCTCGGTTTGTTTCAGTGACTTATGGCAGCGGATGCGGGCGCGGCGAAGTTTGGTGATTTCGGTTTCCGGCATCCGCTAAATGTGGTAGAATACGCCCCTGGCTGGAAGTTATCTTGTGGTGGCGGGTGCTACATGATACCGGAAACATCCACCCAAGCTCCTGCAGAACTACTGCGTTCATCTCCAGCGTGAGGGTTGAATTCCAGTGCCAACATACCTTTGCGGAGAAACGATCTGTTTTGCTGGATGCCAGGGGGACGTCCTCCGCTCAAAGTGGCGAAGGATGTTTGGGCGATGCATCCCTCCACCACCTTGTTGCACGCGGATACACCTAGGAAATTGAGCAGCCGGGTTATGATTGGCGCCGGGGCTTGCTGTAAACTTTCATAGGTGATGATCCGGACGTTGGCTGAGTAATCCTCGGCAAGCGCGATCATCTGGCGCTCGCCTTCCCCCAGCGAGGGCAAGGCGAGGCGGATGAAGGCAAACTTGGCAGCAGTTTCGTCCTCGCCGCAGAGGGCTGGTCAAAGAAATGCCAGGCTGAGGCCAAAACGTTGTGTGGATCACGGGCGATGCCGATGAACTTGGCGGTTGGAAACAGGTTCTTCAGCCGGGGAAAGAAGAACACGTTTTCCGGGGTTTTCTCACCAATCTCCAAATAGGCTTTTCCATTGCTCTGCTGGCGCAAGGCCAGTAGGATCGCGGTTCTGGTAAGGAACTCGGCATCTTCCGATACCGGCAGAGGATAGCCGCCGGTATGGCCGAAAAATCCGCTGTTCTTGGCCTCAAGCCTCTGACTGTGGTGTACGCTATCATCGTCGCAAGCGGCGCTGCCAGCAATTTTTCACACACTCCTTCGCCGCGGCAGGAAATCTCAGGGTGGGCATCCAGAAATTGCTGTAGCCAAGTAGTGCCCGAGCGGGGCGCCCCGCCTATGAAGAATAACTGTCGCCGCGCAATCTGCGCGATCTCCTCCTGGCAGTGTGTCCAATCCATGCGCTTCTTATTCCGCGGCCGCGGCTTCGGGCTGTATTGCCGGTGCCTTGAGCACGGTTCGCAGCGCCGACAAGGTCGTTTGAGCGGTGAAGTCCTGGCCGATCAGCGACCGTCCGGCCTGAGCCATCCTGTCATTGAAGCTTTCATCAGCGTGCAGGCGGCAGATTAGCGCCGCCAGCGCGGCGGCGTCCCGTCCTACCAGCGACTGCAAGTCGGGCGGCAAGGCAAGGCCTTCGGCGGCGATCTCGCTCATCACGCAGGGAACGCCGGCGGCGAAACTCTCCAGCACCTTGCCCTTGACGCCGGCGCCGAAGCGCAGCGGCGCCACCGTCAGCCGCACCTGGTCGAACACCGCGGGTCCGAGATCATCCACCTGCCCGACCGGCAGGATGTGGGGGCCGGCGAGACGCTGGATTTGTTCCGGCATTGCGCTGCCGATCAGCAGGCAGGTGATCGTGGGATCGGTTTGCCAGACCAGCGGCATGATTTCATCCACCAGCCAGAGCGCCGTGTCCAGGTTCGGCGCATGCGCGTAATGGCCGATGAAAGCGACGCCGTGCCTTTTGGTGAACGGCATTTTGGTGTCGCGGACCGGCACATCCCAGCCCACCACATGAACCTTCGCCTCCGGCACCGCCCGGCGCAGCAGCCCCGCCTCTTGCGCCGAATGGGTGATCACCGCATCCGCCGACCACGCCGCGGTAAATTCCTCAAGCCGCACCCGCCGGCTCAGCCCCAGCAATTCCGGTCGCTCCTCGACCGCCGCCTGCCGTTCGAGCCGGAGGTGGTGCAGATCGGCGACGCCGTAGAGAATCCGCGCCCGCTTCATGTAGTGCCGCGCGAGTGCCAGATAGCGCGCGGCGACCGGCACGCGATGCAGATAGACGACATCGAAGCACCCGGACTGCCGGCGCAGTACATCCTCGACCGAGGCATAGAAGGGCGCGCCGCATCGGGTGATCTCTTCCGCTTCCAGCACCGGCGCGGCATCATCCTGACGCCATTGATCGGCGGCGACGAAGCTCACCGCGTAGCCGAGGCGCCGCAAGGCGCGCATATGCGAAAGGATCGCCTGCGACCCGGCATCCCGCGCCAAGGCGGGAACCTGCGCATCGATCACCAGCGCCCGCAGGCCGGGGTCGCTGACCGGCGCCACCTCGTCAGCCCGCGGCCCCCAGCGGCGGCGGAACTGGCGCCAGGCGAGCCGCTCGGCGGGCTGTCCTTCGGCCTCGGCCTGAAGTTGCAAGAGCCGGTCGAGCTGGGTCAGCATGAAAGAGAGCGCCCGCCGCCCCTGGCCAGCCTGGTTCAGCGACTCGATCGCGCCGATCATCGCCTGCTCGATCCCGCCATCGAAGCTGCCGGCGGGCTCGATCACCACCGGCGCATCACCGAGGCCGGCGCCGTCCGCCTCGCGACGAACCTCGACCACATGGCGGGCAAGCGGCGCGAGGCCACCAGGGATCAGCGCGTCGAAGGCGTGCCGGCCGCTGCCTAAACCCGCCTCATGCAGATCGGCGCGATAGGCATTTGCCAGCGCTCGCGCGACCGGCATCCCGTTGTCGAAGATACGCAGCGCCACCGGCGTTTCCGGATCGGCCGCGTCCTGCGCCCAGCCGCGCACCCTGAGGCGGCTGACCTCATCCACGCAGCCGCGCCATTGCGGCACTAGGGACTAGGCCGCCTTGGGGGAAACAGCGAGTGCCGCGAGGCGCCGGCGCACCGCCTCCAGCGCCTCGCCATCCTCGGCGCGCGGCGCGCAATAGCGGGGCGGGATACGCGGCGCCTCCGGATAGAGCGCGTCGTACTCGCCGGCATTGTGGAACATACCCCGGCTGTCATCGTCGACGAAACTCTCGGAAAGCGCGCCCTCGGCGATGATGATGTCGTGAGTTTCCAGTTCGAGATGGAAATATTCGACCTGATCCACCGTCGCGGCCTGCACGATGGACACGCCGTTGACCAAAGCGGAGGCGGGGATCAGCACCGCGTCGATAACCATCGCGTGCAGCGGCGAGACCCATAGATCGCGGCGCGGCGAACCTTCGCCTAGCGCCCCGGCGCGGATCAGCACCGGCAGCACATCGCGGTTGCCGGCGGCGAAGCGGCCCGCATAGCTGCGCCGGCCGACCCATTTGAGCGGCCGTTGCGCGCCCGAGCCGGTGATCAGCAGGTCGCCGATGCAAAGCCGCTCCACCGCCACCTCGCCATGATCGGTCAGGATCAGGGTGCCGCGGCAGTAGCACGGTGTGCCGTCCACGGTGATGAACGTGCCGACGCCGTGATCGGTGGCGAGATGGAAATACTCGCCCGTGTAATCGCCGTACAGCGCCTGTGTATAGGTAGTGCCGCCTTCGACGATCGTCAGGACATCCGTGCCTGAATCCAGGTTCGCCGTGCCGCCACTCACATAGGCGGCGAATTCCGTATCGATCGTACCGCCGGATAGCAACTGTGTCCCGCTTGCCGTTCCGCCAGAGGTTACAAGTTCTTCGCCGCCGCTGTTCACGGTGGTGCGGCTGACTGTCGCGCCCGAATTCACTGTCTCGACGCCGCCGGCGCTGATGACCGTGCCGGCGGCTTCGGCGCCCGCAGAGACAAGCTGCTCTCCCCCCGCCTGAATCACCGCGCTGTCGAAGCTGCCGCCCCCGGACACGATCTCGATGGCGCCATTCGTCACCGTCGTGCCGCTGGCGGTGCCGCCCGTCGCGACCGTCTCGGTGCCGCCGGAGTTGAGCACGGTGCCGTAGGTCGTGGCACCTGACGCCACCGTCTGGGTGCCACCGGAGCTGATCACGGTGCCGCTGGCGGCACCGCCTGAATAAACCACCTCGATCGTGCCGCCGGAGACGACGTCGTTTACCGTCGTGCCCCCCGAACTTACCTGGATCGCCGAATAGTTATAGCCGAATGCCGTAATGCCCGACGCCGTGCCGCCCGCGCCCACGACCAGCTTGCCACCACCGTGCAGCACGGTGCCGGAGATTACGCCGCCGGAGCTGACCAGGAATTCCATTGTGCCGGTGGTCACGGCCGAGCCGCCCAGGATGGTGCCGGTGTCATCGATGGTGCCGCTGACGACAGCGGTGCCGGCCGACAGAACGCCGCCCGCCTGCACGCTGCCGTCAGACATGCTCGCGCCCGCCGACAGCGTCTCGGTGCCGCCCGAACCGATTATGGTGCTGCTTGTCGTCCCGCCGGAGACCACACGCAGCACCCCGCCCGAGGCCACCGTGCCGCTGATCACAACCCCGCCGTCAGTGATCGTGCCCGCCAAGGCGCCCGTGGTGCCCGAAAGGACACCGCCGGACAGAATGTCAGCGCCCGCCGCAGTGCCGCCCGACAGGATTGTCTCCACGCCACCCGAGCTGATTACGGTATTGCTGGCGACGCCGCCCGCATACACAACCTCCACCGAACCGCCGGAAACGACATCGTTTACCGTCGTGCCGCCCGAACTCACCTGGATCGCCGAGTAAGGGGGGTTGTCATAAGCGATGATACCCGACGCCACGCCGCCCGCGCCCACAGCCACCGTCCCGCCCGAACTCAGTACCGTGCCCGAAATCAGGCCGCCGGAGCTGACATAGAATTCCATCGTGCCGCCGACGGCCGCGGAACCGCCCAGGATGGTGCCGGTGTCGTAGATGTTGCCGCTGATAACCGCGGAGCCGGCCGAGAGGACGCCGCCCGCCTGCACGGTGCCGTCAGACATGCTCGCGCCCGCCGACAGCGTCTCAATTCCCCCGGAGGCCACGGTCACGCCTTTCGTGGTGCCGCCGGAATACACGGTCTCGTTGCCACCGCTGAGCGTGGTGCCGCTGGCCGTGCCGCCCACCACCACGCTTTGCGTGCCGCCGCTGCTCACCGTGGTTCCGATGGCCGTGGCTCCGGAATAAAAATATTCAGTGCCGCCGCTATTCACCGTGGTGGAGATGGTCGTGCCGCCGGAAAACACGTTTTCGTAGCCACCGTTATTCACCGTGGTGGCGGTGGCCGTGCCGCCGAACGTCACGTCTTCCTCCCCCCGGCTGTTCACCGTGGTGCCGCTGGCGGTGCCGCCGGAAGACACGTTATCGTAGCTGCCACTGTTCACCGTGGTCCCGACGGCCCTGCCGCCAGCGGACACAAATTCGGCGCCGCCGCCGCTGAGCATGGTGCCGCTGGCCGTGCCGCCGGAATATATGGTTTCGTTGCCACCGCTATTCACCGTGGCCCCGCTCGCCGTGCCGCCGGCGGACACATATTCGAGCCCGCCGCTGTTCACCGTGGTGTCGATGGCGGTGCCGCCGGAGCTTACGGTCAGATTGTCTCCGGATGACAAGACATTACCGCTACTGGTGACGCCGGAACTCACAACAACGTTCGTCATGGCAGGCTGTGTCCTTTCAGGACTCGGTGGATGGGCGATGGGTGGCCGGCGCCGCGAGGGCGCCAAACGCCGGGATGGTCTCGATCACCCGCGTCACCTGTGCGGCGGTGATCAGCCGCGTGCACTCGAACTGCCGCGACGTGCCGGCATGGCGGGGGCACCAGAGGAAGTCCTTGTGGTCGAACCTCACCTTCGGGTCGTTCCAGCAGGAGTTGCAGGCGTGGAAGTTGATCACCCGCCAGGGGGTGGCGAATTCGTTGTCTGGATGGGTGAAGCCGGAGATCAGCACCACCGGGCACCCCGCCGCCCAGGCGAGCCAGGCGAGGCCGCTGCTCAGGCCGACGAAGAAGTCCGCATGGCGCAGCCAGCGCGCCCGCTCGGCCAAAGGCCGGTCGCCGGTCTCGTCCTCGGCGCCGTGCGGGATCTGCGTCCACATCAGCCCTGAGCCGTGCACCGGCTTCTGGTCGATGCAGATCACCCGGTAGCCATGGCGCTTGAGAAACGCCACCACCTCGCGCCAGCCTTGCGGGTTGTTCCAAAATTTGCAGCCGCTGCTGCTCTGCACGGCGATGCAGACATAGGGCTCGGGTATCGGGCGCGTATCATCGGGGAACGAAAGGCGCGGCGCCTCTTCCTCCGGCCCGACGCCGAGAATATAGCCGGCGGTGCGGTGCAGGCCGACATGGCGGAAATCGGTCGGCTGCCAGTCGCAGGCCGCATCGTCGAAGAACAGGCCGAGCGAATAGCTGGCATAGGCCGCCTCCGCCAGACGCTGCTCCACCACTTCCTCATGGGTAACAAAGGTCAGCGCCGGATAGGCATCGCGCAGCACCGGGATGATCAGGCCGGAGAGCGCGCAGGTGACGCGGCAGCCCGGATGGCGCGCGGCGAAGCGGGCGGCATAGGGAAACCATGCCAGCGGATCGCCCAGCGTGCCGACCGGGAACTGGATCAGCACCTCCCGCCCCTTCGCCGCGTACTCATGCGAGAAGACAAGGCGCTGCACATCCTCCTCGACCGCCCAGACCTCGATGCCGAAGCGCACGAACCAGCGCTTCGAAGAATTGACCAGCGCGCCCTTGTTCTCGCTCTCGAACAAGATGTTGCCGGTATCGAGATCGCGCAGGCGGACGCGCCAGACTCCCCTTTCGCGGGCAGGCAGCGACACCCGGCAGCCCTGATTGAAGTCAAAACGGATACCCTCTGCTCCAGCCTGGGTCGGGCTAGCAGCGGCTGGCGGATAGGCCGGTTTGGCAGGAGTCGCTGAAGTCGAGATTCCGGCTTGATTAGACAAAGGCGCTGATCGAATAGACGGGAAGATTGCGCTTGGGGTGACATCCATGGTGACATCCACATCGATCAGCTTTTTGCGTCGCGGCAACTTGGTTTCGATTCGTTTAGGGCAGAACTAATGAAAGTCGCTGCGCTAATCCAATCAAAGGTTGTTAAACCTGATTATAAATCCCGTATAACGAGTGATCCTTTCTTGTCAAACTTTTCTGTGAAAAAGCGGAAACACCATTAACTGAAATGCCTGCAATGTGTCGGGGAGTGCCGCCACCGCTGCCATCAACCTGCGCCTCGGCGTCTGTCAAGCTCGCTGAGCAATAAGTGACCCGACCACAGTTCCTTTTTTGTTCCTAGTCGGATAAAGTTGCTTTATGGCGTCGTGCAAGATCCTTTATGATGATTGGCGGCAGAGATTTGGCGTTGTTGTCTCGAATTTCAGGCCGGCATCCGGCGCCGTTCAGGCCGTTTTGGCAAAGGACGCGTCCTGATGGCAAACCGGACCGGCACCGCCGATTTGCCGCTCCATGGTGGCCGTGTCCCCCAATGGCTTGGCGATCGCATGACCAAGCTAGGATCGGTGATCGCCGAGGCGATCGTCATTGAGTATGGACGGCAAGAGCTGCTGCGCCGGCTGGCGCATCCTTTCTGGTTTCAGTCTTTCGGGGCGGTGATGGGGATGGACTGGCATTCCTCCGGCATCACCACCAGCGTCATCGGCGCGTTGAAGCGCGGCCTGACGCCGTTATCTGGAGAGCTCGGCATCCATGTCTGTGGCGGACGCGGCAAATATTCCCGTCAGACGCCGCATGAACTCGCCGCAGTTGGTGATCAAGTGGGCGTCGATGGCGCGGCGCTTGCCAAGGTAAGCCGGCTGGTCGCCAAGGTCGACAGCGCGGCGGTGCAGGATGGGTTTGATCTCTACCTCCATAGCTTTATCGTCACCGATGATGGAAGCTGGGTGGTGATCCAGCAAGGCATGAACACTGATTGCCGCCAGGCCCGGCGCTATCACTGGATCTCCGAAGGGCTGCAAAGCTTTGTCGATGCGCCGCATGCCGCGATCGACGGGGTTGATCAAGGCGTGATCGTCAACCTGACCGACCGGCGCGCCGGAGCCTCGCGCCAAGGGCAGCTCGATATTCTCCTTGAACTTGGGCCAGACGGAATAGAGCGGCAATTGGCTGGGTTGGCGCGGCCTCTCAACGAAATCACGGCGTCACGGACTCAGCCTGCACTGCCGCATCTGGTAATGCCCACCCATCACGATGTCCGGCCCGAGGACATCGTCACCCGGCGCCTACGCGGCAATCTGGCGGCGGCCGCCGAATGCGGCCCGCAAGATTTTTCTGAGCTTCTGCTCGTGCCCGGCGTCGGCGCACGGACCGTCCGCGCGCTAGCCCAGGTCGCCGAGGTCGTGCATGGGGCGCCCTACCACTTTAGCGACCCAGCGCGGTTCTCGATTGCCCATGGCGGCAAGGATCGGCACCCTTATCCGGTGCCGCTGAAGGTCTATGACCGCACCATCGATGTGCTGAAGACCGCGGTGCGAAAGGCGAGACTAGGCCATTCCGAGGAGATGGCGGCGATCAGGCGCCTCGACGAACAGGCGCGGCGGCTTGAGGAGCACGCCCTTGGGCCACCAGTGGAGTCGCTGCTCGCCGAGGAGCGCGCGCTCTCACACCAATATGGCGGCCAAAGCGTATTTGGCAGGGAGCCGCCTCCAGGCGCCGGCTCGACCTTGCGCTCGAACACGACGAACCGCGCACGCTGGCCATGATCCAGGCAAGCATGCGAAGCTCCTGCGGTTGCTGTGCTTCCTGGCTGAATTCCATAGCGCTTTTGACACTGAATTGGAGATCATCATGGCAAGCGTCTTCATTACCGGATCTTCGACCGGTCTCGGGCTGATGGCGGCCCGTCTGCTGATCCAGGATGGACATCAGGTCGTGCTGCATGGCCGCGACAAGGCGCGATCCGAAGACGCGCTCAAGGCGGCTCCGGGCGCCGCCGGCGCTGTCACCGGCGACTTGTCGCGCCTGTCGGAAATGCGGGCCGTCGCCGAGCAAGTCAACGCCATAAGGCGCTTCGACGCCATGATCCACAACGCCGGGGTCGGCTACCGGGAACCACGTCGCATCGAGACCGCTGACGGCCTGCCGCATGTCTTCGCGGTCAACGTCCTCGCGCCCTACGTCCTGACCGCGCTGATCGAAAAGCCGCACAGACTCGTTTATCTTAGTTCCGGCATGCACCACAGGGCGGCGCCGAACCTTGATGATTTATTGTGGACGAAGCGCCGCTGGCAAGGCGCCGAGGCCTACGCCGAAAGCAAGCTCCACGACGTGATCCTGGCATTCGCGGTTGCGCGACGCTGGCCTGATATTCTCTCGAACGCGCTGGAACCCGGCTGGGTGCCGACCCGAATGGGCGGGGCCGGCGCTCCTGACGACATGGAACAGGCGCCTGTGACGCAAGCCTGGCTCGCCGTCAGCGACGACCCGCTCGCAACCGGAACCGCACGGTATTTCTACCACAAAAGTCTCAAGCAGCCGAACCCGGCTGCGCATAATGAGAAGATGCAGGACAGGCTGATCGCGGAATGCGTCGGTTTATCCAGCATTGAACTGAAGTGATACGATCAAAGCGCGACTGTCCAGGCCGGATGTAAGTGAGCTCAGACGTCAGCGAGCAACGCTGCTTGATTGCCGGACCAGCCAAATTCTGGCATCGCTCTTTTTTGTGAGAACAAGGGGTTGGAGCGAGGTGCACAATGGTTGAAAGAAGCAGGATCCGGATTGCAATTGCCGGCGTCGGGAATTGCGCGAGCGCGTTGATCCAAGGGCTTCACTATTATACCCCGGAACGCTGCCGCGAGGGGGTAGTGGGGCTGATGCACAAGGAGATCGGCGGCTATCTGCCCTGCGACATCGATGTTGTCGCGGCCTTTGATGTCGATGTCCGCAAAGTTGGCGCGGATGTCAGCCGGGCGATTTTCGCCAAGCCAAATTGCACGAAAATTTTTCAGGCGGAGATTCCCGATAGCGGCGTTGTCGTGCGCATGGGCCAGGTGCTCGATGGCATTTCCGAACATATGGCAGACTTCGCCGATGATCGTACATTCATCCATGCCGACGTTCGGGAATTAACCAAAGCAGAGATCGTTCGCGAGTTGAGATCAAGCGGCGCCGAAATTCTGCTAAATTACATGCCGGTGGGATCGGAGCGCGCCGCCCGATTCTACGCCGAATGCGCGCTGGAATCAGGCATCGCCTTTATCAACAACATGCCGGTTTTCATTGCCAGCGACAAGGAATTTTCGGATCGGTTCAAGGCGCGCAACCTGCCGATCATCGGCGATGACATCAAATCCCAGCTTGGCGCCACGATCACCCATCGGGTGCTGACGGATTTATTCGCGAAAAGAGGGGTGAAGCTGCTCCGAACCTATCAGCTGAATACCGGAGGCAACACGGATTTCCTGAACATGAAAAACCAGGACCGTTTAGTCTCGAAAAAAACCTCGAAAACCGAAGCCGTGCAAGCGGTTGCCAAAAAGCGTATGAAGGATGACGATATCCATGTCGGCCCCAGTGACTATGTGCCGTGGCAGAACGACAACAAGGTCTGCTTTTTGCGAATGGAGGGACATCTGTTTGGCGACATCCCGATGGACCTGGAACTGCGGCTGTCGGTCGAGGATTCACCCAATTCCGCGGGCGTTGTCATCGACATGATCCGCTGCTGCAAGCTGGCATTGCAGAACGGCATTGGCGGCGTGCTTGAAGGTCCTAGCGCCTATTTTTGCAAGCATCCACCGGTGCAATACACTGATGACGACGCTTATCAAATGATCGAGGATTTCATCCGGGTACATGCCGTGAAGGTGCTGGCCGCCGTATGAAGTGCCTAATTGTCGCGGCGGGCCAGGGGGTGAGGCTGCGGGAAAAAGGCCAGCTCAAGCCGTTGATCGCCATCAAGGAAGTTCCGCTGATCGAGAGGGTAATCGGCGGCGCGCGGCGCGCCGGAGTTGAAGAGTTTTTTATCGTCAGCGGCTATCGGGGCAGCGAGCTCAGGGCTGAGCTTGACGCGTTTTCCGCGCGCGAAAAACTTCATGTCACTCATATCCTCAACGAGAGATGGGACAGAGGCAACGGCGTCTCGGTGCTGATGGCCAAACAATATCTCGATGGACCATTTTTGCTGACGATGTGTGATCACCTGGTGGATCCGGGGATTTTCCGCGGCCTGATCGAAAAGCCGCTCCAACCGGATGCCGTAACCCTGGCGGTGGATTTCAACATAGGCAATCCGCTCAATGACCCCGAAGATGTCACCCGCGTGAAATGCGCAAACGGAATGATTGAGCATATCGGCAAGGTGATCAGGGACTTCAATGCCATTGATACCGGAGTTTTTCTATGCGCCCCGATCATCTTCGCGGCGCTTGAGGAAAGCCAGATGAACGGCGATGACAGCATCTCCGGCGCAATCAATGTGCTCGCGCGATGGGGCAAGGCGCGCATTTTTGACATCCAGGACCGACTCTGGGTTGATGTCGATGACCCAAAGGCGTTCAGCCAGGCGGAACTGATGCTTGAATCAGGCAGGCTGTGAGGCTCAGCGGCGGCGCAACTGCAATGATCGTTATGTTGAGAAGTGATGGAGACGGCTGAGCCGGTTCGGCGAACCACCGAAATTGAGGATTTAACGAATCTTTATTTCATCCATCCCGTAGCCAACCGCCTCACCTTATTGCTAGCGGCAATGAGGGTGCGGCCCAATGCGGTGTCGCTGGCGGGGATGTTGTGCGGGATACTGGCTGGCATCGCTTACGCCCATTATCGGCATCCGCGATATGCCGTTGCCGGATTTATTTTGATGATCGCCTGGCATGTGATGGATGGCGCCGATGGGCAGTTGGCGCGATTGACCCACACGCAGTCGCAATCGGGCAAGGTTCTCGACGGACTCTGCGACTACGTGACCTTTATCGCCGTTTATGTAGCCCTTGCGCTGGCGCTCAGCCGGCAGGATGGTAACTGGGTCTGGGGCTTGATTGCCGTTTCCGGCTTGTGCCACGCGGCGCAATCAGCAAGCTATGAAGCGCAGCGGCAGGATTATGATTTCTGGGGCTGGGGCCGGGCCTCGGTAAACCACCTAGCGCGGAACGCCGAGCCGCGTTCCCGAGCCAGGAAGATTGCCGACCGGCTCCATCAGCTTTATGCGCGAATCCAAGGTCAGCTTGCCGGTGACATCATCGGCTACCAGGGAAAACTGGCCGCCATCGTGCAACGCGATCCCGAACACGCGCCGTTAATCCGCGCACGCTACCGCAAAGTCTTTGCGCCGGCGGTTCGCCGCTGGTCCGTCCTGTCGGCCAATACCCGTAGTTTGGGCATTTTCATCTGCGCCTTGTTTCAGGCGCCGCTGTATTTCTTTTGGTTCGAGATATTCGGCCTGGGGCTGATCTGGTTTTTTCTGCTGTCGAGGCAAGCCGCCCGGTACGCCCGGTTCTTTAGGCAGCTCGGCATTTCTTAACGCGCTACGGGTGCGCGCGGGTAAACAGCAGGATCGCCAAAGCCATCAGCAGAAGTGGCGGCGCGCAGGCGGCGGCCATCGGGTTCAAATCGAGCAACATTTCCAGGCGGTCGATAATCTGCTGGATTAACGTGAAAATCACTCCGAATACGGTGCCGATCATGATCAACTGGCCGGCGTTCTGCGCGCGCGGCCGGGCGAAGGCAAAGGGTCCGGCGATCATCACCATGGCGATGATGGTGAGCGGGATGCTAACTCTCGCCCATAAGTCCTGCTCAAACCTTATTGCCGGCCGATGTTGTCTTTCAAGCTGACGGACATACCGGTAGAGCGCAAGGGGCGGCATGTCTTGCGGAGACAGCATCAGAAGCCGGATCTGCTTGCGGGACAGGAAGGAGCGCCAATCCAGCGTCGCTAGATGCTCGGTGTAAAACTGGGAGGCGATCACGCGCTTTCTTGTGACACCGCTCAGCAGCCAGAGGCCGCCCGGCCGGATCTCAGCGCGGCCGGCATGGACGAAGCTCTTTAACTGCCCATTCGCGGCAAAGGTGAAGATATCAATCACCTGTGGAGCGTCAGTGTCGCCAAATTGCTGCACATTCAAATATTCATGATGGCTTTGCGCCCAGAAACTGTTTTCGCCGCGATAGATCGCCGATGGGGACAGGACGGATAGGCGCAGCGCCTTCGCTCGTTGCTGAGCCGGCGGCACGACGAATTGCGCAATCAGGAACAGCAAGGCGATGACCGGCAGGGCGAGCGCGATCGCGGCGCCGATGATCCGGCCTTCCGAGATGCCAAGACTCCGCATTGCCGTAAGCTCCGAGCCTCTGGCAAGGGCGCCAAGCGCCATCAAGCAACCCAAAAGCATTGATACGGGCGTCACCCGCAGCAGCCGCGCCGGCGCAGTCAGCACGACATAAAAGAGCGCGTCGCTCAGGTGATAGTGGCCTTGGCCGACGGAAGCGAGTTGCTCGACAAATTCCAGCAGGCTAAATAACGCGGTCAGCCCGATGGCCACCAGGATGATCATCCTGGTGGCCATCCTTAGGATATACTGGTCAAGCTGGGTCAATGTCGCGCGTCAGAGGCGGCAGTGACGAAGGTTGGGCAAGCTTGTTGAGAGCAAGCTTGCGTCTAATCTTGAAACCTAGCTTTGGGCGCGGTCCAGCCATGATAATGAGCAAGAAGGCGAGCAATGCCGGCGCCCACCAGATGCCCGGCATCCGTGGGACCATACTGTGCTGAACCAAGGTGCGCGCGGTGGTGCATAACAGATAATAGCTGGAATAGATCAGGATCGCGACGCCAAACTTCGAATACTTGCCTTGGCGTGGCCGGGCGCGGCCCAGCGGTATGCCGAGCATGCCCAGCAGCAGCGTCGACAAGCCGGTTGAAAGCCGCCATTGGAATTCGGCGATATCCGGGGCGCGACTGGAGCTTGCAAGCCGCGCGGTGCTGACGGCGACGGCGCTGTATCCGGTGGACGCGCCGCTGGAACTCTGAGGATTCATAAGAACGCCCTGCGCGCTCAAGATTTTATCTGATTGCCCCGATGCGCGGCCAATTTCGTAAATATTGGCGTTTTTCATGTAGACATCGGGAGTTTGATCCGAGCCGGCCCACGGCAGCGGATTTGCCTGTTGGGCTGAAATAATCGTGATGCGATCGCTGTGCCTGGCGAGCACGAATACCTGGCGCGCAGTTGCCGCCGGTCCAGCGCGATGGGCAAGGAAGATCACCCGAGCGCCATGCTGGGTGATGTAGAAGGTTCCAGCTTGCATCGCGCCAAGATTGAGCGTCGTCTCGGCCCGGCCCGCGAGATCATGCATCTTGTGATAGGCCCAAGGCCGTGCCACTAGGGATAATCCAGCGACGAGGAGGGCGACGCACGCCGACAAGGTGAGCATGGCGCCTACCACCCGCGCTGGCGTGATGCCCAGCGCGAACATCGCCGGGAACTCAGAATCGCCATACAGGCGGCCGAATGACAGCACAACCGACAGATAAAGCGATATCGGGATCAGCACTTCGAGGGAAATCAGCACTTTCAGGCCAATCATCTCGGCGATCATGTCGGTCGGCAGCAGCCCGTTGACCGCATCCGCCAAGATGTCGGCAGCGCTGAAACTGGCGAATAAGGCGATCAAGGTGCCGAGTATGGCGGCCAGCGGCCTGCAGGTTTCCCGGATCAGATAGCGGTTGATGATGAACGTCATTCACGGCGCTCCGCGGGCGGAAGCCCACTGGCGCAGCGCGGACTTCGGCGCGAACGACGATCAGCCATTGTTTTCGGAAACCGCTTTGACGTCTCCCTCATTGCGACAAGCTATCATCAGTTTCAAGGAAACAAAAACCTGGGCAACCCGATCGCGGCGGCGGAGCCTCACGACATGTCCTGGAGGTTCGGGACGCATGCCCATGCCAAGGCGCTATAGAGCTGCGTTTGCCGATGCTCCCGCACATAGCCAGGGTTGATTCGCGCGACCATGGGCTTGGTGCGCACTGATGCGTACCAATGCGCCACGCGCGTCTCGGCGGTCAGAACCGCATCTAGCCGGACGCCGCGGCCGATCTGGAACCAGTGCTCGGAGATCTCCGGCGGCAGCGGGTAAAAGACGTGAGGATGCTGAATGGTCAGATCGTCATGCTGATAGCGATTGACCACTTCATGCAGCAGATCAGGCCCCAGCGCATAAGGTTGCGCAGGCTCGCCTTCGCGAACCGCTGCGGGCATCGCCCGCAGATAATCAGCGAAAAGCCGTGAATTCGCCTCGGCGCCCATCGCGCTGTTGGCGACGCCGCAAAAATATTGTCCTTCAATGCGCCTGAACATCTCCCAGCCACGCGGCAGCCGTCGGAGGATTTTCCGCGTCAGGTCAAGACCTAGATGCCGCCCCCATAAAATGGGCGAACGAGAGGCGCGCACGGCCTGGGGCCACACGATAAACTCCGCGCCAACAAATTGCGTTGTGTCGAGCAACGGCCGCAGCGAGGCGATGATTATCGTGTCGAGATCTAGATAAACGCCGCCTTCTAAATACAAGATCGCTGCCCTCAGGATATCGGCCCGCATTACGGGGCTATCAAGCCGGTGAAACAACGCCGCCAGTTCATCACTTAAGCCAAGCAGGCGCTCGGTCTGTCGCAGACAAGCCAACGGGTCGACCCGCGACAGTCGAATTCGAGATCCGTTGGTCAGCGCCCGCAATTCAGGGCCGTCTTCAAGATCATCAGTATGGTGAAGAATGATCTCGGGCAGTTCGCTTCGCTCGGCGGCCGATAATAGGGCGAACACGTAGGCCCAGGACAGGCGGGCGCCGATCCAGCAGAAATGCAGGCGGGCAGGGATTGTCATCCGATCCTTTCAGGTGATCACGCTATCGCTGTGAGCTCTCAATAGCTTGTCCATCCGATCCAGGTCGAGAAGGTTAGAGTTGCAGCTCTTAGAGATTCGCAGGAGGCTCTGGAAGGCTTGAGGTACACGTTGTCATCATGGCTTGACTCTGTTACCGGGCGGAGATGGCTCACGGCAATATTTTCGTCATATGACAGAACCAACCTCCTCCTATCACGCCGGGCAACCCACGCGGCATGCCGATTTCGGCACCATCGCCGACGCATTGGATTACGCAGCGCAATGCCCGACCGGCGTGAATTTTTATTCCGGTAAAGGAGCGCTTGTCGAGGTTTTGCCCTACCGGCTGTTGCGTGAACAGGCGATCCTGCTGGCGCGCCGGATGCTCGGAGCCGGCCTTACGCCTGGCGACCGGATCGCGCTGATCGCCGAGAGCGATGGCAACTTCGTCCGGGCCTTTTTCGCCTGCCAGTATGCCGGGATGGTGCCGGTGCCGCTGCCATTGCCAGCGGCTTTCGGCGGCAAGGAGGGTTATATTTCCCATCTGCGCCGCATGATCGAAAGCGCCAAGGCCACAGCCATTTTTGGTCCTGCTATTCTGGAAGCGTGGCTCTTCGAGGCAGCCGAAGGCATGGGTCTCAAGATTGCCGGCACGCTGGCGCCGCTCAACGGCATCGAGCCGGCCGGCGGCGATCTGCCGAGGCAGGACCCGGAGGCTCTTGGCTATCTGCAATTCTCCTCCGGCAGCACACGCTTTCCTTTGGGGATTGCCATCACCCACCGCGCCTTCATGGCGAACGCGCGCAGCATGGGGCGCGATGGTCTTGCCCTGGTGGATGGTGATCGCGGCGTCTCATGGCTGCCATTTTATCACGATATGGGGCTGGTCGGCTTTCTGCTGTTGCCGGTGTCCTGCCAGATGACGGTCGATATCCTGCCGACGCGTGACTTCGCGCGCCGCCCGCTGCTATGGCTTAATTTGATCAGCCGCAACCGCGGCTCGATCGCGTTCAGCCCGTCTTTCGGTTATGAATTATGCGCCCGCCGCGCTGAAACCGCCGCCACCGAAGGCCTCGATCTGGCAAGCTGGCGCAGCGCCGGAATCGGCGGCGACATGATTCGCCCGAACGTGCTCAAACGCTTTGCTGAGCGCTTCAGCGGGCGCGGCTTCAAGCCGAGCGCCTTTGTGCCCAGCTACGGCATGGCCGAAGTCACGCTGGCGCTGAGTTTCATGCCGCCAGGTCAGGGCGCGCGGCAGGACATTGTTGATGGCATGGTCCTGGAAAGCGAGCATCATGCGGTGCCGGCGGCGGATGCGGCGGCGCGCACCCGTACCTTCGTGCTGTGCGGCCATGTTCTCCCGGGCCATGAAATCGAAGTGCGCGGCGACACCGGCCAAGCGCTGGCGGATCGGCGGGTCGGGCGCATTTTCGTGCGCGGCCCCAGCCTGATGACCGGCTATTTCGGCGCGCCCGAGGAAACAGCGCGGGTAATGACCGAGGACGGCTGGCTCGATACCGGCGATCTCGGTTATCTTATCGAAGGGCAGATCGTCATCACCGGCCGAGCCAAGGATCTGGTGATCGTCAATGGCCGCAATCTCTGGCCGCAGGACCTTGAATGGGCAGTCGAGGAGGGAATTCCGGTATTGCGAAGCGGCGATGTTGCGGTGTTTTCGGTCGAGGGCGACGAGGATGAGGAGATCGTCGTGCTTGTCCAGTGCCGTACGCTGGACCCGGCGGCGCGGGATGCGCTCGCAGCGGGGACCGCCACGATCTTCCGCGGCCGTTTTGGTCTGCAGGCCCACATCGTTCTGGTGCCGCCCCGCAGCCTGCCGCAGACGTCATCAGGCAAATTGAGCCGCAGCCGGGCGCGGGCGATGTATCTCGCGGGCGAATTCTTCCCGGACTTCAGCCCGCGCGCCGCCGCATTCGCGGAGATTGGCATCGGATGAATGGCGGACCCGTCGTTGCCGTCACCGGCGCCACGGGTTTTCTTGGCAGGCATCTGGTGGCGGCGCTCGCGCGTGAAGGCATGCGGATACGTATTCTCGCGCGGCATAGTCCAGCGTACACTAATCTAAGGTACGAAGCTCCACTCGATATCGTGCTAGGCAGTCTCGAAGACGCGCAAGCGCTCGACCGTCTTAGCGACGGCGCTGACGCGCTCATCCACGTCGCCGGCCTGATCAAGGCGCACGACCGCGCCACCTTCCTCCGAGTTAATCGGGACGGAACCCGCGCGGTCGCCGAGGCTTTGCTCCGCCGCGCCCCCACTGCCCGCTTCATCGCGATCTCGTCGCTGGCGGCGCGCGAACCCCAACTTTCCGATTATGCCGCCAGCAAGCGCGCCGGTGAAGCGGCCGCGCGCGGAGTTTATCGCGAGTCGCTTGATCGCCTTGTCATCATTCGCCCACCTGCGATTTACGGTCCAGGGGATCGTGAAACGCTGACGATCTTCAAGGCCGCGTCGCGTGTTGTCGCCCCGGTTTTAGGGGGGCGGATAGCCTTGATTCATGTCAGGGACGCCGCCGCCGCCGTGGCAAAGCTCGCCATCGGCCCGGACCGGCCCGGCGTCTACGCCTTGGCCGATCCCAGGCCGTCCGGATACGTGATGGCGGAAATTTTAAGCGAGGCGGCGCGCGCGATGGGCAAAGCCGGCGCGTGGCGCGGCCCACGCCTGATCCCTATTCCGGCAGGCATCGCGCTCGCCGCCGGAACGGCGTCGGCATGGTGGGGACGCCTGAGCGCGTTTCCTCCGATTTTCACGCCGGGCAAGGCGCGCGAGTTGCTGCACCCTGATTGGTCAGTCACGCCGGGCGAAGCGCTGCCGCCGGCAATTTATCAGTCTCAGATTGGCATATCCGAAGGGTTTCGCGAAACCGTGGCCTGGTACAGGGAAGCTGGCTGGCTCCCTTGACCGGCTCTAGGAGTGCTTTTTCAAGCCCACTAGGCGGAATCGGCTGGCGCAGGTTTTCGGGCACCGGAGCGCAGAAAAGCGACGTCAGATGGCCAGCCTAATAAGGTTTCAGAGGCACTCTAAAGCGGCTTTTCGTAGATGCGATACGTCTTGTAGGCGACGCCGCCCAAGCTTTCATTGATGCGGCGCATCGGCATGTTGTCTTCCAAAATCCAGGATAGTTCGATATGGGTAAAGCCCATTTTAATGGCTTCCTTGCGCACCGCGTCGATCAGCAGGAAAGGCAGCAGGCTGCCGATCACGCTCTGCGCCGCCGCACGCTTTACCCCCATCAGCGGCACGCGCGCCGTTTTCACGCCCGCCACCTTCAGGCGCCAGAGCAGCTTCGCCCAGCCGAAGGGAACAAGCTTGCCGCCGAGCCCGCGTATCGCTTCGTTCAGATTGGGCAGGCAGACCAGAAACCCCACCGCTTCGCCATCGCGTTCGACAATGCTCGCCAAACGCGGATCGAGAAGCGGCTTAAGCGATTTCGCCAGGTAATCGGTCTCGGTCTCGGTAAGCGGCACGAAGCCCCAATGATCGCTCCAGGCCTCGTTGAAGATTTCGGTGATGCTGCGGATTTCTTCGTGATAGCGCTTGAAATCGATGCGCCGCACCGTAATGCCGGCAGGCAAGGGCCTTGCTGACAGCCGTCGCGCGCCGGCTGGAAGATCGGCGGTGATGTCGTAGAGATAAGCGTAAACGTCCTTTTCCTTCCGCAGACCCTGCTCCTCGATCCGCGCGCCCACATAAGGCCGGTCATGGCCCATCAGCAGCATTGGCGGCGTATCGAAGCCATCGACCAGAAGTCCGGTTTCTTCATTCGTATTTAGATTCAGCGGCCCGTTCATGCGTATCATGCTGCGGGCGCGCAGCCAGTCCTCGGCAGTGGCGAGAAGGGCGCGGAAAATCGCCGGATCATTTTCGCCGGCGATCAGGCCGAATTGGCCGGTCGCATCCGGGCGGATCGCCAAGGCCTGGTGGTCGATCTGGGCGCTGATCCGGCCGACATCGCTGCCCTGCCTTTGGGCGAGCCAGAATTGCACATCGGCATGGCCGAAAAACGGATTTTTCGGCGTCAGCGCATCCCGGCGCTCCATATGCAGGGGCGCGATGTATTGCGGATCATCCTTATGCAGCTGTTCGGGCAAGCGGATGAAGCGGTCAAGCAGCGCACGCCCCTGCACCGGGACGATCTCGATTCCCGAAATGATCTTTAGAGGCGTCACAAAGCCGACCGGTGATTGGAGGTCTCAAAGGCGGAGGGTGGCCGGTCGCGCGGCGGCGCGCCGGTCAGTTCCATCACTTTTGGATAGCGGCGCGCCTCCTCGATGTCGTAGCCAAGATTATAGACGCTGGGGCTTTTCAAACAGGCGCGGGTGGTGCCGTAATAGGTGCCGAGCAGCCGGTCCGGCAGGAAGCTGACAATGCCGTAATTCCCGGTTTCGTTATGGAAATGATGGGCAAGATGATGCTGCTTCAGCCGCAGGATAATCCGGCTTTTCGGCTTGTAGTTGAGGTGCTGGATGCAATGGATAAATTCATAGAGGCAGGTCATGATGAGACCTGAGGCGAAAGCCGCCGCGGTGCCAGGCCAGCCCGCGATGGCATAACCGACCGGCAAAGTGATCACGGCAATGGTCGGCAGCGTGTTGCCCGGCGCGCCGAATAAAACCTCGAGACGATGCGGGTCCTGATGATGGTCGAAATGGACCCGTTTCCATAATGCCGCCGTCCATTCGATTTTATAGAGCCATTTGCCGTGCAGAACGAATCGGTGAAGCAGATACCACGCCACCGGATAGGCGACGCTGACGGCCAATGCCGTCGCCGTGATTGCCGCAAGGCCCGGCCACACGACAACGACGCCGATGACCGAACCAATGGCCAGCGTGACATAGAGCTGGATCGCCGGGTTGGTCGCATAGGCGAGCCAAAGTTCCGGCAGCGTCATGCGCCCGAGATCATAGCTGCGTCCATTCCAGCTCCGGCGCCAAACCAATGTCTTTGCCATTTCGTTCTTGCCCCTTTCGGATACGCGCCTACTTGGTAACCGCAAACCGATGCGGCGGTAAAGCAGCTAAGTTGACAGCGTCTTACCTGGCGTTCATGCACGAAACTCATAGAAGTTTTTTACTTCTTTTTTTCAAAAAAGAAGCTTCTTTCTGAAAGAACCGCCTTCATGTCATCGCGTCTGAAAACTTTAGGTTCCGGCGCCCGTTTTCTCGCCCGGGCGCTTGGATCGCGCTACAATCCTCTGCTCGCCCAACTTGTGGTGACGCGGCGCTGCAATCTCGCCTGCGGCTATTGCAACGAATATGACGCCGTCTCACCGCCGGTGCCGTTGCCGGACCTGCTCGCCCGGGTCGATCATCTCGCCGCCCTGAAAACCGCCTCGATCACCTTCACCGGCGGCGAGCCGCTGCTGCATCCCGATCTCGACCAGCTCATCCGCGCGGCACGCGGCCACCGGATGATCGTGACCATGATCACCAACGGCTTTCGCCTCAACCGAAAATGGATCGAGCGGCTGAACACCGCGGATTTGCAAGGAATGCAGATCAGCATTGACAACCTAAAGCCTGACGAAATTTCGATGAAGAGCCTGGCGTCGGTCGAGCGAAAGCTCGCGCTGCTGGCGGAACATGCTAAATTCAAAGTGAATGTCAATTCCGTGCTTGGCGTCAGCGGCGAGCGCACCCAGGATGTGGTGACGGTCGCCGAGACTGCGGCGAAATACGGCTTCCAGCATTCGGTGGGTGTGCTGCACGATCATTCTGGCCTGCTCAAGCCCCTAAGCCGTGCTCAAATGCGCGCCTATCAGCAGGTCACGAAGATCTCGCCCTCGATCGTGCATGGCCTGAACTACCATTTGTTCCAAAAGAACCTGATGCACGGCCGGCCCAATGACTGGAAATGCCGCGCCGGCGCGCGTTATCTCTATGTTTCGGAGGATGGCAAGGTGCATTGGTGTTCGCAGCAGCGCGGCTATCCTGGAACCCCGCTGCTCGGCTATGCGCGCGAGGATATTATCCGCGAGTTCCATGCCGAAAAATCTTGCAGCCCAACATGCACGCTGGGTTGCGTGCATCAAATGAGCATGTTCGACCGCTATCGCGGCGGCCAGAGAATGTCTCATCCCACCACCACCTGACGCCATAGTGTTTGATGCGCGGTGTCTGATCCGCGTCAGGCGAGTTCAAAACGCCGGCGCCGGGCATGCAGGAGCAAGCCAGCATAAGTCAGCGCCGCCGCTGCCAGAACGATGCCGATCTGGATGATCGGTTCAAAGCGGCCGGCCAGTTGAGCCGCCTCGGCGATCCCTGACATCGCGCCGACACTAATGAGCGGCACGATGAAAACGCGCGCAAGCTCGCCAAACGGAATCGCCCAGCGCCGCCGCAGATAAACCGCCCCCCAGGCCAGCAAAGGCGGGTAGATGCCCAGCCAGACCGCCGAAACCGCGATGAGTCCGGTCCGCGCCGGGAAGCTGAAGCCGACGGCCAAAATGCCGATGGTCAGAAGCAACAGGGTTGTTGCCGCCAGGCGGGCAGCCTTCCCTGGCTGGCCGGAGCCGATCAGCGCCGGATATAAAAGCTGCGACGTCACCCGCAGCAATCCCGCCGCCGCCAGCACTTTCAGCGGCAAGGCGGCGGCGGCATAGCTATGTCCGTGCCGGTCATGGAGCAGCGCGGTTAAGGGATCGGCAATCAGGATCAAGCCCGCCATCAGCGGCGCAATCAGCGCCACGAGCCGGCGCAGCGACCAGATCAGCGATGCCGCCAGCCCATCCGTTCCATCGTCCCGAGCCTTGGAGACGCGCGCGAAAACCGGCAAGGCGGTGCGGTTCACCAGTGTGCCGGCAGCCATCGCCGGCTCCATGGCAATATCAAACGCCACCCGGTACACCGCGAGCGAGGACGCGCCGTAAAACCATCCGACCAGCAGATAATCGACGTTCTTGAACATCTGCTCGAAAGCGTTGGACGCTGTGGCGCGTGTCCCAAAGCGGAGCAGCGGCAGGATCGCCGGGAGCCGAAACCTTAACTGCGGTCGGAACGGCCTTGCCAGCATGGCGCCGATCAGAACGAATAGGCCGCTTGCCGCGTCACTTGCGACGATGGCCCAGACGCCGGCGCCGGCAACGGCAAGACCAAGGCGCGTCAACGCGGCAGCCAGGGTCGCGCAGACATTGATGGTCGCGATGCGCTCATAGCGCAAATCCCGGTTCATCATCGCGAGCGGAATCAGCGCCATGCCAACCAGCGGCTGCTTGATGGCCACCGCGAGAAAATACTTCGGCATTTCGGCGATGCCAAAGATCGCGGCGAGCAACGGCGCGGCAAGCAGAGTGAGGCCGCCGACCAGCATCGCCGCGCCGAAAATGAACCAGAACAGCGTATCGAGCTGTGGCCGGGAGACCGACCGAGCCTGCACCAGCGCTTCGCTGACGCCCCATCCGTCAAACGCCTCGATAACCATGCCGGTCGAAACCACGATTGAAGCGATGCCAAGCTGCTGCTTGGTCAGGAACAGCAGCACCACGAAAATCGTCGAAAAATCAATGATTTTGGCGATGATTGTCGCGCCCCCGAGCCAGTTGAAGCCGCGCTGCAGATGACGCTGATGGCTATGGTCATGGTTACCTGAGGCGGGTGTTTCCGTCGTCATTCAGCAGCGCAAGAGGCGGCATCCGGCGGCAAGATCAAGGACCGTTTGCGGACCAGATGCACCAGCCAGCGCCGCGACTGGCGCATCCAGTTGCGCGACTGCCGGCGGCTCCAGACGCCATCTTCCATCGGCGCGGCCATCTGGCCGGCAATGATCTCAGCAATCCTCTGCGCGCGCGCCTCCCAAGTGAAGTTGCGGCTGTCTCTTAGCGCCGTCGCGGCCAGGCCCGCCGCGCGCTCCCTGTCCGTGCTCAACGCGCTGATCCCGGCGACCAGTCCCTCCAAGCAATCAGGGCGGCAAAGCAAGGCATTCCGGTCATGCTGCAGGACTTCCCGCACATCAGGCGTGTCACCGGCAATAATCGGCCTGCCTGAAGCCATGTAAAGGAACAGCTTCAGCGGCAGAACCGTCGAACCGAATTCGGCCAAGGGTCTCCAGGAGGGCGGGATCAGCAGAATATCCGCGGCGGCGATATAGTGGCCGAGCGCATCTGCGGCTTGCCAAGGAATGATCCTGACATTGGCGACGCCCCGCGCCATCGCCTCGATCGAGCCTTCTCCATAAGAGCCGACCAGAATAAACAGCAGTTCAGGCAACTCCTTGGCCGCCGCGACCACCAGTTCCAGCCCTTTTTTGTGATTGATGCGCCCGGTATAGACAATGGTTTTCCGGTCTGGCGCGATGCCGATCCTTCGCTTCGCGGCATCAAGCGGCAGTGGCTTCGGCACGCGTTCCGGCTCAAAGCCGTTATGGACGCAGCACAATTTATCCGCCGGAATGCCAAGCGCTAGGTATTTCCGCCTTGTGTAGTCGGAATGGCAGATATTCACCAGAAAACGCCGCTTGCAGATCAGGCGATAAATCCAGAATTGCAACGGCGGAATCTGGTCCGACCAGGGCCGGTAATGATCGAACACGACTTTCTGCCCGAACAGCACCGCCATCCAGGCAATCCATAGATTCCTTGTATAGACGAGGTCGGCCTGGCGGAATTCCTTCCGCAGCGGCAGGGTTAGCCCACAACATAGATGCCGCAGCGCCGCCGGACGCACTGGCGCCGAGGCGGAGATCACCGGCAGGCCTGCCAGCGCCGCGACCGCGACAGGATCGGCGCGCTTGGGCATCGGCGCGTGCAGCCACGATCCCGAGGTCAAAGAGGCAAGATATCGAGCGGTCGTTAGAAATACTTCGGCGTCGGCCTCGGTGCTCGACAGCGAATTTTCAAAGGTGAACAGAATTTTCATTAGCGACCAATAGGAATGAAAGTCGGAAAACCGGAAATCATTTATCCGATTATCTCAGGCGGTTAAGCCAAGCGCTGCCTTTTTGCAAAGAAGCCTTTTCAAATAGACTCTTACTCCAACCGCCGGCGCGCCGGGCGCCATGGCGGCGGCCACCAGCGCAATCCGGCGACATCAAGCAGCCATTCGCCCAATAGCGGCTGTGGTGTCGCCGTTTCAGCCGATGGCTGCGCGTAAAGGGTCTCCGCCGAAGGCCAGCGGTGAAATCGCGTCCAGGTCCAGGCGCCGTGACGTAGATAAATCCGCATAAGACGACGCGCGGCGACCAGATCAGGCTCGACCAAGCGGCGCTGCGCCCACCCAATTTGCCGGGAAAGTAGCCGGGCCAAAGGCCAGCTTCTGGCTGCGATGTAATTCGAAAACCAGACCGTGTAGCCAAGTTCCGCCTGTAGCGCCACGACCGCGCGATGGACCTGGACATGCTCGGCATGGCCATATTCGCCCCAGGGATTATGGGTATAGACATCGCCGCATCCGGCAAGCGCGTCGCGCAACCCCGCCACGAGCTTCGGGTAGTTCGCTTGATAGCGCAGGCGCGCGGCGCCATCGGCAATCTTCAGCCCGGCGGGCGCTAGCTGAGGCGCCGCCCAGTCGACCAAAAATCCCGCCCCGCTTTCAGGCAGCGCGAGATTGACAAGGCTAGGCAACGGCAGGGCGGCAACCGCTCGCCGCCGCGCCGCGGCCATTTTTGGGTTGCCGAATGGATCGCCGAAGCAAAGTATGACCTGATCAGCCGAAGCAAAAACGGAGCTCAGCCACAAAATTTCATCGTCGGGATGGGCGACCACCACGGCGGCCCGCGCTGGCTTTGAATGCGAGCCGCTCATGGCACGGCGGGCGTAAAAACGGATCCGCCGCGACCGCGTTTCGACAACACCGAATCGTAGAAGGTCTCCAGGATTTCGGTCTGCCTGCCGATATTGAATTGCCGTTCGACCAGATCCCGCGCCGCTATGCCCATGCGCAGCCGCGCCGCAGGATCGTCCAGCAACTCGGCCATGCGCCGGGCCAGGGCATCCACTTCGCGTTCAGGCGTCAGAAACCCAGTGCGGCCATCGATCACGCCTTCCGGGATGCCGCCGATGCGGGAGCCAACGACCGGCACGCCGCTCGCAGCAGCTTCCAGCAGCACCATGCCGAGGCCCTCGACGCGCCCGGTCGCCGTGCGAATGCTTGGCAGCACCAGCATTGCTGCTTTGCGCATCCATGCCAGCACTTGCGGATGGGGAAGGGCGCCGAGAAACCGCACCCGGCTCCCCATGCCCAGCCTGCCCGCCAGCGCCCGCAGCTTCTGCCGCAACGGGCCGTCGCCGATGATGACAAGCTCAATATTGGAGCGGCTGCCGGCCAGTTTCGCGAAAGCGCGTATCAGGTACTGGCCGCCCTTCACCTCCACCAGCCGGGCAACGTGCAGGATCACCGGCATTTCCTCCAAGGGCTCGCGAGGCCGGATCGCCTGGCAATCCACCCCGATATAATGCACCCGCGTGCGCGCCGCCGGAAACCCCATCGCGATCACCCGGTCGCGAATAAATGCGGAGGCGCAGAGAAATAAATCGCCCTGCTCGGCCAGCCGGCGCCGGAAGATCGGGTAATTCGCCCAGGCGGGCGAGCAGAGCAGGGCGGCGGTCGACAAGGTGGCGTCGAAGCCATGGAAGGTGGTGACCAGCGGTATATTCAACCGCCTGGCGAGGGGAAGCGCGTAAACCCCCTCGATGCCGAAATGCGCGTGGATCAGCGCGAGCGGATGGCCAGCCAGCAAGCGCTGATAGGAACGCGGGTCCCGGCTCATCATCTGCCAGGCGAGGCGCGGTAGTGTCCAGCGTTGATGGAGATCCTGCAAGGCGTGCGCCTCAGCGCCCTCCGGTGGCGCGCCATAGCGCAGCCTTCCTAGATAAAGGGGCCGATGCCGCCGCAGCCGTTGCGCCTGCTGGGCGATGAAGGGCTCCGATACCCGAAACAAGTTATGGCGAAATATCGCAACCTCGCGCACGCCGTCTCCTTCGCTGACATCTATGCCACCCGTTGCAGGACGGACTCGTCGTGAGCAGGCCCGCGCGCGGGCGGGATCAGCGCCATCGCGTGGCCCACTTCGGCAAACAAGTTCAGGGCGTGGTCGATCTGCTCCGGCGTATGAGCGGCGCTGACGCTTGAACGCAGAAGTGCCAAGCTTCTGGGAGTTGCCGGCGGCAGACTGACATTGGTGTAAAGTCCGGCTTGCAAAAGCTGCTTCCAAAAAGCGAAGGCGACCTCTGGACTCGGCATGATCGCGGAAATGACAGGACTTGGCTCCGGGCCTAGGCTGAAGCCGAGTTCCGCCAGTCCCGCGTAGAGCCGGCTTGCATTGTGCTCAAGCTGAAGGCGCAGGGCAGGGCGGGCGCGCATCTGGTGCAGCGCTTCCAGCGTCGCCGCAATCACGCTAGGCGGCAGCGAGGCAGTGAACATATAGGGCCGGCTCGCAACCCGCAGGATATCAAAACCTTCGATATCGCTGACGCAGAAGCCGCCGACGCCGCCGAGACTTTTGGAGAAGGTGCCAACGATGAAATCGACATCGGCTTCGACGCCCTGGGCTTCGGCAAGGCCCCGCCCTGTCTCGCCCAGAACGCCGAGCGAATGGGCTTCGTCGACCACGAGATAGGCGCCCCATTCCCGCTTCACCTCGACAAATTCGCGCAATGGCGCGCTGTCGCCCATCATCGAATAAATGCCTTCAACGACAATGACCTTCTCTCCCGGCGTGTCGGCCAGACGGCGCAGGCGATTGGCGAGATCGTCCGGGCTGTTGTGGCGAAAGCGCGTGACCTGCGAATGCCCCAGCGCCGAACCATCATAGATGCTGGCATGGCAGTCAGCATCGAGAAGCAAATGGTCATTCCTACCGGCGAGTGTCGACAGGATGCCAAGATTGGCCTGGTAACCGGTTGAAAACACCATGGCATGGCGGCGGCCATAGAAATCGGCGAGCGCCCGCTCAAGCCGCTGATGGCTGGCATAGCTCCCGTTCGCGATACGTGATCCGGTGGTGCCGGTGCCGAAAGCCTCAACCGCCTCGACCGCCTTCGTGATGACCGCCGGATCAAAAGTAAGGCCAAGATAGTTATTCGTCCCAAGGAGGAGGATCGGCTGACCCTTCACCACGGCTTGCGTGGGCGAAAGCACATGGTCGAACACCACGTTGAACGGATTGGCGCCGGTGCTGTCCAGCGCGTGGTAAGGCGCCATTATGGGCGCGAATTTATCGAACAGGGACATCGATCAGGCTGCTTTCACTCTCTAAAATGCGATTAGGGAAGAAAAAAGAAATAACGGTAAGGCATGGATCGGCAGCCGATCTGGTTCCTTGTCTCCAGGATATCGCGCGAAGTTCGGAAGAGACATCGATCAGGCGCTACCCTTCAGTTCGCGCACGGTCGTCACTAGGTCGCCGATGGTTTCGACCTCAGCAATCTTATCGAGCGGAATTGAGATATCCAGCCGGTCTTCGATCTCCATCACGAAATCCATAACCGCCGTGGAGTCGAGTCCAAGATCGTTGACGATATTGGTTCGATCTGAAAGTTCGACGGGTTTGTGCAGCATTGATCGCAATGTATCGAAAACTACATCCTGAGTATCACCGGCTGAATGATCCATGTTTAATTTTGTCAGCTCTCGCTTTCTAGTAAATTCCAACCGCGGCTTCGCCCGCGGTAAAAAGAACGCTGCAAATCCTGCATCGCTACAACGCCTCTGGCTTATAAGGCGGCAATATCATGTTGTCATCATTGAAATGAACCGCGTGACAAGGATCAGCGGATGATTATGAGAAAGCCATCCACTACGCCATGCCGGAGCTTTCGCATCGTTGGTCTCCTTGATCGGCACAATTTTGGCCCAGACATCTAACCCGAGGGTCAGCATTTTCCCTGCATTTCGTCACCGACCGATTTGAGCATTCCGATGATCCCCATGATCATTCTCCTGCAACCAGAGCTGCCCCATTCGGCCCCGATGGACTGAAGGCCGGGGCAGCAGGCCGGTGCATCTGCTGCCACGGCCTTCCTCGGCGCCTGCGCGGCAGGTTGTCTTATTTTCGCTGTCGCTATGACCTTGTTCCGCAATGCTCATTTTTCAAATGAAATGCACCTGCATCGCTAGTGTCCCGTTCGGAAGTTCGTAAGCGCTGATCCAGGCATTCTGCGAACTTCCGAAACGATTAGGACACTAGCCAACCTATCATTCTAGTGTGGCTGATGGTTCTGAAATTCCTAAAAGCGCCGCCGCAAGTGGATAGGAATTTCAGAACCGTCACACTAGCGAATTCTTGACATTATCAACAAAAAGGAATACGTCCTACATACAAATAGTTGTGTTACTTGCCGATTCCGTGCCGCTAGGTAAGGGATAGCAACGCTTAGCGTGCGGTTTCTAAGTAACCGAGCGGGAGCTCGATTAATGGGAAACGTGTCGCCTATTTGGGTTCTAGTCGTTTACTTTGCTGCGGTCCTTGCGCTGGTCACGAGCATGATCGGCGCCTCATTCGTCCTGGGCCAACGACACTTGGCGCGATCAACGGCACTGCCATTTGAATCAGGCATGCTCCCGATTGCGGACGCGCGCCTGCGCTTTCCCATACAATTTTATATTGTCGCAATGATGTTCGTGATTTTTGATATCGAGAGCATCTTTATTTATGGCTGGGCAATCGTGATCCGGCCGGCCGGATGGAACGGCTACCTTGCGATGCTTGGGTTCATCGGGATTCTATTAGCGGCTCTAATCTATCTCTGCCGCATCGGTGCCTTGGAATGGGGACCGGCGCCGCGGGTTCTGCCGTTGCGGCGAGAGCGGTGAGCGGTCATGACATGGTCCCTCACGCGGGTTGACGGCAAGCTGTCCAATCCGGTTGGCGCTAAGCCAAGTCAAGGCGCCTCGTTCACCGAGACAGTCCGGCGGAACCTGGTTTTTGGCAAGCTGCAGGATCTGGTTGCATGGGGGCAGAAGAACTCGCTCTGGCCGTTCAATTTCGGGCTGTCATGCTGCTATGTCGAAATGGCGACCTCGTTCACCAGCAAATTCGATATTGCCCGGTTCGGCTCGGAAGTGTTGCGCTCGACGCCGCGCGAAGCCGACGTGATCGTGATTTCCGGCACGGTCTTCGTGAAAATGGCGCCGGTTATCAAGTATTTATATGATCAGATGCTGGAACCCCGATGGGTGATCTCGATGGGCTCCTGCGCCAATTCCGGCGGCATGTACGATATTTACAGCGTGGTGCAGGGGGTCGATACCTTTCTGCCGGTTGATGTTTATGTGCCGGGTTGCCCGCCGCGGCCGGATGCGCTGCTCGAAGGGTTGATGCTGCTGCAAAAATCGATCCCAACCGATCGCCGGCCGCTAAGCTGGATGGTTGGGCCGCAAGAGGTGGTACGCGCGCCGCGGCCGAGTTTACGGGATGCCAAACGCGCGACCCGCGGCGAAGCAACCACGCTCAGTCCCCCCGATCGCATATGATGGGGATGCGCGATGCTGCAGCAAACCCCGCCGACCGTTGCCGAACCGCCGATTGCCCGTGAGCTTTCGGAACGGTTCATATCACGGTTCATCGCAGTGCAGCCGACCCGCGATGAGGCAACCACAATCTGGGTCAATCGCGATGATCTCCGCGAGACCCTGCTTTATTTGAAAAACGAAGCGCCGGACCCCTATGTGATGCTGTTCGACCTAACTGCGCTCGATGAGCGGATGCGGGTGCATCGAGCCGACCAGCCGCCGAGTGATTTCACGGTCGTCTATCATCTAATGTCGTTTGCGCGAAATCATGATGTCCGTATCAAGGTGGCGCTGACCGGCGCCGTGCCCAGCTTGCCAAGCATCAGCGATCTCTGGCCGAACGCCAACTGGTATGAGCGGGAGGTATGGGACATGTTCGGGGTGGCGTTCACCGGCCACCCGCATTTAACCCGCATTCTAACTCCGCCCACCTGGACCGGCCATCCGCTGCGCAAGGATCATTACGCCCGCGCGACCGACATGGGCATCTATGATCTGAGCGAGGACAAAGAGATCGCCGAGCAGGAAGCGCTGCGCTTCTGCCCTGAGGATTGGGGCATGGCCCGCCACAGCGAGTCCAGCGATTTCATGTTCCTTAACATGGGACCGAACCATCCGAGCGTGCATGGCGTGTTCCGCTTGATCCTGCAACTCGAAGGCGAGTCGATCGTCGATGTCGTGCCGGAAATCGGTTTTCATCATCGCGGCGCCGAAAAAATGGCCGAGCGGCAATCTTGGCATACCTACATCCCCTACACCGACCGGATCGACTACCTCAGCGGGGTGATGAACAATTTTCCCTATGTGATGGCGGTGGAAAGGCTGGGCGGGATCATCGTGCCGCCGCGGGCGCAGATGATCCGGATCATGCTGGCCGAATTGTTCCGGATTTCCAGTCACCTGGTGTTTTTCGGCACCATGTCGCAGGATGTCGGGCAGCTTTCTCCGGTGTTCTATATGTTCACCGACCGCGAGCGGGTGTTTCAGATCATCGAGGCGATCTGCGGGTTCCGGATGCATCCGGCCTGGTTCCGGATCGGTGGCGTCGCCGCCGATCTGCCGCAGGGCTGGGACCGGCTGATCCTTGATTTCTGCGATTATTTGCCCAGGCGGCTCGATGAATACGTCAAGCTCGTCATGCAGAACCGGATCTTCAAGGCGCGCACTGTCGGCATTGCCGCCTATACGCTCGATGAGGCAATTGACTGGGGGGTGACAGGTCCTGGCCTGCGCGCCTGCGGGTTCGACTGGGATCTCCGCAAGACCCGGCCCTATTCAGGCTACGATCAACTCGAATTTGACGTGCCGGTGGCAACCCATGGCGATTGCTACGATCGGGTGGTCGTGCATCTCGAGGAACTGCGCCAGAGCGTGCGGATCATCCGCCAATGCGTCAAGAATATGCCAGGCGGACCTTATAAATCCGACCACAAATTGACCACGCCGCCGATCAAGGAACGCACGATGCGCGATATTGAAACCTTGATTACCCATTTCCTCAATGTCAGCTGGGGGCCGGTGCTGCCTCCCGGCGAAGCCGGCGTCGGGATCGAGGCGAGCAAGGGAATGAACGCGTACTACCTGGTCAGCGACGGTGACACCATGTCGTATCGCACCCGAATCCGCACGCCCTCATTTCCGCATTTGCAGATGATCCCGCTGATCAGCCGCGGCGGTTTCGTCGCCGATCTAATCGCCTTGATTGGCAGCATCGATTTCGTGATGGCCGATGTCGATCGTTAAAACACACCCCGCGCTGAGCGCTGCGGAGCGCGCCGCGATTACAGCGATGGCGGGACACTACGCCAATAAGCGCGGCGCCTGCATAGAGGCGTTGAAATATGTTCAGGCGCAGCATCGCTGGGTGTGCGATGACCATCTCGCTGAGGTCGCCGGTCTGCTTGACATGTCGCGCGCCGACCTTGAGGGGGTTGCGACTTATTACAATCTGATCTTCCGCCGCCCGGTCGGCGCGCATGTCATTTTGCTGTGCGACAGCATTTCGTGCTGGATCATGGGGCGGGGCGCGGTGAACGCTTATATCAAGACGCGCCTCGGCATTGAGCCTGGGCAGACTACCCAGGATGGCGCCTATACGCTGCTGCCGATTGTGTGCCTTGGCCATTGCGACCACGCGCCGGCGATGCTTCTGGACGAAACGCTGCACGGCGATCTTGATGCCGGGCGGATCGATGCGATCCTTGGCCTGCAACGCGGGTGACCCGATGATCGATCAACCGCTCACCCTGCGTATCCGCGCTGACCGTCCGCCGCTCGACATTGTGGCCTGCGAGCGGGCCGGCGGCTATCGCGCGGTGCGCACGGTGCTCGCCGACATGGCGCCCGCCGACGTGATCGACCTCGTGACGCGCTCCAAGCTACGCGGGCGCGGCGGAGCGGGATTTCCGACCGGGATTAAATGGAGCCTGGTGCCTAAGGATGTGGCGGCGTCGGGACCGCATTATCTCGTCGTCAATGCCGACGAGATGGAACCGGGCACCTTCAAGGACCGGCTCCTGCTCGAAGGCGACCCGCATCAGCTAATCGAGGCGATCATCATCGCTGGCTTTGCGATCCAGGCCTCGACCGCTTATATTTTTCTGCGCGGCGAGTATTATCCGGCTGAGCGTCTGCTCAAGCAGGCTATTGGCGAGGCGACCGCGCGCGGTTTTCTCGGAGCGGATATCCTCGGATCGGGCTATGATCTAGAGGTCCATGTCCATACCAGCGGCGGGCGCTACATTTGTGGCGAGGAAACCGCGCTGCTCACCGCCCTCGAAGGGCGACGCGCGACACCCAGGGCAAAGCCGCCGTTTCCGCAGATCAGCGGATTGTGGGGCAAGCCGACAATTGTGAACAATGTCGAAACCCTCTGCAATATCCCGCACATCATCAATAACGGGGCCGATTGGTTTATCGATCTGGGGCGGGGTGTTGACGGCGGCACCAAAATCTACGGCGTTAGCGGGCGGGTGCGCCGGCCTGGCGCGTGGGAACTGCCGATGGGCACGCCGTTGCGCGACATCATCGAGGAGCATGCGGGGGGAATGCGCGATGGCTACCGGCTGCGCGGGGTACTTCCAGGCGGTTTATCCACGGGTTTCATCATGCCCGACAATATCGGGGTCAAAATGGATTACGCCTCGGTCGAGGCCGCTGGCAGCCGGCTCGGCACCGGCATGGTGATCGCGCTCGATGACCGGACCTGCCCGGTCGGCATGCTACGCAATACCGAGCATTTTTTCGCCCAAGAATCCTGTGGCTGGTGCACGCCGTGCCGCGACGGACTGCCTTGGGTCGAGCGCCTGCTGGATGGCATCGAGGCGGGCGAGGGCCAGCCCGCCGATCTCGATATTCTGCAACAGCATGTCGTCCTGCTCGGACCTGGACGGACATATTGTGCCCATGCGCCAGGCGCGATGGCGCCGCTGGCCAGCGGGCTGAAATATTTTCGGGCCGATTTCGAGCGGCATATTCACGACAAACGCTGCCCTTGGGCCGCGTGACATGAGCATCATCCACATCGATGGCCGGGCTTTCACCGCCAATCCGCAAGACAACCTGTTGCAGGCGTGCCTGTCAAACGGCTTCGACCTGCCGTATTTCTGCTGGCATCCGGCACTCGGCTCGGTCGGGGCGTGCCGGCAATGCGCGGTGCGGCAATTTGCCAATCCTGACGACAAGACCGGGCGGATCGTCATGGCGTGCATGACGCCGGCCACGGACAACGCTTCGATCTCGATTGCCGATCCCGAGGCCACCGGCTTCCGCGCCACCGTGATCGAGTGGCTAATGACCAACCATCCGCATGATTGCCCAGTCTGCGAGGAAGGCGGCGAGTGCCATCTTCAGGACATGACGGTAATGACCGGGCACGCCTATCGCCGCTACCGGTTCACCAAGCGCACCCACCGTAACCAATATCTCGGCCCGTTCATCAAGCACGAGATGAATCGCTGCATCGCGTGTTACCGCTGCGTGCGGTTCTACCGTGACTATGCCGGAGGCAGCGACCTCGACGTCCAGGCATCGCATAACAACGTTTATTTCGGGCGAGACGAGGACGGGGTGCTGGAAAATCCGTTCAGCGGCAACTTGGTCGAGCTGTGCCCGACCGGCGTGTTCACCGATAAAACGCTATCGGCAGCGTATAACCGGAAATGGGATATGCGCAGCGTGCCGTCGGTCTGCGTGCACTGCGCGGTCGGCTGCAATACCAACGTGAGCGAGCGCGGCGGCCAGGTGCGGCGGGTGCTGAACCGCTATAATGGCGCGGTGAACGGCTATTTCCTGTGCGATCGGGGCCGGTTCGGCTATGGCTTCGCGAACCGCCCGGATCGGGCGCGGACGCCGGTGCTTCGGCAACGCGGCGGCGCGGCCTGGATCGCGACGAAAGCTGAGGCGCTGGAGGCGATCAGCAAAGCGGGCGGAAAACTGATCGGCATTGGATCGCCGCGCGCCTCGCTGGAGGCGAATTTCGCATTGCGAACCTTGGTGGGCGCGAATAGGTTCTATGCCGGTGTTTCGGCGCGGGAGGCGGATTGCCTAACCGCCGTGGTGGCTGGCCTGACATCGAGCGCGGCCCGAACGCCTACTCTGCGGGAGATCGAAGCGGCGGATGCCGTGCTGGTTCTGGGCGAGGATGTTTCGAACACCGCGCCACGGGTGGCGCTGGCGCTGCGCCAGGCGGTGCGCGGACAGTCGGTCGAGATCGCTGACCGGCTGAAGATCGCGCATTGGCAGGACGCGGCGGTGCGAACCGCGGCACAGGACGCCCGCAGCCCGCTATTCGTGGTATCGCCAGCAGCAAGCTGGCTGGACGACATTGCCGCCGCCACATTTCGCGCGGCGCCCGACGATATCGCGCGGCTGAGCGCCGCGATTCTGCAGCGGATCAATGAAAGCGCTGCTATGGTTGAGGGAGTTTCGGAGGCAGCGCAGGCGCTTGCCGCCCGGATCGCGGAGGCGTTGTTAGCGGCCAAGCGCCCGCTGGTGGTGTCGGGTTGCGGGTTGGGCAGCAAAGCGGTGGTGCGCGCGGCGACAAGCATTGCCCAGGCATTGGCGAGCGCGGAGCGGGTTTCCCGCCTGCTGCTGGCAGTGCCCGAGTGCAACAGCATGGGGCTCGCCCTGATGCAAAGCGCAAGCGTCGAGAACGCCGTCTCGGCGGCGATTGAAGAGCCGGCGGCAACGGTGATCGTGCTGGAGAATGATTTATACCGGCGGACGGAACGCCGCCGGGCGGATGCACTGTTCGCGACCGCCGCAACCGTCATCGTGCTCGACCATGTGCCGACCGAGACCTCTGCCCGTGCTGATATCACGGTGCCGGTCGCAAATTTTGTGGAAGCCGATGCCACCTGGGTGAGCGCCGAAGGCAGAGCGCAACGCGCGTTCCAGGCGGTGTTTCCGAAGGACGATATCCAGGCAAGCTGGATGTGGCTGCGCGATATCGCGAGCGCGACTGGCCGCGAGCCTGACATGGCATGGCGTTCTTTGGATGAGATCATGCTGTCACTGGCGTCTGCCATGCCGCAATTTGCCGGGATCGGCGACGTCGCTCCGCCGCGCAGTTTCAGGATTGCCGGCAGCCGCATCCGCACCGAACCGCACCGCTACAGTGGCCGCACCGCCGTCGATGCCGCCCGCACCGTCCATGAACCTCGCGCTTCGGCGCCGGCCCACTCTCCGCTCAGCAACACGATGGAAGGCTATTACGGGCCGATGCCGTCGTCGCTGATCCCGTATTTCTGGGCGCCGGGTTGGAATTCCGGCCAATCGCTCAATAAGTTCCAGAACGAGGTCGGCGGCGCCCAGAAATACGGGATCAGCGGCGGCGACCCAGGGGTGCGGCTGCTCGGCGCTGATGACGCCGCAAACCTACCGGCCGAGTCCGCACCCATCGCGTTCAGCCGCAAGGCAGGACAGTGGCTTGTGGTGCCGCGCCACCATCTGTTCGGCAGCGAGGAACTGAGCGCGATGGCCCCGGCGATTGCGGGGCGTATCGAGGCGCCCAGCCTGTCCTTGAACGCTGCGGACGCGCAGGGCCTCGACGTGCGAAGCGGCGATGCGATTGAAGCCGGATTTGGCGAGAACCGGTATCGCCTGACCGTCAGGGTGGCGCCGGAACTCCCGCCAGGCATTGCGGCAATGGATGCCGGCCTGCCCGGGATGGATTGGGTCGCCCTGCCGGGTTGGAGCACCCTGCGGCGGGAGCCGGCGCCATGAACCCTATCCTGTTCGGCATTCTCAACATCGGTGGCATTCTGCTCGGCCTGGTGATTGGCGCCGCGCTGTTGACCTGGGCCGAGCGGCGGCTGCTTGGGTTCTGGCAGGATCGGCTAGGACCAAACCGGGTCGGGCCGTTCGGCTCGCTGCAAGTCGTCGCCGATATGATCAAGATTTTGTTCAAACAGGATTGGATACCGCCATTTGCCGATCCGGTCGTGTTCGTCATCGCCCCGGCCGTCGTGATGGTCACCACGCTGACCGCTTTTGCGGTGGTGCCGGTTACCGCCTCGATCGGCATTGCGGGAGACATGAATATCGGCATCCTGTTCTTCCTCGCGATGGCGTCCTTGTCCGCCTATAGCGTCGTACTCGCCGGTTGGGCCTCCAACAACAAATATTCGATGCTCGGCGGCATGCGCGCGGCGGCACAGATGGTCAGCTATGAAGTCTTTATGGGCCTGTCGCTGATCGGCGTGGTGATGCTAACCGGCTCGTTTAGCCTGGCCGCCATTGTGCGCGCGCAGAGTGGCCTCTGGTTCGTGGTGCCGCAGTTTCTTGGATTCGTTGTGTTCCTGATTGCTGGCATTGCCGAAACTCATCGCCTGCCGTTCGATTTGCCTGAAGGTGAAAACGAGCTGGGGGCGGGGTTCCACACCGAATACTCCAGCATGAAGTTCGGCATGTTCTTCGTTGGCGAATATATCGGCATCGTGCTGATCGCGGCGATGATCACGGTCCTGTTTTTTGGCGGCTGGCAAGGGCCGTTGCTGCCGCCAATCTTGTGGTTCGCGATCAAGACTGGAGTTTTCATCGGCTTCTTCATTCTGCTGCGCGCGGCCCTGCCGCGGCCGCGCTACGACCAACTCATGGCCTATGGCTGGAAACTGATGTTGCCGCTGTCGCTTTTGAACGTCGCCGTGACGGGGGGAGTCATGCTGACGCACTGGTAGCTCGATCGACCGGAAGGGCACGCCACGATGCTGAGTTCGATACGCACGCTCTGGTACACGTTCCTGCATCTGTTTCACCGTAGCGAAACGGTGCAATATCCTGAACAGATGCCCTATCTGGCGCCGCGATATAGGGGCCGGATCGTGCTGTCGCGCGATCCGGATGGCGAGGAACGCTGCGTCTCCTGCTATTTGTGCGCGGTTGCCTGCCCGGTCGATTGCATCAGCCTGCAAAAGACCGAAGAGGATGGACGATGGTATCCGGAATGGTTCCGGATCAATTTCTCCCGCTGCATCTTCTGCGGATTCTGCGAGGAGGCATGCCCGACCTACGCGATCCAGCTCACCCCGGACTTCGAGATGAGCGAATACGAACGCCACAACCTGATCTATGAAAAACAGGATCTGCTTATCAGCGGCACTGGGAAATATCCCGATTACAGTTTCTATCGAGTGTCCGGCCTGGCGATTCCCGGCAAGGACAAGGGCGAAGCTGAGCTCGAACGTCCCCCGATCGACCGGCGCGGGCTATTGCCATGAACCTGACATTCTACCTCGCCGCGGTCATCGCGGTGCTCGCCACCGCTTTGGCGATCACCCGGACGAACGGCGTGCATGCGCTGCTCTACCTGGTGGTTTCGCTGCTGGCGGTCGCCCTCGTGTTCTTCACCCTGGGCGCGCCCTTCGCCGCCGCGCTGGAAGTGATCGTCTACGCCGGCGCCATCATGGTGCTATTCGTCTTCGTGGTCATGATGCTTAATCTCGGCGAGGCCGCGGCGGCGCGCGAAGCGCAGTGGATGCAGCCGCGCATCTGGACAGGGCCGTCGATCCTGTCGCTCATCCTGACCGTGCAGCTGAGCATCATGCTGGCCCGCAACCACATCGGCGATCAAAGCCATGCGGTGGTCAGCGCGCGGTCGGTCGGGCTCGCGCTTTACGGCCCGTATCTACTCTGCGCCGAACTCGCGTCAATGCTGCTGCTTGCCGCCCTGGTTGGGGCCTATCGGCTTGCCCATCCCGTCCAGCACGGCGTCACCCAAGGGAGGGTAATGACCCGATGACATCGGTGCCGCTTGGTCATCTCCTGATTCTGCCGATCATGCTTTTCGCGCTCGGCGTTCTCGGCGTGCTGGTGCGGCGCAATCTCGTGTTCATCCTGATGTCGATTGAGATCATGCTGAACGCGGCCGGCCTCGCTTTTATTATCGCCGGGGCGCGCTGGGGGCAGGCCGATGGCCAGGTCATGTTCATCCTGGTGCTCAGCCTGGCGGCGGCGGAGGTCGCGCTCGGTCTCGCCTTGATTATCCGAATACGCGCCAGATTGCCGACGCTTGATGCCGATGCGGCCAACATGTTGAGGGGGTAGCCAGATGTTGCACGCGCTATGGCTGGTCCCTGCCTTTCCGCTGCTCGGCGCCGCGATCCTGATGCTCAGTGGCGGGTGGCTCGCCCCGCGGTCAATCTCGCTGCTTGGCGTGCTGCCATGCGCGGCTTCGGCGGTCGTCGCAACGATGATCGCCATCGGGTTCATGACCGCCCCGCCATCCGGTCATGCCTATACCGAACTCCTGTGGCGCTGGGTCGCGATCGGCGGCTTTAATCCGGCGATCGGCCTCTATCTCGATCCGTTATCGCTGGTGATGTGCCTGGTCGTCACCATCGTCGGCAGCCTTATCTTGCTCTATTCGACCGAATTCATGGCGGGCGACGAAGGCTATAACCGGTTCTTCGTCTCTATGAATTTATTCGTTGCCGCAATGCTGGTGCTGCTGCTCGCAAATGATCTGCTGTTCCTCTATGTCGGTTGGGAAGGCGTCGGGCTGTGCAGCTACCTGTTGATCGGGTTCTGGTACAAAAACCCGGCCAACGGACGCGCCGCGCGCAAGGCGTTCATCGTCACCCGGATCGGCGATACCGGGTTGATGATCGGCCTGTTCGTTCTGTTCACCCATCTGGGCACGCTCGACATCCAGCCGCTGCTGCGCCAGGCTGCGCTGGCCTGGCCGCATAGGACGGGCATCGCAATGCTTGCCGCCGCGCTGTTGCTGCTTGGCGCGATCGGCAAGTCGGCGCAACTCCCGTTGCAGACCTGGTTGCCCGATGCGATGGCGGGGCCGACGCCGGTCAGCGCGCTGATCCATGCCGCCACCATGGTAACCGCCGGCGTCTATCTGATCGCGCGGATGCATGGGCTGTACGCGTTGGCGCCCGCGGCGCAGCTGGCGGTCGCGGTGATCGGCGCCGCCACCTTGTTCGCCGCCGCCATGGCGGCACTTAACCAGCGCGATATTAAGCGCATCCTCGCTTATTCGACGATCAGCCAGATCGGTTACATGTTCCTCGCCCTCGGCGTAGGCGCCGAAAGCGCTGCGATTTTCCATTTCATGGCGCATGCGTTCTTCAAGGCGCTGCTGTTTCTTGCCGCCGGGGCGGTCACCATGCGGCTCGAGCATCATGAGCACGACATTTTTCGGATGGGCGGGCTGGCCCGAAAGCTGCCGGTCGCGTTCTGGAGCTTCCTGATCGGCAGCGCATCGCTGGCGGCGCTGCCGCTGGTGACCGCCGGGTTTTACAGCAAGGAGATGATCCTCTCAGCGACCTGGACGCATGGCGGCGCGGTGCCGATTTTGTGGGTCGCGGGCGTGGTAACGGCCTTCATCACCGCGCTCTATAGTTTCCGCATGGTGTTCGTCGTGTTCTTCGGCGAGGCCAAGACACCGGTGGTCGGGCGATATGGGATACGGATCGTGCTGCCGCTGATAGCGCTTTCGGGGCTCGCGGTGGCCGGCGGCTTTGTTGAAACGCCGAAGGGACTTGGCGGCGTCACCCTGTTTTCAGATTTCATGGCGAGCGTGTTTGGCCCAGCAGCAGTCGCGGCCAGCGCGACGGCGACGGCGCTCCTGGTGCTCGCCTCGCTGGTTTCGCTGGCGGGTGTTGCACTAGCCTGGCTGCTCTATCTGCGCCCGGCGCCACGCTTCGCCGCCTGGACGGAAAGGCCCGTCATCATCGCGTGCCGCGCCTTCTTTTTGTCGGGATGGGGGTTTGATTGGCTGTATGACCGGCTGATCGTGCGGCCATTCCTGGATTTGGCGCGGATCAACCGGGATGATGGCATCGACAGCGTCTATACCGGCATCGCCGAGGCGGCCCGCGGACTGCATCGCCTGCTCAAGCGGAGCCAGACGGGCCGGATCCGCTGGTATGCCGGCTGGCTCGCCGCCGGATCGATCATCACCATTGCCATCGCGGTGATCCAATGATGTTGGCATGGCTCATCGCGATCCCGGCGCTTGGCGGGCTGCTGGCCTGGCCCGCGGCAAAGTTGCGGCCCTCGGCGCCGCGCTGGATCGCGCTCGCCGCGATGGCGCTCGACCTTCTGGTTCTGCTGCTGATCTGGCAACGCCACGCCGGCCCAATCGATATCACCGGCGGCGGCCGCTGGATCGCCATGCTGAACATTCCGTGGATCCCCCAGCTCGGCATCAGCATTCGCCTTGGCCTCGACGGGTTGAGCCTGCTGCTGATCCTGCTCACCATCGCACTTGGTTTCATTGCGGTGGTGATCTCCTGGACCGAGATCGGCGACCGGATCGGCGCCTTCCATTTCAACCTGCTGTGGACGATCGCGGGAACCATCGGCGTGTTCCTCGCGCTGGATTTGTTCCTATTCTTCTTCGCCTGGGAAATCATGCTGGTGCCGATGTATTTCCTGATCGCGCTGTGGGGCCATGAGAACCGGATCTATGCCGCGATCAAGTTCTTTTTGTTCACCCAAGGCAGCGGATTGCTGATGTTGCTGGCCATCCTGGCCCTGGTCTTCGCGCATCAGCGAGCGACCGGCGCGCTCACCTTCGACTATTTCCGCTTGCTCGGCACGCCGATGGCGCCGGCGACTGAGCTATGGATCATGCTTGGCTTTTTCATCGCTTTCATCGTCAAGCTGCCGGCGGTGCCGTTCCATAGCTGGCTGCCCGATGCGCATGCCGAAGCCCCTACCGCGGGCAGCGTCATTCTCGCGGGCATCATGCTAAAAACCGGCGCCTATGGATTGCTGCGTTTCGTGGGTCCGCTGTTCCCGCTCGCCGCGACGCGGTTTGCGCCGGTTGCCATGCTGCTCGGGGTGATCGGCATCATCTACGGCGCGGTGCTCGCGTTCGGCCAAAACGATCTGAAGCGGCTGGTTGCCTATACCAGCGTCAGCCATCTTGGGTTCGTCCTGCTCGGCATTTTCGCTTGGAATGCGCTGGCGCTGCAAGGGGCGGTGATGCAGATGCTCGCCCACGGGGTCAGCACCGGCGCGCTGTTCATCATTGTAGGCGCGCTGCAGGAGCGGCTGCATACACGAGATTTGCGGCTGATGGGCGGCTTATGGGCCAGCCTGCCGCAGCTTTCCGCGCTCGGGATGTTTTTCGCCATCGCCTCGCTCGGCTTGCCGGGGCTGGGCAATTTCATCGGTGAATTCCTGATCCTGCTCGGCGTCTTCAATGGCCATCCGGTATTTGCCGTGATCGGCGCGCTTGGCGTGATCGCCGCCGCCGCCTATGCGCTGATCCTGGTGCAACGGGCATTTCACGGACCGCCGCGCGCCGCTACGGCGGTGGGCGATCTGCGGATGCGCCATCTTGCGGTAATGGCGGCGCTGACTATCACGATCATCGGCTTAGGCGTCTATCCGCAACCGGTTTTCAACACGGCTTCCGGCGGCCTGGCAAATCTGCAAAGCGCGACCCACGGTGTCCTGAAGCTGGCGGCGGGACGATCGCGATGAGCCCGGCGCTACGCGCTTCATTGCCGTTTCTGGTGCTGGCCGCCGCCATTGTCGTGGTCATGCTGATGATCGCATGGCGGCGGGATCATCGGCTAACCGCGACCGCTACGGTAGTTGGGCTGCTCGCCAGCCTTGCCGCGATCCTGGTGGCGCCGGCGGCGCCGGTCGCGGTAACGGCGATGTTTCTGGTGGACGAATTCACCCGGTTCTTCGTCGCCCTCTTGCTGATAGCGACGATCACCGTGGCGCTGTTGTCCTATGCCTATCTTGAAGGCGCCGAGGACGGTCCGTCCGAAGAGTATTATCTGCTCCTGTTGCTTGCCACAATCGGCGCTGCCGCGCTGGTCGCAAGCGTGCAGTTCGCCGTGTTCTTCCTTGGGTTGGAAACTCTCAGCATCGCGCTGATCGGTCTGATCGCCTATCCTCGCGGCCGCGAACGGGCGGTCGAAGCGGGGATCAAATATCTGGTGCTGGCCGGCGTTTCCTCGGCATTTCTGCTGTTCGGCATCGCGCTGATCTATTTTGCGTTTGGCACCATGTCGTTTGCCTCGCTCGGCCGGCTCTGGAGCGCCGCGCCCGGCGGCTCCGCGCTCTACGCTGAAACCGGCTTTGCGATGCTGCTGACCGGCATCGGATTTAAACTATCGGTAGTGCCGTTTCATATGTGGGCGCCCAATATTTACGAAGGCGCGCCTGCCCCGGTTACCGGCTATGTCGCGGTGGTCTCCAAGATCGCGGTGTTCGCCGTGTTGCTGCGCTATTTCGCGCTGATCGATGGCTACCACGATCCCACGCTGCTGCGCGTCATCGCGCTGGTTGCCATCCTGTCAATGCTTGCCGGCAATCTGCTCGCGCTGCTGCAGGACAATGTAAAACGCATTCTTGCCTACTCGTCCATTGCCCATCTTGGCTATGTTCTGGTGGCTTTGCTGGCCGGCGGCGTAATCGGGTTCGAGGCTGCCGCCTACTATCTCGCCGCTTATGCGGTCATGACGATCGGGGCGTTCGGCGTGGTCACCTTGATGTCGGAACCAGGCGGCGAGGATACCGATCAGTTGAGCGCGTATCGCGGGCTGATGTGGACCCGCCCGTGGCTCGCCGGCGCGTTTACCGCGTTCTTGTTGTCGCTCGCCGGCATCCCACCGACCATGGGCTTCATTGCCAAGGTTTATGTGATGACTTCCGGCATGGGCGCGTTGTTAGCCTGGCCGCTCGCGGCTCTGGTTATCGGCAGCGTGCTCGGATTGTATTACTATCTGCGCATTATCGTCATGCTGTTTTCACCAGCGCCGGGCATAGCATCACCCGTGATAAAAACGCGCTTTTCCCGCACCGGCAAAGTAGCCGTTGGAGCGCTGGTGGTGGTTCTGGTGGCGCTCGGCGCATATCCGGCGCCATTGATTTCAGCAGCGCATGTAGCGACTGCGAGCCTGCCATTGTTCGATAATCATATTCATACCGCGGCCAATATCCAACCTCCTCAGGAACAGCCATGATTTTTGAGACAGTAGCGAGTTTTGAAGTGGTTCATACGATCGGATGCCGGGGACATTATCGTTGTGTTGTGCATCCGAGGCTTCACTGTCGAGCTAAGAGCCTGTTTGAGAATGGGGCGGTTGAGGAATGGCGAGGGATTTTTCGTCTCCGGCAGGAAGAATTTCACCGCGATGCGGGACATCGCGGCGAAATTCTGACGCACTGGGGGCGGAAAGGACCCGCCAGGCCGACCCGATCCCATTCTCAAACAGGCTCTTAGTGCTCGGCCAGCGCGTTCAACGCACGCTCGGCGTGCATCATTCGGGAGAAAGTGCCATGGAAACCAAAGTTTCCGCTATTCTGAAACGCAAAGGCAGCAATATCGTCACGGCGATGCCGGACCAAACCATTGAAGCGTTCGCCTGCCAGCTTTATGCCCATCGCATCGGCGCGACGCCGGTGCTCAACTCCGAGGGAAGGGTGCTGGGCATCATCTCTGAGCGTGATGTCGTCCGAGGAATTGTCGAGCACGGCGTTGCCGTAATGACGCTGCCGGTTCGCGGCCTAATGACGAAGTTAGTCAGCACGTGCTCGCTTGAAGACAAGATCAGCGACGTTTTGGATATGATAACAAAGAACCGGACTCGTCATATCCCCGTCGTGATGAACGATAAGCTCGTAGGCATTGTCACGATTGGCGATATCGTAGCGCAACTTCTTGATGAAGCCCAATATGAAGTTGAATCGATGCGTACATATATTACCTCGGGGTAGATGTTGAAATTGTTGTATCTGCGCATGGCGCGGGCAGCAGGCGCGCGGATTGACAACCAACAGCCTATTACAGAAGCAACGGAACCGAAAGTTTGATTTATGCGCCCGGCTTCATTGACGGACACGCGCTTATCGCCTGTAGCAGGTCAAGCCGGTATTGGTGAGCGCGACTTTTTAATACAGGCTGCAAAGCCTTATTTGTCGCGGCGATGAATTGGCTTGCCGCCTCATCGCCGGTGCAGGGGTCATCGGTCGGGCCGGTGTAGTTGACCAGAAGAACAAGACCGCCCGGCATCAGGCTGCGCGTGGCATGCGCGGCGATCAGGCTCAGGTCCGGTTCGGCCAGAAAATACAGCACTTCGGAAAACACGATCAGGTCGAAGCTTTCCGCAGGCCATTGCCGGGGCGCCTGCATCGCCTCGATCCTGACATGCGGATAGGCGGCGCAGCGGGCGCGGGCAGCTTCGATGGCTTTGGCGACGATATCGACGGCAAGCAGCTTGTCGCACCGAGCGGCCAGCCGCTCGGTCAGCACGCCGATTGAACAGCCGACCTCCAGCCCGGACCGGAAATGCCGTGCACCGAGCGCATCCAGCGTCGCGTCATATTTCTGGCGCTCATACTCACTGCCGGAGAAGTTCCAGGGGTCAGGGTTGTTCTGATACAGACGTTCGAAATGCGCTGGTGACTGCGATTGCCGCGGTTTGTCGATCATTCGATGAACACTTCGAAGGGCCTCTCGAACACCGATAGCAGCGCCGGAGGCAGGCGGAAGCCGTCCGGCGAATCATCGATCATACCGGTATATTGGGAGGCGTGCGCGGCGATGGCCTGCTGCTTCACCGCCAGATGCGCCGCGATATCGAGACGCCAGCCGCTGATGCCGTCCACCGGCAACAGCGTGTCCGGCGGCAGCAGCCAACCCCAGACCGGGTATGACAGCAACTGGGCGCCGATAAACCGCGCCGCTTGTTCGGCGACGCAGGCCGCCGCCTCATGATCGCAATGCGGATCATGCCGCCACGGGCCGATGACCACCTTGCAGTCAAGCCGACGCGCCAGCGTCGCCACGGCTTCAGCCGCTGCGTCTAAAGCCTCGCCGGACGCCGGCAGTTTCGTGTCGGGATAATCGAGAAACACCAGATTTTCCGGCGGCAGGCCAAGCAAGGAAACTGCCTTGCGCGCCTCAGCGGCCCTCACTTGCCGTAGCCGCGCCGGTGGATGACTATATGAGCCGGGATGCGAAGCCGCGCCATCGGTGAGGATCACCACCACCGGCGGCCGCGCCCTCTGGCACAATTCTGCGATCAGCCCGCCGCAGCCGAGGCTTTCATCGTCGGGATGCGGCGCCAAAATCATCGCGCGCCCGGACAGCCTATCGATCCCGCCTTGCGGCAAGGCATTGAAACTGGCGATGATCTCGCCGGCGGTTTTCATCGGTCTTCCAGGAAATCATCGCGCATATAGGTTTCGGCGGCTTCGGCGAGCGCCTCGTCGGGCGCCGGCTGCCGGAGATAGACGCCCAGATCGCGGCAAATGCGCTCCGCGTCGCTGCCCTGCATGAAGGCTGACAGGCCAAGGCTGCGCTGGATCAGACGGATCGCATCCAGGCACGCCGCCTCGACCGCGATGCGCGCGAGATTGACATAAGCCACCACATCCGCAGCGCCGGCATCAATGCGCTTCACCGCCTCGGCCAGCCAAAGCCGCCCGGTTTCATGGGCGATCACCGCTTGCCCGAAACGCATACGTTGATAGGCATTGCCGTCGCGGCCACGCGCCCGCAAGTCGCGCCGCGCCGTCTCGATCAGCGCCGCAAGGCCACCCAGCGCGACGGCGGAACTCCGCCAGGCGCCGGTAGAAAACAACGGTTCGCGCAGATAATCGCCTGGGCCGCCGATCAGCGCGGCGGCCTCCACCGCAAGGCCGGTCAGATCGACGCTGCCGGTCACCGCGGCGCGCATCCCGGCTAGTTTGATGCCGCGCTCGGTGACCACCCGTTCCGGCGCAACCGCCACGATCAGCATCTGCGCGCCGGCTTCGGTGTCGGCGGTGACCAGCGCCCAGTTCGCGATGCCGGCCGCCGAACAGAACCATTTCTCGCCGCGCAGCGTCAAACGACCTGCTATATCTTCAAGTTTCAGCCGGTTTGGCCCGTCGGTTACCCAAAGCCCGAACAGATGCCCGCTCCGTGCGATCGTCGCCGCTTCGCTTACCTGCGCCTCGCTACCGTAACGCCAGACCAGTTCCAGCGCATTCACATGCGCCTCGAAGACGCGGCCAAGCGCCAGATTGCCTTCGCCCAGAAGATGCAAAAGCCGCAGCAGATCAGCGCCGCCGGCTTCGCCTCCACCTTCGCACAAGCCGAGACCGCCGGATGAACGCGGCGCCGGCGCCGTCAGCAACCCGGCTTGTTTCAGCGCGGCGAAGCTCGCGGCGGGAAACCGGGCCTCCCGGTCAGCCTCGCCCGCCTCAAAGCGCAGCGCCGGCAGCCGCTGCCGAACCTGCGCGAAGAACTGCCGGACGCTGTCGCTTTCGGCGGCCACCGGTTAAGGCGCCGCCTCATCCAGCATAGCGAATCCGGCGTCGGCAGGCGCATGAATGACAGCGTCGCGCTCTGATATGGCCATCTCCCGATAATACCGCATGGCGATTTCGGTCTCGCGCGGCAAATCCTTGAAGGCGACGCGCCGGCGGACCAGGCGCGGGCTAGAGCGCTCGATTTTATCCCAGGCCGCGCCAAAGAATTTCGCATCCAGCGCGGCGGCAAGCCAGCCCGACGACAGCGCCAGATCAACGGCCAGATCGGCGATCAGCAGCGTCGTGGCGTCGTTCCGGTGCCGCCAAATCAGCCGTGCCCGCTGCCTTGCCTGGATGCGGCGTATGGCATCCGCCGCGGGTTCGATGGTGGCATCGGTGAACTCATCCTGCTGGACGATGCGCCGCTTGATCGTCTCGGCCATGCCACCTTCGGCGCGCCCTTCAACACGTCCGGAAACCGTCACGTCGATCCCTGGCGCGTGACGCAGCCTGGCGTCGATCAGGCGCAGGCTGTGGATGAACGCCCGGTCCTCGCCGGACAGCACCTTGGGGATCCCGCCGGCCTTGGCGAAAGCCTGCGCCGTAACCGCGATGCTGGCGCCGGACTCCTCGATATGGCGCGGCCATGGATCAGCCGGATCGGGGTCCAGATTCGCCGCGATTTCATCGAGCAGCGTTCCATAGGCGACCTCGATGACGTTGTCATCGTGCAGATGCTGCGGGATCATCAAGGCCTCGATGCAGTGCACGACGGCTTGTCCGCAAACCGCGTCGGCGCCCAAGGCGATGGCGGTCAGATTTGCCTCGATCCAGTCGCGGCCCACCTGCCCATCGGCATCGGTGGTCAGCAAAACGCCGTTGCCGGCCATCGCTGCGGCATGGTCCATGGCAATCCGCCGGGCTTCGCCGGCGCCAGCGAAAGACGGCAAAAGGCTGCATTCGATGACATGAACGCGCGATGCCATCGGCGGCGCGGCACGGATCACCGCCGCTGTTTCATCTGTGCAGTCGTTCAGCACCAGAACGATATCGTCGGCGGGAATCGTTTGCCGGGCCAGCGCCGCCAGGCATCGGCCTATCAGATCAGCCTCATTTTTCACCGGAATGGCGACAACCGTTTTTTTGGACTTCATGGGTCTATAATTAGAGAGACACCATTTAAAAAACAGGGAGCGCGCGCCTAAAAATTGGAGGCCTTGGCCGCCGGCTTGTAGCCGGCAACCTTTCCACGTCATAGAGCAGGGTGTTTTTGTCAAAGGAATGCGCGATGGCCGACCCTACCGGGATGACTGATGATCCGCCATCCGTGTCACGGCGGACGACGCCCGTCGCAGCGCTGGCGGCGCTTGGCATCGTCTACGGCGATCTCGGCACCAGCCCGCTCTACACCATGCAGACCGTGCTGAGCGACGCCGGCGGCCATGTAAACCCGCATCTGGCGCTTGGCATTCTCTCGCTGATTTTCTGGACGCTGATCATCACCATCTCGGTCAAATACTGCCTGTTCGTGATGCGCGCCGACAACCACGGCGAAGGCGGCATATTGGCGCTGATGTCGCTGATTGGCCGCAACAACACCGAACGCGGGCGGATTCTGGTGATGTGCGGCCTGTTCGGCGCGGGATTGATCTATGGCGACGGCATCATCACCCCGGCGATCTCGGTCTTAAGCGCGCTGGAAGGCGTGAATGTCGCGACCAAGGCGCTGAAACCCTTCATCATGCCGCTGGCGGTGCTGATCCTGCTGGTTCTGTTCGCATCGCAGCGCTTCGGCACCGCCCGCATCGGCAAGCTGTTCGGCCCGGTCATGCTGGCCTGGTTCATCGTGATCGGCATTCTCGGCATCTCCGGGATCGTCCGTCATCCGGCGGTGCTGGCGGCGGTCAGCCCAACCTTTGCCATCGGCCTGCTGGCGGCGCATGGCTTCGCCAGCTTCCTGGTGCTCGGCGGCGTATTCCTTGCGGTCACCGGCGGCGAGGCGCTCTACGCCGATATGGGCCATATCGGGCGCAACCCGATCCGCTCCTCGTGGTTCCTCATCGTGCTGCCGGCCCTGCTGCTGAGCTATGCCGGCCAGACGGCATTGCTGTTCAGCCCGATGAAAGCCGGCGACAATCCGTTCTTCCTGCTGGTGCCCGGCTGGGCGCTGTATCCCATGGTGGCGCTTTCGGTCATCGCCACCATCATCGCCAGCCAGGCGATCATCACCGGCTCGTTTTCACTCACCCGCCAGGCGATGCAGCTCGGCTGGTTCCCTGGCCTCAACATCCGCCAGACATCCGACACCGAGTACGGCCAAATCTACGTGCCCTTCATGAACTGGACGCTGATGGCCTTCACCATCCTGCTGACCGTGGTGTTCCGCGGTTCGGAGCGGCTGGCAGGCGCCTATGGCACCGCGGTTTCCACTACCATGCTGCTGACCACCGCGCTGCTCTACACCACGATGCGCGAGCGCTGGCATTGGAACCGGCTGACCGCACTGCTGGTCAGCGGTGTGTTCCTGATCGTCGATACCGCCTTCTTCGTCGCCAACCTGCTGAAAATCGCCGCTGGCGGCTGGATCCCGCTGCTGTTCGGCGCCGTGATGTTCACCATCATGCTGACCTGGCGCCGCGGCGTCGATCTAATCAGGGCGCAGTTGAAGCGGCTGACCGAAGCGCCTGAAGCGCTGCTGCAAAGGCTTGCGCAAGGCGAAATCCCGCGCGTGCCCGGCACCGCGGTGTTCCTCAGCCGCTCGGCGGCGCCTTTGCCGCCGTTAATGGCGCGGCATATCGCGCAGTTCGGCGTATTGCCGGAAACCGCCATCAGCCTGACCATCCAGTTCGAGGAAACGCCGCGAATCAGCGCCGAGAAACGCATGGCAATCGAGCCGGTCGCCGCCGGCCTCTGGCACATCACCGTGCGTTTCGGCTTCGTCGAGATACCCAACCTGCCGTTGGTGCTGGCCGAGGCGAAACAACAAGGCTGCCCCATCGATCTCCAGCAGGCGCTCTATTTCGGCGCCCGGGACGACGTGGTGCCCGCCAAACCGCCGCGCCGTTTGATGACATGGCGGCGGATGCTGTTCGGCTTCATGTACCGCAACGCCGTCCACACGGTGGACCGCTTCAGCCTGCCGCCCGCCCAGTTCGTGGAGATTGGCCGGCAGGTGGAGGTTTAGGCGTCGTGTTCGGCTGAGTCTCCACAACGGATAGAAGCGGAAGGTCGGCTTCAAACAACCTTTCAGTAACGCGCATGGTCCCACGTCGCTAAAGCTGCGCTTCGATAGCCGCTTTATCTATGACGGACCATACCGCTTCGATTTTCCGGCCATCGAATTTGTAGAACACATTTTCGGTAAACGACACTTTATGCCCACTGATGTCGAGGCCGAGGAAATTCCCCTGCGGCGTGCAGTCAAATTTCAAGCGGCATGCAATGTAAGGAAACTCGGATATCAAGAGATAAATATTAAAATGAAGGTCTGGGATTTTACGGAAATCCCTCTCCAGCATTTTTCGGTAAGCTGATAACCCGATCAACTGGTCGTTATAATACACTTCGTCATGAACGAATTGCCCCAGCTCTGCCCAATCACGCCTGTTGAGGCATTCAATGTAGTCGCGATAGATAGTTGAAAGACTGGTTTCGGTTAAAATGGCTGCCTCCCTCAAATCGGCTGGGTTTCCTTCAGGCCATTCGTCCGCGGAACGCCTGCCGTCGCTATGGTGAACGTCCAATATTGATAAGTATGTCATGGCGCTCCTACGGCCAACTTTGGTCGAGAGCGGAACTTAAATCGAGACATCAACGCAGTTCATGCCGCCTTGCCCAAAACGCCATACCGGGCTAAGCCGCGCCATCCAAATCTTACCTATAGAGTGACCCCATGAAACAGCAGGCGAATTTAATCCGCGCCGGTCAGGTGATCGAGCATGAAGGCCGGCGCTGGACCGTGCTCAAACAGCAAATCATCACCCCCGGCAAAGGCGGCGCCTTTATCCAAGTGGAAATGCGCGACCTCAAAACCGGCAATAAAACCAACGAGCGCTGGCGCACCGCCGATACCGTCGAACGGCTGATGACCGACAACAAAGACTACACCTACTCCTACACCGATGGCGATAACCTCGTCCTGATGGATGGCGAAACCTACGAACAATTCCTCGTCCCCGCCGCCATCCTCGGCGACGCCGCCCCCTTCCTGCAAGACAACATGACCGTCACCATCGACCTGGTGGAAGGCGACCCCGTCGGCATCCATCTCCCCGCCATGGTCACCTTGGAAATCACCGAGGCCGACCCCGTCACCAAAGGCCAAACCGCCTCCTCCTCCTATAAACCCGCGAAACTCTCGAACGGCATCAAAACCATGGTCCCGCCCTTCATCGAAACCGGCGAACGCATCGTCGTGCGCACGGATGACGCGACCTACGTGGAACGCGCCAAGGGGTAGGGAAGGTCAGGGGGCTTTGCCCCCTGAAACCCCCACTAAGGGCTTAGCCCTTAGAACCCGCTAACTAGCCTCTGGCTGAGGGGGGCGCTGCCCCCCTCAGCCAGAGGCTAAATAAATGGTTTCCAAAGGCTCAGCCTTTGGCGGGGTCCAGGGGCAGCGCCCCTGGCCTTACTCACCCCTTTGGAGCGTATTCCCATGATGCCACGCCAATCGGCGCATATGACGGTGATGATCGCGGCGGCGCAGAAGGCGGCGAAGCGGCTGATCCGGGACTTTAATGAGGTGGAGCAGTTGCAGGTTTCAGTGAAGGGGCCGTCGGATTTCGTCAGCCAGGCGGATTTGCGGTCCGAGCAGTCGATCCGCGAGGATTTGACGCGGGCGAGACCGGGGTATGCGCTGTTGATGGAGGAGAGCGGGGCGTCGGGGTCGGAGAAGTGGGCGTGGCGCTGGGTGGTTGATCCGCTGGATGGCACGACGAATTTTCTGCACGGCATTCCGAACTGGGCGATCTCGATTGCGCTGGAGCGGCGGCTGCCGGAGGGCGGTGCGGAGGTGGTGGCGGGGGTAGTGTACGCGCCGGCGCTGAACGAGCTGTTCTGGGCAGAGAAGGGCGTGGGCGCTTATTTGAACGAGCGGCGCTTGCGGGTATCGGCCCGGCGCGAGTGGTCGGAGGCGCTGTTCGCGACGGGTATCCCGTTCGCCAAGACGATGCCGAAATACCGGCTGGCCTTCGCGCGGGTGCTGGGCGGGCTGATGCCGGAAACGGCGGGGGTACGCCGGGTCGGCGCGGCGGCGCTCGATCTGGCCTGGCTGGCGGCGGGCCGGTACGACGGGTTCTGGGAACTGGGCCTCTACCCATGGGACATGGCGGCGGGCGCTTTGCTGGTGCGCGAGGCCGGCGGCTATGCCACGGCGCCTGATGGCGCTGAGGCGCTGGAGCGCGAGGTGGTGGCGGGAAATCCCTATATCCAGCCGCGCCTGCGCGAACTGGTGGCCGAGGCATTGGAGACCGCTAAATCTTAGGATGGTTTCATCGCCGCCGCCTTTCCTGTAGAGAGTGGCAGATGCGGCGGTTGCTTCTGGTTCTGCTAATGATGGAAATGGCGCCGGCCTATGGCCAGGTAACGGTCAATCAGCGCGCGCTGCAGCAGTTGGGCGGCGCGCCTGTGCAAGCGCCGCGCCAGCCGGTGCATCATTATATTCGCCGATATTATTACCGTCCCTTGCCATTACCGCCGCCTTACGTGCCAAAGCCGGTTCCGGTGATCGCCGTGACACCGCCGCCAAAGCCAGTCCCGCCGCCGCCACCACCCTTGGCATTGACGATGATTTTCCCCGGAAATACTCCGGGTTTACCGCCGCCGGCGGCACAGGCCATGCAAGCAATGATCGCTTCGCACCAGATAAAGGCGGATCATTTCACGATTATTGGCACGGCGCCCGGCATCAAGGGCGATCCTTCGGTGGCGCGCCGCCTGTCGCTCAACCGGGCGCTGGCGGTGCGGGCGAAGCTGCGCGAGGCCGGCGTTTCCTCCGAGCACATCATCGTACAGGCGATGGGTTCGCCGCCCGGCCAGCCCAATGACCGCGTTACCCTGACGCAGACACCATGACATCACACAAGGTCCAGCCAGCATGACCCAGCCGACCCGGTATCTGATCCGGATGATTGTATTCCTGATCCTGGTGTACGGTCTGGCGGCGTTCATCGCCCCGGCGCTGATCCCGTTTTACATGGCCAATCCGGTGGTGAATTCGGTCATCGTCGCGGTCGAGGTTTTCGGCGTGGTGTGGAACCTGCGGCAGGTGCTGCGCTTGCAGCCGGAAGTCGCCTGGGTGGAAAAATTCAAGCGGGCGCGCGGCTCCATCGAGCAAGTGACGCCGCCCAAGCTGCTCTCGCCGATGGCGCGGATGCTGGCAGGCCGCAACGAGGGCCGGTTCACCATCTCGGTGCAGAGCATGAGAACCTTGCTCGACGGCATCGCCAGCCGGCTCGACGAAAGCCGCGAACTGTCGCGCTACGTGACCGGCGTGATGATTTTCCTGGGTTTGCTCGGCACCTTCTGGGGCTTGTTGAAAACCGTCTCCTCGGTCGCCGCGGTGATCCATGGCATGAATCTCGCGGGCGGCGACGTCAACGCGATGTTCGACCAGTTGAAATCAGGTCTCGCCGGCCCGTTGGCGGGCATGGGCACGGCGTTCTCCTCCTCGATGTTCGGCCTTTCCGGCGCGCTGATCCTGGGCTTTCTCGACCTCACCGCCGGGCAGGCGATGAACCGCTTCTTCAACGAGTTGGAGGAATGGCTGGCTGGCCTCACCCGGCTGTCGTCGGGCATCCTGGGCGGCGAGGGCGAAACCTCTGTCCCCGCCTATGTGCAGGCGCTGCTCGAACAGGCGGCGGAAAACATGGAGGCCTTGCAGCGTGTGCTGACCCGCACCGAGGATGGCCGGGTGCAGTCCAACCAGCTGATCCAGTCACTGGCCGAGCGGATGAACGGGCTGGTCGATGTCATGCACAATAATCAGAAGGTCATGCTGCGGGTCGGCGAGGGGCAGGCGACGCTGGCGAGGCTCGCCGAGCAGCGCGAGCAGGGCGGCGATGATGTCGCGCGCGCCCATCTCAGGAATATCGAGCTGCTGCTGGCACGGCTGATCGCGGAATCCGAGCAGGGACGCAGCCAGATCGCCGCCGAACTGCGAAGCGATATTAAAATGCTCGCCCGGACGCTGGCGGGCCGCTACGACGAGGCGCGCTGAGCCATGGCACTCTCTTCCCGCCGGCGCGGCGGCAACGGGCTTGAAGCCTGGCCCGGCTATGTCGATGCGCTGTCCACTCTGCTGATGGTGACGATTTTCGTGCTGCTGGTCTTCGTGCTGGCGGAAGCCTTCATGTCGGCGGCGCTGAGCGGCTCGAACAACACCATCGCCTCGCTGAAAGGCGAGATCGCCCAGCTTTCCAGCGTGCTGTCCTTGCAGAAGTCAAAGACTGCTTCGCTGAATGAGGAGCTGGCCAGCATGGCGGCGCTGGTTAAACAAAGCAAGACGCATAATGCGGCGCTCACCGCCGCGCTCGATCGCGCCGGGCAAGCCAAAACCAAGGCGGCAGCGGCGATGGCGGCGCTCACCGACAAGCAAGCCGCGCTCGAAGCGCAGCTTTCCGATGCGCAGGCGCAAGGCGCCTCGGCGACATCGCGGATCGCCGGATTGCAGTCGGCGCTGGCCACGGCCAACGCCGGTAATGCGCCGTCTTACAAGGCGCGGCTCGCGGCGCAAACGCAGCTTTCCGCAGAGGCGGCGCGGCAAATCGACCTGCTTAATCAGCAAATCGCGGCTTTACGCTTGCAGCTTGGCGTCATCGCGGCGGCGCTGAACGCCGAATCGAGCAAGAACAAGGCCGACAAGGTGAAAATCGCCGATCTCGGCCAGCAGCTTAACGCGGCATTGGCGCAAAAGGTGCAAACCTTGCAACTCTACCGCAGCGAGTTTTTCGGCACGCTGCGGCAAATTTTATCGGGCCAAAAGAACATCAAGATCGTCGGCGACCGTTTTGTGTTCGAGAGCGATGTGCTGTTTCCTTCCGATCAGGCGACGCTTTCGCCAGCCGGTCAACAGAATATCGCCGATGTCGCGCAGGCTATCGATAAAATCGCCGGCAAAATTCCGCCCGGCCTGAAATGGGCGCTCAGCGTCGATGGCTTCGCCGATCAGGCGGCGATCCATGGCGGCCCGTACAAGGATAATTTCGATCTCTCGGCGGCCCGCTCGCTTGCCGTGCTGCATGAGCTGGTCAAGGACGGCGTCTCGAAAAAGCACATCATCGCTACCGCTTATGGCGCCGAGCACCCGATCGCGGCAGGCAAGACGCCCGTGAATTTCGCCCGCGACCGGCGGATCGAGTTCCGCCTCACCTCGGCGGATTAAGGCTCAAGACGCCGGCTGGAACGCCTGCGCTTCGATGAACACCCGCTTCACTTCCGGGTGGGCCTGCTTCATCTGTTGCTCGATGCGGCTGACGGCTGCTTCAACGTCGGACGAACCCAGGGCGTCCTTGAAATCCAGGCTGAGGGTGACCAGCACGGTGTCCGGTCCAAAATGCATCGTCAGCAATTCTGACAGATGCAGGACGCCGGGATCATTTTTGGCGATTTTCTCCAGGTCTTCGCGCACCTCGCGGCGAGCGCCCTCGCCGGTCAGCAGGCTCTGGCACTCGTTAGCCAGAAGCACCGCGACCAGTGCCAGGATAAGCCCGATCACCACCGATGCGGCGCCGTCCAGCATGGGCATATGAAGCCAGCGCGACAGCGCGATGGCGGACGCCGCCACAATGATGCCAAGCAGCGCCGCGGTATCTTCCAGCACCACACAGAATACCGCTGGGTCCTTGCTGCGCCGCAGCGCCTGCCAAAGACTTCTTCCTGCCGAGGACCGCCGAAGCTCCTTCAAGCCAATCGCCCAGGAAATGCCTTCAAAGACAAAGGCGATGGCAAGTACCGCATAGCTGACGGCGGCATCCTTGATTATCTCGGGAGCACGCATATGCTGAATGCCCTGCAATAAGGAAACTCCTCCGCCAAGGCCGAAAATGAGCACGGCCACGATAAAACTCCAGAAATAGAGCTGCAGCCCGTGCCCAAAGGGATGATCACGGTCCGCCGGCCTTGCCGCCCGATGCTTGCCGAGCAACAGCAGCAACTCATTGCCGCTGTCCACGGTGGAATGAATGGCCTCGCTGAACATCGCGGAACTTCCGGTAATAAACGCGGCGCCCCATTTGCTGAGGGCAATCACTATATTGCCGGCCAGAGCGGCATAAATGACAAGGTTTGAATTCGCAGCCATTCCGACTCCCAAACATTGTCTCCATAGCGCGTGATCGTCGAAGGTGAAATCACCGGAGACGTGAATCACCCGCTAAAACAAAGGGCTAGAGCATGAGCCGTGAGCGAATGCGAACGGATCATGCTCTAGAGGCTTCCTGATCACCGGATTTGTCAACTTCTGGCGGATCAGGCCGCGTTAGCCATACGCGGACGATTCGGTTAATCCGCTCTAGGCATTGCATCATTGAGCGCTTGACGGGCAATTCGAACATATATAGAACGAAATAGAGTGTTAGTGTTTTGTTCCGGAGCGGTTTCATCGCTTCGAAATCGTTTTTACCGGCGCGATATTCGTGCCTAATCATCCTGGAGGGCTGATGCTGACGCCGAAGCAACATGAACTGCTCCTCTTTATTGACAAGCATTTGCGCAAAACCGGCTGTTCGCCAAGTTTCGAGGAAATGAAGGACGCGCTGGATTTACGTTCGAAATCCGGCATCCACCGGCTGATCGGCGCGCTGGAGGAACGCGGCTTTCTTGGCCGCCATAAGCACCGCGCCCGCGCCTTGGAAGTGCTGCGCCTGCCAGAGGATGTGCTGGCCCGTGCGGAGACTGCCCGGCTTGGCACGAATGAAGTGGCGGCAAACGGCTCCAGCGGGTTTTCTCCCAATGTCATCCGCGGTGATTTCACCAGCCGGTTCAGCGGCGTCCGCGCCGCGGATAAGGCGGGAGCCGTCATGCTGCCGCTTTACGGCCGCATCGCCGCCGGCGTCCCGATCGAGGCGATGCGTGACAATTCGGCGGAAATCGAGGTGCCCATCGCGCTGGTGGGCCAGGGCGATCACTATGCGCTGGAGGTCGCCGGCGATTCGATGGTCGAAGCCGGCATCCTGGATGGCGACACCGCGATCATCCGCAAGGGCGAAACCGCGGAAACCGGCCAGATCATCGTGGCCTTGATCGATGACGGCGAAGTCACCCTGAAACGCCTCCGCCAGCGCGGCAATTCCATCGCGCTCGAACCCGCCAATGCCCGCTATGAGGCGCGGATTTTCCCCGCCGAACGGGTGCGCGTGCAAGGCCGCCTCGTCGCGTTGCTCAGACGGTATTAAGCCGTCCGACCCCCGCTTCGGCGAGGTTGATCCACGCGGCGTCGAGCGACCCGCCGAGATCAATGGCGCGGCACGCCGGCTCGATGACGCTGGCGGCGAAGCCGAATCGCCGCGCATCGAGCGCCGACCAGGCGACACAGAAATCGGTCGCCAAGCCGCAAAAATACAACCGTTCGATCCCCCGCGCGCGCAAATAGCCGTCCAGCCCGGTCTTGGTGGTCCGGTCGGCTTCCAGAAACGCCGAGTAGCTGTCGATCATCCGGCGCGAGCCTTTGCGCAGGATCAACGCCGCCTGCGGAATATCAAGGCCGGGATGCAGCGCGGCGCCCGGCGTGCCCATCACGCAATGCGCCGGCCACAGCACTTGCGGACCGTAAGCGGCATCGATCATCTGAAACGGATCATGCCCCGGATGCTGCGCCGCAAAGGAATCGTGATCCGCCGGGTGCCAATCCTGCGTCAGCACCACCGTCTCGAACTCCTCCCCAAGACGGTTGATAACCGGCACCACCGCATCCCCGTCCGGCACGGCAAGCCTGCCGCCGGGGCAGAAATCATTCTGCACATCCACCACGATCAAGGCGCTATGATCGGGGATCATACCGTCTTGCAACCCCTGATCCCGACATACAACGCATAAACCGAACTCGTCGCGGTGACGAAAATCCGGTTGAGGTCGCGCCCGCCAAAGCACAAATTGCTGACGGTTTCGGGAAATTCGATCTTGCCGAACGGCGTGCCATCCGGCGCGAACACCGCGACGCCATTGCCGGTGCCGCAGCTGGTCCAGATATTGCCATCCTCATCGAGCCGAAAGCCATCCGAGAAACCCGGCTCGATCACCGTGAAAATCTTCCCCGGTCCCAGCTTCACCCCATCGATCACCGGATGCGCACGGATATGATGCGGCCCGTCATCCCGCTCGGTGAGGCCGGTATCGGCAATATAAAGCGTCTGTTCATCCGGGCTGAACGCCAAGCCATTGGGACGCTCGTAATCATCGGCCACAATGCTGACTTCGCCGCTGGCCGGATCAATCCGATACACCCGGCAGGCGCCTTGCTCGCTCACCGCCCGATGGCCTTCATAATCGGTATCGATTCCATAAGCCGGATCGGTGAACCAGACGCTGCCATCGGATTTCACCACCACGTCATTCGGCGAATTCAGCCGCTTGCCGCCGAACTTGTCAGCCAGCACGGTGATGCCGCCGTCATATTCGGTGCGCGAAACCCGCCGTCCGCCATGCTCGCAGCTGACCAGCCGGCCCTGCCGGTCCCTGGTATTGCCGTTGGTGTGGTTCGATGGCTGGCGAAACACATCCACCGCGCCGTTCGGCAGCCAGCGCATCAGCCGGTTATTCGGAATGTCACTCCATAGCAGGTATTCGCCACAGCCGAACCAGACCGGCCCTTCCGCCCAGCGAAACCCGGTGGCAATCCGCTCCGGCGCCGCGTTGAACAGCATTAGCCGGCGCATTTTCTTGTCGTGGATTTGATAGCTCAGTTCCATCGGCGGCATCCCTGGCTTTCGCGCAGTTTGTACCCGTCGCATCCTGCCGGCAAGGCCACGCCGCCGCCTTGCGTGGAGGCAGCTTTATTGCTACGACCCGCCAACATTGGTCCGGCCATTGGCCCGGTCAGGAGGAACAATGAAACTCGCCGGAAAGCGCGCCTTGGTCACCGCGGCAGGGCAGGGCATCGGCCGCGCCAGCGCCGAGGCGTTTCTGCGCGAAGGCGCCGAGGTCATCGCCACCGATCTAAACAGTGATCTGCTGGCCGATTTGCAGGGCGCCGCCACAAGCAGGCTCGATGTCACAGATCCCGCGATGATCGCCAGTTTCGTGCAACAGACTGGCGGCATCGACATCCTGTTCAACTGCGCCGGCTTCGTCCATCACGGCACCATCCTGGACACCGACGAAGCGGCATGGCGCTTCTCCTTCGACCTGAACGTCACCGCGATGTACCACATGATCCGCGGCTTCCTGCCGGGCATGCTGGCGCGCGGCGGCGGCTCGATCATCAACATGGCCTCGGTGGTCGGCAGCCTGAAGGGCGCGCCAAACCGCTTCGTCTACGGCGCTTCGAAAGCGGCCGTGGTCGGCCTCACCAAATCCGTCGCCGCCGATTACGTGACGCAAGGCATACGCTGCAACGCCATCTGCCCCGGCACCGTCGAAAGCCCCTCCTTGCGCGGCCGCATCGCGGCGCAAGCGAAGGCGAGGGGCGTCGCGGAATCCATCGTCGAAGCCGATTTCGTCGGCCGCCAGCCGATGGGCCGGCTGGGCCGCACCACCGAAATCGCCGCCCTCGCGGTCTATCTCGCCTCCGATGACGCGGCCTTCACCACCGGCACCACCCAGATCATCGACGGCGGCTGGTCCAACTAAAAATGCCTTTCAAAACCCTACTATGCCGGCCGTCTATCACCGCTTTTCTGCGCTCCGGTGCTCACGGCCCTCAAGGCCGCTCCGCTCCGGTACTCGAAAACCGGCGCCAGCCGACTCGGCCTAGCGGGTTTTGAAAGGCATTTTGAACGAAAAATGTCATGATTCAGCAGTGGTGTGTGGTTTTTTAAAAAAGAACCTCTTGTTTTCACTGCCTTTGTCTTAGAACCTCTATTGAAGTTATGTCGCAATTAGCCATGACATTGCCGCGGCCTTCATGGTGATACCGGAGAACACGTTATGGACCATTCCACCCCCCGCCGTCTGCGCAGCGCCGAATGGTTCGACAATCCCCACAACCCCGGCATGACCGCGCTCTACCTGGAGCGCTATCTAAATTACGGCCTAACCCGCGAGGAACTGCAATCAGGCCGCCCGATCATCGGCATCGCCCAAACCGGCAGCGATCTCGCGCCTTGTAACCGCCACCACATCGAACTCGCCAAGCGCGTCGCCGACGGCATCCGCGCCATGGGCGGCGTGCCGCTCGAATTCCCCGTCCACCCGATCCAAGAAACCGGCAAACGCCCCACCGCGGCGCTCGACCGCAATCTCGCCTATCTCGGCCTAGTCGAGGTGCTCTACGGCTACCCGCTCGACGGCGTGGTCCTCACCACCGGCTGCGACAAAACCACCCCCGCCATGCTGATGGGCGCCGCCACCGTCGATCTCCCCGCCATTGTCCTCTCCGGCGGCCCGATGCTCGATGGCCATTTCGAAGGCGAACTCGCCGGCTCCGGCACCGTCGTCTGGGAAGCCCGCCGCCGCTTGGCCAAGGGCGAGCTGAAATACCCCGAATTCATCGACATGGTGGCCGCCTCCGCCCCCAGCGTCGGCCATTGCAACACCATGGGCACGGCAAGCTCGATGAACGCCATGGCCGAAGCCCTCGGCATGTCACTCCCCGGCTGCGCCGCCATCCCCGCGCCCTACCGCGAGCGCGCCCAGATGGCCTATCTCACCGGCAAGCGCATCGTCGAGATGGTGCGCGAGGATTTGCGTCCCTCGCATATCATGACCCGCGAGGCCTTCGAGAACGCAATCGTCTGCGCCTCCGCCATCGGCGCCTCCACCAACTGCCCGCCGCATGTCAACGCCATCGCCCGCCATATCGGCGTGCCGCTCACCGTCGAGGACTGGGACCGTATCGGCTACGACGTGCCCCTCCTGGTCAACATGCAGCCCGCCGGCAAATATCTCGGCGAAACCTATTACCAGGCCGGCGGCCTGCCCGCCGTCATCGCCGAATTGATGCGCCACGGCAAAATCCACGCCGATGCCCGCACGGTGAACGGCAAAACCATGGGCGACAACTGCCGTGACGTCAAAAACGGCAACCCCGACGCCATCCGCAGCCACAACAACCCGCTGAAAACCCAGGCCGGCTTCGCCGTCCTCACCGGCAATTTGTTCGACAGCGCGGTGATGAAAACCTCCGTCATCTCCGACGAATTCCGCATCCGCTACCTGCAAAAACCCGGCGACGAAAACGCCTTCGAAGGCCGCGCCATCGTCTTTGAAGGCCCGGAAGACTACCACCACCGCATCAACGACCCCGCTCTCGCCATCGACGAACACTGCCTGCTGGTGATCCGCAATGTTGGTCCCATCGGCTATCCCGGCTCCGCCGAAGTGGTCAACATGCTCCCCCCCGACGCCTTGGTAAAACAGGGCATCAACGAACTCCCCTGCATCGGCGACGGCCGCCAAAGCGGCACCTCCGGCAGCCCCTCCATCCTCAACGCCTCCCCCGAAGCCGCGATAGGCGGCGGCCTCGCCCTTCTCCGCACCGGCGACCGCATCCGCATCGACCTAAACCGCCGCCGCGCGGATATCCTGATCTCTGACGAGGAACTAACCTCGCGCCGCCACGCCCTAAAACTCCCCGACCCCATCAACCAAACCCCCTGGCAAGAAATCTACCGCAACTTCACCGGCCAGTTGGAATTCGGCGGCGTGCTGGAAAACGCGGTAAAGTATCAGAAAGTCGCCGAGCATTTTGGGCTGCCGCGGGATAATCATTGAACTTGCAATCTTGGGATGCTTTACCTCGCTGCTCAATGTGACCATGCACCAAGTTTGAGCAACAAGAAGGCCTAAGTCTCACCTATGGGTAAGGCTGTCACGAAATTTGCAAATTCTGATAAGTCTTGTGTTTTAAGATAGGCGGGAACAAATTAGAGGCATGAGTGGGTTTGGAAGCACAGAAACTAGAGACTTAGTAAATCAACTTGAAGACACTGATCTCAAGTACACTGAGGAATTTCTAAAGGAAATATATAAATTTGAAATAGATAGAAAAGATAAAATATTATCTAGTATGAGCGTTGTTAGTGCTCCAATTACGATTCTTATTGCTGGAGTTGCTTATTTAATAAAAAATGTATTTGACTCTCCATCGTTGTATGTAACATCATCTCCTGATGTAGTTACAATTTTATACTATATTTTTATGATTTTACTATTTTTTTGTATTGTAAAAACAATTTATTTTTTCCATAAATTGCTTGCTGGCGAAAATTATTATTATCTTCCAGATGCAGATGGTATATTAAAAAATATAGCAGATTCCAAAAGATTTTGTATCGATAACTCAATATCAGAGGATGGAAAAGTCAGTAATTTTGCAAGGTCTAGCTTTATTATGCAGTATGCCGAAAGTGCTTCAAAAAATTGTGTGTCTAATGACAAGAGACTCCGTTATAGACAAGGTGTATTTAGAAATACTATACTTTCTATTATTTGGGCTGGATTTGGGTTCGTAGCCGTTGCCATACATCGTGAACAGCCCCATATATGGAACATATCGACCTTTTGGAGCAAAGCAAATGGTAAGGCCTCCGAACAGTCCGCCCCAGCAGGCGCAACCCCAACAACAAGTCCGGCCCCATCCGGTAACAAACAATCCCCCCAGCCCATCGCGCCCGCCTCCACCTCCGCCCCTGCGGGTCATTAATGAGGCAGGAACAAAGTCTCCCAAACGAAAATAGGAGATGTCAAAGAAATCGAGGCCAGAGCAACACCCGAATATGAAGTGCTCTCGATGGAGTACGCCGCGAAACCTAGTGAAACAAAAAATCACTATCGGTGCAGTGTGCGACTGGGCCAGTCGCCATGCTATAAGGTGCTATGCAAGTCGCATTACCTGAGCTTCTGGAGCGTATCGTATCGCTGGGCCGGCAGTCGCCTTATGAATTTGACCGTCGAAACTTGCTGTACGCTTATGTAGCGTGCTTTAACTTCTCAGCACTCTGTATGGCGATGGAAAGGACGATTAACGAGGATACCGATGTGAGGCTGGCTCTACGAGGCCGCCTGCTGCGGCTGCTACGTGAGGAGCAACCGGAGGAACACACCTCGGCATTAGTAAATCTAGTCGAGCAAACGGCTATCGCTGCTGATAAGGATAAGTCTCTACGTCCGCCTGCGGATGCACTCCATTCGGCAGTATTCCAGCATCTGCCGCTACAGACAAAGCAAATGCTGCTTGATCGTTGGATAGACCGCGGTACACATGGTGCTGCGGCGCGTTGGCTAAAAGCAACGAAGAACGATTTAGAAATGTTCGATGCTGAGTTTGCGCTCGCATATTGGCGAACGAGCAAGGACTCACGCGCCGCGAAAAGCCTTGCCTACCAAGCGTCGCCGAAAACGTTGGCAAACTTGGTTCCGGAGCTGATCGGCGCCTGCGACGAAGGCTGGATCGTCAGCAAGGCAGTTCTACGCGCGGGATATGTGGATGAAGGGTGCTGGGAGCTAATTCGCGCAAAACATCCAGCGACCTATCTCTACCTGTGCGCGCAAACCGGGCGCCAAGTTACCGACAATGAAGCTTTCGACCTAGTATGTCGGTGCTCTGGACTAGCCATTAACGGCAATCGTGGCCTTGCAATCTGGGCAGTTGGCCAGATGCGAATGATCCTCGTACTCGATCGACTGCAAAACACGGCACAGGAGCTTCAGCAGAGGGACAAGGCGGGCCTGCTCGCACACGTCTCGTCAATCACATAAAATTAAGGCACCAGTTGGACCATATTTTTGGACTCTATTGCAGAATATGCAGATTCCTGAACCGACTATAATTACCGGATTGCGGTCTGAGCAGTTACGGAAAACTGGCACCAGGTGGCAAGGTGCAATCTGCCCGATCTTCCATAAGCTCCAAACCACGATCCGCGAGGCCAAGAGCCAGAACCGTTTTATCAGACGTCATCCGGCTTCCCAAAGAGACTAACAGCGCTTGCTGATATTAGAAATAATGCAGATCGCGGTCATCCTGAGAAACTCAAAATAGTAACGATTCCGGCATGATTTCCTATGTCAGGAGCTTTGTTTCTGAGCGGCTCTAGTCCGGCCTGTCGCAAGCGGCGGCGATAAAGTCATCTACCAAAATTAATTTCTGAAAGTGATAGATGACATAATGAGCACTGGAAGAAAAAGCCAAAAGAGCCCCCTGTAAAACCCATAAAGATTTTAGCAAATCACGCATACAATCAATATGCTCGCTGCTTAATCGTCACCGCACTATTCCTAAACCGGCACCAATCCTTTAAGCTCCGGCATCAGCACAACGCTTTCCTGCTTGTTAGAATCAACTCGCGCAATTACGGCAACATAGATTTCGGCAAGATCGGCATCCGCCGCCAGGTGTCTCACGTGCAACGATCACTCAGCAAACATATCGCGCAGCCGCGCCAGTGTCGCGCAAGATTGCCCGCTCCACAGTACCGAGGCGGCGGATCAGGCGCTGCCTGTCCAAGGTGCGGAGCTGGTCGAGCAAGATCAGCCCCGCTCTGCCCTCGAACCGCACCGCGACCCGGAAGGGCGCCGGGCGGCTGCCGGTCGTCAACGGGGCCACCGTCACCGTGCGCAGATGGTCGTGCATCTCCGGCGGCGAGATGATGACACAGGGCCGGGTCTTCCTACTCTTACTGCCGATGGTAGGATCAAGCGCCGCAAGCCAAACCTCGCCCCGCGCAACGGCTGGCGATGGCCGGGCCGCTACCACCGCAGATCCGCATCGCCCTCGTTGCCAAACTCTGGCCATGCCGGAGCGTCGTCGCCAGCCTCGGCAACCTGTCGCGCCGCCTCGCCCCAGCCCGCGCGCGGATGCGACTGCGCTGGTACGAGGGTAAGATGCCCATCCTCCACGGTCAGATCGAAACTATCGCCAGCCGTGACCCCAAGCTGGGCAAGAACCGGCTTTGGAATAGTAACGCCAGACGAGTTGCCCATCCGGCGAAGCAGGACGCGCATTATAAAACCTCCAGTGTAACAACTGTGTTGTGATGCAGGCTGGGCGCGGTATCAACGACGTCAAAACTTAGCTGGAGCAGGTTTCATTTTCCGTAGCCGAGACTCGACGATCAAGGAGTATAGGCAAAATCGCGACCGGCCTTCTCCGTCAACTTCTCGCCGGCAAAAACGTCGGGCTTAATGGCTACTCCAGTCCGTCTTAGCAGGATGAAGGAAGATCGGAGACGTACACGTGAGCTTCCATTCCGTTACATCATGCCTATGTCAACCATATCATGATCGCACCCACGCCCTCTTCACCGATGAAAATAGCTGTCCTCGGCACGGGCAAGATCGGCAGCACCTTCGCCTTCCAACTGGCCCGCGCCGGCCACCACGATGTCACCGTCATCGCGCGGCCAGGTTCCGCCAGGCTGCGGCAGCTGCAACGCGATGACGGGATTATCGACGTCAAGGGCGAGCGGGCCAGCGTCCGGGTACTCGATACGCTGGACGAGGAGACGCCTTACGATCTTTTGATTGTCACGCTCCTGGACCATCAAACCAGCGCGATACTGCCTAACCTGCGGCGTAGCGCCGCCAAATGCGTCCAGTTCATGTTCAACACCTTCCACCCCGAGCGCCTGCAAGATGCCATCGGTATCGAGCGCTGTGCGTTCGGCATGCCCTTCGTCCAAGCGACGCTGGACAGCGATGGCAAGCTCAAGGCGACAATCGGCGCTGCCGGCCAAAAAACCATCATGAACGAGCAGCGCTGGGTGGACGTGTTTAATGCCGCGGGTTTGCCCGCCGCTATCGAATCCGACATGCTCCTCTGGCTGCGCTGCCACGTTCCCTTATGCGTCGCGTTCGAGAGCGTAGCGGTAGCCGGCGAGCGGCGCGGGAGCGGCGCGTCATGGGAAGAAGCGGTCATCCTGGCGCGCGGTGTCCACGCCAGCTTCAACCTCATCAAAGGTCTCGGCTATCGCATCTATCCAGGATCAAAGAAGCTGATCGACGGCAGCCCAATACCGGTATTGGCGACAACGCTGTGGTCCATGTCGCGCATCACCGCGTTCCGCGAGGTATTGGCGACCGGGAAAGCCGAATGCCAAACCTTGGTGGACGTCATGGTGGCGGCTGCGCCGCTCGCGAAACAGCCTGTCGATGTGCGTCGCATTCAAGCGATGAAGCCATCATAACAAGCCGGTCCTAAAAGCGACGGGTCAAATCACCGCCATCGCAAATCCCTCTTGCCCACTCGCCGTTAGTTGTGGTTTATGCATGTTAGTGAATCACAGCATCCCTTCCACCCCAGCAGACCGGCTCATCTTCATCGTGGAGAGCCTGCACCGTGCCCTTGGCCGCCACGCCGACGCGCAGCGCCTTCTCAGACGAGGCCACATCATCGGCCCGTTCCTCATGCTAATCTGGAAGCGGGTGCGCCGCATCGGCCTGCGCTTCGCCGCCCGCGCCGCTCACGAAGCCGCGATCTTGTCCCGGAACTTACCTTGCCCGCAAGCCGTCCCGGAAGCGATCATCAACTCACTTGAGGGCAGACGTTTTGGTATATTGGGCGGAGCCTGGCGTTGCTGATGACGATAAGTTTTCGCATGACGGCGGTCAGGGCGACGAGGGGCTTTTTGCCGTTGGCTCGGAGCCTTTTGTAAAAGGTTCGCAGGGTCTGGTTATGCTTTGCAGCGGACAAGGCAGCCATGAAGAGGACGCGCTTGATCTCTGGCCTGCCGCCTCTGGTGTGCCTGTAGGCATCGGTGCCGCCGCTTTGGCGGGGATGTGGTGCGAGCCCGGCGAGTGCGGCGGCTTGACGGCGGTCGAGGCTGCCAAGTTCGGGCATGAGGGCGATGAGCGCTGTGGCGGTGATGGTGCCGATGCCGGTGATCTCTTGCAAGGTTTTCAGAGCATCGCTGAGCGGCTGATAGGCTTTAATGAGGGTTGCGATAGCGGTATCGATTGCCTTGATCTGCGTATCCAACTTTGTGCAGAGCGGCTGCAGGATGGTCTCGACGGCCGCGGCACCTGGCGCTTTGAGGCGGTTGTTCCAGGCCGTCCGTGCGGCCAGCAGATCGCGGCGGGTCAGCACCAGCGCATGGAGCGTATCGCGCTGCTTATCGGTGGGCTGCCAGCGGGGCAGCCGCGCATGGCGCTCCTGAGCATAACAGGCAAAAGCGCGCGCATCGATGGCGTCGGTTTTGCCGAGGATGCCGAAGGAGCGGATAAACGCCTTGACCTTCCGAGCATCGGCCCGATGCGCGGCGCGCCTCGCCTGGGCCAGCGCGTCCAGCAGGGAAGCTTCATAGCCTCCGGTTGCCTCGCAGACGACGAGGCAGGTGTCGTCGAGCTGGCTTGCGAACGCGACCAGGGCTTCGGGCTGGTTGAGCAAGGTGGTGGTGAGGCTGGTGCGGCTGTCGAAGACGACGACGCTGGTTTTGCCGACATCGCAGCCGATGAAGGCGAGAGGCAGCGGTGAAGCGGTGGGCATGACATGGTCTCCCGGAAGCTTTCGATTGTCTGCGGGCGTTTGCTGTTCAACAAAGCGGCCCCTTCAACTCATCAAGCGTTGCAAGGATGCGGCCAGAGGACCAAGATGACGGCGGGCGCAACACCCCATCGCGAGACGGTCGCTCTGGCCGCGCGTGGGGCCGGGTGGCCACCCGGCCCCACGCATCCCACCGTAGCGGAACAGGGCCAGAGTACCACACCTTCAAGAGACAATCGCGAGCGCGCCTAAGCCATCCAGAAGCCGCCCGAAATTCAGGCCACCAGACCCCCTGCCGCGCCGCAAGGCCTGGCTGCTCACCCTGATCCCGGAAACCGCTCCCATCGGTGGCCAGCTTCGCCATTTCCTTGCCGATCCTGAAGTGGCAGCCCTCCTCGCCGGCGCCCCAAGGCTCCAATCCATCCTCAACCCGCTCTGCCAAATGCTGGGTATCCAAGCGGCGGCCATCCGGCCCGCGAAAGCCCTGCCGCCGCCCGGCGCGCCGCCCATTCCTGCCCACGCCCCACCGCAAGCAGCCCCTCCGCCAGCTTTCCATCTGCTGGCGCAAATGGAACCCCAGGCGGGGCGCCCTTTGCCGGCTCCGCCCATCGCCGTCCTTCCCAGCGCAACGCCGCCATCGCCTAACGCCCCGCCCTCAGCTTTTTTACAAGCCTTGGCATAATCGCCTTCACACGTCTATAATGTTACGATATAGCAACGAGAAAAGTTAGTAAGTACAGCGTGACACCACTCCAGATCAAATCGTCCGCGTCCCCCGCGCAATCGCCGCCACGCCAGTGCGGGAAACTTCCGCCAAGCCAAGCGGACGCATCAAATCCAAAAACGCATCCAGCTTATCGGTCGCCCCCGTCAATTCAAACACAAAGCTTTCCGTCGTCGCGTCGATCACCCGCGCCCGGAAAGCATCGGCAAGGCGCAGCGCCTCCGAACGCTTCTCGCCAGCGCCGATCACCTTAATCAGCGCCAGTTCCCGCGACAAATGCGCACCCTCACGCGACAAATCCGAAACCCGGTAAACCGGCACCAGCCGGTCAAGCTGCGCCTTGATCTGCTCGATCACCAGCTCGGTCCCCGAGGTCACCACGGTAATACGGCTCTTCCGCCGGTCATCCTCCACCGGCGCCACCGTCAGGCTATCGATATTATAGCCCCGCCCGGAAAACAGCCCGATCACCCGCGCCAACACGCCGGATTCATTCTCGACCAGCACCGAAATAGTGGCCGAGCGGTACGGCTGGACATCAGCCATCAAACCAAAACCAGGCCCTCATCGGTAATGCCGGCGGCCTCACCCTCATGCTCCGGCCCCAAAATCATCTCGTTATGCGCGGCCCCCGAAGGGATCATCGGAAAGCAGTTCTCCCGCGGATCGACGCGGATATCCGCGATCACCGGCTGGTCGCTCTCGATCATCGCCCGGATCACATCATCCAGCTCATCAACGCTGGAAGCCCGCAGCCCGACCGCATGAAAACTCTCCGCCAATTTCACAAAATCCGGCAGGGCGGAGGAATAACTCTCCGAATACCGCCCGCCATGCAGCAATTCCTGCCATTGCCGCACCATGCCCATATATTCATTGTTCAAAATGAAAATCTTCACCGGCAGCCGGTACTGCGCCAGCGTGCCCATCTCCTGGATATTCATCAAAATACTGGCCTCGCCGGCGATATCGATCACCAGCGCATCCGGATTGCCGATCTGCGTGCCCATCGCCGCCGGCAGGCCATAGCCCATGGTGCCCAGCCCGCCGGAGGTCATCCAGCGATTGGGCTTCTCGAACCCGTAATGCTGCGCCGCCCACATCTGATGCTGGCCGACCTCGGTGGTAATATAATCCTCACGCCCCGACTCCCGCACGATCTCATAAAGCCGCTTGATCGCATGCTGCGGCTTGATCACTGCCCCCTTGCTCATATCCTGGGTGAATTTCAGCGAATCCTTCGCCCGCCAGCCCTCAATCCGCTCCCACCAAGCGGCCAAAGCCGCGCGGTTCTGCTTGCCGCCATCGCGCCCCCACGCATCGATCAGCGCCCGCAACCCCGAAGCCGCATCGGCGACAATGGGGACATCGACAACCACATTCTTGTTAATGTTGGACGGATCAATATCGAGATGAATCTTCTTGGAATGCGGCGCGAAGGCGGCAATCCGCCCCGTCACCCGGTCATCAAACCGCGCGCCGACGTTAACCATCACATCGCACCCGTGCATGGCCATATTCGCCTCGTACCTGCCGTGCATCCCCAGCATCCCCAGGAACTGCCGGTCCGAAGCAGGATAGGCGCCCAGCCCCATCAGCGTCGAAGTCACCGGAGCGCCCACCAGATGAGCGAACTCGATCAACAATTCCGCCGCTTCCGGCCCGGCATTGATGATGCCGCCGCCGGTGTAGAAAATGGGCCGCTTCGCGCCCTTGATCAGCCTGATCGCTTCCGCGATGCGCGCCGGATCAGGCTCGGTGCGCGGACGGTAGCTGCGATGCTCGCCCTTCGAAGGGTCGCTATACGGCGCCGGATTGATCAGCACATCCTTCGGCAGATCGACCAGCACCGGCCCAGGCCGTCCCGCGCGGGCGACGTAGAACGCTTCATGGACAATTCGCGCCAAATCCTCCGAACGTCGCACCAGATAATTATGCTTGGTTGCCTGCCGGGTGATGCCGGTGGTATCAGCCTCCTGAAATGCGTCATTGCCGATCAGATGCGTCGGCACCTGCCCAGTCAGGCACACCACCGGAATCGAATCCATCAGCGCATCAACAAGTCCGGTAACGGCATTAGTGGCGCCGGGACCGGAGGTCACCAGCACGACGCCCGTGCGTCCGGTGGAGCGGGCATAGCCCTCGGCGGCATGCACCGCGGCCTGCTCATGGCGCACCAGCACATGGCGAATGGCGTTCTGCTGAAACAGCGCGTCATAAATCGGCAGCACCGCGCCGCCCGGATACCCAAAAATCACCTCGACGCCCTGCGCTTTCAGCGCGCGGAGCAAAATCTCGGCGCCGGATTGGGCGGCGGTCGTGGTGGTGACGGCATTCATCGCAAAAATCCTATTTATGGTGCGCTGCAACGCGTAGCCTCTGCGGCTCTGAACGTCAACCAAAGCGGTTAACAAAGCGCATAATATCAGCGTGAATTCTTACCGAAAATTGCGCCATCTCGGCGCTTTGCGCATGGATCGTATGCGTATGCCGCTCATCAGCCAGCTTCTGATGACGGAACCAGGTGCCTTGGCGCTTGGTATAGGCGAAGCTGGCGGCGATGGCGCGGCCTGCCGCTTCCTCCAGGGAAATCTCGCCGCGCAGATGCGCCAGCAGTTCCGGCACGCCATAGGCACGCATGGCGGGCAGGGCAGGATCGAGCGGGGCCAGAGGCCGCACTTCTTCCAGCGCGCCCTGACCGAGCATCGACCGGAACCGCGCCGCGATGGCATCGCGCAGCGCCTCGCGCGGCGGGTCGAGCAAAACCACCCGCGGCGACCACCCCGCCAAGGGTTCAGGCTGAATTCTTTGCCAATGCGCCAGCCCGCATCCGGTGCCGCGCCACACTTCATAGGCGCGGGCGAGACGCTGGGAGTCGCTGGGCCGCAGCTTGGCGGCGGTAATGGGGTCAACCGCCGTCAGCCTGTCATGCAAGCCATGCGATCCAAGTGCGGCAAGCAGGTCACGCGCCTCATGTCGCGCTTCCGTTCCGGGATCAGGGATATCAGCAAGCCCGTGCAGCAGCGCCCGCAGATACATCCCCGTGCCGCCGCAAAAAATCGGCGTCAGCCCAGCCTCGCGCGCCGCCGCGAGTTCACTCAGCGCCAAACGCCGCCATTGTGCCACATCCATCGGCTGGGTGACCGGCTGAAACCCATAAAGCCGGTGCGACGCTCGTGCCTCATCCTCCGGCGATGGCCGCGCCGTGACGATCCGCAGCTCACGATAGCACTGCATCGCATCGGCATTGATCACCACTCCCCCGATCCGTTCCGCCAGCGCCAAGGCCAGCGCTGACTTGCCCGAAGCGGTCGGCCCCGCGACGATGACCAACCGGCTTGCCGACTCCTCGCTTGCTGCTCTACTCGCTGCATCCATGCGTTACGTTCTGGTTCTGGTGGCCGCGCGCGGCAAGACGTCCCTTTCAAAATCCACCGTCACGCGGGTGCGCGACGCCGTGCGCGGCGGCGAGCCGCATTGGCTGTCGCCGGGCGAGGCGGCGGAAATCCCTTGCATGGAAATACCGCTCCCCGGTGTCACCGAAGCGGCGCTTGAAGGTGCTGCCATCGACGCGCTCTGCGTGAAGGACCGTGGGCGGCGCAAGGCGGTGCTGGTGGCCGACATGGACAGCACCATTGTAACCTCGGAGACGCTGGACGAGCTGGCGGGGCAGGCAGGCCTCAAGGAGAAAATCGCCGCCATCACCCGCCGCTCGATGAATGGCGAGATCGATTTCGCAACCGCGCTGCGGGAACGTGTCGCCATGCTCAAGGGCCTCGATCTGAAAGCGCTGGAGCGCACCTGGCGCGGCACCGAGTTCATGCCCGGCGCCCGCGAACTAATCGCCACCATGCGCGCCCATGGCGCGATGACGGCGCTGGTCTCCGGCGGCTTCACCTATTTCACCAGCCGCGTCGCCGCCGAACTTGGCTTTGACCTGCATCGAGCCAACACATTGCTCGATGACGGCTCAACGCTCACCGGCGCCGCCGCCGAGCCGATCCTCGACCGTGACGCCAAGCTTGCCACACTGCGCGAGCTTGCCGGGAAACGCGGGGTGAAATTGGCTGCCACACTGGCGGTGGGCGACGGCGCCAATGATCTGGCGATGATCAAGGAAGCCGGGTTCGGCATCGCCTACCACGCCAAACCTATCGTCACCGCCGAGGCTAGGCTACAGGTCAACCACGCCGATCTGCGGGCGCTGCTCTTCGTCCAAGGCTACTCGCACGAGGATTTCGAAGCGTAACGCGCGTCACTTGCCAGGTTTTGCCCCGGCGGCGGGCAGCAGCACCCGGAACAGGTTGGAGCCGGAACCTGATCCCACTGTCGTCGTCGGCAGCTTGCCGTCCCAGCGCGTCGCCACCGAATAGGGAACGATGCTGGGATTGGCGCCCGCCGCGGCGCCCACTTGCGCAATCGCCAAAGCCCTTGCCTTCGCGACAATGCCAATCGATCTTGCCTGCGCGGTGGCGTTCAGCACCGTCGCCTGCGCCTCGCCTTGCGCCTGGGCGATCCTTGCCTTGGCGGCGCCATTGGCGGTCGCCACCACCTGCTCCGCCATGAACTGCTTTTCCATCACCAGGTTTTGTTCCTTCACCGCCTGCGCCTTGGCCTCGACCGCCTCTTCCACCGCCCGGTCAAACGCATCGGTATAGGCGATGCTGCGAATTTGAATATCGATGACGTTAAGGCCGAACAGCCGTCCCAGCGCCTCGCTGATCGCCACATGCATCTGCTCGTCGATCACCGCCCGCCGCTCGCTGATATTGATGGTCTTGTGCCCGGCGAACACCCGCAGCGCGCGGTCGGCAATGATCGGCTCGATGGTCGCGTCAACGTCCACATTGCCGGTCTTGCCGACATCATACAGCATGTGCAGCACCGCGCCTTTCGGCACCCGGTAGGTCAGCGAAATGCCGAGGGTGAGCAGCTGGTTATCGGCGGTATAGACCTGCACCGGCGGCAGGTTGAACCGCGAGATCGAGGTCTGAATGCGGTCCACCGTCTCGATAAAGGGCAGCTTGAAGTGCAATCCAGAACCAATCGGCTGTTTGATCGCCACCACGCCGAGCCGGGTGAGGCCAGCCATCTCGTTGGGCTGCACCACGTAAAAACAATTATCCAGGATCAACGCCGCGATAACCAGGAGCGCCACCAGGCCGATCAGGGCGGTGGATAAAAACCGCGAGGCCGTCGGGCCGCCGTGAAAGCCAGGCGGGCCGCCTTGCACGGTATTGAACAGCCGCGAGATCGAGCTTTCCGCCATCATACGCTCCAGTGCCGGAATGATACGGATGATAAACTACCCGATCCGCTGCCCCGCGAATACCCCGCTGCTTTCAAAGGACCATGGATTCGGTTAATCTTGGATCAAATTAGCCAAAGGACGACGCCATGGCGATGGATACCACCGCATCCCTTGAAGGCCTGCCGCATCACGCGCTCGAACGGCTGAAAATGCTGCGCACCCAAGGCAGCCACGAAGGCGTTTTCACCTCGGATTTCTCGGTCAACGAATTCCTGATGGTGCGGGAAGCCGGCTTCGAGCCGCTCGGCCTGGTGGTCGGCTCCTGCATCTATCATGTCGGCATCCAATACGCCGGCTGGAGCAAGAACCAGGAACTCACCGTGCTGTCGCAGGCGATGTATCACGCCCGCGAACTCGCCATGGCGCGCATGGAAGAGGAAGCGCAGACTTTGAACGCCGACGGCATTGTCGGCGTGCGGCTGGAAGTCAAGCGCATGGAATGGGACAAGGACATCCTGGAATTCATGGCAATCGGCACCGCCATTGCGCATTCTGCCGGGCACCCGATCTTCAAGGGCGTTAACGGCAAGCCTTTCACTTCTGATCTCTCCGGCCAGGATTTATGGCTGCTGCTGCAATCTGGCTACCGGCCCTTGGAAATGGTGATGGGGTCGTGTGTTTATCACATGGCGCATCAAAGCTTGGGCAGGGTGTTCGGCAATATGGGCCGCAACACTGAAATCGAGGTGTTCACCCAGGCGATGTATGACGCGCGCGAACTGGCGATGGAGCGGATGCAGCGCGAGGCGGGCGACGCCAAGGCCGAAGGCGTGGTCGGCGTGCAGCTCAAGGAAGGCTCGCATAGCTGGCAGCCGCATGTCATCGAATTCTTCGCCATCGGCACCGCGGTGATCGCCATCGAGGATAAATCCGTCCTGCCGGAAAAGCTAATCCCGCAAATCGTCCTGCCGGTAAACGACTGAAGGAGACCGCGCATGAGCCTGTTCTCACGCTTCAACAATATCATCGCCGCCCAGGCCAACAAATTCCTCAACGCCGCCGAGGATACCGACGCGGCGCTGGAGCTTTCCTACGAGACGATGCTGAGCAATCTGCAGGAGACCAAGCGGCATCTGGCCGATGTGGTGGCCGAGCAGATCACGCTGGAACGCCAAATCAACGCCCAGCAGCAGGGCATTTTTCGTTACGAGCAGGACGCCCGGCTCGCCATGCAGGCGGGGCGCGAGGATCTGGCGCGGCGGGCGTTGACCGAAAAATCCGGCCAGGAGGCGCGGCTGCAAACCATCCTCGCCTCGCACGAGCATGTCATGCAGCAGGCCGACAAGCTGAAATCCTTCCAGATGAAGCTGACCGACCGGATCGACCAGTTCCGCACCCAGAAGGAGGTGCTGAAAGCCGAGCACCAGGCGGCGGCGGCGCAGATCAAGGCGACTGAATCGCTGGCCGGCATCGGCAGCGGACTGGGCAATGCCAATGACACCATCCGCCGGGCGCAGGAGAAAACTCAATTGCTATCGGCCAAGGCGGAGGCGATGGAGCGGCTGATGGATGAGGGCGCGCTGAATGGCCCCGGCGATCAGCAAGGCCAGATCAGCCACGAGATCGAGCAATTGCGGCTGACCAATGATGTCGATGCGCAGCTGGCCAAAATGCGGGCTGAGCTGGCGGCGCCGGAGCCGGTCAAGTCATTGCCGAAACCCGAATGAGCGGCCTCGATGAGTTTGATCTGCACGCCGCCTGGGTACGCCGCGCCCAGGGCGATACCAGCGCCTTCATGGCAGCGCTTGCGGCAAGGCTCGATGCCGCCTTGCCGGGCCGGGTGGCGATCACCCGCAAGAAGGATGGCTTGTTCGCCAAGACCAGCCATGTCGCCTCCCTGGCCATCAATACCGGCAACACGCTCTACACGCTGGAGCGCGATGCCACCGGCCTGCACGCCGGACGCAGCAAGTCGGCGCGCGGCGTGGTGCTAAAACGCGATGTGATGCCGGTGCCGCAATGGCTGGAGTCGCTTTCGGCTGAGTTGAAAGCGCTTTCCGCCGAAATCGAAGGCGCCCATGAGGTGCTGCAAAACTTTCTGATGTCGTGAAAGAGCCGCCATGTCATTCAAGGACTTGATTCAGGGCGTCGTCGGCGCCGTGACATCCGCTGCCGATCCGGCGGAGGGGGCGCGGCAGCAGGCGCGTGCCGATGCATGGACGCAGTCGCTGCGGCAAAACGCGGTGCCCGGCTTCGTCTCGCAGCGCTTGCGCCACACCGCCGCCGGCAAGCTGCCTTGGGTATCCACCGCCTCGCCCGGGGATTTGCTCACCGCGCATACCCATGGCATCGAAACGCTGGGCATGGTCGCCGGCAATTGCTGGTTCCATTTCGGCTATTCCTGGACCGAAGGCCACCGCGATGGCTGGCATACCGCCATCGCCCGCTTGCAGCATGAAGCAGGGCTGATGGGCGCCCACGCCATCGTCGAGGCGCGGATGCAAACCCGGCTTGCCGAGGGCGCTGAAACCTCGATGGATTACAGCGTCACCGGCACCGCCATCCGAATCAAGGGCTTTCCCGATCAGCGTATCCCGATGGTCGCCACCGTCAGCCAACTCGAGTTCGCCCGGCTGATCGAGGCGGGCATTCTGCCAGTCGGTCTCGCTGTCGGCGCTTACTACGACTGGTTCACCGATATGTATGGCCGCGCGGACGGCGCGGGCAGCTGGTGGAACATGGAACTGCCCGATCTTTCAGTGTTCCAGCACCGGGTGCGCTACAACGCGCTGGCCAATCTACGCGACGACGCGCAGCGCCAAAGCGGCACCGGCGTGCTGGGCCGCGTGCATTTCACTGAGATGTTCCGCCAGGAAGGCGATGAGCGAATGCCGAAGCGCTTTCTCTGCCGCCATATCGCTTTTGGCACGGTCGTGCAGCATCGGCGCAAGGAACATCAAAGCGTCACCCCGCGCGCCGTGCTGATGCTAGGCGGCAAAGGCACAAGGTCGCTGGAATCCTCCGAAAGCGTGATTTGAGCTTACTTGTCGTCGTCAGAGGTGTCGGTGTTATCTGAATCCGTATCATCCGGCGGATCATTGTCGGCCGCCGCGTTGCTAGAAGAAGACTCATCCGGCAGGGCGCCGTTTGGCGTCATGTGATCGACAATGCCGGGCAGATGCTGGCTGAGCATTTGTGTCGCTTGCTGCGGATCCATGCCAAACCGGCTGGCAATCGCGCTGATCACGCTGGGGCCCAAAGCCTGTTCGATATGGCTGACGGAAACGGGCTGGTTGGCGCCATTGCCAACCCAGGATGATGCTTGCGCGCCCATTCCGGACTGTTCGAATTTCTGGATTAGTCCGGAAATTCCGCCAATCCCTTGCCCCTGGAGCACATTGCTAAGCTCGCTGCCGATATTGCCTTTGGCCGCATCCGGCATCGAGCCGCCGCTCATCAACCCGGAAACATCGCTGAAAATCGACATTGTTTATTCCTTAAGATTTGGCGGCTTTGAAGCCGGCCGTTTCAGCCTGCGCCTCGCAGGCAAAGGCGCCGTATTTCGTCTTGCCATAGTATTTTGATTTTGGCAGATGAAAGACATGCCCATGCGTGTTCACCCAAACCACCGTCTGGGTTGGGCAATGCGCCTTGGCCATGGCCTCGCTTTTAAACTCTTCGCCCTTAAGCTTGCCGCTCGACGCCATGTGCCGCGAATGCCTGCGCGACTTCTTATGCGCCATTTCAGAAGTATCGGCCTTGGACTTCAGCATGGGCCCGGTGCCATAGACATGAGCGGTTTTTTCAGCGGCTTTGCTCGGCGTCTGAGCCGTCGCAGCGCCAAACGTCATCGCGAGCGAAATCGGCAATATTGAAACATATTTGTTCATCACGGCACCATTTTTGGTTATTCACGAGCTATTTCGTAGTTTTACTGCCTCGTCAAGCGAAACATCAAAATGCAAGCCTATGCTGGCCATCCAGCGGACAACGATGCATGGATGACCAGGCGATCCATAGCACGATGGGAAATTAAGCCTGTGATACCGGTTGCCCTCGATCCGCGTTACCTCCAGCTGGCCGTGGCAGGCCGGGGCGCCCTGGCGCTGCGGCGATTCCGCGCCCTGCGCGCGGGCGGCGCCGAGGGCGCCTTATGGTTCAACGACATGCCGGATGAAACAATGATCGCCGAAGCCGGCGCGGCATTGCGCGATTGCCTGCCGGACCGGGCCGCGCTTGCCGCGCTGCATGTTCTGTGGATCGTCGATCTGCCGGCGGAGATTGGCGAGGCGCTGGCCCTGGCGGCGCGTGAGGCGCGGATTTTAGTCAATCTGGAGGACCGCCCAAAATTCTGCGATTATCATTCGATGGCGGAAGTCAGGCGCGGCGATCTGCTGCTGACCATTTCAACCAATGGCCGCGCGCCCGGCCTAGCCGGGCTGATCCGCCGCAAGCTGGAGACTGAGTTCGGCCCCGAATGGGCGGCGCGGGTGGCGCAGCTTGGCGAGCAGCGTGCCGTATGGCAGCGTGAAGGCGTCGCCATGCCCGAAGCCTTGCGGCGGATCACCGAAATCGCCGATCAAGCCGGTTGGTTTAAGGAGACTCAGAAGAATGAGCGGCAATGAAAAGCAAGTGGAATACTGGAACGAGGTCGCCGGGCCAAAATGGGTCCGTCTTGGCGATGCCATGGAGCAGCGGCTCGATGCCATCAACCGCCTGCTGATTGAACGCGCCGCGCCATGTCCTGGCGAGGCCGTGCTGGATATTGGCTGCGGCACCGGGTCCACCACCCTCCCGGCGGCCGGTCTGGTGGGCGCGTCAGGGCGGGTGCTCGGCATCGACATCTCGGCCCCCATGCTGACCGCCGCCCGCCAGCGCCTGACCGATCATGATAATGTCGAACTGCGGCAGGCCGATGCGCAAACTGAAAAATTCCCGCCGCAGTTCGACCTGGCGATCTCGCGGTTCGGCGTGATGTTTTTTACTGACGCCGCAGCGGCGTTCACTATGATCCGGCACGCGCTGAAACCGTCCGGCCGCCTGTGCTTCGCCGCCTGGGCGCCGCTCGCCGAGAATCCGCATTGGCGCATCCCCCTGGAAATCGCCGAGCGCCATCTTGGTCCCGGCAAGCCCCGCCACCCGCGCGCCCCGGGACCGCTGGCCTTCGCCGACCGGACCTATGTTCAGGACACGCTGACTGCCGCCGGGTTTCACCATGTCGAGGTAACGCCGGAAGCCGTGCCGGTGCTGGATGACAGCCTCGACGATGCCGCGCGGATCGCCTGCATCATGGGTCCGGCAGGCGCGTTGCTCGATGAAAAATCCGCCGATCCGGCAACCCGCGCCGCGATCGCCGCGGAAATCCGCGATGCTTTCGCGCCCTTCAACACCGGGAAACCTTTGCGGCTCCCCGCGATGGTGTTCATTGTTAAAGCCAGGGTTGGGTAGGCCGGTTCAAACCCCGCTGCTATCCGGCCCTTCGGCGGGCAGCGTCATCCGGAACGTGGTTCCCGGTGGCCCGGTCGAGACGAGTTCCAACTCGCCGCCATGCGCCCGCACCAGGTCGCGCGCGATGGCAAGTCCCAGCCCGGTGCCGCCGCGCCGCGCCGAGCCGGTGAAGGGGCGGAACAGATTGGCCTGCGCCGCCTCTGGCAGGCCAGGGCCATTATCGGCGATTGTCAGCGTGACGATAGAACCAGAGGGGGCGCCGGCGACGGTGGCGCTGATGGTGATTAGTTTCGCTTCGGCTTCGCCGGCATTGCGGATCAGGTTGGAGAGGGCGCGGTAGATTTGCGTGCGATCCAGCTTTGGCGACAGCAGCGGATCGATGGCGATCTCGATCTTCGCCTCTGGCATCAGCGGCGCCAGGGTCTCGCTGATCTCACGGACCAGCGCCGCCAGGGCAACCGGGGTCCGCAACAAGGGCGGCGGCCCTTCGCGGGCAAAGGACAAGGTGCGCCCGACCAGCTCGGCGGCGCGCTCCACCGAGCCGATCAGCGTCTCCGCCGCCTGCTTGACCGAAGGATCGGCGCTATTGCCCAAGCGGTCCGCCACCAGCAACGCCGAACTCAGGATATTGCGCAGATCATGACTGATCTTGGCGACCGCGGTGCCCAGCGCCGCCAGCCGCGCATTGCGCCAGAGCGCCGCGCGCAGCTCGGTCTGCATCGCCGCCAGTTCGCGCGCGGCGAGGGCGATTTCATCATCGCCGAGCCGGCCCGGCGGATTTGGCGCCAGCGGCGCCGCGTATTCCGGGTCGGCGCGAAAGCGGGAAATGCTTTCGGTGAGCCGGCGGATCGGCAGAACCAGGAACTGGTCCAGCGCCAAATAGAGGATCAGCCCGGTCAGCAACGCAATCGCCAGCGAAAGCGCCGCGATATGAAAGGCATAGACGCGAAGCCGCTGCGCCAAGGCGCTGTCGCGCACCACGATCTGCACGATGATGTTTTCCGCCAGCGGCGAGCGCGCGGTAACCAGAAGTTCGCGAGGCGCTAGCCCCGCCATTGTCAGCACGGCGCGCAAGGTGGAAAGCGGCAGCGTTTCGATGATCAGGTTGACGCTGCCACCCGGACGCAAGCTGCGCCGCATCGGCAGGACCATGACGCTGCGCCCCGGTTCGATCAACCGGATTGCTTCGGTTCCCGAAAGCCGCAGCAATTCATCACGGGTCGATAGATCGATCACGCCATGCGGCGCTGAGGAAACAGTGAGGGCAGCCAGATGCGCCTCGCGCACGCGGGCCATCAGCCATGTTTCCCGCTCCCGCCCCAAGCTAGGCAACAGGATCATCACCTCGACAATCGTGACGATGATCACGGTCAGCCAGAGCAGCCGCGCCGAGAGGCTATGCCGCAGCCTGACGCGGCGGCGGACCGGGCGGGGCGTTGCGCCGCTCAGGCGGAGCCTGCTTGTCGAATGTTGATCATGAACCGATTGTGCAGGAAGCAAGGCAGGTTCGGCAAGCGGTTCACGCGCCATATCGCCCACCTAGCCCGCCGCGGGCGCGCCGCATCTGGTTGACGAGTTGAGACCTGCCGCCTATAGCCAAAGCGACGAAGCCGGGCGCAAGCAGCGGCTTGCTTGGCATTGCCTCTTACTTTCCGGAGTAGAATACTGTGAAGCGGACTTATCAACCATCGAAGCTGGTGCGCAAGCGCAGGCACGGTTTTCGCACCCGAATGGCGACTGTCGGCGGGCGAAAGGTTCTGGCCAATCGTCGCGCGAAGGGCCGCCAGCGCCTTTCTGCTTGAGCAAACCCGGCTTTGCCGGCTCCGCATCCGCGGATCGGAGCGTTCCATGCGCTGCAAGCCTCCTGTCACGTTGAAATACCGAGCCGAGTTCCTGCGCGTCGCGGCGCAAGGAAAAAAAGCGGCGCGCCCGGGCTTTGTGCTGCAGATGCTCGGCAATGAAACGCGCTCGCCGCTGCGCGTCGGATTTACCGCGAGCCGCAAGGTCGGCAATGCCGTGGCGCGCAACCGGGCGCGCCGCCGGTTGCGTGAAGCGGTCCGGCTTGGCCTTGCCGAATCCGGCTTGTCCGGCGTGGATATCGTGGTGATTGCCCGCCATGACACCGCGGCGCTTGACTTTGGCCGCTTGCGGAACAGCGTCGCGGAGACGCTGGCGCGAATGTTACAGCGATGACGTTCCTGTCTCGTTGCTTATCGGTTATGGTGCGCGCCTACCAGCTTGTCTTGTCGCCGCTGATGGGCGGTCAATGCCGGTTTTACCCGTCCTGCAGCGCCTATGCGCTTGAAGCACTGGCCCGCCATGGCGCCTGGGACGGCGCAAGGCTCGCGGCGAAACGGGTCTTGCGGTGCCATCCTTGGCATCCAGGCGGCGTCGACCTGGTTCCCCAGCCGAGCGGGCGGTGCTCGTGCGGCCCGAATGAGAGAGATTGATGGATCAAAAACGCCTGCTCCTCGCGATTTCAATTTCGCTCGCCATCTTGGTGCTGTTTCAGGTGATCGCCGATCATTTCGTGCCGCATCGCCCCCTGCATTTGCCGAACAATCCGCATTCCCAAGCGGCGCAGATCATTCGCCAGAACCAGCCAGGGGTTCAATCGCCGGCGGATCAGCTGGCGGGCGCGCCTGTTCAGGCTGGCCATACCACAATGGCTGGACAACCGGCGCCGCGGCTGGCCATCGACGCGCCTTCGGTTTCCGGCAGCATGAGCCTGCGCGGCGCCAAGCTCGATGACCTGGTGCTGCGCGGCTATCATCTGACCGTCAAAAAAGATTCGCCCTTGGTCCGGCTGCTCTCTCGCGGCTCCAGCTCGCATCCTTATTATGTGCAGTTCGGCTGGAACGCGGCGCCGGGCGAGGCTTTGGCCTTGCCGGGATCTGACACGATCTGGCAAGCCTCCGCGCCGGCGCTGTCGCCCGGCCATCCGGTGACGCTGTCATGGAACAATGGCGGCAAGGTGATTTTCAAGCTGGTCATGCAGGTTGATGATCAATTCATGTTCACGGTCCAGCAGGTGGTGGACAACCAATCCGGCAAGCCGGTTAGCGTCTATCCCTGGTCGCGCCTCCGGCGCGATTATCTGCCTGCCGTGCCGGGCATCTATATCCTGCATAAAGGCCCGCTCGGCGTGTTCGACCACACGCTGCATGAATTGAGCTATGCCGACACCAAGAGCCAAGGCAAGCATGGCGGCGGCACCGCCTTTCATGAAACCAGCCAAGGCGGCTGGCTTGGCATCACCGGCAAATACTGGCTGACCGCGCTGATCCCCGACCAGAACACCAGCATGGACGGCGCCTATCGCTATCTGCCGCGCCCTGGCCATCCAGGCGAGGAAGCCTATCAAACCGATTTCATGAACGCGGCGCCGGTCGCGGTGTCGCCCGGCGCCACCGCCGGCGTCACCATGCGGGTTTTTGCCGGCGCCAAGGTGTTAAAAACGCTCAACGCCTATGGCGCGCAGTACAACATTCCCAGCTTCGACAAGGCGATTGATTTCGGCTGGTTCTACTTTATCACCAAGCCAATTTTCATGATGCTGGACTGGCTGAACGCCCGCTTGGGTAATTTCGGCCTCGCTATCATCGTGTTCACCTTCTTCGCGAAAATCGTGCTGTCGCCGCTGGCGGTGAAGTCTTACCGGTCGATGGCGAAAATGCGCCTCGTTACGCCGAAAGTGCAGGCGCTGCGCGAACGCTTCAAGGGCGATGCGCAAAAGCAGCAGCAAGAGACCATGGCGCTGTACAAGGCGGAGGGCGTCAATCCGGTCGCCGGATGCCTGCCCATGCTAGTGCAGGTGCCGATCTTCTTCGCGCTCTATAAGGTCATCTTCATCACCATCGAGATGCGCCATGCGCCGTTTTTCGGCTGGATCCGCGACCTTTCGGCGGAAGACCCGACCAACCTCTTCAACCTGTTCGGCCTGCTGCCCTTTCATCCCGGCCTGATCTCGCCCTTTCTGCATATCGGCGTGCTGCCGCTCATTCTCGGCCTGACCAATTGGGGGCAGATGCAGCTCAACCCTACGCCTCCCGACCCGATGCAGGCGCGCATGATGCAGTTCATGCCGATCATCTACACCGTCATGCTCGCCCGCTTTCCCGCCGGTTTGGTGCTCTACTACATTGTCAACAACCTGCTCACGATCACCCAGCAATGGGTCATCATGCGGCACGCTTTGGCGCCGCGCCGGACCGAACTCGTCACCAAGGCCTGAGCGCGTGCCGGCGCTCGACCAGCAAGCCTACTCGCTGGAAGCAGGGCCGCCTGAAGGCCCGCTCGAAGCGGGGCGGCGGCTGTTCGCGGGCGGCATGGCGTTTTTCTATGCGGCGCAGGCGCTGGATCATCTGCCTGACCCGGAAGGCATCGAGATCGCCTTGGCGGGTCGCTCGAATGTCGGAAAATCAACGCTGATCAACGCGATTGCCGGTCAGAACGCGCTGGCGCGTGTGGCATCCTCGCCCGGACGCACAAGGCAACTGAACTTTTTTCGGGTGGGAGAGGGGCCATTGGTGGTGGTCGACATGCCCGGCTACGGCTATGCGGTGGCACCGCGCGCGGTGAAGCAGGACTGGCAGGGGCTGATGTTCAACTATCTGCGCGGGCGGCCAAATTTAAGGCGGGTGCTGCTGCTGCTGGATGCGCGGATCGAATTCAAGCAAGCCGATCTGACGGTGATGGATTTGCTGGATCAGGCGGCGGTGGCGTTCCAGCTGGTGCTCACCAAAACCGACAAGATGCCGCAGGCGGCGCTCGAAGCAAAGCGCATCGCCACCGTGGCGCTGGCGCGCCAGCATCCGGCGGCGCTGCCGGAGGTGCTGATGACATCGGGCGAGACCGGCGCGGGCATTGCCGAGTTGCGGGCGGTGATTGCGTCGATCGCCGCTTGACCGCCTCCGTGACTTGCCGCCCCGTGACTTGACCCTTGAGTAAACCGGCCATAGACGGCCTCAAACTTCACGGAACTGTGCCACGATGACCGAGCCGGAACTGCCTACCAGCGCCGCCGCCCAGGCGCGGATCGTCGCCCATGCGCTGCCCTATCTGCGCCGCTACGCCGGGGCGACCATCGTGGTGAAATATGGCGGCCACGCGATGGGCGAGGACATGCTCGCCGAGGAGTTCGGCCGCGATATCGCGCTGCTCAAGCAGGTTGGCATCAACCCCGTGGTGGTGCATGGCGGCGGCCCGCAGATCAATGCGATGCTCGCCCGCCTCGCCATCCAGTCCACCTTCGTCGACGGGCTGCGGGTGACCGATGCGGCGATGGTCGAAGTGGTCGAGATGGTGCTCGCCGGCACCGTCAACAAAATGGTGGCCGGGCTGATCAACCGGGCGGGCGCCCTGGCGGTCGGCATCTGCGGCAAGGACGGCAATCTGATCCGCGCCAAGAAACTCACCCGCACCCGCCGCGACCCATCGAGCAAGGTCGAGGAAATGCTCGATCTCGGCTTTGTCGGTGAGCCGGAGCATGTCGATGTCCGGGTAATTCACGCCTTGACCGGCGCCGGCCTGATTCCGGTGATCGCCCCGGTGGGCGTGGGCGCCGATGGCGCGACCTACAACATCAACGCCGACACCGTCGCCGGCGCCGTCGCCGGCGCGCTGAACGCGACCCGGCTCCTGATGCTGACCGATGTGCCCGGCGTGCTGGACCGCGACAAAAAGCTGATGTCCGACATCACCGTTGCCGAAATCGAAGCAATGCGCGCCGACGGCACGATCAACGGCGGCATGATCCCCAAGGTCGAAACCTGCGTCGCCGCGGTGCGCCAGGGCGTCAAGGGCGCCACCATCCTGGACGGGCGGGTGCCGCATGCCTGCCTGCTGGAATTGTTTACCGAAGGCGGGATTGGGACGCTGATCCATACGTGACCGCTTGGTGACGGCCGAGGCGGCAAGGACAATCCGTTTCACAGCTCTCCTGTCTTTCCATTGATCAAGAAGCACCAATAAGACCAGCGGCTTTGGGCCATGGCGTATACTTGTCATCGCGCAAAGAAGGGGCTGCCTTTTATACCAGGTGGCATAAAGATTGACACATCGCGAAGTAAGATCATGGGGCTTCGCCCCCTGAAACCCCCACTAAGGGCTTAGCCCTTAGAACCCGCTAAATGGGTTTCTTTTGGGAGGGGTTCTTACCCCTCCCAAAAGAAACCCCAGTAATGGATTCCAAAGGCTCTGCCTTTGGCGGAGGGGCCGGAAGGTTCCGGCAATGCGAAGCATTGCTGGAAGACCCCGGAGGTGGAGGTCCAGGAGGCAGAGCCTCCTGGCCTTGTTCTTGCCGATAAGTTAATCTTTACGCCGCTTGATATTACAAGTCATTGGTTGGGGGGCTGGCATCAAGCGTCGCTGAACCATCATCGCATCGCCTTTTTCCCTTTCGCGATCTGAAGCAGGTCTTTATCGGGATCATGCGAGCGCCTCTGAGTCTGCATGAGGCGGATGATATGCTCAAATCGGACAAGGAAATTTAAATGCTGGAAACACTGGTCGCATTGCTGGCTGCAACGGCGATTGCCGTCCCGATCTCCCGGCGGCTGGGTTTTGGCAGCATCGTCGGATATCTGGTCGCGGGGATTGTCATCGGCCCTTCAGGGCTGCGGCTGGTGACCAATGTAGGGCAAATCGCGAACGTCTCGGAATTCGGCGTCATCATGCTGCTGTTCCTGATCGGCCTCGAACTGCGCCCGCATCGCCTGTGGATTCTGCGCAAGGCGGTGTTCGGCCTTGGACTGGGCCAGATGATTCCCAGCACGATGCTGCTGGCAGGTTTGATTCATATCATCGGTGTTCCATGGATGGCCGCCACCGTGCTTGGAATCGGGCTGGCGCTGTCCTCGACTGCCATCGTGCTGCCGATGCTGGGCGAACGAAATCTGCTATCATCCACCGCCGGGCGTGACAGTTTCGCGGTTCTGTTGTTTCAGGACATGGCCTTCATCCCGCTGGTTGCCCTGGTGCCGCTGCTGTCGAACGGCGCCGTTCCCACCCATGTTCCCTGGTTTAATGTCGTGCGAGGGTTGGCGGCGATCGCCATCATTCTGGTCGGCGGCAGCTTTCTGGTGCCCCGGATTTTCCGCATCATCGGCGGCGCCAAGACGCCGGAGATATTCACCGCGACTGCCTTGCTGCTGGTTGCCGGAACCGCCGCGCTGGCGAACTGGGCCGGCTTGTCGATGTCGCTCGGCGCCTTCATGGCGGGGGTACTGGTATCGGATTCCGAGTACCGGCACGAGTTGCAGGCCGATATTGAACCTTTCGAGGGGCTGCTCCTTGGCTTCTTTTTTATCTCGATCGGCATGTCAGCCAATCTCGGTCTGGCACTCCAGCGTCCCGGCATGGTTGCCGTGTCGGTGATCGTGCTGATCACGGTCAAGGTGGCGGTCGGATTTCTCCTCGGGCTGGTCAAACGGAAAGCGGTGATGAGTTCCCTGCGGTTCAGCCTGGCCCTGCCCGAAGGCAGCGAGTTCAGCTTCGTGCTGTTTGGCGTCGCCGTCGGGAGCGGCGTGCTCGCGCAGGCCCAGGCCGATCTGGCAACGCTGGTGATCGCCGTTTCCATGGTAGTGACGCCGATCCTGTTCGCCCTTTCGGAGCGGCTGGCCATCCCGCGCCTCGGCTCGCGCAAGCAGGCCCCGGCTCCCGAGCCAATCGATGCGCCGCCGACACCGGTGATTATTTGCGGCTTCGGGCGCGTTGGCCAGATCGTCGGCCGGGTCCTCCGGGCCCAGAAAATCCCGTTCACCGCGCTCGATCAGAATCCGGAGCAGATCGGGGTCGTCGGCCGGTTCGGCACCAAGATTTATTTCGGCAATCCGGCGCGCGAGGAGGTTCTGCGCGCGGCGGGCGCCGAAACCGCGCGCATCCTTGTCGTGGCGTTGGATGATATCGACGAGACCTTGCGGACGGTCGAACTGGCGAAGCGCCATTTCCCGAACCTGACCATCCTGGCGCGGGCGCGCAACCGGCGGCACGCGCATTTGCTGATGGATATCGGCATCGCCGGCATCGTTCGGGAGACGTTCTTTTCCAGCCTGCGGCTGACCGAGATGGTGCTGGAGGAACTCGATATTTCGCCTGATTCCGCCCGCCGCATCACCGACTTATTTCGGGAGCAGGATGAGCGCTTCCTGATCGAAAGCCACGCCATCGCTGGGGACGAACAGCAGTTAATCCAGAGCGCGCAGCAAGCCGCGCAAGAACTGATGGATATCCTGGAAGCGGATCGCGAAGGTTAAAACAAGATTGCCAAGGCGGCCCGCTGAACATGAGCACGCAGCGTCTCCACCCGTCGCCTGTCCCCTTATATCTCAAACCGTAACCATCCTTTTTGTAATTGGACTCTCGCCTCTGAACGAAACTACGCTGCCGGTCCCGGCGCAAAATCGTAGCCATTCAGGAAGGGGCTTCCATGTTCATCCACAAATCCGAACCGATCATCGCGGTCAATGTCCATAACCCGGACCCGGTCTTCGCGGAGAAGCTGCTGGAGCAATTCGGCGGCGCCACCGGTGAACTCACCGCCGCCTTGACCTATCTCACCCAGTCCTACCACACCGATGATCCTGGAATCCGCGACATGATGCAGGATATCGGCACCGAGGAACTAGGGCATCTCGAAGTCGTCGCCATGCTGATCGAACAGCACACCAAGAAGGCATCGGGGAATTCCCAGGATAAGGCCTACCGCAGCACGCTGTTTTCGCTGCGCGGCAAGGGTCCGCATCTTGTCGATTCGAAAGGCTCATTTTGGGACTCGCGCTACGTCAATGAAGGCGGCCATGTCGTTCGCGACCTGCGGGCCAATATCGCCGCCGAGGCCGGAGCGCTCGCCACCTATGAAGCCCTGCTGCCGCTGACCGATGACGAAGGCACCAAAACAGCACTGCGCAGCCTGGCGACCCGCGAAGTGTCGCACGCGCATATGTTCATGGAGGCGCTGCACTCGCTGCACAAAATGAACGATCCGCTGTTCGGCGATCTGAAACCCGATGATACGGTGAACGTGTACTACAATCTGGCTTCCGGTCCTGGCTCCGACCAGCGCGGGCCCTGGAACAAGGAGCCCGCGTTCCATTACGTCGCGGACCCCTATCCGCAACTGAAGAAGGAAACCCAACAGAAACAAGGGTCATAGGCCAACCAGCCGAACAGCAGCAGCAAGCAGTAGCCGCGTCCTGCAAAGGTCTATCGGCTCTTGGCGTTCATGCTTCGTAATCTCGAAGGGGCCGTAACCATGTCCATCTCTCCCTTGCATCGAAGAACTGTTTTACAAACAGCCGCCTGCGGCCTGGCATTTGGCGGCTTGCTGCAATCCGCGGATGCCGCCAGCCAGACTGGGCCGGTCCAGACTGGGCCGGTGCTGGTCGCCAACCTTGAACTGGTCTCCGGCACGCTGTCGGGTTGGGTGACCGTTGAACTCCACGATCACGCACTGATCCGCTTCGCGCATATCAAGCCCGGAGCGCCACCGGCCGAACTCGGCGAACCAATCCGGGTCTCTTTGCGCGGATCGCCTGGATCGCCGGCCTCCGACCAAATGCGCCGCGCCACCACCGCGGCCCATCAACGGGGACGGGAAATCCTCGCCCGATCATGGAATGCGGCGATTGAGGACTGCGTATTCGAATCGCGGCATATCAGGGACAGGCAATCCAGTCGCTTAATCGGCTACTCTGTCTGGGTCGATCTGGCCTAAGTGTCTGTTTGGAAACTGGGCGGTTGAGGAATGGCGAGGGATTTTTTGCGCAGGGCGGGGAGGAATTGCCGCCTCGATGTGGTTCATCGAGGCAAAATTCCGAGCCGTCATTGCGCGGAAAAGACCCGCCAGACCGACCCGATCCAGTTTCCAAACAGACACTAAGAGTTTCAGGCTTAACCTGTCACGGACAGCGCCGCCGGATCGCGGCTGACCCGTAGCGTCTCCACCCGCCGCCCGTCCATCGCCAGCACCTCGAACCGCCAGCCGCCATAGAGGATGGCGTCGCCCTTGCGCGGCACCCGCTTGAGCAAGGCCAGCACCAGCCCGGCCAATGTGTGATAGGAGCCTTCCGCCGGCGCCTCGTGCAGGTCGAGCCGCGCCATCACCTCATCGATCGGCGTCAGTCCGTCCATTTCCAATTGCGCCGGCGCCAACTCGCCTGCCACGCCGGGGCGCAAATCCTCCGGATCGCCGATAATGGCCTCCAGCAGGTCGCCGAGCGTGATCATGCCCTCGAAGCTGCCATATTCATCGAGCACGATGGCAGCGCCCAGCGGATCAGCCTTCAACTGCTCCAAGGCGCCTAGCGCGGTCGAGGTATCAGGCAAGGCGAGCGGCTGGCGCAGCGAAGCGGCGAGCGAGATCTCCTTGCCGTCCAGCAGCCGGTCCAAGATGTCCTTCGCCTGCACCATGCCCACCACATTGTCGATCACCCGGTCGCACACCACGAAACGCGAATGCGGCGAGGCTTTCAGCGCCGCGATGGTGGCGCTGCGCGGCGCCGTGCGGTCAATCCAAGCGATTTCCTGCCGCGGCGTCATGATCGCGCGCACCGGCTTGTCGGCCAAACGCAGCACGCGCTCCATCATGTCGCGCTCCTCCGATTCAAGCATACCGGATTCGGCGCCCTCGGCGAAGATCGCCCGCAACTCATCCTCGCTGATCGCCCGCTGACCCGGCAGTGTCGGGCCAAACAGGCGCAGCACGAAATCCGAGGTGGCCCCCAGCAGCCAGACGATGGGGCCGCTGATCCGCGCGAAGATATCGATCGGCCAGGCGACCAGGCAGGCGATGCGCTCGGCGTTGCGCAGCGCCAATTGCTTCGGCACCAGCTCGCCGAACACCAAAGTAAGGAAGGTAACAAACAGCACGGTCAGCAGAAGAGAAATCGTGCCCGCCGCCGGGGCGAGAAATTCAACCCGCGCCAGGAGGGGCCGCAGCGTGCTGGCCAGCCGCGCGCCGCCGAACACCCCGGTCAGCACGCCGATCAAGGTGATGCCGATCTGCACCGTCGGCAAAAACCGCTCCGGCGCTTCGGCCAATTTCCGCGCCCGCGCGGCGCCGGCGACATTCTTGCGGGCCAGCAAGGTAAGCGCCGCCCGGCGCGACGAGACCAGGGCCATCTCGGCAAGCGCGAATCCGGCGTTTAGCAGGATTAACAATGCCAGGACGCCGAGTTCGATAGCGGTTTTCATGATAGGCCCAGATCTGCCAAATAAGCTCAGCTCAGTAAGCGCTTGCTCCTCACTATCATAGAGACGGCGCACCTTATGCCAAGTCCGCCGATGCGAGCCTTGTTTAAGCCATAATCTCGCCGATGCCCCGCCTCAGTGACAGGCTTTAAGCACAGTCATCGCAGGAGGCTTCCTCCGGCTCAATCGGATGTATCGTCAATGACCCATCAGTCAAAACTTGATCCCGTGACGCCGCTTGCCTCGCATGCGAGGCGACGCCGCGGCTGGTTTGATGCCGGCTCCTGGTTCGCGGCGCTGGGTTCCGCGGCGGCGGCATTCGGCGTTTGGGCGGCGCTGAACCAGCCGGCGTCGAATATCCCTGCCTATCACGATGAAATCGGCGGCTTCGCTTTCTCGCCGTTTCACGCCGGCGAAAATCCGCAAAGCAATGACTATCCAAGCAAGGCGCAGATCAAGGCCGATCTCGCCCTCGTCGCGCAAAAGACCCACAACATCCGCACCTACACGGTGCAGAACGTGCTGGGCGAAATCCCCGCGCTGGCCGCCCCGTATCATCTGAACGTCACCCTCGGCGCCTGGCTCGACCAGCATCAAAATTCCAACGCGGCGGAATTGCGCAAGGTCGTGCAGGTCGCCAACGCCAATCCCGACGTAAAAGCGGTGATGGTGGGCAACGAGGTGATCCTCCGCCGCAACCTCACCGTCGATCAGCTGGTGGCCGACATCAATGAGGTAAAATCCCGCGTGCATGTGCCGGTCTCCACCGCCGAGCCTTGGCATGTCTGGCTGCATCATCCGGAACTGGCGAAATCGGTCGATTTCATCACCGTGCATCTACTGCCCTATTGGGAGGGCGTGCCCGAACAAGCCGCGGTGCAGAACGCGATGGATCGCCTGCATCAGGTCGAGCGCGCCTTTCCGGGCAAAAAAGTGGTGATCGGCGAAATTGGCTGGCCTTCGAGCGGCATCGATATCGGCGCGGCGCGCGCCTCCCGCGTGTTGCAGGCCGATTTCATGCGCAGTTTCTTTACCATCGCCCGGCAGCAGCATCTGAACTATTTTGTCATGGAGGCGTTCGACCAGCCTTGGAAGACCGCCTTCGAGGGGCGCGCCGCCGGCTATTGGGGCATGTACACCATGCACCGGCATCAGAAATGGTCGCTGACCGGCCCTGTCACGCAGAACCGCAACTGGCTGGAATGGGCGATCGGCAGCCTGCTGCTGGCTTTCGCCGCCGTTTTCAGCCTGCTCGCCACGCGTCCCGATCTGCGCCTGCCGGGCAAGATTATCTTCGCCGGATTGGTCGAAGGCTTCGCCGCCGCCGTCGCTTCCTTGCTGATGGCGATGGGCGAGACCTATCTCTCCTGGACCGCCGCTTTCGTCTGGGGCGCGCTGGCGGCGGGGCAGGGGCTGCTGCTGTTCCTGCTGATCGCCGACAGTTTCGACATGGTGGAGACCCTGTTTGGTCGCACCACCAAGCGCCATTTTGAGCCGGCGCCGGCGCCGCAGGGCGCGAAATTGCCCAAGGTTTCCCTGCATCTGCCGATCTGCAACGAGCCGCCGCAGATGGTGCGCCAAACCCTCGATGCGCTGGCCGCTCTCGATTATGAGGATTACGAGGTGCTGGTGATCGACAACAACACCATGGACCCACATATTTGGGAGCCGGTGGCCGAGCATTGCGCCCGGTTGGGGCCGAAATTCCGCTTCTACACGCTGGGCAAATATCCCGGCTTCAAGGCCGGCGCGCTGAATTTCGCCTTGCGCGAAACCAGCCCGGATGCCGAAATCATCGGCGTGCTGGACAGCGATTATCTGGTCGATCCCGACTGGCTGCGCTCCATGGTCCCGGCCTTCGCCGATCCGCGAGTCGGCTTCACCCAAAGCCCGCAGGATTACCGCGACAATGACGGCTCGCTGTTCAAGCGGCTGATGTTCTGGGAATATGCTGGGTTCTTCCATGTCGGCATGGTCAACCGCAACGAGCGCAACGCCATCATCCAGCACGGCACGATGACGCTGATCCGCGCCAAGGCCCTGCAAAAAGGCTCTCACGATCAAGCAGGGGGCTGGGCGGAATGGTGCATCACCGAGGATAGCGAACTGGGCATGCGCCTGTTCCGCGACGGCTATGAGGCGGTCTATTCCAAGAAAAGCTTTGGCCGCGGCGTGATGCCGGATGATTTCAACGCCTTCCGCAAGCAGCGCTACCGCTGGGCCTATGGCGCGATGCGGATCACCCGCAAGCACTGGCGCGCCTTGCTCTCGCCGTTCAACCACGACCTTACCATCGGCCAGCGCTGGCATTTCATCACCGGCTGGCTGCCCTGGATGGGCGACGCTTTGGGCTTGGGCTTCCTGTTCATGGGCCTTGCCTGGTCGGCAGGACTGATTTTCGATCCTGTGCGCTTCGAGTTCCCGATCATCCTGTTCATGCTGCCCTCGCTCGGCCTGTTTGCCTTCAAGATCGTGCAAATCCTGGCGCTGTATTCCAGCCGGGTGCCTTGCTCCTTGCGCGACCGGATCGGCGCCGCCATCGCCGGCCTCGCTCTGTCGCACACCATCGGGAAAGCGGTGTGGAAAGGTTTTTCCAGCAACAAGCTGCCCTTCCTGCGCACCCCGAAAATGAAGGACGCGCCGGCTTTGGTGCAAGGGCTGATCATGGCGCGGGAAGAACTGGTTCTCCTCGCCCTCACCTGGGCCGCCTTGCTTGGCGTCGGCTTCGTGCATCATTGGGCGACGCCGGAAACCAAGCTCTGGTGCCTGGTCCTGTTCACCCAGTCGCTCCCCTACCTCGCCGCCGTCTCGGTCTCGATCATCGCCGCCCTACCGGCCCCGGCGCCAAAACTGGTTACCGTTCAGGCCCCGCAACCGATGCGGATGCCGGCCTCGATCCACACAGCGGTGGGAGATTAACCACAACAAGGGTTTTCCAGATCGATTGTTCGCAAGCGGTGCGGCTGCCGAAAGACGTTGTTTTCCTCAGCAGCGTTGATGAGGTCACGCCATCAATATGAAATTTTCTGATCTGGTAAATCACATAGCAAAACAGAAAGTGGCCATGGTTTTCCGGCGAGTATTTTTGGAAAATCAACTTGGTAATCGCGTAAGGTCGGAAATCCAACTACCACCCAATCCGACCCGGGACCATAATTTTTACTGGCGCCAATTTTAACAGGATATCCGCCGTTACTGCTGTAATAATAAAGCGCAATGACTTGCCAATGACAAGATTTACCAGGTTTTCGCAGTGAAAACACAATGTTGTCTTTGATCTTGATCGGTTTGTCGTCCAACGTGTTGTTGATAATTTTGTATTGAGTTGGACCGCAAGCCGAATAGGATGTGTTCCACTGAATGGTTTTTGCCCGCACATAAAGGGCGCCCGAACATGCCGTGCCTTGGCCTTGAAAGACCCCGGTAAAGCCATGTGCACGTGCGGTTACCGACATAGACAAAAAAATGATGCCCAAGGCAAGGCGGTGGGTCAACTGATGGGTTAGCGCGGGCAGCATGGGTTCGGGTGACAGGATATTTTGACTTTGCGGCATGAAAATCCAAGACGGGCGATAAAGTACGTTATTAATACTAACTAAACCGTTTGTCAATTCATATGTTTACAGGCGCCATATCTGTCTTCTTAGTACGGCTGACACGACATCCTGCAAAAGCTCATACAAGTTGCGTGGTTCCGCGGCGTATCGCCTTTTTCCAAGAAAGAATGCCCGCTCAATTTTTGAAGCCAATCAACGCCATTGCAGAATCTGTCGCCACAAGCTAACCCCTGGCTCGGGTCACGCCTCCCCACCGGGGCGCTTTTCTTCTGTAAGGGAGAGCATATGCCAGAAGCCATCGCCGCGCCGGCCAAGCCGCGCGTTCTTCCTCGTAATCCCAATTTCGCTTCCGGGCCTTGCGCCAAGCGACCAGGGTTCAGCCTCGCCGCGCTGGAAGCCGCCATGCTGGGGCGGAGCCACCGGGCGAAGCAGCCGAAGGCACGGCTGGCGGAGGTGATTTCCCGGTCCCGTGCGATTCTGGGGATGTCGGATTACTGGAAGTTGGGCATCGTCCCGGCTTCCGATACCGGCGCGGTGGAAATGGCGCTATGGTCGCTGCTCGGCCCGCGCGCCGTGGATGTGCTGGCATTCGAGAGTTTTTCCGAGGCCTGGGCCACCGATATCGTCAAGCAGTTGAAGATCGAGGCGCGGGTGCTCTCCGCGCCCTATGGCGCGCTGCCCGATCTCAAAACGGTTGATTTCAGCCATGATGTCGTGCTGGCCTGGAACGGCACCACCTCCGGCGTGCGTATTCCTGATGGCGGCTGGATCGCGGCGGATCGCGAAGGGCTAGTGATTGCCGATGCTACCTCCGCCGCCTTCGCCATGGAGTTGCCGTTCGAGAAACTCGATGTCGTCACTTGGTCCTGGCAAAAAGCGCTGGGCGGCGAGGCGGGGCAGGGGATGCTGGCGCTCTCGCCGCGCGCGGCTGCCCGGCTCGAATCCCATAAGCCGTCTTGGCCGTTGCCGAAGATTTTCCGGCTCACCAAATCAGGCAAGCTGATCGACGGCATTTTCGCCGGCGAGACCATCAACACGCCGTCGATGCTGGCGGTGGAAGACGCGCTCGACGGTCTGAAATGGGCCGAGTCCATTGGCGGCCTGCCGGCGCTGATTGCCCGGAGCAAAAACAATCTGCGCGCCATCGCCGATTGGGCCGCGAGCAATGACCGCGTCGCGTTTCTCGCCCGCGATCCGGCCACAAGATCACCGACCTCGATCTGCCTCACCATCACCGCCCCTTGGTTCACCGCTTTGGACCAGCAAGCAGCGGCAAAAGCGGCAAAGCACGTCGCGGCATTGCTGGAAGCGGAAGGCGTCGCCTATGACATCGCCGCCTATCGCGACGCGCCGCCCGGCCTGCGCATCTGGGGCGGCGCCACGGTCGAGACCGCCGACATCGAGGCGCTATTGCCCTGGATCGACTGGGCCATCGACACCGCCGCCGTGAAAGGCTGAACCAATGCCCAAAGTTTTGATCAGCGACAAGCTTTCCCCCGCCGCCATCAACATCTTCAAGCGCCGCGGCATCGAGGTGACGGTAAAATCCGGCCTCACGCCCGCCGAACTGCGCGCCATCATCGGCGAGTTCGATGGCCTCGCTATCCGCTCCGCCACCAAGGTGACGCGCGAATTGCTGGAGTGCGCGACCAATCTCAAGGTGATCGGCCGGGCCGGCATCGGCATCGACAACATCGATGTGAAATCCGCCACCGCGCGCGGCGTGGTGGTGATGAACACGCCCTACGGCAACGCCATCACCACCGCCGAGCACGCCATCGCCATGATGTTCGCCCTGGCCCGCCAGCTTCCCGAAGCCTCCGCTTCCACCCGTGGGGGGAAATGGGAGAAGAACCGCTTCATGGGCGTCGAACTCACCAACAAAACCCTTGGCCTGATTGGCGCGGGCAATATCGGCTCGATCGTCGCCGATCGCGCGGTGGGCCTGAAAATGCGCGTCCTCGCTTTTGATCCCTATCTCACCGAAACCCGCGCCACCGCCTTGGGCGTGGAAAAAGTGGAGCTGGCGGACCTGCTGGCGCGCGCCGATTTCATCACCCTGCACACCCCGCTGACCGACCAGACCCGCAACATCATCTCGCGCGAGTCGCTGGCGAAAACCAAGCAAGGCGTGCGCATCATCAACTGCGCGCGGGGCGGACTTATTGATGAAGCGGCGCTTTACGCGGCTTTACAGTCTGGTCACGTCGCCGGCGCGGCGCTCGACGTGTTCGAGACCGAACCGGCGACCGACAGCCCGCTCTTCACCCTGGATAATGTTGTATGCACGCCGCATCTGGGCGCCGCCACCACCGAGGCGCAGGAAAACGTGGCGCTCCAGGTCGCCGAGCAAATCAGCGATTTTCTGCTCACCGGCGCCGTCACCAACGCCATCAACATGGCCTCGGTCTCCGCCGAGGACGCGCCGCGTCTCAAACCTTACATGGAACTCTGCCGCCTGCTCGGCAGCTTCGCCGGCCAGCTTACCGAGGCGAAGTCCGGCGTGCTGCGCCGGGTGGTGATCGAATACGAGGGCGCCGTCGCCTTGCTCAACCACCGCCCGCTCTCCGCCGCCTTGCTGGCGGGATTGCTTGGCCCGGTGATGGAAGGCGTCAACATGGTCAACGCCCCGGTCTTCGCCCGCGATCACGGCATTGACGTGTCCGAAACCGTGCATGACCGGGACAGCGAATACCAGACCCTCATCCGAGTCTCCGTCACCACCGATGACCAAACCCGCACCGTCTCCGGCACGCTATTCGGCGATCACCAGCCGCGCCTGGTCGAGGTGAAAGGGATCAAAGTGGAAGCCGATTTTGGCCGCCAGATGCTCTACGTCACTAACCAGGACAAGCCCGGCTTCATCGCCAAATGCGGCGCCATCCTCGCCGACGCCAATATCAATATCGCCACCTTCCATTTGGGCCGCAGCAAGGCCGGCGGCGATGCGGTGTGCCTGATTTCGGTCGATGAAAAACTCCCCGAAGCGACGCTCAGCACTATCCGCGCCTTGCCATTGGTAATGCAGGCGACGCAGTTGAGTTTTTAACCAATGCCGGTTGGAGAACTGGCCGGGCAGGGGTGGCTGCAGATCGAGGAACTCGCGCTGGCGTTTTTGTTATCGGCGCTGATTGGCCTCGAGCGGGAAATCCGTCAGAAAAGCGCCGGGTTGCGGACCTACACGCTGGTCGGGTTCGCGTCCGCCCTTGTCATGCTCGTTTCGAAATACGGCTTCACGGATATTCTTGAAGCCTACCGTATTGTCCTCGATCCGTCGCGTATCGCGGCACAGGTTGTCTCAGGCATTGGTTTTATCGGCGGCGGGCTGATTTTTGTCCGCCGCGATAACGTCCGCGGCCTGACCACTGCGGCAACCGTCTGGCTGACCGCCACGGTTGGACTGGCCTGCGGCGCGGGATTGCCAATTCTCGCGCTGTTCGTGACCCTCGGTCATTTCATCGTCATGCTGGGGTTTCCCTATGTGGTCAGGAACCTACCCCGCTCGCGATGGACCCCCTCGGTGTTCCGGGTATCCTACCAGGATGGCAGAGGATTATTGCGTGATATCCTTGAGGTTTGCACGCAGCATGATTTCGCGGTTAGCCGCTTGAGAGTGGACCGCAAGCCCACAGACCAAGACGCTCTTCCGGCGCCGGCAACGCAGATCGTGACGGTTATCCTGGAGCTTCAGGGCGTCCGTTCCGTCTCAAAGCTGGCGGCCAGGCTGAGCGATATTCATGGCGTCGTTGCTGTTGATGCCGGCGATGCGAATGTGCCATCAGAATAAACGGCGGATTATCGTCAGTCCCCTGGCGTGACGAAGACCACATCCCGGTGCACATGCACCGACATCAGCACGCCGAAGCCGAGCATGATCGCCGTCATCGCCGAGCCGCCATAGGAGACCAGCGGCAACGGCACGCCGCCGACTGGGATTAACCCCATCACCATGGATAAATTCACGAAACAATAGAAAAACAGATTGGCGGCGATGCCCAAGGCCAGCAGCCGTCCGAACTGGTGCTGGCAGCGCAGTGCCGTGTACAGCGCCATCAGCACCATTGACAGCAGCAGGCCGATCAGCACGGCGCTGCCGATGAAGCCGAACTCTTCGGCGATGATGGTGAACACGAAATCGGTCTGTTTTTCAGGCAGGAAATTCAGCTGGTTCTGGGTGCCGTGCAAAAACCCTTGGCCCCATAACCCGCCCGATCCTAGCGCGATTTTCGACTGGATGATGTTGTAGCCGGCGCCGAGCGGATCGCGCCCCGGATGCAGGAAGGTCAAAATCCGGGCTTTTTGATACCCGTGCAGATGCGCATAGGCCAAAGGCGCCGCGACCCCAGCCACCGCGAATGCAACAACAAATTTCCACCATCGCACACCCGCGCCCAGCATCATCACGCCGCCAACCGCCGTGATGATCACCGCCGTGCCGAGGTTGGGTTCCTTCAGGATCAGCGCCGCCGGCAGCAGGATCAGCAGCGCTGGCGGGATCAAAAACAGCGGATTGCCGACCTGCTCATGGCTGGCCCGATGGAACCAGGCGGCGAGCGCCATGGCCAGGAACAGCTTCATCAACTCGGAAGGCTGCACATGCATCCCCGCCACATCAAGCCAGCGCTTGGCGCCCAGGCCGACATGGCCAAACTTCCAGACCAGCACCAGCAAAACCAGTCCTAACGCATAGGCCGGCCAGGCGCATTTGGCGATGATCCGGATATCGACCAACGCCAAGGCGAGCATCAGGATCAGCGCGCCCAGGAAGCGGAAAAGCTGCGGATCGGCGTAAGGATAGAACCTGCCGCCCGCCGCCGAGTACAGGGCGGCAAAGCCGATGCCGGCGAGGGCGCAGGTCGCCAGCACGAACAGCCAGTTGATGCGGAGGAATTTCTCCAGCAGGCCGAATGAGGCGGCGCGCCGGTAGCCGCCCCTCATGGCCCGGCCTCGGAGACTTGCAGAGCCGGATGGTCCCCGGTCCTCGTCATTATAGCCTTGGTGATCAACGCCTTGACGATGGGCGCCGCGGCGTCCGCGCCTTCATTGCCGTGCTCCACCACCACCGCGGCGGCAAAGCGCGGCGCATCGGCGGGCGCGAAGCCGATGAAGAAGGCGTTAGGGCGGAATTTCCAGGGCAGCAGCGCGTCGTTGAAATTGGCCTTTTCCTGCGCCGCCGTTTGCGCATGCACCTGCGCGGTGCCGGTTTTGCCGGCCATGAAAACTCCTGGCAGGGTTAGCCGCGAGGCCCAGGCGGTGCCCGAAGGCGTGTTGACCGCCTCGAACATGCCTTGATGCACCGCCGCCAGATGCCGCTCATCCAGCCCTAGCGACGGCCAGTCCTCCGGATTGCGGCCGGGCTGGGCGATGCCGCCGATGCTTTGCGCGAGATGCGGGCCGAGCGTCCGGTTGCTGGCGATCCGCGCCACCATCGTCGCCAGCCCCAGCGGCGTTACCTGGGTGTAGCCCTGGCCGATCCCCTGAATCACCGTATTGCCTTGCGTCCAAGGCTGGCGGCGATCGCGCGCCCATTGATGCGTCGGCAGAAACCCGCGATCCACGCCGGGCAGGTCGATGGCCGGCTTGCCGATCAGCCCGAGCCGCCGTCCCATGGCGGCAATTTTGTCGATTCCGGTTGCCAGCGCGGTATGGTAGAAGAACACGTCGCAACTCTGCTGGATGGCATGGACTACGCTGATCGCGCCATGCCCGCGATGCCGCCAGCAATAGAAGGTGTGATCGCCAAGCTTGAGATAGCCGGGGCAAAAGAATTGCGTGTCCAGGGTGATCGCGCCGGATTCCAGCGCCGCCAGCGCGACGTTCGGCTTGAAGGTGGAGCCGGGCGCGTAAAGCCCGGCGGTGGCCCGGTCGGCGAGGGGGCGCATCGGGTCAGCCATCCATTGCCGCCAAACCGCATTCGGCACGCCCTTGTCGAACAGCGCCGGATCGAAGCCTGGCTGGCTGGTCATTGCCAGCACCTCGCCATTCGTCGCATCCAGCACCACGGCGGCTCCGGCGTGGCCCGCCAGCCGTTGCGCCGCAAGGCTTTGCAGCCCGGCATCCAGCGAAAGCCGCACGGCGTCGCCGGGCGTTCCATTGTCGCGGTTCAACTCGCGCACCACCTCGCCGCGCATGTTCACCTCGGTGCGGACAAAGCCGGGGCCGCCGCGCAGCGCCGCGTCGCGCGCCGCTTCCACCCCGCCACGGCCCACACGCGCTCCCGGCAAGGTCAAAACCGGATCATCCGCCGCTTGCGCCGGGGTGGGCCTGCCGACATAGCCGATCACATGCGACGCCGCGGCGCCGAGCGGATAGACCCGCGACGCGCCGACATCGATGATAACCCCCGGCATCTCGTTGAGATGAACCTCCAGCCGGGCCATCTCGCGCCAATCGAGGTAATCCTTCAGCAGCACCGGCACGTAATGCGGCTTGCTGCCGATCTCGCTCTCGATCCGCGCCTGTTCCCCCGGCGCCAGCGCGATCAGACTGGCGAACCGCGCGAGCGCCGCTTGCGGATCGGGCGCCTGCACCATCATGAACAAAGCGCGCCAGTGCTGCGCATTAGCGGCAAGCGGCGCGCCCCGCCGGTCTAGGATGACGCCGCGTTCCGGCGCCAGCAGCCTCTCGCTGATCGAGTTCTGCTTGGCAAGCGTCGCGTATTTGCTGTGTTCCAGCACCTGCATCCGGTACAGCCGCGCGGCGAGGCCGCCGAAAATCGCGATTTGCGCGCCGCCCAGCAGCAAGACGCGGCGGCTGAACACGCGGCGGGCGAGAAGGAGCCGCTGCTGCTGGCGCTCTCGCTTCATCAGGGATATTTCATCAATCTGGGCGCATCAAGCAAGCTCAGGCGCCGCCATGCCATGATGCATGCGCGCGAGCAGGCTGGCCACGAGCGGATACAGCAAAACCATCGCGCAGGTTTCCAGCGCGATCGGGGAGACAGGGAGCGCGGTCAGCGCCAGCAGGCAGCGGGCGAGCCATTGCATTGCGCCAATGCCAAGCGACATGATCGTAAAAATCAACCAAACGCGCGAGAAGCTCCATGCCATCAGGCGGCGGCGCAAGCGCAGCACGGCGCCATGCTCGAGCAAAAGCAGAACCGCCCATAAACCGAGCGGCGAACCGCCCAGCAGCCCAAGTAACAGGCCGATCAACAGGATGACCGGCGCCGGCAGCGATGCTGGCCGATACAGGCTCCAGAAAAATACTGAAATCACCACAATGCTGGCGCGCAGCGCCGGCTGGAACGGCAGGATGCCGGGAAGCGCAAGTAGGATCATTGTCATGATTGCGCCACAGGCCGGAACGCCGCGTCGCGCCGCCCGGTCGAGTTCGCGCCAGAGATCCGGCTGCACGATTCAGCCTTGTCTTGGCGCGCTTATGGAGTGGCGCGGCGGGCTTGGCTTGCTATCCGCTCGCGATGCCGGCGTCATCTCGTTGAGCGCGGTGCCGATATGGCGGTATTCGAACAGCCGCACGATGCGCAGGCGGTCGAGCGCTGCGAAAGGCGACACTACCGGGTCGCTCTTGCCGATGTAATGCACCGTGCCAACCGGCAATCCCGCCGGAAACACGCCGCCAATGGCGCTGGTCACCACCACCATGCCTTCCCGCGGCGGCGCGTTTGACCGCCAATAGATCAAGCGAGGCCTGTTCATATTGGCGCCCACCATCAAGGCCCGGCTGCCCTGCGCGCCGATGGAGACCGGAATCCTGCTATTGATGTCGGTGATCAGCAATATCCTGGCGCTGCGTCTCCCCGCCTCGATCACCCGTCCCACCAGGCCGTCGCCATCCATGGCGATGGCATCGGTGGCGGTTCTGCCATCATGCGGAATCGCCGCCAGCACCGACCTTGTGTATAACCCGCCGGCATCGGCGATCACCCTTGCGGTGAAAAAATCCGGCTTCGGCGACGGCACGAAATGCAGCTCAGACCTTAGCGCCGCATTCTGCGCCGCCAGCGCCAGCGCCACCGCGCGCCATTGCCGCAGCGTTTCATTGGCGGCGCGTAGCCGCTGGTTTTCATCATGCAGACGATACCAGCCAGTGACCGCGCCTGCGCCTTGCTTGATTGCGCCGGCCGCCTCAAAGCTTGCCTCATAAAGCGGCGCGAAAGCAGTATCGACGGAAATCCGCAGCCGGGTGCCAAGCTGCGGCGAGGCCTGTCCGGCCAGCACCAGCCCGGCCGCGACGAAAAGCGTGAGCGGCAAGGTCAGCCGCGCCAGCGCATGTCGCACAGGGATTGAAAGCCGGAGCATGAAGCGGCGCATCCTTCACTGAACAGGCGTCTATGAACGCGTTACTACCTTAACTCGCAATGCTTGCTTAGGGTAGCTAGGCGAGGGCGGTTGAATTGAAAAATTGAAGAAACCATGATTGGCGTTCAGGTATTTCATGGATCGTTGGTTTACAGCTTAATGCATCGAACTAAGCACGCTTTTTAAGCGCTTCATCTCCTCAAGCGCGCGGCCGGTGCCGAGCGCCACGCAACGCAGCGCTTCCTCGGCGACAACCACCGGTAGTCCTGTCGCCTCGCGCAGCACATCATCCAGACCGTGCAGCAGCGCGCCGCCGCCGGTCAGCACGATGCCTTTGTCGACGATGTCGGCGGCTAATTCCGGCGGCGTGTGTTCCAGCGTGATCCTGACCGCGTCGACGATCTGGCTGACCGGCTCGACCAGGCTTTCGGCGATCTGCGCCTGGTTCACCTTCACCTCGCGCGGCACGCCGTTCAGCAGGTCGCGTCCCTTGATCTCACGGGTGGGGCCGGGAATCCGGGGGTTGGCCCAGGCGGCGCCGATATCGAGCTTGATCCGCTCCGCCGAGGCTTCGCCGATCAGCAGGTTGTGGTTGCGGCGGATATAGGAAATGATCGCCTCGTCCATCTTGTCGCCGCCGACCCGCACCGAGCGCGCGTGGACAATGCCGCCCAGCGAGATCACCGCCACCTCCGTGGTGCCGCCGCCGATATCCACGACCATCGAGCCGGATGGCTCGGTGACGGGAAGTCCGGCGCCGATCGCCGCCGCCATCGGCTCCTCGATCAGTAGCACTTTGCGCGCGCCGGCGGATTCGGCGCTTTCCTGGATTGCCCGGCGCTCCACCGCGGTCGATCCGGTCGGCACGCAGACGATGATCAGCGGTGAGGCGAAGCGCCGGCGGTTATGCACCTTGCGGATGAAGTGCTTGATCATTTCCTCCGCCACCTCGAAATCGGCGATCACCCCATCGCGCAACGGGCGTATCGCCGAGATGCTGCCGGGGGTGCGCCCCAGCATCTGCTTGGCGTCAGCGCCCACCGCGAGCACCTGCTTGCGTCCTTTCACATCGGCCAGCGCCACCACTGAAGGCTCGTCAAGCACGATGCCGCGGCCCTTGACGTAAACCAGCGTATTGGCGGTGCCCAAATCGATCGCCATATCGGCCGACATCAGACCGAGTAGCGTGGAAAACATGCAATTCTCCCTGCCGCGAAAGACGCCACTTATGGTAGTAGGGCTTGTCGCTTAGCGGGCGACATAACGCTTCACAAGTGCAGGGATGCCGCGCGGCAATAATTTCGCCACGATGATGACACAGCGCGAGGGCAAGATGCTCTTATTACGTCAGCGCCATCTGCCGGTCATCGGACGGAAACAGGCGCCTGTTTAAATACGATTGCGAAAGGAAACTACAATGACACGGAAGTTGACCACCTCTATCCTGATGATCGGCCTGGCCCTCAGCCTTGCCGCCTGCGGGCGAACCCCAGGGTCTCGCGCGCTTTCGGGCGGCGCGATCGGCGCCGGATCGGGCGCGATTATCGGCGGCGCCACCGGGCTTGGCGCGGGAACCGGCGCTCTCATCGGCGGCGCCGGCGGCGCGGGCGCGGGCGCCTTGACCGCTCCTAATCACTAAAACTGCTAATATCTTGTTTTGAAAGGAGAGCTTCGGCTCTCCTTTTTTATGGGCGCAGTGTTCCGGCCTCTTTTTGTTACGAATACGTAACGTTTTGGGCGTACGGAGGCGCTTATGTGACGCCTTGCAAAAAAGTGTCATGCGATGATGCAGCGGTTGAGGCGTCAGGCGGCGTTGGACCCAGAGGCGAGGCGATAGGCGGGAGCGCGGCTGGCGCGGCGTCATCGGGAATGGGGGGCGCTGGCGGTTGCGGGTCAGTTGGTTGCGAAGCGGTCGGCTTGGGCAGTATTGGCGGGTATAGGGACGGGACTTGGTCGCGGCGGATGCCCAGGATGTGGCAGAGCGGGCGGAGGATGCGGCGGAGTTGCGGGTCTTGGGCGAGGAGGGTTGCCACTTCGGGATCGGCGAGGAAATCGCAGAACTGCGACCTGCCATGGGCGGTTTCCTGGATCAGGCGCAGCAGCCAAGCGTAATGGCGCGGCAGCGGGTCCGGCTTGCGGGGCCGGGCCTGGCCGGGCCGGGCCGCGCCAGGCCGGGCTGGGCGGGGCTTGCGCAAGCGGGGCGGCGCGGGGATGGGGTTCAGGGCGTTGCGCGCAATGCGCTCTCTGAAGCGGCGGGCGATGCCGTGCAGGCGGTTCCAGATATGGACGAGGAGCTGGCCCGGCAGGCAGGCCAGGCCCAGGCGCCAGTCGCCGCGCCGGCCGATCACCTTGCACAGGCTCTCGATGATGAGGGCGAAGCTGTCTGCCGGGGCAAGAGGGACTGTCTGGTTCACTAACCGGATAAAACCACAAACCAAAGCAAGTGAGCAAGAAGGATTTGCAGTTGATGATAAATTTTGTTAGTTGAGTGTTAGTTCGGCGGTGGGGCCGCCGCTTTTGTGAAAGCGGTTATGCCAGCCGGCGTCAAGATTGACCTATTCTGCCTGATGCCGTCATCAACTCAGTTGTGTTTGGTTTGTTTGACGCAGCTTTGCGTTTGCGATGACGATGATTTTCCGCATGAGGGCAACGAGCGCGACCATTTTCTTTTTGCCGTTTTTGACGAGGGTTTGGTAGAAGTGACCGAGGCTTTTCTTGCTTCTACTGGCGGCGAGGGCTGCCATGAAGAGGATGGTTTTGATCTCTGGCCTGCCACCTCTGGTTTTCCGGTAGCCATCTCTTGCTCCGCTTTGGTTGGGATGCGGGGCGACACCGGCAAGGGCCGCGGCTTGGCGGCGATTGAGGTGTCCAAGCTCTGGCATCAACGCCAGAAGCCCTGTGGCAATGATACTGCCGATGCCTTCGATGCCGCCTATGATGCTGGCATCATGGGCAAGCTTAGGGTCATCCTTGATGAGCGCCTTGGCTTGCTCCTCGATCAGGGCGATCTGCTTGTTGAGGCAGATGACCAGGTTTTGCAGCGGCGTTCTGACATGCTCCGCACCCGGAGCAGCCAAGCGGTTCTTGTAGGCGACGCGCTGCTTGATCAGGTCGGCGCGGGTCAGTACCAGGCTTTGCAGGCGCTCGCGCGCCGGCTCTGGTTTTTGCCAAAGCGTCAAGGTTTGCCAGCGTTCCCGGCCATATTGAGCCAAAGCACCGGCGTCGATGGCATCGGTTTTACCGCGGATGCCAAACGAGCGGATGAACGCTTTGACCTTCCGTGCATCGGCGCGGTGCGCGGCAATGCCCGCATCGAGCATGACATCGAGCAGGCCAGCCTCATAGCCGCCGGTGGCCTCGCAGACCACCAGGCAGGCCTTATCCAGGCTGGCGGCGAACTCAGCCAGCGGCCTCTTGTGGTTTTTAAGGATGGTGGTCTTGCCGCTCCGGCTGTCGAAGATAATAATCTCGGCCTTGCCGACATCGCAGCCGATGACGTGAGAAAAAGCTGTAGTCAAATGGGTCATTTGCCGATATCCTCATGGAGCTTGAGCCTCGTGAAGCTTGCGCCTGGGCGGCCCCGATTGTCTTCGGGCTTGCGCCGGTCCAGCGCAGAGGCCCCTGCAACTCATCAAGCGATCAGAGAAGCGGACAGCCGGACCATGATGACGACGGGCGTTAAAACCCCATTGCGAGACGGTCCAACTGTCCGCGTCCTGGGCCGGACGGCCGTCCGGCCCAGGACATCCCATTTGCACGGAACAGCCACAACCTACCACAACTCCAACAGACAATCGCGAGACGCAAAGCGGCGTGGCGGAGGGGGCGGAAGGTTCCAACAATGCGAAGCATTGTTGGAAGGCCCCAGAGATGATCCAGGGAGATGATCCAGGACGGCCGGGGCGCCTCGGTATCGCCATCGCACGGCGTCCCTGCCTTCGACAACATTTCTGGATCGCCACGCTTCGCTCGCGATTGTCTCTTGAAGGTGTGGTACTCTGGCCCTGTTCCGCTACGGTGGGATGCGTGGGGCCGGGTGGCCACCCGGCCCCACGCGCGGCCAGAGCGACCGTCTCGCGATGGGGTGTTGCGCCCGCCGTCATCTTGGTCCTCTGGCCGCATCCTTGCAACGCTTGATAAGTTGAAGGGGCCGCTTTGTTGAACAGCAAACGCCCGCAGACAATCGAAAGCTTCCGGGAGACCATGTCATGCCCACCGCTTCACCGCTGCCTCTCGCCTTCATCGGCTGCGATGTCGGCAAAACCAGCGTCGTCGTCTTCGACAGCCGCACCAGCCTCACCACCACCTTGCTCAACCAGCCCGAAGCCCTGGTCGCGTTCGCAAGCCAGCTCGACGACACCTGCCTCGTCGTCTGCGAGGCAACCGGAGGCTATGAAGCTTCCCTGCTGGACGCGCTGGCCCAGGCGAGGCGCGCCGCGCATCGGGCCGATGCTCGGAAGGTCAAGGCGTTTATCCGCTCCTTCGGCATCCTCGGCAAAACCGACGCCATCGATGCGCGCGCTTTTGCCTGTTATGCTCAGGAGCGCCATGCGCGGCTGCCCCGCTGGCAGCCCACCGATAAGCAGCGCGATACGCTCCATGCGCTGGTGCTGACCCGCCGCGATCTGCTGGCCGCACGGACGGCCTGGAACAACCGCCTCAAAGCGCCAGGTGCCGCGGCCGTCGAGACCATCCTGCAGCCGCTCTGCACAAAGTTGGATACGCAGATCAAGGCAATCGATACCGCTATCGCAACCCTCATTAAAGCCTATCAGCCGCTCAGCGATGCTCTGAAAACCTTGCAAGAGATCACCGGCATCGGCACCATCACCGCCGCAGCGCTCATCGCCCTCATGCCCGAACTTGGCAGCCTCGACCGCCGTCAAGCCGCCGCACTCGCCGGGCTCGCACCACATCCCCGCCAAAGCGGCGGCACCGATGCCTACAGGCACACCAGAGGCGGCAGGCCAGAGATCAAGCGCGTCCTCTTCATGGCTGCCTTGTCCGCTGCAAAGCATAACCAGACCCTGCGAACCTTTTACAAAAGGCTCCGAGCCAACGGCAAAAAGCCCCTCGTCGCCCTGACCGCCGTCATGCGAAAACTTATCGTCATCAGCAACGCCAGGCTCCGCCCAATATACCAAAACGTCTGCCCTCAAGTGAGTTGATGACGTGGATTATTCTGAAAGGTTCAGTTCGCGTTTCAGCGGGCGTGGCATGCCGGGCTTGATCTAATCTGCGTTAATCTGCGGATCATCCTTAGATTTATCCGCAGATTACGCAGATTAACGCAGTAAGAGAGATTCAAAGGCTGGATGGGATGCCAGGATTGCTCCCTTGGCATTGGGCGCCCAGGCTGATACGCGCCGTTCAGCAGCAGAATGGATCCTCGCATGGCCAATACTCCGGTAAAGAAAGTGGTTCTCGCCTATTCCGGCGGGTTGGACACCAGCGTTATTCTCCGCTGGCTGCAAACGACCTATGCCTGCGAGGTGGTCACCTTCACCGCTGATCTGGGCCAAGGCGAGGAGCTCGAACCGGCCCGCCGCAAGGCTGAACTGTTCGGCGTCAAGGAGATTTTCGTCGAGGACCTGCGCGAGAGCTTCGTGCGGGATTTCGTGTTTCCGATGTTTCGCGCCAATGCCCTCTACGAAGGCCAATACCTGCTCGGCACCTCGATCGCCCGCCCGCTGATCGCCCAGCGCCAGATCGAAATCGCCGAAGCCGTCGGCGCCGATGCGGTGGCGCACGGCGCCACCGGCAAAGGCAATGACCAGGTGCGCTTCGAACTCGCCTATTACGCGCTGAACCCGGATATCCGCGTCATCGCGCCTTGGCGCGAATGGGACCTTGCCAGCCGGACCAAACTCCTCGAATTCGCCGAGGCCAACCAAATTCCCATCGCCCGCGACAAGCGCGGCGAAGCGCCGTTCTCCGTCGATGCCAATTTGCTGCACTCCTCCTCGGAAGGCAAACTCCTTGAAGATCCCGCCATCGCGCCCGATGAAATCGTTTTTCAGCGCACCCTCAGCCCCGAAGCCGCTCCTGACCGCGCCACCGAACTCAGCCTCGGTTTCGCGCAAGGCGACGCCGTCGCCCTCAACGGCGAACCCCTCTCCGCCGCCACCCTCCTCACCCGCCTCAACCAACTCGGCCATGATAACGGCATCGGCCGGCTCGATCTGGTGGAAAACCGCTTCGTCGGCATGAAATCGCGCGGCATCTATGAAACCCCCGGCGGCACCATCTTGTTGGCCGCCCATCGCGCGATCGAAAGCATCACCCTCGACCGCGAAGCCGCCCATCTCAAGGACAGCTTGATGCCGCGCTACGCCGAACTCCTCTATAACGGCTTCTGGTTCTCCCCCGAACGCCACATGCTCCAGGCCCTGATCGACGCCAGCCAACACTCCGTCACCGGAACCGTCCGCCTCAAACTCTACAAAGGCAACACCATCGTCACCGGCCGCGACAGTCCGAACTCCCTCTACTCCCCCCGCATGGTTACCTTCGAAGACGACCAGGGCGCCTACAACCAACAAGACGCCGCCGGCTTCATCAAACTCAACGCGCTGCGCCTCCGCCTCGCCGCCGCCGCCGGCCGCCGCGGCGGCGCGCTTTAGGCATGTTGGCTTGTGCAAGGGACGCAAGGGGCTTCGCCCCCTGCACCCCCACCAGGAACTAAGTTCCTGGACCTCATAGGTTTAAAAAAGGCAGGGCATCTTATGCCCTGCCTTTTTTAAACCCTAAAGGGGGTCCGGGGCCTCAGGCCCCGGCGGAGTCCAGAGGCGGAGCCTCTGGCCTTACTTGCACAAGCCAACTCGCCTCAAGCCGCGCGGGCGCGGAGGGCGGCGATGACGCGGGTGGCGAGGGGGGCGGCGGATTTGGGGTTTTGGCCGGTCAGCAGGACGCCGTCTTCGATGATATGGGGGGCGAAGTCGGGGCCTGCGCTGATGTGCGCGCCGAGTTCGCGGAGGCGGGATTCGAGCAGGAAGGGGAGTTTGTCGGCCAGGTGGACGGCGCGTTCCTCGCTATCGGTGAAGCAGGCGATGGCGCGGCCCCGGATCAGGTTGGAGCCGTCCTGGCGGGTGACGCCGATGAAGGCGGCGGGGCCGTGGCAGACGGCGGCGACAAGTTTTTCTTGGTTCATGAAGCTGGCGATTAGGGTGGAGAGGGGGGGCGAGTTGGGGAAATCCCAGAGCGTGCCGTGACCGCCGGGGAGGAAGATGGCGTCGAAATCCTCGGCTTTGACGGCGCCGGCGGGGAGCGAGCCATGCGCGGCGGCGAGGGCTTCGGGGTCGTCGTGAAAGCGCTGCACGGAGTCCGGCAGCGGGGTTTCGGCGAGGCTGCGGCCATCAAACGGGATATCGCCGCCTTCGATGGAGGCGAGGGTGACATCGATGCCGGCATCGCGAAACAGGTAATAGGGCGCCGACAATTCCTCGTACCAGACGCCGGTCGAGACATCGATATTGGGAATTTCGGTATGCGAGGTGGTCACGATGACAATTTTGCTCATGGTCCGGGTCTCCACAGGAGGAAAAAGGGGGGGCGCTTTACCGGCCGGTCCAGCGGGCTTGATACACCTTGGCGCCGGGCGGGACGGCGATTTCCGCGCGCGTCTCGTCCTGCCGGCGAAGTGCTGCGAGCAGCACGAAGAGGACGGCGGTGTTGAGCATGCCGGGCGGAATCCACTGGATCATGCCGCCGATCAGCTGATCATGCAGTGGCGAGATATCTGCGTAGAGCCTGCCGCACAGGTCGTAGAAATCGTAGAAGCTGGTTTGTGACAGCGCGATATAGGAGGCGACGGCGATTTGCGGGAACATGGTGAGGAAGCCTGCCGCCATGCGGGTGAGGTAGGAATAGCGCGACGCGCCTTTCGGCCTGGGGTCGAGCACCACGAACCAGAACAGCAGCCCGGCGCCGAGCATCATGAGATTCATGATCTGGTATAAAAGCGGGTCGAGCATGGAGGCGAAGTTCACGGAAGGGAGCAGCCAAATATCGGTGACGCCGAGCGAGATCAGCGCCGCGACTACCGGGAAGCGCAGCAGGCCGAGCGGCCGCTGCACCCAGCGGGCGCGGCAGGCCGCGCGGAGCCATCGGGGAACGCCGCGATTTAAGGTCTCCGCGGGCCAGGACAAAGCGATCAGAAAGGGTCCGAACACGCCGATTGCCATCTGCTGGAAGCGGTCGAGAAAGAACATATGCTGGGCGAGATAATCAAAATGCGTCTGCAGAACGAAGTAGATCAGCCCGACTCCGGAAAAATAGGCGCAAGGCCGCCAGCGGGGCGGAAGTTCGGCCGCCGGTGTCGCGGCGAGGCCGCTTGCGTACCAGAGCGCGAAGAACCAGCAGCCCAGAAAGACCGGCGCGTTAAAAATGAAGGGCAGGAGGTAAGGCAGGTTCGCGGGCAGGAAGCGGCAAAGCAGATCGACCACCACGGCGGCCGCGATGATGGAGAGGCTGGGCTTATCAAGCCGGATGCCGGCGCGGCTTGGCATGTTATAGCGGCACGCCGGCCAGAGTCAGGCTGGTGCGAATGGTTTGCAGCGTCTGCACCCGGCTGACATTGGGCGCGCCGGTTAGCCGCGCGGTCAGCTGGTTTTCATGCGCGGCGTCTTTTGCGACGAATTTGAGCAGATAATCGCCGCCGCCGCGGATCATGTGGCACTCGCGCAGTTCCGGCCAGGCGCCGATCAGCGCCTCGAACTCGTCGAGGACGGATTGTTTCTGGCTATCCAGCCCAATCACCGCGAAAAACGAAATTTGCCAGCCGAGTTTTTGCGCGTCGGTTTCCGCGTGATAGCCGCGAATCAGGCCGGCCTCCTCCAGGCGCCTCACCCGGCGCAGGCAAGGCGGCGGCGAGATTCCCGCCCGGCTCGCCAATTCGACATTGGTCATCCGGCCATTTTGCTGCAATTCCAACAGGATGCGGCGGTCGATTGCATCGAGCTGCGAGAGTTCAGTGTCTTGAGAGGGCATGAAACGCAAATCCGCATTCGGTTATGGGCGCAATATAATTGCAAGTTGCCGTCCTGGGAAATGGTTCGGCGGTAAATCTGTTGAGACGGCGCGCCGGAAAATGCGCGGCGGGCCGGATTCGCCGCAGTTGCTGCTTGTGCGGCGTCGCGCGGAACCGATATGCTAAAGGTATGACGAATCGGAATGGATAGGCGGGGCGTGACGACGCATAGGCTTCAACTGCTGATTATGGGCGCGGGGCCGGCGGGGTATACGGCGGCCATTTATGCGGCGCGCGCCAATCTGCAACCCATGCTGGTAGCCGGGTTGCAGCCGGGCGGCCAGCTTACCATCACCACCGATGTTGAAAATTATCCTGGATTCGCCGAGCCGATCCAGGGGCCGTGGCTGATGGAACAGATGACGGCGCAAGCGGCGCAGGTTGGCACCAGAATCGCGCAGGACATCATCACTTCCGTTGATCTATCGGCGCGGCCGTTTCGCGCGATCGGCGATTCCGGCGATATTTATGTGGCGGATGCGTTGATCATCGCCACCGGCGCGCAAGCCCGTTGGCTGGGCTTGCCCTCCGAGGAGCGTTTCAAAGGCGCCGGCGTTTCGGCCTGCGCCACTTGCGACGGTTTTTTCTATCGCGGCAAGCGAGTCGCGGTGATCGGCGGCGGCAATACGGCGGTGGAAGAGGCGTTGTATCTGACGCATCACGCCAGCCATGTCACCGTTGTGCACCGGCGGGACGCCTTCAGGGCGGAGCAAATCCTGCAAGACCGGCTGTTTGCCAATCCGAAGATTGACGTGATCTGGAATCACACGCTGATCGAGGTGCTTGGCGGCGGCGCGCCGCCGTCAGTGACCGGAGCGCTGCTGCAAAACCATCTGAACGGCGCGGAGCAGGTTCTTGATGTTGAAGGAATTTTTGTAGCGATCGGGCATGATCCCGCGAGCGCGTTGTTCCGTGGCCAGCTTGATATGGACGCAGAGGGCTATGTCCTCACCAAGCCCGGCAGCACACGCACTTCGGTTGCTGGCGTGTTCGCGGCGGGCGACGTGCAGGACCGGATTTTTCGTCAGGCGGTGACCGCCGCGGGCACGGGCTGCATGGCGGCGCTGGAGGCGGAAAAACTGTTGGCGGCTGACGCGCAAATCGCGCATCGATCGATTCAAGCGCATGAATTCGTCTGATGCAAAAAACGTTTAACAGCTTCATCCATAACAGGCTGGTTATATCCAACCTAAGCGGGTCTGGAAAAACATAGGGCGGGGATCGTGGCAGGCAATCATATGGATTGGGACAAATTAAGGGTGTTTCACGCGGTGGCCGAAGCGGGCAGCTTCACCCATGCCGGGGATACGCTCAATTTGTCGCAAAGCGCGGTGTCGCGGCAGATTTCTGCCCTTGAGGAAGCTTTGTCGGTGCCGCTGTTTCACCGTCACGCCCGTGGCTTGATCCTGACCGAGCAGGGCGAAGCGCTCAACCGGACGGTGCGCGAGGTTTTTGCCAAGCTGGCGATGACCGAGGCTTTGCTGGCCGAAAGCAAGGAGCGTCCGGCGGGACGGTTGAAGGTGACCACGACGCATAGCTTTGGCGTCGCCTGGCTGGCGCCGCGGCTGAAGCGTTTTCTCGCCGATTATCCCGAAGTTTCGATCTCCTTGCTGCTTGACGATACCGATCTTGATCTGGCGATGCGGGAGGCCGATGTGGCGATTCGCATGCATCCGCCGCGCCAGCCCGATTTGGTGCAGCGTTCGCTGGGCGAGATTCATTGGCAGATCTGGGCCTCCGCCGACTATATCAAAGCGGCCGGCATGCCGGAAACCCCTGCCGATCTCGACAAGCACAAGCTGATCATGTTCGGCGAGCGCAAGCCGCCGGTCAATAACGTCAACTGGCTCGGCGATCTTGGGCGGCCCGAAGGCCAGCCTCGCACGGGTGTTCTTGAGGTGAACAGCCTACAGGCGATGCTGATCGCGGTGCGCGGCGGCATCGGCATTGGCGCGGTGCCTGAGTATTTGGTGCACGACACCGCAGGGCTGGTGCGTATCTTGCCGGAGCAAAAATCTCCGAAAATCGATATGTACTTCGTTTATCCGGAAGAGTTGCGGAACTCTAAACGTGTCGGCGTGTTTCGCGATTTTCTCATTGGACAAATTGGTCAGCGCGGCTAAGCTGCAGCCTTTTCGCAATCGCGGAATTTTGAATGTCAATGACCGGTCAATAACCGCCTGGGCGCAAAAACCGACGCGTAACCCCTTTTATCTTTCGATAAACGGCTTATGTGACTTCTAGATCACAATATCGATGAAGCAACAGCGTGTCCTCGCTATGTGATCAACAGTTTCGGCAATTTGCCGTCCGTGATCCGGCCTTCGGGCCGGATGGGGATCTTCGGATCCCGACGTCTCCCAGACGTGAAGCCTCCCTGTTGACTTGCCCCGCCGGTTTTCCCGGCGGGGTTTTTTTTATAAAGGGTGACTATCCGGGTCGGGCTTCATGATCTAGTGCAATTAGGACACAGTGCCGGCGGAAATCGGTAAATCCACCTGGACGTCGCGCAAGGTTTCCAGGATAATTTCGCCAGCGCGGATCATCGTTGCGAAATCGAGCGACGGCTCCGCGGGTTTCGCCATCTCCGGCAGATAAGGCAGGTGGATGAAGCCGGCCCGAAGCGCGCGGTTTTTGGCCATATGCAGGCTGGTATAGAGTACGGCGTTGCAGACAAAACTGCCCGCGGTTTGGGAAATTTCGGCGGGAATGCTGGCTTTGTTGAGCGCCGCGTAGATCGCCTTGATGGGAATCGTGGCGAAATAGGCAGCGGGACCGTCCTTGATCACCGGCGCATCGACCGGTTGCGCCGCTTGGTTGTCTTGAATGCGCGCGTCGATGATGTTGATGCCGATCCGTTCGATTGAAATCGCCGATCTGCCGCCTGCTAGGCCAAAGCCCAGCAGAATATCCGGAGAATGCCGGCTGATGGCGGCTGCAAGCGCTTCTGGCATGCTGGCGAAGGCGCAGGGCAAAATCGCCGCCGCGATATCGAGGCCGGGAACCGGCTTTGCCGGCAGCGCCAGCATCTCCGCCAGCATCTCCGAAGGATTGATCGCATCGCCGCCAAAGGGCTCGAAGCCGGTGATTAAAACGCGCATGCTCCGATCATAGAGACTTCGCGCGGCTTGTGCCATGATCGGCGGATGCGCTGGTATTTCGGCATTGACGAGGCAGGCAGCCAAGGCGCCTTGGGATGGCACGCGAAGCTTGCCGTGCTGTCGGCCAGGCTGGCAGGCGGGCTTGAGCCGCGGCTGCTCTATTTCGGCGCTGCCACTGCGTTCACTGACTGGATGCGGATGCAGGGCGTGATGATCGTCAATGCCGAACCGCCTTGCCTTGACGCCATGCGCGAGGCGGCGCGGCGGGGGCGATTTCAGGGCCATAGCATCGGCCATTGGCTGCGCCTTGCCATTCCCCATGTCGATCATGATGCCGAATACGGGCTTTACACGGATTGCGACATCGTGTTTCGCCGTTGTCCGGAGGTTTCCCGGCTTGCGCCGGCGGTGTTTGCCGCCGCGCCGGAATTCGCGCCGGACGCCTGGAATTATTTTAATTCCGGCGTGATGTTGATGAACCTGCCGGCCATGCGCGTCACTGCTCCGGCGCTGGAGGCCGTGTTGCGCGACCGGCTGAGCGGGCCGGATGACAGGCCTTATGACGATCAGATCGCGCTGAACCAGGTTTATCGCGGCCATTGGCAACGGCTTGATCCGTCTTTCAACTGGAAGCCTTATTGGCCGTTCAATTCAGAGGCCAGCATCCTGCATTTTCATGGCCCGAAATTGCCGGTGATCGAAGCCATTGCCGAAGATAGATTCCATGCGGATAATCCCACCGCGCGGACGATGGCGGCGCTGCTGAACGGGCATCTCGCCTGCTATGCCGCCTGGCTTGCCGATCTGGGCGACCTGTTGCAACTCGCCGATCTTGAGGCGGCGCTTTATCTGCAAGGCATTGCCGCGAAACTTGCTGTGCATGCCGCGCGCAAGCCGCCTGTGCAGGATTTGTCGTTTATGCGGTTTCGCATGTTTCCCGAGAATGCCGCATAAAAAAACGGCGCTGGAGCAGGTCTCCAGCGCCGCGAAAGTAAAAGCAGCGGTTCTTCAGGTTTTTTTGATGGCGTCCTTGCCGGCGGAGAGCGCGGTCTCCGCCACCTGTCTCGCCTTTGCCGTCAAATCGGCGGCGTTTTGATTGGGATCGAAGCCCGCATCCTTGGCGCTGGCCATTCCGGCATCCATGGTGGCATGCATGGCGGTTTGCCCGCGATCCATCGCCTCATGCGCGGCATCGCGCGCGGTGCCGCGCAGGTTGTCTCCGGTCTCGCCGAGATATTGATGTTCCACGCTGGTTTCCGGCAGCAGGACGCCGATCAGCGCACCGGCGCTGACGGCAAGCGCGCCGAGCAGCAGCGGGCTCTCGGTCAGGCTGCTCAGCATGTCGCCGGATTTCTGGCGGCCTTGATGCATCATCTGATTCGCTTTGTCGGAGGCCGATCCGCTCCAGTTTTGCATGCTGTTCTGCGCGCTGCTCTGCATTCCGTGCAGCCGGTCCTGCGCGTCATGCAGGCGACCGGTTACTTGATCGCTCAAGGAACTGGCACTGTCCTGCAAATGCGCGGTGGCGCCGGACGTCCATTCGCGCGCCGCCGCCATCGCGTCCTGGATGCGGGTGGAAAACGCGTCCGAGCTTTCCGAAGCCTGGCGGCGCACACCCAGCACCGCCGCCCGCGCGTCATCGATGCGGCTGCGATGGGTATCATCCGTGTCATGCGAGAGTCGCGTCACGCCAAGTCCGGCCTGATGCGCCCGCTCATGCAAATTATAGGACGGCGGATAAGCCGGACTGGGCTTGTTGCTGCTTGCCATGAGCCAGGCGAGCCCGATCCCGGTGATGACCGCCGGCACCGGATTCTCCCGCACGCTGACGCCAAGATTGCGCGTGAACGCCGCACCTTGGCCGGTGCGCAAATAGGAGATCGCCTGTTCCATCAACTGGTTCGGCGAAAACCGGTCTTCCAGCGTTTCCAGATTGCGGTTCAGCCGCGCCCGTGTTTGGTCGAGATTGCGCTCGATTTGCGCGGCATTGGCGTTTGCATCACTCACGATACGTGTTCCTTCACCATTTGCGCGTCCTTGCTGACGCTGCGGGTTGTTCTTTTCGGCATCAGGCCGTCAATGGAAAGCATGTTCAGTCCGGTTTTGATGGCGATGGCGGCGATGATGAGGACGGCCGCCGCGACAATCAGCGACGCCGCCCAGGCCGGCAGCACCAGAGCCAATGCGGCGGCGGCGGCGATCATCAGGATGATCAAGGCGGAAAAAGCGAAAAGCAATCCGGCAACCACCCAGATCAGCCCGGTAACCGCATGCGACAATTTCTGGCCAATTTCGACGCGGGCGAGAGCGATTTCGCCACGCACCAGGTTTTGCGCATCGTCGGCCACGCCGCCGACGATATCGCGCAGCGAGCGCGGGTCCGGCTCGCTGGCGTAGCCGCTCATAGGCTCCGCCCAGGGGTTTTGTCGCCGGTCCCCATAGCGGGAGGCGGGGTTGACGGCGGATTGCCGGCTATCGTAGCACCCCCTGTGGGGCTTTCGAAGGTGGCGCCGGTTCCCGGATTGGGGGTATTGGCTGGGTTGGGCACGCCACCACTGTTCGATTGGGAGTTCGTCAATTGCGAGCTGGCCGCCGCCAGATCGGAGACGGTGGACGCGGCGGATTGCAAGGCGTTGTTCACCGTGCCGGCAAAGCCTGATAATGCCGAAGCCGCCGAACCCTGTCCCGCATTAGGGCCTGCCTGCGACTTCGAGGCCTTGGCGACCCGCACAGCGGCAAATCCCGCGGCGAGGGCGGCGCCGGCGAATAGCGATGGCTGCCGCTTGGCGAAATCTTCGATATGGCCGAGCAGCGCGCGCAGATCATTGGTCCGCAGCATTTTCGAGAGCTGTCCAAGCTCGTCGGCCCCCTGATTGATCAGTCCGGCCAGCCATTCCTCTTTCCCAGCAAAATTCCCGGCAGCGCTATGCATGGCTTCGGCGACCTGATCGACCTTATCCGCCGCCATCTTGCCTTGCTCGGCTGCTTGCGAACCGACCTGCTCGGTGATCGTGTCCTTCATTTCCGCCGCGAAAGACGTGGCGGCGCTCTGCGCGTCTTTCGCCGCCGCGCGTGCCTGATAGGCCACTGGCGGCGCGGCGCCGCCGGTCTTGGCGCTTGCCTGGCTGGCCGAGCCTGCCGGCGTTTGGGCGATGGGTGGCGTCGCCGGACGAAACGAAGCCTGCGGCTCCATTATGGAGGGCGCTTCCTTGGAAGTTCCGTTTGGCGGAACTGATTGATCTTCGATGCTCATATTGTCTCCTCATGATAACGTGCCGCCATAAACCCAGCGCAAGCAAGGCATGCTTGCGCACGGGTGTTTCATCGCGGAATAGCTTAACGGTAGCGATAATCTACAATGGATATATTGAACGCGGATGCGCTCCGCCATCGCATAAGTAAAATTAAACGATCTTTAACCATCCTAACGAATGGATAGTTGTTTTGAGCTATTCAACCAAGTAATTTGCATCACATCCTCAAGGCCGCTGATGCATTACTTTCCACTGCCTGGCCCAGTGATTGGTCAATCAGATAGTTTCCACAGACTTTGACCCGTGAATTCTATTCGGCCTTTTGCGAAGGGCTTACTACAACGACATGGAAGCTCCCCGGCGCATAGACCGGCTGCGGATAGTGATGCGTGGCATCGGCGGGCTTCATCGCGGTGATCTTGCCCGCGGAGAGGAACAGGCGCGGCCCGCGCTGGTCGATCGCCATCGTCCGCGCGCTTGGCTGGGTTGTGACGGTCTGGATGATTTTATAGCCGGTCTCGCCATTCGCCGCGATCACGTTGAGCTTGCCGTCAATGCTGGGCGCGAAGGCGAGGTTCAGCGCCGGGTCGTAGCGCATGGCGTCGCTGAACCCGGTGATCGGCAGAGTGGAAAGCACGGCTCCGGTCCTGCCGTTTAACACATCCACCGCATGGTTCCGGCAGGAGACGAACAGCCTCATGCGCGTTTTGTCGATCGCCAGCCCGGTCGGCCCATGGCAGGAGGGCGCCATATTCATCTCGCGGGTAATTTTCACCGTTTTTGTATCGATCACCGCGATCTTGTCGGCGCTGTTCAGGTTGAGAAAAATATTTCCTTTGCCATCCGCCACCAGAAACTCGGGATCGGCGCGCAGCGGCAGCGTGGCAACGACTTTGCCGGTTGCCGCATCGATGGCGGAGAGCGTTTGGCTGTCGCCATTAGGCGTGAACACCAGCCGGCTCGCCGGATCATAGGCGATGGCATCCGGGTCTTGCCCTACCTTGACGTTGCCGATGATCTTGAAGGTGGCGAGATTGAAAATCCGCACCATGCCGGCCTTGCCGTCGCTGATGAAGCCGCGGTTCAACTGGGGCGCGAAGGCGATGCCATGCATGCCGCTCAGCCCGGAAATCGTGGCGATTTTCTGATCGGTCTTTACATTGACGACATTAAGCTGCGTCGATTGCGAGACAAACAGATGATCGGTATTGGGCTGGAGAGCCAGGTAATCCCATTTCACCGGGCCAGGCAGCGGAATTTCCTTCTGCATGGCGAAACGCGGCGGCTGGCCTTGCGGCGGATTCGCCGCATTGGCGGCGATCACCGGCAAAATGATGAAAGGCAGCGCGAAAATTTTATGTCGTAGCGCGAGTGGCATTGGTGATTCCCAGCGGTTGATGGGCCTGGTGTTCCAGTTTGCCGCAGTTCGCGCAAGACGGCGCCCGCCGATGTCATCAAGCTGTCAAATGCGATGCCAAGCTTGCGGCAGCGCTGCGATCCGCAGCGTCAGGCTGCGCGCCTGTGGCGGGATGCTGATCTCGCCGGTCCCATCGGTCCATAACGCGGCGTCACCCGCCGCGCGCGGATGAAAGCCGCCCAGCGCATGCGCGTCGGCCGGCCTGTCGCGTTCATCGAAAGCAAGGCCGGACAAGGCGATGCCGAGCCGCCGTTCGTCATCGGAGCCGGCATCGAATTCCGCCGGAATGAAGCAGGCGGAATGGATCAAGGCGCGGCCGCCATGGCGGCAGGGCAGCGCGTATTGCCGGGCCGGCGCTGAATGAACCCCAGCCAGATTCACGCCGCCCATCGTCAGGACAATTTCGCTCACGGCGCGGCGCTGGAATCCCATGCGCCGCGCCTGGTCGAGCAGGCGCTGGCGCGCCGCCTGCAGGACCGGCCCGCTGACGCAAAGCGGCGCATAGGCGTCGATGTCCCAGCGTTTTGTTCGCCCGAGCCGCCCATGCCCTTCGCTAAAGCCGGCGCGGTTGCCGGTATCGAGATAGGTTTCGCAAGGCGCGCCTTCGGCGAGGATGACCTGATGCCGCGCCAGTTCGAGGTGATGGTAACAAACCGGCCTGGCAATCCGCCTCGCGCAGGATGGTGGCGCCATTCACCAAATGCTTCACCGGGATCAGCGCGCCGCCGAGAAACAGCGCATGATCCGGCGAGAGGCGCAGCGTCCGCCGCGGCATGCCGATGCCGAGCGCGCCAGGCAGAATGCGAATGGGCCGCATCGCCGGCCGCTGATGCCTGCCGAACTCGACATGCCGCCGCCCGGTCCAAACCACCGCGGCGACGCCGCCTGAGGCTGTCGCCACCAGATCGCCCGCCATGAGGCTTTCCACGGCGCGGTAACCGCCTGGGGTCAAAATTCCGGTGCCCGCCGTGAAGCAGGGCGGATCGGCTTCAGCGATGATGGCGCTGCCCGTCGCCGCCGTCACCATCGCGAAATGCAGGCCCGGCGCCAGCGGCGAGGCGAGGTTGAACCTGCCCTCCTCGATGCCGGCGCTATTGAGCAGGGTTAGGGCATTCGCGCCAGCGTTCAGCCGGCTGTTTGGCTGAGCGGTGAGATCGATCTCGTCGCCCGCGCCAAAATTGCCGAGCGTGACGCCGGGGCCGAGCCACGGATCCGCCAGGCTGATGGTGCCGCCGCCGCTGCCGAACTCGAAGCTTTGGAACTCCACCCCGTCGCTGAACCGAGCCTGCGCGGCATGTTCAAGCTGCACGTAGCCCTGATCGACGATATCGCCGCCGGCGACCTCCAGGGCGCCGCCATCCAGCGCGATGCGCCCGGCATTGCCGAATTCGGTGCCGGAAACCTCCAGCAAGCCGCCCTGACCGACGGATATGGTTCCCTGATTGCTAAAGCGCGGCGCCGGGCCGTCCGCCTGTCCGGTGATTGCGCCGAGATCGACCACCACATCGAGCGCCGCGCCGTTGCCTTGCACTGAAATCAGGCCATGATTGACCAGCGAATCGGCGGCGAACAAATCAGCGCTGATCGCGCCGAACGCATTGCCGACGCTGAGCGTCGCTTGGTCGCCCAAGGTGATGGCGCCGCCATTGCCGATCAGCGCGGCGCTGCCGCTGCCGCCAGGCTCCAGCGCCAGCGCCGCCGAAAGCGTGACGCCGGGATCGACCGTGGCGGTGGTTCCGGCAATGATCGCGGCGCCCCCCGCCGCGGGAATTGCCTTCTCCGACCAGTTGACGGGCGCGCTCCAGTCAGGGGCGGGCGTGGTAATGGGCTGGAATTGATCAGGGCTGGGTGCCATGAGCGTTCATCCTGGCGAAACGTTCCAGCTCATTAACAACTTTAAGTAGGTATTGGCAACGAAAAAGATCGTCAGTCCGCGCCTTGCCGCGCCGCCCGCTGGTCCAGGCGGAATTTGGCCGCCGGATAAACCCCCAATATCCTGATCTCGCGGGAAAAGAACGCCAGCTCCTCCAGCGCGAGGCGCACCGCGCGTTGTTCCGGATGGCCGTCGATCTCGGCGACAAACTGCGTCGCGGCGAACTGGCCGCCGATCATATAGCTTTCCAGCCGTATCATGTTCACCGAGTTTGTCGCAAAGCCGCCCAGCGCCTTGTAGAGCGCCGCCGGCACGTTTCGCACCCGGAACACGAAGCTGGTGATGAGATCCGGCGCGTCGGCGGGCGGCAGGCGCGGCGTCTTTGCCATCACGTAGAAGCGGGTGGTGTTATGCGCGGCATCCTCGACATTGTGGCGCAGGATGGCGAGCTTGTTGATCCCGGCGGCAAGCGACGAGGCGATGGCCGCGTCTTCCTTGTTGTTCCAGCGCGCCACCAACTCCGCAGAGCCCGCGGTATCGGCTTCCACCATTGGGGCCGCGCCGAGTTCGCGGATCAAGCCGCGCACCTGGCCCAGCGCCACCGCATGCGAATGCACCCGCTTGATATCGGCGAGCCTGGCGCCCTCGACTGCCAGCAGGCAGTGCTCGATCCGCTGGAAATGCTCGGCGATGATCGAAAGCCCGCTATCGGGCAGCAGCGCATGCATGTCCGGCACCCGGCCCGCCAGCGAGTTTTCGGTTGGCAGCATGGCGTAGACCGCTTCGCTATCACGCACCGCGTCGATCGCGGCTTCGAAGGTCGGGCAGGGCAGGGTGGTGAAATCGGGAAAGGCGGTGCGGCAGGCAAGATCGGAATAGGCGCCTGGGCTGCCTTGAAAGCTGATTTTGCGGATCATTGCGACAACTCCTTGCGCGCGCGTTCCAGGTCTTCCGGCGTGTCGACGCCGAACGGTCCCTGCGCGATCATCACGGCGCCGATGCGCATGCCGGCTTCCAGCGCCCGCAACTGTTCGAGTTGCTCGCGCAATTCGAGCGGCGAGGGCGGCAAGGCGACGAAACGGGCAAGCGCCGCGCGCCGGTAGGCGTAAACGCCGAAATGATGCCAAAGCGGCCCGGCGCCGGAGGGCACGATGTTGCGGGAAAAATACAAAGCGGGCGCGATGGTTTCGCCCGGACGGAAGGCGCAAGCCGCTTTCACCACGGACGGGGCCGAGGCTTCCGCCGCCGAGGCAATCGGCGCGACCAGCGTCGCGATGTCATAGCTTGGATCATCCAGCGCCGCGCCGAGCAGCCGCAGCGATTGCGGCTCGATGGTGGGAAAATCGCCTTGCAGGTTGATGATGATGTCAGCCGCCTGCGCCGGACCGAGCAGGCTGAGAGCCGCCGCGACGCGGTCCGAACCGCTTGGCAGATCGGGCGCGGTGAGCACCGCCTGGCCGCCGTCATTGGCGACGGCCTCGGCGATTTCCGCCTCGGCGCAGGCGACGATCACCGGCCCCAAGGCGGCCTCCCTGGCCCGCCGCAGCACATGCAGGATCATCGGCAGGCCGGCGATCTCGGCGAGCGGTTTGCCAGGCAGGCGGGTCGAACCCATGCGGGCGGGAATGACGATGGTGACTGTAGGTAATATGATGGTGATCCCTGCAATCGCTTGTGAGACGTTCCTAAATGGCTATACATCCCCGCACAAGCGCTGCGATGATGGCGGCGGCGAAGCGGAACGATTCTGACGGGGATACGGGCGCGGATGAGCAAATCAGGCAGAGACCCATTGCTGGTGAACAAGATACTCGGCGCCTTATTGGCGGGGGGCATCGTGCTTTGGGCTGGCGTGCATATTTCCGACGGGCTGATGAGCACCTCGCCGCCGGAAAAAGCCGCGATCAACATCGCCGGTGGCGGCGCGGCGGCGGTGGTGGCGGCTGTCGCCACCGGCATTCCCTCGATCAATAATTTGATCCCCAAGGCCAATGTCGAGCAAGGCAAGACCTTCGCGGGCCAACAATGCGTCGCCTGCCACTCGCTGAACAAAGGCGGCGCCAATGGCGTCGGGCCTAATCTCTGGGGCGTGATGAACGCGCCGATGTTTGGCAGCGCCGGCTACGCCTACTCCTCCGCCGCGAAGGGCAAGGCGAAAGGAAACTGGTCGTATCACCGGATGAACGAATGGCTCTACGATCCCGCGAAATACGTGCCGGGAACCCGCATGACCTATGGCGGCATCAAGAACACCAATATCCGCGCCGATGTGGTGGCCTATCTGCGCAGCTTGTCGAGCAGCCCGATCCCGCTGCCAAAGCCGAAGGCGGTGGTTGCCGCCGCGGCCGGCGCTGGCAAAACCGCGCCCACCGCGGCCGCTGAATCGGCCGGGGGCGGCGCGCCGCCGATTGCCAGCCTCTACGCCGCTGCATCCGTCAGCGCCGGCCAAGGCTTTTTCGCGCAACAATGCGCCGCGTGTCATTCGATCAATAAAGGCGGCGCGAATGGCGTCGGGCCCAATCTCTATGGCGTGATGCAGGACAAAATGTTCGCCAAGGCCGGCTATGGCTTTTCCTCGGCGGTCAAAAGCAAGGCCGCCGGCAACTGGACGCCGCATCTGATGAATCAGTGGCTCTATAATCCGATGAAATACGCGCCGGGCACCCGCATGTCCTATCCGGGCATCAAGAGTAACCAGATGCGGGCGAATGTGATCGCCTATCTGAATCATGAATCGGCGCATCCGGCGGCGCTGCCGACAGCCGCGCCCGCCAACGCCGCCTATAAGCAGACGCCGCAAGCCAATCCGCAAGGCAATGCGCCGAATGACACGATCGCCCATCCGGGCGGCGCGCCTGCCGCTAAGCAGGCGGCCGCGGGCAATGACGGCGATCCTGCAGAGGGCGCGGTGCCGTCCATCGCCAAGCTTTATCCGACCGGCAGCGTCGGCAGCGGCCAATCCTTTTTTCAGCAGCAATGCGCCGCCTGCCATTCGGCGAATAAAGGCGGCGCGAACGGCGTCGGCCCCAATTTGTACGGCGTAGTGGGCAGCCCGAAATTCGCCAAATCCGGTTATTCCTTCTCGGCGGGGGCGAAAAAATACGCCAAGGGCGATTGGACGCCGCATACGCTGAACCGCTGGCTCTATGATCCGATGAAATACGCGCCCGGCACCCATATGGCCTATCCCGGCATCAAAAACGACCAGACCCGCGCCAGCGTCGTCGAATATCTGAATTCGCTGTCGCCCAGCCCGGAAAAACTGCCCGGAGAGAAATAACGGCGATCTCTCTGTGGTCGAGCCGGCCTGGATCGCTGCCGCTGAGCAAGCCGCGGACTTGTCTGGCGGTATTATCCGCCGGCATTTTCGCGCGGCTCTCGGCGTCGAAACCAAGGATGATCTGAGTCCGGTCACCATTGCCGACCGCGAGGCGGAGAGGGCGCTGCGTGCGGCGCTGAAGCGCTATTGCCCGGATTTTGGGCTGATCGGCGAGGAAATGCCGCCGGAAGGCGCCGATGCGCGCTTTGTCTGGATGATCGATCCGATTGACGGGACCCGCGCCTTTATCACGGGGCGGCCGAGCTTCTGCACGCTGATCGCCTTGCTTGATGATGGTGTGCCGGTGCTGGGGCTGATCGACCAGCCGGTTACCGGCGAGCGCTGGATGGCGGCTGGCGATGGCTTGCGGTTTCGCGGACCGTTTGGCGGCGCGCCGGGCGCCCGCCGGATCGCCAGCCTGGCCGATGCCGAACTGTCCTGCACCTCGCCCGATATGCATAAAGGCGAAAACCTGGCGCGTTTCCGCGGCTTAGCGAAGGCCGCGCGCCGCACCTCCTGGGGCGGCGACGCCTATGCTTATGGCCTGCTGGCGCTCGGGCAGATCGACATCATCGCCGAATCCAGCATGAAACCTTGGGACTGGGCGGCGCTGGTGCCGGTGATCACCGCCGCCGGCGGCAGCGTCACCGACTGGCAGGGCAGATCGCTCACGCAAGACAGCGACGGCACGGTGCTCGCGCTCGGCAATCCTGCTCTCCTGCCGGAAGTCGTGGCGGCGCTGGCGCCTGGTCGTTCAGGCTGAATCAGCCTGAAACGTGAATCAGTCGTATCGATAAAGAGACGCTAGGCGGATATTCCAAGGCGAATCAAGCTCCTGGAGGCGCCGGGTCATTGAGCAGGCCGTTTAGCTTGGCATATTGCAGCAGCATGATGGTTTTGGCGTCCATGATCTCGCCGCTCTCGATCATTGCCAGCGCTTCCTCCAGCTGAGGTTCCAGGATTTCAATATCCTCGCCCTCGGCAATCAGCCCGCCGCCCGCGCCGATCCGGTCGCCGCTGCTATACGCGGCAACGAAAAAGGTTAGGCGTTCGGTGACGGCGCCGGGACTCATGAACGCCTCGAAAATCCGCTTTGGCGCATCGATGCGGCAGCCCGCCTCTTCCTCGGCCTCGCGGCGAATGGTTTGTTCGGGATCGTCCTTATCCAGCATTCCGGCGACTGCCTCGATCAATGGTTCGGGATGCCCGTTTTCATAGGCCGGGTAACGGAACTGCCGGGTCAGCAGCACCGTGCCGCGGCTTGGGTCGTAAAGCAGGATCGCCGCGCCATTGCCGCGATCATAGCTCTCGCGGCTTTGCGTCTGCCAGGCGCCATCGCGCCGCCGATACGCAAATGTCGCTTTGCGCAGCACGTATTTGTCGTCCGATAAGACGCGAACCTCGCTGATCCGGATATTGCCGTTCATTCCATCTCCCATCGATGCGCAAAAAAATACAACTTAGAATATATTGTACAAACCTAATCATTTTATTGACAGAAATTAATAAATCATCCATTTTATACTGATTAGGCCAACTCTTTACATCGGTGCTCATCGTCGTGACAAACACGCTCATCGAAATTTTTCGTGTCATCCTGCAAGTTTCAAACGTTCAGGCGGAGGATGATTTTTTTGCTCTTGGCGGCGATTCGGCGATCGCGGTGGCGCTCGTTCTGGAGATTGAGCGCCAGCTTGGCGTCAGCCTCCCCATCAGCATCGTGTTCGACACGCCAACTCCCGCCGCCCTCGCGCAGGCGATTGAGAGCCATGCCGGGACGAGCGCGCCGGTCATTCTGCTGAAAGCGGGAAGCGGCGCGCCGGCGCTTTTCGTCATGCCAGGCGTCAGCGGGCTGGTCATGGAACTGACGAGCTTTGCCCGGCTCATTGACACCGGTAATCCGGTTTATGCCATTCAGGCAAAAGGCGTGGACGGCAAGCACCCGCCTCTATCAAGCATTGAAGAGATGGCGGAATATAGCTTGAAACTGGTCCGCGCGACGCAGCCGCATGGCCCTTATTTGCTGGCCGGATATTCTCTGGGAGGGCTGGTCGCGCTGGAATTAGCGCAACGCTTGCGCGATTCGGGCGAGGACATCGCCTTGCTGGCGATGCTGGACACTTATTTTCAACCTGAATATCTGTCGTGCCGCCAATGGCTGCGCATCTGGGGCGGCCGGCTTGCCCATCATGCGCGCCATTTCGCAACCCTGCCCGCCGATCAGATCCTTCCTTATGCCGCTCGCCGGACAGGCGGATGGCTGATGGACATCAAATCGATGGCGAAGCCGCGCCGGCGCGAGGCCACGACCAACGACTTAGCCCTGCCGGAGCCGGTGCGGCGCGTCATTGAAGCCGGGAGAATCGCGCTCCGCCGCTACCGGCCGCGTCCCTATCATGGCGTCATCACCTATGTTGAGGCCGACCCCGACTATCATCGGCCAGCCAGCCCCGAAATAATTTGGGGCGACCTCGCGCAGCGCCTGATCATGTGTCCGGTCAACGGCGATCATGTCACCATGATGAGTAGTCACGCGGCAAACTTGGCGCACTGGATTTCCATCATGCTGCGCAATGCCATGACGCTTCAATCACCGCTGCAACTGACGACGCACCCCGCGCAGACGGTGGCTTCATGTCAGGCATAGAAACCTTGCCGCCGCGCATCGACCAGGTGATCGATCCCTGGGTAGCGCTTTGCCCGGAGCGTCTGGCGATTGCCGACGCGGACGCCGCCTGGAGCTTTGGCGAATTGCGCGAGGCGGTGAATGCCGCGAAGCTCTGCCTGATCCGCCAGGGAGTTATCGCCGGCGACCGGGTGATGATCGTCCACGAAAATTGTGTCGCGGCGGTTGCCCTGCTCTTTGCCGTGGCGGCGCTGGACGCTTGGTCGGTGCCGGTCAGCGCGCGCCTCGCCACGCTGGAAATTGACGCGATCCGCCGCCATTGCCAGCCGCGCTGCATCGCTTTCACGCTGTCGCAATCGCCGCAGGCGCGCGCCCACGCCGTGCATCATAGCGCCAGGGTCACCGAATTATACGCCGCCACGCGGCTCGTCGGCCCGGTCGCCTTTCTGCGTTGCGCCGATTATGGCGTGCCTGAGCCAAGGGGGGCGGATGGCGCAAACCAGGTTGCCGTGCTGATCTATACTTCCGGCACCACCGGCGCGCCGAAAGGCGTGATGCTGACGCATCGCAACCTGCTCTTTGTCGCGCAGGTTTCCGGCGCGATCCGCTCGCTTGATGTTGCGGACCGGTTCTATGGCGTGATGCCGCTTGCCCATATTGTCGGCATCACGGTCATGCTGCTGGGCACGCTGATGCGTGGCGCCAGCCTGCATCTCGCCCCACGCTTCAATCCCGCTGCATTGCTGGATGCGATGGAACGCCAATCGATCACGATCATGATCGGCGTGCCGGCAACCTATGCGCTGCTGCTGGATTATGCGCAAGGCAAGGGGATCGCGACGCTACGCCACCGGCTGCGGCTGATCGGCACCTGCGGCGCGCTGCTTGATCCTGCCATCAAAGCCGCGACTGAAAGCCTGTTCGGCATGACGCTGCATAACGGCTATGGCGCCACCGAATGCGCGCCCACCGTGGCGCAAACCAGGACCGACGCGCCGCGGGCTGATTGCGCGGTTGGCCCGCCGATTCCCGGGATCGCGATCAGCATCACCAATGCCGAAGGCAGGCCGGTCCCGGATGGTGAAATCGGCGAATTGCGGGTGCGCGGCCCCAATATCATGCGAGGCTATTACCGGGATCAGCCGGCGACCGATGCCGTGCTCGATGCGGAAGGCTGGTTTAACACGCGCGATCTGGCGCGCATCGAGAATGGCGCCTTGTTCATTGCCGGACGCGCGAAGGAGTTGATCATCCGCTTTGGCTTTAACGTCTACCCGCCGGAGATCGAGGCGGCGCTGAACGCCCATCCAGCGGTAGTGCAATCGGCGGTGATCGGTCAGCCTGTTGCGGGCAATGAGGAGATTATCGCGTTCGTGCAAGCCGAAGCGGGTTCGCCAGTCACCGTGGCCAGCCTTGCCGCGCATGCGGCGGCAAGGCTGGCGCCTTACAAGCGCCCCACCAAGATTATCATCGTGGCCACGCTGCCGGCGAGCGCAAGCGGGAAAATCCTCAAGGCGAAGCTCGCCATGATGCTTCCAGCTTGGCACGATGCTGAGAGCAATCCGGGCGGAGAGCAATCCGGCGCTTTGACGGCCCGGACATCCATCATCGGATGTCCATAAAAAGAGGCCGCAGGGAATGCCTGCGGCCTCTAGATAGGCGTCGCGAACGTGCTGGGAAGGATTAGAAATCCATGTCGCCCATGCCGCCCATGCCGCCCATGCCGCCGCCCATGCCGCCGCCGCCGCCAGCAGACTTTTTCTCAGGCCGCTCGGCGACCATGGCTTCGGTGGTGATCAGCAAAGAGGCAACCGAGGCCGCGTCCTGCAGGGCAGTGCGCACAACCTTGGTGGGATCGATGATGCCGGCCTGGACCAGGTCCTTGTATTCGCCGGTTTGCGCATCGAAGCCCCAAGCGTATTCGTCGCGGTCCAGCACCTTGCCGGACACCACGGCGCCGTCTTCGCCGGCGTTCTCGGCGATCTGGCGCAGCGGGGTCTGAATCGCCTTGCGGACGATTTCGATGCCGAAGCGCTGGTCGTCATTCTCGGCCTGAACACTGGCGAGAATTTTCGAGGCGCGGGCCAAAGCGACGCCGCCGCCCGGCACGATGCCTTCCTCGACCGCCGCGCGGGTCGCATGCAGCGCGTCATCGACGCGATCCTTGCGCTCCTTCACCTCGACCTCGGAACCGCCGCCGACGCGGATCACCGCGACGCCGCCGGCGAGCTTCGCCAGACGCTCTTGCAGCTTCTCGCGGTCATAGTCGGAGGTGGTCTCCTCGACCTGCGCGCGGATTTGGTTGCAGCGGCCGACGATGTCCTGCTTCTCTCCGGCGCCTTCGACGATGGTGGTGTTCTCTTTCTCGATCAGCACCTTCTTCGCGCGGCCCAGCATGTTAAGGGTCACGGTTTCCAGCTTGATGCCGAGATCTTCGGAGATCACCTGGCCGCCGGTCAGCACCGCGATGTCTTCCAGCATCGCCTTGCGACGGTCGCCGAAGCCCGGCGCCTTGACAGCGGCGATCTTCAGGCCGCCACGCAGCTTGTTCACCACGAGGGTCGCCAGGGCTTCGCCCTCAACGTCTTCGGCAATGATCAGCAGCGGCTTGCCGGACTGCACCACCGCTTCGAGCAGCGGCAGCATCGGCTGCAGGCCGGAGAGCTTCTTCTCGAAGATCAGGATATACGGGCTGTCGAGGTCGGCGACCATCTTCTCAGGATTGGTGATGAAGTACGGAGAAACATAACCGCGGTCGAACTGCATGCCTTCGACGACATCGAGCTCGGTCTGGATGCCCTTGGCTTCCTCGACGGTGATAACACCCTCGTTGCCAACCTTCTGCATCGCTTCCGAGATCATCTTGCCGATCTCGACTTCGCCATTCGACGAGATCGTGCCAACCTGGGCGGTCTCGGACTGGTTCGAGATCTTTTTCGAGCGTGCCTTCAGCTCCTCGACGATGGCGAGGACGGCCTTGTCGACGCCGCGCTTGAGATCCATCGGGTTCATCCCGGCGGCCACCGCCTTGATGCCTTCGCGAACGATGGATTGCGCCAGCACAGTCGCGGTGGTGGTGCCGTCACCGGCGAGGTCGTTGGTCTTCGAGGCCACTTCGCGCACCATCTGGGCGCCCATGTTCTCGAACTTGTCGGCCAATTCGATTTCCTTGGCGACCGTCACACCGTCCTTGGTGATGCGGGGCGCGCCGAAGCTTTTCTCGAGCACCACGTTGCGGCCTTTCGGGCCGAGCGTGATTTTCACCGCGTTGGCGAGGATATCGACGCCGCGGAGCATGCGCTCACGGGCATCGGCGGAAAAACGAACGTCTTTCGCTGCCATGTGTTTAATTCCTTGTTAAGAAAGCTGTGGGAAAGTGGCTTACGCCGCTTTCTTGGAGGCGACGCGGCCTTCGATCACACCCATGATGTCGGACTCTTTCATGATCAGCAGCTCTTCGCCGTCGATCTTGACTTCGGTGCCGGACCATTTGCCGAACAGGATCTGGTCGCCCGGCTTCACGTCGAGCGCGGTCAGGTGACCCTGCTCATTGCGCGCGCCGGGGCCGGCGGCGACGATTTCGCCTTCCATCGGCTTTTCCTTGGCGGTGTCGGGGATGATGATGCCACCGGCGGTCTTTTCTTCGGCATTCAGCCGGCGAACGACGACGCGGTCGTGCAAGGGGCGGAATTTCATATGGATCGCTCCTGTTGCTGGTCAGTTAAACACAAATTGCTCAACAAACCCCGGACCCAATCGAGGCATCCAAGGCTGTTAGCACTCCGATACAAGGAGTGCCAGACATCTAGTTTTTCCCGCAGCAGTTGTCAAGCTTGGCAGCAGTCTTGGGAGCCGAGTGATAAGTCTCTGACAATAAAAGTTTTTCTTGCGTATCACCCCCTATGTCATGCCAATGTCATTCTTGCGAACGTCACGTGGCAGGAAGCAACGCGGTCATTTCAAAGGATATTAAACGAGGAGTAGGTTTATGAGCGTATCAATGCAGATGCAGGATTATCGGCTGACCACGGCGGAAATTCTTTATCATATGCCGGACCATCCGGGCCTGTTGCAAACCTTCATCTGGCAGGAGCTGGATCTGGCGCCGAAATTTCCCGGACTGCAAAAATTCCTTGACTTCTGGCGCCGTGAACTTGATGGCAAGGTGCATTCGGTCCGGGTTGCCTCCGCCGAATTGATTACCCCGCCAAAATGGCAGAATCAGGCGGCGCGCTTCCTGCTGCATTAGATGAATATGGCATTAAGTTGAACCACGAAGTGGTTCATAAAGCCATGAAATTGCTCGCCAAGTGTAAGTAGGGCGTGATGACGCCTAAAGTCATCACGCTCTAAGCGGGCGCCATCAACCTCCGTTGAGGATGGTTTACAAATCGGCAATCGGGTGCAAGTGCATGATGCATCCGGTTTCCGAAGGTTGGATTGATGGCATCCCAAAATATCTTTGGCCAAAATATCCTTGGTCAGATTATCCTTGGCGCAGTTTCGCGAAGCGCTCGTTCGGATCGCGCCGCATCGAGCGCCAACCGCAAGCTGGTGGCGGCTTGGCTGTTCGTGACCTTTACGATGATCGTGCTGATGGTCGGCATCGGCGGCTATGTGCAAAATGAGGATGCCGGGCTTTCCATTATGGTGTGGCAGCCGATCTCCGGCGTCATCCCGCCGCTAACCCACGCCGCTTGGGAAAGCATGTTCGCGCTCTATAAAACCATTCCGCAATACCGGCTGCACAACCCGAACATGACGCTGGACGGGTTCAAGGGTATTTTCTGGCCGGAATATATTCATCGCATATGGGGGCGGCTGCTCGGCTTCGTTTTCGGCCTGCCCTTGGCGTGGTTTTGGCTGACCGGCAGGCTGGAAGCGCGCTTGAGGCCCTGGTTGGTGTTTCTGTTCGTCATGGGCGGGCTGCAAGGGCTGGTCGGCTGGTATATGGTTTCCTCCGGTTTTGAGCCGGGCCATGTCGTCGTCACGCCCTGGAAGCTTTCGCTGCACTACTGCATGGCCGTGCTGCTTTGCCTCGCGGTGTTCTGGACCGCGTTGGTGGTGCTGCGCCCGGCGCCGCTCGCGGCGCCAAACGGGCGGACGCCGCGCGTTTGGGTGATCGCCAGCATCGCGGTGCTCGCGCTGACGGTGGTGGCCGGCACCTTTGTCTCCGGCACGCGGGCCTACCTGGTGTATAATCATTTCCCGCTGATGGGCGGCAAACTTATTCCCGCAGATTACGCGGCTTTGCATCCGTTCTGGCTGAACTGGTTTGCCAACAAGGCGGCGGTGCAATGGGATCACCGGCTGCTCGGCACCCTGACCGCGCTGATCACCCTGATCACCGTGGTGGTGGGCATCCGCAGCGAGTTGCCGAAGCGGGCGCGGGATGCGTTTTTGGCTATGGGCGCGCTGGTGCTGCTGCAATATGTTCTGGGCGTGACAACTCTGGTTTCGAAAATTCTCGATATCGGGCTGGTGCATCAGATGAGCGCGGTGTTGCTGCTGGCTGCCGCATTCTGGGCATTGTTCGAGCTGCGCGGCGCCACAAGATGAAGCCGCGGGGCGACCGGCTTGTTGGCAACTGGCTGCTGCTCATCTGCGTGATGATTTTTGGCATGGTGGCGGGCGGCGGCCATGCCCGCACCATCGGCGCCGGATTTTCCATTTTGGTCTGGCAGCCGTTTTTTGGCTTCATCCCGCCGATGACCCATGACGCCTGGATGCATCTGTTCGGGTTGTACCGGCAGACCAGCCAGTTCAAGCTGCTTCATCCGGCGATGACGCTGGCGCAATTTCAGTCGCTGTATTGGCCGATGTTCATCGACCGCGTCTGGGGCCGGCTGATGGGCGTGGCGTTCGTCGTGCCGCTGGCGATCTTCTGGTGGCGTGGGCGCATCTCGACACGGCTGGCGCTTTGGCTATGCGGGTTGTTCGCTGCTGGCGCCATCGAGGCGACGATGGGTTGGTACATGGTGCGAACCGCTTTCACGCCTGGTGTCACCACTATCCCGCCCATTTGGCTCGCGCCGCATTTTTGCGCCGCCATGTTGATCTTCGGCGCGATGTTGTGGACGGCGTTCACCATGAAGCGTCCGGTGCCGGAACCCATCATCGGCGCGGCGCATCTGCGGCCCTGGCTGAATGCGTCGATTGGCCTGATCATCGTCACCATGGGGGCGGGAGCGCTGGTCGCCGCAACCAACGCCATCACCGTGTTCAACACCTTCCCGCTGATGGATGGCAAGTTCATCCCGCATGGGTTCTACGCGATGCATCCAGCGTGGCTGAACTTTATCGACAATAAGGCAACCGTGCAGTTTGACCACCGGATTTTGGCCACCATCACCGCCATTACGGTCCTGGTCACCACCGTGATGGGCCTGCGCGCGCCGCTTTCGCCGAAAGGCCGCGACGCGTTCCTGATCCTGGCGGGCTTCGTCTCGCTGCAATATCTCTTGGGCATGACGGCGCTGGTTTCGGCGATGCCCGAAATCGGCTATGTCCATGAACTCAACGCCGTGCTTTTGCTGGCCTCCGCCATCGCTGCCCGCCATGCCTTGCGCGGCGCGCTGCCTGCCCGCGCCGCTGTTTCAATGAAAGAACTTGCCTCATGAGCCAAGCATTAGATACCGCCGAACGCCTGTTTCACGCTGATAACGGACTGGACGCCGAAGCCGCGCGCCGGAGCATTGCCTCGGTGCTGGACGCCGCCGATGATGGGGAGTTGTTCCTCGAATATCGCGAATCCGAGATGCTGGCGCTGGATGACGGCCATATCCGCCGCGCCAGCTTCGATAGCCGGCGCGGTTTCGGCCTGCGCTCGGTCACCGGCGAGACGGCGCTTTACGCCCATGCTGGCGATGTCTCCGATGCGGCGCTGGCGCGGGCGGTGGTGACGCTGAAAGCCGCGCGTCTAGGCGAGGCGGGGAGCGCCTCGGTGGCCCCTGCCGGTGGTCATGCGCCGCTTTATGCGGGGCTGAACCCGCTGGCGGAAATGCCGTTCACCGCGCGCACCGAGATGTTGGCGGCCATCGACGCCTATGCCCGCGCCGCCGATCGCCGCACCATCCAGGTATCGGCCAGCCTGTATGGCGAGTGGCAGGTGGTGGAGATTCTGCGCGCCGACGGTCAGCGCGTCGCCGATCTGCGGCCGCTGGTGGTGCTGCATGTCTCGGTGGTGCTGGAACAGGATGGGCGGCGTGAATCCGGCGGTCATGGCGCCGGGGGCAGGGCGGGTTATGACAGCGTGATGGCGTCGGAATTCTGGAAACACGCGGTCGATGAATCGCTCCGCCATGCGCGGCTGAACTTGGAAAGCGTCGCGGCGCCAGCGGGCGAGATGCCGGTGGTGCTCGGCGCCGGCTGGCCGGGTATTTTGCTGCACGAAGCCATCGGCCATGGCCTTGAAGGCGATTTTAACCGCAAGAAGACCTCCGCCTTCGCCGGCCTGATGGGCGCCCGCATCGCCTCCAAGGGTGTCACCGTGGTCGATGACGGCACCATTCCGGACCGCCGGGGATCGCTCACCATTGATGACGAAGGCACGCCGACCAACCGGACCGTGCTGATCGAGGACGGGGTGCTGACCGGCTATATCCAGGACCGCCAGAACGCCCGGCTGATGAACATGCGTCCTACGGGGAATGGCCGCCGCCAATCCTACGCGCATCTGCCAATGCCGCGGATGACCAACACCATCATGCTGAACGGCGACGCCAGCAAGGACGACATGATCCGCTCCGTCAAGCGCGGCTTGTACGCGGCGAATTTTGGCGGCGGCCAGGTCGATATCACCTCCGGAAAATTCGTGTTCTCCGCCTCCGAAGCCTATTTGATCGAGGACGGGCGGATCACCGCGCCTGTGAAGGGCGCGACATTGATCGGCAACGGTCCCGACGCGCTGACCAAGGTGGAGATGATCGGCGGCGATATGGAGTTGGATGCGGGTATCGGCACTTGCGGCAAAAACGGGCAGGGCGTCCCGGTGGGTGTGGGACAGCCGACGCTGAAGCTGTCAGCGCTGACGGTGGGCGGGACGGCGGCTTAATCAGCTTTGCGCGATTTGCTGGCCAGGTTTGACCCGGAAATCCGTTAGCCCGGCCTATCGCGGACACGGCCTCTTCCACGCGTCGGTTGCCGCGCGTGCTTAGGAAGCAAGACGGCAACGCTAAGAGTCTCTGAGCCGCATAGGATTTGGTCGCGCTAAGATGCTTTGTTGATGCTATAACGTATTGCGTTATAGCATGGGATTGGTTATGGTCATTCGTGATTATTGATTTTCGTGATGCCGAGACGGAGCGAGTTTGGCATGGATTGTTCAGCCGGCGGTTGCCGCAGGACATACAGCGGATTGCGTTGCGGAAACTTCGCATGATGAACAATGCCAAAGTTCTGGCTGACTTGGCAGCACCGCCGGCCAACCGGCTTGAGGGATTGAAAGGGCCGCGCTCAGGTCAGTATAGCATTCGGATCAACGATCAATGGCGTATCTGCTTTATTTGGACTGAGGGAGGCCCGGCTGATGTTGAAATCGCCGACTACCACTAAGCGGATTCCTAACCCGAATCCAGGGGAGATTTTGCTTGAGGAGTTCATCCTGCCGATGAACCTGTCGCAAAACGGCCTAGCCAGGGCTATTGGCGTGCCGCCGCGCCGGATTAATGAGATCGTGCTTGGCAAGCGCGCGGTCACCGCCGATACTGATTTGCGGCTGGCGCGGTATTTTGGCGTCTCTGAAGGATTCTGGCTTGGCTTGCAGAGCGATCATGACCTGTTGGCGAGGAAGCGCGAGGTTGAGGAGCAGCTTGCTTCGATCATTCCCCTGAAGAGGGCGCTGGCTTGAGCATTTTTTCTGTCAGCTCTTTCCTGACATCGAGGGATGAACGCTTGCCGAGTGACGGGTAATGCGCCGCTAGCCAGGCTTCGGCGGTTTTGCGGCCTTCGTCGCGCAAGGCGGTGAGGAAATTCCAGGACGTGCTGTATTTTGAGAGATAGCCGAGCTGCGCCATGAACGGCTCATCGCGGATCAAGTGCAGGTTTACCTGCTTGTAGCGCCCTTTATAGGGCGTCCCCGCATCCGCCAGCTCGCGCAGCAGGCGGTTCACCGCCTCGATCGCGTTGATTTCCAGCACCAGCGAGGCGTTGAAGGTGATTTCGTTGATCCGCTCGGTGATCGTGGCGGTGGTGCGGGGCGCGTCCTCACGGTGCAGCGGGTTGATCAGCACGATCAGAATGTCGGAGGATTCGCCGATCAGCGGCGTCAGCGCTGGATTGCCAAGATAGCCGCCATCCCAATAGGAAACGCCGTTGATCACCGTCGCCTTGAACGCCAGCGGCAGGCTGGCCGAGGCGCGCAGCGTCTCGATGGTGATGGCGGGCTGGGTGAAAATCGTTCGCTCGGTGTCTCGCACATTGGTGGCGCTGATGAACAAACGCGGGTCCGGCGCGACGTTCAGCCGGGCGAGATCGGGCGGCGGCAATGCCGCTTCCAGCAGTGGCGCGAGCAAATCCACATAGAATGGATTACTGTAGGGCGAGACCAGCAGATTAGCCGCCCCGAGCAAGAAAGCCGCCGGCGAGTCGTCGATATTCCAGCCCGACGGTCCCGGTTCGGCAAAGGCCAGCGCATTGCCGGCCAGGAATCCGGCTTGTGAGAGCGACCGCCAGAACGCGTCAAGCCTCCGCCGCGCCGCGTCCGGCCCGCCGCAGGCCAGTCCGGCGACGATCAGGGCGGCATTGATCGCGCCCGCGCTGGCGCCGCTAATTGCCTTGATGTTCAGCCGTTCCGCCGCAACCTCCTGCAGCAGCCGGTCCGCTACGCCCCAGGTGAAGGCGCCATGGGTGCCGCCGCCTTGCAAGGCGAGCGCGATGGTCGGGATGATGTCTTTGGCCTTGGGCATGGGGGCTCCGTGATCATCTGCCGGGTTGACGCGCGCGCGGCTTGCGCTTGGCTGCGCCGGTCCAATCTTGTGATGATGCGAGATCAAGCAAGGAACGCTGAATGACCGATACTCCAGTAAACGCGCCCGACCCAAGCCTATCGGATAATGCCCGGGAGCGCGCTGCCATCGATAGAGGCGAGACGAAGGACAAGGTCGCGGTGGTTGATCCGGCGGCCTCGCCGCTCGGCACTGATGACGAAGCGGGGCAGCCGCATGACGAGGAAGGCCTGAAAACCGCCCGCGCGGCAAAGCCGCCGGCATCGTAAGTCTAGCGACCACTATCGCTTTGATATGATGGCAAAAATTCGCGTATGAGTTGCTTCGCCTTCATAGCGCCGCCGTTTCCTGGTCATCTCAACCCTATGCAGGCTGTCGCCGGAGAATTAGTGTCACGCGGGCATCGCGCGATCTTTGTGCAGCAAACCGATGCGCGGCGCTCTATTTACCGGCAGGATGTCGGTTTCCTGCCGCTTGGCTTGCGCAGCCATCCGCCGGGAAACCTTGATCAAGCCATCAGCAGGATCAACCGGATCACTGGGCTAGCTGGCATCGGCGCGGTGCTAGATGATCTTGCCCGCAGCACCGATATGCTGTGCCGCGAGGCGCCGGCAGCGCTGCGCGATCACCAGGCTGATGCAATCATCGCCGATCAGACCGAAGCAGCGGGTGGCTTGATCGCGCGGCATCTCGGCCTGCCCTTTGTTTCGGTGGCCAATGCGCTGCCGATCAACAGCGAGCCGGACATGCCGCCGCCCTTTACCGGCTGGCGCTATGATCCCACCGAATGGGGACGGCAGCGCAACCGTGGCGGCTACGCCGTCGCCCGGCTGCTGATGCGGCCGATCAGCGCGGTCATCGCCGCGCATGCCGCCGCGTGGCGACTGCCGCCTTTGCAAACGCTGGAGGATTGCCTGTCGCCCGATACGCAGATCAGCCAAATGGTGAACGGCTTCGATTTTCCGCGCGTCGCCCTGCCGGGAGGCTTTCGCTATACCGGGCCGCTCCGCGAGGCGGAATCCGGCGCGTTCGCGGAGCCGGCCCAGGATCGCCCGCTGGTTTTCGCGACGCTTGGCACGCTACAGGGCAACCGGCTGGACTTGTTTCGCATCATCGCCGAAGCCTGCGCCCAACTCGGCCTCGCATGCGTGATCGCTCATGGCGGGCGGCTATCGCCCGACCAGGCGGCGTCGCTGCCCGGCACGCCTTTGGTGGCGGATTTCCTGCCGCAGCGCGCCGTGCTGCGGCAATCCTCTCTCGTGATCGCCCATGGCGGGATGAATACCATGCTCGACGCCTTGTCGCTCGGCGTCCCGGTGGTAACGATCCCATTGGCCTTCGAGCAGGCGGCGAATGCGGCGCGGCTCGTCCATGCCGGCGCCGGCGCGATGGTTAAAGTCAAAGGACTCAGCGCTGCAGGCCTCGCCGGAACAGTCAAGCGGGTATTGACCGAGCCAGCCTATCGGGCGCGAGCGGTGGCATTGCAACAAGACATTGCCGTTTCTGGGGGCGCCGCCCTGGCCGCCGACATCATTGAAACCGCTATACGGGCCTGACCAATGTAGGCAGCCGCCACCAGGGCACGCCAGGATGCGCGTGATGCTCATGATGATAGCCGAAATGAAAGCAAGTCAGCAGCGAAACCGGCCAGGAAAACCGGCTGCTGCGGGCATTATGGGCGTCGGTAAAGGGTAAATTGTCCTGCCGGTGCGGCAGGTAGGTGCCGAAATAGAAAAGCTGCGTCGCTGAAAGCAGCGCCGGAAGTCCCCAAAATATAAGGGTATCGACAGGCGAGGCGCGCAATGCGACCAGATAAGCCAGCAAGATTGCGGTCAAAACGGCAAATTCCCTGAGGCCGAAATAGGTGCGGAAAAACCGCCGGAACCAGGCGATGAAATGATCAGGGTGCGCTGCGTCAAAATCCGGGTCGAGCGCCGTGCCCGCATGGGCATGATGCAGAAAATGCTTTGGCCGCAGCCGGTCAAAGGAAAAACCAGCGTAAAGCGTCAGGCAAAGCCGCCCGAAGGCGCGGTTCAGCGCTGGCCTGCCGGGCGCGAAGGAGCCGTGCATGCAGTCATGCGCGATGATGAATAGGCCGACATTCAGCCAGCATTGCAGCGCGATCAAAAACGGCGCGGCGATCACGCCTAGCGTCGTCCAGCGGTAAAGGAACACATTGTGGATGTGCAAGGCGAGCCAACAACCGATAACCAGCGCCGAAAGCCCTATACCAGTCATCGTCTGCTCTGCTGGCCTGATTCGATCCGTCATGACAAGGGCGCCGTCGTCTGACGCGGCTTCTTCTGGCGCAATTTTTGGCGCAACTGTTGCAATGGTGGCGCGTAGAGGAAGCCGAATGACACAGCGCCCTCCCGTTCATGCACCGCATGATGCAGATGATGCGCCTGCACCAGCCGCTGTATGTAAGGATTGCGCGGCCTGGCGCGAAACGGCCAGCGATGATGCACCAGGCCATCATGCAGCATGAAATACAGCACGCCATACAGCGTCACGCCGAGGCCAACCCAGTAAAGCGGGCCACGATGCGCCGATCCAATCAGAATCAAGCTGAAGGCGAGACCGCCGAACACGACAGTGTATAAATCATTCTTCTCGAATAGGCCGTCGCGCGGGCGATGATGCGAGCGATGCCAGCCCCAGCCCCAGCCATGCATGATGTAGCGATGCACCGCCCAGGCGCCCGCCTCGGTCAGCGCCGCCGTGCCAAGCACGATGATGAAATCGGCTAGGGGCCCCATGGACGGTCAACCTTCAAGATGCGTCGCGTCTCAGCCATCTGGCTTGGTTCCTGTGCACGGGCGGAACATACGGACGGCGAGCGAAACCGCAAGCCACTAGATCAACATGGCTTTAAGTTGAACCACGAAGTGGTTCATAAAGCCATGAAATTGATCGCCAAGTGTAAGTAGAGCGTAATGACATATAAATTCGTCACGGTCTAAGTCCGGCGTGGAACGATCAGCTTCGCAATCAGCACCTGCACTGCCTCGCTTTGCTGATTGATGGTTTCGCTCCGCATCACGATCCGTCCGCGATCCGGGCGTGAAGCGGAAGGCGTCATCTCCATCACGGTGCTGGTCACGGTGAGGACATCGCCAGGCCTGGTTGGACGCGGCCAGGATATGTCGTTGCCCGCGCCGATAATCCCATCCGCCAAGGGAACGCTCTCGGTAAGGAGGCGCATGGTCAGCGCCGCCGTATGCCAGCCGCTGGCGGCCAGGCCGCCGAACAAGGTGGATTTGGCCAAGGCCTCATCCAAATGGAAAGGCTGCGGATCATATTGCCGGGCAAACGCTTTAATTTCAACCGCATCCAAGGTAATGCTCCGGCTGGTAAACACTTGGCCAACTGTGAGGTCGTCAAAATAAAGGCTCATCCCAGCATGACTCATCCCAACATCCGGCCGATCACCCGCGCCGTGTAATCGACCACCGGGATGATCCGCCCGTAATTGATCCGCGTCGGCCCGATCACCCCGATGGCGCCGACGATCCGGTCCTGCCGGTTGCGCGCCGGCGCCACGATCATCGACACGCCCGCCGCGCCGAACAATCCTGATTCGGCGCCGATGAAAATCCGCACGCCATCCGAGGTTTCGGCGAGGTCGAGCAGTTTCAGCATGGTTTCCTGCGCCTCCAGCCGGTCGAAAAGATGCTGGATCGCGGTGAGCTTCTCGACCTGATCGATATCCGCGAGCAGCCGTCCCTGGCCGCGGATAATCAGCGAACCGCCGCGCCCTTCGCCGGACCAGGTGGCAAGCCCGGTCGCCACCACGGAGGAGGCGAGTTCGTCGAGCGCGGTGCGGTCGGCGGCGAGATCGGCGGCGACGCGGTGGCTAAGCTCGGTCAGCGACAGGCCGGAAAGCTGGGCGTTCAGATAGTTGCTGGCCTGCTGTAAGGATGACGGCGGCAGGCCGGGCGGGATTTCGATGACGCGGTTTTCCACCTGCCCGTCGCCGGAGACCAGCACCACCAGGGCGCGGCCCGGCCCCAGCGGCACGAACTCGATATGCTTCACCGGCCCTTCGGATTTCGGCGCCAAAACGAGACCAGCGGCGGCGGACAGGCCGGAAAGCATGGTCGAGGCCTCGACCATGGTATCCTGCATGCTGCGGCCCGAGCGGGCGAGGGAGGCCTCGATTTTCTCGCGGTTTTCCTCGGAAAGCTCGCCAAATTGCAGTAGCCCGTCGACGAACAGGCGCAATCCGCGCTCTGTTGGCAATCTTCCCGCCGAAGTATGAGGCGCGAATAATAGCCCGGCATCCGTAAGGTCCGCCATCACGTTGCGAATGGTGGCGGGCGATAGGGTGAGTGGCAGCAGGCGCGACAGGGTGCGGCTGCCCACCGGCTCGCCGGTCTCGACATATTGCTCGACCACTTCGCGCAAAATCGACGCCGAACGGGCGTCTAGCCCCGGCGGTAGTTTCGCGGCGAATTTCGGCGGCGGCTTGTTGCCCTGGTCCATCGGCATAGACTCCGCTAATTGAAGGCGGAAATCAAGCAAGTTCAGGAGACGCTGATGCACACGCCCCTTACGCGTGAATCTGGTCGCGCGGCGGATGCGCTGCGCGCCGTCGAAATCATCCCCGGCTTCGCCCGCCATGCGGAGGGTTCGGCGCTGATCAAGATGGGCGGCACGGAAGTGCTGTGCGCGGCGAGCGTGGAGGGCCGGGTGCCGGGCTTCCTGCGCAATTCCGGCCTGGGCTGGGTGACGGCGGAATACGGCATGCTGCCGCGCGCCACCCACACCCGGGGAGATCGTGAGGCGGCCAGGGGGAAGCAATCGGGCCGGACGCAAGAAATCCAGCGGCTTATCGGGCGTTCCTTACGCGCCGTGGTAGACCGCAAGCTGATGGGCGAAATGACCATCACCCTTGATTGCGACGTGTTGAACGCTGATGGCGGCACCCGCTGCGCGGCGATCACCGGCGCCTATGTGGCGTTGGCGCTGGCGCTGCGAAAGCTGCGAGCGAACAACGTGATCAAGGGCGATCCGCTGACCGGGCAGGTGGCGGCGGTGTCCTGCGGCATCGTCGAAGGCGTGCCGGCGCTCGATCTCGATTACGCTGAGGACTCGAATGCCGAGGCGGATGCCAATTTCGTGCTGACGGCATCGGGCGGCATTGTCGAAATTCAGGCAACCGCTGAACGCGCCACCTTTGATGACGCGGCATTCGCCGCTCTGCTTTCCCATGCGCGGGCCGGTACTGCGGCATTGTTTGAAATGCAAAACCAGGTTTTGCGCGGATGATCGAGACGCTGCGCAAGGGGCTAGTGATCGCGACCCATAATGAAGGCAAGCTGGCGGAATTTGTCGCGCTGTTCGCCCCATTTCAAGTCGAGTGCCGGTCCGCCACCGCCTTTGGTCTTGCCGAACCGGAGGAAACCGCGCCCGATTTTGCCGGCAATGCGAGACTCAAGGCGCGCGCGGCGGCGCAAGCTTCAGGCAAGCCGGCGCTCGCCGATGATTCAGGCATCGTCATCGCGGGCCTCGGTGGCGGTCCTGGCGTGCGCTCGGCGCGCTACGCCGAGCAACAGGGCGGCTATGCCCAGGCAATGGCGGCGATTCTTGAGAAAATTCGCGGCGAACGCCGGGCCGCTTTCGCCTGCGCCTTATGCCTCGCCATGCCGGAGGGCGAAACCGCAACCTATTTAGGCATTGCGCAGGGAAACCTCGCTGATGCGCCGCGCGGGATCGGCGGCTTCGGCTATGACGCGATCTTCATGCCGCTGGGCGAGAGCCGGACCTATGCCGAGATGAGCTTGGCTGAAAAATCCTTAGTCAGCCATCGCGCCCGCGCCTTCCGGCAGTTGGCGGCGATGCTGGATCAGCAGAAATGACCAGTCGCGCGCGCCGTCAACAGCTTATCGCCTATGCGGCGCTGAATTTTGGCTTCGTCTTCTTTGACACCGCCATGGGCCTGTTCGATGTTTCGACCTACGGCTATTTCACCAGGCTGCGCGTGGCGCCGGTGCTGTTCGCGCTGGATTTCGTCATGGTCAGCGTGCCGATGATGCTCGGCGGCTGGCTCGCGCATCTGTTGAACAGGCGGTTCGGCGTAAGAAGGGTGATCGGCGGCGGCTATGCGGTCTGCACTGCCGGGTTTTTCACCCTGTATGTCACCGGCCTGTACCGAGTGCCCGCTTGCCTGCTCTTTGTCTCCTTCCTGCTTGGCGTGCTGTTCAGCGCAATTTTGCCGGCATTGGGCCGCTTCATCCGGGAGGTTTTCGGCGCCGGCGCCGGCGCTGTGTTGGCGTTGCGGCTGGATGCGATTTTCATGGCTTTCGGCATGGCCGCGGGCGTCGGCTTCGGCACGATCTATTTTGTGCGGGAAGGCTTGAGCGTGTTCTTTCCGCTGGCCTCCTGCTTGTTCGCCTTGGGCGGGATCATCCATGTCACGACATTGTTCATCCCCGGCGTGCTGACCCGCTATGCGGGACCCGAAGCGCCGACGCGCTGGCTGGCGGCGCTGGCGGCGGCGCGAGGTATTGAGACGCAATGGCGCACCTTGCTGCTGGCGCCCGCCTTGTTCATGGTTTCAGTGCCGCTGATGGTGGGCTTGCCGGCATTCGCGGCGAACCGGCATTATCCTGTTATTGCCGCCATCGGCGTCGTCGCGGCGCCCACCATCGTTCTAGCGGGGCGGCGAATCGGGATGCTGGCGGGCCGGCTGATTGCGCCGGAACTGCTGCTCCGCCACCTGATCCGCCGCCGCTACGGCGCGCTGCCGCTGATGGCCGGGTTTCTGGCGCTCTATATCGGCGCCTTCCTCGCCCATTCGTTGATCGTGTTGTTCGCGCTGGTGTTCTCCGCGCATATCCTCAGCAACATCATTAACGGCGCGGTGTTTTACGGCGTGCAGACAATGTTCCCGGATACCGAAACCGCCGCCGCCACCGCCTTGCAAAACCAGCTTTCCACCGGCGCCATGGTGATCGCCGCGGTACTGGCCTCGGTGGTGATGGCCGTGGCGCCGCCCGCCGCCACGATCGGGCTTGCAGGCTTTGGGCTGATATTGGCCGCCTTTGCCTTGCGCGGGTCGGTGCCGCTTCCCCTGCAAGGAACGGCGGCGCATCCCATATCGGAATAAGCAACGACAGGACCGCATCATGATCGACCTCTACTACTGGACCACGCCGAACGGCCACAAGGTGACGATTTTCTTGGAGGAAACCGGCATCGAGTACCGGGTGCATCCGGTGAATATCAGCAAGGGCGAGCAGTTCAACCCAGAATTTCTGCTGATCGCGCCGAATAACCGCATCCCGGCTATGGTTGACAAGCACCCGATGGGCGGCGGCGCGCCCATCAGCCTGTTCGAATCAGGCGCAATGCTTCTCTATCTTGCCGAAAAAACCGGCCAGTTCATTCCCGCCGATATCAGGGGCCGCGCCGAGGTGACGCAATGGCTGTTCTGGCAGATGGGCGGCCTGGGACCGATGGCCGGGCAGAACCATCATTTCTCGCAATATGCGCCAGAGAAAATTGAATACGCCATCAACCGCTATGTGAATGAAACCAACCGCCTCTATGGCGTGCTGAACAAGCGCCTCGCCGACCATGAATTCATCGCCGGCGACTATTCCATCGCCGATATGGCAAGCTACCCCTGGATCGTGCCTTATGAGCGCCAGGGCCAGAACCTCGCGGAATTTCCGCATCTTGCCCGCTGGTTCGACGCCATGAAAGCCCGGCCTGCCGTCGAGCGCGCTTACGCGCTGGCGAAAACGATTTCCGATCAGGCGACCGTCACTGAAGAGTCGAAGAAAATCCTATTCGGCCAGACTGCGAAGGTGATCGTGTAGCGGGGCATTCCGCATGCGCGGCGAGAAGCGTATAAACCCGCCGCATGAGCCTTCTCCGCATCGAAAACCTCTCCTTCAGCCTAGCTGGGCGCAATCTGCTCGACCATGCCGCGCTGGTCATCGACCCTGGCCGTAAGATCGGCCTGCTGGGGCGCAATGGCGCTGGTAAATCGACATTATTGAAACTGATTTATGGCGATCTGACGCCGGATGGCGGCAAGATCACGCTCGCTAATCGCGCCACCATGGGGCGGGTGGCGCAGGAGGCGCCGGGCGGCTCGATCACGCCGCACGAGGTGGTGCTGGACGCCGATGTTGAGCGCCGGCGTTTGCTGGCCGAGGAGGAGATCGCCGATCCGATGCGGCTGGGCGAGATTCATGAGCGCCTGCTGATGATCGACGCCGAAGCCGCGCCCGCCCGCGCCGCCGCTATCCTTGCGGGGCTGGGCTTTGATGAGGACGCCCAAGCTCGTCCGATGAACTCGTTTTCTGGCGGCTGGCGGATGCGGGTGGCGCTTGCCGCCGCGCTGTTCGCCCGCCCCGATCTTTTGTTGTTGGATGAACCGACCAACCATCTCGATCTCGAAGCGACGCTCTGGCTGGAAACCTATCTGCAAAAATTTGAGGGCGCGGTTTTGCTGGTCTCGCATGACCGGCAGTTGCTGGATCGCGCGGTGGAGGCCATCGCGCATCTTGATAAGGGCGTCATCACCCTCAGCCCCGGCGGCTTCGCCGAGTTCCTGCGGCTGCGCACCGAACGCGCCGAGCAGCAGAACCGGATGGCGGCGAAGGTGACGGAGGAGCGCGTTCGCATCCAGGCTTTCGTCGATCGGTTCCGCGCCAAGGCCAGTAAAGCGAGGCAGGCGCAATCCCGCCTGAAAGCCTTGGGCAAGCTGCCGGTGATTGACACCATCGTCGAGGATACGCCGACGAGATTCAGCTTCCCGCCGCCGGCCGATCTCTCGCCGCCGCTGCTCAGCCTGGACCGGGTGGCGCTCGGCTATGGCCAGAAAACCGTGCTGAACAGCGTGTCTCTCCGGCTCGACATGGGCGACAGGATCGCGCTGCTCGGCTCCAACGGCAACGGCAAATCGACCCTCGCAAAAGCCTTGGCGGGCAGGCTTGACCCCTCATCTGGCACGACATTCCGCACGCGCGGCCTCGTGGTGGGCTATTTCGCCCAGCATCAGGAGGATGACTTGGCGCTCGATGAAACACCGCTTGATCATCTGGCGCGCGCTTTGCCAAAAGCCACTGTGACGCAGTTGCGCGCGCAAGGGGCGCGGTTCGGACTGGATCAGGACCGGATCAATACCAAGGTCTCGGCTTTATCCGGAGGCGAAAAGGCGCGCCTGCTGCTGGCGCTGGCGACGCGGGATGCGCCGCATATCCTGATCCTTGATGAGCCGACCAACCATCTGGATATTGACGCGCGCGAGGCGCTGGTGAAAGCGCTGGAGGATTATCCGGGTGCCGTCGTGCTGATCGCGCATGATCCGCATCTGATCGATCTGGTGGCCGAGCAATTATTGGTGGTGGCAAAGGGCCGCGTCGAACCCTATGAGGACGATCTCGACGCCTACCGGCAGATGGTCACCAATCCTGGCAAGGCCGTGAAATCGAAGCCCGACAAGGGCGCTGCCAAGGAGGACCGGCGCAACCGCGTCGAGGCGCGCGAGGCGCTGGCGCCATTGCGCCGCGCCGCCCGTTCCGCCGAGCAGCGCATGGCGGCGCTGACGACCGAACGAAAGCAGATTGAGGCGAGGCTGGGTGACGCCAAATTTTACGCCCGCGCCACGCCCGAAGAGATCGCCGCGCTGAACCAGCGCCTCGCGGCCATCGCCCGCGAAGCCGCCGCGGCGGAGGAGGAATGGCTGGTCGCCGAAGCCTCGCTGGAGGAGGCGGTGTGAACAGTTACGCCACTCACGAGGTGCTGAACCAGGCTGGCGAGATGCCGGACTACAACGCGTATTTAAAGAATGTGGCGCTGCGCGACGCCATGGCGGCATTTGGCGGGGACTGGGCCTCGACGCAATTAGCCGATTGCGGCGCGCTGATCGGGTCTGACCGGATGCGCGAATTGGCGCGGCATGCCAACCGGCACGCGCCGGAACTTCGCGCCCATGACCGGTTCGGCAACCGGATCGATGCCGTCGAATTTCATCCGGCCTGGCACGAGTTGATGGGGCTGATCCGCGGCTCCGGCTATCATTCGCTCGGTTGGACGGTGGAGCTGCCCGGAGCGCAGGTGGCGCGGGCGGCCATCGCCTATCTCTGGGGCCAAGGCGAGGCGGGCGTCTGCTGCCCGTCCAGCATGAGCTTCGCCTCAATCGCCGCGCTGCGCCACGCGCCTGATCTACTGGCGAAGTTCCAAGGTAAGATCTGTTCCACCGATTATGATCCGCGCCCGCTGCCTCCGCATGCGAAATCTGCGCTCACCGTCGGCATGGCGATGACCGAGAAACAAGGCGGCTCCGATCTTCGCCAAACCCAGACCACGGCGAAGCCGGTGGGGCAGGGGCGGTGGGAACTCACCGGCCATAAATGGTTCTTTTCGGTGCCGATGAGTGATTTGTTTCTCACGCTTGCCCGTACCGAGACCGGTATTTCGTGCTTTCTGGCGCAAGGCTGGCTTGATGACGGAACACGGAACCGTCTTCACATCCAGCGGCTCAAGGATAAGCTCGGCAACCGCTCCAACGCTTCCTCCGAGGTCGAATTTTACGGTCTTGAGGGCGTTCTGGTGGGCGAGGAAGGGCGCGGCATCGCCACTATTCTGGAAATGGCGCATCTCACCCGGCTGGAATGCGCCATCGGCGCGGCGGCGCTGATGCGCCATGCGGCGACCCTGGCCCTGCATCACGCAAGCCATCGTAGCGCTTTTCAGCGCCGGCTCATCGAGCAGCCGATTATGCGCAGCGTGCTGGCAGATATGGCGCTGGAGGCGGAAGCCGCCTTGTGGCTCGCCATGCGCGCCGCCGCCGCAGTGGATCGCGCCGCCGATAATCGCCAGGAGGCAGCGCTGGCGCGGGTGATCGTGCCGGTTGCCAAATATTTTATTTGCAAGCGCGTGCCGGGCCTGGTGGCGGAGGCGCTGGAATGCCATGGCGGCAATGGTTTTATCGAGGAAAACCCGATCGCCCGGCTCTACCGGGAAGCGCCGCTGAATGGGCTATGGGAAGGCGCCGGCAATGTCATCTGCCTCGACGTGATCCGCGCCGCGTCTCGCCATCCCGAAGCGGTCGCGGCGTTCACCGCCGAAATCCGAAACGCGCAAGGCGCTGACGCAAGGCTGGATGATCTGGCGACTGAGCTGACGCAGGCGCTCTCCCGGCCGCAGGCTTTGGAGAGCATGGCGCGCATTATCACCGAACGCATGGCTCTGGCGCTTTCGGCATCCTTGCTGTTCCTTCATGCGCCGCTGCCAGTGGCCGAGGCGTTTAGCCGGTCGAGGCTTGGCGGCCATGGCCTGGCCTTCGGCGCCTTGCCGCCAGACACCGATCTTACATCCCTCATCCAGCGCGCCCATTCTTTATTAAGCGAAACATGAAGGAACGCGCATGATCGAGAGCGAAATATTTGGCGTCTTGCCGGATGGCCAGACGGTGCGGCGTCACACGCTGCGCAACGCGCGCGGCATGGTGGTGCGGTTCATCGATTACGGCGGAGCGGTTACCGAAATCCTGGCGCCGGACCGCGATGGCGTGTTCGCCGATGTTGTGCTCGGGATGAGCACAATTAAGGATTATGCGGCAAAAAGCCCGTATTTCGGCGCGCTGGTGGGCCGCTACGCCAACCGGATCGCCAAGGGCAAATTCAGCCTCGACGGCAAGACTTATCATCTGCCGATCAACGACGGCGAAAACTCGCTGCATGGCGGGACCGATAATTTCAGCCACAAGCTTTGGAACGTGGAGCGGCGGGATGAGCACGCGGCGGTATTGCGCCTGGTCAGCCCTGACGGCGATAACGGCTATCCCGGCAGGCTGACGGTCGAAATCACTTATACTCTCGATGAGTATAACACCTTTCGTATCAATTATCACGCCAGCACCGACTCGCCGACCGTGCTTAACCTGACCAATCACAGCTACTTCAACTTGGCAGGCAACGGCTCAGGCTCTGCGCTCGATCAGTATGTGACGATCAATGCCGATCATTTCACGCCGGCTGACGCGCAGCAAATCCCGACTGGCGAGATCGCGCCGGTCGCCGGCACGCCGTTCGATTTCCGCAAGCTGACGCGGATCGGCGAGCGGATCAGGCAGGCCTCCGCGCAGCTGGCGCATGCGGGCGGCTATGATCATAACTTTGTTCTGAACCAAGATGATGGCGGCATGCATCTGGCCGCGGCGGCCTATGATCCAGCATCGGGCCGCACGCTTGCCATTGAGACCGACCAGCCTGCTGTGCAATTCTATACGGGAAACAAGCTGGACGGGACGCTTACCGGGTCCGCCAACACATTATACCGGCAAGGCGACGGCTATGCGTTTGAAACCCAGCATTTCCCCGACAGCCCGAACCATCCGCAATTCCCCTCAACCGTGCTGCGCCCTGGCAAGGTTTTTACCACGACGACTATTTGGCGATTCGGCACAGATAAGACGAATCCAGCCTGACAGTTCAGGCTTGGTGACCGATAAAAATCCGGCCTAACAGTTCAGGCCCGGTGACTGATGAAACCCGGCCTAAGAATTCAGGCCGGGCCGCACGATCAATAACGCGGTGGCGGCTGGTTATAGTAGCCAGGCGGCGGCTGGTTGTAATAGCCGGGCGGCGGTGGCCGGTTATAGCCGTTATTGGAATAGCCGTTATTGTAGCGTGGCCGCTGTGGCGTGGTGAGGGCGCCGGCGCCGGCGCCGAGCGCGCCGCCGATCAGGGCGCCAGCCCCGGCATTGCCGCCGAGGGCGGAGCCGAGGATCGCGCCGCCGCCGGCGCCAATCGCGCCGCCGCCGAGGGCGCGCTGGCCGGGGTTATAAGGATTGGTGCAGCCGGCGAGTCCGATGGCCGACGCAACGATCATCCCCCGCATCGTCCAGCGACTGAAATCTTTCGACATCATGGTTCTACTCCCTTGTCGTAACTGATTCGATATAAGCGGCCGATGATGGCGCGGGCAGGGTGAAATTAAGGCATCATCGGCAACTCGGACGGTTAATTAATTAAACTTATGCAACGAAAGCCGGCCTGCAACGGCGTCCAGACGGCTGACCAAATCGGGATCGCGCGCGCCTTCGGCGGTAATGATCGCATGATCGAGCGCCCGTTCGCAGCCGGCGGCGCAAAGCGGGCGGTCAGCGCCGATCGCCGGCAGCACCGCTTTCACCAAGGCCCGCGCCTTATCGGCATTCGCCAGCAGCACCTTGACGACCTGCTCGACCGTCACCGCGTCATGGCCCTGATGCCAGCAATCATAATCGGTCACCATGCCGACTGTCGCGTAATTGATCTCGGCTTCGCGAGCCAGCTTCGCTTCCGGCATATTGGTCATGCCGACAACCGAACAGCCCCAGGCGCGGTATAGGTTGCTTTCGGCCAAGGTGGAGAATTGCGGCCCTTCCATCACCAGATAAGTGCCGCCCCGCGTGACCGGCAAGCCAAGGCCGCGCGCCGCCTGCTCTAGCGCGTCGCCAAGGCGCGAGCAGACTGGCTGCGCCATCGATACATGGGCAACGCAGCCTCTGCCGAAGAAGCTTTGGGCGCGGGCGAAGCTGCGGTCGATGAACTGGTCGACGATGACGAAATGCCCGGGCGGCAGTTCTTCCCGCAAGGAGCCGACAGCGGAGAGCGAGATAATGTCGGTGACGCCCAGGCGCTTCAGCGCGTCGATATTCGCGCGGGAATTCAGGTCGGAGGGCGACAATTTATGGCCGCGGCCATGGCGGGGCAGGAAAACCAAACGCACCCCGTCAAGCGTTCCAGTCAGCAGCGCGTCCGAAGGCGCGCCCCATGGGGTGGAGACGTGCAGCCATTCGGTGCCGATCAATCCCGGAATGTCATAGAGGCCGGAGCCGCCGATGATGCCGATTATTGGAGTCAAGGTTTCTGCCATCAAGGCCGCTCCCGCATGGTAAATCGCGCCGCGAAGACCAAAACTCCAAGGAAGGCGAGAAAGAAGATCGCGCCATAGCCGGTTGCCTTGCGGTTATCAAGATTGGGCTCGGCGCTCCAGGCGAGGAACTCGGTGACGTCATGCGCCATTTCCCGCACGCCGGGCTTCTTGCCATTGGCTAATGTGACAGAGCCCGGCTTCAAGGGCGACGCCATGGCAAGCTGCATCCCCGGAACCGCGATATTATAGTAGTGCTCCGGTAGCATCACCAGAGTTGGGGGAGCCGGTCGATATCCCATCAGCATCGCGTAGAGGCGTTTGACGCCGATCGCCTTGGCGGTCAGCGATAAATCCTGCGGAATCGCGCCGCCGAATTTTGCGGCGGCTTGCGCGGAGGAATAAGGCGGCTGGAACACGTCATTCATCGTGGCCGGCGACATCTTCGGCTTGCCCTTGGCGTCAGTGCCGCGCTGGATCTTGGTTGCCTTGGCAATGCTTGCTACTTCCGGCGCGGTCAGGCCGAATTGCCGCAGATCGCGGAAATGCACCAGGCTCATGCCATGGCAACTGGCGCAATTTGCCTGATAGACCACGAAGCCCTTTTGCAGCGTCGCCTTATTGTAGTTGCCAAACCAACCCTGGAAGCGCCAATGCTGCGGCGGCTCGCGATGCGCTCTCTCTTTGGATTGCGCCGCAGCGATGGCCGGGCCGAACATCAAGCCCGCCAGCAGCCAGGCCGCCGAAATCCTTGTCATGATCCTCATCGGTTTTGCCCCGCCGGCAGGCTTTGGCCTTCATTGACTGGCGGATAGGTGACATAGCGCGGCGTGCCGCTCGGCCGGGTCGGCAGCGGGCGGGTTCGCTCTAAGCTGGTCACCAGCGGCGTGATCAGCAGAAAATGCAGGAACAGATAGATCGTGGTGGCTTCCAGAAAGATGGAGATCACCGCATTGGAGGGCAGGGAGGCAAGTACGCTCAGCACGATCCAGTCAAAGGCCAGCATCAGCACGAAGCCGCGATAGCGCGGGCGATAGCGGCAGCTGGCAACCGTGCCGCGATCAAGCCAAGGCAAGGCGGCCAGCAGCAGAAAGGCAATGATGGTGAGCGTCGTGCCGAACCAGAGCGGACCGGCGGCGCGGGCGATGCCGTGAAAGCCGAGCATGTACCAGGGCGGAATCGGGTTGATCGGCAAGGCAAGGGTGACGGCGCCTTGTGAAGCCGCCGCGTAATTCCCCGGCGGCGAGAAGAAATGCAGGCCAAAGGTGACGATAAAGGCAAAGATCAGCATGAACACGATCAGCGCGAAAAACGCCCGCATGGTGAAATACGGGTGCAGCCGCCGCGTGTCGGCCGGCGCGATGACGACTAGCCCATCGGGATTGGCGGCGCCGGCGGCGCGCGAGGCGAAGAAACCGAGCACCGCCACCGCCACCGCCAGTAGGCCGAACATGGTGTGCAGGGTGGCGACGCGCGGCATGGTGGCGGCATTGATCCCAAAGCCGGCGATCAGGAAATCGCCGAGCTTGCCGAGACGCGCTGCCATGATCATCAGGCTGGCCATGCTTGCAGGGCCGAAGATCATCGCATAGCCAAGGAAGCCTGCGCAGAGCAGTAGAAAGAACCGGGCGACTTCGAGTCCCCAGATGCCGGCGCGGCCATAGCGACCCGCCTTGCCTTGACGATAGGTGCCGTAATAGATGCCGCGGAACAATTCGACATAGACGGCGCCGAACAGCATGGTGGTGCCAACCAGATGCAGGTCGCGAATCAGCCAGCCGAAATGGACATTGCGCTCGATGTATTCAATCGAGTTAAACGCGTCTCCCGGGGTTGGCACATAATAAAAACTCAGCCAGATGCCGGAGACCGCCAGCACCATCAAGCTGAAGCCGGTCATCAGGCCGAAAGACCAGAGGAAATTCAGATTGCACGGCACCGGATAATCGAGAAACATCCGCTGCATGAAGCCGGCTTGCCGCAGAGTGGCGCTTGGCGGAGGGGGGGCGGCTACGGTTACAGCCGGAGTCGCCGAGGGTGCAACGGTTCGGGGCGGGGGCAGGGTGCTGGGCATTGCGATACTCCGCGCGTTCAGCCGATGCGAATCATGGTTTTCGAGACAAAGCGATAAGGCGGCACCGCCAGATTGCGTTCGGCGGGGCCGCGCCGCACCCGGCCCACCGCATCGAATGCCGCGCCATGGCAGGGGCAGAGCCAGCCATCGTAAGGGCCGCGCGGATCGGATGGCTTGTTGCCGACCGGAATGCAGCCACGATGCGGACAGACGCCGATCATCACCGACCAGGTCTCATAGCCTGCCGCCACCCTTGTCCTAAAGGGCGCTGGATCGATCAGCTGCTTCATCGGCGTCGCCATCGTTTCGGCGACCTGCTTTGCGGTCAGTTGCCGGATGAAGACCGGCTGGCCCCGCCAGCGCACCGTAATGCCGGAATTTGGCGCAATGGGCGAAAGATCGACATTCAGCACATCTTGCGCGCGCATCGTATTATCGGGCGTCAGGTAATCAATGAACGGCCATGCGATGGCCGCCGCGCCAATGCCGGCGGTGGCGCCGATCAGGATTTTCAGGAAGTCGCGCCGCTCGCCGCCATGCGCTTCGCCGGCATCCGCGCCGTCAAAGGGCGCGTTCGCGGCGGCGCCCGCTTTCACATCAGCCTTTCCATCAACCATCAAGCACTCCGTACTGACACGACTAAGGCGGCTCCGTTCAAAACAGCGCCGCTTGTTCCGCATGACGGCAAAGCCAGAAATTTTCAACCCTCGCCGGTCAGCTTGCCGATGATTAACCTTGGCGCTGAATGCGTGTGAAGCAGCCATAAAAAAGGCGCCGCACGAATGCGACGCCGATTTGTCATTCGGGGATAAACCGCCGGCGGCTTATGCCGCTTGCAGATTTTCCGCCGAGAGCTTGCCTTGCTGGCCGCGCTGGACTTCGTACTTAATTTTCTGGCCTTCGTTCAGACGGCCCATGCCGGACCGCTCTACCGCGGAAATATGCACGAAAACGTCCTTCGAGCCATCATCCGGCTGAATGAAACCATAGCCCTTCTGGGCGTTGAACCACTTGACTGTGCCTGTTGACATCGAGTCTCTCCACTAAAACGGCGACCCGCACGCTGCGAGCCGAAATACTTTTCAATGTCGAAGAGCGTCGAGCCGAAAATCCAAGACCTAGCCACGCAGCAACATAAAACGAAAAGCGCCGAGGCCTTTATATAGCGCGTCGCGCCCGCCTTGACCAGATGTCTCGGCCTTCAGCCAAACTCAAAAAAGTTTTTGCTTCTTTTTTCAAAAAGAAGCGCTGTTTAAGAAACTTCTTTCTTGCAAGAAAGAAGCAAAGAACTTTTGTTAAGTTTAGAAAATTTTGTCCGGATTCAACATGTCGGCGGGATCGAGCGCCGCCTTGATGCGAAGCATCACTTCGCGTTCGGCGCCGCCGCGAAACCGCGCCATCGCGTCGCGCTTGACCAGGCCGACGCCATGTTCGGCGGAGAAGCTGCCGCCAAGATCGTGCGCGATCTCGTTCATTTGCGCCATGAGGTTATGCGCGCCGGCCATGAAGGCGTCGCCATCGTCGCCTTCGGGCTGCAGGACGTTCAGGTGGATATTGCCGTCGCCGATATGGCCGAAGGCGACGATCCGGCCGCCTGGCCAGTGCCGCGCCAGCATGTCCTCGCTGCGCGTCAGCAGATCGGGGATTGCCGAGACCGGCACCGAGACATCGTTTTTGATCGAGTGTCCTTCGCGTTTCTGCGACTCCGCCAGATGTTCGCGTAGATGCCAGAAGGCGAGGCGCTGCGCCTCGGATTCGGCAATGGCCGCGTCGCTTACGACCGATTGCTCGAAAGCCGCCTCCAGAACGCCCTCAAGAAGCTGCCGCAAATCGTCGCGCTTGCGCGTGGTCGCCAAATCGACCAGCGCATAATGCGGGGCTGGGTTATTGAGCGGCAGGGCGCCATTCGGAAGGTGGCGGAGGTTCACCGCCATCGCCGGGCCGGAGATATATTCGAAGGCGTAAAGCGCGGCGGCGTCCTCGTCGCGGAAGCGGGCAAAGAGGTCGATCACCGCATCGAGGCTGGGCAGCGCGCAGAGGGCCGCGGCGCGGGCGCGCGGCGCGGGGAAGAGTTTCAGGACGGCGGCGGTAATGACGCCGAGCGTGCCTTCCGAGCCGATGAACAAATGCTTCAGCGCATAGCCGGTATTATCCTTGCGCAGCCGGCGCAGCCCAAGCCAGACATTGCCGTCCGGCAGCACCACTTCTAGGCCGAGCACCAGATCCCGCGCGTTGCCGAAGCGCAGCGTGTTGTTGCCGCCGGCATTGGTCGCCAGCACGCCGCCGATCTGCGCAGAGCCTTCCGAACTGATCGATAGCGGCAGAAAAGCGTTCTCCTCCGCCGCCAGACGCTGCGCCTGTGCGAGCGTCACGCCGGCCTCAACGGTGATTGACATGTCCTGCCGGTCGATCGCGCGCACCTGGTTCAGCCGGGCGAACGACAGCACGAACTGGCATCCGGGCATTGAAGGAATGCCGCCGGCGACCATCGAGGTATTGCCGCCCTGCGGCACCAGTTTCGCGCCATGCGCGGCGCAAAGCCGCACCAAGCCGGCAACCTCGCCGGTCGTCGCCGGACGCAGCACGGCGCGCGGCGGATGATTGTAGAGATTGCGCCAGTCAGCGCCGTAAGGCGCGATGTCATGCGGATCTGTCAGCAAGCCGGCCGGGCCGAGAAGCGCCGCCAGGGTTTCCATCAGCTTGGCCCCCGTGGCGTTCGCTGCTTTGCTGCTCGAAGAGGTGCCGCTCATGACTGCTCCTGACGCCCGCGTGGCCGGCGTGCCAATGCCTGATCGTCGCACGACGAATGGCCGCGTCAAGGCAAATCAGTTGTGGATGCGAAGATTAGCAACCTATCGCGGCCAAGCCCGCATCGCCAGGTCGGCTACGCGCATCAACTTCTCCCGGGTTGCGCCGTCGCGGGCGAGCGTGGACATGCCTTGGATGACGGTCATGACAAACCCAGCCAAGGCATCCGCGTCGGTCTCGCCGGGGAGTTCGCCCGCGCCGATCGCCTGCGCGATCCGCTCGCGCAGCTTCGCTTCGGCGCCTAAGCGGATCGACCTCAGCTCGGCTTGCACCTCGGCGGCTGCGGCCGAGCCGCTGATCGCTGCGCTGGCGACCAGGCAACCCGCCGGCGTGTCGCCTCCGGTGAAGCGGATGGCGGAGTTCCGTAGAAGTTCCTGGGCAAGCTCCCGCGCCGTCGCGGCTGCGCCCACTGTTTCCTCGGTACTGAGGGGACCTGACAAATACCGCTGCACCGCTTCGAGAAATAAACGCTTCTTGTCGCCGAAAGCGGTATAAATGCTGGGGGGCGTCACGCCCAAGGCCGATGTTAAGTCGTTGAGCGAGGTTCCTTCATAGCCGTGCTGCCAGAACAGGCGCATCGCCCGGTCCAGCGCCGCGTCCCGGTCAAACGACAGCGGCCGCCCAATTCTACGCGGAGTGGTTTCAACCTTTTTCATATTAATCACTATGAAACCATTGACGGCTTCGGGCAAGCAATCTAGTCGATGTATAGTGAACACTACGAAAGATTTTTCATGTCCCTCTCCGATTTTCGCACGCTCGGCCGCTCCGGCTTGGTTGTCAGTCCGCTCGCGCTCGGCGCCATGACGTTCGGCACGGCGCGTTGGGGCACCGGCGAGAACGCGTCGCGCGCGGTGTTCAATGCCTATGTGGAGGCGGGCGGCAACTTCGTTGACACCGCCGATGTCTATTCCGGCGGGCGCAGCGAGGAGATGCTGGGCGGCTTTATCGCCGATCGGGGCCTGCGCGACCAGATCGTGCTGGCGACCAAGGCGGGATTCTCCTCGGGGCCAGGGCCGCATGCTGGCGGCGCCGGCGCCAAGCACTTGCGCCGCGCGATTGAGGGATCGCTCCACCGGCTTAAGACCGACTATGTCGACCTCTATTGGCTGCACGTCTGGGATGGCGTGACGCCGGCTGAAGACGTGCTGGAGACGATGACCGCCTTGGTCCGCGCGGGGAAAATCCGCTATTGGGGCGTGTCAAACGCGCCCGCCTGGTGGTGCGCCAAGCTGGCGACGCTGGCTGCCGCCCGTGGCGGCCCTCCGCCGGTCGGGTTGCAGTATTTCTACTCGCTCGTGAACCGCGATATTGAAGATGAGCATGTCCCCTTGGCCGCTGACAGCGGCATGGGCATCGTGCCGTGGAGCCCTCTGGCTTACGGATTGCTGACCGGCAAGTATGACCGCGCAACCATCGAAGCCGCGGGACCGCGCGCCGGTGGGCTGCCGCGTGACGCCGCCGTTGCTGGCGAGCAACGTCCGGAGGGGGATAAGCGGCTGGACGGCGCCAATCCGTTTGGCGATACCTTGTTCACCGAGCGGAACTGGAAGATCTTGGAGGCCCTGAAACAAGTCGCCAATCAAGCAGGCGAAAGTCCCGCCCGTGTTGCCCTGGCCTGGGTTATGGGCCGGCCGGGCATTACCTCCACCCTGATGGGCGTGAGTAGGGTCGAGCAGTTGGCCGATAATATCGCCGCCCTCGGCCTCACGCTGTCGGCGGAACACCGCGCAACGCTCGATGCCGCCAGCGCCCCTTCCGAGGCCCGGCTCTACGCTCTTTTCGCGCCGGTGATGCGCCGGCACGTGACGTTCGGCGGGGCTTTCGTCGAAGCATGGCGGGGCTAATGCCGAGCCAAGCTCTGATCAACCATTAAACTTGTTCAAGTTGAAGCGTTGATGCCCTAAAGGGCGTTTCATGGATTTCATAAAGGAAAAACATTCATGAAAGCGCGACGTTGCGATGGCGGGCCGGCTTGTATCGCCGCTTTAATCCTACTGGGGATGATAACCGGCATGGCGCGGGCGGAAAACCCGCCGGCCGCGCCGGTCGTGCCCTATGTCACTGACTATTACGGCGCCAAGGTGACGGATAATTACCGCTGGATGGAAAAGCCGGACAGCAAGCGCCTCGCTGCCTTCATGCGCCAGCAAAATGACAATACCCGCGCCGCGCTGGCGCGGATTCCGGGCCGGGCCAAGCTCGCCCAGGAGATTGCCAAGCTCAGCAACACCGACACGAATATTTATTGGCTCAGCGAAGCCGGCGGCAAATATTTCTACATGCGCCTGGCGCCCGGCGAGAATACCGGGCATCTTGATGTGCAGGACGGGCTGGCTGGCAAGGCGCGGATGCTGATCGACCCCATGCAATTCAGCAAGAACAAGGTGCCGCAGGCGGTGAACTTCTACCAGCCTTCGCCAGATGGCCGTTACGTCGCCTACGGCGTGTCGGGCGGTGGCTCGGAGAAGGCGACGCTGCGGGTAATCGATGTCGAAACCGGCAAGGACACAGGCACCGCGATCAGCCGCGTTGATGGCAGCAATTTTGAATTTCAGCCGATATTCTGGGCGCCGGACAGCAAGTCATTCTTTTATTACAGGCTACAAAAGCTCACCAAATCGGACCCGCGCAGCGCCTTCTTCGAGAAAAGCCGCGATTACTTGCACGTGATCGGCCAACATAATAACGGCGACGGCGACGCACCGGTGTTCGGCTATGGCGTGAGCAAGGCGGTGAAGGTCGATCCTGATCAGGATTCGATGGTGATCACCATCCCCGGCTCGCCTTACGCTTTTGGCGTGCTGACGCAAAATGAAAGCAGCGACCTGATCAATGCCATCTATGCGGCGCCAATCAAGGACGCGCTGAGCGGCCATGCGCATTGGACGCAGGTGGTTGGCAAAGGCGATCAAGTCACTGGCTTTGAGGCGCATGGCGCTGTTATCGACATCCTGACATCGAAGGACGCGCCACGCTACAAGGTTGTCGAAACTAGCCTGCGTCATCCTTCCTTCGACAGTGCAAAAGTTTTGGTGCCGCAAGGCGATGCCGTGATCAGCCAGATCGCGATCGCCAAGGACGCGCTCTACGCGCAAACCATGGCTGACGGCGCTGGCGGCATTGTCCGCGTGAATTTCGCGAGCGACGTCGCGCAGACTGTCGCGATGCCATTCAAGGGCAGCATCGGCTCGGTCGCCGCCAGCCCGGACCGTAATGGCATTTTGCTGCATATGGATGGCTGGACCCAGGCGCCGCAATGGTATGACTATGATCCGGCGGCCAGCAAGGTGGTTCAAACCGCCCTGCAGCCGTCTTCCAAGGCGAATTTCTCCGATGTCACCTCGGTCGAAACCAAGGCAATCAGTTATGACGGCACCATGGTGCCACTCTCGATTATCATGAGGAAGGGCGCCAAGCTCGATGGTTCGCACCCGACCTTGCTGATGGGCTACGGCAGCTACGGCATTACCATCACGCCATTTTTTGAGCCTGAGCTTCTGCCCTGGCTTAATCGCGGCGGCATCCTCGCGGTGGCGCATGTGCGCGGCGGCGGCTGGTATGGCGATGCCTGGCACAAGGCGGGAATGAAGTTGACCAAGATGAACACGGTCTATGACTTTATCGCATGCGCGCATTACCTGGTGGATCACGGTTATACCTCGCCCGCTCATTTGGCCGGCGAGGGCGGCAGCGCCGGCGGCATCACCATAGGGCGGGCCATTGAAGTGCGGCCCAGCTTGTTCGCCGCGGCGGTGGATAGCCATGGCGAAACCGACACGCTGCGCTCGGAATTCACGCCGAACGGGCCGCCGAACATCTCGGAATTCGGTTCGGTGAAAACCGAAAAGGGCTTCCACGGGCTTTATGCGATGAGCGCGCAGGCGCATTTGCGCAAGGGCGTGAAATATCCGGCGGTGTTTTTGGAAACCGGCGCCAATGATCCGCGCGTCGAACCCTGGGAGGTGGCGAAATTTGCGGCAGGGCTAGAAGCCGATAGCGCCTCTGGCAAGCCAATTTTGATGCGGGTTAGCTACCAGTCCGGCCATGGCATCGGCTCGACCAAGGCGCAGGAGGATAGCGAATTGGCTGACGAGGAAGCCTTTCTGCTCTGGCAGTTGGGCGCAGTGGATTTTCAGCCGAAACACTAACGCTTTGTCGTTGATTTCGCCAAAAAGGACCCAGCTTTGCCGAGCAAAGCTGGGTCAGTGGGATCATGCGGCCTGCCGCAGATCTGGGGAGGAAACGGAGGCCAATGGCCTCGAAGACAGAATGACAAGAAATAGTTAATGAGTAGTTAAGGAAACCGTGCTTTATTTGGTTTTTCCGTGGCCGCGAAAAGTTTTCGCGATTTCCGCGTGTTAAAAAAGTCGCAGTGAGGGAATATCGCCCCATAGCCAGGGCAGGAGCAGCTTCCGCCTTGCGGAAATGCTTGTCGGTTTTGCGCGAAAACGCTATCCCGCCTTTGCGTAACGGATAGAACGGTTAGCGCCGGGTTCCCTGTTTACGTGGGCGATTCGGTTATTTGCTTGCTTTGTAGTAACGGAATTGACTTGTTGACCTTCAATGACTTCAGCACCCAACACAGGGACGGTTTATGATGAAACTAAAAGCTTTGGGCGCGCTGGCCGCTGTTGCCCTGCTTGCGGCGTGTTCCTCAAATGCGCCAAAAACCAATACGGAAGCCGCCGGCTCCGGCGCCAATGCGCCGCAGACAGGCGGCCCCGCCCCGGGCAGCGAACAGCAACTGGTCGCCAATGTGGGCGATAGGGCGTTTTTCGCGTTCAACCGAGCCGATCTGAGCAGCGACGATCAAACCACGCTCGATCGTCAGGCGTCTTGGCTGTCGCAATATCAAAATGTCGAGGTCATGATCGCCGGAAACGCCGATCCTCGCGGCACCGAAACCTATAACCTTGCCCTCGGCAAGCGCCGCGCTAATACCGCGAAGAATTACCTGGTCGCCAAGGGCGTCTCGCCCTCGCGTATCCAGACGATCTCCTACGGTAAATCCTGTCTGGTTTCGCCAGGCAACACCGATGAAGACTATGCCCAGGATCGCGTTGCCATCACCTCGGTGCAAGGTAACAACCCGCAGCATTGCCAATAAAGCGATCAGCCAGGCGATGATCCGATCGCGCGCCTGAATTAGCGACGAACTAGAGAAGCCAGATAGAGGAACCGGTGGCCTGCAAAAGCCGCCGGCTCCGGTTTTGCGATTTTTACGCGCCATGCGGTTTATCGCGCGGAGTTTTGCAGCTACATCGTCATTTCGTTTCTGTTTTTCTGGAATGATTGAGGTTCAGGATATGCGACGGTGTTTTCTGCCTGTTGGCTTACTATGCGCGATGCTGGGCGCCGCTATGCCGCTCGGCGTGGCGCGGGCGCAAATGATCTCCAGCCGCGAGGGGATTGCGCTGGAGAACCAGATTCTGGAGTTGCGGCAGCAGCTTCAGCAGCAGCCAAGCAATGGCGGTTCGGCATTATCCGCCCCACAGGAAAATTACGGCGCTAACGCGCCTGGCGCGGCCGGCGCGGTTTCGATGATTCCGAGCCTGTTGCAGGAAGTTCAGACTTTGCAGGATCAGGTGCAATCCCTGCGCGGCAGGGTCGATACGCTGGAACACGAGGTTGCCACACAGCATGACGAGTTAAACCAAGAAATTGGCGACCTGAAATTTCAGTTGAGCCAAGGCAGCCAGCAGCCAGCCCCGCCAGCGGAGGCCCCGCAAGCCGTGACTCGGCCCGCCGCGGCGCCGCAAGCCGCGATCACCTCGGCGGCGGCCAACAAGGCGCTTGCCGCGCATGACTACCATGGCGCCGAAGCCGATGCTCATGCGCTTCTGGCCAAAAATCGTACCGGTCCCGCTGGCGCCGAAGCGCAATTCATCAGGGCGCAGGCCTTGGCAGGCGAAGGCAACAGCCAATCTGCGGCGGTCGCTTATGACGATTCGTATAATGCCGATAAAACGGGTCCTCACGCCCCTTATGCCTTGCTTGGGCTGGCGAATTCGCTGAGCAATCTGCGGCAAAACCAGGCTGCCTGCGACACGCTGGATTCGCTATCGAGCCAATTTTCTTCGCCCTCGGCCAGCCTTGCGCGCAGCATCCATGCAGCGCGTTCAAAGGCGCGCTGCGGCTGATCAGGCTGCTCTGACGGGCGCGATCTCCAGCCTGCCCCCCGGTGATCTCGCGGCCGCCTTCGATGCGGCGATGGCGGAGACCGGACCTTACGGCCCATCGCCGCGCCTGGCGGTGGCGGTCTCCGGAGGCGCCGATAGTCTGGCTCTCGCTCTGCTCGCGGATGACTGGGCGCGGCGGCGCGATGGTTCGATCATTGGCTTGATCGTTGATCACGGCTTGCGGGCGAATTCTGGCGCCGAAGCGCGCCTCACCGTCGCATTGCTCGGCGCACGGCGCATCGAGTCGCGGATGATCGATCTTGATCTGGCAGGTGGACCGGCTTTGCAGGAACGGGCGCGGATAGCGCGGCGCGAGGCGCTGGCGCAGGCCGCCAAGCGCGCTGGCGCCGTGCATCTTCTGCTTGGTCATCATTGGCGGGATCAGGCTGAAACCGCGGCGATGCGCGCGGCGCGCGGCAGCCGCGGCTTGGCGGGCATGGCGGCGCTAGTCGCGCATCGGGACGTCGTCATGCTGCGCCCGCTGCTCTCTGTTGATCCGGCGACGCTGCGCAATTTTCTGCGCGCCCGTGGCTGCGCCTGGATCGAAGACCCCTCAAACACTGAGCCGCGATTTGAGCGGGTGCGGGTGCGTGCGGTGGTCGAGCAGGATGCGAGCATCAGCCGCGAGGCGATTCGCCAAGCGGGCATTGAAAGGTGTCGGGAGATGCACGACACCGCGCGACGTCTTGCTGATTGTGGCGGCATCTGTCCTGAAGGCTTCGTCTGGTGGCGCGGGTCGGCGATGCCTGCCGATGCGCTGGCGGCTGTGCTGCGGGTTGTCGGCGGCCATGCTTATGCCCCGGATCGCGCGGCAGTGAGCAGACTGGCGGATCGCCTGCGCCGCGCGACATTGGGAGGTGTGCAGGTGACGAGATGGCGGGATGTCTGGCTGCTCGCCCGTGAGCCGGCGGCCTGCGAAACTCCGATCAACGTTCAGCCGGGACAGATTTGGGATGGGCGCTTCCGCCTGATCACCGCGCCAGATTTGCATGACCTCGGCGCATTGCAGGTCGGTGCACTCGGCGCGCGAGCGGCGGCTTTTCGAAAACTCAGCCCTTTGCCGTCGCTGATCTTGCAAAGTTTACCAGCTGTTCATGATTGCAAGACTATTATATCAGTACCACATATTGGGTTTGGCATGCATTGCAAGTTGGTTTTTGATCCGCCGGTTCCCGCCGCGCCCTTGAGCTTTGCTTTACACCGTTTTGTGTGAGACGCGCTTCAGAAACTGAAGCGCTTGACACATAGGAAAATTTCCACTGGCGCCTATGTAGGGAAATGCTGGCGGCGCGGAACAGCGCGTGCCATGATGCAAATGGATGGCGGCCGGACGAGCCGGCTGCCTTGAGAAGGAACTGGATTAGGCCTGATGAACAATTTCGGTCGCAATCTGCTGCTTTGGGTTATTATCGCGCTGTTTTTCGTGTTGCTGTTCAATATGTTTCAGCCCACCGACACGCATGCTGACAAAGGCACGCAGGTTGCCTACTCGACCTTTATTTCGGAAGTCAACGCCGGCAAGGTCGATCACGTGACGATTCGTGGGCATGACATTTCTGGTGCCCTAAAAACCGGCTCCAGCTTTGAGACCTACGCGCCGAATGATCCCAGCCTGGTGAATTCGCTGATCTCCAAGCAGGTCCGGGTCATCGCCAAGCCGCTGACGCAGCCGGTCAATCCGCTGCTGCATTTGCTGCTCTCCTGGGCGCCGATGCTGCTATTCGTGGGTGTCTGGATCTACTTCATGCGCCAGATGCAGTCAGGTGGTGGACGGGCGATGGGATTTGGCAAGTCCAAAGCGCGTCTTCTTACCGAAAAATCGGGCCGCGTTACGTTTGACGATGTCGCGGGCATCGAGGAAGCCAAAAGTGAATTGCAGGAAATTGTCGAATTTCTACGCGATCCGCAAAAATTCCAGCGTTTGGGCGGTAAAATTCCCAAAGGCGTATTACTGGTAGGCCCGCCGGGCACCGGCAAAACGCTGCTGGCGCGCGCCATCGCCGGCGAAGCGAATGTGCCGTTCTTCTCGATTTCTGGCTCAGACTTTGTCGAGATGTTTGTCGGCGTCGGCGCCTCGCGGGTGCGGGATATGTTCGAGCAGGGCAAGAAGAATGCCCCATGCATCATCTTCATTGACGAGATCGACGCGGTTGGCCGCCATCGCGGCGCCGGGCTGGGCGGCGGCAATGACGAGCGGGAACAGACGCTTAACCAGATGCTGGTTGAGATGGATGGCTTCGAGAGTAATGAGGGCGTCATCCTGATTGCCGCGACCAACCGGCCCGACGTGCTCGACCCGGCGCTATTGCGGCCTGGCCGGTTCGACCGGCAGGTTGTGGTGCCGAACCCGGATGTGAATGGGCGTGAGCGCATCCTGAAAGTGCATATGCGCAAGGTGCCGTTGGCCGCGGATGTCGATCCGAAAACGATTGCGCGGGGCACGCCTGGATTTTCTGGCGCGGATCTCGCCAATCTAGTTAACGAGGCTGCCTTGCTCGCGGCGCGCATTGGCAAGCGCGTGGTGGCCATGGCGGAGTTCGAGCATGCCAAGGACAAGGTGATGATGGGCGCCGAACGGCGGTCTCTTGTCATGAGCGACGATGAAAAGCGTATGACCGCTTATCATGAAGGCGGACATGCCCTGTGCTCTATCGCGCAGCCGCATTGCGATCCGGTGCATAAGGCAACGATCATTCCGCGCGGCCGTGCCCTTGGCATGGTGATGAGCCTGCCGGAGGGCGACCGCTACTCGATGAGCAAGGCTAAGCTGCTCGCTGAGCTGGTCAAGGCAATGGGCGGCCGGGCGGCGGAAGAGATCATTTTCGGGCCAGATAATGTGTCGAATGGCGCGTCTGGCGACATTAAGCAGGCCACCGACATTACCCGCCGGATGATCACCGAATGGGGCATGAGCGACAAGCTAGGCATGATTGCTTATGGCGATAATGGACAAGAAGTGTTTCTTGGCCATTCGGTGACGCAGCAGAAAAGCGTTTCCGAAGCAACGGCCCGGGACATTGATGCGGAAATCAAGCTGGTGATCGATCATGCCTATGCCGAAGCGAAACGCATTTTGACCGAGCGGATCGATGACCTGAAGGCGATCGCCAATGGCTTGCTTGAATATGAGACCTTGTCGGGCGACGAGATCAGGCAGGTGATGCAAGGCGAGAAAATCGTCCGAAAAGTGGTTGACGAACCGGCGCCTGATAACCGCCGCGCTTCGGTGCCCACATCGCAGAAGCCGGACAAGCCCAAAGCCGGCGGCTTAGGGCCTTTGCCGGCGCCTGGCTAGGTTAGCCGATCACGCTCACTGTTAAGGAAAGCCGGGAGTTCTGCTTCCGACTTTTTTTCGGGGGTAAACGCGCCTCGCTCATACCTATATTCCTGCTTCATCGATATGGAGACACATGATGCGGGTTGGCGTGATCGGGTTGGGCCGGATGGGTGCCGCGATGGCGGAGCGCCTGCTGGAGCGAGGCCACGAAGTTGTCGGATGGAATCGCACGATTGAGCGGGCAAAGGAGATAGCGGGGCTGGTGGTTGCCGACTCTCCGGCTGAGCTGGCTAAAGCCTCGCCTCTCATCATTGTCATGCTCTATGACGAACATGCCGCTCGGGCGGTTTATCATGGCGAGAAAGGCCTGCTGTCGATTGGCTTGGCAGGCAAGACAGTCATCGAGATGACCACCCTGCGGCCCGACACCATGACCCAGATGGCCAGTGAAGTGACCAGCCGGGACGGCATGTTCGCGGCTTGTCCGGTCAGCGGCACGGTGGCTCCGGCGCGCAACGGCACATTGCTTGGCTTACTCGGTGGCGCGTCGGCGGCGCGGGAGCGTGTGAAACCGCTGCTTGGCGATCTGTGCCAGCGTATCGAGGAATTTGACGCGCCAGGCGCTGCCTCGGCTATGAAGCTGGCGATTAACCTGCCGCTTCTGGCGTTTTTTCAAGCATTCGGCGAATCGGCTTTAATCGCCCGCCGCTTTGCCATCCCGCCGGAGCGCTTTATCGACATCATGAGCGGTACGCCTGGCGCGCCGCCGGCCTTGAAGCTACGGGCGCCAGGCGTCATCGCGGCGATGAACGGTGAAATCTCAGATAATCCCGCTTTCACGCTTGAAGCGGTGGAGAAGGATTTGCGCCTTATCGATGAGGAAGGTGAGCATGTTGGCTACACGCTGGCGGTCACCAAAGCCGTGCGCGCCATGGTTCACGAGGCGGTGCGCGAAGGTTGGGAAGGGCGCGATCTCGCGGCTTTGCCAAGCTTTGATCTGCGCGCTTGAACGATGGGCAAGAAAGCTTTTTAAGAAAGCGCATCTTTTTTATAAAAAAGAAGTAAAAAATTCTGAATCAAAAAAGAGAGGCAGCCCGTTCTCGCGGGGGAGTGGCGTCTCCCGCCGCTTTCCGCTATGGAATGGCAACGCGCCAGGGTGGCGTGTGCAAGCGGGGGTATGGTCCCCCATGAGCGGCCAAAAGGCACTGAAATTCATCGGTGCTGCATGTCGCGCGTTTCGCCGGACGATACGCGGCGTTTCCGGCCACATGGCCCGTGGCTGTGATTGGTTTCCTTCACAGCCCGACCCATGCAGCCCGAGACGCCGTCTCCGGTTAAATACACGGCACGGCTAAGGATGCAGTACCGCCCGACGAGTTGCCGGGCAGGCCGCAAGACAAGGACTTGATAATGTTTGATAAATATTTCCGCAAGGAACTGGAATGGGGCGGGCGTAAGCTCATTCTCGAAACCGGCAAAGTGGCGCGCCAAGCCGACGGCGCGGTTGTCGCCAGCTATGGCGACACTGTGGTGTTGGCCACCGCGGTCGGCGCCCGGGGCGTGAAACCGGGGCAGGATTTCTTCCCGCTTACGGTGAACTACCAAGAAAAATTTTACGCGGCGGGGCGGATACCAGGTGGCTTCTTTAAGCGCGAAGGCCGCCCGACGGAGCGCGAAACGCTGGTGTCACGCCTGATCGACCGGCCGATCCGCCCGCTATTCCCACATGGCTTTCGCAATGAAATCCAGGTGATCGTCACGGTGCTTAGCCATGACATGGAGAATGAGCCGGATGTGGTGGCGTTAATCGCCGCCTCGGCGGCGCTGACATTGAGCGGCATTCCGTTTTTCGGGCCGGTTGCCGCGGCGCGCATCGGCTACATCAATGGCGAATACGTGCTGAACACGCCGATTGCTGAGGCGGAGACCAGCAAGCTCGAATTGCTGCTCGCCGGCACCACCGAAGGCGTGCTGATGGTCGAAAGCGAGGCGCATGAGCTTTCTGAGGAAATCATGCTCGGCGCGGTGACCTTTGGCCATGCTGCGTTTCAGCCGGTAATCCAGGCCATCGTCGAACTCGCCGAACACGCGGCGAAGGACCCTTGGGCGCTTGCCGAGGAGTCGGATGAAGAAAAGACGTTAAAAGCTCGTGTTGGCCAACTCGCCCGCGACAATCTACGCGCTGCATATGACGAGCGCGAGAAGCAGCTGCGCCATGAGCGGATCGGTAACGCCAAGACACAGGCGCTTGAGGCGCTTAAAGCTGAGGAGTTGAACACGGAGAAGGCAAAAGGCCTGTTCAAAGAGCTGGAAGCCGATATCGTCCGCAACGCCATTCTGGATACCGGCATGCGGATCGACGGCCGCGACACCAAAACCGTTCGCCCGATCGTTGCCGAAGTTGGTGTGCTGCCGCGCACCCATGGCAGCGCGCTATTCACCCGCGGCGAGACCCAGGCGCTGGTGGTGGCGACTTTGGGGACCGCGCAGGACGAACAGATCGTCGATGTGATTGAAGGCGAGTATCGCGAGCATTTCATGCTGCACTATAACTTTCCGCCCTTCTCGGTGGGCGAGACAGGCCGTATGGGCAGTCCGGGACGCCGTGAGATCGGCCATGGCAAGCTGGCCTGGCGGGCGATCCATCCGCTGCTCCCCGGCAAGGACAAGTTCCCGTACACGCTGCGGGTGGTGTCCGAGATCACCGAAAGCAACGGCTCCTCCTCGATGGCGACGGTGTGCGGCACCTCGCTGGCGCTGATGGATGCCGGCGTGCCGCTGGTGCGGCCTGTCGCCGGTATCGCGATGGGCCTGATCAAGGAGGATCGCGGCTACGCCGTGCTTTCCGACATCCTGGGCGATGAGGATCATCTCGGCGACATGGATTTCAAGGTGGCCGGCACCGAAGCGGGCGTCACGTCGTTGCAGATGGACATCAAGATCACTTCGATCACGCCGGAGATCATGAAGATCGCCCTCGATCAGGCGCGCGATGGCCGGCTGCACATCCTGGGCGAGATGGCCAAGGCGCTGACCGACGCGCGTGACGGTGTCGCCGCGCATGCGCCCCGTATCACCATGATGAGCGTGCCGAAGGACAAGATCCGCGACGTGATCGGCACCGGCGGCAAGGTGATCCGTGAGATCGTCGAGCAGACCGGCTGCAAGATCGACATTGAGGATGACGGCACGATCAAGATCGCTGCCACTTCCGACGAACAGGCGCAGGCGGCAATCGACAAGATCCGCGGCATCGTCTCCGAGCCGGAAATCGGCGTGATCTACACCGGGAAAGTCGTGAAAACCGCCGATTTCGGCGCCTTCGTCAACTTCCTCGGCGCCAAGGACGGGCTGGTGCATATCAGCGAGCTGTCGCAAGGCCGGGTGGCGCGCACCGGCGATATCGTCAAGGTGGGCGACCCGGTGAAGGTCAAGGTGGTCGGCTTCGACGAGCGCGGCAAGGTAAAATTGTCGATGCGGGTGGTCGATCAGGCGACCGGCACGGATATCTCCGATCAGGTCGGCCCGAAAGGCGGCAGGCGCGAACGCGAGGACGCGGCAGAGTAGATCAACTTGGCTGTAGGTTAATAGAGGGCGGCGCCGGTGGCGCCGCCTTTTTTCAATGTATCGCCGGTTCGGCGGTGTCGCCGGGCGCGGCCAGGACGTCAAAATCGCAGCCTTGGTCAGCCTGGGTGATGTGGCAGGCATAAATCGCGCCGTAGCCTCGGGTGTAGCGCGGCGGCAGAGGCTGCCAGGCTGCACGGCGAGCGGTGAGTTCGGCCTCTGGCACGGCGAGGTGCAGGCGGCGCGCCGCCACATCAATCTCAATGATGTCGCCATCGCGCACTAGGGCGAGTGGACCGCCGATATAAGATTCAGGGGCGACGTGCAGGATGCAGGCGCCGTAGCTGGTGCCACTCATTCGCGCGTCGGAAATCCGCGCCATGTCGCGGACGCCCTGACGGATCAGCTTCACCGGGATCGGCAGCATGCCCCATTCCGGCATTCCCGGCCCGCCTTGCGGCCCGGCATTGCGCAGCACCATCACGTGATCGGCGGTGACGTCGAGATTTTCGTCGGCGACGGCGCGGGCCATCTCGTCATAGCTGTCGAACACCAGTGCGGGGCCGCGATGGCGCAGCAGACGCGGTTCGGCGGCCGAAGGCTTCATCACGCAGCCATCAGGGGCCAAATTACCGCGCAGCACGGCCAAGCCTTCAGCGCCGGAAACCGGATTTTCAATGGTCCGGATCACGTCGTCGTTCCACACCTTGGCGGTGGCCACCACATCCGCCAGCGTCGTGCCAAGGATGGTTTTCTGGGTCAGGCCGAGCCTGCCGGCGATCCGGGTGAGCAAAGCCGGCAGGCCGCCGGCATAATAAAAATCCTCCATCAAATACGCCCCGGAAGGCCGGATATTGGCCAGCACCGGGATGCCCGCCGGCAGCGTATCGAAGCGGTCGATGCTAAGATCGATGCCGAGCCGGCGGGCCAGCGCGATCAGGTGGATGATCGCATTGGTCGAACCAGCCAAGGCCGCGCTGGTGATGATGGCATTGTCGAAGCTGGCGGATGTCACGATATCGGCAGGACGCAAATCCTCCCAGACCAGCTCCACGGCGCGCCTGCCGCAGGCGGCGGCCATGCGCTTATGGCTGGCATCGGCGGCGGGGATCGAGGTGGAGCCAGGCAAAGCAAGGCCGAGCACTTCGGCCAGCGAGGTCATGGTCATCGCCGTGCCCATGGTCATGCAGACGCCATCCGAGCGGGCGATGCCGGCTTCCATTTCCGCCCATTGCGCGTCCGAGATGTTGCCGGCGCGCTTCTCGTCCCAGTATTTCCAGACATCCGAACCGGAGCCGAGAATTTTGCCGCCCCAGTTGCCGCGCAGCATCGGTCCAGCTGGCATGAAGATGGCGGGCAGCCCGGCGCTGATCGCGCCCATGATGGTGGCGGGGGTGGTTTTGTCGCAACCGCCCATCAGCACCGCGCCATCAATGGGCTGCGAGCGAAGGTTTTCCTCGACCTCCATCGCCAGCAGGTTGCGATACAGCATGGTGGAAGGCTTCACCATGTTTTCCGGCAGTGCCATCACCGGAATTTCCACCGGGAAGCCGCCCGCTTCGGTAACGCCGCGTTTCACGTCGGTCACGCGGTCGCGGAAATGCGCATGGCAATGGGCGAGGCCGCTCCAGGTGTTGATGATGGCGATGACCGGCTTACCGGCATAATCCTCCGGTGATAGGCCCATCTGCTGCATCCGCGAGCGATGGCCAAAGCTGCGCAAATCCTCCGGCCCGAACCAGCGATGGCTGCGCAAATCGGCGGAAGTTTCGGGCTTGCGGCGGGTGGTCATGATGGCGATCTCCGGTAGTCATGCGCGGCGAAACTGCCGCCCTGGAATTGCCGCCCCACAGGGCTGAGCGGATCGGGCCGCGCGAGAATTTCAGCGGCGTAGTCTTCCGCGTTCTGACGAGGCTGATAGCCGAGCGGCGCCGCCAGCGTGTTGTCCCACCAGCTTCGCGTATTGGCGGAGACGCCCCAGACGGTGAGAAAGCCGAGATCGGGCATCTCGATGGCGCGCAGGATTAAATGTTCAAGGTCATCATGGCCGAGCCACGTGGATAGGTGGCGCGGCTCGGTGGGGCGCGGCAGCGCGCTGCCGATGCGCAGGCAAACCGATTCTAGGCCATATTTATCCCAATACAGCCGGCCCATCGCCTCGCCCCAAATCTTGCTCAGGCCATACAGGCCATCGGGGCGGAGCAGGCAATCCAGCGCCAACTTGACGCCCACAGGCGTCATGCCAATCACATGGTTAGAGCTGGCGAAGATCACCCGGCGAAGGTTATGGCGGCGCGCTCCTTGATAAATTTCATGGAGCGCAACAAGATTGTTCTCGATGATCTCCGGCAAGGGCTTCTCGACGCTGGTGCCCGCCAGATGGATCAGCATTTCAGTTTCGGCAAGGGTTTGATCGACGACCGCCGGATCGCGCAGATCGCCATGGCAAACGGTTTCGGCTTCGGTCAGCGGTGTCAGCGGATCGAGCGCCGAGGATCGCAGCGCGATGCCGTGCGCCAGAAGCCGTGGCCTTAGCACCTGGCCGATGGCGCCCGCGGCACCTGTCAAGGCAACGCGCATCTCTGGCTACCGCATCATGGCAAGCGCGCGGGTGAAGAAGTCGGGGCCGCCGAAATTGCCGGACTTCAGCGCGAGCAGCATTGGCCTGCCGCCAAGCGTGCGCAGCAGCGGCACGCCAGGGGCAATTTCCGGGCCGATTAGAAAGGCCGAAATCGCCAGCCGGTCGGTGATGGCGCCGGAGGTTTCGCCGCCAGCGACAATCAGGCGGGCAACGCCGAGATCGGTCAGCCCGGCGGCAATGTCGGCGAGCGCCGTTTCAATGATTTCACCAATATTTTTGCTTTGGTGGCCGCTTCGAAGTGTTTCGACGGCATCCGGGGCGGCGCTGCTGGCGATGATGACCGGGCCTTTCGCAAGATGCTGTCCGGCCCAGGCAAGGGCGGGCCGCACGATATCAGTCCCGGCCAGAAGCGCCGCAATATCGAGATGCAGCACCGGCATGTCGCCTTTGGCCGCCTTGATCTGCGCCCTTGTCGCTTCCGAACAACTGCCGGCAAGCACGGCAGCAAAGCCGCCGACCGGCTCGAAATCCGGCTGTGCCACCGCCTTTTGTCCCGCCAAGGCGCGCGCCAAGCCAAGACCAAGACCGGAGGCGCCGGTGGAGATTGGCATGGACGCCGCGGCCTCGCCAAGCGCCAGCAAATGCCGTTCGGCCACCGCATCAGCGATAGCGGCGTAACAACCGGCTTGGGCAAGCGCGTTCAGGCAGGCGCGGATGGCCTCTGTCCCTTGTTCGATCACCGCCAACGAGATCAGGCCGACCTCACACGTGCTTTGCGCGCGTAGCACGCGCACCAGATTGGCATCACGCATCGGGTTGAGCGGATGATGGCGCATCGGGCTTTCATCGAGCGGAACCGACCCTACGAACAGATTGCCCTGATAAACGGTGCGCGCGACCTCTGGGAAAGCCGGAGTGACCAGCGCAATCGGTGAACCAGCATCGGCCAGCAACGCCTCGGCAACCGGACCGATATTCCCGGCATCAGTGGAATCGAAGGTGGAGCAAATCTTGAACAGGATATGCTGGGCGTTTCGCTCCTTGAGCCAGCGCGCCGCCTCACGGGATTTCGCCACGGCGGCGTCTGCGTTGATCGAGCGGGTTTTCAGCGCGATCACCACCGCATCGACATCCGGCAGGGCGAAATCCGGCGCGGGCACCCCGACGGTCTGCACGGTGCGCAATCCGTTGCGGGTCAGCGTGTTCGCCAGATCCGAAGCGCCGGTATAGTCATCGGCAATGGCGCCGAGAACCAGCGTCATGAAGGTTCCACCAGCTGATCGGCGCGGAAGCAGCGGTTGTCAGAGTCCATGCCCCGTGCTTTGTAACCATGATGATTTTACCGTGCAAGCGCGCCTGCTTGGTGACCCGTCAATGAGCGAGACGCATCTGCGCGAGGCGATCTGCCGCTATGGACGCTCGCTGTTCGAGCGCGGGCTGACGCCGGGATCATCGGGCAATATCAGCATCCGGCTGGATGATGGCGGCTGGCTGGTGACGCCCACCGATTCGTCGATGGGATTTCTCGATCCGGCGCGCATCGCCCGGCTCGATGAGGCGGGCACGCTGCTGAGCGGTGATCAGCCCACCAAGGAAATTCCGCTGCACAACGCTTTATATGAGACAAGGAACAAGGCGCGGGCGGTAGTGCATCTGCATTCCACTCATGCGGTCGCCGTCTCAATGCTGCCGGAGATCAACCCAAACGCGGTGCTGCCGCCGCTCACCGCCTATTATCTGATGCGCGTCGGCGATGCCGCGCTGGTGCCCTATTACCGCCCCGGCGATCCGGCGGTGGCCGATGCCATACGCGGGCTGGCGGGCAAGCACAGCGCGGTGCTGCTGGCCAATCACGGCCCAGTAGTGGCGGGCGACACGCTGGAGGCAGCGGTATTCGCCACCGAGGAACTGGAGGAGACCGCCAAGCTCTTTTTACTCCTGCGCAACCTCAATCCGCGGGTGCTAACTCCGGCGCAGATCAAGGATTTAGCCGAGCATTTCAAGCTGGCCGATATCGGCAAGGAAGCCGGATGATCCCGCATTACAAAATCGCCTCGATCCCCGCCGATGGCATCGGCCCGGAGGTCATCCATGCCGGCATCAAAGTGTTGCAAGTTGTGGCGAAGGCGCAGGGCTTCACCGTCGCTGTCGAGGAATTTCCTTGGGGCAGCGATTACTACAAAGCGCATGGCGTGATGATGCCCGCCGACGGGTTGGAAAGCTTGCGCCAGTTTGACGCGATCTATTTCGGCGCGGTCGGCGCCGCCGATGTGCCGGACCATGTAACGCTCTGGGGCCTGCGCCTCGCCATCTGCCAGGGCTTCGATCAATACGCAAATGTGCGCCCAACGCGGATTTTGCCGGGCATTGTTTCGCCGTTGCGCAATTGCGCGGCGGGCGATCTCGACTGGGTGATCGTGCGGGAGAACAGCGAGGGCGAATATGCCGGGCAGGGCGGGCGCTCGCATCGCGGCCACCCGGAGGAAGTCGCCACCGAGGTTTCGATTTTCACCCGCGCCGGCGTCGCGCGCATCATGCGCTTTGCCTTTCAATTGGCGCAGTCGCGGCCCCGGAAAACGCTCACTATCGTCACCAAATCCAACGCCCAGAGGCACGGCATGGTGATGTGGGACGAGATCGGCGCCGAGGTGGCGGGTGAGTTTCCCGATGTGGCGTGGGACAAGATGCTGGTCGATGCGATGACAGTGCGGATGGTGCTCGATCCAGCCAGCCTCGACACCATCGTCGCCACCAATCTGCATGCCGATATCCTGTCCGACCTCGCGGCGGCGTTGGCCGGCTCTATCGGCATCGCGCCCACCGGCAATATCGACCCGGAACGGCGCTTTCCCTCGATGTTCGAGCCGATCCACGGTTCTGCCTTCGATCTCGCCGGCAAAGGCATCGCCAACCCAATCGGCAGTTTCTGGAGCCTGGCGCAGATGCTCGATCACTTAGGCGAAGGCGAAGCGGCAGCGCATCTGATGCGGGCCATCGAGCGGGTGACGGAAGCCGGGATCACCACGCCAGACCTGGGCGGTACCGCCACCACGCAAGAGGTGACGGACGCGGTGTGCAAGGTGGTGGAGGGGGAAGAAACAACTTTTGTTAATGCATGATTGACCACATCTCTTCAATCTTGTTCCAGATCGCAATAAGGACGAAATGAGGTGGCGGAGGACAGGCCGGACCTTGGTTTTCTTGTTCAACTACTGCAACTCCTGATTGCAGCTGTTGCCGCTGGCTCGATAATCATCTCCTTCATTGTTTTTCAAGCCTATGCTGCGGAATATGGCGCGGGCTGGCTGTTGCCTCTTCTCGCCGACAGCTCATTCAAATTGATATTCTTCGTTTCAGTGGAATTATCCGTTATTTTCGGCCTTCCCCTCCTTGTGGGAAGCTATACGTGCTACATGATAATTGAAGCCAAGAAGGAGCTCACCCGCCAGCCAATGAAGCGGGAAATTAGCCTCAATTATTGGGCTATCTCCTCTATGATTTTGTCTATGCTATTATTTTCTTACTCATTAAATTATAAAGAGCTCTTGGGAAGTCTGCTATTATATCTTTCCTTTGTATCGTTTGTTATGATTAACCATTTTATTAGACCAAATTTTAGAATTTCAAATGAAAAGTTAATTTTCAGATTAAAAAATCATGTTAAAAGCAGATTTAATTTTGAATTATATATAATTATATATGGAGTACAGTTTGTTTCCATTCTTTTGTATGTGTTCTTATTAGCTAATAGTGCAATTAATTATTATCCTGAAATCAATACTAAAAATTACTTCTTTAGTACGTTAGAAGTAACAGCATCCATAACAGTTTATCTTGCAATCTACTATATCGGATTTCAAATTTCGTCTTTTTTCTTGCGGGATACGCAACAAAATCAAATTGTTTTTTTTCTGGTGATCACTGGCGCAATCGTTGTAATAGTCTTCGTGGCAAGCCGATTCTTCCCGCTTCAAAACTACATCCTTCGCTCAGCTGGAATAGGAGCATTTTATGCCCGGATACAGACCATGCCGACTCCTGGCGTCTCTAAAACCGAAAACCTCTTGGTCATCGCGGATGTCGATAAGTTCTTATTCGTCCAAAATGAAGCTGAGGCCAAGGCTGGAACGGCATGTGGCAAGATCACCAAGATATCTATTGGGCACGTCAAATCAATCACTGAACTTCCCGGCATCGTGAGAGCCAAATGCATTCATCACGTGATGGCGCTGCCTTTAACGCCGCGTCAGCGTTAAACCATCAAAAATTTCACTCTTTTTTCAGGGCAAATCGATACCCGCGATCTTCGCATAAAGCCGCGCCACCGACGCATCATCCTCGCGTCCCATGCCGGACGCCGCCGTCATCAGGAATAGTTGTAGCGCCGCACCAGCCATCGGCACCGGGAATTTTTCGCCTCTCGCCATGTCAAGCACGATGCCCAAATCCTTGGTGAAGATATCGACGGCGCTGCGCGGCTGGTAATCGCCTTCCAGCACGTGCGGGATTCGGTTCTCGAACATCCAGCTATTCCCGGCGGCGGCGGTGATCACCTCATAGACTTTTTGCAAATCGAGGCCCTGCTTGGCGGCGAAGCTGATCGCCTCGCAGGCGGCGGCGATATGCACCCCCGCCAGCAACTGGTTGATCATCTTAAAGCCGGCGCCGGTGCCTGGTTCGTCGCCAAGTTCATAGCACTTGGCGGCCATGGCGGTGAGGGCAGGGCGGGCGCGATCGAAGGCGGTCTTGCTGCCGGAGGCGAGGATGGTGAGTTCGCCTGCCGCGGCCCGCACGGCGCCGCCGCTGATCGGCGCGTCGAGATAAAGCCCGCCGGTCGTTTCCAGCCGCGCGGCAAACGCTTTCGCCGCCTCCGGCGCCATGGTGGCGCAGGAGATAAACACGGCGCCTTCGGGCATGGCGGCGGCAATGCCGTGTTCCCCGAACAAAATCGCCTCGGTCTGCGCCGCGTTCACCACGACGCCAACGATAATCGCAGCGCCCGCCGCCGCTTCGGCTGGGGTGGCGGCGCCCTTGCCGCCTTCCTTGATGAAACGCTCTACCGCCGCCGGCGCCACATCAAAGCCGGTGACCTCGAACCCGGCGCGGCGCAGCGATGACGCCATGCCATAGCCCATCGAGCCAAGCCCAATCACGGCGATGCGCGTTTGTCCGGCGTTTGTGTCCATGGCGCGGCATTTCCTCGATTTGTTGATCCTCCAAACAAGATATACAGGCAGCGGCAGCGATACCAGGAGGGAACGGCATGACCAAGGAACGGATCGGCTTCATCGGCGTCGGGCTGATGGGGCACGGCATCGCGAAAAACATCCTTGAAAAAGGCGGCGAGAAGGGCTGGACGCTGACGGTGATGGGTCACCGCAACCGCGCGCCGGTCGAGGATTTAATAAAGCGCGGTGCCAAGGAAGCCGCCAACCCCGCCGAACTCGCGGACGCCTCCGATATCGTGTTCCTCTGCGTCACCGGCAGCGATCAGGTGCAATCCGTCATCAATAGCGAGAACGGCCTGGCCTCGGCGGGCAAGCCCTTGCTGATCGCCGATTGCTCGACCTCCGATCCCTCGGTGACGGTGAAACTGGCTACCCAGCTTGCTTCAAAAAACATCACCCTGCTCGACTCACCGCTCAGCCGCACGCCGAAAGAGGCCTGGGAGGGCACGCTCGACGTGATGATCGGCGGCAGCGAGAGCGATGTGGCGCGGGTCCGCCCAGTAATCGAGAGTTTTGCAGGAAAGATCGTCCACACCGGCGATACCGGCACCGCCCACACCATGAAATTGCTGAACAATTTTCTCGCCATGGGCTACGCCGCGATGTATTCCGAGGCGCTGATGCTCGGCGCCAAGGCCGGTCTGACGCCGCGAATTTTTGATCAAGTGATTCGCGGCGGGCGGATGGATTGCGGATTTTATCAGACCTTCTTCAAATACGTGCTGGAAGGCGACCGCGACGCCCATAAATTCACGCTGCGCAACGGGCTGAAAGACACCACCTATCTCGCCGCCTTCGCGGAATCGGTCAGCGCCGCCAACCCGGTTGGCGCCGCTGTGCGCAATTCCTATGCTGCGGCGGTCGGCGCCGGTCATGGCGATGACTACGTGCCGATGCTGTCGGATGTGGTGAGGAGGCTGAACGGGCTTGATTAAAGCGTACTCGGTACATACCCGTATGAGTCATTCCGTCTATTACCTCTGACGTAATTGCGACGATGCGTTGAGCTGTTAATCGATAGATCCGCATCGCCTCGTGATTAAGAATAGCCGGCGGCCGCGGCACTCCGCGCACTCAAGAAAACTTCGGAGATGCCCATGATGATGGTAAACTTCACGAAACAGCCGGCGCCGGATTGGCTCTTGGCGTTCAGGAAGGAAATCGATGACAAGACTTTCGGAAAGGGTTTTGATTGCTTTGACGAGGACTCGACCTGCAATCTAGGCGTTGCCGATTGGCGCGGCAGGGAAGCCATCCGGGCCAATCTGGCGTCGTAACAATGATGCTTGACGACGCCAGCCAGCCAGTGGTGAAGCCGGTCATGACGCAGTTTTTCTACATGGATGAGGCAAATCCAGCCAAGGTCCGGCACTGGTTCGGCGCGGCAGGACCGGTTCAGTTCTGAGGCTTTCGCCAAGAAAGAATGGGTTCAGGATGAGTTCAACACGCTTGGATGCAAAGCCGCCGCATGAGCTGGGTATGTTGCTGCGCTACTGGCGCGACATGCGGGGTAGAAGCCAGCTCGACCTTTCTATGGATACGGGCGTGTCACAGCGGCATATCAGCTTTATTGAAAGCGGGCGCAGCGTCCCCAGCCGTCATAAATTGCTGGAGATTGCTCACGCGCTCGATATCCCGCTCCGCGAACGCAACACCTTGCTGCTCGCTTCCGGCTACGCGCCGGTTTACGCGGAGAGCGCATGGGACGCGCCGGAGATGCGAAGCGTCGCGCACGCATTGCGGCGCATGCTGCGCCAGCATGAACCTTTCCCCGCGATGGTGATGGATCGCTACTGGAATGTGCTGCTCACCAATGAAGCCGCGCCGCGCTTCTTTAATGGCTTCATCAACCTCGCAGCACGCCCCTCGCCGCGCAATTTGCTGCATCTCATCTTCGATCCCGCAGGCATGCGCCCGTTCATTGCTAATTGGGACGATGCGGCTAAAAGCCTGCTCGCGCGCGTCTATCGGGAATCCGTGGGAAGGGTCATGGATGAAAAAACCAAGGCGCTGATCGCCGGGCTTCTTGCGTATCCGGATGTGAAGGCTGAATGGAAATTTCCGAAAGCGCATGGCGCCATGCCCGTCATACCGCTCGGCTTTGTCAAGGACGATCAAGTACTGAGTTATTTTTCCATGATCGCCACGGTGGGAACGCCACAGACCATCGCCGCGCAAGAGTTACGGATCGAGTGCATGTTTCCGGCGGATGACGAGACCGAACGCCACCATGCGATCTTGATGGCGCAGGCTGTGGCGACGCGTTCAACCATGGGTCACTGAACAAAGCGACAATCCAGTCGATCCGCCCCGTGGCGCGCGAGAGCTTGATCGCCCGCGAATTGTCACTGCCCTAATTTTAGCCTAAACAACATCGAGATGAATGTTGCTTGACGCTGACACGTCAGGCGACTTTGGGCGCTTAGCCCGGAAGGATTGTAGAATGGGCGGTTTAAGCATTTGGCATTGGCTGATCGTGCTGGCGGTTGTGCTAATCCTGTTCGGCGGCGGCCGGGTTGGCTCGCTGTTAGGCGAGCTCGGCAAGGGCGTGAAGTCGTTCAAGCAAAACGTCAGCGATGCCCCTCCTAGTTCATCGCCTCCTGGCGCCTTGCCGCGCGACGCCTCGATGTCGAATCCCGGTCTTGATGCCGGGCCAGCAGCCGATCCGGTGGTGGCGCAGCGCGCCACGACAAATCCCTCCGCTCGCAACGGCTAGAGGCCCGGCATCATGGGGTTTGATTCGCCGGTTCATTGGGTGATCGTCATTTTGATCATCGCCTTGCTGTTTGGTGGATCGCGCGTCGGCAGCCTGATGGGCGAACTAGGCAAGGGCCTTCGCTCGTTCAAGCAAAACTTGGCCGATCCGTCCGAAGCAAAGCCGGCGCCAGCGCGGATCGCCGAGGCCGCGCCGTCTCCCGCGGTCGTTACGCCCCTCTCGGCGCGCGATGCCGAGGCCGTGGCGCGGCCTGTCGCCGAACCGGCGCTGCCGCCGGATGCCGAACGCCGATAGGTTTCGGCCTGCCTTGTGTTGAGCCGCGTTAACCCCAAATCGACCGTCAGGCCCGCCCAGGGCATGCCCCTTTGACGGTGACCGCTGCACGACGTGGGCGCCTGCGCCTGCCCGCCGGCATTCCGGATTTTTGGCGCGGCGATGCGGCGCGCGCGCTGTTTTTGGGCGCGCTGGCGGCGCTGTCCCTGCCGCCTTTGTTCATTCTACCGGCGTTATGGATCGCCGTGCCGGGATTATTGCGGCTTCTGGCACGTAGCTTCACTCTGAAACGCGCCGCTTTGCTCGGCTGGTGTTTCGGGTTCGGCTTTAACCTAGTGGGCCTGTTCTGGGTCACCGAGCCGATGCTGCTGACGGCGCGGCAATTCTGGTGGGCGGTGCCGATCGCCGATCCTGGGCTTTCGGCGGCAGTGGCATGTTACATGATCATCCCCGCGCTCGTGGTGTGCCGCCTGCGCCCGGGGCTGCCGATGGCGCTCCTGTTCAGCGGCGCGCTGGTGATAGCCAATCTTGCGCAGCAATTTCTCTTTACCGGATTTCCCTGGAATTTTTGGGGCGCCGATTGGGCCTTGCCAGGCCGCGCCGGCACGGTGATGATGCAACCCGCGGCACTGATCGGCATTCATGGCCTAACCCTGCTCACGGCGCTGATTGCCAGCCTGCCGATCCTGGGCCGGCGGGGCTGGTATGGCGTCGGCGCGATTTTTGCCTGCTGGATCGGCTTTGGCTTTTACCGCGTCGCGCGTCCGGCACTGCCCGCGCCGGACTTCACCGTGGCGCTGATCCAGCCGCAATATCGCGTTCCCGAAGATTGGAGGCGCCCCGCCGTGCTGGCCCGCTGGCAACGCGAGCTTGCCTTGACGAAGCAGGCCATCGCCGCCGCCGGACCAGGACGGAAGGCGGTGATCTGGCCGGAATCCGCCAGCCCATTCATGTTGCAAACCGATGGACCGGCGCGCGCCGCTCTGGCTGCGGTGGCGGGCGATGTCCCGGTCATTGCCGGCGCCATCCGCTATGCGGCTGACGGCACGCCGCGCAATGCGCTGGAAGTCGTGCAAGGTCCTGGGCCAGTCGCCGCGGTGTATGATAAATGGAAGTTGGTGCCGTTTGGCGAGTACACGCCGCATTGGATACCGTTAAAGGTCACCCCGAATGGTGGATTTGCGCCCGGACCAGGCCCAAGAACGCTGGTGGTGCCAGGCATCCCAAAATTCGGCCCGCTGATCTGCTACGAATCAATCTTTTCCGGTGAAATCCTTGATCGTCTTGATCGTCCGGACTGGCTGGTCAATATCACCGATAACGCCTGGTTCGGCGACAGCACCGGGCCTTGGCAGGATTTCGCGACAACCAGGTTGCGTGCGGTGGAAGAGGGTTTACCTCTCGTTGTCGACGCGAATTCCGGCATGTCGGCGGTGATCAATGCGTATGGCCAGGTTGTGGCCTGGCTTGGCCTCGACCAGCGCGGCGTTCTTGTTCATCAATTGCCGCCTCGATTGCCACCGACGGTTTATTCTCGTTTCGGGCTTACCATCGACGGTGTTCTTGCGCTTTATGTTCTAGCCATAGGACTTGCGATGATGATTGCGTTAGATAGCAAGAGCTCATCTAAAAAATAAACCCGCTTGTTAAAATTCTTTCCTTGCGCTATTTGTTGCACGGTTAACGTTTGCTGATTTTTGGCGCATGACTTGCGTATATTGACGGATTTTAGACGATTTGCAACCAAACGCTAATGCAAATCCCAACTTCTCCGTGTAAACGCAGGGCTTGCCGGGAGATGCTTTCGGCATGAAGGCGATTCGTCCCTCAAAAGGCGGGAAGGCGTTTTGGCAGGACAGGTGGGAAAGTGGATAAAGTTATGGTTGATGAACCAGCGGAACGCAGCGATCGCGAAGGTCGGCCCAGCCCGATCGACGTGCATGTCGGATCGCGTATCAGGCTGCGCCGCACATTGCTTGGCATGTCGCAGGAGAAATTAGGCGATGCGCTCGGGCTGACATTTCAGCAAGTGCAGAAATATGAGCGAGGCGTCAACCGGGTTGGCGCGTCTCGGCTGTTCGATATCTCGCGCGTGCTCGACGTGCCGATCAGCTTCTTTTTTGATGATATGCCGGAAGGCATGCATGACACGCCAGTTTCCGGGCCGAGAGGTCGCACCTATGGGTTTTCGGAAGCGCAGGAGCCGTTCGGCGCAGGGCTGGACGATCACATGACGAAGCGCGAAACGCTTGAATTGGTGCGCGCCTATTACCGGATTACCGAACCGCTGGTGCGCAAGCGCATGTTCGACCTGATCAAGAGCCTGGCGCCCGCCGATACCTTCCCGACCGAATAAAGCAGGGCGCGCCTGCCGTACCGTTCGGTTTCTTTCGCGTAGAGACGTTGCATGTCGACGCCGGCATGCACGGAATGCCGGCTGAACCCTTATGGATTTGTTTCGTCGGCATCACGCCTCAGGCACGTTGCGAGCAAGCTCATCGAGCCAGGCGGCGGCATTGCCATCGGAAGGCGCGCGCCAGTCGCCCCTGGGTGAGAGCGACCCGCCGGCTGAAACTTTTGGTCCGTTCGGCATCGCCGAACGCTTGAACTGGCTGAAGGCGAAGAAACGGCGCAGGAACAACTCCAGCCAATGGCGGATTTCAGCCAGGCTGAATTCGCGCCGCCGGTCTTCCGGGAAATGCGGCGGCCAGGCGCCGATGCCGGCATCGGCCCAGGCATGCATCGCCAGAAACGCGATCTTTGACGGGCGAAAGCCGAAGCGCAAAACATAGTAAAGATTAAAATCCTGTAGCGCATAAGGGCCGATCTTGGCTTCGGTGCTTTGCGGCGCGGCGCCTTCTTCGGCCGGCACCAGTTCGGGCGAAATTTCCGTCGCCAATATTGCTTCCAAGGTCTCGTTCACCTCTGGCGCGAACTGCCGGGAATGCGCCACCCAGCGGATGAGGTGCTGGATCAATGTTTTCGGCACCCCCGCATTGACGTTGTAATGCGACATCTGATCGCCGACGCCATAGGTGCACCAGCCCAAACCCAATTCGGAAAGATCGCCGGTGCCGATCACAATGGCATCATGCTGGTTGGCCAGGCGGAACAGGTAATCGGTGCGCAAGCCCGCCTGCACGTTTTCGAAGGTGATATCGTAGAGCGGCTCGCCGCCGGCGAAGGCGTGTCCGAGATCGCCAAGCATCTGCCGCGCCGCCGGGCGGATATCGATCTCTCGCGCCGTGACGCCGAGGCTTTGCATCAGGCGCCAGGCATTGCCTTTGGTTGCTTCGCCGGTGGCGAAACCTGGCAAGGTAAAGGCGAGGATGTTGCTCCTGGGCAGGCCGAGTTGGTCCAGCGCCTTTGCCGCGACGATCAGCGCGTGCGTGGAATCAAGCCCGCCGGAGATGCCGAGCGCCACCCGCTTTATGCCGGTGGCGCGCAGCCGCTGCGCCAGGCCGGCGACCTGGATGTTATAGGCTTCAAAGCAATCCTGTTCGAGTCGCGCCGGGTCGGACGGCACGAAGGGGAAGCGCTCGATCTGGCGGCGCAGGCCAAAATCGCCTTGCGGCGGGTCGAACCGGAAGGCGATGGTGCGAAAATCATCGGTTGCAATGGCATGGGCGCGGCGGTTATCGTCAAAAGTGCCCATCCGCATGCGCTCCTGGCGCAGCAGGTCAAGATCGATGTCGGCGATAACCGATTGCGCTTCGGCTGGAAACCGCTCCGCCTCGGCAAGCCGCACGCCGTTCTCGAAGATCATTACCTGGCCGTCCCAAGCGAGATCGGTGGTGCTCTCGCCAGTTCCCGCGGCGGCGTAGAGATAGGCGGCGAGACAGCGGGCGGAGGCGGATTGGGCAAGCAGGCGGCGGCTATCCGCCCGTCCGATGGTGATCGGGCTGCCGGAAAGATTGGCGAGCACCGTGGCGCCCGCCAGCGCCGCCGGCGCGCTAGGCGGGATCGGCACCCAGAAATCCTCGCAAATTTCCACGTGCAAAACAAAGCCGGGAATATCCTCGGCGGCGAAGAGCAGGTTGTTGCCGATCGGCGCTGATTGCCCGGCGAGCGTGATCTCGCCGCGGATGATGTCGCCCGCCGCGATCTGGCGCCGCTCGTAGAATTCGCGATAATTCGGCAGGTAGGATTTCGGCGCCGCGCCGAGCAGCCGGCCCCGGTGGATGACCAGCGCCGTGTTGTAGACCCGGCCTTGATGGCGCAGCGGCGCGCCGATGACGAGAACCAGGCCAAGATCGCGCGATTGCTCCAGCACGGTCGCGATAGCCCGCTCCACCGCGTCGAGCAGCGCGTCCTGCAGCAGCAAATCCTCGATGGAATAGCCGGAGAGGGTCAGTTCGGGGAAGATCGCCAGCGCCGCGCCTTGCGCATCGACATTGCGCGCCATGGCGAGCGCAGACTCGGCATTGGCGGCCGGATCGGCGAGCGCGGTCCGATGGGTGCAGACAGCGACGCGGGCGAAGCCATGGGCGTAGAGCGAGCGGAAGTTCATGGGAAGAGTATGGGGCGGCCCGGTTGGCGGGAAAAGGATGGCGGGAAAAGGATCAGAGGCCGAGTTCGGCGAGACCGGGATGATCCTGCGGCCGCGGCCCCAGCGGCCAGCGGAACCGGCGGTCTGTCTCGGCGATCGGCACATCGTTAATGCTGGCCTCGCGACGCCGCATCAGCCCCTGCTCATCGAACTCCCAAATCTCGTTGCCATGGGAGCGAAACCAATTGCCGGAGGCGTCATGCGATTCGTATTGAAACCGCACGGCGATGCGATTTCCTTCAAAGGCCCATAACTCCTTGATCAGCCGATACTCTTGTTCCCGCGCCCATTTGCCGGCGAGAAATTCGATGATGGCGGCGCGTCCGTAAAAGAAGGCGTCGCGATTGCGCCAGACGCTGTCCGTCGTATAGGCGCCGGCGACTTTCTCCGGGTTGCGGCTGTTCCAGCCATCCTCGGCGGCGCGGGTTTTTTTCAAGGCGGTCTCGCGGGTAAAAGGCGGCAGCGGCGGGCGGGTTTCGGGCATGGCGACTATTCCTTGAGTGATTTGTGAAAGATCAGCGCATCCACCAGCCGGCCATCCGGCAGGCCGCCGCCTCCAGGGATGCGGCCGGATAGGCTATAGCCGAGCCGCCGGTAGAGCGACGGCGCCGCGCCATCATCGGACGCGAACAGATAGATCAGCGAGCGGCCCTCCTGCCGCGCCGCCGCTTCCGCTTCGGCGATAAGCTTAGCGCCAAGACCTTGCCCGCGCCCCCAAGGGACGACGATTAATTTTGACAGTGTCGCCAGATGCGGCTCGGTCTCCCGCCCGTCCCAGCGCAAGGCGACGCAGCCTGCCAGCCGCCCCTCAATCCATCCGCCGATCAGCCTTGATGCGCCCTTGGCCACATCTGCCGCCAAGGCTTCGATTGCCTTGATCGCCTTCGGCCTGGCAAGCGGCGCTCTGAAGCCAAGCGAGGCTCCGGCATCCACGCATTCCGCCAGCACTGCCGCGAGGACCGGCACGGCCGACGCGGCCGCGGCAGCGTCAAGCCGCATGGCGGCAATGCCAGCCAAAGGCTTCGCGTAACCATATTCCAGCGAATCCGCCAGATCATGCAAAACACGGATCGCGCCGTGCCGGACATAGCCCTGCTTTTCGTAGAAGCGATGGGCGCGGTTAAACCGGGTATCGCTCCAAAGAACCGCTTGTTCGGCGTCATGCGCGCGCGCGAAGCCTTCCGCCAAGCCCAGCAAAGCCTGGGCAAGTCCGCCCCCGCGCGCCGCCGCGGCGACATACATCTTGCTGATCTCGTAGGCGCCCTCATGCGGCTTGACGCCGATGACGCCGATCATCGCGCCATCCGCTTCGCTCACCCAAAGCGCGCCGCCCTTGGCCGCATAGGACGAGGCGAGGCGGCTGATGTCCGGGATTTCCTCCTCCACAGGCACGTCGCAGCCAGGATATTCTTTCCAGCAGCCGCTGATCAGCGACGCTAGAGCCGCGCCATCGCCATCCCGCGCCGGTCGGATCGCGGCGCTCATCGCAAGGCTTCGCAGAACGTCACGATCCGGCCCGCCGCCTCGGCGAGAGCCGCATCGGCGGCTGCGGTGGAGAGCCTGATATGCCCAGGCATCGCGAAAGCGGCGCCCGGCACGGTGGCGACCAGCGCCTCCTCCAGCAAGGCCTCGGCCACATCCTCATCGCTATTGAGGGTCTTACCCGCTGGCGTCGTCCTGCCCAACAGCTCAATGACCGAGGGAAAGACGTAGAAGGCGCCTTGCGGCACGGGGCAGGCGAGGCCAGGAGCGGTGGCGAGCGCCGCCACGATCAGGTCGCGCCGCCGGCGATAGATGGCGCAACGTTCGGCGAGCAAATTCTGCGGCCCATCCAGCGCCGCCGCCGCCGCCGCCTGGCCAATGGTCGAGACGCCCGCCGTGGCGGTGCCCTGCACCAGCGCTATCGCGGCGAGCCAGTCGCGCGGGCCGGTGGCGAAGCCGATCCGCCAGCCGGTCATCGCATAGGATTTCGAGACGCCGCTCAAGGTGAGAATGCGCGCGGCGAGATCGGGCGCGACCGCCGCAAGCGTCAGATATGCGCCCTCGAAAACCAGATGCTCATAAATATCATCCGAGATCACCCGGATATGCGGATGCCGGCGCAACACGGCCGCGATGCCTTCGAGCATAGCTCGGTCCGCCACCGCGCCGGACGGATTGTTCGGGAAGTTGAGCAGCAGCAGCCTCGTGCGCGGGGTAACCGCCGCTTCCAGCGCCGCCGCGTCAAGCTGGAATCTTGTCTTCATAGGACAGGCGACGAAAACGGGAACGCCGCCGGCGAATTCCACCACCTGGATATAGCCAGCCCAGCATGGCGCCGGGATGATGACCTCGGTTCCCTGTTCAGCCACCGCCATCACCGCATCGAAAATGATCTGCTTGCCGCCATTGGCGACCAGAACCTCGTCAGGGGAAACCGTCAGCTTCTGGTCCCTGATGAATTTTCGGGCGCAGGCCGCGCGGAGCGCCAGCGTGCCATTGATCGGCGGATATTTCGTTTGTCCCGCCAACGCCGCGCGATGCGCCGCCTCGATCACATGCGGCGGCGTCGGCAGATCGGGCTCGCCGATCGAGAGGGAAATCACGTCCTTTCCAGCCTCGCGCAGGGCGCGGGCGCGCGCCGCCATGGCAAAGGTGGCGGCCTGACGGGTGCGGGTAACGCGCGCAGCGAAGGAGTTCATGAACGGGGAAGACCACAGGATGGGCGGTTGCTCAAGAGAATTCCGTAGACAAAATGACTACAAGATGACTATAATTCCCGATGTCAAGCGTCGCTGAAGCCAAGACTCATCTTTCCGAATTGATCGACCGCGCTTTGGCGGGCGAGGAGGTAGTCATAACCCGGCATGGCCGTCCGGTGGTGACGTTAAAGCCGGTGACGCCGCCGCCGCGTTGCATCACCGAGGCGGATATTGAATGGCTGCGCGCCCGGCGGATTGGCCACGCTCCCGCCATGGACGCCGGCACGTTTGTCAGCATGCTGCGCGACGAGGATGATCGCAAGTTTTGAGGCTTTATCTTGACGCTTCCGTTATTGTCGCGCTGGTCGCTGGCGATAATTTGGCAGATCAGGCCGACGCCTTGCTCGCCAAGAACAAGGGGATACTTGTCATCAGCGACTTCGCAGCCGTCGAAGTCGCTTCCGCAATCGGCAAACGCGTTCGGATGCGCCTCATTAGTGAACAGCAAGCACGGCAGATTCTTGCCTCTTTTGATCTGTTTACCGGAAGAACTGGCGCCCGTATCGAAACACTTCCTGCTGACCTCAAGGCCGCCGAAGCAATCCTGCGCCAGCTGGACTTGCCTCTCCGCACGGGCGACGCGCTGAACATCGCGATTGCCGATAGGGTGGGCGCCACCCTCGCCACCTTCGACCGGAAAATGGCAATAGCGGCGAGGGCGCTGAGGATGGCTGTGGTGGGAGACGAGGAAGCCGCCGGTTGAGCGGCAAAGTCACCGCATCCCCGCGCAGAATTTCTGGATGCGCGAGCAGGCTTCCCGCAGCGACTCGGTATCGGTTGCGTAGCTCACCCGGAAATAGCCGGGGAAAACAAAGGCGCTGCCATGCACCGTGGCGACGCCCTGTTCCTCCAGCAACGCGGTGACGAAGGCTTCGTCATCGGTGATGCGGGCGCCGCCCGCCGTGGTCTTGCCGATGCAGCCGTGGATCGAGGGGAATACGTAGAATGCGCCCTCCGGCTTGGCGCAGGTGAGGCCGGGCGCCTCGTTCAGCATGGCCACCACCAGATCGCGGCGCTCTTGATACGCGTGGCGCATCGCCTCGATGGCGTCTTCCGGCCCGTTCAGCGCCGCCACCGCTGCCGCTTGCGAGATTGAGGAAGTGTTCGAGGTGGACTGGCTTTGCAGTTTATCCATCGCCTTGATGAGCGCCAGCGGCGCGCCGCAGAAGCCGATGCGCCAGCCGGTCATCGCATAGGCTTTCGAGCAGCCATTCATCGTCACCGTGCGCTCGCGCAGGCGCGGCTCGACCTCGACGATGGTGGCCGGCTTGAAGCCGTCATAGACCAGCTTTTCATAGATATCGTCGGTGAACACCCAAACATCAGGATGGCGCAGTAGCACTTCGCAGATCGGCCGCAAATCCTCGGCGGAATAGGCGGCGCCGGTCGGGTTGGAGGGGCTGTTCAGCATCAGCCATTTGGTGCGCGGGGTGATCGCCGCCGCCAAATCCTCGGCGCGCAGCTTGAAATTATTGTTCTGGCCGCAAGGGATGAACACCGGCTTGCCTTCGGCGAGCTGCGCGATATCAGGGTAGCTGACCCAGCACGGCGTCGGGATGATCACCTCGTCGCCGGCTTCCACCGTCGCCAGCATGGCGTTGAAGATCACCTGCTTGCCGCCGGTAGAAATGATGATCTCCTCCGGTTTGTAATCAATGCCGCTATCGCGCTTGAACTTTTCCGCAACCGCCCGGCGCAGGGCGGGCGTGCCGGCAACATCGGTGTATTTGGTGTCACCGCGTTCGATGGCGGCGATGGCGGCCTGCTTGATGTGGTCGGGCGTGTCGAAATCCGGCTCGCCCGCCGATAGGCTGATGATGTCGCGCCCGGACGCCTTGAGCTGGCGCGCCTTGGTCGAGATGGCGATGGTCTGGCTCGGGCTGATGCGGTTCAGGCGCGCGGCGATCAAATCCATGAGGGTATCTCCTTGTGCGGCAGGAGCATAGGACAGAACAGGCGGCATGAAAATCAGCCAGAGGCAATACGGGGCTTGCTTAACCGGGGGTAATGGAAATATGAGCAGGCATGATTGGGGTGTAGCCAAGCGGTAAGGCAGCGGATTTTGATTCCGCCATTCGGAGGTTCGAGTCCTCCCTCCCCAGCCATTACCAGTCGTCGGTTTTCAGTCATCGGTCGTCAGAATAAGCGATCCAGGAATCAGTCCTGGGTGAAGTCGCCGGATTTGCCGCCGGATTTGTGGGTTACCCGCAGCTTTTCGATCCGCATGGCGCGGTCTGCCGCTTTCAGCATGTCGTAGATGGTGAGCGCGGCGACGCTGGCCGCGGTCAGCGCCTCCATCTCGACGCCGGTATTGCCGGTGGTTCGCACCGTGGCGCGGATGGCGATGCCGGGTAGGCTGGCGTCAGGCGTTAGATCGACTGTCACGCCCGAGAGCGGCAGCGGATGGCAGAGCGGGATCAAATCAGGCGTGCGCTTGGCCGCCATGATGCCGGCGATGCGCGCGGTGGCCAGCACATCGCCCTTCTTCGCCATGCCGGTGGTGACCAAGGCGAGGGTTTCCGCCTGCATCGCCACCTGGCATGCGGCGGTGGCCTCGCGCAATGTCGGCGGCTTGGCGGAGACATCGACCATCCGCGCGGCGCCCTGTTCGTCGAGATGGGTGAGGGCGCTCAATCGGGGATTCCAAGCAACATGCGAGTGGCGTGGGTGACATCCGGCTCCCGCATCAGGCTCTCCCCCACCAATATTCCTTGAATTCCGGCGCGTTTCAGCCTGACGATATCCGCCGGCGTCCGGATGCCGGATTCGGCGATCACGAAGCGCTCCGGCGAAACCAGCGGGGCGAGCCGCTCGCTGACCTCCAGCGATATCGTCATGGTTTTCAAATCGCGGTTGTTGATGCCCATGAGCCGGGCCTGCAGGCCCATCGCGCGGTCCAGCTCCGCCTCGTCATGCACCTCAACCAACACGTCCATGTCGAGCGCCATCGCCAGCTCCTCCAGATCATGCGCTTCGTCATCGGAAAGCGCCGCCATGATGAGCAAAATGGCGTCGGCGCCGATCGCCCGGCTTTCATAAACCTGCCAAGGATCGAGGATAAAATCCTTGCGCAGCGCCGGCAGGGCGACCACGGCGCGGGCTTCCTTCAGATGCGCGTTCTCGCCCTGGAAATAGGGAGTGTTGGTCAGCACTGAAAGGCAAGCAGCGCCGCCGGCGCGATAATCCTGCGCCAAATCGGCCGGATTAAAGTTTTCGCGGATTAACCCCGCCGAGGGCGAGGCCTTCTTGATCTCGGCGATCAGCCCGGTGCGACCCCTTGCCGCGGCATCCATCAAGGCGCGGGCAAAACCGCGTGGCTTCTGCTTTGCTTCGGCGCGCGTGCGCATGTCCTGCACCGAATACTCCGCTTTGCGGCGCGCGACATCTTCTCGCGTCTCCGCGCAAATCCGCGCGAGAACATCCTTACCCATCGAGATGCCGTTCCATCATCATGCTAATGCTATAGTGGAGACGCGCCGCAAAGCTTCCAGGGATTTTTGCGCGGCGCCGCGATCAATCGAGCCGGCGGCGATTTCCGCGGCCTCTCGCCAATTGCTGGCGCGCCTGGCCACGATCAGCGCCGCCGCCGCGTTCAGAATGACGGCGTCGCGATAAGCGCCCTCGGCGCCTTGCAGCAAGGCCAGAAGCGCCGCCGCGTTTTCCGCCGCATCGCCGCCGGCCAGCGCCGTGACCGGCGCATCGTCCAGCCCGGCCTCTCCCGGCGTGATCAGCTGATGGCTGATCCTGCCGTGATCGAGCATAACGATTTCGCTGGCGCCGGCGATGGTCAATTCGTCCAGCCCGCCGCCATGCACGATCATCGCGCGTTCGGTGCCAAGGCGGGACAAGGCTTCCGCCACCGGCACCGCCCAGGCTGAATCGAACACGCCGAGCAACTGGCGCGTCACTCGCGCCGGATTGGCCATCGGGCCGACAAGGTTGAAAATCGTGCGGGTGCCAAGCTCCCGCCGTGCCGCCGCGGCGTGGCGTAATCCGGCGTGATGGCGCGGTGCGAACAGAAAAACGCAGCCGGCCTTGGCCAGGATCAAAGGCAGGCGCTCCAGCGGCGGCTCGATATCGACGCCGAGCGCCGCCAGCACATCGGCGCCGCCGGTGCGCGAGGACAGGTTGCGGTTGCCGTGCTTGACGACGGGGATGCCTAATCCGGCCAGAACGAATGTCACCGCCGTTGAGATGTTCAGCGTGCCTTGGCCGTCGCCGCCGGTGCCGCAAACATCCATGGCATCGGCTGGCGCGTCCACCGCCAGCATGCGCGCCCGCATGGCGCGCACCGCGCCGGTCAGTTCGGCAATGCTTTCGCCCCGCACGCGCATCGCCATCAGCAGCCCGGCGATCTGCGCGGTTGTCGCGTTGCCCTCGATGATCGCGCCAAAAGCGGCCTCGGCCTCGGCCTCGGCCAGCGTCTCGCCGCGCGCCAGCCGGTTCAGCGCGGGTTTCAGCGCCTCGCTCATGCGGCGCGCGCGGGCAGGTTCCGGCGGATCAGCGCGAGGAAATTCGCCAGTATGTCATGGCCATGATGCGTCGCGATGCTTTCGGGATGGAACTGCACTCCGTAAATCGGCAGCGCCCGGTGGCGCAGCCCCATGATGATATCGTCATCGGTAAAGGCGGTCGGGATCAGCACGTCCGGCAGCGTAGCCTTTTCCACGATCAGCGAGTGGTAGCGCGTTGCGGTGAAAGGATCAGGCAGACCGGCGAATATGTCGGTATTCTGGTGATGGATCGCCGAAACCTTGCCATGCATCGGCAACGGCGCGCGGATCACCTTGCCGCCGAAGGCCTGGCCGATCGCTTGATGGCCGAGGCAGACCCCTAGGATCGGCAATGTCCCGGCCGCCGCCTTGATCAGATCAAGACAGATTCCCGCCTCGTTCGGCGTGCATGGACCAGGCGACAGCACGATCGCCTCCGGCTGCCGAGCCAAGGCCTCCTCCACCGTCAGCTTGTCATTGCGCACAACCTCGCACGCGGCGCCCAGATCGCCGAGGAAGTGCATCAAGTTAAAGGTAAAACTGTCGTAATTATCGATCAGCAGGATCATCGCCTACTCCGTCGCGACATAGCGCGCCGCGTCCTCGGCGGCGCGGAACAAGGCGCGGGCTTTCTGTAGGCTTTCAGCATATTCGGCATCGGGATCGGAATCCGCCACCACGCCGACCCCCGCCTGCACATACATGGTCTGATCCTTCACCAAAGCGGTGCGCAGCGCGATGCAGGTATCCATCGTGCCGTTCGCCGCGAAATAGCCGATGCAGCCGCCATAAAGGCCGCGCCGGGAAGGTTCCAGCTCCTCGATGATCTCCATGGCGCGCACCTTCGGCGCGCCGGACAGCGTACCGGCGGGGAAGCCTGCTGCAAGCGCATCGAGCGCATCGAGTTCCGGGCGGATGCGACCTTCGACGTTCGAGGAAATATGCATCACATGCGAGAAGCGCTCGATGGCGAAGCTTTCGGTAACAGCGACCGAGCCGATCCGCGCGACGCGGCCCACATCGTTGCGTCCCAGATCGAGCAGCATCAGATGCTCGGCGCGTTCCTTCGGGTCGGCCAACAATTCGGCTTCCAGCGCCGCGTCCTCGGCTTTTGTCGCCCCGCGTTTCCTTGTGCCTGCCAAGGGCCGGATGGTGACGACGCCATCGCGCAGCCGGACTAGAATCTCTGGGCTGGAGCCGACTGCCTGGAAGGCGCCGAAGTCAAGGAAGAACAGAAAGGGCGCCGGGTTGATGCGCCGCAGCGAGCGGTACAGCGCAAAGGGCGGCAGGGTAAACGGCGCCTCGAAGCGCTGGCTCGGCACCACCTGAAATACGTCGCCGGCCATGATATAGTCCTTGCCGCGCTCCACCATCGCCTTGAACGCCGCTTCGGTCATGTTCGAGCGCGGCGTGGCATGCGAGGTGGCCCGATCACCCTTCAGCTTCGGAATCGGCTGGTCGAGCGCCGCCTGGGCCGCGGCGATGCGGGCGAGGGCGGCATCATAGGCCGCATCGGCGGTGACGCCAAGGCGCGGATAGGCCGGGGCGGCGAAGGTGATTTCGTCGGTGACCGAGTCAAAAATTGCGAACAGGCCGGGGCGCATCATGATGGCGTCGGGAATGCCGAGCACGTCCGGCTTGAGGCTGGGCAGGCGCTCCATCAGCCGCACCATGTCATAGCCGAGATAGCCGACCAGCCCGCCGGTCATCGGCGGCAGGCTTTCCGGAATGTCGAGCTTCGCCTCGTCGATCAGCCGGCGCAGGCTGTCCAGCGGCGCGCCGGATTCGGGGGCAAAAGCATCAGCATCGAGCATCGGCTCGCGATTGATTGCGGCGACGCCGTCATGGCAGCGCCAGACCAAATCAGGACTCATGCCGATCACTGAATAACGGCCGCGCGCCACCCCGCCCTCGACGCTTTCCAGCAGGAAGGAAAAAGCCTGGCCATGCGCCAGTTTCAAAAAGGCCGCCACCGGGGTGATCAGATCCGCCACGCCATGACGCCAGGCCAGCGCGCCGCGTCCTGCCTCATAGGCGGCAACGAAGGCGGCAGGTTGCGGCGGCAAGGCGGCGTTCATGCGATCATCCTTAACTTATTGGCTGATTTGCGACAGGATTTTCCGGTTGACGGTAATCGGGTAGCGCGCGCGCAGCGCGGTGGCGAAGCTTTGCAGCGTATCGGTCTGCATGCCGGAGCTAAGCGCCGCAGCGATCTTCGCCTTGGTCGCTTCGTCGCTGCCGGCTTTGGGGTCCGTTACCGATTTCAGCACAGCGACGACGAAGCCTTGCGGCGTTTCCACCATGCTGGGATCGCCGATCTTCAGCGAAAACAGGATCGGCACGAGTTTCGCGGGCAGGTCCGCCACCGGTTTGGTGCGGATGACCGGCTGGCTGACCGAGACTGGCAGGCCGGCGGCATTCGCCGCCTGTTCCAGGGTTTTGCCGGACTTCACCGCGGCGAGCAGCCCCGCCGCCGCGACTTCCTGGACATGCGTCACCTGCGCGCCCGTCCAATCCGCCAGCACCTGAGGCGCGACGCTCTGGTAAGGCCGCAGCGCCGGCGGAATCTCCTTTAATACCGACAATGCGTAATAGCTGTCATCCGGAGCCGATTTCAGCCGTGGCGCGTCGCCGGGCTGCGCCGCGAAAGCCGCGCTGATAATCGCCTGCCGCAAGGCGGGCGGCCCTGGGATGGGGGCGGGCTTGCCTTCCGCCGTATCGCCCTTCGCGTCGAGCGCGCCCTCGACGGCAACCAGGCCCAGCGAAGCGGGGAGCTTATCCAAGGGCGTCGCCGCCGACAGCGCATCCTGCACCTTGGTCACCGCGGCATCGACCCGGTTGCGCGCCTTGCGGAGCGCGATCTGGTTCTTGAGTTGGCCGGCGACCGCGGCGAGAGGCTGCGCGCCGCCGGAGATCTTCGTCACCTTGAACACATAAGTGCCGAGCGCGCCGGTAACCGGGCCCGCGATGCTGCCCGGCGTGGCGGCGAATACTGCCTTGGCCAGCCGCCCGGATGGGAATTGATCGGGCGTCGCGTCGTTGAAGGTCACGGCGGTGGCGGTGGCGGCATCAGCCGCCTGCTTCATCGCCGCCCAGGCCGCGCCCTTGCTCCATTGCGCTTGCAAGGCGGCGGCGCTTGACGCGTCGCTCGCGGTGATGATTTCGACGCTGCGCGAGGCCGGGGTGGTGAAGCTATCCTTGTCTTGCGCATAGGCGGCGGCGATTTCCTGCGGCGTCACCACCATGTTTGGCGCGATCAGCGCGGGGGACAGCACCACCATCTGCACCTGCCGCAAGGCCGGGGTGGAAAACCGGTCTGGGTGGTTGCGCCAAAACCGGCGCAGCGTTGGCGCCGGGGGCAGGGGTGGCGGCGTGGCGGCGGCAAACGGCAACTGCACATAAGAGGCGACGCGCGCTTGGCCGATATAGTCGAACACCTGCTGGATCAATGGCGCTGGCGCTTTCGCCCCCGCGGTGATCGCCTCGACAACCTGGCTGGCGGCGACGCCCGAGGCCAGATCGGCCATGAACTGGTTGGGGTTGAGGTTGTTCTGCCGCAGCACCTGGTCGAACCGCGCCTTGTCAAAGGCGCCGCCGGGACTCTGAAACGCCGTCATCGCGAAAATTTGCTTCCGCAAGGCCGCAGGCGGCGCGGTTACGCCAAGACGCCGGACCTCCAGCGCCATCGCCTGGCGGTCAATCGCCTGGCCCAGCGCGTTCTGGGCGATCGCCGCGCGTATCTCAGGCGTCGGCTGGCCGCCGCCGCTGCGCTGCGCGTAGGCCGTCAGTTCGCGCTGGTACTCGCTTTGCACCGCGTTGGGATCGAGCGGCACGCCGCCCACCTTGGCGATGGCGTTGTTGCCGCCGATATTGGTAACGGCGCTGGAGATGCCCCAGAACACGAACACCGCGATGAGCAGGACGAAAAATCCCCTGACCAGCCAATTATCCAGTAGTTTTCGAAATGCCGAAAGCATGCAGCCTCACCAAAAGCGAACCTTCGGAGGTTCGCGTCACATCATAAACCAGTCCGAAACGCCGCCTCCATAGCACTTTGCCCATGCTTTGCCAGCGTATCTTCGGTCATACTGTCACGCCGATGCGCCGCGCCACCGATTTGCGGCGGCGTTGATCCTGCGCTACCTGCCCCGAAAATACTCAGGCAAACAAGCGGGAGACTTCATGCGTCCAATCATCGCCGGCAACTGGAAAATGAACGGCAGCCTCGCCGTGCTTTCGTCATACGCCGAACAGGTGAGGAATGCCCTGGACGGGACGGCGCTTGCGGCGGAGCTGATTCTTTGCCCGCCATCGCCGCTGATCCGCCCGTTGATCGAGGCCCTCGGCGATTTGCCGGTGACGGTCGGCGCGCAGGATTGCGACTGGCACCGCAAGGGCGCCCATACTGGCGATGTCTCGGCGGATCTGCTGGCGGAAATCGGCGCGCGCTTTGTCATTCTCGGCCATTCGGAACGCCGGACCGGCCATGGCGAAAGCAGCACGATGGTGCGCGACAAGGCGCGGGCGGTGATGGCGGCGGGGCTGACGCCGATCGTCTGCGTCGGCGAAACCGAAAGCGAGCGCGAGGCGCATGAGGCGGAAACCGTGGTGAGGGCGCAGCTAGCCGGTTCATTGCCCGACGATTTCATTGGAATTCTAGCCTATGAGCCGATCTGGGCGATCGGCACCGGCAAGACGCCGACCGAGGCGGATGTCGCCGAAATGCATGGCGCCATCCGCGGCTCGCTCAAGCGTCGCTTCGCAACGGGCGAGACGATGGCCATTCTCTATGGCGGTTCGGTGAAGCCGGAGAACGCGGCGGCGCTGCTCGGCATCCCCGAGGTGGGCGGCGCGCTGATCGGCGGCGCTAGCCTGGAGCCGCGGGATTTCATGGCCATTGCGGCGGCGGCCCGCCGGGATTAAGAGCGCGGCATGATTTCGGTTTTACTCGTTATCCAGGTATTCGTGACGATTGCCCTGATCGGCATCGTGCTGATCCAGCGCAGCGAAGGCGGTGGATTGGGCCTCGGCTCCGGCCAGGGCATGGGCAGCTTCATGACCGGTCGCGGCACCGCCAATTTGCTCACACGCACAACAGCGGTGCTTGCCACCTTGTTCATGGCGTTGTCCCTGGTGCTGGCGTTGCTCTACAAGCACGGCACTACGGGCGCTGACTCAATCCTCAATACCCCGCCCGCCTCCACGCCGGTCCCAGCAAAATCTGCACCCGTTCTGCCGCCGATCCCGGGCGAGGCGCAGCCTGCAAACCCTGCGCCTTCATCGTCAAATTATGTGCCTTCCAATCCGCATTCGGCGCTGCCAGGCAATAACCTGGAACTCGCGCCGGGCCATGCCGGTTCGAATCATTCAGCGACTGGTCATCCGGTGACGCCGCCGGCGGATGCGCATCCGCCCTCCGGCAATGCGGGCGCCGATACGGGGAAATAGCCGGCCCGGGCTTTTGCGCCGCTGTGGTTCCTGCTATCGTGAACGCCCATGACCCGGTATGTATTCATCACCGGCGGCGTGGTCTCCTCACTTGGCAAGGGTATCGCTTCCGCCTCGCTCGGCGCGCTGTTGCAGGCGCGCGGCTTTTCGGTCCGCCTGCGCAAGCTGGACCCTTATCTCAACGTCGATCCCGGCACCATGAGCCCTTATCAGCATGGCGAGGTGTTCGTCACCGATGACGGCGCCGAGACCGATTTGGATTTGGGGCATTATGAACGTTTCACCGGCGTTCCAGCCAATCGCCGGGACAATGCGACGACCGGGCGCATCTATTCGGAAGTGATCGCCCGTGAGCGCCGGGGCGATTATCTCGGCGCCACTGTTCAAGTGATTCCGCATATTACCGATGCGATCAAGCAGGCGGTGCTGGCCGATACCGAAGGGCTAGATTTCGTGCTGGTCGAGATCGGCGGCACGGTGGGCGATATCGAAAGCCTGCCCTTCCTGGAGGCGATCCGCCAGCTCGGCAACGAGCTTGGCATGGCCAACGTGATGTTCGTGCATCTCACCTTGGTGCCGTACATTCCCTCAGCAGGCGAGCTGAAAACCAAGCCGACCCAGCATTCGGTGAAGGAATTGCAGAATGTCGGCATCCAGCCGCAAATGCTGATCTGCCGCTGCGACCGGCCGATCCCTGATGCCGACCGCCGCAAAATCGCGCTATTTTGCAACGTGCAGCCGGAGGCGGTGGTGCCGGCGCTCGATGTTTCGACCATCTATGACGTGCCGATCTCCTATCACGAAGCGGGGATGGACCGCGCGGTTTTGCGGCATTTTGGCCTACCGCATGACGGCGTGCCGGACCTCTCACGCTGGCGGCGCATCGTGGAGGCGGTGCGGGCGCCGGAAGGCGAGGTGAATATCGCCGTGGTCGGCAAATACACCGATCTCTTGGACAGCTATAAATCCTTGGCTGAGGCGCTGGCGCATGGCGGCATCGCCAACCGGGTGCGGGTGAAGCTCGACTGGGTGGATTCGGAGGTGTTCGAACAGCCGGGCGCGGTGCAAAGGCTCGATGGCGTGCACGGCATTCTGGTGCCAGGCGGCTTCGGCGAACGTGGCACGCCCGGCAAAATCGAAGCGGTGCGCTTCGCCCGTGAGCGCGATGTGCCGTTTTTCGGCATCTGTTTTGGGATGCAGATGGCGGTGATCGAGGCGGCGCGCAACCTTGCCGGGCTGCCCAATGCCTCCTCCACCGAATTCGGTCCTTGCGACACGCCGGTGGTGGGCCTGCTCACCGAATGGGCGCGCGGCAATGAGGTCGAGCGCCGCCGCGCCGATGGCGATCTCGGCGGCACCATGCGGCTCGGCGCCTACGCCGCGCATCTGCTGCCGGAGACGCTGATCCGTGGGATTTACCAAGATGCGGAGATGATCGAGGAGCGGCACCGGCACCGCTTTGAAGTGAACATTCATTACCGCGCGGCGCTGGAAGCGGCGGGCTTGCGCTTTTCCGGCCTGTCGCCCGATGGCGTGCTGCCGGAAACCATCGAATATCCCGATCACCCTTGGTTTATCGGCGTGCAGTATCATCCGGAGCTGAAATCAAAGCCGTTCGAACCGCATCCGCTTTTCGCCTCGTTCATCGGCGCGGCGGTGAAGCAGGCGAGGCTGGTGTAATGAATGTTCAGATCAGCGATCTGGTGGTGGGGAACGATCTGCCCTTCACATTGATCGCCGGGCCATGCCAGATCGAGAGCGAGGCGCATGCGATGGAGGTCGCGGCGGCGCTTGCCAAGATGGCGCGTGAACGTGGCATCGGGTTGATTTATAAGTCGAGTTTTGACAAGGCCAACCGCACTTCCGGTACTGCGGCGCGCGGAGTCGGGCTGGCTAAGGGCGTGGAGATTTTGGCGCGGGTGCGGGAGCGGTTTGGCGTTCCGGTGCTGACCGATATTCATGATATCGCCCAGTGCAAGCCGGTCGCCGAGGCGGTGGATGTGCTGCAAATCCCCGCTTTTTTGTGCCGGCAGACCGATCTGCTGGTTGCCGCGGGCGAGACGGGCCGGGTGGTAAATGTCAAAAAAGGTCAGTTCCTGGCGCCATGGGACATGAAGAACGTCGCCGCCAAGATCGCCGGCACCGGCAATCAGCGGATTCTGCTCACTGAACGCGGCGCGTCCTTTGGCTACAACACGCTGGTGACTGATTTCCGCGCCTTGCCGGTGCTGGCGGCCACCGGCTATCCGGTGGTGTTTGATGTCACGCACTCGGTCCAGCAGCCAGGGGGACAGGGCACGGCTTCGGGCGGGCAGCGGGAATTCGCCCCGGTCCTGGCGCGGGCGGCGTTGGCGGTCGGCGTGGCCGCCTTGTTCATCGAGTGCCATCCCGATCCCGACCACGCGCCCTCGGATGGGCCGAACATGATTCCCTTGGCAGAGATGCCGGCGCTGCTGGAGCGGCTGCAACGCTATGATCGGCTGACCAAGGCGAGCGGTTGAATTGGTTGTAGAATCCCGTCGCGATTTCGTGTAGCGCATGATGAGGCAGCCGGACTGCCCCAGATCATTCTCGTGACGACTCCAAAAAGGACGTTTCATGCGCCGTATCCTCTGTTTTGCGCTGCTCATCGGGCTTGCCGGCTGTGCCGGGTTGCCGTTCTTCGGCCATCCTCGCTATGTCGTGTTTTTCACGACGAATTCCGCGGCGCTCGATCAGCCGGCCCAAATGGTGGTGGCTAGCGCCGCGCACGCCGCGCTCAACAATCCCTTGACCAAGCTGACGGTCACGGGCGCCGCGGATACTGATGGCAGCACGCCGGACAATGTTCGCCTGTCCGAAGCGAGAGCAAGCGGGGTGGCGCAGGCGTTGGTCGCCGATGGCGTGCCCGCTGGCCGAGTCCGTGCGGAAGGTCTTGGTGAAATCCCTGCGGGCGCCGCCAGTGAGCAGGCCAGCCGCCGCGCCATCATCCATTTTGGGATTTGAGCGACCGCAAGGCGCCCGGGACAAGCGAAAGCGCTATAACTCGATAAACTAGCGGCGATGGCGGAAATCCACCTGATGCCGCGCCTCGCCAAGGCTGAGCTGGCTGATTTGCCGCGGCGATTCGGCGATGATCCGGCCATCGCGTATCACGAAGAGCCGGGTGGCGCGGAGCCGTATGGCTTCCACCGGATCGGCGGCGTCCAGCAGGTTGAAACTGGCTGGGTGGCCGATGGCGATGCCATGCCCGGCAAGGCCGATCGCCTTTGCCGCGTTCACCGTCACCGCGCCGAAACAGGCGCGCATCCCCGCCATTCCGGTCATCTGCGCCACGTGCAGCCCCATGGCGGCGACCTCCAGCATATCGTGGCTGCCCAGCGGATACCATGGGTCCATCACGCAATCATGGCCGAACGCGACGTTCACCCCCGCCGCCATCAGCTCCGGCGCCCGCGTCATGCCGCGCCGCTTGGGATAGGCGTCGTGGCGGCCTTGCAGGGTGATGTTGATCAGCGGGTTGGCGATCACCGAAATTCCGGCCTCGGCGATTAGCGGGATCAGCTTGCTGGCGTAGTAATTATCCATCGAGTGCATCGAGGTGAGATGCGATGCCGCGACCCGGCCCTGCATGCCATGCCGCAAGGTTTCCGCGGCAAGGGTTTCGATGTGGCGGGACAGCGGGTCGTCGCTTTCGTCGCAATGCATGTCGGCCGGCAGGCCGCGCTGGGCGGCAATCGCCAGCAACTGCCGCACGCTTTCGGCGCCCTCCGCCATGCTCCGCTCGAAATGCGGAATGCCGCCCACCACGTCGACGCCCTGATCCAGCGCCCGCAAAAGGTTTTCGCGCGCGCGCGGGTAACGCAGGAAGCCGTCCTGCGGGAAGGCCACAAGTTGGATGCCGAGCCAGGGCTGCATCTCCCGGCGGAGCGCGGTCAGCGCCTCGACCGCCAGCAGCCGGTCGTCGCAGATATCGACATGGCTGCGGATTGCGCCGATGCCCTGGGCGATGGACCACAGGCAGAGCTGCTTGGCCCGGCCATGGATCGCCTCCACCGTCAGATCCGGTTTCAGCTCGCCCCAAAGCGCTATGCCCTCTAGCAGCGTGCCGCTTTCGTTGAAGCGCGGCAGGCCGAGCGAGAGCGTCGAATCGAGATGCAGATGCGCGTCGATAAAGGGCGGCGCTGCGAGGCATCCCGCCGCGTCGATCACCCGCGCCGCCTCGCCCTGCAGCGCCGGGCCGATCGCGGCAAACCGGCCGTCGCGTATTGCGATGCCGATGCCGGTTTGGCCATCAGGCAGGCTGGCGTTCTGGATCAGCAGGTCATGCATGGTTCCGATATAACAAAATTTTCTTGGTTTTTTAAGGCATGATGTTTGCTGAAGCTGTTTTGTTACGAATACGTAACGTTTTGGGCGTGCGGAGGCGCTTATGCGAGATCTTGCAAAACTGCGTCATCCGATGATGCTGGGGCGTCAGGCGGTGTTGGACCCGGAGGCGAGGCGATGGGCGGGAGCGCGACTTGCTCTGCTTGCGGCGCTGCCGGTTGCGCGTCAGGCGGTTGCGGGTCAGGCGGTTGCGAAGGCGGCGGCTGCGGCTTGGGCGGGATTGGCGGGTATAGGGACGGGACCTGGTCGCGGCGGAGGCCCAGAATGTGGCAGAGCGGGCGGAGGATGCTGCGGAGTTGCGGGTCTTGGGCGAGGAGGGTTGCCATTTCGGGATCGGCGAGGAAATCGTAGAATTGCGACCTGCCATGGGCGGTTTCCTGGATCAGGCGGAGCAGCCAGGCGTAATGGCGCGGCAGCGGGTCCGGCTTGCGGGTGCGGGACGGGCCAGGCCGGGCTGGGCGCGGCTTGCGCAAGCGGGCCGGAATGGGGACGGGGTTGGCGGCGTTGCGCGCGATGCGCGTCCTGAAGCGGAAGGCGATGCCGCGCAGGCGCTTCCAGATCTGGAACAGGAGCTGGCCAGGCAGGCAGGCTAGGCCCAGACGCCAGTCGCTGCGCCGGCCGATCACCTGGCACAGGTTCTCGATGATGTAGGCCAAGCGTTCTGCCGGGGCAAGGGAAGCGATCTGGTTCACTAACCGGATAAACCACGAAGCAGGGCAAGTGAGCAAGGAGAATTTGCAGTTGATGACGGATTTTGTTAGTCTGGCGTTAGTCCTGCGGCAAAACCGCCGCCTTGCAAAGCTCAGGCGACGGCAGCGCGGATGGAACTCGCGAAGCCACGGGAAAACGCTTCTGTTGAAAATCTTTGCTGAACCAGCCGTTGCGCGCCTTGGCCCAGCCGCTGGCAGAGGTCAGGATCGCCTAGAAGCCGCTTGATGGCGATGTTGAGCGCTTCCGGGTCCTGGCAGGGAACCTGGAGGCAGGTTTCGCCAGGGATCACAAAATCGGAGATGGCGGTGTTTTCGCTGACGATCATGGGCTTGGCCATGGCGGAGGCTTCCAAAATCGTGCTGACGCCGCTCGCGTTTAGCGTCTCGGTCAACGGAATAACGACGATCTTGGCGTTCGCGTACATCGTTCTCAGCGCCCGGAAATCCGCCTTTTCCTTGATCACCTCCACAGGCTTGCCCGCGAGCCGGGACGCGTCTAACGCAATATTTGTTTTGATCTTCACCGGGCAGTCCAGATCATGCAGCGATTCGAGAAACGTCGCGTAATCCCTGCCATGGTCATTGCCGATGCTGAAAATATACTCCCCCGCTTCGGCCGCCCCCGCTTCACCCGCCGGACTGAAAAAATTGGCATCAACATAGTGATGCACATTAACGACATGAGCCGCGGCGTCCCATCTTTGCCGGACGTAATTCACCTGTTTGGCGCTGAGCACCATAATCGACTTGACCCGCGGAATGACATAGTTCAGGGCGCGTTCGCGCATCGCCCATCCCTCGGTCAATCCGACATCCCACAGCGCGATCGGCGTCTTGAACAGAGCGAGTTTTTTTAAAAACAGCAACGGCAAGGCGCCGCCGTCAAACACCGAGATGATCAGATCGTAGTGGCGTTTCGCGAACAGAATTTTCAGCGCCCGCCACGGATCAAGCGACTGCAGAAAGCTGCCGCGGCCGAAGAACGGATTGAGACATGACGAATGCGGATCGAGCACGTCGACGGAGATGTCAAAATCAGCCAGATGACGCTCAAGGCGTTTCGGGTCCGGCGCATTGCCCGAACAAAAACGATCGCGCTCCGGCATCCACTGGATCGGCGGTATCATCAATATTTTGAGCTTATTGGGCTTGACGCTGCCGGAACTCCGGCCAGAATTCGGGAAAGAACGCCATGCGGGCAAGGCTGCCGCCTCGTCCCTGGCCAACGGCACCGGCGCTTCCCGCCGATGCCGCAAAAACCCGTATGCCTGGTCAATGCTGTGCATCATGAACCCGCTTCGGCGTCATGCCGCAAATGATCGTCAAGAGTTTCAAGATTAAGCCGGAGCGAAAATTTGAGCCTTAACCGTTAGAAGCAATGATCGCTTATTGTCGGCCTATTTGATTTCAGCCGAGGTTAAGCCTCGTCTTTCAGAAGCCCGGCTCAATTTCCGGTCTCTGTTCAGACATCGCTGTTCAGATATGGCTTGAGACATGCGCTCGTGGCCTCAGCACCGCGTTCAGCATGCCGGAAAGCAGGCTTGGCCTTGCCATGGCGCCGGCATTTTCGAAACTGCTTTTCGCCGGGGCGTTGCCGGCACCGAGCCGGTTGACCCGCGTGGTATCAAAGCTGCAAAAATCCGTATGCTTTGCCCAGACAAGGCCGGAACTCGTTTGCAACAACCAAGGCATGGCTTTTGTCGCGTCGAAATCCTTGAGCATGGCTTCGCCGCAATCCTTGTGATCGACGCGGCATCCGATCTTTAGCGTGGGCATTGGTGTCTCCTGATCTTGATTGGGCACAAGTTAAACTTCCAAGGTCACGCAAGCCGGGTTGCAGGCTTCTCGTCAGCGCTTAAGCAACGCGCTCCTTGCGGCTGGTTAACCTCAACCGAAAGCGAAGAGCAGAGGCAACTCGTTACATGACATTTCATTCATGTTCTTGCCATGAAATATTGCTTGATGCAACATAAAACTTAACTTTTATTCATTTAATTGTCTCAATTTTAAGTAGTATTGTACTGCGATCAACTTGCAGTGGATTGAGATTTGTAAGGGGACGAAGCGGATTGCCATAAACTTGCGCAAGGCAATGTTCATTACTTACAATTCTAAATTGAATTAACTAAATATTATGCACCCAAGGAGCTGATTGACAATTTGAACGTTTTGAAGCGTCAGCGTTGATGCAGCGGCCGCAAGATCAATATGGCTTTAAGTTAAGCAATATTACTGTTGCCAAACCCAGTTTGAATGACGAGCCTCGTTATCACGAGCCGCAAAGCTGCGTGGCGGAGGGGTCGGAAGATTTCAGCAATGCGAAGCATTGTTGGAAGGCCCTGGAGGTGATCCAGAACTGGCGCGGCGTTGCATTGCCGGTGTTTGGCGAATTCGGACTGCTTGATTGCTTCAATAGTCTGGATCGCCACGCCGCTTCGCGGCTCGCGATGACGAACGGAGGGGTCATTGCACAAGGCACCTGGTATAATATCGCCTTAAGTTGAACCACGAAGTGGTTCATAAAGCCATATTGATCTAGAATCCCCTGCTAACCAGGCTGACATACGGCGTTAGCGACGCGGCGGCGCGGCGCCAGCCAAGCCGGTTGCGGTCGAACCGCGCCAGCCGGTCATAGCAGTCCTGAAACTCGGCAATCATTCTCGGCGTGCCAAACAGGCGCTCCACACGAGCCTTGGCGGCTTTGCCCAAGGCATGACGATAACCGGTGTCTTTGATCACCTGGGCAAGCGCCGCGGCCAGCGCATCCGGATCGTCCGGTGGCACAAGAATGCCAGTCATCCCGTCAGCGATCACTTCGGGAATGCCCCCAACCCTTGTTGAGACGACAGGCAGGCCGAAAAGCCCGGCTTCGGCCAGCGCCAACCCAAACGCGTCGCCACGGGATGCAAGCGCCACGATATCGCTACTCCGATAGACGTCGGAAATGTCTTTATGATAGCCAAGGAAATGCACTCGTCCGTCGAGTTGCAGTTCGGCTGTCAGCCGCTCCAACTTGTTGCGTTCCGGTCCATCGCTTGCGATCAGGAGCCGCAGGTTGAGAGAAAGATCAAGCTTTTGCAGCGCCCGCAGCAAAACGTCGTGTCCCTTGCGTTGGATCAATGATCCCACCGCGGCGATCACGGTGGCCGCTGCCGGAATGCCGAGCGCCTGGCGGAGATTGACGCCGTCCGCGGTCGTGTACCGCTTGAAATCGATGCCGTTATAGATCACCTGCGTGCGCGCCGGCGGCATGCCGTCGCGGAGGAAATCCTGGACAACCTGTGAAGAAACACCGACCACCAGATCGGCTTGATGCAGCAGATTGGTGAAGCGTTGCCGGCGCTGGTAGGCGATGTGCAGATGAGAGAGCAGCGGCAACCGGCGGACTCGCGCAACCGGAACAAGCCATTGCGCGGGCGTTGCGCCATTGGCGTGCAATACACGGACTTCGTGGCGTTTGGTGAGTTCAAGCCCCTCACGCACCAAGGCCAGGTAATGCCGCGCATCAAATTGAGGCGAATTATAGCCGAAGAAATACGCAAAATCCGAACGATGCACGGGAATGCCCATTTTTTTGACCCGTTCCGCAAGCTCAACGCCGTTGCACCAAACAACCGGCTTCACGCGCGTCGGATCAAGGCCACCAAGAAGGTCAAGCAGCACTTGCTCGCTGCCTCTGATCCATTGGTCGCCATGATGGGTGAACAAAACAGAAATTGGCCCCCTCAAAATGCTCATCGTTGTTTTGCCTTGGCTTTTGAAATCACGGTAAATTAACATGGATGAATAATGGCTTCAAATTTACCGGCAAGACATTAACGCGTGCCTAATGAAATCGGGCAGTATCCTGCCTGCGGTATCGGCATGGGCCATGGCAATGAAAGGTTTAACATGAATGACGCATCGGCCACTGAGCTCTTGGCCAAGGAAGCGCCGGGCGGTCCAGGTATCTCGCCGCGCTGGACCTCCAGCGCCAAGGCCGGCATCGGCACGGCGCTCAGCGCCACCAGCCGGGTCTGGTTCACCATCAGCCATGGCATTCTGAACGAGATTTATTATCCGCGCGTCGATGCGGCTTGTACGCGTGATTTCGGCTTTCTGGTGAGCGATGGCGTCGCGGGCGGCTATTTTTCCGAGGAGAAGCGCGACGCGGATTCGACCGTTGCCCGATTGACTGACGGTGTGCCTGCCTTCAACCTGCGCAATGTCAGCCGCGACGGCGCCTACGCCATCAACAAGGAGATCATCGCTGATCCCCGGCATGACACGGTGCTGCAGCGGGTCCGGTTGACCGGCAGGCCAGGATTGCGGTTGTTCGCCTTGCTGGCGCCGCATCTGGTCAATGGCGGCGCGCATAACACGGCGTGGATCGGCGATTACAAGGGCGTGCCGATGCTGTTCGCCGAGGGCGATGGCACGTATCTCGCGATGGCCTGCTCGGCGGCTTTTTTGGCGCGCGCCGCTGGCTTTGCCGGCGTCAATGATGGCTGGTCGGATGTCAGCCGGAACGGCAGGTTGGCCGAGCTTTATCAGCGCGCCGCCGATGGCAATGTCGCGCTGACGGCGGAAATCGATGTCTCGTCCGGCGCGCCGGTGGTTCTGGCCCTGTCATTCGGGCGGCAATGGACCGAGGCGGCGTTTCGCGCCCGCGCCAGTTTGCAGCACGGATTTGACGCCGCCGAAGCAGGCTACGCGGCGGCATGGCGGGGTTGGCAGGCTGGCCTGGCCAGGCTCGATCCGCCGGAGGCGCGGCGCGTCCGGCATGGCGGCGGGCCGGGCCATAATTTGTACCGCATCAGCACGGCGACCTTGCGCTGCCATGAATCGCCGACCTTTCCCGGCGGGCTGATCGCCAGCCTGTCGATCCCCTGGGGCGCCAGCAAGGGCGATGACGATCTGGGCGGCTATCACCTGGTCTGGCCGCGCGATTTGGTGGAGACCGCCGGTGGGCTGATCGCCGCCGGGGCAGGGCAGGACGCGCGGCGGGTGCTCGATTATCTCCGGGTGATCCAGAAAGCGGATGGCGGCTGGGCGCAGAATAATTGGCTGGATGGGCGGTCCTACTGGCACGGCATCCAGATGGATGAATGCGCGTTTCCGGTGCTGCTGGTCGAGATGATGCGCCGCTATGGGCTGCTGTCGGAGGCGGAGCTGAAACTGTATTGGCCGATGGTGCGGGACGCCATCGGCTTCGTGGTGCGCAACGGGCCGGCCACCTTGCAGGATCGCTGGGAGGAGGATGCCGGGTATTCGCCTTTCACCCTGGCGGTGGAGGTGGCGGCGCTGGTGGCGGCGGCGGAGATCGCGGATTTGCTTGGTGAACCCGTGATTGCCGGCTTCCTGCGCGACACCGCCGATGCCTGGAACGAGGATATCGATGTTTGGACCTACGCCAAGGGCACGGCGCTGGCACGCGAGGCGGGCGTTGATGGTTATTACGTGCGAATCGCGCCGCGCGATGGCGATTCGGCGGAATCGAAACTCGGCGGCGTCGTCATGGTGCGCAACAAGCCGCCTTCGGAGACCGATATCGAGGCGAGTTCGCTGATCAGTCCCGATGCGCTGGCGCTGGTGCGCTTCGGCCTGCGCGCCGCCGATGATCCGCGCATCCTGAACACGGTGAAGGTGATCGACCGGATCAACAAGGTGGAACTGCCGCAAGGCCCCGGCTGGCGGCGTTATAATAATGACGGCTATGGCGAGCATCCCGATGGCAGCGCGTTCGACGGCACCGGGCAGGGCCGGGTGTGGCCGCTGATGATCGGCGAGCGGGCGCATTACGAGCTGGCGCGCGGCGATGAGGCGATGGCGCGGCGCTTGCTCAGCGTGATGGAGGCCTGTTCCAGCGATGGCGGATTATTGCCCGAACAGGTCTGGGACACTGATGACATTCCTGAGCATGAATTGTTCAAGGGCCGGCCCAGCGGCTCGGCGATGCCGCTGGTTTGGGCGCATGCCGAGCATATCAAATTGCTGCGCAGCCTCGCCGATGGGCAGGTGTTCGACATGCCGCCGCTGACGGTGCAGCGCTACCAGCGCGACAAACGCTGCCCGCGTTTGCGCGACTGGCGCGAGGCGTGGCGGCGCGGCAGTATCCCTGTGGGACAAATCCTGCGCGTTGAGCTATGCGAAGCGGCGACGCTTCGGTGGAGCGTTGATGAATGGCAGACCGTTCAGGACACGCCGTTATCGGAGATCGGCCTTGGCGTGTTCGCCGCCGAATTGCCCACGGCGTCACTGAAAGCAGGGAGTACGATCCGTTTTACATGGCAGCGCAAGGATGGTTCGTGGCGCGGCGAGAATTACGCGGTGTCGGTGTCTGGGTGAATAAACCTACTGCGTCATCCGGTTGCGTTGCTGTAAAACACCTGTTCCAGCGCCTGCATGATCGCCGCGCGGTCGGTGCTGGCGGGGAGCGGTTCGTGAATTCGGATATGGATGATGCCGGGGCGCATCGCGAGGGGGTCGCGCGGCCAGAATAATCCTGAATCGGTGGCGGCGGGGATTACCGGCAGCGCCGCGGCCCGGGCGAGGGCGGCGACCCCCACCTGCAAAGGCGCGCGCTGGCCGGGCGGCACTCTGGTGCCCTCGGGAAATATGATGATCTGCCTGTCGCGTCTGGCTGCTTGCTGCACCGCGCCGATCAGGCTGCGCAGCGAACGAGCGCCGCCCTCTCGGTCGAGCGAGATATGGCCGGAGGCCACGAATAACTTGCCGAAAAACGGGATGCGGGTGAGTTCCTGTTTCAGCACATAAGTCGGGTCGCGCAGCAGCACCAGCCAGATAAAGGTATCGAAGGCCGACTGATGCTGTGCCGCGATCAGGACGGGACCGGTGGCGGGGATATGCTCAAGCCCTTGCACATCGAGCGTGATGCCGCAGATCATCCGCAAGCCGCGCAACAGCAGGCGCGACCAGGCCTGGCCGAGCGGCAGAACGCGCTCTGGCGCTGTCCGGCGCAGCCAATAGGCGTAGAGCGAGCCAATGATGGCGGTGCCAAATAGAAAGGCCTGGAACAAGGCGGCGCGGAGCGTCGTCATAACCAGGACTGTAAATGATGCGCGGCGAAACCGCCTAGACGCAGCCGGACCAGGAGATATTTGCAAAACTCCGCGGCCAGCACGCGCAAGGCTGGCCATTGCGTCAGATGCGCCATGGCGGGCGGGCGAACCGGATCGGCGATCAGCGTGATCCCGGGCAGATGCCGGTGCAATTCAAGCAAGGCGCGCGGCATGTGATAATCCGCCGTCACCAACAGGATGGACCGCAAATGATGGCGGGACGCCCATCGGGCGGTTTCCCGCGCGTTGCCCCTGGTGGTTTGTGCTGCATGGCCAAGCGTAACATGGGCTGCGAGGCTGCGCGCATCAACGCCAACGCTTGGCCTGAAGGCGGGGGGCGTGAAGGCGCGGGGCGTGAAATCGCCTAGTTCGGTGCCGGCGCCGGCACCGGAAATCAGCAGAAGCGGCGCCTTGCCTCGCATCAGCAGCCGCAGTCCGGCGCGGATCCGGTCCGCCCCGCCCGTGAGCACGACGATTCCCTCCACATGCGGCGTCGGATCGACCGGACGTTCCTTGGCGACCAGGTTGACGAACCAGGCGAATCCGGCAGTCCAAGCCAAGATAAGCATGAGAGCGAGCAGGCTGGCGCGCCTCAGCCAACGTCTAAACCGCGTCACCGGCGATCGATCCAGCGTGGATGATTGTGACAAGCCTGCCAATTTCAGATCAGCCGCTTGAGCCAGCCGCGCACCGTGAACTGGGCGGCGAACCAGCCGATCAGCGCGGCGGCTAAGGTGAAAATGACCGGCGCCACCCATAATGCCACAGGCAGGTTGCCGAACTGGCGCGGGCCTGGCCCATTGATAACAAAGGCGGCGGAAAGATGCGCGAGCCAGACCAGCACGGGGAGCGCCAGAACGCCGCCCACCGCGCCTCCCAATCCCGCCAGCCGCAGGGCGCGCTGGGCGAACTGGTTGGCGATATCCGAATCGAGCGCGCCCAATCCGTGGATGATCTCGATGGCCTCGCGCCGCTGCGCCAATCCGGCGCGCACGGCAACGGCCACCACCGAGGCGGCCACAAACGCGACGATCAGCAGCACGGCGATGGCGGAGGCGCGCAGGCTGTCGGTCAGGGCCGAAAGCCTGGCCGCCCAGCGCGCCCCGCTATCGATCAAGGTTCCCGGCGCCACGGCGTCCAGCTTCGCGGCAACGGCTTGGACGCTGACATCGCCCCGGGTTTGCGCCAGCACGATGGCGGGCAGGGCGATCGGCAAGCCGCCGGCGGCGTCATTGCCAAGCCAAGGCTTGAGCAGTCGCGTCACCTCGCGCTGTTTGAGCCGGCGGGCGTTCGCAATGCCCGGCATTGCCGCCAAGGCGGCCAGCACCGCGGCACCGCGTGGCTGCTGGCTTGCGGCCGCGGCTTGCGCCGGATCTGGCACTTCGATGGTGATGACGCCTTGCGCGCCGCTCAGCCAATGCGTGGCCAGAGCCGAGGCGGCGATGCTGCCGGCGAGGGCCAGCGAGGCGAGGAAGCTCATCGCCGCCACCATGAACGGCAAAAGCCGGTCCGCCATCGCCGCCTTCAGGCCGATCCGTTCGGCCCTGCTGATCCGCCGCCGGCTGATCCGCCGGTTGGCGCGGTCAGCCATTACGGACCAGCCGCCCTGCTTTTAGTTCCAGCGCCGGCGCCGGATGACGCTCGACCAGGCGCAGATTATGCGTGGCGACGATAACCGTCGTGCCAAGCTGGTTGAGCGAACGGATCAGATGCATCAGCCGTTCGGCCTGGTCATCGTCCAGATTGCCGGTCGGCTCGTCGGCCAGCAGCAGCAACGGCTTGCCCACCACCGCGCGCGCTATGGCGACGCGCTGCTGCTCGCCGCCCGATAATTCCTCCGGGCGGTGGTCTAGTCTTCCCGCAAGCCCAACCCAACGCAGCAATTCAGTGACATCGGCGCGCAATTGCGTCTCCGGCTTACGGGCAAGCCGCAGCGGCAGCGCCACATTGTCATAGGCCGATAAATGCCGCAGCAGGCGGAAATCCTGATACACCACGCCGATTTTCCGGCGCAGCAAGGCGATGCCCCGCCGGTCCAACGCGGCGGTTTCGGTATCCAGAATGGCGATTTGGCCGCGGCTCGGCTTGATTGCCAGATACATCAGCTTGAGCAGGCTGGTCTTGCCGGCGCCGGATGGGCCGGTCAGCCAGCGGAAGCCTCCCGCCGGAATATCGAAATCGAGATCGCACAGCGCATCCGCTTCGCGAGGGGCAGCTTCGCGGGAAGCCGAAATAGCCTGCCAGGCATGATGATAATGCAGACCCACCTGATCAAACCGGATCATTCACCTGCGCCCTTATCCATCTCGATCAATCGCATTATCATATCATCCGGCGGCGCAGAATGGCTGGCTCCGCGGAATGGCGCAAATGCTGCCAGCGCCTTTCGGCTGTCAACCTGGATGCCGGGTTTCTGTTGCGTAGAAACATCAATAATGTCATCTGACGATGAGCATGCTGATCAACTGCCCGGCCTGTCAGGCGAGCTATGATATCCCGGACCACCTTCTGGTGAACGCGCCGGTGCGCATGCGATGCGCTCGTTGCGGCGCCGAATGGGCTTGGATGGGAGGCAAGGCGCTTTCCGCGGAAAATTTTGAGCTGCCGGACCTTTTCGCGCCGGGACCGCTGTCGCCAGCGCCGGCGATGCCGCACGAAAACCGCGCCGATCTTGAAAGATCGCTTATGGCCGATCCGGTTCCGGGCGAGCCGCTTTTGGCCGAGCCTTTTTTGCCCGAATCTTTTTTGCCCGAACCTGTTTTGCCCGAGCCGGAACAGTCCGAACCGGAACAGTCCGAACCGGAATGGGCGCGCGAGCCGATCGGCAGTCCGGTTTTTCATCCGAGTCCGGAGCCATCCTTGCCGCCGCTCGTGGTCGAGCGGCCCTCGCCGCGACTTGACGGCATGATCGAAATCCCGCGCGCGCCGGCGAGCAAGGCGCCGGACATCGCCTCGAATCCTGCCGAGGACCGCGCCCGCAGCCGTGAGGAAATATTCCGCCGCATCATCGAAACCAACCGCCAGCGTGGCTTGAAGCCCGAGAGTTCCAGCCGCCGCCCGCAAATCATCGCCATTCTGGCGCTGATCGTGCTGATCGCGCTGTTTTTGGGCGTGCATTTCGTGATGGTGAACGGCGTTACCGCCGGGCCTGCCGGCTAATGGCGTCGGCGCGACAAAGGAACCGGAATTTGCTGGCGATCGATACCCATATCGATATTCCTTGGCCTGCGGGCCCCAGCTTTTTCGAGGATGGACCGCGGGCCGTGGACTTGCCAAAGCTGCGCCGCGGCGGCATCGGCGCGATTTGCGCGGCCGCCTATATCCCGCAGGACAGGCGCGATCAGGCCGGCAATGAAGCGGCGCAGGTTCGCGTCCTGGCGATGCTGGAGGCCATTCACGGAATGGCCCAGCACGGCGCGATTTTGGCCACCAGCGCCGCGGCGATCGAGGCGGCGCATCGCGCTGGCGCCATTGCCATCGTGCCCGCCGTGGAAAACGCCACGGCGCTTGGCGGCGATCTCGCGATGCTGGACCAATTCGCTGAACGCGGCGTGCGCTACATCACGCTTACCCATAACGGCCATAACGCGCTTGCCGATGCGGCGATCCCGCTCCGCAATCTCGGCGATGCCGAGGCCGAGTATGGCGGCCTTTCTTCGCTGGGTTTTGCCGCGATTGCGCGGATGAATGCGCTCGGCATGCTGGTCGATGTCAGCCATTCCGCCAAAACCACCATGTTGCAAGCCGCCGAAGCCTCGCGGACGCCGATTCTCGCCACGCATTCTTGCGCCCGCGCGCTCTGCGACCACCCGCGCAACCTTGATGACGAACAGCTCGACGCGCTGCGCGACACCGGCGGCGTGATCCAGATTACGATGGTTTCGGCCTTTCTCAAGCGTGGCGCGAAGCCAAGCGAGATCGGCGTCGCCGCAATCGCCGACCATATCGATTATGTTGCCCAGCGCATCGGCATCGGCCATGTCGGCATCGGCACCGATTTTGATGGCGGCGGCGGCGTCGCCGGTTTCATGCATGAAGGCGAAGCTCCCGCGCTGACCGACGAACTGGCTGGTCGTGGCTATGATGACGCGGCGCTTGCGATGATTTGGGGCGGCAATTTTCTGCGGCTGTTGCGTCAGGCGGAAGCGGTGGCGGCGCGGGCGTAAGCTGTTGCCGGAATCGGGCAAACAGCCTCGGTGAACCGACTTCCAGCGTGTTGTCGCCGCTCTTATGCTTGATGCCGGAAAGCAGAGTTGCCTGCTGCTTTTATGGTTTTAGGCGCAGGCGGCAAGGTCTCCGCACTTTATCCGGCGCGGAGACCGCCACGAGCCAGCCTGAGCTGGCAAGCCAGCGTTAGCTATGCGTGTTTTTCATCGCCTTGCGGTGATGCAGTTGCCGGTGGCGCATTCTTGTGTGCGCGTGATGATGGCCAAGCGCGCAGCCGCCCGCGGCGCCGGCCATGGCGTGATGACCCGCCATATGGCCGACAACCGCGCCGCCCGCCGCGCCCTTGAGGCAGCCCTTGGCATTCGCGACAGGCGACAAAGCGAGGCCTGCGACCAGCGCCATGGAAATTTTTAGCATCTTCATCAAAAATCCTTTTCGTGGGTTCATGATCGCCCGTCCAAAGCAGCAAGGCGATTGCCGCGTGCGTAGCCAGGATCAGGATCGTGGTCCAGCAACATCACAGCGTAAAAGAATAAATAAAACCGCTATGTCTTGCCCGCCACTTGCTCGGCGACCAGACGCGCGAATCGCGCAGGATCAACCGGCGGCTCGCCATCCTGGATGCGCGCCAGATCGAGCAGCAGCGCCGCCCAATCCGCCATGTCTTCGCCGGCTTCGGCGCGCGTGGCGAGGCTGGCGATCAGCCTATGCTCTGGGTTGATCTCCAGCGCCGGGGGCGGCGCGAAAACCGGGCGGCCCGAGCGGCGCATCAGCCGCTGCATCGCAAGATCAGGCCCATGCTCGCCCGCCGCCAAGGCAGCCGGGCTGTCGGTCAGCCGGGCGGAAGATTTCACCTCCGAAACCGCGTCGCCCAAGGCGGCCTTCAAGGCCTTGCTCAGCGAGGCGAGGCTTTCGGAGGTTTCGGCGGGCGCGAAAATATCCGTGGCCTTGCCGGCATGGACCAGGGTTTTCTCCTTGTAGCTGCCGAGCCGCTCCGGCCAGAAGAAGTCAATCGAATCGGTCAGCAGCAGCACCTCGAAGCCCTTGGCGCGGAAGCCTTCGAGCTGTGGCGAAGCGCGCAGGCGTTCCGCATCCTCGCCGGTAAGATAATAGATCGCCTTCTGCTCCGGCTGCATCCGCGCAACATAGTCATCAAGCGAAGTTAGCGAATCGCCTTCGGTTGAGTGAAAGCGGACCAAGCCGGCGATTTCCGCTCGATGGTCGCTATCGTCATAGATACCTTCTTTTAACATGCCGCCGAACTGCTCGATGAAGGGCTTGTAGGCCTCGGCATCCTTGGCGCGCGATTTCAGCTCGGTCAGCACGCGGTTGACCAAAGCCTTGCGGATACGCGCTAGCACTGGCGTCGCTTGCAGCATTTCGCGCGAGACGTTGAGCGGCAAATCCTCGGTGTCCACGACGCCCTCGACAAAGCGTAGGAAGGAGGGCAGCAGCTTGGCGTCATCGGTGATGAACATGCGCCTGACATGCAGGCGGACATGGCTCTCGCGGTCATCCTCGGTGACGTTGAACGGCGAATGGCCGGGGATGAACAGCAGGGCGGTGAACTCCAGCGCGCCTTCCGCCCGCCAGTGGATCGTTGCCCAGGGCTGGTCGAACATATGGCCGAGATGACGGTAGAAGCCGGTGTAATCGGCTTCGGTGATCTCCGCCTTCAGCTTGCGCCACAATGCCGTGCCTTCATTCGCCGGCATGAACTTGCCGTCGCGCTCCAGCTTGATCGGCACGCTGATGTGATCGGCCCATTTGCGCAGGATGGTGTCGAGCCGCACCGGCTCCAGATATTCGACCGCGTCCGCCTTGATATGCAGGATGACATCGGAACCGGGCGTGGCGCGTTCCGCCGGCCCGATCCGGTAGCCGCCGCGTCCATCCGACACCCAGCGCGCTGCGTCATCGGCGCCGGCCCGGCGGGAGATCACCTCCACCTCGTCGGCCACCATGAAAGCGGAATAGAAGCCGACGCCGAACTGGCCGATCAGGCTGGGCCGGTCCTCTTCCTTGGCGCTGGACAGTGTTTCAGCGAAAGCCCGCGTGCCGGAGCGGGCGATGGTGCCAAGATGGCTGGCCATGTCCGCCTCCGTCATGCCGATGCCATCATCGGCAATGGTGATGGTGCGCGCCTCGCGGTTGACGCTGATGCGGATCGAGGTGTCTTCCGGCAGCGCCAGGCTCTCATCGGAAAGGGCGAGGAAGCGGCGCCGGTCGATGGCGTCGGCGGCGTTGGCGACCAATTCGCGCAGGAAAATCTCCCGCTCGGAGTAGAGGGAATGCACGACTAGATCGAGCAGGCGCCCGACCTCGGCATCGAAGGGACGCGTGGTTTCGGTAGCTGTGGTTTCACTCATGGCGAAAAGACCCGTTTTGGTTGAAGAATCCGGTGTGCGAAATAGGCTGTCACGGTAAAGCTTGCAATGCGCGGCGAGACACAACAGAGTCATCTCATGTCTGGATTCACGCTTGGCTTTCCTGGGCGCGTCAAAGCGGTGCTTGGACCGACCAATACCGGCAAGACGCATCTCGCCATGGACCGGCTTTTGGCGCATTCCTCCGGCATTATCGGCTTTCCGCTCCGCCTGCTGGCGCGTGAGAATTACGACCGGATGGTGGCGCGCAAAGGCGTGCGGCACGTGGCGCTGATTACCGGCGAGGAGAAAATCCTGCCGCCGGAGGCGCGCTATTTCTCCTGCACCGTGGAAGCCATGCCGCTTGACCGCAAGGTCGAGTTTCTCGCCGTCGATGAAATCCAGCTTTGCGCCGATCCTGACCGCGGCCACGTCTTCACTGACCGGCTGCTTCATGCGCGCGGCATGGTGGAGACGATGTTCCTGGGCGCCGACACCATCCGCAAGCTGATCCGCCGGCTGGTGCCGGAGGCGGAGATCGATACGCGGCCCCGGCTGTCGCAGCTTACCTATGCCGGGCCCACCAAACTCTCCCGCCTGCCGCCGCGTTCCGCCGTGGTCGCATTTTCCGCCGCCGAGGTTTATGCCATCGCGGAACTGATCCGCTCGCGGCGCGGCGGCTGCGCCGTGGTGATGGGCCGGCTATCGCCGCGCACCCGTAATGCCCAGGTGGCGCTGTATCAGGACAAGGAAGTGGATTTCCTGGTGGCGACGGATGCTATCGGCATGGGCCTCAACATGGATGTCGATCATGTTGCTTTTGCCGGATTGTCGAAGTTCGACGGCCACCGGCCAAGGGCGCTGACCGCCGCCGAGATCGCCCAGATCGCCGGGCGCGCGGGCAGGGGGATGCGCGACGGCACCTTCGGCGTCACGGCGAACTGTCCGCCGCTGGAGCAGGAATTAGTGACGGCGGTGGAAAGTCATGCCTTCCAGCCGCTGGATCAGCTGTTCTGGCGTAATGCCGAACTGGATTTCACCTCGATCCCGGCTCTGCTCGCCAGCCTGACCAGGCCGCCGGAGCTGCCGGGGCTGATCCGCGGCAATGATTCGTCGGATTTGTCGATTTTAATGGCCTTGTCGGGCGATGCGGTGATCAGAGATGCGGCGACGCGCCCGCGGGCGGTGCGGCTGCTGTGGGAAGCCTGCCAGATCCCTGATTTCCGCAAGCTGGCGACCGATACCCATACCAGGTTATGCGCGAAGGTGTTCCACCATCTGCACGAGGAGGGCAGGCTGCCGGAGGACTGGGTGGCGTCGCAGATCGCGGGACTGGGCCGCGCCGATGGCGATATCGACACGCTGATGCACCGGCTCGCCGATGTGCGCGTCTGGGCCTATATCACCGCGCGGCCTGAGTGGCTGGTCGGCGCGGTTGCATGGCAGGCGCGGGCGCGGGAGGCGGAGGATCAGCTTTCCGACGTGCTGCATGAGAAGCTAATGGCGCGCTTCGTGGACCGGCGCGCCGCCCGGCTGACCCGCCGGCTGGAAAGCGGCGAGGATGAATCACTGTTCTCCGCCGTTAGCGCGCGGGGCGAGGTGCTGGTCGAAGGCCATGAGGTCGGGCGCATCGAGGGATTTGGCTTTTCGCCCGATCAATCGGCGATCGGCGCCGATAAGCGGCTGGTTTTACGGGCGGCGCGGCGGGCGCTGGCGGCGGAGATGCCGCGCCGGGTGGCGCGGCTGGAAGCCGCGGGTGACGAGGCTTTGGGGCTGACCAAGGAGGCGCGCATCCTGTGGGATGGCGTCGCCATCGCCAAGTTGAAGCCTGGCGCGTCCTTGTTGCGCCCCATCGCCGAGGTTCTGCCGAGCGAGTTTCTCGACGGATCGCGGCGCGAGGCTGTGCGCCTGCGCGCGCAGGATTTCGCGGCGAGCCAAATCCAGTCCGCTCTGGCGCCTTTGTTCAAGGCGCTGGATGCCGCCAATGCCGCGCCGGAATTGCGCGGCCTGCTGCACCGTCTCGCCGAGGCGGGCGGAATTTTGCCTGATGCGGCGATTGCGCCGGAACACAAACCTGCCCTCAGGCGCCTGAATATCCGCGCCGGGCGCTTCGCGCTCTATCTGCCGGCTCTGCTGAAACCGCGCGCCGCCTGGATGCGAGGGCTGCTTTGGTCGGTCTGGCATCGTGAGCCAATGCCGTCCTTGCCGGAGCCGGGGCTGATTTCGGTCGCTTCCCCTAACTGGCCCGCCGGATTCGCCGCGTTCCAGGGCTGGGTGATTGCCGGGCCGAAGGCAATCCGCCTGGATATCGCGGAGGCGATTACCGCCGAACTTGCTTATGCCGCCCGGCGTCATCCGGTCATCATGCCGGAAGGGCTGGCCTCTCGCCTCGGCATCAGCCAGGCGGAACTGCCGGCGGTGCTGCGTCCCTTGGGCTTGCGGCTGATTGCCGCGCAAATCTTGCCGGAGCATCTGGCTGGGCCGCCGGCGCCACGGCGCATTGCTGTCGCGCGGCGCAAGCCGGCGGCGAGGCCGTTGGAGGGAGGGAAGTTGGAGGCGGAGGCGAAACCGGCCAATCCGAACCATCCTTTCGCTGCGCTATCCTCGTTGCGGCGCATCGCCTCTTGATGGGTGGCGCGGATGAAGGCCAAGATTGGCAGCGGCTCGACAAATTCCTGTTCCACGCCCGCTTCGCCAGAACCCGCGCCGTCGCGGAACGGCTGATCGAGGCGGGGCATGTGCGGATCAACCGCCAGCCCACGATGAAGCCGCACGCCAAGTTGCGGCTGGGCGATGTGCTGACGCTGGCCTTGCCCGCCGGGGTGAAGGTGGTGCGGGTCGCCGCCATCGGGCTGCGGCGCGGGCCGGCGGCGGAGGCGCGAATGCTTTATCTGGAAATCGCCGAAAGCGAGTAGGCTGCCACCCAGCTTGCCTAGAGGATTTTCCGATCATGCTGATCCGAAAATCCTCTATGCTCTTTGGTTTATCGAGCCGATTCACCCGATCATGGATCACAAGAGTGATCCAACTTGATCGGGATTGGCTCTAGGCCCCATCTTGCGCAAATACGCGCGCAGGCGCATATCGCCGGGCAAATCATCCGTGATTCAGCTTGATATTCAGGAGTGCGTAATGACCTATGTGGTCGTCGAAAACTGCATTAAATGCAAGTATATGGATTGCATCGAGGTATGCCCGGTCGATTGCTTTTATGTCGGCGAGAACATGCTGGTCATCCATCCGGACGAATGCATTGATTGCGGCGTGTGCGAGCCGGAATGCCCAGCCGAGGCAATCTTGCCTGATTCGGATGACCGGGCCACGTCATGGGCGGAGCGCAACCGGATTTTCTCCGCGCAATGGCCCAATATCACCCGCAAAGGCGAGGCGCCCGCCGATGCCGATGAGTGGAAGGACAAGCCGGGCAAGGAAGCGCTGTTCTCTCCGGAACCTGGCGTCGCCTGAAGAAATAAGACTTCGTTCATGCGCAATAAAACGCGCGGTTTCCCAAATGCGTTATTTTTTGGTATAATGCGGCCTTGCGATAAAAATTTAGCCAGACCGGAGAGCGCCGGACTGGCTCACGAGGTCCATAATGAGCAGATCCGGCTTGCAAACAGCGCCGAACAAAGCGGCGCGAGACGAGGCGATATTGCGTCCCCGCCAGGATGCGGAGAAACCGGGGCGTAAATCCGCTTTGCCAAGAAAGCCTTCCTCGCCCGAAGCGGTCAATAAGGCTCCTCCGAGAGCCGCAGCGAAGCCGCCTTTGACAAAGTCGAAACAAGCCACGTCATCATTGCAAAGTTCTGAAGAAATGACCGTCATGACAGATCATGTTAGAATAGCTGAGCAGGACGAGGAGAGGCTTCTGCCGGCGCCCGAGACTCACGCCGTTTCTGCGATAGCGCCAGGCGCCGAAGCCGATCCTTCGGAAGCGCAAATTCCTGAGATTAAACCGCCAGAAATTCGGGTTCAAGAAACTCGGGTTCCAGAAACTCGGGCAGAGGAGCTTGCGCGCACGGGCATGCCCGCGCCCGGCCCGCGCCCGGTGCTGCCGCAGCGCGCCATCGCCAAGGCGGAAAACTTCAAGGAAGGCGATTTCGTGGTCTACCCTACCCATGGCGTTGGCAAGGTGGAGCGAATCGCTAGCGAAGAAATCGCTGGCCATAAGCTTGAGCTGATTCATATCACCTTCGATGAAAATCGCATGACCCTTCGCGTTCCGGTGAACAAGGCGCGCACCGCTGGCTTGCGCAAGCTCTCCAGCCGCAAGCAGTTCGACGAGGTTTTGGCGACGCTGAAGGGCAGGGCGCGGATCAAGCGCACCATGTGGTCGCGCCGGGCGCAGGAATACGAGGCGAAGATTAATTCCGGCGATCCGATGGCGATCGCCGAGGTGGTGCGCGATTTGCATCGCAATGCTGGGCAGCCGGATCAGAGCTTTTCCGAACGGCAGATTTTTGAAGCGGCGCTGGAACGCTTGGCCGCCGAACACGGCGCGCTTGAGGGTGTCGATAAGCAAACCGCCATCGATCAGCTGACGGCGCATTTGAAGGCGGAATAAGCCGCGCGCTTTGCATCGCGAAGCCGGTGGGAAACCCGGCTTCGCGTGACAACATACTCCGTAAGCCAAAATTACGGAGAGACTTGTCATGAACGATGCGCCGCCTCAGCTACAGGACGCGCCGGTGGACGCTAGGACATCGATCGCCAGGACCTTGCGCGTCGCGCTGATCGCGCTGGGCATCGTCGTCCTGCTCTGGTTGCTTTCGGACATCGTGCTGCTGATTTTCACTGCCGCGCTGTTCGCGGTGCTGTTGCGCGGCGCGGCGCGGCTGGTGACTGACCGGACCAAGCTGCCGGTCGGGCTTTCACTGGCCATCGTAGCCCTGGTGATCGTCGGCGTCATTACCGCGTTCGCCTATTGGGTTGGCCCTCGCTTCGCCCATGAGGGCAAGCAGCTGGTCAGCGACGTGTCTGGCTATGTCCAGCAGTTCCGGCAGCGCTATGGGAATAGCGGCTGGGTCAAGATGGCGGAGCATTCGTTTTCAAGCCAGAAAGGCGCCAGCGTCGGCCCTTCCGCGACAAGGCTGCTGCGCGTGACCTTTGGCACGCTGACCGCCTTCATCCTGATGGTTTTCACGGCGCTTTATCTGGCGGCGGCGCCAGGGCCTTATATGAGCGGCACGATCCGGCTGATGCCGCTATGGTACAGGCAACGCGCTTTCGATATCCTGAACGAACTCGGCCACGTGCTGCGGTACTGGATGCTGGGGCAGATGATCGACATGGCGGTGGTGGGGGCGCTGGCGACGGGCGGCTTGTTCCTGCTGCACGTGCCCCTGCCGGTTGCTCTCGGGGTGCTGGCCGGGGTGCTGACCTTCGTGCCTTATCTCGGCGCGATCATGGCGGGAATTCCGGCGGTGATTGTCGCGCTGACGGTTGGCCCAACAACTGTGCTCTGGGTCGTCGTGCTGTACCTCATTTGCCACACGGTTGAAGGCTATATTATCGCGCCGCTGGTCATGCGGCGCACAGTGAAGCTGCCGCCGGCGCTGACCGTGCTTTCGATGACTGTGCTCGGGGTGATTTACGGCTTGTTCGGCGTGCTGATTGCCACGCCTTTGACGGCAACGATCATGGTTCTGATCCGGGAGATCTATGTCGTCGACATGCTGGGCGACCGGCATTCGGATGACGGCTCCCTGGTGGTCATGCGGAAATATGCCGGCCCGAAATTTCTCGCGCGCAACAGGCAAGCCTAAACCCTGCCACTGTTTTGTCCTTGTGAAGGATGCGGAAACCACGCCGGAAATGCCTTGCTGGAAGGAGTCGGCTTGCCGAACCCGCAGGCTCCGCTATAGGGGCCAGATGGACCTAAAAGCGCATATTCGCGGGATTCCCGATTTTCCGAAGCCGGGCATCTTGTTTTACGATATTTCAACCCTGCTGCGCGACGCTGATGCCTGGCAGGTCGCCATGGGCCGGATGGCGAAGCAGGTTCGCATCTACCAGCCCGATTTGCTAGCAGGAGTGGAAAGCCGCGGCTTTCTTCTGGCGGCGCCATTGGCGCTTAAGCTTGGCTGTGGCTTTATCATGCTTCGTAAGCGCGGCAAGCTGCCAGGCCCGACAGTGGGGCATGATTACGCGCTTGAGTATGGCACCGATCGAATCGAGGTTCAGGCCGACGCGGTGCAGCCAGGGGACCGGGTTGTTGTCGTCGATGACCTGCTTGCGACAGGCGGCACGATGGCCGCGGGGATCGCGCTGCTGCGGCAAGTTGGCGCGGAAGTGCCGGCGGCCGCGGCGCTGATCGAACTCGCCTTTTTGCATGGCCGGGATAAACTCGATGCGCCTTTCGAATCACTGGTTCAGTACGATTCCTAAACGATGCGTGGCCGCGTTGTGATGAGGCGGCGGGTCATGCTGCTCGGCGGTTTGGCATGCGCTATGCCGGTCGCTCGCGCCGCGACAATCGCAGCCTTGTCCGCTCCCTTGGAAGCGGAGGCTCCTCCTTATGAAATTTTGGCCGGTGGCCCGTCAGGCGGCCGGATGGATCGCTGGTCGAAAGCCGCATCGATCGGGCTGGCGCCGGGATTGTTGGGCCCTGGGCGTGAAAAATCCCTTCCCACGCGCCTCAGCGGCGGCATCGATGGCGTTACCGCCGCCAATCGCTTGCAGGCTTTGGTGGTGCCCGATGGCCGTACCGCGGCGATGTTGCCTGGCGTGGCGATCATCGCCTATCTTGCCGCCGATTTACGCGTGCATTTTCAAGTCGGCAATTGGGTGCCGGTGCTTGCGGGCATCGGCTCGGCCGTAATGGTTGTGCGTGGAGGGATCGTCCGGCTTGCCGCGGCTGAGCCGCTCAGACTGGCGGCGAACTCTCCGGAAAGCGGCGACCTTGCCGGGCTGCTGGCTTTCGCGCGGCTGGGAATACCGGTGACGCCGCTCTTTGGCTTGCATGATTTTGACGCCAAGGCGCGCGCTTTCGCAATGAACCAGGCGGATGCCGTTCTGGTGTACGGCGAGGATGCGCCCGCGATATCAGCCTCGCTCGCCGCCTATGGCGGGACGCCGATCTGTAGCCTGGCGATTGCTGGCGAAAGCGGCGTGCCCGTGCGCGATCCGCTGTTTCCGATCGTTCCGACCGTTGATGAGCTTGCCCTGGCGCGGCGCGCGGCGCCTTTGTCACCGCCACTAGGCGCCGCATTTCAGGCGGCCATCGCCGCCACCTTGATCGATTTCGTTTTGGTTCTGCCGCATCTAACGGCGCCGGCGGCCATTGCGCTTTGGCGCAATGCCGCGGCGAAGGCGATAACGGGTTCCGCCATGCAATCCGCGGCCGACGCAAGCTCGGTCCAGCTTGGCGCCGGACCAGGGGCGGAAGCGGCGCTGGCACCGCTTGCCTTGAATCCAAACGCCTTGCTTGCCTTGCAGTCCTGGCTGGTCACGCATTTCGACTGGCATCCAACTTGACCAGGATTTAGTTTGCCAGATAAATCAGCTATACGTGACGCCCGATGATCGAATCCCTTGATATTGATGACTGGAGCGGTCCGTTCAGCGATGATGTGCGGATAATCGCGACCAGCCGGCTGGAAGCGGGCGCGGTTCTGGCCTTCCCCAATCTGCGCTTTGTTTTGAGCGACGCCGAGCAGGCCATGGTCCGCGTTGCAGGGACGGATGGATCATCGAAGAATATCAGCCTCGACCCTGAGTCCGGCATTTGCAAAGGCAGCGCGCTCACCGGCGAGGCGCATGAGCGGCTGGCGGCGATGCTGGAACGTTTTGGGCAAAGCGCGATGCGGCTAATTCTCGGCCTGTCGCCGGGCTATCAGCCGGGCCTCGCGCGCGGCCGCGCCAGCTTTCGGCCCGTGGAAATCGCCGGACGCCAATCCTCATGGCGGCAGGATGACAAGCGGCTGCATGTCGATGCGTTTCCAACGCGCCCTCTGCGCGGCAAGCGAATTTTGCGGGTTTTCGCCAATGTCGATCTTGACGATACGCCGCGCCGCTGGCGGGTCGGCCCGGACTTTGAAACTTACGCCGCGCGATTCCTGCCGAACATGCCGCGTGAGCTACCGGGTCAGGCGCGGGTTTTGAGCCTGCTCGGCGTCACCAAAACCGAACGCAGCCGCTATGACGAGATCATGCTATTCCTGCATGATGCCGCAAAGCGCGATATGGCATGGCAGCAACAGGCCGAGGCTCGCGAGGTTTATTTCGCGGCCGGCACCGCTTGGGCGGTCTTTACCGATCAGGTGCCGCATGCCGCTCTGGCCGGACGCAACGCGCTGGAGCAGACTTTTTATGTCGAGCCGCAGGTTTTGGCGAAGCCGGAGAAAGCGCCGCTCGCGGTATTGGAGCGGTTATCCGGCCGCAGCCTGATCTAGGGTTATTTTGGCGAAATCTGTAACACGGTTTGTTTGCGGCGAATGCGGCGCGGTCTTCCCGAAATGGGCAGGCAAATGCGAATCATGCGGCGCCTGGAATTCGCTGGCGGCGGAGACCGTGCAGGCAAGCGCCCCCGGCATGGCGTCGCGCGCCATTCGCCCAGGCAAGGGAATCGAATTCGTCGGCCTGGCGGGCGCCACGCCGCCGCCGCCGCGCACTACCACCGGGATCGCCGAATTCGACCGCGTTCTGGGCGGCGGATTGGTCGCCGCTTCAGCAATCCTGGTGGGCGGTGATCCCGGCATCGGCAAATCCACATTGCTGTTGCAGGCGGCGTCGCGGCTCGCGATGCGCGGCGGCCGGGTGCTGTATATTTCCGGTGAGGAATCCATCGCCCAGATCAGGCTGCGCGCCGAACGCTTAGGCTTGAAGGATGCGCCAGTGGATTTGGCGGCGGCGACCAATCTTGCCGATATCATCGCAGCGCTGGAGGCGGAGCGTGACGCCCGGCTGGTGGTGATCGACAGTATTCAGACGATCTGGGCCGAATCGGTGGAGTCGGCCCCCGGCACGGTCACGCAGGTGCGCGCTGCTGCCTTCGCCTTGATCCGCGCCGCCAAGTCACAAGGCTTCTCGCTGGTCTTGGTTGGCCATGTCACCAAGGACGGCGCCATCGCCGGTCCGCGCGTGCTGGAGCACATGGTCGATACGGTTCTGTATTTTGAAGGCGATCGCGGCCATCAATTCCGCGTGTTGCGCGGCGTGAAAAACCGCTTTGGCGCGACCGATGAGATCGGCGTATTTGAGATGACAGGCTTGGGACTTGCCGAGGTTGCGAACCCTTCAGCGCTGTTTCTCGCCGAGCGCCACGGCAATGTGGCAGGCAGCGCGGTGTTTGCAGGGCTGGAAGGCTCTCGCCCGGTGCTGATGGAGGTGCAGGCGCTGCTGTCCGCCAATGCCGGGGGCTCGGCGCGCCGTTCGGTGATCGGCTGGGATGCGGGGCGGCTTGCCATGCTGATCGCGGTGCTCGATGCGCGCTGCGGCGTCAAGCTAGCCGGGCATGACGTCTATCTGAACGTCGCCGGCGGCTTGCGGGTTTCCGAGCCGGCGGCAGATCTCGCGGTGGCGGCGGCGCTGATTTCCGCCGCGACGGAGCAGCCCACTGATCCCGATATGGTATTTTTCGGCGAAATCGGCCTTTCAGGCGAGCTTCGCCAGGTCGCTCAGGCGGAACTGCGCCTGAAGGAAGCGGCGAAACTTGGCTTCGGACGCGCCGCGCTGCCACGGCGTGTCGCCGGCAATGCGCGGCAGCGCGCGCCTGAGGGTCTCGCGCTGGCGGAATTCGGGCATTTGACGGATCTGGTGGTGGCGATCAGTGGCCGAACGCCACGCGATGCCAGAGCCAGGCAAGCCCCGCCTCCTCATGATGCGGCGCATGCCGCATTTGCCGAGCCGGATTGATGGACGCCGTTCGATGACCTGGACCGACGCTGTCATGCTGGCGCTCATCGCGATTTCCGGCCTGCTTGCCATGGTGCGCGGCCTGGTGCGTGAATTGCTTGGCATCGGCGCCTGGATTGGCGCCGCTTTTGCCGCGCTGACCTTCTATCGACGCGTCGAACCGCTGCTCGATGGCGTTATCAATAATCCGAAGCTGATCGTCCCGGTCGCCTTTGCAATTGTGTTCCTCGTCGTCCTGGTGGTTCTGCTGATCATCAGCGCCTGGCTCGGCTCGCTGGTTCGCGACTCGGTATTGTCAGGGCTCGACCGCAGCCTGGGCCTTGCCTTCGGGCTGGCGCGGGGCGGCGTGATCATCTGCCTGCTCTATGTCGGCTTGTCGATGCTGCTACAACCCGCGGAATGGCCGCCAGGGCTGGTCAATGCGCGCTTGTTGCCCTATGCGGAAAACGGCGCCCTCTGGATCGTCAATTTCCTGCCGGCCGGCTACAAGCCTGCGGTCGCGCAGATACCGGAACGGACCCCGACAGCCGCGCAACTGATGACAGCGCCTGTCTCGTCCGGCCCGGCCAAGGGAACAAATGAATAATCCCGACCTAATGCGTCGGTAAACTAGCAGACAAGCGTCGGATCAGGGTTATCGCCTTGGCGATGATTGCTTAAGTCCACGGCATCATATGCCCAGGTGGTTGGTTTCCCTGGCGGGAAGAGGATTTTGCATTGATCGACGATGACAAGCTCCACGAGGAATGCGCGGTTTTCGGTGTCTGGAACGCGATTGACGCCGCCGCGATCACCGCCTTGGGCCTGCACGCGCTCCAGCATCGCGGACAGGAAGCCACGGGAATCGTGACGCATGATGGCGCGCGTTTTCATGCGCATAAAGGACTGGGCCTGGTCGGCGATAACTATAGCGACGCCAAGGTGATGGCAGCCTTGCCCGGCACCAGCGCGATTGGCCATAACCGCTATGCCACAACCGGCGCCACGTTGCTGCGGAACGTACAGCCGCTTTTCGCCGAATTCGAGTTTGGCGGCTTTGCGGTGGGGCATAATGGCAATCTGACAAACGCCCAGTCATTGCGCCGCACGCTGACCCGCCGGGGCTGCCTATTTCAATCCACCACCGATTCCGAGGTTTTTGTCCATCTTATCGCGATCAGCCTTTACGCCACGGTGCTCGACCGGCTGATCGATGCGCTAAAACAAGTAACCGGCGCATATTCGCTTGTCGCCCTGACCGACGCCATGCTGATCGGCGTGCGCGATCCGCTCGGCGTGCGCCCCTTGATACTGGGCAAGTTGCAAGGCGCCGATGGCAACCCGGCTTATGTGCTGGCCTCCGAAACTTGCGGCCTTGATATTGTCGGCGCGGAATTCGTTCGCGATGTCGAGCCGGGCGAAATTGTCGCCATCGATCATCGCGGCGTGCATAGCTTAAAGCCTTTCGCGAAGCAGAAATCCCGGTTTTGCGTGTTCGAGTATATTTATTTCGCGCGGCCTGACTCAGTGATGGAAGGCAATTCGGTTTATAGCGCGCGCAAGCGCATCGGCCGTGAACTGGCGCAAGAAGCGCCGGCGGAAGCCGACCTGATCGTGCCGGTGCCGGATTCCGGCGTGCCCGCGGCGATGGGCTATGCCGAAGCAAGCGGCATTCCGTTCGAGCTTGGCATCATCCGTAACCACTATGTCGGACGCACCTTCATCGAGCCGACCGACCAAATACGCAATCTAGGCGTCAAGCTCAAGCATTCGGCGAACCGGGCGATCCTGGAAGGCAAGCGCGTCGTTTTGGTGGATGACACCATCATTCGCGGCACCACCTCGCAAAAAATCGTCGAGATGGTGCGGGGGGCAGGAGCGCGCGAGGTGCATATGCGGATCTCGGCGCCGCCGACTATGCATCCTTGTTTCTATGGCATCGACACGCCAGAACGCAGCAAGCTGCTCGCGGCGCGGAACAATGTCGCGGAAATGGCGCAGCTGATTGGACTGGATAGTCTTGCTTTCATCTCAATTGACGGCTTGTATCGCGCGCTGGGCAAGCCACAGCGAAACGCCGCGGCACCTGCCTTTTGCGATGCGTGCTTCACCGGCGATTATCCGATATCAATCGGCGATCATACCCAAAACATTAATCAGGAAACTCAGCTTTCGCTGTTATCGGAACTTGTCTGATGCGGCAAGCAAGCGTCAGCCTGACGATTGCCACTTCTGGCAAAGGTCTCACAGAAATCACCGGGCAAGTGCGGCGCTGGATTGGCGAACAGGGTTTCAAAGGTGGCCTGCTGACGATATTCTGCCAGCATACATCGGCATCTTTGCTAATCCAGGAGAATGCCGATCCCGATGTCAAAACCGATATCAAAACCTATTTTGAAACGATCGCGCCGGAAGCCACGGGACGGTATGTACATGAGGCTGAAGGACCAGACGACATGCCGGCGCATTTGCGGGCGGCTCTTACACAGGTCAGCCTGAGCATTCCGGTCAGCGAGGGCAAGCCAAGCTTAGGCACTTGGCAGGGCATCTATCTATTTGAGCACCGCCGCGCGGCGCATCGCCGGAGCGTTGTGCTTCATTTGATCGGCGATTAACCTATCCGGTAATGATGTCCGGCAGCGACGTGAAGGTCTCGATCACCTGATCGGGCGCGCCGGGCAGCCGCTCTGGCTTGCTTGACTGCCGGTTGCACCAAATGGTGCGCATTCCGAAGGCTGACCCGCCATAGACGTCCCAGCCATGCGATGAAACAAAGCAAAGCGATGAAAGCGGCAGTTCCAGCCGGTCAACCGCCAGTTGATAAACTCGTGGATCAGGCTTGAACGCGCAGGCATCCTCAGCTGACAGCACATGGTCGAACAAGCCTGTCAGTTCCGCGGACTCAATCGCTTCGTCGAGCATGTCCGGTGTGCCGTTGGAAAGAATGACTGTGGTCATCCCGCGCTCCCGCAGCGTGCGCAGCATGTGGGCGACTTCCGGATAAGGCGTCAGCCGGCGGTATAACTCCATCAGCCGCATCCGCCGGTCCGGTGTCGCGAGATCAAGCGTATCCAGCGTGAAATCCAGCGCGTCGCCAGCAACTCGCCAGGCATCGAGATGGCGGTTCTGGGAATTTAGCAACCAGGTGTAAGCAAGGTGCTTTTCAGGCCAGAGGGTTGCGAGTTGCTTGCGACGATCATCGGGAATACCGGGGCAGCGCATCACGGCTGATGTCTCATCAAGCAAAGTGCCGTAGGTGTCAAAAATGCAGGCCTGGATGCCGTCGATTTTAGCGGCTGATAAATTATTCATGCGCGCCTCCCTATCAAGGATAAATTCTTACGGCGATCTGATCCGCTAGCTTGCCGAGGGCGGTGCTCATTGAATAAGCTTCCGAGGTGGCGCGGGGGTTGCCCGGAACCACGATATGGGCCCTGTCTTGGGCGATCACGTCTTGTTGCGGCGAGAGCACCGACCAATCAGCGTCGAGCGTCACCTGACCTGTCTGATCAGCAATAAAATTCTGTATATTGACCCGCACCAGGCGGACGCCGCCGGAGGGCGGTTCATCCCCCGGCATCAAAACGGTTGTTCCAGTTAGCCTTGTCGCCAGGTCGCGCGCCAAGGCGCTTTGCGCAATGCCGTCCAAGGGCGCTGCCCAACGCGTGTGTTCGGCGACATGAAGTTGATTGTCGCTGCGCATGGTCGTCAGATACAGCCTGTCGAGCACGGGAGGGATCTGGACGTTCGCGACCGCGACCGGCGCGCCAGGGGCGATGGTCGTGCGGTCGGAAGGCTGCGGCGAGAGCGTCAGATACTCTGTCGGCTTGCCGGCGCAGCTTGCTAGCAGAAAAACGGCCAGCAATGGAATGAGGCGGCGAAGCATGGTCAGCGTCCCTTGCCGAAGACGATTGAATTTGGATGACCGCTCAAATAATCGGTCAATTCGCGGAGCGAGCGCGCCGCGCGGGTCAACTCATAGATCGCCTGTGGCAATGATCCCGATGAAGGGCTGGTGTTGGCGGCGCCCTGGCTGGCCAGCAAGCCTTGCGCCGATTTTAAAGCCGCCTGCGCGTCGCTGGCGCTTTTACGCACCTGATACAGAATGCCAGGAAGCTGAGCGCTGGTGGTTTGAGTGATGGCATCGACATGGGTCATGGTTTGATCCAGATGTTCCAGCGTGCTCTTCGCCTGCGGCGACTGGCTGACCATCGCGATGCGCGAGGTCACGTCATGGATATTGCCGGCGATCTCGGTCAAGGGCATGGCGTTGATTTTGGCGAGGATATCGCTCACCTGGGCCATGATTTGATTGACATTGCTGCCCCCTTGCATCGAGGGGATTTGCGGCGGGTTGCCAAGCTGCGGGTTGCCAGGCTCAAGCGCCGCTTGCGGCTGTCCTTTTATCACGCTGAGCTGGATGATCTTGCCGCCGATTACCGGGGTGGAGCTGCCCATCTGGGCGCGCAAACCGTGACCGATCAAGCTGTTAAGAAGCGCGTTCATCTGCGGCGCCGGGTTTTTCATGTCCCAATTCATGCCTGGCGCCAGATTGATTTTGGTCGGTTCAAGCGCCAGCAAAACCCGGGTGCGAAAATTTCCCTGAACGGGATCATATTCCATGCGCACATGCGTCACCACGCCAGCCTGCGATCCTTCAAGTTGGACGGCGGCGCCTTCGCTCAGGCCGTGTGGACCGCCGGACAACATGACGGCATAGGGCACGGCATGAGCGCTTGGCGCATTGCGCGCGGCATCCTCGCTGTCGTAGAGCTTGTAGACGCCGTTTTTGCGAAGCGGCGGGACAGGATGATCGAGTTTCGGCGTCTCGAACGCGATCGCGCCGGAAACCAGCGCCGGTATGGATTGCAGTTGCAGCGACGGCCCGCTGCCTCCCGTTGAAATATGCGCGCCGCCGGCATCCCAAAAATGCGTCTCGGCATTGACCAGATGCTCATACTGCTGCGGGATAAAGGCATAGATGTCGAATTGGTTCCCGGACGGCGTCATCTTCAGGCCGCGCACTTCGCCGATATGATAATTGCGGTAATAGACCGGCGAACCGCGCGACACATTGGTAAGCTTGTCCGTGGTCAAGGTGAGCGTTTCGCCATGTGATTCTGTTTTCAGCACTGGTGGCTCGCCGTAGCCAACAAAATGATGCCGAGTTTTACCGTCAACCGGATCAATGCCGATAAAGGGACCGGAAATGATCGATTTCAACGACGCCAGATCGGTAAGGCTCACGGAATTTCCGGCAATCCAGAACCGGGTCGCCTTGCCCAAATGATTCGCCATCACCGACACGAAGGTGATCTTGACCTTCATTGTCTGGAGCGACTTGTTGATTTTCACCGAACTGACAGTGCCGACTTCGACACCTTTGAACTTCACCTTGGTGCTGCCTGCCTTTAACCCGCCGGCAAGCGGAAAAACCACCTGAACTTCCGGGCCGCTGCTTTGATAGGCTTTAAAGCCCAGCCAAAGCACGATCAGAACCGCCGCCAGCGGCGCCGCCCAGATCAATCCCGGCCAGCGAGATCGCTTGAATGAAGCGCTACGCACCGGTTGTTCCTGGGGCGCGCGATTTTCGGTGTTAGGGCCTTCGTCTGAGGGAGCTTCGCTCATGCCGGGTGTTCCGCCGCCAGCCATAATTCCCTCGGGTCAAAGATCTCGGTTGCGAACATGGTGACGACGACGACCGCGAGAAAGCCCGGCAAGGCATTGCCGACAATGACGCTGAGGAAACCTGGCAGATGCATGAGCGGCAGGAACACCGCCACCGTGAACACGTCGATATGCGACCATCGGCCAATCGCTCCGATGATCCGGTATAATTTGGTCTTTGTCTTCAGTCGTTTTGCTGAATGATAATGGATCGACAAGGCAAACCAGCACAGGGCGAACAATTTAAGCATCGGAATGACGATGCTGGCGACAAACACGACGATGGCGAAAAACCAAAGATTCGCCTGCAACAGCTTGATGACCCCCGTCATGATCGAATAGCCATGCAAAGTGTTGATCTGGTCGCTGTATTCCATCGGATAGAGGTAAGCGATGGGATAAAACGCGAAGCCGGCGGCGGTGAGGGCGAATGACTCCATGGTGGCGAAGGGCCGCACCCGCCAAACCTTCGCCGAGCAACGCGGGCAACGACCGCCATCCATGGCGCCCGGCATTGCCAGTTCGCAGGCAACGCAGCCGATCATGCCGGGGATGATTTTTTCCGGCGGCGGCCCGATCATTCGCCATAAAGCTTGGCGTTCCAGTGTCGCGCGGGTGATCAGCGTCATGATCGCCGCGAAGATCAAGCAATAGCCGCCGCCGCCGATTTCCACCGGCAGGAAAGGCGCTACCCGGGCATAACCGACGATGCAGCCAAACAGGAACACATCCGGCATTGACCATTGATCGAGACGCTCCGCCCAGCGGAAGGCGGGCCCGATCCAGGGCGCGCGAATGCCGAGGCGCAGCGCGCCTAAAACGGCTGTCAGCAGGCCGAAACGGAAAAACGGCAGAATGATGATTTCAAGCCCAACAATCGCCGCGACCACCGCCCAGCCTTGATGTCCGATGCCAATAACGCCGGACGCGATCACGCTGCGGTTATAGGCGCCGAGGATGGTAACATTCATCAACGAGGCGATATTTGCTGGAAACAGCAACAAAAGCGTGGCAAAGGAACAAGCCAAGGCGCCATCAAGGCTGCGCCCGGCCGTCCGTTCCAAAATATTTTCGCAGGTGCAGCAGCGAATGATGCCTTCTTCGCCACGCGGCGACGGCAAAACCTGAACCGTTGCGCATTGCGGGCAGGCGACAACGCCATGCGGCGGGTCGGCAGTGGCATCTTCCGTGCCTTCGAGAACCCAGCTAGGCTTCATGGCTTAGGCATGAAGCCGCGGCGGATCACGTAAAAACTCAAGAATTCAGCCATGTTGTGAAACCCGCATGTTTTCCAATAAATATGCTGGAGCTTGTACAACATTAAGGTGAACCATCTCACGTTTTTGTGAGAATATTACAGCTTATCCTGTCGTGGAAGCATCCGCCGTAGGACATGGTCGCGTCGCAAGACATCGTGCCGGAATACGCCAGCCAGATGCGCCAGCAGTAAAGCGATCACCACGAAGCCGCCCCAGAAATGCAGCCAGGCGAACCAGTGATGCAGCAAAGCGTTTTTACCAACCAGCATTGGCAGGTCGAACAAGCCGAACCAGGAAACCTTAATCCCTTTTGCTTGCACAAAAATAACGCCGAACACCGGCATGGCGAGAAGCAGAATATAAAACAGATAATGGTTCGTTCGCGCCGTTGCCTGTTCCGCGGGAGCAAGCGCCGCGGGAAAGGGCGGCGGTGGGCTGGTCCAGCGCCGCAGCAGCCGCAGCAGCATCAAGACGAAAATCGTCAGGCCAATCCCGATATGAAACAGGACCAGAAGTTTATCGCTTGATTTTGCAACCCAATGAAAACGGATTGTCAACCCAAGTGGAACAGTAACGATGACTAAGGCGGCGATTACCCAATGGAAAAACTGGGCAAGTGGCGTATAGTAAGCTGTATCGGCTCTGGCAGTCCTAACGTCGATGCTCTGCACGGCAACTCCTTACTCATAGCTAATGGAATATCAAGGATTGTTGTCGGAATGATCCTGCCAAGGCGAGAAGCAGATTAATCCTTGGTTACATGCCGCCGCATCATGCTTGCGATCTCCGCTTGACCGGCGCGTTCCAGCCCGTTGACCACGCCAGCGCAGTCCGCCGCATTGCGGTTCTGGCTTAGTTTCTGTTTGCCGATGAGCCTCTCGATCGTCATGACGATGCCGACGATGCCTTTAAGCTGCGCCTGTACGTAATCGGCGGGAGCGTCCGTGACTTGCCATGGATCATCGCGCCCCGCCTCATGCCGTTCGGTCAACGCGGCGACGATGCCATAGAGCGGTTGTGGGTCTTCGATGATTTCCAGCCGCCCGTAGGCGTGAACCGCCTGGTAGTTCCAGGTGGGAACCACACGCCCGGTTTCTTGTTTGGTCGCGTACCAGGAGGGGCTGATATAGGCGTCATGCGCCTGGAATATCGCCATCGCCTGATGCGCGGGATCGAAATTCCGCCACTGCGGGTTGGCCTTGGCGACATGCCCGATCAACTGCCCGTGCGGCGCCGGCTCAGCCCGATACATCAGCGGCAGATGCGTAGCGAACAAGTCCTCGCCCATGGTCACCAGAATCGGCAGCCGGGCGGCGCGCATGATGCCGATGATCTCGGCTTGATTCTCTTCGCGGAACGCTGGCGGCGTGTACATTATCAGGTCCAGTCAAAGGAAGAATTTCATCTGGCAGCGGCACTCTACAGCAGGTTTGCCGCCGCTGGTAGCTTGGCATCACGCTGAGAGCGTCCATCTGGCAGAAATGCATGAGGATTTTGAGCCGACGCGCGCCGCCGGGCTAAGTAGGCTTGCCGCTTTCACGCCCTTCATGGGCAGCGATTACGCGCAAGGCCGCAATTACGACACGGCAAACGGTTGCGTCTCGCATCTTTCGCCGTATCTGCGCCATCGGCTGATCCTGGAGCCGGAGCTGGTGGAAGCGGCGCGCGCGGCGCATGGCCTTGATACGGCAAGAAAATTCATCCAGGAGGTTCTCTGGCGCACTTACTGGAAAGGCTGGCTTGAGCATCATCCCTCTGTCTGGCAGGCTTATCGGCATGAAGCCGCAGCCTTGCAGGGAAGGCTGTCAGCGGATGCGGCGTTTCGCGCCAATCATCAAGCGGCGGTCGAAGGCCGTACTGGAATTGCGTGCTTCGATGCCTGGGCGCAGGAGTTGGTGACCCGAAACTGGCTGCACAACCACGCGCGCATGTGGTTCGCCTCGATCTGGATTTTTTCCCTCCAATTGCCCTGGCAGCTCGGCGCGGCGTTCTTTCTCCGGCATCTGCTGGATGGCGACCCTGCCTCTAACACGCTGTCATGGCGCTGGGTGGCCGGGCTGCATGGCAGCGGCAAGCCCTATGTGGCAACCGCAGAAAACATTGCCCGTTTCACTGAAGGCAGGTTCAATCCCTGCGGCCAGCTGAACGAAAATCCCTTGCCTTTGGCCGAGGGTCGCCAGCCGTTGCTCGTAGCGTTGCCGGATTTCAACCCGCCGCCCAAAGGCGATATCGTGCTGTTAGTGCACGAGGATGATTGCGCGCCGGAAACGCTCGATCTTGGACAAGCGCAGCCGCGCATCATCGCAATCCTGGCTCCGCACCATCGAGAAACCGCGGCACCTGTCAGCGATTTCGCCGCTGCGGCTTGCAACGATGCGGCAAAGCGCGCCGCCAGTTTTTTCAACTGTACAGCGTTCAAGCCCATGAATGAAGCCAATCTTGAAACCTGGGCGCGGGAAGTGGGAATGCCGGTGGTCATGGCCTATCCACCGGTTGGTCCCGCCGCCGACGCTCTGGCACAAAGCAATACAAGGCTTCATCGCGTTACCCGCCATTGGGACCAGATGATCTGGCCCTATACGACACGCGGCTTCTTCTATTTGCGCAAAAGGCTTTCGGCGGTCCTGCCACGCGCGCTCGCTGGTTAGGCCCGCTTGCGCGCCCGTTGTGGCTTCGCCTGGATGAGCAGTGGCGCCAGGAACTGCCCCGTATAGGATCGCCGTTCCTTGACAATCGCCTCCGGCGGCCCCGCCGCCACGATCTCGCCGCCGCCATCGCCGCCTTCCGGCCCCAAATCGATCACCCAGTCAGCGGTCTTGATCACCTCCAAATTATGCTCGATCACGATCACCGAATTCCCCGCATCGACCAGCCGGTGCAGCACCTCCAGCAATTTCCGCACATCCTCGAAATGCAGTCCGGTGGTGGGTTCATCAAGGATATAAAGCGTCCGGCCGGTGGCCCGCCGCGCCAGCTCCTTGGCCAGCTTGATCCGCTGCGCCTCGCCGCCGGAAAGCGTCGTCGATTGCTGGCCGAGCGCGATATAGCCTAGCCCCACCTCATTGAGGATTTTCAGCTTCTCGAAAATCCGCGGCACCGCGCTGAAGAAATCCAGCGCCTCCTCGACATTCATCGCCAATATATCGGCGATGGATTTGTCACGGAACTTGATCTCCAGCGTCTCGCGGTTATAGCGCTGGCCCTTGCAGGTGTCGCAGGTGACATAGACATCGGGCAGGAAATGCATCTCGATTTTTAGCAGCCCGTCGCCCTGGCAAGCCTCGCAGCGCCCGCCCTTGACGTTGAAACTGAACCGCCCCGATTTATAGCCGCGCGCGCGGCTTTCCGGCAGCTCGGAGAACCAGTCGCGGATCGGCGCGAACAGATCAGTATAAGTCGCCGGGTTGGAGCGTGGCGTGCGCCCGATCGGCGACTGGTCGATATCGATGATCTTGTCGAGTTGCTCCAGCCCATCTAGTCGGTCATAGGGCGAAGGGACCTGGCCGGACCCCATCAGCCGGCGTGAGACGGCCTTGTACAGCGTGTCGATCACCAAAGTCGATTTGCCGCCGCCGGAGACGCCGGTAATCGCGGTGAAAATGCCTAGCGGAAATTCCGCTGTTACATCCTTCAAGTTATTGCCGCGCGCGCCGCGCAGCTTGAGCATCCGCTCCGGACCAGCCTGCCGCCGCAGGCCAGGAACCTCGATCCGCTTGCGGCCTGATAGATAGGCGCCGGTCAGCGATTGCGGATTAGCGGCAACTTCTTGCGGCGTCCCTTCGGCGATAACCTCGCCGCCATGGATGCCCGCCGCCGGGCCCATGTCGATGACATGATCGGCGCTCATGATCGCATCCTCGTCATGCTCGACCACCAGCACGGTGTTGCCCAGCGCCTTTAACCGTTTCAGCGTGCCCAGCAGCCGCGCATTATCGCGCTGATGCAGGCCGATGGAAGGCTCGTCCAGCACATACAGAACGCCGGTCAGTCCTGAGCCGATCTGGCTGGCGAGGCGGATGCGCTGGCTCTCGCCGCCCGACAGCGTGGTGGAGGAGCGGCCTAGCGACAGGTAATTCAGCCCCACATCGACCAGGAATTGCAGCCGGTCATTGATCTCCTTGAGGATACGGCGGGCGATCTCCAGCCGCTGCGGCGTCAGCGTCTCGGCAACGGTCGCGAACCAGTCCCGCGCCTCGCTGATCGATTTGGCCGAAACCTGCGCGATGTCACAGCGGGCGATCTTCACCGCCAGTGATTCCGGTTTCAGACGCGCGCCATGACATATTTTGCAAGGCCGCTCCGCCTGATAGCGCGATAATTCTTCGCGCACCCAGACGCTGTCGGTCTCGCGGATGCGCCGTTCAAGGTTCCGCACCACGCCCTCGAACGGCTTGGTGACGGTATAGGCCCGCACCCCATCCTTGTAGGAAAGCGAAACCTCCTCCTTATCCGTGCCGAACAGGATGGCATTGCGCACGATGACGGGCAGGTTTTCCCAAGGCGTCGTCATCCTGACGCCGAAATGCTTGGCGAGACTGGTCAGCGTCTGATCATAATAGGGCGATTGCGCATTCGCCCAGGGCGCCACCGCGCTGCTGCTCAGCGGACGCGCCTCGTCGGGGATGATCAGCGCCGGATCGAAAAACGTCTCACTGCCCAGCCCGTCGCATTCCGGGCAGGCGCCGTGCGGCGAGTTAAAGCTGAACAGCCGCGGCTCGATCTCCTCGATGGTAAAACCGGAAACCGGACAAGCGAAGCGGGAGGAAAATATCGTGCGCGGCGCATCCGCTCCCGCTTTCGTATCGGCATTTTCCGCATAGACAATGCCATCCGCCAGCCCCAGCGCCGTCTCGAAAGAATCCGCCAGCCGCTTCTCGATGCCCGGACGCACCACGATCCGGTCCACCACCGCCTCGATCTCGTGCTTGAGCTTCTTGTTGAGGGCAGGGACTTCGTCGATCTCGTAGAGCTTGCCATCCACTTTGGCGCGGGTGAAGCCGCGGCGCTGCAACTCCGCCAGCTCCTTGCGGTATTCCCCCTTGCGGTCCCGCACGATGGGCGCCAGCAGCAGCAGGCGCGTGCCCTCCGGCATTGCCATCACCCGGTCCACCATCTGCGACACCGTCTGCGCCTCGATCGGCAGCCCGGTCGCCGGCGAATAGGGCACGCCGGCCCGCGCCCAGAGCAGCCGCATATAGTCGTGGATTTCCGTCACAGTGCCGACGGTGGAACGCGGGTTGCGGCTGGTAGTTTTCTGCTCGATGGAGATTGCTGGCGAGAGACCTTCGATGGAATCGACATCCGGCTTGCCCATCAGCTCCAAAAACTGCCGCGCGTAGGCAGACAGGCTCTCGACATAACGCCTCTGCCCCTCGGCATAGATCGTGTCAAACGCCAGCGAGGATTTGCCGGAGCCCGACAGGCCGGTGATCACTGTCAGCGCATCGCGCGGGATTGCGACATCAACATTCTTGAGATTATGCTCACGCGCGCCACGCACGATGATCGAACTCGCCATGAAAGCCCTAACAGGATGATGTTCGGTAAATGTTCTTATCTATATGGCCCAGATCGGCGAAACTGCAAAGAGGTCTGATCAATGGCTGGCACGATTTGCTGGTTTGTCGAAAGCGCCTCAATCGGCTAAACATGCCGGGCATCGGCAATGCCCAGTAGGGGCGCAGAGAAGGAACGGCTATGGCGGGAAGTGTAAACAAGGTGACCCTGATCGGCAATCTTGGCAAGGATCCTGAAATCCGCACTACTCAGTCGAATATGAAAATTGTTAACCTAGCGGTCGCGACATCGGAAAACTGGAACGACAAGGCCAGCGGCGAGCGCCAGGAGCGGACGGAATGGCACCGGGTGGTCATCATGAACGACCGTCTGGCCGATGTCGCCGAACGCTTTCTTAAAAAAGGCTCGAAAGTCTATCTGGAAGGCAAATTGCAAACCCGCAAATGGACCGACCAGTCCGGCCAGGAAAAATACACCACCGAGGTCATGCTGGGGCGGTTCGGCGCCGAACTGGTCCTGCTTGACCGCGCCGGCGCAAACACCGGCGGCGACGACATGCCGCGCAACAACACCCGAAGCAATGACCGGAACGAGCGCGGCGGCTCATCAGGCAAAAGCGCGCCATCCTGGGATTCGCAGCGTGGTGGCAGCGATCTGGATGACGAGATACCGTTTTGATTGACAAGCATTGTATTGGTCGAATTTTTGTCTCAAAGACCATCGCATTTAGTACGTTAAGCAAGCGCTTCGTTTTTGAAAAAAGAAGCAAAAAACTTTTTTTCGCGGTCTCGGCTGTAGAAATGAATAATGGCAAGACATGATATTAAGAGTTTTTTGGTTCTTTTTTGCAAAAAAGAACTTCTTTTTTATAAATTTTTTAAATAGAATTCCGGCTACCTGAAAACCAGTTTTGAGGGAGCAAGAACAATTACCGCCTTGTCCACATTTGCCGGCGAGGGTGAACAGACCGTCAAGAATACCCGCAAGTCCGGCGACATCCCGGCTATTCTTTCCCAGACCATTGCCGTCATCGACGCGATCGACGCCAAGATGGGCGCGGCGGAAAATTCGTTTGCTGAAGATCAGATCGCCGCGCTCAACACCATCAAACGCATCGCCTTCAATGCGGCCGCCGACGCTTGGCCTGGCTGGAAGGCGGGCGCCCCGCCGCGAACACCGGACGAACTCGCCGCCGCGAAAAGTCTCGCCCGCAGGTCGCAAGCAATCGTCGAGCAGCTTGACCTGGACCCGATGCAGCGCGGCAACGCGGTCTGGCTGATCGGCGCCCTCGATCTTGCGCAAGGCGACGCCGGACAAGCTCACGCCGCCTTTAAGGCCGCCGGGGCGCATTACGAGCGCGCCGCCTCGCCTGAGATGCGCCAGCTCGCCGAAGGTTATGCGGCCATCGCCATGGGCCGAGGCGGCGATAGCGCGTTTGAAGCCGCGACCGGCGCCCTCACCGCCCTCGCATCCGAGGACGCCGCCGCATGTCGTGAGCAACTCCTCACCGCCCACAATCTCTTTGCTCCCCGTGATCAAGCGAGGGCTTGATCGAGCAGGGCCGGAGCACTTCATCAGGCCTACCCAAACAGAAACCCGGTTCACCTTATGTCATCGCGAGGTCGCGCGGCTGCGAAATCAGATCCGCTTGACGGAGTAAGCCTCCTCCAGCGCCGCGGCGATAGCGTTGCCGTGCGCGGCGTCGCGCGCTTCGACCATGACTTCCAGATGCGCCGCCTGGACGGTGGGCGAGGCGAATAGCCGCTGGTGCACCACCTCGATGATATTGCCGCCCTGGTTGCCAATGCGGGTCGCGATATCGGCCAGCACGCCGGGGCGGTCGGGGATTTCCATCAGCACGCGCAGCAGCCGCCCGTCGCGCAAAAGGTTGCGGAGCAGGGTGTTCGCCAAAATCCGCGCGTCGATATTGCCGCCGCAGATCGGCAGCGCGACGATCTTGCCGCGGAACCGTTCTGGATAGGCCAACACCGCCGCCAGCCCCGCCGCGCCGGCGCCTTCGGCGACGATCTTGCCGCTTTCGATCAGCATGGCGATGGCCTGTTCCACCGCCGCTTCCGGCACCACCAGGATCTCGGTGCCCAAGGCCCGCAGGATTTCCAGAGGCTTGGCCCCGATATCGCGCACCGCAATGCCTTCGGCGATGGTCGCACCGCCCACCTGCACCGGCTGCCCGGCCAGCGCCTGGGCGAAGCCCGAATAGCTCTCCACTTCCACGCCATAGACTAAGAGATCAGGCCTTAAGGCGCGCGCCGCGACCGCGCAGCCAGAGAGAAAGCCGCCGCCGCCGGTCGGCACGATCATCGCATCAAGATCGTCATGATTGGCCAGCAGCTCCAGCGCCAGCGTGCCCTGACCGGCGATCACCGCCTCATCATCATAAGGGTGGATGAACACATAGCCACGCCGTGCCGCCAGCTCGCGCGCATGCGCCGCCGCTTCCGCCAGCGTTTCGCCCTGCAGCACCACCTCGGCGCCCCAGGCAGCGGTGCGCGTCACCTTACTGACCGGCGTGAAGCGCGGCATCACGATGATGGCGCGAATGTCCGCCAGATGCGCATGGCGGGCCACCGCCTGGGCATGGTTACCGGCGGACATCGCAATCACGCCGGCGGCGCGTTCGTCATTGGTCAGCAAGGCAATCCGGTTTGCCGCCCCGCGTTCCTTAAACGCGCCGGTTGCCTGCAAATTCTCCAGCTTCAGGATGATATCGGCTCCGGTCGCGCGGCTCAGCGCATCGGAACGCACCGAAGGCGTCCGTAGCACGGCGCCCTGGATGCGCGCCGCCGCTGCCTCGATCTCGGCCACACTGATCACGAAATTAGCCGCCGAAGCGGATGTTCAATATCTCATAGCTGCGGTCGCCGCCCGGCGCCGGCACTGAAATCGTGTCACCGGCACGCTTGCCGATCAGCGCCTTCGCCAAGGGCGACGAAATGGACAGCCGCGCCGCCTTGATATCCGCTTCGTGCACGCCGACGATCTGATACGCGACCTCCTTGTCGGACTCTTCATCATACAGCCCGACATGCGCGCCAAACTTGATGGTATCGCCAGACAGCGCGCTGGGGTCGATCACCTCGGCGGCGCCGACGATCTCCTCAAGCTCGGCGATCCGCCCTTCGATAAAAGATTGCCGCTCGCGCGCCGCATGGTATTCGGCGTTTTCCGACAGATCGCCATGGCTGCGGGCTTCGGCAATGGCGCGGATGATCGCCGGGCGCTCCTCGGATTTGAGCTGCCGCAATTCCACTTCGAGTTTTTGCAGGCCAGGCGCGGTCATCGGAAATTTATTCACGAGAGTTCCTTAACTAGCTGCACGCAATGCGTGCGATACGACAAATTTAGCCATAACCGGGTCGCCCCAGCCATGGCTTGTTCAAAACGATGCGCGAAAGTACGACTGAAGCGGGGCGACTTCAAGGCTTCCTGCCGCCAAGGCGGCAATCGCCAGCGCCGCTGCCCTGGCACCGGCAATGGTGGTGAAATGCGGCACCCCATGAGTGAGGGCGGAGCGGCGTATCTCGAAGCTGTCGGCGACCGATTGCGCGCCGGATGCCGTGTTGATCACCAGCTGCACCTCGTCCGAGCGGATCGCATCGACGCAATGCGGACGGCCTTCCAGCACCTTGTTGATGGCGCGCGCGGCAATGCCCGCCGCTTCCAGGCAGGCGGCGGTGCCGCGCGTTGCGAGGATGGAGAACCCCATTTCGCTCATCCGCCGGGCGATGGGCACAATCGCCGCCTTGTCGGAATCCCGCACCGAAAGGAACACCGTGCCCCTGAGCGGCAGCACGACGCCGGCGCCCAACTGCGCCTTGGCGAAGGCGCGAGCGAAGCTGGCGTCCAGCCCCATCACCTCGCCGGTCGATTTCATCTCCGGCCCCAGCAGCGTATCGACCAGCGGGAAACGCGCGAAAGGAAACACCGCCTCCTTTACCGCGACATGCGGGCGGATCGCCGTATCATTCAGCGCAAATTCCGATAGTTTCGCCCCAGCCATGACGCGGGCGCCGATCTTGGCAACCGGCACCCCGGTTGCCTTCGCGACGAATGGCACGGTGCGGGAGGCGCGGGGATTGACCTCCAGCACATAAACCGTATCGCCCTGAATGGCGAACTGCACGTTCATCAGGCCCTTCACTTGCAAAGCCTTTGCCATCGCTTCGGTTTGCGCGTGAAGCTCGGCAATCATTGCCGGAGACAGTGAGTAAGGTGGCAGCGAACAGGCAGAATCACCGGAATGGATGCCCGCCTCCTCGATATGCTCCATCACGCCGGCAACATGGACTGTCTCGCCATCGGCGATGCAATCGACATCGACCTCGATGGCGTCGTTCAGATAGCGATCAATGAGCACAGGGTTTTCCCCTGAAACCCGCACCGCTTCGCGCATGTAGCGCCGCAACCCGGCCAGATCATGGACGATCTCCATCGCCCGCCCGCCCAGCACATAGCTGGGGCGGATCACCACCGGGAAGCCAATGCGCCCGACAATCGCCTCCGCCTCATCCGCCGAACGCGCAATGCCATTCTCCGGCTGGCGCAGGCCGAGCTTCTTGAGCAGTAGCTGGAACCGCTCGCGATCCTCGGCGATATCGATGGCATCCGCCGAGGTGCCTAAGATGGGGATGCCCGCCGCTTCCAGCGCTTGGCTGAGCTTCAGCGGCGTCTGTCCGCCATATTGCACGATGCAGCCGAGAATCTTGCCGTTTTGCTGCTCGCGGCGGATGACCGAGAGCACGTCCTCGGCGAAAAGCGGCTCGAAATATAGCCGGTCCGAGGTATCATAATCGGTGGAGACCGTCTCCGGATTGCAGTTGATCATAATGGTCTCGAACCCCGCCTCGCGCAGTGCGTATGCGGCATGAACGCAGCAATAATCAAACTCGATCCCCTGGCCGATCCGGTTCGGCCCGCCGCCGAGAATGATGATCTTGTCGCGATCCGTCGGATCGGCCTCGCATTCAGGCGCGCCAAAGCCGCCTTCATAGGTGGCGAACATATAGGCGGTGGCGGAAGCGAACTCGCCCGCGGTGCTGTCGATGCGGCGGAATACTACATGAACGCTGAGTTTTTCGCGCAGCGCCCGGATGTCGCGCTCGCGCTTGCCGGTCAGTTCCGCGAGCTGTTTATCGGCGAATCCGAGCGCCTTGATCGCTCGCAAAGCATCGGCATTCGGTGGCAAACCATGCATGGCGAGTTTGGCTTCCGCTTGCACGATGGCGTTAAGTTCACGCAGGAACCATTTGTCGAATTTGCAGGCGTCATGAATTTCATCCACCGTCAGCCCGGCCCGCAACGCTTGGCCTGCGATCAGCAGGCGGTCCGGCCTTGGTGTGGAAAGCGCGGCGCGAAACGCATCATGCGTGCCGTCACCCGGCGCTTCCACCGGATCAAGCCCGGCAAGCCCCGTCTCCAGGCTACGCAGACCCTTCTGCAAGGCTTCGGCAAAACTCCGTCCCATCGCCATCGCTTCGCCCACGGATTTCATCGAGGTGGTGAGCAGGGCAGGGGTGCCAGGGAATTTCTCGAAGGTAAAACGCGGAATTTTCACCACCACGTAATCAATCGCTGGCTCAAAACTGGCTGGCGTCACCTGCGTGATGTCGTTGCGCAATTCATCCAGCGTATAACCCACCGCCAGCTTCGCCGCGATCTTGGCGATGGGAAACCCTGTCGCCTTCGAGGCCAGCGCCGAGGAGCGCGAGACGCGCGGATTCATCTCGATCACCACCATCCGCCCGTCATCGGGATTGATGGCAAACTGCACGTTAGAGCCGCCGGTATCGACGCCAATCGCCCGCAGACAGGCAATCGAGGCGTCGCGCATCGCCTGATATTCCTTGTCGGTCAGCGTCAAAGCCGGCGCCACCGTTACCGAATCGCCGGTATGCACGCCCATCGGATCGATATTCTCGATGGCGCAGATGATGATGCAGTTATCCGCCGAATCCCGCACCACCTCCATCTCATACTCTTTCCAGCCGAGCACGCTTTCCTCGACCAAAACCTCATTGGTCGGCGAGGCATCCAGCCCGCCGGTGACGATCTCGATGAACTCCGCCCGGTTATAGGCGATGCCGCCGCCCGTGCCGCCCAGCGTGAACGAAGGCCGGATCACCGCTGGCAGCCCGATCACCTCCAGCGCTGACCGCGCCTCCTCAACGCTATGCGCGATCAGGCTTTTCGGCGATTCAATGCCGATGCCCGCCATGGTGTCGCGAAACTTCAGCCGATCCTCCGCCCGGTCGATCACCTCCGCCTTCGCCCCGATCAACTCCACCCCGTATTTCGCGAGCGTGCCCGCCTTCTCCAGCGCCATCGCCGTGTTCAGAGCGGTCTGCCCGCCCATCGTCGGCAACAGCGCATCCGGCTTTTCGCGGGCGATGATCTTCTCGACCATCTCCGGCGTAATGGGTTCAATATACGTCGCATCCGCGAGCGCCGGGTCGGTCATGATCGTCGCCGGGTTGGAATTGACCAGCACCACCCGATACCCTTCCTCCCGCAACGCCTTGCACGCCTGCGCCCCGGAATAGTCGAACTCGCAGGCCTGGCCAATAACAATCGGCCCGGCGCCGATGATCAGGATGGAGTTTATGTCGGTACGTTTTGGCATGTTAGTGTCCTAGTCAGTGAAAGCACGGGCTCTGCCCGCACCCGCTGGGGCCATCGGCCCCGATTCCTTTATTTTTCAGGTGTCATTTATGCGGCAGTAGTGACAATAGAAATTTAATTGCCTGAGATGCGAGAGCGTTTATAGTTCCACTGGCGGTTTGTACTGCTAGCCAGTGCAAAATGCCGTTTTCTCGTGTTGCCGTGATGATGGCAGCAACACGGACTTTCGACTCTTCGAGTAATGATTTTAGGTTTTCAACTTCACGATATATTGCAAGTTTGTCAGCAGGATCAGCTGTGAGGTCTACGTTTGTTTTCCGAACTTCTTCTGCTAGATCAGAAAGAGAAGATATCGCGTCGCTGAAGCCTTGAGAATTATGACCTATCGAAACAAAGCGGTCGGCAGCAGGAACAGGCACATTTAGATGTTTCGAAACATTTTCGCAAAAATCAATACCCATAGAGCCCAAAATCCAATAAGGATGACGCGTAATTATGCTATTCGGAGGGTAATTATCAATTTTCCGAATCAAAAAACCTGCGTGCTCAAGATCGTTTATTGTTGCTCTAAGAATGGCTTTTTGCACAGAAGAAATTTGCCCATTTTGAAGATGACGTTCATTTATCGATCCATCTGATGTAGAAGTATTCATGTACTCAATAATTTCGGCAAGAATGGTCTCTTGCTTGGAAAGCTTTTTTACTTGAGATGTATCTGACATCGGCACCTGCCATACGTTTCGATTAATAGTCAGTCAGCAATACCTTACAATAAAAACATTTGAAAATCCTGCAGTGCAAGAGGTCAGAGGCCATCATGGATGGGCTTCCATCATCGCCGTGAAGCGCTTGAATAGATGATGCGAATCTGACGGGCCAGGACTGGCTTCGGGGTGATACTGCACCGAGAATACTCGCTTCTCGGCGCAGGAAATGCCTTCGTTCGAGCCATCAAACAGGCTTTTATGAGTAATGACCACGCCTTCCGGAAGCGACGCGTCATCCACGGCGAAACCATGATTCTGGCTGGTGATTTCCACCCGCCCGGTGGCGAGTTCCTGCACCGGCTGGTTGGCGCCGCGATGTCCCAAGGTCAGCTTATAGGTTTTGGCCCCTAGCGCATGGGCCAGCAGTTGATGCCCAAGGCAGATGCCAAAAATCGGCACCTTCGCCGCCATTACCGCTTGCAGCACTGGCACAGCATATTCCGCTGTCGTTGCCGGGTCGCCGGGGCCGTTGGAAAGGAACACCCCGTCGGGCTGGTGGCGCAAAATCGCCTCGGCATCGGCATTTGCCGGCACCACGATCACCTTGCAGCCCGCGCTTGCAAGGCTTCGCAGAATATTACGCTTGGCGCCGTAATCCACCGCGACCACCGTGAAACGCGGCGCTTCTTGCCGGGGATAGCCTTCGCCACGCACCCAAAGCATATCGTCCCACTCGTAGCTCTGCGTGCAGGAAACCTCCGCCGCGAGGTCCATGCCTTCCAGCCCCGGCCATGCGGCGGCGCGCGCCACCAGCCGCTCCACATCAAATCGACCGTCGGCAGGATACGCGATCAGCGCGTTCGGCGGACCATTGTCACGGATATGCCGGGTCAGCGCGCGGGTATCGACGCCGGAAATTCCGGGCAGCCCGATGCGGACGCACCAATCACTCAAGCTTTCCGTCGCCCGCCAGTTGGCCGGCGTCGTGATATCCCGGTTGATCACCAGCCCGCGCGCCGCACTTTGCGCTGCCTCGATATCCTCACCATTCGCTCCCACATTGCCGATATGCGGAAAGGTGAAGGTGATGATCTGCCCGGCATAGGAGGGATCGGTAAGGGTTTCCTGGTAGCCGGTCATGCCGGTGTTGAAGCAAAGCTCCGCCGGATGCTCGGCATCCGCGGCAGTATGGGCGCCAAACCCGCGCCCCCAGAAAATGCGGCCATTGCCTAAAACGAGCGCGGCGGTGGCGCCTGGCGGCGGTCCATCGGTGATGTCGGGCAACGCGACGCCGGGCAAATCCTCCAGCGCCAGCCCTGTTGCCGCCATGATCGCAGTCCAGTGGCGAGAGGGAATCACGCCCGCCGTGCGCCATTTGCGCACCGCTTCAGTTGAAACCATGGTAAGCTTCGAGGTGGCTTCGGCGCCACCCAGGCGGTCGATGATCTCGGCAATGGAAATTGGCATGAAACTCTGCTAACGGAATTCCTTTCCGTCCGCAAGATTTTCTTGGGTGCGGAAATTTTTTCCGTAATAGATAAAAGGTTGATACGCAGTATGAGTTTGAGAGACAGGCTTTCCGGTGAGATGAAATCCGCGATGCGCGCGGGCGATGCCTTGCGCGTCAGCACGCTGCGCATGGCGATGGCGCGGCTCAAGGATACCGACATCGCCGCACGGCCCAAGGGGATCGAGCAGGTGCCGGATGAGGAGATCATCCCGATGCTGCGCAACATGGTGAAATCCCGCCGCGAATCAGCTCTCATGTACCGGCAAGGCAACCGGCCCGAACTGGCCGACAAGGAAGAGGCGGAAGTGGCGATTCTGGAGGAGTTTTTGCCGAAATCATTGGAAGGTTCAGCGCTCGATCAGGCGGTGGCCGAGGCCATCACTGAATCCGGCGCCTCCGGCATAAAGGACATGGGCAAGGTGATGGCGGCGCTGAAGTCAAAGCATGGCGCCGCGCTCGACATGGCCGCCGCGTCGCAGACGGTGAAGGCACAGCTTGCGCAATAATCCGCCATGATGTTCCCGCCGCAATTCCTTGATGAACTGCGCGCGCGGACGCCGCTGGCGGGGGTGATCAGCCGCCATGCGCGGCTGGTCCGCTCCGGGCGTGACACCAAGGCCTGCTGCCCGTTTCATAACGAAAAAACGCCATCCTTTTACGTCTATGACGATCATTTCCACTGTTTCGGCTGCGGCGCCCATGGCGATGCCATCGGTTTTGTCATGCGGGCGCGCAATGTCGGGTTCATGGAGGCGGTGGAAAGCCTCGCCGCCGAGGCCGGCATCCCGGTGCCCAAGCCGACGCCGCAGGATGCCGCCGCCGAACAAAAACGCGCCGGGCTGCATGAGGTTTTGGCCGCCGCCGCCGCCGAATATCAGCGCCGCCTGCGCCTGCCGGAAGGCCAGGCTGCTTTGGCTTATCTGCGCACACGCGGCCTGTCAGAGGCGACGATCACCCGGTTCGGGCTTGGCTGGTCGGGCGAGGGCAGGGGATCGCTCGCGGCCAGCCTAGGCCGAGCTTTGATCACCCAGGACCAATTGATCGAGGCCGGGCTGATGAAACAGGGCGAACGTGGCCCGGTTGATTATTTCTTCAGCCGGGTGATGTTCCCGATCCGCGACCGGCGGGGCCGGGTGATCAGCTTCGGTGGGCGCATCCTCGGCGATGGCCAGCCAAAATACCTCAACGGCCCAGAGACTACATTGTTTTCCAAGCGCCGGACCCTGTACGGACTGGATACGGCGCGCGAGGCGGTGCGGGGCGGCGCCGCGTTGATCGTGGTGGAAGGCTATATGGATGTCATCGCCCTCGCCGAAGCGGGTTTTGGCGGCGCGGTGGCGCCGCTTGGCACGGCGCTGACCGAGGGGCAGCTCACCGAACTATGGAAACTCTCGCCGGCGCCTGTTCTCTGCTTCGACGGCGATGCCGCGGGCCGCCGCGCCACGCTCCGTTCGGCGGAATTGGCCTTGAAGTCGCTGACACCGGAGCAGAGCCTCGCCATCATGCGTATCCGCGAAGGCGAAGACCCGGACAGCCTGATCCGCAAGCATGGCGAAGCCGGATTTGCCAGCGCGGTTAAGGGCGCGCGCCCGCTGGCGGATGCGTTATTCGCGATGCTGACAGAAGGGTCCGATCAACAATCACCGGAAGGTCGTGCGGCATTTCGGCAACGGCTCGCGGAAACCGCTTCGCAAATTTCCGATAAGCGTCTCGCCAGCGAATATCGTGGCGCCTGGCTTAACCGGTTTTTCGCCGAGCGAAAGGGACGGCATAATCAGAAGCCGTCGCTCAACTTGCCGCGCCCAACAATCGATATCTCCGCGACCAACAAGCGCCGCGCCTGTTCGCTGATCGCGCTTCTGCTGCGCCATCCCGAACTTCTGCCATCGGTCGATGAAGCGCTAGGATTGGTTGATCTCATGCCGGACTGCGCGGCGATCCGCGAAGCGATGCACGCACTGCTTGCTGAAGCTCATGATGGAAATTCGGCCCTTGACTCGGCCCAAATGCTTAACCATCTGTCATCTCTTGGGCTAGAGGCCGAGGCTAAGCGAATACTTGAGATGTTTCCGAAGTCCGGCGCCGCATCGCCGCTCAACGAGATCGCCCAGGAATGGTGGGAACAATTCAACTTCATGCGCCGCGAGGTTCTTTTTGAGCAGTTGATCGAGTTACAAAATCAATTATCACGCGACCTGGCTAACACCGCGCTTACGAACCAACTGATCCAGGTTCGCGGCGCTTTACTGCGGCTTGATGCAGGCGAACCCGATGAGGAAGCGGCGGATCAGCACTGATCTTCTAGTCCAAATGCTGGCACTAATCTATCTGGAGATGTTTAATTTATGGTAACGAAACCAGCGGCGGCGAGCGAGACGACAACTGCCGAGGCCGAACCCGAAGCCGCGACGCTCGACGTGCAGTCGGCGGCGGTAAAACGGCTGATCGCGCGCGGCAAGGAACGCGGTTACATCACCTTTGATGAGCTGAATGCCGTGCTGCCTTCTGAACAGAACAGTTCGGAGCAGATCGAGGATATCATGGCGATGCTCAGCGAGATGGGCATCCAGGTGGTCGAGGGCGAAGAGGCCGAGGACGCCGAAGCCGCGCCACGTGCCGAAAAAGACGAGGAAGCCGCCGAGGAGCCGGAAGGCGAGCAGGCCGGCAATATCAGCGAAGCCAGCGTCAGCCGCACCGATGATCCGGTGCGGATGTATCTGCGCGAGATGGGCACCGTCGAGCTGCTGTCGCGCGAAGGCGAAATCGCCATCGCCAAGCGCATCGAGGCAGGCCGCGACATGATGATCGGCGGTTTGTGCGAAAGTCCGCTGACCTTCCGCGCCATTATCGCCTGGCATGAGGCCTTGCGTGACAGCAAGATTCTGCTGCGCGACGTGATTGATCTGGAAGCGACGCAGGGCGGCGCCGGCGATGCCGGGTTCACGCCAGCCGCCGCGGAGGTCGATGAAGTCGAGGAAGAGGATGAAGGCGAAGGCAGCGGCATGTCGCTTTCCGCGCTTGAGGAAAAACTGAAGCCGGAAGTATTTGAAACCTTTATCGATATTGAAAAGCTCTACGAGAAATTCATGAAGCTCCAGCACAGAAGGCTGGACGCGATCACCGCGGGCGAAGACGTCAACCTTAAATCTGAAAAGACCTACGAAAAGCTGCGCGATGAGCTGGTCGCGAAGGTTGAGCAGGTTCGCCTACATAATAACCGAATCGAGGAGCTGGTGGTGCAGCTAAAAGAGCTGAACCAGCGACTTAACGGGCTGGAGGGCCAGATGTTGCGCCTTGCCGAAGGCTGCAAGGTGCCGCGCGACGAGTTCCTGCGCGAATATCGCGGGCGCGAGATGGACCCCGCCTGGCTGGACCATGTGGCGAATCTCCCATCAAAAAACTGGCAAGGCTTCGTGTCGAAATACGCGACGCCAGTGATCGAGTTGCGCGCCCAAATCGGCCGCATTGCGGCCGAGGCGCAGCTGCCCATTGAGGAATTCCGCCGGGTCTATGCCACCGTATCACGCGGCGAGCGGGATTCTACCCGCGCCAAGAAGGAGATGATCGAGGCCAATCTGCGCCTGGTTATTTCCATCGCCAAGAAATACACCAATCGCGGCCTGCAATTCCTCGATCTGATCCAGGAGGGTAATATCGGCCTGATGAAGGCGGTCGATAAGTTCGAGTACCGCCGGGGCTACAAGTTCAGCACCTATGCGACCTGGTGGATCAGGCAGGCAATCACCCGCTCCATCGCTGATCAGGCGCGCACCATCCGAATCCCTGTTCACATGATTGAAACAATCAACAAGCTTGTCCGCACTTCGCGGCAGATGCTGCACGAGATCGGCCGTGAGCCGACGCCGGAGGAGCTCGCGGAAAAACTTGGCATGCCTCTGGAAAAGGTGCGTAAAGTGCTGAAGATCGCCAAGGAGCCGATCAGCCTGGAAACGCCCATCGGCGACGAGGAGGACAGCCACTTAGGCGATTTTATCGAGGACAAGAACGCGATCATCCCGATTGACGCCGCTGTGCAGGCCAATCTGCGCGAGGCTGCGACCCGTGTGCTTTCTTCGCTGACGCCGCGGGAGGAGCGTGTGCTGCGCATGCGCTTCGGCATTGGCATGAACACCGATCATACGCTGGAGGAGGTGGGGCAGCAGTTCAACGTCACTCGGGAGCGGATCAGGCAGATCGAGGCGAAGGCGCTGCGTAAGCTCAAGCACCCCTCGCGCAGCCGCAAATTGCGGAGCTTCCTGGAAGACTGAGGTCATGCTGGATTACGCCCGCCCGCAACCTGGCGAGGCGACTGATCGCGTGCTGGTGAAGGTCACTTTCCTGCGCATGGATCAGAAGCCGGCGGCAGTTGCAACAAATCTCCCGCTAGGCGCTACGCTTGCGCGTGAAACACTTGGCTTGGAAGCCTATCGTGAAATTTATGCGCGCGTTGGGCAAAAATGGTTGTGGTGGCTGCGCCGCATGATGCCAGACGACATGCTGGGCAAGCTTCTGGCTGATCCCGCCATCGCAATTTACGTATTGCGCATGAATGGCGAATGCGCGGGCTTTTTTGAGCTGGATGCGACGCCTTGGCCTGATGTCAATTTGAGCTATTTCGGCTTATTGCCCGACTATATCGGCCAAGGCCTGGGTATGCCGCTGCTGCTCGCCGCCATCGATCAGGTTTTTGCGGGTCCAGTACGGGGTATGACCGTCAATACATGCACGGCGGATCATCCGCGCGCCTTGCCAAATTATCGTCGAGCGGGTTTTCGCGTCGTAAGGGAAATTCATGAGACCTGGAACATTCCCCGCCGCCTCGGCTTTGCCATTCAACCCGGATAACCCTCAAATCCTTTTCCAGTCGAACCATCTCATGATCATCGACAAACCAGCGGGTCTTCCCGTGCATCAGGGACCAGGAGCCAAGGTCTGTGTGGAAAATTTTTTCCCAAGCTGGCGGCGCGGCCATGATGGACCTTGGCTTGCCCATCGCCTTGATGCGGACACCGCAGGATGCCTTGTCATTGCCCGGCGCAAATCCGCTCTGATTTCCTTACAGGCGGCATTCGCCGAGGGACGCGTCCGCAAGACTTATTGGGCTGTTGTCAAAGGCATACCTGTGGAGGATCACGGCGTTATCGATCTGCCGTTGCGTAAGGTAAGCGTGCCAGGCGGCTGGAAAATTATCGCTGATCCGAAGGGGCAGTCCGCGCGGACCACTTGGCGCGGAGTTGCCTTTGGAGCAAATGAAAGCTGGCTTGAACTAAAGCCGCAGACCGGACGGACGCATCAGTTGCGGGCGCACTGCGCCGCGATAGGGCATCCCATCCTCGGTGACCGCGTCTATGGCGCCGGCGAGCCACCTTTGTTTCTGCTGGCGCGAAGCATTATTTTACCGAACGACCCGCCGATCACCGCAACCGCCTCGGTGCCAGGGCATATGCTTGCTGCTTTGGAAAGCCTTGGCTTCACGCAAGATTGCCAAGATGTTCGATAAAATCCCGGCAAAAACTGGCGGCCGTATGCTGCCGGATTTTTTTTGACAAGGCGACGTGCCTTTCGCGCCGCTCGTCGAGTGACATTGTTAGTGCTTGGTTCATGGCATCGCCTACCGCATCGGCATCGTAGGGATTGACGATCAGCGCCTCGGTTAATTCCTCTGCCGCTCCGGCGAAACGCGATAGAATTAAAACACCAGGATTTGCTTCATCTTGCGCCGCTAAATATTCCTTAGCGACCAGGTTCATGCCATCGCGTAGCGGTGTCACCAGCGCAATGCGGGCGATACGGTAGAACCCGGCAATGGTTGTGCGTTTCACCGCCCTTGTCATATAACGCAGCGGCGTCCAATCGAAATCGGAAAATTCGCCATTGATGTCGCCGGCTTTGCGGTCAAGTTCGCGCCGCAGCGTCTGGTAACGGTCGACATCCTCCCGCGAGCGCGCGGCGATCTGTAGGAAGCTGATATGGCGGAGATGAGCGGGATGACGCCTGAGGAATTGCCCGAAGGCATCGAATCGCTGCGGCAGTCCCTTGCTATAGTCCAGCCGATCGACGCCGATCGCCAGCGCTCGGCCACCAAGGCTTTCAACGAGCCGCCTTGTCTCGGCGTTGCGCACCGCGCGCCTGGCAGTTTTGGCGAAGCCGTTGGTGTCAATGCCAATCGGCGCCACAACCGTTTCGACACGCCTTCCCTCATAAACCAGGCCTTCGGCGTAAATTTCACAATTCAGGCAGCTTGCGGCGGATTCAAGAAAATTTGCGCGGTCGCCTTCGGTTTGAAACCCAATAAGATCCGCCGCTACCATCGCTTTTACGATGTCTACCGCGGGTGGCAGCACATAAAGGATAGCAGGCGGAACAAAAGGAATATGGAGGAAAAACCCGATACGATTTTTCATGCCCCGCTGGCGCAAGGCGGCGGCCATTGTCAAAAGCTGGTAATCATGCACCCAAACCAGATCATCCGGCTTGAGCAGCGGGGCAAGCGCTGCTGCGAATGCCTCATTGACTATAAGATAGCCCTCGTAGTCATCCCGGCGAAATTCCAGTAGCCCAGTGCGATAGTGCAATAGAGGCCAAAGCGAGGCATTGGAAAAACCGACATAGAAGCGTCTATAATCGATTTCGCTTAGGTCTATGGTGGCGTAGGAAACTTCCCCATGCAGCGTTACTTTAGCGGTCGTGGCGGTTTCATGGCCGCGCCTGCCAGACCAGCCAAACCACATCGATCCCGGTGTAAGCGCATCAGCCATGGCAACCGCTAAGCCACCCGCCTTGGCGCCGCGCTCGCTGGGAACCGGGACCCTGTTCGAGACGATGACCAGCCTGCCCATCAGCTATGATCGGAAAGGGTTTGAGCAAGAGACTGGGCAAGGTAAGCGCGAACCTCAGCAGTCGAGCCATTAAAATCCCGCGCAACATGCAAACCGCTGCCGCCAAGCGTGTTCGCCGCTTCTATGGCTTCCTCATCCGTAGTGTCGTCGCCGACAAAAAACGGCTTGCGTCCAATAAAAGGTGTTTGCCCCATGAACCAGCGCAGCGCTTGGCCCTTGCCAGCGCCGCGCGGCCTAATTTCCCAGGCCATATGCGCCGCCAGCAATTCAGCGCCAGGCGCCTCGGCAACCATAGTCTCCATCATCTCCCGCAAAGCCGGTCCGAAATCAGGCGCTAGCCGGTAATGTGCCACCACTGTATGTTGCTTTGTCTCGATCAGGACGCCCGGCATTTGGCGCGCCAGCACCTCCAGCTGGCTTCCCAGCATGCCCATCTGCGGAATATCGGCAAGAATCTGGTGAAGCTTGCCTTCCGTGTCGCGCAACACGATCCCGTGCTCTGCGCCGGCGGGAAATTGGTACAGGGTTATTGCATCAATATCAGCCAGCTTGCGGCCTGATAGAATAGCCAAGGCACCGCCACATTGCCGCGCAAGCTGCCGTAGCAGCTCAGGCAGGTCGGTTGCGACCCAAACATCCGCCGGCGTCGGGGCGATATCGACTAAGGTTCCATCAAGATCAAGAAACACAGCATAGCCAACGGCGAGATCAGGTTTCATCAACGCAATAAGGGTGTGACGTTTCAGTAAATCAAGAAATCGCTTGCGGGAGGCTCGTTATGAGCCTCGTGAAGCCTAGCAGTGAGGCTTTCGCCGGAACACATCCTCGATAGCGTGATACGGTTTTCCTTGCGGGAAAAACCTTGCCGTACCATCATCCTCTCATGAAAAACGATCCTGTTCAGATCATCGACATGACGCCGGAAGGCGAGTTCGTGCAGCCTGAATTTCAGGGGCCAAAGTCGCATTGGCGCGAAAGCCGACATCAAAGCTGGCGCCAAGCCTACCAGCCAGTGCGGCACAGTCTGTCGCTTGGAACGGTAATCGCGCGCCTCGCGGCATTTTCCATTCTAATCGGTTTTGGCGTGTTGCTATTTTGGCTCGCGGTGTTCACCTTGCCGGTGATTTTTTTCGGCGGGGTTGTCCTATACGGCCTCTACCGGTTTCAGATGATGCGGCTCCGCCGCCGGGGTGGGTTCAACCGACGTCACCCATATATTGTCCTTCGCCGCTAGATTACTTGGCATAGATCATTTTCTTGGTCATGCCGCCATCCGCGATGAATTCCGCGCCAGTGATGAAGCCCGCGTCAGGTCCAAGCAGAAAGCCCGCCAGCTTGGCGATATCGGCGGTGGTGCCGACGCGGCCAGCCGGGTGCTGGGCATGATCCTCAGCCGATAGCGTTTCATCCTTGCTGTTGATCCAGCCAGGGCTGATGCAATTCACCCGCACCTCCGGCCCCAGGCTGATCGCCAGGGCATGCGTAAGGGAAAGCAGCCCGCCTTTCGCCGCTGCATAGGATTCGGTATCCGGCTCCGACATATGGGCACGGGTGGAGCCTATGGTAAGAATCGCGCCTTTCGACGCCCGCAGCAAATCCGCGGCGGCGCGCACCAGCAAAAAAGCGCTGGTCAGATGGGTGTCCAGCATCGAACGCCACTCATCCAGCCGCAAATCACGGATCGGCTTACGGATCATGAACCCGGCATTACAGACCAGCCCATCAAGCCGTCCTCCCGCCTCACGGATTTCATTGACCAGCGCCAGCACGGTATCCTCTTGCGACACATCGGCGGCAACTAAACGCACGCCCTCCGGCGCCTTGATATCCGCAATATCCCGGTCGGCGGCGATCACCCTATTGCCATGTCCGGCCAGATGCGCCGCGATGGCGGCGCCAATACCGCGCGCGCCGCCGGAGATCAGGATGATTTTTCCAGCCTCGGTCATCGTTTATGCTCCTTCGGCGCCAAGATGACGGCTGATGCAAGCCTTGCCAACAAGGTGGCCCGGTTTCAACAGTCAGTCATGACGATCATTAAGACCAAGAGGCTGCTGCTTCGCAAGGCTGCTGAACCGATCTGGAAGCGCTGCACGAGATCATGGCGGACGCCAAAACCATGCGGTTCTGGTCCAGCTTGCCGCATGAAAATCGCAACGTAACGCGCGTGTTTCTCGCCAGCATGATCGCGGCGCCACCTGATGCAAGCGACGATTTCGTCGTGGAACGCGAGGGGCGGCTAATCGGCAAGCTCGGCGCATGGAGGCTGCTTGAAATCGGCTTTATCTTCTCAAGCCGTCAATGGGGAAATAGTTTTGCCACTGAAGCGCTTAATGCCTTCATCGCGCATCGCTCCGCCGACGGCACCGATCATCTGACCGCCGAGGTGGACCCTCGCAACGCCGCCTCGCTGGCGCTGCTGTCGCGGGCCGGCTTCATGGAGACGGGCCGGGCGGCGCAGACTTGGCTGATTGGCGATGAATGGTCTGACAGTGCTTATCTGCGCCTGGACCGCGGCCTTTCCGAATTGTTTGATGACCGGCAATCTGAAACAGCTTGAGTCAAACAAAATATCCGGCTATTCTTTCGGATATCCAAATGTTCAGGAGGGTCCAGTGCCACTTTACATCAAGGACGACCAAACCGCCGCATTGGTCGCCGAACTGGCGCGGCAGCGTCATTGTACGAAACAGGATGCGGTTAAGCAGGCGGTGAAGGCTGCGCTGGACCAGGAAATGAAGGCAGTTCCACTGCGTGAGCGTTTGCAGCAGCTATGGGATGAGCATCCGCTACCGCCTAAAACCGGCCTCAAAGCCGACAAAGCGTTTTTTGACGACCTTTCGGGCGAACCATGAAGGTGTTCGCTGATGCCTCGGCTTTGGTCGCTATCATCGCGCGGGAGAAGGAGGCACTGGCTTTGGCTGATTATCTGGATGCGGCAGAGCCGCGTCTTTATTCGGCGATGTCCGCATGGGAAGCCATTGCCGCTTTATGCCGCGGCTATAGGCTTCCGCTTGACTTAGCGCGTCAGCGCGTCAGTCTTTTTCTCGATAGACTTGAGTTTCGTCTTGTCCCCATCGCCGAACAGGAATTGGCTCTCGCGATTCACGCCTATGGCCGGTTTGGCAAGGGACATCATCCGGCGGCGCTGAATATGGGCGATTGTTTTGCCTATGCCTGCGCTAAGGCCAATAGTGCGAAGCTGCTGTTCATCGGCGGAGATTTCAGCAAAACTGACATCCCAGCAGCCATGACGTCATGAGGCGCGGTTAATCCGCCGCCAGCGCTGATTTCAGCTGGCCACATGCCGCGAGGATATCCTGGCCCCTAGGCTGGCGCACCGGTGCCGCATACCCCGCGGCCATGACGATCTCGGCGAAGCGGCGGATTTCTTGCGGCGAGGATGTCTCAAATGTTGAACCGGGCCACGGGTTGAAGGGGATCAGGTTCACCTTGGCAGGCATTCCGGCAATCAGCCGGACCAACTCGCGCGCATCGGCCTCGGTGTCATTCACATCCTTCAGCATGACATACTCAAAGGTGATCCGCCGCGCGTTGTTCGCCGCCGGGTAGCGGCGGCAGGCGGCGATCAACTCGGCGATCGGATATTTTCGATTCAGCGGCACCAGTTCGTCGCGCAGATCATCCCGCACGGCATGCAGCGAAACCGCGAGATTAACGCCAAGCTCGGCGCCGCATTGGTCCATCATCGGCACCACGCCGGAGGTGGAAAGGGTGATTCGCCGGCGCGATAGCCCAATCCCGTCGCCATCCATTACGATCTTCATCGCTTTCGCGACATTCTCATAGTTATAGAGCGGTTCGCCCATCCCCATCAGCACGATATTGGAGAGCAGGCGGGGCGTTTCGCCCTTGGGCGAGGGCCATTCGCCATAAACATCGCGCATCGCCATGAATTGCCCGACAATTTCCGCCGCCGACAAATTCCGCGCCAGACGCTGGGTGCCGGTATGGCAGAACCTGCAGGATAGGGTGCACCCGACCTGCGAGGAGATGCAGACCGAGCCGCGATCCTCGACCGGATCGGGGATGTAAACCGTCTCCACCGCCTCGCGGTCGCGGAAACGGAACAGCAATTTGCGCGTCTGATCGCGGCTCAACTCATCAGCTGCGATTTCAGGGCGGCCGATTGCAAAATTCGCGGCAAGCTTTTGCTGCAGCGGTCGCGCCACGTTCGACATCAGGCTGAAATCGCGCAGTCCCTGATGATAAATCCAATGCCAAAGCTGCTTTGCCCGGAACGGCGCCTCACCGATGGACGCCACGGCGGCGGTAATTTCCTCGCGCGACATTCCCGCGAGATCGCGCCGGCCATCCGGCAGCGCCGCATCGGGCGGCGCGAATAGCGCGGCCTTGGCCATAATGCGAGCGCGCGCCTGATAATCCAGCACGAACTGCGTCATTTTTTCTTCTTGGACTTCGTTTCAGGCTTTTTCATCGTGGCTTTCTGAGTGGCTGGCGAGCAAGCCTTGTCGATTGCTTTTAACGCGTCCGAATAGCCTTTCAGGCTAAACGTGTCGGTTACGGTCTTGCCATTCGGTGTCGGTGAGGTGGCAACGGCGTCGGTGCCGCCGGAAAATGCTTTTGTTGTAGCGTCGCCATTCAAGGCATAGGCCATGTTGTCCTTGGTGAAGAAGGCAAGTTTTTGCGTGCCCACCGCGATAACAGGCTTGGCATCCTTAGCGTAGTTAACGCCTTGCGCCAGCGAAATCTCGGTAGGATTGCCCGGCCGTTCGGTAATTGTCAGCATTGCGGGCGTCGCCTTGCTGCCTTTCGGCACAGGCGCAAGAGAGAAGGCGTAGCAGGCCATGCCGCTGCCGCTGCCGTAACTTGCCGCAGTCCATTTCTGGAAGACGCCAAGCGGTTTTGGCTGTTCGGCGCCGAAGGCAAGCGCGGGAACAGCAAAAGCCGCCGTCATGATGAGCGGAATAATATGTTTCATGGCACGGAAATACGCTGGCGCCCGGCTGCCCGCAAGCATTGCATGATGAACTTTAGGAGCGCTTGCGCCAAATCAAATGGGCGGGCACCATTGGCACAAATGAGTTGAGGGAATCAAGACAATGCGTATCAGCGTGATCCAGATGTCGCCCGGCGCCGACAAGGCCGAAAACATCAATCAGGCTCGCCAGCTGATCGAAGCGGCGGTAATGGTGGACCGGCCCGATCTAATCGCTTTACCAGAGATCTGGACGTGCCTAGGCGGTAATCGCGCCACCAAATTTGCCCAGGCCGAGCCATTGCCAGAAAAAGGCGCCAACATGCCGGGCGGGCCAGCTTATGAATTTCTCCGCGACATGGCGCGTCGGCATAAGATCACCATGCATGGTGGCTCGATCGGTGAGCTGGCGGATGAAAAATTGTTTAACACCACGGTAATTTTTGAACCTGGAGGCGTTGAGATCGCCCGCTACCGCAAGATTCATTTATTCGATATCGTCACACCGGATGGGCAAGGCTATCGCGAAAGCGCAGTCTATGGCGCCGGCGCAGATCTGGTCACGACCAAGGTAGGGGAGGCGCAGATCGGTCTCGCAATCTGCTACGATATCCGGTTCCCCGAACTGTTCCTGGCGCTGCGCCGGGCCGGCGCCGAAATCATCATGCTGCCCGCCGCCTTCACTATGCAGACCGGCAAAGATCATTGGGAGGTGCTGATCCGCGCGCGCGCGATTGAGTCGCAGTGCTATATTGCGGCGCCCGCCTGTACCGGCAAGCATTTGGACGGTTCCGGCGAGGCGCGCTTTACCTATGGCAACGCGCTGATTTGCGATCCTTGGGGGCAGGTTGTTGCTCGCGCATCGGACGGAATCGGCTTTGCCAGCGCCCGGACCGACCAAGCGCTCATCGCCAAAATACGCCGCGATATGCCAGTTCTTGAGCATCGCAAGCTCGCTTGACCGCGATACATTTTGCCGCTGCGCCGACTGAAATCGCCAGCACCGCGCGCGAGAGGTTAATAGCGCTTTACGGCGACGCGCCGCGGGAAGCCGCCGAAATCATCGTGGCGCTGGGCGGGGATGGGTTGATGCTGGAGACCATACACGGGTTCCTCGCTTTAGGCTTGCCGATTTATGGGATGAATTGCGGTTCTGTTGGCTTTCTGATGAATGATTTCGCGGAAACCGATCTGCCCTCCCGCATTGCGCGCGCGCAATGCAATGATCTGCATCCGCTGCGCATGCATGCGATCACCTCCAGCGGCACGGTGGAGGAGGCATTGGCCTTTAATGAGGTCAGCCTGCTGCGCCAGTTGCGGCAGACGGCGAAAATCAGGATCAGCATCGACGGCACCATACGGCTGAAGGAGCTGATCTGCGATGGCGTGCTGATGTCCACCCCTGCTGGTTCCACGGCCTATAATCTCTCGGCGCATGGCCCGATCATTCCGCTTTCCGCCAATCTGTTCCCGCTGACGCCAATCTCCGCCTTCCGCCCCCGCCGCTGGCGCGGCGCGCTGCTGCCTTCGGCCTCGGAAGTGCTGTTCGAGGTGCTGGAACCAGCAAAGCGCCCGGTCGCCGCGGTGGCGGATTTCACCGAAGTGCGCGACGTTATTTCCGTCGCCGCCAGCGAGGATCGCAGCCTAACCGCTCGCATCCTCTCCGACCCCGACCGCGCTTTGTCGGAGCGGATTATTACGGAACAATTTACCGTTTGAAGCGATCCTTGGCGCGCGCAACCGCCGCGTTGACATAATCGGCTTTGGCAACGGTATAGGCTTCGCGATCCTCACGATGACGAAGCGCCAACTTGTGTTTCAGGGCAGCATAGGCGTCGCGTTCACTGGCATCGGCGCGCAACAGATCACGAAAGCACAGGCGCTGGAATATCTCGCCCTCCGGCGTTGTCATGTGCACGTGATGGGTGCGGCGCGGCGCCGAGGGTGGCAGGCCCTTGACGAAGAACAGCCGGTCCAGCTTCGGATTATCCGCCCAAAAGGCATAGCCCATGGCTTCGAGGCGCGGCGGCGCGACCTCCCGCGCTTCGGCGAGCGAGGCTACCGCGATCAAAACATCGATGACCGGCTTGGCGGCGATACCGGGAATGGCGGTGCTCCCGAAATGCTCCATCCGCAGGATGAACCCCTCTGGCAATGCCGCTCTTAACCGTTCCGCCTCCGCGTCATACATCGAGGGCCAAGCCGGATCGTAAGGAACTAGTTCAACATGGTCCATCGGTTACATCAGCAGATGAGCGACCGCCTCGCGTTCCTCTTTCAGCTCGTTCAGGGTGATCTCGAAGCACGAGCGGGCGAAGTCGTCGAGCGGCAGGTTTTGGATGCGCGTCACCTTGCCCGTTTCGGTGGTTACCGGCACGCCAAACATGATGCCTTCTGGCACGCCATAGCTGCCATCGGAGGCAATCGCCATCGATACCCAAGCCCCGTTCGAGCCGAGCGCCCAGTCGCGCATCTGATCAATCGCCGCGTTCGCCGCCGAGGCCGCGGAGGAGGCGCCTCTCGCCTCGATCACCGCGGCGCCACGCTTGCCAACGGTCGGGATAAAAGTTTCACGGTTCCAGTTCTCGTCATTGATGATCTCGGACAGCTTGCGGCCCTTTGCTTCGGCAAAGCGATAATCCGGGTACATGGTCGGCGAATGATTGCCCCAAACCACCATGTTCTGAACATCGGCGATGGCCACATCGGCCTTTTGCGCCAGCATCGAGACGGAGCGATTATGATCAAGCCTGATCATCGCGGAAAAACAATCAGGCGAGAGGTTCGGCGCCAATTTCATTGCGATATAAGCGTTGGTATTGGCCGGATTGCCGACCACCAGGATACGCGCCGTGGGCTTGGCCGATTCGTTGAGCGCGCGGCCCTGCACGGTGAAAATCTCCGCATTGGCGCCGAGCAGATCCTTGCGCTCCATGCCCTTGCCACGCGGACGGGCGCCCACCAAGAAGCCGAGATCGATGTCCTTGAACGCGGCTTTCGGATCATCGGTCGCCATCATGCCAGCGAGCAGCGGGAAGGCGCAATCATCCAACTCCATCATCACGCCCTTCAGCGCGCTCTGCATCGGCGGCAGGTCGAGCAGGTGCAGGATCACCGGCTGATCCGGCCCTAGCAGGCTGCCGCTGGCAATGCGGAAGATCAGCGCATAGGCGATTTGCCCGGCGGCGCCGGTCACCGCGATACGCATAGGGGATTTGGCCATGGGCGTGCTCCTGTTTCGGTGGGTCCGAGTAATGCCGCTGCAGGTCTTTGGTCAAGGCGCGGGATATGCCAATCTGCCGTCATGAAACCGATGAACGCCACTGTGTTGCGCGAAGTAGCGCTTGCCCATCTGGCGCGGTTCGCCGCGACCGAAGCCGGCCTGGCGCGGGTGCTCGACCGGCGGGTGACGAATTGGGCGCGCAAGGCCCAAGCCGCGAGCGCTGATCCCGAAGCCATCGCCGCCGACACACGCGCCGCCAAGGCGGCAATCCCCGGCATTGTCGCCTCCATCCGCGCGCTTGGTGCGGTGGATGATGCCGCCTTCGCCGCCAGCCGCGCCCGCAGGCTCACCCGCGAAGGTAAGTCCCGCCGCGCCGCACTGGCGCACCTGGCGGCGAAAGGCGTGGACCAGACACTCGCCGCGACGACGCTGCCGGAAGACCCGGCGCGAGACCTTGCCGCCGCCTGCGGTTACCTAAAACGCCGCCGCTTGCCTCCATTTGGTGAAACCAGTGATGCCGTTCGGCTGAGGGCGCTCGCCTCGTTGGCTCGCGCGGGCTATAACCGTGACGTAGCCGAGCGCGCGCTTGATCTCGATCGTGACGTCGCGGAAGAAACCTTGCGAAGGCTCCGCCATAAAGTCAGTTAGTCAATCATTCAGCACATCTTGCGACGCAAGATCGCTATGCGTCTGATTGATCGCATTGAGTACATCTTCGGGATTGGAAGGCATCGCCATTTCATGCGCTTCGCGATCGACCTTGTTGTCGAGATGCGGGCTGTCATGGCGCACTGCCTCAAGCATCTGGATGATTTTGGCGGTTTTCTGCTCGCTGAGAATTGCCAGTTCCAGAGTGAGCTGCGCCCGTGAGGCGGCAAGTTTGTCTTCCCGGCGCTGAGTTGTCAGAATGAGTATGGTAACATAAAACGCCATCGCGCTGACAAACAGATTTAGCCAAGGAAACGGTGGCATATCGGGCGGTCTCGCGCCAATCAGCATGACCGTCACATTCCCAACAATCCAGATTGTCACGCAAACCGTCAGTACAATCACCACTCTCGGCCTGCCGATCAGCGCCGTAGTGTGCTCAATTTTTTGTTGAATCCGTGATGCCTCACGATACTGCTGTTCATGCAGCAGAGCAATTGTATGTACGGTCGATTCAATATGCTGTGGCAGGGCTTCGGAATTATCCGCCATTCGGAAAGTTCCAGTTATTAATCAGTTGGTCTCGGCCTGGAATTTAACAATTTGCAGCAATTTTTCCAGGGGTGCCGCTAGACCAGCTGCATGATCGGAGCGGCGGGATTCGAACCCACGACCCCCAGTCCCCCAGACTGATGCGCTACCAGGCTGCGCTACGCTCCGACAATGTGGGGTGTAGCAAGCGGCATAAACCAAGGCAATGTGCCGCGTAATCTTGACCGCAAGCACGATTTGGCTCATGGGCAGGCGAGAAATCCGCCGCGCCGCGAGTGTTCGCGCCGCGGCGTATCTTGCGTTGCAATGAAGGAGTAGCCGCCATGTTCGACTCCCTGTCGGACAGATTGGGTTTGGTTTTTGACCGGTTGCGCGGGCGCGGCGCGCTAACTGAAGCCGATGTCATGGAAGCAATTCGGGAGATTCGCCTCGCTCTGTTGGAAGCTGACGTCGCGTTGGCGGTTGTCAGAGATTTCGTGAGCAAGGTGCGCTTGCAGGCTATCGGCGCCGATGTACTGCGTTCGGTCAGCCCAGGCCAGATGGTCGTCAAGATCGTCAATGACGCGCTGGTCGAAGCGCTCGGTGGCGAGGGCGCGGTTCCGATTAATCTGAATGCCGTAGCGCCGGTGCCGATTCTGATGGTAGGGTTGCAAGGTTCAGGTAAGACCACGACATCAGGCAAGATCGCCCTTCGATTTAAGGATAAATCGCGCAAGAAGGTGCTGCTCGCCAGCCTCGACACGCAGCGCCCCGCAGCCCAATTGCAGCTTCAGCAACTCGCTGAACGCGCTGGTGTTGGCTCGCTGCCGATCATCGTAGGTGAAACTCCTGTGCAGATCGCCCGCCGCGCCATGGATACCGCGCGCCGCGAGGTCTATGACATCGTTATCCTTGATACCGCAGGGCGTCTCGCCATTGATGAAACCCTGATGGATGAGGTTAAATCTGTCAGCGCCGTTGCCAGCCCGGCTGAAACCCTTCTCGTTATCGATGCGATGACAGGGCAGGACGCTGTTGGTACCGCCACTGCCTTCAAAGAGGCTCTAGATATCACCGGCATCGTCATGACAAGGCTTGACGGTGACGCGCGCGGCGGCGCGGCGCTTTCGGTGCGCGCCGTCACCGGTGTGCCGATCAAGCTGATGGGGCTTGGCGAAAAGCTGGACGCGCTGGAGGATTTTCACCCTGAGCGTATCGCCAGCCGTATTCTCGGCATGGGCGATATTGTCAGCTTAGTCGAGCGAGCTTCTGATACCCTTGACCAGGAAAAGGCCGAAAAGCTTGCCGCAAAAATGGCAAAAGGCAAGTTTGACTTAGAGGATTATGGCGAACAGCTCAAGCAGATCACCAAAATGGGCTCGCTGTCCGGCATTCTCGGCATGCTGCCAGGCGTCGGCAAGATAAAGCAGCAGCTTGCGGATACCGATCTCGACACCTCTATCCTCAAGCGCCAGGGCGCGATCATCAGCTCAATGACGCGCCAGGAACGTCATACTCCTGACATCATCAAGGCGAGCCGGAAACGACGAATCGCCGCAGGCTCTGGCACAACTGTGCAGGAAATCAATCAGTTGCTCAAGCAATACGATCAAATGTCCGACATGATGAAGCGCGTCTCGAAAATGGGCAAGAAAGGCCTGATGCGGCAAGGCTTGGCCGGGCTGATGGGGCCAAAACAACATGGGCCGCAAGGCCGCCGTCCGTTTTAAATTCGTTAACAGGAGAATCTATCATGTCATTAAAAATACGTCTTGCTCGCGCCGGTGCGAAGAAACGACCTTATTATCATATTGTGATCGCCGACAGCCGTAGCCCTCGTGACGGGCGATTCATCGAGAAGGTCGGCAGCTATGATCCGATGCTACCGGCAGATCATGCGGACCGTATCCGGCTGCAGAGCGAAAGGATCACCCATTGGCTGTCCCAAGGGGCACAGGCCACAGATCGCGTTGCTCGCTTCATCGGCCGAGCCGGCATTGCTCCGATGCCGGTCTATCGCGAACAGCCGGTGCAATCTGTGCCGAAGAAAAAGGCGCAGGAACGGGCGGCTGAGCGCGCTAAATCGGCAGCCGCCGCCTGATTTAATGTCGTGGACGAACGCTTGATCCTGATGGGCGCGATCGGCAGGCCGCATGGCGTCCGCGGGGCGGTGCATGTCACAGCCTATACTGATGACCCGCGTGGGCTCGCCAATTATCTGCTGAGCGACGGCAAAGGCCGGCAATTTCATCTTTCTTGGCTTGCCAAGGGTGTCGCGCAACTAACTGAAATCAGCGAATCAGGCCAACATTGCATTGGAGATCGGAATGCGGCGGAGCGGCTGACAAATATGCGGCTGTATGCGCAGCGCCAAGCCTTGCCCGAGCCTGGTGAAGACGAGTTTTATCTTGCCGACCTAATCGGTCTGACCGCCTGCGACATATCAGGGGACAGGATTGGCACCGTGGCGCTTGTTCACGATTACGGCGCCGGCGCGAGCTTGGAAATTAGTACGGAGGCGCAGCCGATGATTGTGCCGTTTACTCATGAAGCCGTGCCTGAAATCAACCTCGCTTCTGGGTATCTCGTGGTTGCGCCGCCTACGGAAATCAATACGGTTGCTTCATTATGAGGCTTGCGGGATGAGCTTTCGCGCGACGATCTTAACCTTGTTTCCAGAAATGTTTCCGGGACCGCTTGGGCTTTCCTTGGCCGGACGTGCGCTAGCGCAGGATTTATGGTCCCTGCAAACTATTCAGATCCGCCAATTCGGCATAGGGCGTCATAAGGCGGTGGATGATACACCATTTGGCGGCGGCGCCGGCATGGTGATGCGGCCCGACGTGCTCGACGCTGCCATCAGGAGCATCGGCGATGAGCGAGGCTTGATTGCTTTCACTCCTCGCGGCGCGCAACTCACTCAGGATCGCGTTAGGCAACTTGCCGGCGGTCCTGGAGTGATCCTTCTCTGCGGACGCTATGAAGGCATTGATCAGCGGGTGCTGGAAGTCCACAAGGCTGAGGAAGTCTCAATCGGCGATTATGTGCTTTCCGGCGGTGAAATCGCAGCGCTTGCGCTGCTCGATGCAATCATCCGCCTTCTGCCGGGGGTGATGGGCGACGCTGGATCAGGCCTAGAAGAAAGTTTTTCGGAATTTCTACTTGAGTATCCGCATTACACCAGACCAGCCTTATGGCATGATCTAGCCGTGCCGGAAATCTTGCTTTCCGGCCATCATGAAGCCATCGCAGCGTGGCGCCGCCGCCAATCGGAAGCCACCACCCGCAGTCGCAGACCGGATCTATGGTCCCACCACATTGCCAGTGATGCCGCAGCGCTTTAATGAATTCTAGAAAGGACTTTTTGTCATGAACCTCCTCCAGACCATCAATAACGAACAGCTGACAAAGCTCTCAGAGGTGCGTGCTGTGCCTGCATTCAATCCGGGAGATACGCTGCGCGTTTCTGTCCGAGTGAAGGAAGGTGAGCGTTCGCGCATTCAAGCCTTTGAAGGCGTTTGCATTGCCCGCTCCAATCGTGGCATCAACTCCAACTTTACCGTGCGCAAAATTTCCAACAACGAAGGCGTTGAGCGGATTTTCCCGCTTTACTCTCCAATTATCGCAGAGATTGCCGTCGTGCGTCGTGGCGATGTGCGCCGCGCGAAGCTGTATTACCTACGTGGACGCCGCGGCAAATCGGCCCGTATCGCCGAAGCCGCCCGCGAAACCCCTGTCGCCGCCGAGTAAGGCTAGACGCGATCAGGATTGAAGATGCAGCGGCAATATAGTCGCTGTCCCTGATCGCAGTAGGAGAACGAGCCATGACAAAAGCGCAAACAATATTTGATAAAATTTGGGCCGCGCATGTGGTGGATCGTTTGCCCGATGGAACATGTATCTTATATATTGATCGACATTTGGTTCACGAAGTGACAAGTCCGCAGGCCTTTGAAGGTTTGCGGACAACGGGTCGGCGGGTGCGTCGGCCTGATGCGACAATTGCGGTTGCTGATCACAACGTGCCTACGGAGAACCGAGCAGCGGGCATTGCCGAACCAGAAAGTGCTCTGCAGGTCGCTACGCTGGAAGAGAACGTACAACGTTTTGGTGTTCCTTACATTCCGGTAACTGATGCGCGGCAGGGCATCGTTCACATTATCGGACCTGAACTAGGCATCAGCCTGCCTGGCATGACCATCGTATGCGGCGATTCTCATACATCGACGCATGGCGCTATGGGCGCGCTTTCTTTTGGCATCGGCACCAGCGAAGTAGAGCATGTGCTGGCAACGCAGACGCTGTTGCAGAAGCCAGCAAGAAACATGCTGATCCAGGTGAACGGAAAGCTGGCAAAAGGTTGCTACGCCAAAGACATCATTCTTGCGATCATTGGCAAGATTGGCACGGCAGGCGGCACAGGTCATGTGATCGAGTATGCGGGCGAAGCGATCTCTGCACTCGACATGGCTGGGCGGATGACTGTCTGCAATATGTCGATTGAAGCCGGAGCGCGTGCCGGGCTAATTGCGCCGGATAAGGTTACCTATGCGTACATCCAGGATCGACCTTTCGCGCCGAAAGGCGAGGCGCTGGAGCGCGCAATCGAACACTGGCGGAATCTGCCTTCGGATAAAGGAGCGAATTACGACAAAATGATTGCATTAGATGCATCGACGCTTGTCCCGCAAGTTAGTTGGGGCACCACCCCGGAGGCGGTGGTGGGGATAGATGGGGTGGTGCCAGATCCAGCGGCTGAACCTGATCCGGCGAAACGCTCCCAGTTGGAGCGAATGCTCAGCTACATGGATATGATGCCGGGTCAAAAGCTGGCGGGAACCAAAATTGATACTGTTTTCCTAGGCTCTTGCACAAATGCTCGGATCGAGGATTTACGTGTTGCCGCCGATTTAGTGCGCGGGCGAAAGGTCGCAGGCCATGTGCGGGCGCTGGTGGTGCCGGGTTCCGGTTTGGTCAAGGAACAGGCGGAAGCTGAAGGTTTAGCGGCAATTTTTGTAAATGCCGGCTTCGAGTGGCGCGAGGCGGGCTGTTCCATGTGCCTTGGCATGAACCCCGATAAATTGAGCGCCGGCCAGCGCTGCGCTAGCACCAGCAACCGGAATTTTGAGGGACGCCAGGGGCCTGGTGGTCGAACACATTTGCTTTCGCCAGCGATGGCGGCGGCGGCGGCAATTTACGGAGCGCTTACAGATGTGCGAGATCTTTTGCAATGAATAAATTCACCAGATTGGTGGGAATCGCCGCGCCATTGCCAATAGCCAATGTCGATACCGACAAAATCATCCCGGCTCGCTTCCTTAAAACGATCAAGCGAAGCGGTTTAGGAGTGCATCTATTCGCTTCGCTTCGTTATCAGAATGATGAGGTGGAAATTCCCGACTTCGTGCTGAACAAGCCGCAGTACCGTCACGCAGAAATTTTGGTAGCGCATGAAAATTTTGGCTGCGGTTCATCCCGTGAGCATGCCCCCTGGGCGCTATGGGATTTTGGCATACGTTGCGTTATCGCGCCTTCATTTGCAGATATATTTTTTAACAATTGTTTCAAAAACGGCATTTTGCCTGTGGTACAGCCGAAAGCGATATGTGACACGCTGATGCGGGATGCTGAACGCGGCACCAATGCGAGGCTCATTGTAGATTTAGAAACGCAGACGATCACCCGTCCGGATGGCGAAAAGATATCGTTCGAGGTTGACCCGTTTCGCCGGCACTGCTTGCTCAACGGGCTAGATGATATAAGCCAGACGCTTCAGTTTGAAAAATCTATCAGCGCGTTTGAGTTATCTACCGCAAAGGCGCCTTGGCTTCCTGCTATCGAACTCCCGTCCCTCAACCGGGTCTAAGTGCTGCAAAAATGAAAAATAATAAGAAATTGTTATTGCTCCCGGGCGATGGTATCGGTCCGGAAATCATGGATGAAGTTAAACGAGTGATCGATTGGCTTGGCCGCACGAATCGTGGCAGTTTCGATATTGCGGAGGACTTGATCGGCGGCGCGGCCATCGACGCTTATGGAACGCCGATCACTGATGGCGTGCTTGATGTCGCGCGCCAAGCCGATGCAGTGCTGTTCGGTGCGGTGGGAGGACCAAAATGGGATTCCGCTCATTTTGATCAACGTCCGGAAGTTGCTATCTTGACCCTACGCCGTGAGCTTGGCTTGTTTGCCAACTTGCGTCCAGCCGTTGTTTTCGATGCGCTTGCGGAAGCAAGTCCTTTAAAATCTGAGATAGTGCGTGGGCTCGATATTATGATCGTCCGCGAAAGCACAGGCGGCATTTATTTTGGTGAGCCGCGCGGTATCGAGACTTTGCCGGATGGCAGCAAGCGCGGAGTAAATACTGAGGTTTATACCACAATCGAAATCGAACGGGTGGGACGGGTGGCGTTTGAGCTTGCCCGTAAACGTCAAAGCAGGATAACCAGTGTAGAAAAGGCGAATGTCATGGAAAGCGGCCTATTATGGCGCCAGGTCATGACAAATTTACAAGCGTCTGAGTATCCGGATGTACAGATTTCACACATGTATGCTGATAATTGCGCTATGCAGCTAACTAAAAACCCCGGTCAGTTCAGCGTTATTGTTACCAGCAATCTGTTCGGCGACATTCTGTCAGATCTTGCTGCAACGCTGACAGGGTCGCTGGGCATGCTCCCCTCGGCCACTCTCGGTATGATTGGCACTAATGGGCGTAGACATGCCTTGTATGAACCGATACATGGCAGCGCGCCTGACATTGCGGGTAAAGGAGTTGCAAATCCTTTAGCGCAGATACTTAGCTTCGCTATGCTGCTACGATATTCGTTTGATATGAAGACCGAGGCGTTATTGATCGAACAAGCCATTGAGGCGGTTCTCAATGGTGGTTTGAGAACCGCCGATATTATGCATAGTGGTGCTGCTCGTGTCGGCACCCGCACCATGGGCAATGCTGTGCTAAGAGAGCTGGAAAAATTAGGTCATGGTTAAATATATATTAAATATCATTTTCATGACAATTAAGATTTTAAATGAGCTGTAATTAAAAATTCTTTATTTCCTTTTGGACCAGTAATAGGGCTTTTGGCAACTCCCGTTACTTCCCATCCTGGTTGATTATTCCACCAAGATTGAATATCAAATATTATAGCGCTATGAATGTCGGGATCGCGAACAACACCATTCTTACCGACATGAGCGCGCCTGGCCTCAAATTGTGGCTTAATCAAAGCGACCGCAATCGCGCCTGGCCGACATAGCGCCAACGAAGCCGGTAAAAGCGCACGGAGTCCAATAAAACTTGCATCGCAAACCAAAAGTTCAATCAAATCTGGAACAAGAATTGTATTTAAATATCGCGCATTAGTGCGTTCAAGCACAATAACTCGAGGATCACGTCTTAGCTTCCAGGCTAATTGTCCATAACCAACATCGACCGCATAAACTCGGCTTGCTCCATGTGCAAGCAGAACGTCCGTAAAACCTCCAGTTGAAGCTCCTATATCAAGAGCAATCATTGATTGTGCGTTAATATTAAACTGCTTGAGCGCGTATTCAAGCTTTATACCGCCTCTGGATACGAAATCATACTTAGGCTTACGCAATTCAAGCTGGCAGTCCGCTGCAAGCAAGCATCCCGAAGTCGTTACCCTTGTCGTGCCGGAAAAGACGAGGCCTTCCATGATGGAGGACTGAGCTTGACTTTGGTTTTCCAATAAACCACGTGCAACAAGTAGAAGGTCCGCACGTTGCGTTGGCGGTTTTTTGGGCATTCTTAAACTTTAACCGACAGTAACAAGGTCGGCAACAAAATGCAGCTAATAAAGGCGGGAGGCGATGGAAACTATTTTGATGATTATAACATGGTCAAGCACGCGCTAAGCGTTTTGCGGTCCTCAATAAAATTTGCCGATCCTCCGCGGCGCAGGCCCGATAGAGCCTCATAAGCGCCAGTTCATCGCCTTGCAGTGATCCCGTCTCTCCTGAAACCAGATAAGCCAGCGAGGTTCCGAGAACTTTGGATATGCGCTCAAGATTCTCCCTAATTTGGCCTGCGCGGTCGGTTTCCCATTGAGCAATTGCGGAGCGTGATACGTTGAGCTTTTGAGCAAACTCATCTTGTGTTAGGTTATTAGCCAGGCGAAGAGCGCGTATCCGCATACCTACCGATTCTGCTGTGACTTGTTTTTTTGCTGACATACCCTTCCATACAAGGCAGAAGCTCGATCGACTAGTGTTTATTTGAATAACAAAGCGGCATAATCCATCACAAATTCGTAATGACTTCTTTAAGTTGTGTTATGGAAGAACTGGCCCAGGAAGCTAATGTTAACGATGCTATGAAGCGCATGGCCACGGCAGTCGGCTAAATTAACGAAGCTGCTTAGAATATTACCCAACGTACTGCGCTCATTGAGTTGAGTAAAAAAATTTACGCAACCTATCCGATTATTTCCGACTGCCTGTTAGTCATCGACGTTCAGCGTATTCCAGATCTTCCGAAGCAAGATAAAAACAGCCGTAATTTAAACGCTATTCATATCAGAATGTTAAAAATGGAATGGTGATATTTTGCGCTTTATCTCACCCATGGTCGCATTAACTGTCTCAGAAGCTAGAAGCGTTAGAAGTGAAGCGATCACAAATGGCGTTGCATCAAGCGTGCGCGGTTACGCCCACTCTTCAGGCTTTACGCGCTCGTGAGTTGTACTAGGATATCATACCAGTTAACGGCAAATAATTTACTTGCCTGTGCTTACTTATGTTGGGAGTCAGGTGCGTCAGATGAATTTAATGCCATTAAATAAATTTCTAGTTAGCCCTTTTTTAGCCGCTATGATCTTTATAGTGCATCTTATGATCATCGTGTTTAATGTTGCAGGACTGCTTGTCATTCCTGTAGGCGCATGCGCAGGCTGGGAATTCGTTCGAAAGTTTTGGTTGCGGCTGCTGCATGTCGGCCTGCTGGCTATTGTGGCAATACAGGCAATGATGGGCCGGGCCTGCATCTTAACAATCTGGCAGAGCCAATTGAGCGGCTCCAATCAGGCGCCACCTTTGCTCATGCACTGGGCTGAAAAAATCATCTACTGGCAACTGCCGTTATGGGTCTTTGCCGTCATCTACGTGCTCGTATTTTTGTACGTAATGCTGCTTTGGTTCCTTATTCCGCCGCACCCTCCACGTCGGCGCATATGAAAACCGTCTGCAGCAACTCAGGTCTTAACTCTTTCTCATGGACTAAAGGCCCTGATGGTCGATTCCAATCTATAAAGGGTCTAAAGTTTCATTGTACATTATGCCTACAGCCTAGCTCGCCGAGCCTGGCTGACGAAGCAAAGGATTGATTATGCAAGGCAAGCGTAAAAACTTAGAAATCTTGCCGGTTTTGGGCGCTCTTGCCTTTGCGCTTATGCTCTCAGGATGTGGTAATTATACGCCAGACCGTCTGGGCGGGGGAACCGCCGGCGGCGCCGCAACCGGAGCCACCTTCGGCTTGATCGGCGGACCGATTGGAGTACTTATTGGTGGCGCGGTCGGCGGCAGTCTAGGCGCATTAACGGCTACAAACACTACGCCAAAACAACTCAATCTAGGGCCACCCCCGTGGCAACGTCAGCAAAGCGACCAAGCACAAACCCAGCCAATGACTGCGTCCCAAGTTGGCCAGCAGCCTTATCAGCCGCCAGTTCAACAGTCTTATGCGCAGCCACAAGCATTACAGCCTCAACCTAATGAGGTAACGCCTTATCACGCATCAAATCAACAAATACAGGCGCAGCCACTGCCACCGCCTCATTGATATTGAAAGAAATTTTACAATACATTCATCTAGCTTGATCCGCTTCTTAAACTTCCCATACTTTCTAGAATATAGATGCTAGCTTTTCTGGGTCGTTGCGTATCTTGCTATCAGGAAAACTATAACATAGGGAGACTATCATGAAGATTAGGCCGTTCTATATTTTACCTTTGGGCATCATGCTCGGCCTTTCAGCTTGTGGCACAAAACAGCCAGAACGGGCGCGGGGCGGGGCAGCAGCTGGCGCGGCAACAGGCGCGGCTTTTGGTGCGTTTGGCGGTCCTGTGGGAGCTTTAGCTGGGGCTGCGATTGGGGGCGGCGCTGGCGCAGTTACCGGTGCCACAACTAAACCTAATCAACTCAACCTTGGCAAGCCAATTTACAATCAACCTACGGTACGCAAGGATTTAGGCGCTTCACCGAATAGCAGCACGTCTAATACCAGCAACTCGAGTTCTACAAGTTCAGGAACCACTCAATAATCAACGAAGATCCGGAAGGCGAACTGAAAAAACGCTTTCCGGTATCATTCTGAAAAAAAATTGTTATCATACAATGCTAATATAAGTGATTATTATCGTATGGTGCCCGTTACATAGCTTCGCATATTTTCCATTTCGTGTGTCTGTTCGTCGAGCACGGCTTTCACGACATCACCAATGCTCACCATGCCAAGCAACTTGCCGTTTTCAACGACGGGTAAATGCCTAAACCGGCCATTCGTCATTAAATGCTCTGCATCATAGACCGTGATGTCAGTTGCCGCCGTAGTAGGCGAGCGAGTCATCAATTGAGTGGCAGTCATTTCCAAAGTTCGCGATCCATTCGCTGCTAAACTGCGCACAATGTCACGCTCGCTCAAAATTCCGAGCAGTTGACCGCCTTCATCAAGAATGAGAACAGCGCCAATCCGCTTCTCGGCAAGAACTGCAACCACTTCGCCGATGCGCATTGCGGGTGTAACCGATATGATAGACCCGCCTTTCTGCTTTAGAATAGCTGCTAGCGTCATAGTATCCTCCTTTATGATAGGAAGCGGATGCAATCCTCGTTTTTATAATTCCGCCCAAAAATTCCTTGCATCCGGTTAGAATGACAGCGGCAGAATTATATTTGCAAGCATAAAATTGACCTACAGATTAGATTGTAACTTGGTAACCAATTATCACACGAACCTAACTCTCGCCCCGCCGAATTGATCATATGCAGTGGACGCCTTACATGCGGCGGCGGCGGCACCGCTAAAGCAGTCGTGCCAGGCGCGATAGCCCGGCACCGACTGCAAAGCAAATACGATGCGCCGCACCACAACAAGCGCGCATCAAGTGGGCAGAAACCCGACGATGCGTTCGGCCTCCGCCACGATTGGTTCGGCGATAGCGGAGGCTCGCCGCGCACCCGAGCGCAGAATGCGTTCAATCTCCCCGTTGTCGCGGGTTAGCCGCTCGGTTTCCTTGCGGATCGGCGCGATGCGGTCCACCAACAATTCAGCCAAAGCTTCCTTGAAAGCGCCAAAACCCTTGCCGCCATGCGCGCGCAGCACTTGATCCATATCCAACCCTGCCATAGCCGCAAAAATCCTAGCGAGATTTGTCGCTTCCGGCCGCCCTTCGAGACCCGCAGGCGTTTCCGGTAAGGGCAGAGGATCTGTCTTGGCGCGCTTAATTTTTTGCACGATGGTATCAGCATCGTCAGTCATATTGATCCGGCTCTGGTCTGAGGCATCGGATTTGGACATCTTCTTGGCGCCGTCGCGTAGGCTCATGATGCGGGCGCTAGATGCCATGAGGCGAGGCTGAATACGCGGAAAAAACTCGATGCCGTAATCATGATTGAATTTTTGGGCGATATCGTTGGCCAACTCTAGGTGCTGGCTCTGGTCGTCACCCACCGGCACCTCAGTCGCCTGATAAGCCAGAATATCTGCGGCCATCAGGTTTGGATAGACGAACAATCCGGTCGAAACGGCCTCTCGATCCTTGCCCGCCTTGTCTTTGAACTGGGTCATCCGGTTCAGCCAGCCCATTCTGGCCACACAGTTAAAAATCCAGGCGAGCCTGGCATGAGCATGTACCGCTGACTGATGAAATAATATTCCTTGTCGCGGATCAATACCGCAGGCCAGCAGCAACGCGGCATTCTGAATCGTCTGCGCGCGCAACGCCTTCGGGTCCTGCCATACTGTGATCGCATGCAGATCGACCAGGCAGTAGATGCTTTCATTGCCCTCCTGCAGCGCCACCCAGTTACGGATCGCACCAAGATAATTGCCGAGATGCGCGATGCCGGTCGGCTGAATGCCTGAAAATATTCTTGCCATACTGCACTCTATCAACTGTGTGATGTAGAATGGTCAAGCGGGGCTTCGCTTACGCGCTGGGCGGCGCAGCAGTGCCAGCGTATCAAGCAGGCTGAGGGCGCCGAGCAGGGTGCCGCTTACTCCGAATACCAGGAGTCCGAGAATGATCAGCAGCGCGAGACCTACTAGATGAGGCAGCGCCATGACACCCAATTGTCGCGCGGCCCAAAGCGCCAACGCCATCAGCAACGCTGCTGCAAGCATCCGTGGCGCGCGCAGTTTCAGTCGTGCATCCGGCGCGAAGTCGCCACTTCGATGCAGTAGAGCCGCCAAGGCGGCGACATTAAACCAAGCAGCAATAGTAGTGGATAAGGCAACACCTACCTGCTGCAACGGATGCATCAGGGCAAGATTCAAAACGAGATTGAGCGCCACGGCAACCACGCCGATTTTTACCGGCGTCTTAGTATCGCCACGTGCGAAAAATCCTGGCGCCAGTAGTTTCACCAAAACAAAGGCCGGTAGGCCAGCGGCATAGGCCACCAGCGCCGACGCGCTGCTTTCCGCGTCATGCAGAGTAAAGGTACCGTGATCGAACAGCGTGCGCATCACCGGCAGCGCGATGACGCCGAGCGCCGCAGCGCCCGGCAATGTCAGCAGCAGCCCGGCCTCAATCGCCCGGTTTAGCGTGCCCCGCGCCTCGGCAAAGTCATTTTGCCGCAATTGCCGCGATAATGCGGGCAGCAGCGCGGTCCCCAGCGCCGTGCCGATCACACCCAAGGGCAACTGGTTCACCCGGTCTGCATAATACAGTACCGAGACCGTGCCGCTCGGCAGCAGCGACGCGATGATGGTATCGACGGTGAGGTTTAGCTGCGTCACGCCGGCGCCAATCAGGCCTGGCCCCAGCCGGCGCAGCACAAGTTTGGCGCCCGGTGAAAGTCGTGGCCTGATCAGACGGATCGGCGCGCCTGACTTTATCAGAGATCGGCCAAGCATGGCGAACTGAGCGATGCCAGCCGCAGCAACACCATAGGCAAGCGCTACGGAAGTTGCCAACCCGAATGGTCGCAGCAAGAGCAAGGCACCGATGATGCAAACATTAAACAGAAGCGGCGTCGCCGCCGCCGCGGTAAACCGGCCGTGCGCGTTCAGCACGCCAGAGAACAGCGCGCACAAGCAGATCAGCCATAAATAGGGAAAAGTAATTCGGGAAAGCTTCACTGCGAGGTGGAACTTCCCAGGATCGACGCGAAATCCAGGAGCCAGCACATCCAAAATATAAGACATGAAAATCATCCCGAGGACGGTCAAGCCAAACAGCCACACCACCATCAACGCGGTGACATCCTCGGCCAGTTCCCGCGCCACCGCATTGTCGTGACGAAGGCGTCCAGCATATTCCGGCAGGAACGCCGCGCTGAACGCGCCTTCTCCGAATAATCGGCGGAATAAATTGGGCAGCCGAAGCGCGATAAAGAACGCATCCGCCGCCGGGCCTGCCCCAAGCAATGCCGCAATAAGAATGTCGCGCAGGAAGCCGAGTAACCGACTCGCCATCGTCCATGCGCCAACCGTCATTGCGTTACGTATCATGGCGGCCTTGTAATCGAACATTGTGGTAAGGTCACGCGAAGGGACAAAGCCGTTTTCAGCAATATCCGGCTCTGCTACCAGTCCCTCATGAATAGTATTTTTCGTGGTGATCTTGCCACCAGGGCCGGACGGCGGAATGCTTGGATCGACGCTTTATTCATCGATCATGCGATTTTTCGCCTTGGCTGGACCAATTTTGCTGCGGTCGAGCCAGGTGTGTTGTATCGCTCGAATCACCCGCTGCCCTATCATCTGGTGCGATTTACGCGGAAGGCCGAGTTAAAAACCCTGATAAATCTGCGCGGGCCGGCAAAAAATGGGTCGGACGCGCTGTCACGTGAGATGGCGGAGCGACTCAGCCTCGACTTCATCGACATGGCGCTCGAATCGCGCGGCGCGCCACAGCGCGACCGCATTCTGCGTCTGGCGGAAATCTACCGTATCATGAAAAAACCTGCACTGATCCACTGCAAGTCTGGCGCAGATCGGGCAGGACTTGCAGCAGCGTTATATATTCTTATCACAGGCGGGAGCACGAGGACCGCCAAACGCCAGTTATCACTTCGTTACGGACATTTTCGCCAATCAAATACCGGAATCCTTGACGCCTTCATCCGGAAATTTGCTGAAACAGGCGAGGGACAAAAAAACTTTCTGAGTTGGGTTGCAGATGAATACGACGAATCAGCGCTTCGCGCTCAATTTATTTCAAATCCCCTCATGCGGTTCGTCAATGATAAGGTTCTTGCGCGCGAGTAAATCCTTTCGCTGACAGATCAGCTTTCAGGCGGCGCTGAGGAGATTGGAATTTCTCGGCTTTCCATCCCAGGCTGATCACCAAGACCAGCCGGCTCATCGCTCTCCGGCTCGCTTTCATGCGCCTCATCACGTCGGCCGTTCACGCCGTTTCCGCTCGCGCTGCTGGCACCATTAGCATGCGGATTGTTCTGAAGCGCAGCTTGACCGTTCTGGTAATTACCTTGATTGGCCAGTTGGCTAGATTGGCTATTATATTGGTTTGCGTGATGAGTCTGCGCCTGATTCATCGCGGCAATGATGCGGAAATAATGCTCGGCATATTGAAAATAGCTTTCCGCCGTAACGCGGTCACCGCTGGTCGCGGAGTCACGGCCCATCTGCTGATATTTCTCCTGTAACTGCTGTGCTGTGCCGCGCACCCGTTGTTCCGGTCCGTTACTGTCAAATACGTGATTGCGATTAAGCGGAGTGCCGCTTTGTTGAGCACGAAATCCGCCACCGCTTCCGCTCCGGTTGTTGCGTCCACGCATGCGTTTAATATTCATTGATGTTGTTCATCCTGTCATCGAGACACATTATACGGTTCGGCAACTTGCCAAGCCGGAAATGCGAGATGTCGTCATAAAGTCGGTTATGGCGTGCAAAATATGCTGCGCGGCTGATGCACTCTAATCCTGCAGATGTGAAATGTAACAGGTGCAGAGAGTTCAGCACCGAACCCGATAACATCAGGTCACGGCCTACGCAAAGACAATATATCCTGAATCAAGGGATTTGCCAATGGGGCGACTTACAAATCACTAAACCTGATCGACATTTAGAGGTTTATTATAATAGCACGCGGAATTCCTGCTAAATCCTCGCGGCATGATGCGGAAAATCCCGTATGTCGTGCCAATGCTGTAACAGCTTCAGCTTGACCTTGCCCCAGTTCCAAAATTGCTAGCCCCTTTGGCGCCAACAGAGCGGGCAAGCACCCAATAATGGTTCGATAGGCAGACAATCCATCGCGCCCGCCATCCAGTGCCAGATGTGGTTCATGCCATGCGACCTCCGGCATCAAGCGCGCGATACCATCATGCGAAATATAAGGAGGATTCGCTAAAATAAGATCAAATCTGCCATTTAGCGCGGATGCCCAATCACCCACGAGAAATGCCGCCCGATCCTGCATGTGCAGAGCCCGCGCATTATCCCGCGCCAAAAGCGCCGCTTCGGGCACGAAATCCACGCCAATCCCAAAGGCTTCCGGATATTCGCTCAAGGCAGCGAGCAGCAGACATCCTGTTCCGGTGCCGAGATCAAGAATATGGCGTATCAGTGAACGGTCAGGCCTTGCATCGAGTGCCGCTTCAATGAGGGTTTCGCTATCCGGACGCGGTATCAGCGTGACTGGCGAAACCTTGAACATCAAACTCCAAAATTCACGTTGGCCGATGATATAAGCCAGCGGTTCGTGCGCCGCGCGACGGTCGGCAAAATCATAGCCAAGCCGTTCGGGCACCAGGCCGAAGCTGGGCAAGGCATCCTGCTCAACACCAAGCGCATGGGCAAGCAAAATTCGTGCTTCCCGCCGTGGTGCTTCAATTTCCGCTTCGCGCAGCATTGCCGTCATGCGCTGAAGCGCGTCGGCAATGGAGATCACAGGTCGGCGGCAAGGCGGCTTGCCTGATCGTCCTCGGTCAGCGCGTCGATGATGTCGTCAAGCTCGCCCTGCATCACCCGATCCAGCTTGTAGAGCGTGAGATTGATCCGGTGATCGGTCAGCCGCCCTTGTGGAAAATTATAGGTGCGGATGCGCTCGGAGCGATCGCCGGTGCCCACCTGGGATTTCCGGTCGGCGGCGCGATCGGCGGCGAGGCGGCTGCGATTTTGCTCATAAAGCCGGGCGCGCAGAATTTTCATCGCCTTGGCGCGATTCTTGTGCTGGCTGCGCTCTTCCTGCATGGCAACTACGATGCCGGACGGGATGTGTGTGATGCGCACGGCGCTTTCGGTCTTGTTGACATGCTGCCCGCCGGCGCCGGAAGCACGATAGACGTCGATCCTGAGATCACTCTCATCGACTGAGACATCCACCTCCTTGGCTTCCGGCAGCACCGCGACGGTGACGGTTGAGGTGTGGATACGACCTTGGGTTTCGGTGGTCGGCACCCGCTGCACCCGGTGGACGCCAGATTCATATTTCAGCCGGGCGAAAACAGAATTGCCGTTAATCTCGGCAATCCCCTCGCGCAAGCCACCTAGTTCCGATTCGTTGAAATCCAGCACCTCGAAGCGCCAGCGATGCGCTTCCGCATAACGCCGGTACATCTCGAACAGCGAGGCAGCGAACAATCCCGCCTCATCGCCGCCCGCCGCCGGGCGGATTTCCAAGATCGCTGCGCGTTCATCGGCGGCATCCTTGGGCAGCAAGGCGAGGCGGATCTCGGTTTCCAGCTTGGGCAGGCGTTCATGTAAATCCTGAAGCTCGCTTTCCGCCAGGCCGCGCATTTCCGGATCGGCCAGCAGCGTTTCCGCCTCGTTGCGCGCCCGTTCAGCGGCGCGGAGCTCGTTGATGCGACCCTCGATGGGTGCTAATTCTGACAACTCGCGCGAGGCCGCGACGAAATTTTCGCCGTTCAGTCCGGTGCCGAGCATATGGCGTAGTTCCTCGGCGCGCATCACGATCCGGTCAAATTTCTCGCCCAAATTCATGAAAAAAATGCCACCAGTTCTGTCATCTGCACTTCACGCTGGCTGCCATCGGCAAGGTTTTTGACGGCGACAGCGCCGCGCGCCCATTCGTCTTCGGCGATAATGATCGCGGCACGAGCCGAAAGCTTGTTGGCACGCTCCAGCCGCCGCTTAAAATTACCGCGATACGCCATTTCGGCGGCGACCCCGGCTTCGCGAAGGGTTTGCAGGACTCCGATAGAATAAGCTTCCAGCGACTCGTTCATAGGAATCACCACGACCATCTCATGCCCGGCGCGCGGCGGGGCGATCAGCATCGCGAGGCGCTCGATACCTGCTCCCCAGCCAATACCGGGAATTGGCGGGCCGCCCATCAGCTCGACCAGCCCATCATACCGTCCGCCTGCCAGCACCGTGCCTTGCGCGCCCAGTTCGGTGGTGACGAATTCGAAGGCTGTGTGGTTGTAGTAATCAAGTCCGCGCACGATGCGCGGATTTTCAGTGAAGGGCACGCCAAAGCGCGCCAGCGCTTCTTTCAGCCTTTCGTAGAAGGCGGCAGCATCGTGATTAAGATGGCTGTAGATAACTGGCGCTTCGGCGACCAGTCTGACATCGCCCTCATCCTTCGAATCTAGGATGCGTAGCGGATTTTTCTCCAGCCGTGTCTTGCTATCTGCCGAAAGATCATTGGCATAGTTCGAGAAATACTCCACCAGCGCCTGCCGGTAGGCATCGCGGCTCTGCTTGTCGCCAAGCGTGTTGATGTTGAGAACGACATCCTCGGCGATACCGAGCGCATGCAGGATATGCCAGCCACAAGCGATAGCCTCGGCATCGGCTAAAGGCTCCGCAGCACCCAGAATCTCGACCCCGATCTGATGAAATTGCCGGTAGCGACCTTTTTGCGGGCGCTCGTAGCGGAACATTGGCCCCGCATAGAAAACCTTCTGCGGCAAGGTCTGCGTCAGCCCGTTTGAAATCAGCGCCCGGCAAATGCCTGCCGTGCCTTCGGGACGTAATGTAATATTCTCTCCGCCGCGATCCACAAAACTGTACATCTCCCTAGTAACGACATCCGACGTGTCGCCTAAAGTCCGTGCGAACACGCCGGTCGCCTCAAATATCGGCGTTGCCCATTCCTGGCAGCCATACAGCGCCGCCACGCGCCGAGCAGTCTCTACCACATGAAAATGTCGCGCGGCCTCCTCACCAATAAAATCCTGAGTACCGCGGACTGGTTGCAAGGGCTTCATCGCAATCCTGAAAAGCTGACAAACAAACACGCAGGACGGATGACCGGCGTGCCGGAAGGTGAGGCAGGCTACTCCGCTGCTTGAAGTTCGCGCGCCTTCTCCGCGTCGAGTTGCGCCGCTTTCCGCTCGACCAGTTCAACCACATGCTCGATCATCCGCCCAGCTTCAATCGTATGATCGGTCTTGCCTGCCGCGTAGACCATATGCCGGCCTGCGCCGCCGCCGGTAACGCCGAGATCGGTCATCAGCGCCTCACCTGGTCCGTTCACCACGCAGCCGATGATGGAGAGCGTCAAGGGTGTCACAATATGGGAGAGACGATCTTCCAGAGTCTGCACAGTGCGGATCACGTCGAAGCCTTGCCTGGCGCAGGACGGGCAGGAGATCACCCGCACGCCGCGATGGCGAATGCCTAAGCTTTTCAGGATTTCCCAGCCAACCTTTACCTCTTCCTCCGGCTCGTCCGAAAGTGAAACCCGTATCGTATCGCCAATGCCGGCCCAGAGCAGTGAGCCTAGCCCCACCGAGGATTTTACCGTGCCGGTCCGGCGGCCTCCCGCCTCGGTAATTCCGATATGCAGCGGGTGATCGCACGCATCCGCCAGTTGCTGATAGGCGGCGACGGCAAGGAACACGTCTGAGGCCTTCACGCTAATCTTAAATTCATGAAAATCGTGATCTTGAAGAATTTTGGCATGTTCCAGCGCCGATTCCACCAGGGCATCCGGGTTTGGCTCGCCATATTTCTCCAGCAAATGCCGCTCTAGCGAGCCTGCATTCACGCCAATTCGAATCGAACAGCCATGCTCGCGCGCCGCGTTCACCACTTCGCGGACCCGTTCAGCACTGCCGATATTGCCGGGATTGATGCGCAAGCAGGCCGCCCCTGCCTGCGCCGCCTCGATGGCACGCTTGTAGTGAAAGTGAATATCAGCGACGATTGGCACGTTCACCTGCTGCACGATATCAGCCAACGCTGCTGTGCTTGCTTCATCTGGGCAAGAGACCCGCACGATATCGACGCCAGCGCGCTCCGCCAGATGGATTTGCGCTACCGTCGCCGCCACATCCTCGGTCGGCGTGTTGGTCATGGTTTGCACAGTGATTGGCGCGTCACCGCCGACCTTGACCATCCCCAAGCTGATCTGACGCGACTTACGGCGGTTGATCTGCTGATATGCGCGGTAGTTCATGATATTGATCCCAGTATTATTGCGATCATTGATCGCCGGTGGTCGGAATGGCGAACGGATTGGCCCAATGTTGCCGCCGGGGAGGCGGAGGCTTGACGAAGTGGCGGACCCTGAGTGGCTGGGGTGGCGGAACAATAGTGCCGGACGGCGTGATAAGCGCGTTATGGACCACGGAGCCGGGCGGACCAAGCGGCAGACCAGGAACGCCATTCCTAATCAGCTCGAGCCCGCCAGCATTACCCGTGGTTATGGTAAGGCCTGGTTGATCGGGCAACGGCCATGATTCGCCAGGTTGCATAACCCGGCTGAACAAGATTTTACCAGATATATTTCGAACTTCCACCCAACTCCGCAATGCCGCGACGATAACAATATTCGCTTGCGCCGCATCGGGTGGCGCAGGAGACTGAACTGTGTCGGGGCGCTTTGAAGCTCGATCGCCCGCCAATGTTCCAGCGCTGCCAAATGCCAAGGCGGTAGAGGATCGAGGCTTTTGCGCTTGCGGCAAGGAGAGTGCAGGCGGGGGTATTTCGGCAGCAAGATTTTGTGGCGGCGCTGCTGATTGCGCGGGAGAAACTTTCGGCGATGGAGCGATTTTGACTGATTCTGCTAAAGCCGGACCCAATGTCGAAGGCGCCGATAGAGCCGGGGAAGGCGCAGGCAAGACCTTCTTTTTGATAATTGGAGGTTTTGTTCCACCATCAGGTTGAGCGGCAAGCATTGGAACCACATCGGCGCCAGCATCCTTACGTTTAAAGACATGTGGCGCCGATGCGCCGGGATGCAGCTTTGCCGCAGTGACAGGCGTGGACACGATTGCCTTTTTAGCAGCAGGCGAGGGAAGAGGTTTCGGCGGCGCTAGCAACGCAAGTGTAGCGGGAACCGGCGGCACAGTATCGGCGATCCGCGTCTCGCGCTGCGATCTGCCATACCATACTGTATAGCCGCCGACCGCAATGACAGCCAACAACAGCGCAATGGCGCTTGGCGGCACCCCACGATCCGGTGCCGCTTCTGGAAACGACAGCACTGGAGATCTGGTTCGGCTCATGCCCTTCGCCCGAAACCGGCGTAGGATGTCATCGGGGTCAAGGCTGAGCAATTCCGCATATGAACGGATGAACCCCGCTGCATAAGTCGGAGCAGGCAGCGCTGCCAGATCCCCATCCTCAATCGCTTGGAGAAATTCAGGCCGTATCTTGAGCTTTGCTCCAATATCGGCCAAGCGCATGCCGCGATGTTCACGCACATCGCGCAATTCCGCGCCCACCAAAGCTGGTCCGTTCAAGCTTCCCTGCAGCCCTATATCCTGATCGCCATCCATTTCAACCATTTCAAGGCAAACCGCCTTCGCTCCGGCTGTGTGAAGCGGTGATTCAACATATTCCATTCTAAACATCTACTGGCGCAGTTGCCAATAAGATTAAAACGCGTGGACAAGGTTGCGTGAATTGCCGCGCATCAAGTTGCGGAACCGCGCCATCGCCAATAGCGGGAAAAACCGTGGATAACCATGGTATTTCAGGTAAAACACCCTTGGAAATCCTACAGCATTATAGGGCGCTTCACGCCAAAGGCCATCCGCGCCTTGGGCTGACTGCAGATAAGCGATGCCACGGGCGACCGCTGGATGATCAACTTCTCCCGCCGCCATCAATCCAAGCAGGGCCCAAGCCGTTTGAGACGGCAGGCTTTCACTATATTCGCCTGGTGACGTTCCAGCATAGGTTTCGCAATCTTCGCCCCAGCCTCCATCATCGCGCTGCGTCCGGAGAAGAAAATCGGCACCACGGCGCATCATCGCGTCGTCTCTCGCGACCTGCGCGGCATTTAGCGCCGTCAGCGCGGACCATGTGCCATAAATATAGTTAGTACCCCAGCGACCAAACCAGGAACCGTCCTCCTCCTGCTGCCCACGCAGATAAGCGACACCGCGACTGATCGCTAAGTAATTTTCTTCGACGCTCAATTGCCCGAGAAAGCAGATGCAACGCGCGGTGACATCAGATGTTGGCGGATCAAGCAGCGCTCCATGATCCGCAAAAGGGATATGGTTAAGATAATAAAATTCATTATCGGTATCAAAAGCGCCCCAACCGCCATTGCCGCTCTGCATCGCCAAGACCCAATCTCGGGCCCGCTGGATTGCCGTCGAATGCGCAGGATCAAGCGTCCGGCCAAGCAACAAGCCGGCAACCGCTGTATCATCCACGTCGGGATAATGCGGGTTGTTGTACTGAAACGCCCATCCCCCTGGCAGCGCCGCCGGACGCCGCTCCAGCCAATCGCCCCTGACATCGAGCACTTGTCGCGATTTCAGCCAAGCGCATGCGGCGGCCACCCGCGCATCATCGGCGCCGGCGCTCTCGGCAAGAGCCAGGCCAGCAAGCGCTGTATCCCAGACCGGCGAGAAGCATGGCTGGCAATAGGCCCGCTCCTGTTCGATTACCAGAAGCTTACGCACCGCCTGCCAGGCAATTGCAAAATCAGGATGATCGGGTTGATATCCGAGCGTGTCAAACATCATGACAGTATTTGCCATCGCAGGATAAATACCGCCAAGGCCGTCCTCGTCGTTAAGTCGCGGCGTAATGAAATCAATGGCCGCCTTGATTGCCCGCTTCCGTACGGATTTCGGAAACCGCCGCTCATGCTTTTGCAGCAATCCATCGACAGCATTAAAAAAATACCCCCAGCGGGATTTGTAGGGCGCGCCCATGTAGTCGCCAATCTGCTCGGCCGGCGTCACGAACAGCTCCCTGATATGAATGTTCCGCGGATTTCGCGCGACCGGCCGTTCCGTCATCAACACGAGCAACGGGACCATGACAGTGCGCGACCAGTAGCTCACCTTCCAGATGGTGAAGGGAAACCAGCGCGGCAAAAGCATGATTTCCACCGGCATGACAGGACAAGCATGCCAGGGAATCTGGCCATAGAGCGCCAGTTGAATCCGCGTAAATACATTAGTCCGCTCAGCGCCTCCGGCTGCCAAGATCGCCCTGCGCGCGCGCATCATATGAGGGGTAGCTGGATCGTCGCCTATCGCCTTCAGCGCGAAATAGGCCTTAACGCTGGCGGACAAGTCCATCTTGCCGCCATGAAACAATGGCCATCCACCATGCGTCCCTTGAATGCTACGCAGATATACCCCGATTTTTGCCTCAAGCGTATCGTCAATACGGTCGAGAAAATGCTCAAGTAGGATATACTCCGCAGGAATCGTCGCATCGGCTTCAAGTTCATAAACATAATGCCCATCAGGCTGCTGCTCAGCAGCAAGCCGCATCTGCGCCTTGCTAATAGCCTCGTCTAAAGCGTCAATATCTGGTAAAATTTGATTAAGCATCACGATGATATAGGCAAAATCCGCACGGCAAGGCCAGATCTATGCTCAAAAGAGATAAAATTATCATAATACGACATTTTAGCCACTCCTACTGCGATGTTACAGCGACGGTCTAACCGGCGCGGGAACGTCCAAGGCGCGGCAGCCACTTTGATGAAGCCTGCGCGGAACTCATCATGGCATCTACCAACGGCGCTCTGGCAACAGTGCCACTACGTTGAAACGCTTCATGGTTAGCTTCGATGGTTTTTGGATCATATAAATAATTCACCATGATTCCAAAAGATTCTGATAACCCACGCGCTCCTGGATTAGCCAGCCAATTAATAAGTTCAAGGCGCGCTCCATTGCCAAGATGAAAGCGAGCGACCGGATCGCTGCGTAACGCGCTCCCCAGCCCGCCGGTCAAATATAGCGCAGCCAAACGCAGCAAGACGGGCTTGAGTGAATTGGCGATATCCTCCCGCTGCCACCAAAACGGGATCGCCAACAAGCTCTCCAGCGCGGCGATTTCAACGTGATCGTTCGGTGGATCATCCGCGTAATCTTTAGAGGTTTCATTGGATGCGCTTGCCGCTTGTAACAGCTGCGCTCGTTGCTCAGCTGGAAGCGTTAGCGGCGGTCGGTCAGTTGGGGGCAGGCTGAGCCAGGTTTCCACTGCGCGCCGCAGCCCAGGAACAGGCGACAAGGTGGCGAACTGCCGGAGATGCGGCAGTTCTGCCTGCAACTCGTCCACCACCTGCTTAATTAGAAAATTGCCGAAGGAAATATTGCGCAACCCTACCTGGCAATTCGATATCGAATAAAAAATTGCGGTATCCGCATCGTGTTCATGCGCGTGAAACGCGCGGTCGTCATCATTTCGGTCAAGCAGCGGCTGTACCGCGCTGGCTAGGCCGCGAACCAGCGCGACCTCGACAAAAATCAGCGGCTCATCCGGCAATGCGGGATGAAAGAAGCCAAAACACCGCCGGTCAGGCGCCAAGCGGCGGCGTAGATCCTCCCAGCCTTGGACCTCATGCACCGCTTCATAGGTTATAAGTTTTTCAAGAATGAAAGCCGGCGTGCGCCAGTCGATCCGGCGCAGCTCGAGAAATCCTCGGTTGAACCAAGATGTCAGCAAATGGCGAAGATCGCTGTCGAGGGGTTGCAAGGAAGGCTCATGCGCAAGGTGCTCAAGAACCTCGCAACGCATCGCGATCAGCCCGGCTGTGCCGCCGGGCGCCATGTTCATCCGCCGCAACAACTCTTGTCTAGGTGGACTGGCGATATCCGCAAGCAGCGCAGCGCTTTTAGGCGAAGGATCGGAGATATAAGCCTCTGCGGCTTGCCGCAGTTTTGCTGGCTCAGGACTAAAATTCAGCGACAAGAACAGAATAAACCCACGCTTTTCCTCCGGTGTCAGATCATCGATGGCGGCATGCAACGCTTCCGCCAGCGCGGCTCCGGAGGCTTCGCCGCGTCCGCTTAGCAGCGCCTCGGCAAGCTGCTGCGCTCTTGCAAGCCGAGGCAGGTCAGCGCGCGGTAGGGTAATGAACCGCCGCCCGCGCGCGGCGAGCGAAGACCAAAGCTGATCCAGCCAGGAACTTGCCAACAATGTTTCTGCTCCGGCAGCCCTGGAAGGATCAGGCGCTGCGGAATCGGGTTCCGCATGATCCACTGGATGATCAGAATCAACCATTTGTGCCCTCGCGCAACTGAACAGATAAACCCTCGCTAGGGGAGACCCCAGCAGGCAGAATTCTTGGCCGGCCAACATCGTCGATTGCCACGAAGGTGAATACCGCCTTGGTGACTATCTTTTCTTCCTCGCCCTGGCGGTCGCGTCGCCAAGCCTCAATCCTCACCTTCATGGAGGTTCTTCCAGTACCAATCAATGCCGCATAAACTGAGACTTCATCGCCAATTTTTACAGGCCGGATAAAACTCATTGCATCCACCGCCACAGTTGCGCAGCGGCCCTGGCATATTCGGGAGGCAAAGTTGCCGCCCGCCAGGTCCATCTGCGACATCAGCCAACCGCCAAATATGTCGCCATTAGCATTGGCGTCCGCCGGCATGGCGATGGCGCGGATCATCGGCATGCAAGCTGACGAAAATGGCCTTTGTTGCGCGGCCTCATTCATCGTAGTCGCTCAGGCGGCCGCTTCTCCGGCTTTGATGTCAAGATTTTTTTCGATCCATGCCTTCAGTACCGTTTTTGGCGCGGCGCCCACATGCGTTGCCGCCGCCTTGCCGTTCTTGAACATAATCAAGGTGGGGATGCCACGCACGGCGAACTGGCTGGGAGTCATTGGATTTTCATCAATATTTACCTTTGCTACTGTCATTCGACCGGCGAATTCGGCGCCTAACTCCTCCAGCGCCGGGCCGATCACCCGGCAGGGGCCACACCACTCCGCCCAGAAATCGACAAGAACGGGCTCTTTTGCGCCAAGAACATCAGCCGCGAAGGACTGATCGGACACTGCTTTACTAACTTTAGCCATGAGAAGAGACTCCTTATGTCACAACACGATTTTGCATCGTTGCCTGAAAGAATGGTCCGGCGCTTGATCGCGATCAAGGTGATCCTACAGCCTCGCGGCCATCGATCTCTGAGGTCTGGCCGGTTCCCGGCGCATAGCGCGCCAACAGGCTCGCAGGCACCAGCATCACTTGCGCGGAACTGGTCCAAATGAGCAGCGCCATAATGGTGCGGCGAGGGTAGATTGTCTCAAGCACGGCGGCATAGGCGGCGAGCTGCCGCAGATAAGGCACTGGAACATGTTTGGCGGTATTGGGCGGCGCGCGGTCTGTCTTATAATCCGCAAAAAGGATGCGCTCCGGGCCGACGACCAGCCGGTCGATCACCCCATTAATTTCCACGCCTCCCACGACACCGGCAAAAGGCGCTTCGGCGCGCGAACCGGGACCAAATAAGCTTGCCAGATCGGGATGGCCAAGCACTGCGGCGACATCACAAGCAAGCGCCGCACGCGCCGCCTCGCTCAGCCCATGCGCCGGCTCATTCAGATAGCGCCGCGCCGCAATTATCCGATCCGGTTCCGGTAGATCGGGCAAATGCTGAAGCAAAGCGTGTAGAATTTGCCCCCTTGAAAGCGACGCTGTCCGATTGTTTCGCCGCCGGGGTGAAGCCGCGGCCAAACCGCGCGCTTCGCCTTCGCCAATCCGGCTTGGCGCCAGTCTTTCCGGTCTCGCGGTTTCCGCAGCGGGTGGCATCGCCTGCCAGAGCGGCGCGCGCCCTATCCATGCAGGCAGGGCGACATGATCCGCCTCGCTCTGGCACGCTATCCGGTCAGGCGCCGATGATTGTGGCACGCTCAGCGCTTTGACTTCCCCGGTCCAAAGTAAATCAGCTTGTTGTGGCTCGACGTCGGCAAGCCGCGCGATGCCACGTGTGACGGCGGCATACCAGCAGCTTTGCTTAAGCTTCGAGGCCGGTTCGGCGCCGCAGATTATTAGGTGATCCTCCGCCCTAGTAAGCGCCACATACAGCAGCCGGTTATGTTCGGCGGCCTCTGCCGCCCGCGTTGCCTCCAGCGCTTGCTTGATTGCCTCGCTGCGCGCCGCGGCGCGCGGGCAGAAAATCGGCACTGTCGCATCGCTTTGCGGCGCTGGCAACCAGAACAAGGTCTCGCTCGGCTGCGGCACCGTGGTGGTATCGGGCAGGATCACTAACGGCGCCTGCAAGCCTTTGGCGCCATGCACGGTCATGATTCGCACTGCGTCGCCAGCGGCTTCGGCCTCACGCTTTACATCCGCCGCCGCGCTGGCGAGGCTGGCAAGAAAACCTTGCAGCGTCGGCGGTGCGCTCGCCTCATAATCGAGCGAGGCGGCCAGCAATTCATCAATCGGTTCGGCGGCTTCGGCGCCGAGCCTGGCGAGTAGTTTCGCCCGGCCATGCCACGGCCCAAGTAGCTCGGCGAATAGCCGGTAGGGCGAAACATAATCCACCCGCGCCTGCAATGCCGCGAACATCTCCCAGGCCGCCTGCCATTCAGGGCGCTCCGCGGCCCGGATGAACAATGCCTGAGCAAGACTGCCGCGTCGGTCAAGCGCCAAGGCCATCAGGCTCTCATCATCAAGGCCGCCCAGCGGGCTTGCGAGGTAGGTCGCAAATGCCAGATCATCGGCTGGCAGCAGCAAGCTTTCGGTAAAGGCGATCAGGTCGGCGACGGCGCGGCTTTCGGTCAGCGCCAGCCGGTCCAGCCCGGCCACCGGCACGCCCTGCTCCTTCAGCGCGCGAACCATGGCCAATCCGAACTCATTGCGCGCCCTGACCAGGATCAATAGATCGCCTGCCACCAGGCACCGGCCCCTGCTGGGCAACTCAAGCCGGCCGATCGACCTTGCAATCCATTCAGCGAGGCCGCGCGCCAGCCGCTGCCTCGCTGAAGCGCGCAGGTGATATGTCTCAGGAATGGCCCATTCCGGCACCTCTGGATCGGGCATATGAGGCGTCAGCGGCCAGAGGCTGATAGACCCCGCTTGTCCGATCCGATTGACCGCATGATGCAGGATCTCACCGGGGCCACGCACGCCGATGCCAGCCAAATCGTCATTGAATACCGCATCCGCCAAAGCCAGAATCGGCGCTGTTGAGCGAAATGACGTTTCCAGCGCTCCATCATGCCAGCGTGCGCCAGCATTGCTAACCTGCGCCCGTAGTCGCTGCCGCCACTCTGAAAAACTCGCAAGATCAGCGCCTTGAAAGGAGTAGATCGATTGCTTGGCATCTCCCACCGCAAAAACCGTGCGGTTGCTTTCACGCGCTGCCTCTCCGGAAAAAAATTCATCGGCTATGGCGCCAATAATTCGCCATTGCGCTGGCGCGATATCCTGAACCTCGTCAAGCAGGATGTGATCGATCCCGCCATCGAGCTTATAAAGCACCCAGGCGGCGCCTGGATTGACCAGAAGCTGGGCGGTTCGTACCACAAGATCGCCATAATCGAGCCGGGATCGCTTGATCTTATGAGATTGTTCGGCTTCAAGAATCGGTTTTATTAACCCGATCATCGTCTGTGAGAGCCGGGCCAGAGCCGCAGCGGAATATTGATCTCGCAAAGCAACAAGACGCGCCTGTTCAACTTGAATTACTTCTAGAAGATCAGGAGCAGAGGCCCTCAACTTCTTGTCAAAAAAGCAAGTTTCGCCGCGAGCCTTGAATTCTTTTGTAAGAAAAGCGGATTCCCACGTGGCCCAGCGAGTAATTCGCGCCTCCGGCACGGTTGCCAGCCAATCCAGGGCAGGGGCCACGTGTCTTTGCGCGGCGGGCGTGCCATCGTCGGCGACACGGCGCAGGGCAGCTTGCAAGGCTGCCTCTTCGCATCCAGTGACGGCTGCTCGCCAAAGCGCCGGCTCATCCTGATCCGGCGCGCCGAGCGAAGCGCGTTGCATTGCGGAGAGACCATCAGCGCCATACTGCTCCAGCAATCCAGATAGCGCTTCAGGATCAGCAAGCAACTCATTGGCCAACACGGAGAACTGTGTTTCATTCTGTTCAGCGGCAAGCACGTTGAGCAGATCGGCTGCCTTAGGCGCGGCGATGGCCGCCTCGCGCGCCGCGCGCCGCCGCGCCTGCGCTCCGGCATCGTCCTCAATCGCAAAATGTGGAGAGATTCCAGCCTCTAACGGAAACCGCCTGAGCAGAGACTGGCAGAAAGCATGGATCGTGTTGATTCGCATGCCTCCCGGCAAATCCAGAACAACCGCAAACAAGCTTCGCGCGCGGGCGCGAGTTTCTGCGGTGCGGAGGACGTTAAGCCCCAGCAACTCGACATCAAGCATTGTGTCATCAAGCGTAACCCAGCGGCTGAGCGACGCGCGCAGGCGGATCGCCATTTCCGCCGCCGCGGCGCGGGTGAAGGTGAGGCAGAGGATGCGCCCCGGCTCGGTGCCCGCCAGCATCAATCGTAGCAGCCGGTCTGTCAGCAGCTTGGTCTTGCCGGATCCTGCCGACGCGGCGACAAAAGCGGAGATCGCAGGGTCTGATGCGATCAGCTGGGCGTCCTGCGCGGTCCGCAAGGCGTTCATGCGCCGTCATCCCATTCGGCGCGACGTGAAACGCCGGCATAAGCGCGATGATGCGTCCCCCGCAAAGGATGGGGCCGGTCAAGATAGGGCGTTGTTTCCAAAGCATAAAGTTTTAGAAGCTTAGGCAAGGCAAAACCGGCTTTGGTGATAACCTCGCGCAAATGCTCAGCATTTCCTTTAAACAGCGGTTTTAAATCGCCCTCGGTGGCGCCGCCGGAGAGCCGCCAATAGGCAAGTTCGCTGATCGGCCCTTCGAATTCCGGGCCAAAAGCGCCATGCATGGCCATCAATGCTTCTAGCACAAGTTGCGGCGCACTCCCGGCCTGCACCTTGGCATCGCCTGGCGGCAGGCCTGTTTTGTAATCGATGATGGCGATGCTGCCGTCAGCGCGTCGCTCGATCCGGTCAGCCCGTCCGCGGAGCAGGAAATTGCCGATCTGCCATTCCGCCGCTCGTTCAAGGAGGATTTTAACCGGCGCGCCATCGCTGTCCCGCCGCGCCCGCTCCGTCTCGATGATCCAGGAAGCCAGCCGGTCGAGCCGTGCCGCCCACCAGGCGGCCAGCGCCGGGCGGGGGCGGTGATGACGCATGGCCCGTCCGAATGAATTGCTGAGGCGGGAGACCGCATCCGGCGCATCAGGATCGGCGTCTGCATGAAATTCAGCTAACCCATCATGCACGATATTGCCAAACAACGCGGCATCGGTTTCCTCATCCAGACAGGCAAGCTCTCGAAGTTTCAGGACGCGCTTGGCATAGATGGCAAAAGGGTCGGCCATCAACGTGGCAATTTCAGAGATAGAGTAACGCAGCGGCCGATGCAGTGAGGGTGGACAGGGCGCCGGAGGCGGACGTTCGATGCGGGATTCAGGTTGGTCCAGCGCGCGTGCCCAAGCAGCAGCGGGATGACGGCTAAGTTCTATGCCGCTGCCGGCTAGCATGCCGTTGATCCGCGCGAGAAAACGGGAAGCAACGGCAGGCGCATGGTTCTGCCGGCGCGAGGCGGATAAAATCACTGTTGGACAAGTCGCGGCAAGGCTAACCAGGTCATGCGCCGCCTCGCCTATACGATCTTCGGCAGGCGGCAAGCCGATTTTGCGCCGCATTGGCCGGGAGAGCCATGGTCCAGGATCGGCTTCCGCAGGAAATATACCCTCTACAAGACCGCCTATAACAACTGTATCGACATATTGTAACCTAGCTTCGAGAATACCCCAAATCGCGACGCGCGGATGTTGATCATGGCTGCGTGGCCGGCGCAGCCTCGCGTCATCGATAACCGAATCCAGCAGGTCACCCAGATCATCCGGTGGCATATCCGGCAGGCTTACAAGAGTTGGCAAGCTCTCCGCGAGAAGATCAGCTAGCTGGCCGCCGGCCTCGCCGGACCACATTCTTTCAGCGCCGCTCTCCTTATCTGAGGCGGCGAGATTCTCGGCGGCTTCAATCAGGGCATCTGCCAGCGCTGTGGGATTAATCGCCAGGGCGGCGAAAGCGCCAAGGACGGGTTGCAAGCAGGTTTGCAGCCGCGCCACGAATTCGGGCAGATCATCATCATTGGCTTGATCGACAGCAAAGCGCAATCCGGTGAAGCCTGGCTCCGGACGCGGCCCGCGCAGGCTCGCCAATTCCAACCTGCGTGCTAGATCGCGGCAGCGAGCAGGGGACATGCCGGCCGCAGCGAGCGGATGCTTCAGCAAGGCCAGCAACGGTGTCGGCGCCAGCGCCGAAGCCAAAGCTGCCGCGATCAGGCGAAGGAACATCGCGGGCGGCGTGGCTGCCAGAGCTTCACCCGCGCTATCCTCCGCGCGGATGCCAAGACGTGCCAGTTCGGCGGCCACCCTTGTTGCAAGCTTGCGGTCAGGCGTGACCAAGGCGGCGCTTTGATGAGGTGTCTCTAATGCCTCCCGCAATGCAAGCGCAATGGCGCGCGCCTCCTCCTGCTCGTCCCGCGCATCCAGCCTCAGCAAACCGTCCGTGCGAGACTCTGCCGGATTTTGCCACTCATCGAGAGCGGAAGGCGGCATAAAAGCCCGCCGCAGCAGTGCAACCCGCTGATCATTAAAGGTACAATTTTTTGCCTCCCAAGGTACGACCTCGTCTCGCCGCGCCCCCATCGCGGTCAGCAAGTATTTGATGCCTGCCTGCGGATGAGTAGGCATTTCGTCGAGCGCCGACCAGCTTGCCTCGTCCAGTGCAGGATCGAAACCAGCAAGGATAACAACGCCTTGCGGCAAATGCGCGACGGCGCGCGCCATGCGGGCCAGCGCCGGTGTTCCCGTGGATAATCCGGCGAGCCAGACTGGCGTTGCGGGTGGCGTGGCCTGCCAGGCGCGTACTTGTCCATCGAGCAGCCGACGCCGACGCGCCTCAGGATCCAGCATACCGCGCTCCGCTAGGATCGCCGGCCAAGCATGGGTAACAATTTTTAGAAAATCCAGTGTCTTCTGCCAATGTTCAGCAAGTTCTGGCGCGACGACTTTCGACAGCGCGGCAGCCAAATCGATCTCGGCGCGATCCGCTTCATCAATCAGACGGGCCAGATCACCCGCCAGTTTAAGCGTATCCGGCACACGGGTGGGCGCGCCATCGGCTCCATTGCGGGCCAGGATCAGCGCTGCCAGCATAGCGATACGGTCGGCGGCTGGAATCGCCGGCGGCAGATCAAGCGCACCCGCTAGCGAAAACGCCGCCTCATCAATCGCGCCAAAGGTAAGGATTTTCGGTAAAAGCAATGGTTTGCCGCCCGTTGCTTCAAGAAACGAGCCGGCCGCAGCACGCGCGGCGCGGCGCGTCGGCAGGATAATGAGACCCTCTGCGGGGTCGCGACCCGCGCGTTCCGCCTGACTCAGCCATGCCGTAGCGAGCGCGGCGAGGAACGGCGCCGCAAGCGGAAAACTGGCGATTTTCATGGAGCGTCGGCGATCAATCGCTCAGGCCCGGCAAGGGTGATATTGCGGGCTTCCGCGCCGGCCCATTCAATATTGATGTTCAAGCCGTCGCTGGGAGCCAACCCGCCAAGCCGGTCTGGCCATTCGACCAAAATAATTCCCTCTCTTGCCGCGTCAAAGCCAAGTTCGGCGATATCCGCCGGCCCATTAAGACGCCACAGATCGAAATGCACCACCGCAACGGCAAGATCATAGCATTGCATCAGGGTAAAGCTGGGGCTCGGCACATCAAGGGCTGCATCGCCGGCAAGGGTGCGGATGAAGGCGCGGGCGAAGGTGGATTTACCCGCGCCAAGTGGCCCGCTCAGTAGCAGGATATCGCCAGCCACAGCGCGTAAGGCTATTCCAGCAGCCAGCTTTTTCGTAGCCGCGAGATCAAGGGAAATCATGCTGCGAGTCGCCATACGAGCATTTTGCCGGAAATCCGCGCTTTGATCCAATCCGCCGCTGCGCTAGAGCCGGATGAACTCTCCGTCACCCTACTTTAGCTTTACTTTTCTACGATCAATTTCATGGCTTTATGAACCACTCCGTGGTTCAACTTAAAGCCATGTTGATCTAGGGAGACTCTATGTCCGAAACAGTCTCAACAGATGTCGCGATCATCGGCGCCGGGCCGGTCGGCCTGTTCGCCGCTTTCGAATGCGGCATGCTGAAATTATCTTCCGTGTTAATCGATGCGCTAGGCGAGGTAGGCGGCCAATGCGCGGCGCTTTATCCAGAAAAACCGATCTACGACATTCCTGCGCATCCTGCCATCGAAGCAGCCGGGCTGATCACCCAACTGGAGCGGCAGATCGCACCCTTCACGGTGCCGCGCCTGCTGGGGCGGATCGTCACCGGCCTTGCCGGCGAGCGTGGCGATTTCCGCATAGCAACCAATCAGGGCGATGTGATTCATGCCAAGGCCGTGGTGCTTGCGGCGGGGGCAGGGGCGTTCGGCCCCAACCGGCCACCACTCGCCGGGATCGAAGCGTTCGAGGCGGGCGGCGGCGTGCAGTATTACGTTCGCCGGCGCGAAGCGTTTCGCAACAAGCGCGTCGTGATTGCCGGCGGCGGCGATTCGGCGGTTGACTGGGCGTTATCGCTGAAGGATGTGGCGACTTCCGTCGCCGTAGTGCATCGGCGAGCAAAATTTAGGGCGTCGCCGGAAACCGCGGCACAGCTGGCGGAAGCGGCGCAGGCCGGAACCATCGAATTAATCGTTCCCTATCAACTGCATGCGTTGCAGGGCGCCCAGGGTGTGCTCCAGTCGGTCGAGGTGGTCGATCTGGACGGTCGTAGCAGGCATTTGGCCGTCGATATCCTGCTGCCGTTCTTTGGCCTGGCGATGGATTTGGGGCCTATCGCGCAATGGGGGCTGGCGCTGGAGCATCACCATGTGACGGTGACGCCCGCTACCTGCGAGACCAGCAGGTCAGGCATTTTTGCCATCGGCGATGTCGCAGTCTATCCCGGCAAGCTCAAGCTGATCCTGCAGGGCTTTTCGGAGGCGGCGATGGCGGCACATGCCATCCACCCAATCGCGCGTCCCAGCGAGGCGCTGCATTTCGAGTATTCTACGACCAAGGGCGTCCCTGCCGCGGCTGGCTAATGATTTCGATGCAGGGTCGCAGCGGTGCGCGCTTGGATGTCGTCAAAGGTGAACCCATCGGCGGCTTCACGCAACGCAAAACCTTGCGGCGTCACGTCGATCACCGCGATATTGGTATAGATACGGGTAACCGATCCCAAGGCAGTCAGCGGATAGCTGCATCGCCTCACAAGGCGGGACTGACCGGATTTTGTCAGGTGATCCATCAGCACCCAGACCTGCTTCGCGCCGGCGCCCAGATCCATCGCGCCGCCGACAGCGGGGGCGAAATCATTGGCGCCGGTGGACCAATTAGCGAGATCGCCATTTTCCGCCACCTCGTAACCGCCCAGCACGCAGAGATCGAGATGACCGCCACGGATGATGGCGAAACTATCGGCGTGATGCACGATTGAAGCGCCGGGGCGCAAGGTGATGTATTGCTTGCCGGCATTGATCAGCCAAGGTTCGATGGCATCCGCGGCGGGCGCAGGACCGACGCCCAAGATGCCGTTTTCGGAATGCAGGACCACCTCGCGTTCGAGGGGAACGAAATTAGCGACCAAGGTGGGAGCACCGATGCCGAGATTGACCGCCCAGCCTTCGGGAATATCGGCGGCAACACGCGCCGCCATATCGGCGCGGGAGCGAGGCTTAGCAGTCGTTTCAAGGTTTGGCATCGCTGATCCTTAAAGTTGGGGGTCGCCATAGGGCACGTGGACGACGCGCTTGATGAACAGGCCAGGGGTGATGATCTGGTCAGGGTCAAGGCTGCCGAGTTCGGCGACATGCTGGGTCTGCGCGATGGTAAGCTTCGCCGCTCCCGCCATCATCGGATTAAAATTGCGCCCGGCCAGCCGGTAGGTGAGGTTGCCCCATCGATCCGCCTGCCAGGCCTCGATCAGCGCCACATTCGCAAACAGCGCCTGTTCGAGAACGCAGAGCCTGCCGTTGATCTCGCGGGTCTCCTTGCCGTGCGCCAGCAATGTGCCAGCCGCTGTGGGGGTGAAGAAGGCGGGGATGCCGGCCGCGGCGGCGCGGATGCGTTCCGCCAGCGTGCCTTGCGGCACCAGTTCCAGCTCGACTTTACCGGCGCGGTACAGATCGGCGAAAATCGAGCTGTCCATGCTGCGCGGATAGGAGCAGATCACCTTGCGCACGGCGCCGGCTTCCAGCAGTTTTGGCAGGCCGCCAAATGCCGCGCCGGCATTATTAGCGATGATCGTTAAATCCCGAATGCCGAGCGCCACCAGCCCGTCAATCAGCGCATTAGGCTGCCCCACCGCACCGAAACCGCCGATCATGATGGAATCGCCATCAATAATTCCAGCAAGCGCCGTTTCAACATCGGGAACAAATTTGTCGATCATTCTCAGACCATTTCGATCAATGCCGCGATGCCTTGGCCAACGCCGATGCACATTGTCACCACCGCCCGCTTGCCGCCCAATGTCTCCAGCGCATTCACCGCCGTCAGCGCCAGCCTGGCGCCCGAACAGCCGAGCGGATGGCCGAGCGCGATGGCGCCGCCATGCGGGTTGACCTTTGCATCGTCATCGGCAAGGCCGAGCTGGCGGGTGACGGCGAGGGACTGGCTGGCGAAGGCCTCGTTCAGCTCGATCACGTCGATGTCGCTCATGGAAAGCCCGGTTTTCGCCAGCAGCTTACGCGTGGCCGGGGCGGGGCCGATGCCCATGATGCGCGGCGGCACGCCGGCGGTCGCCATCGCCACCACCCGCGCGCGCGGTGTCAACCCGTGCCGCGCCGCCGCTTTTTCGCTCGCCAGGATCAACGCCGCCGCGCCGTCATTGACCCCGGAGGCATTGCCTGCGGTGACGGTGCCGGGGTTACGGAACGGCGTTTTCAGCTTTGCCAGCGCTTCCAGCGTGGTGTCGGGACGTGGATGCTCATCGGTATCGACGACCACATCGCCCTTGAGGCCTGAAATGGTGACGGGCGCGATTTCGCGGGCGAATACCCCAGCCGCCTGCGCCGCCGCGCATTTCTGCTGGCTGCGCAACGCAAAACTGTCCTGATCGGCGCGCGAAACCTGAAATTCCTCGGCGACATTTTCGCCAGTTTCCGGCATCGAATCAACGCCATATTGCTCTTTCATCAGCCGATTTATAAAGCGCCAGCCAATCGTTGTGTCGTACACCGCATTGGACCGAGCAAAGGGCTCGCTGGATTTCGGCATGGCGAAAGGCGCGCGTGTCATGCTCTCAACGCCGCCGGCGAGTATCAGCTCCGCGTCTCCCGACCTGATGGCCCGCGCCGCCGTGCCGACCGCGTCCAGCCCAGAACCGCAGAGCCGGTTGATGGTAGCGCCCGGCACCGAAACCGGCAGGCCGGCGAGAAGCAGGGCCATCCGCGCCACATTCCGGTTATCCTCGCCGGCCTGATTGGCGCAGCCAAGAATGACGTCATCGACCGCTGCCCAATCAAGCTTCGGATAGCGCGCCGTCAGCGCCCGCAGCGGGTGCGCGGCAAGGTCATCGGCACGGACATCGCGCAGCGCGCCTGCATAGCGGCCGATCGGGGTGCGCGCGAAATCGCAGATGAAGGCCTCAACCATTGACATCTACCTCAAACAACGCGCTACCCAGCGACATGTCGATAGCGCGCGAAATCCTGTCCAGCGCGGTGATAGAATCCGGACTTTGAAAAAAACGATTTTTATGCAGGATCATGGGCCGCGTCCTCATGGTTGTGGACTTCACGATAAGGTCCCGTCTAGCGCGGGCTCCGTGCACGGCATCTCATGAGTAGAGGTTCGTGCCAAGTACCGGGTTGGCAAGGCGGGACGACATGCATCCTTGACCGGCACGGTGACAGGGCACAGCTAAAGCACGCAACAGAGAAAGACCAATCATGGAAATGCGCGCTTTAGGCCGTTCAGGCATTGAAATCCCCAGGCTGATGTTCGGCGGCAATGTCTTTGGCTGGACCGCCGATCAAGCGACCTCATTCAAGCTGCTCGACGCGCTACTGGAGCATGGCTTCAACGCCATCGATACCGCCGATGTTTATTCCGCTTGGGTCCCCGGCCATAAAGGCGGCGAATCCGAAACCGTCATCGGCAATTGGCTGAAGGATCACGCGAACCGCGATCAGGTGGTGGTGGCAACGAAAGTCGGCATGGCGAAAGGCGCCGATGGCAAGAAATTGTCAAAGCCAACCATCATGCAGGCGGCGGAGGACTCGCTCAGGCGGCTGCAAACCGATTACATCGATCTCTACCAGGCGCATGCCGATGACGCCGAAACACCCTTGGAAGAAACACTTGAGGCATTTTCGACCTTAATCAGCCAGGGCAAGGTGAGGGCGATTGGCGCTTCCAACTACACCGCGCCGCGCCTGAAGGAAGCGCTGGAGGTCAGCGCGCGGCTGGGCGTCCCGCGTTACGAGACGCTGCAGCCGCATTATAACCTGGTCGAACGGGCAGGATTTGAGGAAGAACTCGAACCGCTTTGCTTGGCGGAAGGCGTGGGCGTGATCAATTATTTCGCCCTCGCGGCAGGTTTTCTTACGGGAAAATATCGCTCGGAGACGGATCTGTCGGCCAGTCCGCGTGGCCAGGGCGTGAAGAAATATCTCGATCAACGCGGACACAAAATTCTAGCGGCGCTTGACGAGGTTGCGGCGCAGCAAAGCGCGACACCGGCGCAAGTGGCGATCGCCTGGCTCATCGCGCGCCCCAGCGTCACCGCGCCGATTGCCAGCGCCACCAACCTGACTCAGCTTGAGGATCTGATGAAGGCGGTTTCGCTGAAACTGCCGCCAGCGGCGATCACAGCATTGAATGAGGCCAGCGCAACCAGCGGCCACTAATCGCTTCAGCTCGCGCTGAACGAAACATCGCGCGCGCGATGCATCAGATGCTCGCCGCCATCAATGATCAGCGTGGCGCCGGTGATTGACGGCGTGTCGACAAGGAACGCCACGGCGCGGGCGATATCTTCCGGGGCGCTGCCTTGGCGCAGTGGCGTGGATTGCCAGGCGCGGGCAAATTTTTCCGGCGTCTGCTTGGGCGCGATCATTGTCAGCCCTGGCGCGATGCCGCAGACCCGGATGTCCGGCGCGAAAGCCATGGCCAGCATTTCAGTGGCCGCCGAGAGGGCTGCCTTTGACAGCGTGTAGGAAAAAAAATCGGGGTTCAGATTGGCCAGTTTCTGATCCAGGATATTGACGATAAGGCCCTTGCCGCCTTGGCTGGCGAAGTCGCGGGCCAGCAGCGTAGGGGCGATCAAATTGGGTGCCAGATGGGCGTGCATCGACTCGGCGGTGACGCTGGCGGGTTTGTCGAACACGAAGCGCGAGGCGTTGTTGACCAACAGGCTGAGCGGGCCCGCCAATGCCCGCGCGTCCTCGATCAGCCGCGCCAGCTGGTCCGGCTGCGCCAGATCGGCTTGCAAGGGATAGGCGCGGCCACCGGCCTCCTCAATCTCGGCGGCCAGTGCGGCGGCTTCGGCCTTGGAAGTGTGGTGGTGGATCACCACCGGTTGGCCGCGCGCCGCCAGATGCCGGGCAATCGCGGCGCCGATGCGCTTGGCGCCGCCGGTGATCACCGCCGCGCCTTGTGACGTCATTGGTTCAGCGCCGCCCGCAGCGCCGCCGCATTGTCCAACAAAGTGGTGGGGCGAATTTCCGCCAGTTCGAATAGGCGGCGCGTGCCATAATCCGCCAGATCGACCGGCATCATCCCGGCGATCAATGTGTCGTGTTGCTGGATTAGCGCGTCGCTGGCCGGATCGAGGTTGGAGATCAGCACCAGCCCGGTTGGCGGGGCGTCGAGCGCTATGATGCGAAGCTCGGGCCGCGCCTGTTTGAGGATGACAAAGGTTTTCCACACATCGCCGGCCCACCACCCGGGCACCACCGCCTCGGCGCGCAGATGCTCGTCCTGCGCCCGGTTGGCGATCAACGGATCGACCGGCAGGCAATCATGCAGTACGATGACGCTGTCGCGCGCGCAGAACCGCTCGGCATTGGCGAAATCGCGCAGCAGGGCATCGAACTCGTGCAGCCCGTCGAGAAAGGCGAGATCGACCGGGCCGCCGAAAATCGCGCGCGGATTATGTTCCGCGAAAAACGCGTCACTGGTAGTTTGGAAGAAGTGGCACTCCGGCTTGCCCTCCAGCGCGTCGAAGCTGAGCTGAAAGGCGGGATCGACGGCGATTGACCGGCATTTCGCGCGGGCCAGCGACTCGCCTTGCCAGACGCCGATTTCGAGGTAACGGGACGGCGTCAGCGCCTGGTGCAGCGATGACAGGCAATCGAGATAGTCGCTGCCTTGATGGAACGGCATCACCTCGCGCGTCATGACGATTTATTGTTGTTTCATCTCAGCCGGTGACATTTGGAAGCCGACCAGGATTTGCTGCGCTGCGCTGCGTGGGGCGTTCGGCAATTCGATGCGGATCGGCGTGGTGGTCGCCACCGCCTGGGTCGCGCCGTTCGCAAAATCGAACTTCACCGGGTAGAGCTTCTTGTCAATGATGGTGTCGCCTTGGGTCAGGGCGATGAAATAGGTCAGTTGCGCCTGCGATGCGGTGGCGGCGGGGCCGGAGGTCGCGGCAAAGCCGATACGGAAAGTGAGCATGGCGCGGTGCTTGCCAATGGTTTTGCAGGCGCCGGCGACGCCGGTGACGCGCGCATCGAAAATCATCGCGCCGAGATCGTTCTGGCCGTTCGCCGAGCGCGTGACGTGGCTAGCCTGCGACAGCACCGCGACTTTTGGGCAGTATAAAATTGGCTTTTGCTCATCGGCACAGGCGGCAAGGGCAGCCAAGGCGAATAGTGGCGCGTACCGCATGGCGCGGCGCGGGGCGTTACGGCGGTGATCAGCCAATGCGTGTCATCCTCTTTCGTTTCACTCAGCCATCTCCCTTGCCATGATCGGCGCGTTGGGTCATTTGCGGCGCCATGGCGGTCTATACCGAAGTCTCCGACGAGGCCTTAACAGATTTTCTGGCAGGCTACGATATCGGCCGGGCGGTGGCGTTTCGCGGCATCGCCGAAGGCGTGGAAAACAGCAACTTCGCGCTGAAGACCACGCAAGGCGACTTCATCCTCACTTTGTATGAAAGGCGGGTCGATCCCGCCGAATTGCCTTGGTTTCTTGGGCTGATGGAGCATCTGGCGGCGCGCGGCCTGCCTTGTCCGCTGCCGGTCAGATCGCGCGACGGGGCCAACCTCAACCCGCTTTGCGGGCGAATCGCCGCGATCACCACCTTTCTGCTCGGAGTCTGGCCGCGGCGGGTGCTTCCCGCGCATTGCGCGCCCTTGGGCGAAGCTTTGGCCCGGCTGCACCAGGCCGGAGAGGGCTATACGCCGGTGCGCGAAAATGCGCTGGGACCCCAAGGCTGGCGGCCGCTATTCGACCGCGCCGCGGCGAGGGCTGACGAGGTGCAGGCGGGGCTGGCCAGTGATCTCGGTGCGGCGCTCGATCATATTATCGGCGACTGGCCGGTGGATTTGCCTAAAGGCCATATCCATGCGGATCTGTTTCCTGACAACGTGTTTTTCCTGGAAGGCGAGATTTCCGGCCTGATCGATTTCTATTTTGCGGCCACTGATCTCTACGCCTATGACATCGCGGTATGCCTGAATGCCTGGTGCTTCGAGCAGGATTACGCCTTCAATGTCACCAAGTCGCGGGCGCTGTTGCGTGGGTACGAGACGCGGCGGGCGCTGAGCGAAGCCGAACGCGTGGCGCTGCCGGTATTATGTCAGGGCGCGGCGGTCCGCTTCCTGCTGACCAGGCTGTACGACTGGCTGAACACGCCTCTGGATGCAATAGTGACAAAGAAAGACCCGCTCGCCTATTGGCGGCGCCTGCGGTTCCATCAGATGGCGAACGGACCGGCTTCTTATGGACTCTGAAGACCAGGTCGAGATCTGGACCGATGGCGGCTGCAAGCCGAACCCGGGTCCTGGCGGTTGGGCAGCCCTGCTGCGGTTCAAGGGAACGGAAAAGGCGCTGACTGGCGCTGAGCCCGTCACCACGAATAACCGCATGGAACTGACGGCGGCGGCGGCGGCGCTGGAGGCGCTGACCAGGCCCTGCGCGATACGGCTTTATACCGATAGCGAATATCTGAAAAACGGGATTACCCGCTGGCATGCCGGCTGGGTGCGCCGCAACTGGCGCAACGCGGCGGGCGATCCGGTGGCGAATTATGATCTATGGCAACGAATTCTGACCGCCGCGGCACGGCACAAGGTGGAATGGCTGTGGGTGCGCGGCCATGCCGGCGATGTAATGAACGAACGGGTCGATGTGCTGGCAACCAAGGCGAGAGAGGACTTACTGGCGGCTGCGTCAGGAATCCCCTGAAACATGCCTGCTGCCCTGCGCTTTATAGTTTCAGGACAACAAGCAAAGCCTGCTATACCGGAGATTAACATGAACGCAGGGAATTCAAATGTCCGTGGAGGCGAATAATTTAAGCGTGGCGCCGTCATCAAGGCAGATTTATCGCGTCGCCGTCGCCAGCATCGTCGGCTCGGTCATCGAGCAATACGACTTCCTGGTGACCGGGGTGATCGCCGCGACGATATGGGGCGGAATTTTCTTCAAGCTGCCGGGGCTTGCCGCCATCGCGGCGGCGATTGGGGTATACGGCATCGGCATCATTATTCGTCCGGTAGGGGCCTATATATTCGGCAACATCGCCGACCGGCGGGGCCGCAAGGACGCGCTGGTTTATGCCCTGGTGCTGATGGGCGTCAGCACGCTGCTGATCGGGCTGACGCCCACCTATAACAGCATCGGCATTGTCGCGCCCATCCTGCTGATCATTTTCAGGCTTGCACAAGGCATCAGCTTTGGCGCCGAATTCGGCACCGCCTCGACCTGGGTGGTCGAGCAGGCGGCGACTTCCAAATATCGCGCGTTCTGGGGCGCCTGGGTCGGCTTCGCCATCCCCATCGGCCTGCTGCTCGGCTTCGGCTCGGTAATTTTCGTGAAATCGCTGATGACGCAGCAAGAATTCGTCGCCTGGGGCTGGCGGATATTCTTCTTTTTCGGCTTTGTGGTGGCCATTGTCGGGCTGATCATCCGGCTGCGCACCGAGGACAGCTATCTGTTCGAGCATTTGCGCAGCGACAGGAAAGTGCTGGACTATCCCGCCAACCGGGTGTGGCGCGAGATGCCGGGGCGGATTTTGCGGACCTCGGTGGTGAACGCGATGTTCAGCGGCGCGTTCTTTCTCTGTTTCGTGTTCGGCACCAGCTATATGAAGGTCGTCGGCTTCAGCGCGATCCAGGCGGAATCAATCGGCCTGATCGCCGCGTTCTTCATGCTGCTGTTCATGATCCTGGGGGCGTTTCTGGCCGACCGGATCAACCGGCGGACCATCCTGCTGACCTCTGCCGTAGTGTTCCTGGTCTTCGCGATCCCGTATTTCTATCTGCTCAACACGCATAATTTCTTTTTGGCCGCCCTTGCCGAGATCATTGGCTTTGGCTTCGTGTTCGGCTTCGGCTACGGCGCAATTCCGGCTTTCTATACAGAGAATTTTCCGACCCGCTATCGCGCCTCCGGCGCCAGCGCCGGCTACCAGATGTCGCAGGTCTATGGCGGCGGCGTGGTGCCGATTTTGGCGGGCCTAATCCTGCACGCCGTTGGGATACACCGCGCCTTTATCTATATCGGCCTGCTAGTGATGGTCTACGCGGTTTTGGCGATCATCGCGATTTTATATACCGGCGAGACCAAGGGCACCAAGCTTGAGCATTGATGGCCCCCGACAACGAGGTAGTGTTGTCAGGACGCCAACAGGCTATAATTAACAAGGCTACAGTAATGCAGTCGCAGTGCGGAGCCGGAGAAGAAACCATGGAAGTTCAAGAGGCGATTAAAACAGCGAAGGATTTTGTCAATGAAGTCTTTGCGGGGGAGATGATAACAAATCTTGGCCTTGAAGAAACCGAATATGATCCAGTGAGTGGTCGTTGGAGTGTCACTTTAGCCTTCTCGCGACCGTGGAGCACGCCACGTACGAGATCTCAGGAAGTCCTGGAGAATTTAGGAGCTGTGTCATCGCTGCGGCGGACACATAAAACTATTATTATTTCAGAAGACGGTCACGTGTTGTCGATGAAGAACCGGTCAAGGACTGTCGAAGTTGAATCATGAACACTGTTCTTATCGATGCAAACCTGCTACTCCTGCTGATCGTGGGTTCGGCTGACCGACGCTATATAAGCATGCACAAGAATTTGTCCTCTTACAGCGAATATGATTTTGACGTTCTGGGGCAACTCATTTCACTTTACTCCGATATCGTCGTGCTTCCGCACGTGCTGACAGAACTATCTAGTCTATCAAGACAGATCAAGAGTCCGGCCAAACTAAAAATTCAGGAGAAGCTGAAAGAGTTCATTGAGGCTGTTCCGGAAATCATGTTGCCAAGCCTGAACGGTGCGCGTCATGATCAATTTTTTGAACTTGGCTTGACCGACGCGGTTATTCTTCAGCTATGCGCTCTGTCTAGGAACGGGCTAGATTTTTCTCTTTTGACCAATGACCGGGATTTGGCGGTGCAGGCTGAAATATTGGGTTATGACGTGCAGTATTTCATGCATTGGCGTTGATCGGGTTTTATTATAATGGCGCATGATTGCGACGTGGCGGTGGTCGGCGGCGGCAATGCCGCGCTCTGCGCCGCCATCGCCGCCCGCGAGGCTGGCGCCAGCGTCGTGCTGCTGGAACATGCGCCGCGCGAATTTCGCGGCGGCAATTCCCGCCATACGCGTAATTTGCGCGCCATGCATGACGCGCCCGCCGGCGTGCTAACCGAAGCCTATGGCGAGGCCGAATACTGGGATGACTTGCTGCGCGTCACCGGCGGCCAGACCGATGAGCCTCTCGCCCGCATGACCATCCAAGCCTCCGCCGCGGCGCCGGCCTGGATGACGGCGCATGGCGTCAATTTCCAGCCTTCGCTGACCGGAACGCTGAGCCTGGGCCGCACCAACGCCTTTTTTCTCGGTGGCGGCAAGGCGCTGGTGAACGCCTATTTCAGCGCCGTGGAGCGTATCGGCGTGAAAATTCTTTATGATACCGAGGTGACGGGTCTGGCGCTTGATGACGGCATGGTGCGGCGGATCACCGCTGTCAGCCGGGGCTTTCCGCTTAACCTGAGCGCCCGCTCGGTAGTGGTGGCGAGCGGCGGGTTTCAGGCGAATATCGGCTGGCTGCGCGAGCATTGGGGCGCGGCGGCGGATAATTTCATTATTCGCGGCACGCCCTATGCGCAAGGCACGGTGCTGCGAAATTTGCTCGGCCAGGGGGTGCAGCCGGTAGGCGACCCGACGCAGTGCCATGCGGTCGCCATCGACGCGCGAGCGCCTAAATTCGATGGCGGCATCGTGACCAGGCTAGACTGTGTGCCGTTCAGCATTGTGGTCGATCGCGACGCTCAGCGCTTTTATGACGAGGGCGAGGATGTCTGGCCGAAGCGCTATGCAATCTGGGGAAGGCTGGTGGCGCAGCGCCCGGATCAGATCGCCTACGCGATCATCGACTCCAAGGCCGAGCACCTGTTCATGCCCTCGGTATTTCCGGCCATCCGCGCCGACAGCATCGGCGCCCTTGCGACGCAGCTTGGTCTTGACCCGCAGGCGCTTCAGGCGACAGTGACCCGCTTCAACGCTGCGGTCCAGCCCGGCATTTTCGATGGCACGAAACTGGATGGCTGCCGCACCAAAGGGCTGGACCCGCCAAAAACCCATTGGGCGCGGACCATCGATACGCCGCCTTTTATCGGCTACCCGTTGCGGCCCGGCATTACCTTCACCTATCTCGGCGTGCGGGTGAACGAGCGCGCTCAGGTGCAGATGCAGGATGGCAAGCCGGCGGCCAACCTATGGGCAAGCGGTGAAATCATGGCGGGCAATATTCTTGGCAAAGGCTACCTGGCGGGGTTTGGCATGACCATCGGCACGGTGTTCGGACGCATCGCAGGCCTGGAGGCGGCGCGCCATGCCAAAAACTGAAACTGTTAATGAAGCCCGGCGTGTCATGGAGATCTGCAACGCCTGCCGCTATTGCGAAGGCTTCTGCGCGGTGTTTCCGGCAATGGAAATGCAGCGCGCCTTCTCGGATGGCGATCTCTCCTACCTCGCCAATCTCTGCCATAATTGCCAAGGCTGCTACCATGCCTGCCAATACGCGCCGCCGCATCCGTTCGGCGTCAATGTGCCAAAGACCTTCGCTCTGCTGCGCGACGAGACCTATGAGGATTATGCCTGGCCGCGCCCAATGGCGCGGGCGTTTGCCCGCAACGGCACTGTAGTGGCGCTGGTCAGCGCTGCCGCGCTATCGCTGGTGCTGCTGCTGACTGGCTGGCTGGTCGCGCCCGGCACGCTTGCTCATAACTGGCAAGGTCCTGATGCCTTCTACCGGGTGATCCCTTGGGCGGCGATGACCGGCGTGGCCGCAGTGAGCTTGCTGTTCTCGCTGCTGGCGCTGAGCATTGGCGGCATCAGCTTCTGGCGCGCCTCGGGAACCGCGAAACGGGTCAGGGTTCCGCATGTTCTGCATGGGCTGCATGACGCGCTGACGCTGAAAAACCTCGGCGGCGGCGGCCATGGCTGCAACGACCGCGACGAAACCTTCTCGATGACGCGGCGGTATCTCCACCACGCGATGGCCTACGGATTTCTCGCCTGCTTCGCCGCCACCTGCATCGCCGCGTTCGACGCCTATGTTCTGAGCCGACCGGCGCCGTATCCGCTTTTCAGCCTGCCGGTCATCGTCGGCACGCTGGGCGGCATCGGGCTGCTCATCGGCGCTTCCGGGCTGATCTGGCTGAAAATCACCGGCGATCAGGCCCCTACCGCGAAGCGCCTGCTAGGAGCGGATTTCGCGCTGCTCGCTTTGCTCTGGCTGGCTGCCGCCAGCGGAATTCTGCTCCTCGCCTGCCGCGCCACCGCCGCCATGGGCGCGCTGCTCGCCGTCCATCTCGGCATCATTCTCGCCCTGTTCGTGCTGCTGCCTTACAGCAAGTTCGTCCATGCGCTGTACCGAACCCTGGCACTGGTGCGCAGCGCGGCGAGGTCGGGGATTACGTCACCAGAGCTTTGAGCGCCGCGGCATCGGGCCGCGCGCCAATCCTGCCGATGGCAAGCGAAGCCGCGCGACTGGCCAGCGCGCCGCATGCCGCCAGCTTCTTGCCTTGAGCATAAGCGGTGAGAAAGCCCGCCGCGTAGGCATCGCCCGCGCCGGTGGTGTCGACCACTTGCGCCGGCGCCGCATTGATAGGCGTGACAGCCTCGCTTTGCACGATCACGCTGCCTGCCTCGCTCCGCGTTAGCACGGCGAGCGGCATGACTGAGGCTGCTTGCCGCGCCGCGGCCTCGAACTCATCTTGTTCGAACAGGCTGCAAATCTCCGCTTCATTGGCAAAAACAATGTCCACCCTCTCGCGGATCAGCTGCAAAAACCCGGCGCGATGCCGGTCGACGCAGAACGCGTCCGATAGCGAAAGCGCCACCAGCCGGCCGTTCTCGCGGGCAATAGCGGCGGCGCGGCGGAAGGCTGCCTGCGCCGGCTCCGGGTCGAACAGATAGCCTTCCAGGTACAGAATCGCCGAGGCGGCGATGGCGGCTTCGTCCAGATCAGCTTCGGTGAACCCGCCGGCGACGCCCAGATGGGTATGCATGGTGCGCTGGCCATCTGGCGTCACCAGAACCAGGCAGCGCGCGGTTGGAATACCGGCGCCGGGAGAGGTCGGGAAATAGACGCCCATCGCCTGCATGTCGCAGCGAAACACCCGCCCCAACGCATCATCCGCCACCTTGCCAAGAAACGCCACGCGAGCCCCCAGCCCGGCGGCCACCACGCAGGTATTAGCGACTGATCCGCCCGACGCCTCAAGGCCAGGAGGCAACGCCGCATAAAGCTTGGCGGCGTCGGCATCGCCGATCAGCGTCATTGAGCCTTTGCGCATCGCCTGCTTGTCGAGGAAGCGGTCATCCACCTGCGCCAGCACATCGACAATGGCGTTGCCGATGCCGATCAGGTCGTAGCGTATCTCATGCGGCATCAGGATTCCCTTGCAAGCGTGGTCAAGATGAACGGCGCGTAGCATCGTCCCGCCTAGGCCACAAATGCTGGGCCACAAATGCTGGGCGACAAATCGCGATCGGCCTAAACGCTCTTTGGCGTGATAGGGCGGCAGGGAAGGCGGAGGGCGGGAAAACCGGAAAATTGCTTCTACAGCTATTGGTTGTCAGGCATTTCGCGTGCTACCCCGCGCAAGCTTGTAATGAATCGCTGCCTGTGATGAACGGGTGTTGAAAATGGCCTATAGGCGCATGGAGGTCTCGTGATCAAGTTTTTACGCCGCGACGAAGGCCCGACCGATCCTACGGATCAGACTGGGCCATCCCAAGACGCCCAGACACAAGACGCCAAGATAGGCCAGGTGAGACCCGAACAGGATCAGCAGGCGCCGGACAGGCCGCCCTTCGGCTCGCTTCAGCGTGACGACGAGCTTGGCGTGCCGCCTTTCAATCCAGGCTTCAAATCATCGCTTCCGGCGCAAGCGCCCTTGGCGCAATCCTCGACCAGCCAATCAACAGGCCTGACCGGCTTTGGCAATCAATCACCAGCGTCGCGGGATGCAAGGCATATGCAAGACAAGGAGACTTTAATGGCCCGTTCCCCCTTCACCTCCTCGCAGGCGCCAGGCGCTCAATCCTCGGCGCAGGGATCATCATCGCCGATGCCGGGCGGCGCGTTTCGCCCCACGACGCCACGCGCGATGGAAGCCGCCGAGCGGCGCACGCTCGTTGTTGGCAGGGGCATCAGCGTGCAGGGTGTCGTGCAGGATGCCGAACGCCTGGTGGTCGAGGGCACCGTGGAAGCGACAATGATCCACGCGACAGAACTTGCCATCGCGCAGGGCGGCGTGTTCAAGGGTGAGGTCGAGGTCGAGGAGGCGGAAATCGCCGGCACTATCGACGGCACGCTGACCGCCCGTCACGCGCTGATCGTGCGCAGCACCGGGCGGGTGCTGGGCATCGCGCGCTGCAAGCGGCTGCAAGTGGAAGATGGCGGCCAGATCACCGGACGCATCGAAATGATGAACGATAACCCTGGCGTCGCAACCGAATAAACAGTGTTCCCGTCTCCTCCTGCCGGCCTGGAAAGCCGCGCATCCTCCTGATAGAGGAAGCCTCACCAAGACACAGGGCAGAGAATGAGCGGTTTAAAGGTCGCGGTCCAGATGGACCCGATGCACAGCATCGATATCGACGGCGATTCGACCTTCGCCTTGATGCTGGAGGCAGAGGCGCGCGGCCATCATCTATGGCACTACCAGGTGCGCGACATGTGGCTTGAGGGAACAGCGCTGCAGGCACGCGCCCGGCCCGTCTCGGTGCGCCGGCAAAAGGATGATTTTTACGCGTTAGGCGCGCCAAAAGTTCTCGATCTTGCCAGCATGGATGTGGTGCTGATGCGGCAGGACCCGCCTTTCGACATGGGCTATATCACCGCCACGCATATGCTGGAGCATATTCACCCAGCCACGCTGGTGGTGAACGATCCCACCTCGGTGCGCAACGCGCCGGAGAAGTTGCTGGTCATGCGGTTTCCAGAATTAATGCCGCCGACCATGATCGCCTGGGACGCCGCGGCAATCCGCGACTTCCGGGCGCGCCATCACGACATCATCGTCAAGCCGCTCTTCGGCAATGGCGGGGCGGGAATTTTCCGCCTTCGTCCGGATGACGAAAATCTTGGCGCGTTGCTCGACATGAACTTCTCCGCCTCTCGCGAGCCCTTGATGATCCAGCGTTATGAGCCGGCGGTGCGGGCCGGCGACAAGCGGATCATCCTGATCGATGGCGTGGCGATGGGCGCGATCAACCGGGTTCCCGTCGAAGGCGATGCGCGCTCAAACATGCATGCCGGCGGCTCTGCCCGGCCCACCGAACTCACCGCGCGCGACCGCGAAATTTGCGAGGCTATCGGCCCAACATTGCGCGAGCTTGGCTTGTTGTTCACCGGCATCGACGTGATCGGCGATTATCTCACCGAGATCAACGTGACATCGCCTACGGGGATACAGCAAATCGCCCGCTTCACCGGCATGCATCTGGAGAAGGTCATGTGGGACAGGATTGAGGCGAAGCGCCAATGGATCGCAAGGTGAAGCGGGTTCTGCTGGTCCTGCCGGCGCTCCTCCTCATGGCGGCGGTGCCGCGGCTTGCGCCCGCGCCGCCGGGAGTGGTGGTCAACCAGGTTTCGGCGCCATTGCTGGAAGGTGGCGCCTATACGGTCGTCGCGAGCCGCGCGGCGCGCGGAACGGCTGGCTTGTTCCAGTATTATCTATCGGTTTATGCCGCATGGCCAGGTGCTGCGTGGCATTTGGTTTATGCAACGGCGGATCACCGCCTGATCCCCAAGGTCACGCAAGGCCATGGCACGCCGCGATTTTTCCCCAGCCAAACCCTGAACTTGCTGGGCACGGTTTCGTTTGGCGGCGGCGCGCCGCCATTCGCCGTGGCGGAGATGCATAATGCGGCGGCGGATTGCGGCGAGGGCAGCGTGATGCTGCTGGGTCCGCTAGCAGGGCGTAAATTCGGGCCGGTGGCAGTCATTCGCAATCCTTGCGCGCTGACCGCGCAAATCATCGGCGATTATATGGCGTTGACTGGCCCCTATTATGCAAGAGGCGCGCCGCTGTACAAGCCGACCATGGCCAAGGCTGTCGCGATTCTGAACTATCATGCCGGGCATTGGTACGAGACGCCGGATTATTTCCCGATCGAATCAGGATTTCGGCGCCAGCCGCCGCAGCCATAGCGCAAGCCCCAGCGCCACCAAGGGCGGCAATCCGAGGCCAAGAAAAGCCAGCTTCCAGCCGATGGCATTAATCAACACGCCGCCGACTGCATTGGAGAAGGCAGCGCCGATGCCCTGAATTGTCATCACGAAACCGAGCGTGGTCTGGGTGCGGCCTGAACCCCAGGTGAGGTCGGCGGTTAGCGGCGGGGTGATGACGCCGAGCGTGCCGGCGCCCAGCGCATCGAGCAGTTCGATCGGGATCAGCCAAAGCGGCGCCACGCCGATCATCGCGATCACCGCGCGGACTGGCAAGACGATGCAGGCGAAAATCAGCAGCGGCACGCGGCCAAACCGCTCCGCCAACCGGCCCGCCGCGAGGGCGACGCCGATCATCGCCAGCTGCGAGACGATGACGCAGGCGGACATCCAGCGTATTGCGTTGCCATGGCCGAAATGCGCGAGGCGCAGGCCGAGCAGCGGCAGCATCGCGCCATTGCCGAGGTTAAAGAACAGCAGCGCCAGCGCGAACAGAAACACCGGCTTCTGCCTGATGAATTCGCGGAGGCTGATCGGCTTGCCGCCTTCGGCCAGCCCGGCCCGCTTTGTCTGCCGGGAGGGGCGTTGCAGCGAAATCAGCGCGATCAGCGTAAATGCCGCCATTAGCCCCAGCGTGAATAGCGGCGTGTTGACGCCGAAGGTAGCGGTGCCGAAAAACACCAGCAGGGCGGCGGAAACATTGCCGGCATTGCTCCAGGCCTGGTTGCGGCCTTGCTGCAAGGGAAAGCATTCCTTGCCGACATAGCCGACACTCGCCGCCGCCAGCGCCGGGCCCACCACGGCGGCGCCGATTGCCTGCACAATCTCGCCGGCAATCACGAAGGGCAGGGTGTGCCCGAGCGCCATGGTCAGCACGCCGAGCAGGATACAGGCAGAGCCGCCGCCGATGAACCATTTCGGCTTGCCGAAGCGGTCCACCATGGCGCCGCCGGGCGTGTTGAGCGCCAGGCCGAACACGCCGCCCAGCGTCATCACCAGGCCGATCTGCTCAGGATGCCAATGCAGCGCCTCGGCGAACCAGGTCGGCAGGAATGGACCCAGGCCGCCCGCCACGTCGGCCAGGAAAAAATTAACGGCATTGAACCGCTTTGGCGCTTTTCTGGCAGCCGCATTATCAGCGCGGCTGGCGTCAAGCGCTATGGAATGGGGCAAAGCGGTCTCCCGAATATAGGATTCAAGAGGCCGCTTTATCAGGCTTTACAGGCCAATCATCATGAAGGATCGGTTATCCTCGCGAAACAACCGATCCTTCTAGGTTAAGCCGCATGAAGCATGCTCACCATCGCTGATGTCTGCTGCGTTGCAAACATCACGCCGCCGGGCAGTGACGCCGTGCTTGTGCTTGATGCGCTGGTCGCGGCCAGCGCTCCGGCGATCACGCTGGACTGGCTGGTGACATCGGCGACGCTGAGCTGGCTGCTGCTGAACGGCGCGCTTAGATCGAGCGCTGGCGCGCTGCTCAGCATGGTGGCGCCGCTGACAGTGGCGTTGCCCTGGGTGAGCTGGCTCGCCGTCATGCCGTAAAACTGATTGCCGGTGACGCTGGCCGTGCTTGCCGCGTCATTGCGCACCGCCACGGCGGATGCGCCGTAATCGTTGATGAAAATATTGCCGGAGACGGTGAGGCTTGAATTGCCATAGGCGCCTTCCTCGCCGCTGGTGATCATCACCGGATTGCCGGCGGTGCTGGCTTTCTCGATGACGTTGTTCTGGATTGTCACATTGCCGCCATTCGGGGTGTCGATGGAGTAGCTGGCGGTGCCGCCGGGACCGTCGATGATGCGGCTGTTGGTGATGGTGGTGTTCTGCGCGCGGCTCTTGATTTCGTGCCCGGCATTGGCGCCGGTGAACAGGCTGTTGTTGATCGTCGCCTGTTGGATGTCGCCGATATAGATGTTGTGGGTATAGCCGGAGCCCGAGCCGTTATCCGCGAACTCGGAATTGTTGGCGGTGATGGTGCCGTTGGGGTCGGCATTGCCGAGCACGCCATCCTGGTTGTTGTGAAAATCATCATTGTTGAGGGTCAGGTTGCCGCCCTCGTAGCGGATGCCGGCGCCATTGCCGCCTGCATCGGCTGAAATCGCGACACCCGAGAAAGCAAATCCATTGACGGTGACATTGCCTGACTCGTCCAATAAGGCTTTTTCATTGGGCGGCGCTACGGTCGCAACCTCGTTGACCTGTCCGCCGACGGCTTCAATCGTGATGCCGGCGCCCGTACCGCCACTCACCGTGGCGAAGTCGTTGGTATAGGTGCCGGCCTGAACCTCGATGGTGTCGCCCGACACCGCGGCGGCGGTGGCGGCGGCCAGCGTCTGGTACTCGCCATTCGCGCCGACCGTCAGGATATTCGCAACCGGCGCGGGCGCGGCCACATTGAAATTGGCCGTGCCGGCTTGCATTAGCGCGGCGGTTTGGGTCGAAGGGGTTGACCCATCCAGGCTTACGGAGGTGACATACAGATTTCGGTCAAGCGACGGCGAGCCGCCATAGGCGTCGTTGAGGAAATTGACGCTCACCGTATCGGCGCCGCTGGCTGACGAGAAATCGCCCTGCAGCGTGTACGTCTCGATTCCGCCGGCCCAGTTGAGAACCGAAGGATCGACCGCCTGCACGCCGCCGATCTGCTGGCCATTCACGTCGACGGTGAATTGCGCGGAACCCTGATAATAATCCTGCGAGATTCCAAGCGTGAGCGTGTCCGGGCCGGAACCGATTGAAGGACCCGCCAAGGCGACAGGCGGCGCTATTCCCGGGATCAGGAAGGTCGCTATGGCGCTCTGCATCAGCGCGGCGGCTTCGTTTGATGGCGCCGAACCGTCAAGGCTGATGGATTTTACGTAAAGGTTCCGGTCAAGCGATGGCGAACCGCCATAAGCGTCATTGATGAAACTAACACTGACCGCCGAGGGGCCGGCGCCGAAGCTTCCTTGCACAATATAATTCTCGATCCCAGCGGCGCCATTCAGCACCGAGGGATCAACCGTCTGGATGCCGCCGATCTGCTGGCCGTTCACGTCGATGGTGAATTGCGCCGAACCCTGATAATAATCCTGCGAAATCCCCAGATTAAGGGTGTCGGGGCCGGAGCCAATCGTTGGCGCGGTCATCACCACTGGAGTAACCGGTTTGGGATTGCCAGCCGGCGGCGCCACGACTGAGATCCCTGTGGTCGCTTGTTCGCTCGCGGCGAAAGCGATGTTAGAGAATTCGAACGAAGGCTGGGTGTTTGACGCGACGACCTTGTCGAAGGCGGCCGCCGAGTTGATGTTGACATATTCCGAGCCATTAGCGCCAAGACTGCCGTTGGGAGTGGCGGAGATTTGGCTTCCCGACACGGTCTCGACCAGCGTGTTGCCATTGTAGAGCGACAGGCTGTTCGTGGTGTCGACCGACCCCCAGAGCAGGCCGAAATAATGCGCCTCGGAAGGAAGCGTCATGGTGACGCTGCCATTTCCCGTCGAGAGATAGGATTGCGTGTCCTGCTCATTGGCAGCAACGCCGAACAACGCCCCGTTATCATTGGAGACAAAAGGCGCCGCGTATTTGTCTGTGAGGTTGCCACTCACCACCGCTCCGGCGCCAGAAAAGGAAAACCCGACGCCATCGAGCGAAGCGGCGGCGTTTCCGGTCGCTAACTGTCCGACCTGAACATAAACCACCGGATTAGCCGGGCTGTTGGCCGAGCTGTCAAAGCTTAGAGACTGCGCCGCGTTTTGCTTAGGCTGAGCCAGAACCTGCTGGCTTTGGTTGAACGACAGATTGGAGAACTCGAAGGAGGGCGAAGGGCTTGAGGCCACCACCTTATTGAAAGGCGTCGCGGAATTGATATTGATGTAGACGGAGCCGCTGACGCTTTCATTGCCATTTGGATTAGTCATGATGTCGCTGCCGCTCAGCGTGCCGACAAGCGTTCCGCCGTTATAGAATGACAGGGCGTTAAATTTATCCACCGAACCCCAGAGCAGGCCGAAATATTGTTCCTCGCCAGGCAATGCCATGGTGACGCTGCCGAAGCCGGTGGAAAGATAGGGCTGCGTATCCTGCGCGTTGGCGGAAGCGCCAAACAAAGCCCCGTTGTCATTTGAGATGAACGGCGCTGCATATTTGCCGAACAGGTTGCCTTGAACAAGTTTTCCGTCGCCGGAAAACGACAGCCCGACGCCGTCAATCGTGACGGCATTTGCTCCGAGAGCGGCGTTAGCGAAACTCACAAAAGATGTCGGTGGCGGTGGCGCGTTGCTCACCGTATCGACGCTGGACGGTCCAGCGCTGGAAGAGCCGCCATTATTGTTAGACCCCCCCGCTATGGTTCCCGGGCTGGTTGACGGGGGCACGGCAGGCGACGTCACCGGCGCGACCGGGATTACGCCGACCTCGAACATCGACGCTGTTAAGCTGCCTATGGATATTCCATCAAGGGTTACGACATGGCCGGGCGCGAGGGTGAGGACAGCATTGCCCGAAGCGTCGCTGGTCGCGCCAGCAATAAGAGAGGCATAGATCGAGGCATTTCCACCGACGATTGCGAGCTGATCGGCGCCGATTTTAAATCCTTGGATGGCATCGGTTGCTTGGTCGTTTGGGTTGAGGATGAAGGTATCGGGTCCGGTTCCGGCTTGCAGGTAGTTGGTTCCGGCGGCGGCGTAGAGGGTTGTGGCGCCTGAGCCGCCGTAGAGGAGGTCGTTGCCGGGGCCGCCGATCAGTTGATCGTTGCCTGAGCCGCCGAACAGGATGTTGATGCCTGTGCCGCCTTTCAGCGTGTCGTTGCCGGCGCCGGCGGTGATTAGCTGGTCGGGGGTTTGGGTGGCCAGGCTGAGCGTGTTGGTGGTGCCGGCGGCGTCAGTGCCGATCAGCAGGTCGTTGCGGGTGAGCAGGTTGCCGTCGGCGAGGCGGGGGACGATGCTGTATTGGCCGCTGGTTGGCATGTTGATGAACGGCGCGCCGCTTGCGAGCAGCCAGCCATAGGCCTGGATCGCCTGGTGGCCTTGCGCGGTATCGGAGCCGAACACGGTGATCACCCCGGCCAGCGAGGCGAGCGCTAGCTGGCCGTAATAGCCCTGGCTATGCGCCCAGCCGGTGGCGTTGGGGTTGGGCCCGTTGGACAGGCCGTAGGAGGCGGTGACCTGCTCGATCTGCGCCCAGGTTTGATAATCAAGCCCGGTTTTGGGGTCGTAGAATTGCAGCGTGTAGGCGATGCCATCAGCCGGCAGGAAGCCGTTCTGCGCCTGCAGGAAGCGGCCGACGATGAAGTTGTCCTCCCAGGCCATGAACTGCTTGGCAAGCGCGTTGCCCTGTTCGGCGGCCTGCGCCACCACGATGGAGAGGAAGTCCTGCTCCCACGGCCCGTAATTGCCGTTATTGCCATAGACGCCGGGCAGCCAGCCATAGGCCTGGCCTTGCTGCGCCGTCCAGCCGGCTTCCTGGCTGACCAGCCAGGCGAAGTTGTCGTTCTCGACGCCGGTGAAGTAGCTTTGCATCGCCGAGCCGGGCAGCGCGGTGGCGGCGGCCTCGTCGACCTGGCGCAGCTCCCAGGCGGCGCCGCGCACCTGGTTGCCGTTGACGATCAAGTCGCTCACCGCGTTGCGGCTGCGCTGCTGCCAGGCCGGCCATTGCGAGGTGACGGAATAGGCCGCCTGCTGCTGCAATTCATCGAAGTTATAGCGGCTGCCGGTCAGGATATAGGGATCGTAGGACAGATCCGGCTGGTGCGAGGTGTCGACTTCCCAGTTATTGCCGTTATTGGGGTTCTGCACCAGGCCCGAAGAGCCGCTATAAGGGCCGCCCCTGGGATCGGTCCAGAGATTGACATCGGTCAGGGTGGTGAGCGGCAGGCCGGTGGTGCCATTCTGCATGTTCCACGGCACCGCGCCGGCGGCGTCGGCCTCGCCCAGCGCGTATTGCGCGACGGTGGCGTTCTGCGTCATCAGCCAGTCGGAGTTGACGTTGGTGGTGGGGCCGATATCGGGCCGCGAGCCGGTGCCGTTCATGCCGGGATCGACGCCATTGGCGGCCAGCGGCTGGCCATAGCCGGAGCCAAGCGCGCTGGTGGTGGCGGAGTTCGGCGCCGAGGCCATGGTCTGCACATAGCCCGCGATGTCGCCCGCCGGGATGCCGGTGGTGAGGTCGTAATTCTGCACCGCGCCGGTGGCTTCCAGATAGGCGACGTCGTGCTGGATGTTGATCTGCGCCAGGCTGGGCTGGGTGGTCACCACCTTGTGCCAGTTTTGGTACTGGTACTGGGTGACGTTGCTCTGCTGCGAGACGACGCTGCCGTTCTGGGTGATCGTCTCGTTATAGGTGACGGTGCCGCCCTGATCGGTGGCGGCGGTGCCGGTGACCAGCTTGCCGCTGGAGTTCTGCACCCAGGCTTCGTCATTGTCGAACTGCACGTCGGTGGCAAAGGTGCCGTTGGCGTTGGCGGTGATGTCGAACACCATTTGCATCGAGCCGGTGACCGGCACGATCACCCGCGCCTGGCTGGCGTTCGGGCCGGACTGCCAGAAGCTCGCCGTGCCGTTGGCCAAGGCCGCCTGCATGGCCGCCACCGCGTCGATGTGGACGTTGGTGGTGGCCGGCGCCGCGGCGGTGCCCGTCTGCACCGCAAGATCAACCGTCAGGCTGTAATTCTTGAGCGCTGACGCCAGATCAAGCGGCGCCGCGTTCGCCAAGGCAGGCCCCACCGAAAGCATCACGCCGGAACTGCTGTTAGCCGCGATGGCGGGCGCCAGAAAGCTCAGCACCGAGGTTGCCACCGAGCCATCGGCGTTGAAGGTCTTGGCGTCCATCTGCACCGCAACCTCGCTGACGCCGCCATCCGCCCCGGTCACCGTCGCGTAAAGCTGCGCCCCCGGCGATACCGCCCCCGCCTTGAAAACCTGGCCAAACGAAACCTCGCTCGCCGCCGTCGAAACCCCGCTTGTGTTCTGCAACACCAAACCAACCAGCTGGCCAGGAGAGGCCGCCTGCGGAATAAGAGGAGACGTGGTGGACGACAAAGATGAGGACATCGCGCAATCTCCAGTTGAGGGAGATTTCGCTTTAAAAGCCCATTATGTATTCTTGGTTAATAAAACAAGTAATTTAGAAAATTCCGTTTGCCGGCACGAGTAAATAAAATAATAAATTTCATGTAATCTATGAAAATTTGAAAAGAACTTAACTGATTACTTGAAATCATGCAGAAAATTTCAAAAGTAAAGTAATATGCAACCTATCTTAAGAAGAACGATTTGTTAAAACGTTTCGCAACGAGTTGTTAACCATGTAAAAAATCAGGCGGCCTGAACACCAGGCCGCCTGATCTAGCACTTAAAAAAATCTTCTTAGCGAAACTCAGCTCTTTTTCGCGCTGGACGATTTTTGATGAGCTTCGGTCGAATGCTTATGCGCCATGTCCGAATGGCTATGGGCTTTGGTGGAGTGCTCATGCGCGGCGTTATGGTCGCCTTTTGCATGATGTTCCGCCGCAGTGTGATGCGCCTTGGCAGCATCCTCGTGATGTTTCGCAGCGGTCTTGTGGCTGGTCTGTGCCATGTTGATTTCCCTTTGTTTCCGTGTGATTCCCCATGAAGCCTCATAGGGCCGTCGCAAGCGTAACGCTGAACAATTCCATTCGATGCATTCCGCCTGTGCTGCCTGTTTAAGCACAAACCACAGGCAAACAATACAAGTTGTCTCTGTCTTTGAAATGAATCAATAGTAACTTAAGGTAAAACACGATCTAACCTTCACCTTGCGGACGTTCGAACGCGTCCTTGCCGTCAAATCGCTGCAACTTCTCGACATGCATCCAGGAATGCTTCGCGCCGATCTGCTTGACCAAATCGGAAATGCCTTGCGGCCCATTGCCCGCGGCGGGTTCGTTCAGCATGAACCGGCAATCGAAATGATCGACGAGAAAGGTTTGCCCGCCGGTCGAGGGCCAGACCTGAACCCCGCGATTCGAGATGCTGTCCAGCCGCAGCGCGCTGCTTTGTGAAAGCGCCTTGAGCGAATTGCCGAGATCGGCCGCCGAAAGATCGCTTTCGATGAAAATATCGACACCGAGCAACTCACGCGTGCCAGGCTCGGTATGAGCGGTGAGATCCGGCCAGGCGGTGAGGGTGAGCGGGCGATAGGCGCGCGACGGCAAGTTGCTGGCGCGACCCAAATTCTCAATAAGCTGTCCGACAAATTTTTCCGTGCCCACGCCATGACCGCGCGGCGACAGATCGCCAGTGAGATTCTCGCCTTCCGCCAGGGTGATAAACAGCGCCTGCTCGATGGTCGCCGCCACCTTGAAAGCGCCGATATGCCGCAGCATCATCAGCCCGGCGGAGAGCAGGGCGGTCGGGTTAGCCAGGCCCTTGCCTGCGATTTGCGGCGCCGAGCCGTGCACCGCCTCGAAAATCGCCGCGTGATCGCCAAGATTGGCCGATGGCGCGATGCCGAGGCCGCCAACCAGCCCGGCGGCGAGATCGGAGATGATGTCGCCATTCATGTTGGAGGTGACGATGACGTCGAACTGTTCCGGCGCGATCACCAGCTGGTGGGCGCAGTTATCGATGATGATATGGTCGCGCGCGATGCCTTCGTATTCAGGGCCGACAACCTCGAACACCCGCTTCATCATGCCCTCGGTGAGCTTCATGATGTTCGCCTTGGTGGCGCAGGTCACCTTGCGCCGGTCTTCCGCTACAGCCAGGGCGAAGGCGGCGCGGATGATCCGCTCGCAGCCGGGACGGGTCATCAGTTTCAGGCATTGCGCCACATCCGGCGTCTGCATGTGTTCGATGCCGGCATACACGTCTTCCACATTCTCCCGCACGATCACCATGTCGATGCCGCGCCCGGTGAACGGAGTTTTAATGCCGGGCAGTTCGCGCACCGGGCGGATATTGGCGTAAAGCTCGAAATGCTTTCGCAACGTCACGTTCGCTGATTTCTCGCCATAGCCGACCGGGGTTTCCAGCGGGCCCTTCAGCGCCAGCTTGTTGCGCGCGATGGAATCAAGCGTCTCGCGCGGCGTGCCGGAAGCGATGCCCTTGCGGAACGCCGCCCCGCCGGCTTCCGCTATTTCCCATTCGATGGGAGCTGACGCCGCCGCGAAGATTTGCCGTGTCGCCTCGAACACTTCCGCGCCGATGCCATCGCCAGGAATCGCGGTGACGCGGGTTTTGGCCGGGCTGGTCTCACTCATCAATAGCTCCTTTGCTGACCTGACCCGCCTATACAAGCGCCGCGCTTCACGCGCTACCGCAGCATGAAAACCGGCGCTACTTGGCGACCATGACATCGGACGCCTTGATCACCGCCATCGCTTCATCGCCAACTTTGAGGCCGAGATCGTCGATGGCTTCATTGGTGATCGAGGAATGGATGGTAACGCCGTTGCCGATATCGATATGAACATGTCCGGTGGTCTGGCCCTTGGTCACCAAGGTAATCTTTCCCTTGATTTGATTGCGCGCGCTGAGCTTGATCATTGGCGTCTCCTGCTGGGTTTAACAACGATGGCTTTGCTTACACGCCCTACAAGCCGCTGATAAGGTCCTTGATGCGGCTGGCAAGAGCTTCCATGGCGAAAGGCTTGGTCAGCACGTGCATTCCCGGATCAAGATGACCGTGGCCGATCACCGCATTCTCGGCGTAGCCGGTGATGAACAGCACGCGTAGGCGAGGCCGCGCCTGCCGCGCCGCGTCAGCCAGCTGACGCCCGTTCATGCCGCCCGGCAGGCCGACATCGGTGACCAGCAGATCGATCCGCGCATTCGATTGCAGCACGCCGAGGGCGCCCGCGCCGTCCGCCGCCTCGATGGCGGTATACCCCAAATCCTCCAGCACCTCCGCCACCAGCAGCCGCACTGTCGGCTCGTCATCGACAATGAGCACGGTCTGGCCTTGCTCGGCGCGCGGCGCCGTGGCGAGTTCCGGCCGCGATTCCTCGGCGTCCATGGCGCCGCGATAGCGCGGCAAATAGAGGCACACCATGGTTCCCTGATCGATTTCGGAATAGATCCGCACCTGGCCGCCAGATTGCCGGGCGAAGCCGTAAATCATCGACAGGCCCAGCCCAGTGCCCATGCCAAGCGGCTTGGTGGTGAAAAAAGGATCAAAGGCGCGGGCCGTCACCTCAGGCGTCATGCCAGAGCCGTTATCGCTGACGCAGAGCGACACATACTGCCCCGGCGGTAGGTCGCGCTCGCGCGATGCCCTGTCATCAAGCCAGCGATTACAGGTTTCAACCGTCAGCCGCCCGCCATGAGGCATCGCGTCCCGCGCGTTGATGCAGAGGTTAAGCAAGGCGTTTTCGAGCTGATTCGGATCGCATAGGGTTGGCCATAATCCGCAAGCCAGGACCATCTCGATGGCGATGGCCGGCCCGACGGTGCGCTGGATCAGCTCTTCCATATCGGCGGCCAGCCGGTTGATGTTGGTGGGTTTCGGATCGAGCGTCTGCCGGCGCGAAAAGGCGAGCAGCCGGTGCGTCAGCGCCGCGGCGCGGCTGGCGGCGCCGGAAGCAGCGGCGACGTAGCGATCAAGGTCCTTGATCCGGCCTTGCGCCACGCGGGCTTGCAGCAATTCCAGGCTGCCAGAGATGCCGGTCAGCAGATTGTTGAAATCATGCGCGATGCCGCCGGTGAGCTGGCCCACCGCTTCCATTTTTTGCGACTGGCGCAGTTGTTCTTCTGCCTGGCGGCGCTCCGTGATATCAATAGCGCCTGGCGCCATGGCGATCACCGTGCCGTGCTCGTCGCGGACCGGGCGTATCATGAAATCGAAAATGCGCAGCCCTATAGCCACATTGACCGATATTTCCTGATGCATGGTTTCACCGTTCGCCACCGCCGAAATAGTCCTGCGCACCAATTCCGGCATGTCCTTGGTATTGGTGAACCACGGCGTTTCCCAGAACGGCTTGCCGACGACATCCTCAAGCTTGGCTTTAATAACTTGAAGCGCCGTGTCATTGACATCGAGCACGGCGCCGTCGAGGGCAAGCAATCCCTGCAATTGATAGCTGGTTTGAAAGATTGTTCGAAGCCGCGCTTCGGAGCGCTTTAGCGCTTCCGCCTGCTGCTTTTCGGCAGTGATATGCCGGCCCGTCGCGTAGATCAGTTCGCCTTCGGGCGCGGCGACCCACGATATCCAGCGGTAGCTGCCATCCTTGTGCAAATAGCGATTCTCGTAGATCGGCAACTCCTCTTTTGTCGCGAGCGCGAGCGCGCCGTCGGTCGAAGGAAGATCATCCGGATGGATGAAGTCGAAAACCAAGCGCCCGATCATCTCCTCTGGCGCGCGGCCAAGAATCTTGACAACGGCTGGGCTGACCGCGCGAAATGTTCCTTTCGTGTCGATGATGACCAAAAGATCCTGGGAATTTCGCCATAAAAGATCCCGCTCGGCGGTTCGGGCGGCAAGTTCCGCGGCTTGTTCCTTTTCCGCCGTGATGTCACGGGCGCTGGAGTAGATTTTGCCCTCCTCCGGCACGGCGACCCAGGAAAGCCAGCGATAGCCGCCATTCTTGCGCCGGTAGCGGTTCTCGAAGCGGAGCACTGGTTCGTTATTTTTAAGATTATGAAATGCAGCTTTTGTGCGCTCGATATCATCGGGATGAATGAAGTCGAAAAACGGCGTTTCGGCGAGTTCCGTTTCGGACCAGCCGAGCACTTGGTTCCAGGCGGGATTCGAACGTTCAAAATAGCCGTCTTGATTAGCCACCCCCAACAGGTCAGGGCTGACCCGCCAGGTCAAGCCCCGCTCGTGCGATCGCTCGATCACCTGCCGTTCGAAATCGACATTCAGCGCGCGCAGCTCCGCCTCGCTCTTCAGCAGGCGCCGCGCCGCTGCCTTGCGGGCAGTGATGTCGATTGCCGTGCCGATCGCCCTGACGCAGCTTCCTTCAGCATCGAAAACGCCCCGGCCTTTCGCGGCTATCCAGCGAATTGCGTTGTCTTCCTTGCCGATTGTGCGATATTCGACATCATAAGAGGCCCGCCGGGCGGGATCGAGCGCCGAGGCGAAAGCCTGGCTGGTCGCGTCCCGGTCGTCCGGATGCAGGCCGGCGTAGAAATCGTCCATGCTGCATGGCGCGTTAGGAGAGATGCCGAACATTGCCTTGGTGCGGTCGGACCAGGTCAGGATATCGGTTTTCAGGTCCAAGTCCCAGGTGCCGATTTCAGCCGCCTCGTTGGCGAGGCGCAGCGACGCTTCGCTCAGATCGAGCCTCTCCCGCGCGTGAAGGCTTTCGGTAATGTCGCGAATGATCTTGAGAAAGCCAAGATGAGCGCCGTCTTCGCCATGCAGCGGCAACATCTCGCCGCTGGCGCGAAACCGCGCGCCGTCCCTCCTCAGATGCCAGCGCTCGTCGCTCGCCCTTCCATCCGACAAGGTCTTGGACGTTTCGGTAAGCGGACGATGATTGGCGCGATCTTCCGGCGTGAAGATGCGATCCACGGGTTCGCCTTGCATGTCCTTGGCTGTCCAGCCGAGGATGCGCGCGGCGCCCTTGTTCCATTCGGTGACTCGGCCATCGCGATCCGTCGCGATGATGGCAAAATCCACGGCGCTTTCAATAATCGCCCGGTCACGCTGACGCGCGGCGCGCAAAACTTCGGTTTCCGCCTCCAGCGCGGCAAGTCGGCGGCGAAGCCGCGCGGTCTCCGCCTCAGCCATGCCCGGCCTGCCGGTTGCTTATAAAACTGAACGCCATGCGCCGCCTTAGCAATAGTGACGAGGTCTCATCAACAAGATTGCCATGGTTTAATCGCGGAAACTGGCGGATGCGCCTCATTCGCGCAACGGACCATCCGTCGCAACCTCCATGAAAGGCAACAGCACGGTCGCCGCCGCTTGCGCGGCGATGCCTTCGCCGCGCCCGGTAAAGCCGAGGCGTTCGGTGGTGGTGGCCTTGACCGAGACCCGGTCGATCGGGATGTTCATTAATGCAGCGAGTCGCGCGCGCATGGCCGCCGCATGAGGAGTGATCTTCGGCTGTTCGCACATCAGGGTGATGTCAGCATTCCCGATCATGCCGCCGCGCGCCGCGACCAGCCCCGCCGCATGGCGCAGAAACCGCGCCGAATCGGCGTCTTTCCATGTCGCCTCGGAGGGCGGGAAGTGCCGCCCGATATCGCCCTCTGCCAGCGCGCCATAAATGGCGTCGCAAAGCGCATGAATGCCGACATCGGCGTCGGAATGTCCGGCAAGGCCAAGCGCATAAGGCACTTCGATGCCGCACAGGATCAGCTTACGGCCCGCTTCCAGGCGGTGCACGTCAAACCCAGTGCCGATGCGCGGCATCAGGCCGCCGCCGATACTCTGTTCCAGGCGCACCAAATCCTCCGCGTAGGTTAGTTTGATATTATGTTCGGAACCGGCGACCAGCGCCACCGCATGGCCTGCCTGTTCAAGCAGGCAGGCATCGTCGGTCGCCGCGGGGCCCGACGCGGCGCGGTGCAGATCAAGCAATAGCGCGTAGTGAAAGCCTTGCGGCGTTTGGGCGCGGAACAGCCCATCACGCGGGACATTGCCTTTGCTAATTCCAGCCGCGCCGCGCTTCAGCGTATCGGAAACCGGCAAAGCCGGGATCGCCCCGGCGTGATCGCGCAGCGCCGCCAGCACCGCTTCGATCGTTCCCGGCGGGATGATGGGGCGCGCCGCGTCATGGATCAGCACATAATCCGGAATAAATGGCGTCAGCGCCTCCAGCCCCGCGCGCACGCTATCCTGCCGTTCAGCGCCGCCTGGCACCGGCGGCAGATGCGGCAACCCGGCCAAGGCTCCGGCAAGCAGCAACGGGTCGCCGACCGGCTGCAAACGATCGATGCCGGGAAGCAGCGCCACCGCGGCATGGCGGACCACCGCTTGCCCGGCCAGCTTGGCGTATTGTTTCGGCGAGGCCGCGCCAAAGCGCGCGCCGCTGCCGCCGGCCACCAAAATCGCCGCGATGATCGGTTTTCCATCCTTCATGAGGCGGCTTTGGCGGCATGATGATTGCGCGTCAAGCATCTCCCTTGTATCTGCTTAAACCATGGGCAGTAACCAGGGCATCGGATCAAAGTTGCAGCCAATCACGCTTGGATCGGGCGCGCGGGCGGTCACGCTGGATTGTCCGGTCATCCTGGCGCCGATGTCCGGCGTCACCGACCTGCCGTTCCGCGCTTTGGTGAAGTCGCTCGGCGCCGGGCTGGTGGTCTCCGAGATGATCGCCTCCTGGGCGATGGTGCGAGAGAATTCCAAGACCTTGCAGATGGCCGAGGTCAGCGCCGGCGGCGGCCCCTCTTCCGTGCAGCTCGCCGGCTGCGATCCGGCGGCGATGGCGGAGGCGGCGCGGATAGCGATAGGCCATGGCGCGGATCTCATCGACATCAATTTCGGCTGCCCGGTGAAAAAGGTCGCGGTCGGCCAGATGGCCGGTTCAGCGCTGATGCGCGACGAGCTTCAGGCCGCGAAAATCCTCGAAGCCACGGTGCAAGCCGCCAGCGTGCCGGTGACGCTGAAAATGCGCATGGGCTGGGATCGCCAAAGCCTGAACGCGCCACGCCTCGCCCGCATCGCCGAAGATTCCGGCATCACCATGGTCACGGTGCATGGCCGCACCCGCCAGCAATTCTACGAAGGCGAAGCCGATTGGGCGTTCATCGCCAGCGTCAAGGACGCGGTGCGCATCCCGGTGATCGCCAACGGCGACATCACCACCGAAGCCAATGCCGCGGCGGCTTTGGCGAAATCCGGCGCCGATGGCATCATGATCGGGCGCGGCGCCTATGGCCGCCCCTGGTTTCTGGCGCAGGTGACGCAGTATCTGCAAACCGGCAATCATTTGCCGCCGCCCTCGCTGCCCCGCCAGCGCGACATCCTGCTGGCGCATTACCGCGCCATGCGCCAGCATTACGGGGCAGTGCCGGGAATGCGGATCGCCCGCAAACACATCAGCTGGTACGCGCGCGGCCTGCCCGGCGCCGCCGAGTTCCGCAACACCGTCAACCGGCTGAATGACGCCGGGGAAACCGAGTCGCTAATCCGGAATTTCTATGACCGCGCGATGTCGGTGGATGCCCCGATGCGGGATGCCGCATGAACCGCCTGCGCGTCGCCTCGCGCCGCTTCCTGCCCGCCGCCGCGCGCCCTGTTTTCAATCCGGCGCAGCTGCTGGCCGCTCTCCCGGTCGCGGTCATCGAGCTTGACGCGCATGACTGCTTCGCCTTCGTGAACTACGCGGCGGAGGAGTTTCTTGGCTCCTCCGCCTCCTTCTTGATCGGCCGCGGCCTGCTCGACATCCTGGCCGGCGACTGCCCAATTTTCATGCTGCTGGAACGAGTGCGCGGCCAGGGCGTCAGCATCGCCGAGCATGATCTCACCTTGGAAGGGCCGCGTTTCCCCAGGTGCTGCGTCGCCTTGCAGGCGGCGCCCGTTCCCGAACCCGCCGGCCATGTCGTGCTGACCATCCACGATTTCTCAGCGGCGCGGGCGCTCGATCAGCAGCTTTCCGCCCGCAACGCCGCGCGCAGCATCACCGGCATGGCGGCGGTTCTCGCCCATGAGGTAAAAAACCCGCTTTCCGGCATCCGGGGTGCAGCACAACTGCTCGAAGCCGGCGCGTCGCCGCAGGATTGCGAGCTGACCGAGCTGATCTGCGAGGAGGTGGACCGCATCCGCGCCTTGGTCGAGCGCATGGAAATGTTCGGCGACAAGCCGCCGGATTACACCGGCGTCAACATCCATCGCGTCTTGGAGCATGTGCGCAAGCTGGCGCAGTCAGGCTTCGCCGCCCGCATCCGCTTCGTGGAAACCTATGATCCATCACTGCCGCCAGTGCTTGGCAACCGGGATTTGCTGGTCCAGCTGCTGCTCAACCTGATCAAGAACGCCGCCGAAGCCATCGCCGAAACCGAACGCCAGGATGGCGAAATTCAGCTCTGCACCGGCTTCCAACACGGAGTCCGGCTGGCCGGCGCCCCGCGTGGCCAGCGCAATCTGCCGCTTTTCATCGCTGTGCGCGACAATGGCGCCGGCATCCCCGATGACATCAGGCGGCATTTGTTCGAGCCGTTCATCAGCACCAAGGCCACCGGCAGCGGCCTCGGTCTCGCGCTGGTCGCCAAAATCGTCGCCGATCACGGCGGCCTGATCGACGTGTCCAGCCGCCCCGGCCGCACCGAATTCCGCATCAACCTGCCGGTGTTCGAGGTGCAGGAATGAGGTGTCGAGAAGGTAAGATCAGGGGGCTTTGCCCCCCGAACCCCCTACTAAGGGCGATGCCCTTAGAACCCGCTACTTGGCTTAGGGCAGGCGGGGGTAGCCTCGGCGTGCCGAGGCTACCCCCGCCTGCCCTAAGCCATACTAATGGATTCCAAAGGCTCCGCCTTTGGCGGGGTCCAGGGGCAGCGCCCCTGGCCTTACCTCACCGACAGCTCAGTCTCGCCTCATGACCACCTTGCCGACCGTGCTGATCGCCGATGATGACCGCTCCATCCGCACCGTGCTGACTCAGGCTTTGGGCCGCGCCGGCTATCAGGCGCGCACCACCTCCTCCGCCGCCACGTTATGGCGCTGGGTCGAGGATGGCGAGGGCGATTTGGTGATCACCGATGTGCTGATGCCGGACGAGAACGGGCTTGACCTGGTGCCGCGCATCCGCCGCATCCGCCCTGATCTGCCGGTGGTGGTGATGAGCGCCCAATCGACCATCTTAATGGCGGTGCAGGCAACCCAGCGCGGCGCGTTCGAGTATCTGCCCAAACCCTTCGATCTGGCGGAATTGCTGGCGGTGGTGGATCGCGCCTTGCGGCAATCGCATCTCCAGGCGGAGCCGCGTCAAAACGCGCTGGCGGGGGCGGACGATAATCTGCCGCTGATCGGCCGCACACCGGTGATGCAGGAAATCTACCGCATCATCGCCCGCCTCACCACCACCGACCTCACGGTGATGATCACCGGCGAATCAGGCTCCGGCAAGGAATTGGTCGCCCGCGCCTTGCATGATTACGGGCGGCGCAAATCAGGACCATTCGTCGCCATCAACATGGCGGCGATTCCGCGCGAGCTGATCGAGAGCGAGCTGTTCGGCCATGAGCGCGGCGCCTTCACCGGCGCCACCAACCGGCTGATCGGGCGCTTCGAGCAAGCGGCGGGCGGCACGCTGTTCCTCGACGAAATCGGCGACATGCCGCCCGAAGCGCAGACCCGCCTGTTGCGGGTGTTGCAAGAAGGAGAATTCACCACCGTCGGCGGGCGGCAGCCGATCCGCGCCAACACCCGCATCGTCGCGGCGACGCACCGGGATTTGCGCGTGCATATCCGCCAGGGCCAGTTCCGCGAGGATCTGTTCTACCGCTTGAACGTGGTGCCGATCCGCCTGCCGCCCTTGCGCGAGCGGCAGGGCGACATCCCGCTGCTGGCGCAGCATTTCTTGGCGCGCGCGCTGGCCGAAGGCTTGCCGGCGAAATCGCTCGACCCAACAGCGCTGGCCCGGCTCTGCGCCTATCGCTGGCCCGGCAATGTGCGCGAGCTGGAAAACCTGATGCGCCGCCTGGCGGCTCTGGTGCCGCAATCGGTGATCACCGGCGACATCGTGGAGGCGGAACTGGCGGAGCGGGCGGAGGCTACCGATACCGCGCCGCATCATGACGGGGTGCTGGATTTGCCGCAGGCGATCGAACGCCATATCGCGCGCCTGCTGGCCGAGGTGCGGGAATCCGGTGAGGACGGCATCTTATACGAGCGCGCGCTGGCGGATTTCGAGCAACCCTTGATCCGGCTGGTGCTGGCGGAAACCCGCGGCAACCAAATCCGTGCCGCCTCGATGCTCGGCCTCAACCGCAACACGCTGCGCAAGAAAATCCGCGAGCACGGCATCGGCGTGCAGCGCCGGGTGGGCTGATCCCAAGATGGATGATCTTCGATTTGGCTATGATCCGGAGCAAGGTCCGGGACGCCAGCCGGGGGAGGGACCAGATCCCAGCCCGATAAAATCTGGCCAGAAACTTGGCCAGAAGCCGAAAACCGCGAAGCTGCTGGATATCGCGGCGGGACGGCTTTCCACGTTGATCCTTGGCGCCTTGGCGCTGACCCTTGGCATCGGCAGCTTTGCCTATCTGGCCGGAGCCATCAAGCTTCAGTTGCATTCCGGTTCCGCCGTTGGCCTCGCCATCGGCGATTTCACCATTTTGCTTCTGCTGATCACCGTTCTGGTGGCGCGGGTCACACGCGTCGTGCTGGAATCGCGGCGCGGCGCCGCGGGCGCGCGGCTGCATGTCAAGCTTGTTCTACTGTTCGGCGGCGTCGCCGCCGTGCCGGCGATTCTGGTGGCGATTTTCGCCGCGGTGTTTTTCACCCTAGGCATTCAGGCCTGGTTCAACCAGCGGGTCCGCACCACCCTGTCCGAAAGCCAGCAAATCGCCGTAGGTTACCTCGAAGCGAAAAAGAACAGCATCCGGCTTGACGCGCTGGCCATCGCCAATGATCTCGCGCAAGAAGGCCCGCTCTACTTCGGCAATCCGCAAGGCATCGATAATTTTCTTTACGCGCAGACGGCGCTGCATGGACTAACCCAGGCGGTGATTTTCGAAGCCTTGACCAACCGGGTTTTGTATGAAGCCGGGTTTCCGTTCAGCAACGGCGTGGATTTGCCGCCCTCTTCAACCATTGACGCCGCCGAGAAGGGCGACGTCATCGTGCTGAACTCGCCGCATTCGATGATGGAGCGGGCGGTGGTGCAGTTCCAGCAGACGCCGCCGCTGATGCTGATGATCGAGCGCCCCATCGACCCCACCATCCTCGCGCATGTCCAGGCGGCGCAGCAGGCGCTGACGGAGTATAACCGGCTCGAACATCACCGCGGCCAATTCGAGATCTTTTTCGCGCTGATTTTCGCCACCGTCGCCTTGTTGGTGCTGTCGGGGGCCGCGCTGATCGGGCTGGTCTTGGCCAATCAGATCGCCCGCCCCATCAGCTATCTGATCCAGGCGGCGGAGCGGGTGCGGGCAGGGGATCTGCTGGTGCGCGTGCCGGAGGCGGAAACCGGCGACGATATCGCCGGCTTGTCGCGGGCGTTCAACCGCATGACCGGCCAGCTCGCGGCGCAGCGCAGCGAGCTGATGGACGCTTACGGCCAGCTCGACGAACGGCGGCGCTTCACCGAAACCGTGCTGGCAGGCGTCTCGGCGGGGGTGATCGGCCTCGACGCCCGGTTCCGCATCGAACTGCCGAACCGCGCGGCCTCGGATTTGCTCAGCCTCGACCTGATGAGCCATATCGGGACGCCGCTGGCGGAGTTGCTGCCGCAATTCGCGTCCTTGCTCGCCGCCGCCGAGGCCGATCCGGAAAGCCCGGCAATGGCCGAGCTGGAATATGGGCCCTCAAGCGCGAAGCGCGTCTTTCTGGTGCGGATCGGCGCCGACTTCAAGGCCGAGCAGGCGCACGGCTTTGTTGTCACCTTCGATGACATCACCGAGTTGCTGACCGCCCAGCGCAAGGCCGCCTGGGCCGATGTGGCGCGGCGCATCGCCCATGAAATCAAGAACCCGCTGACGCCGATCCAGCTCTCGGCCGAGCGGATGAAACGGCGCTTCGGCAAGGAAATCACCTCGGATCGCGAGAGCTTCACGCAATGCGCCGACACCATCGTCCGCCATGTCGGCGATATCGGACGCATGGTCGATGAATTCTCCGCCTTCGCGCGGATGCCGCAGCCGATCTTCAAGCTGGAAAACCTGTGCCGCATCGCCCGCGAGGCGATGGTCTTGCAAAAATCAGCGCGACCGGAGATTGATTGGCGCGTAGAATGCCCCGAAACGGAGTTGCGGGTGCAATGCGACCAGCGGCTGATCGGGCAGGCTTTGACCAACCTGCTGCAGAACGCCGCCGATGCGGTTGCCATGCGGCTTGCGGCAGGCGACACTGGATATACTGGACAGGTTATCGTCAAGGTGATCGCCGGCGTCAAACGGGCGAGGGTGCAGGTGACGGATAATGGCGCCGGCCTGCCTTCGCAGGATCGCGGCCGGCTGACCGAGCCTTATGTTACGCATAAGCCGAAAGGCACCGGGCTTGGTCTCGCCATCGTGCGTAAAATCATGGAAGATCATGGCGGCTCGATAGAGCTGGCGGATCGCACAGAAGGGCCGGGCGCGGTCGTGACACTGATCTTGCCGGCTGGACAGGAGTTGAATGGCTGAGATTCTGATCGTCGATGATGAGCCGGATATCCGGCTGCTGATCGAGGCAATCCTCAAGGATGAGGGCTATGAGACGCGCGGCGCGGGCACCGCCGAGGCGGCGATTGCCGCGTTCCGGGAACGGCGGCCCTCGCTGGTCATTCTCGATGTCTGGCTGCAAGGCTCGGCGATGGATGGCCTCGGCATTCTGGAAGTCGTGCAGGCCGAGGAACCGCGCATGCCGGTGGTGATGATCTCCGGCCATGGCACGATCGAAATGGCGGTGACGGCGATCCAGCGCGGCGCCTATGATTTTATCGAAAAACCCTTCCAATCCGACCGCCTGCTGCTGATCATCCAGCGCGCGTTGGAGGCGGCAAGGCTGGCCGCCGAGAACGCCGAATTGCGCCTGCGCATCGGCGCTGAATCGCGCCTGACCGGCGATAGCCCGGCCATCATCGGCCTGCGCCATGCGATCGATAAAGTGGCGCCGACCGGCTCGCGGATTCTGATCACCGGCCCCGCCGGCACCGGCAAGGAGGTGGTCTCGCGGATGATCCACGAGCATTCGCGTCGAGCCGATGGACCCTTGGTGGTGCTGAACTGCGCCACCTTGGCGCCGGAGCGTTTCGAGGCGGAACTTTTCGGCACCGAGGGCGGCGCCGATCAGCAAGCCCAGCCGCGCCGCGCCGGTGTGCTGGAGCGCGCCCATGGCGGCACCCTGCTGCTCGACGAGGTTGCCGACATGCCCTTGGAGACCCAAGGCAAGATCGTGCGTGTCCTGCAGGATCAAAGCTTCGAGCGGCTCGGCGGCAGCGCCCGCATCAAGGTCGATGTGCGGGTGATCGCCAGCTCCGCGCGCGACCTGCAAGCCGCCATCGCCGCCGGACGCTTCCGCCAGGATTTCTATTACCGCCTCGCCGTGGTGCCCTTGCGCGTGCCGCCGCTCAAGGAGCGCCGCGAAGACATCCCGCAGCTCGCCGCCTTGTTCCTGCAACGCGCCGCCGAAACCTCCGGCCTGCCGCGCCGCCATCTCGCCTCCGAGGCGATCACCGCCCTGCAAGTGCATGACTGGCCCGGCAATGTGCGCCAGCTCCGCAACGTCATGGACTGGCTGATGATCATGCATCCCGGCGACACCTCGGAGCCGTTCCGCGCCGAGCACCTGCCGGTCGAAATCAGCGCCCACGCCCCCCGCGCCCTCGCCATCGACCCGCTGGCCGACATCATGGCGCTCCCCTTGCGCGAAGCCCGCGACGTGTTCGAAACCCAATACCTCCAAGCCCAACTCCTCCGCTTCGGCGGCAACATCAGCCGCACCGCCAATTTCGTCGGCATGGAACGCAGCGCCCTGCACCGCAAACTAAAACAGTTGGGCATCGGCGCCGAAGACCGCGCTGCAGCGGGTTAGGGCAAGGAAAGAGGTTTTTTCTTGAAAGAAAGCCTGGCCGGCCGCGAACCAAAAAACTTTTGATTTTTATGGTGCTGGTGACAGGCAGGGAGACTTGGCGATTCATGAAAGCCGGCAACACGAAATGTACCGACAGCGGCGCCCTGGCGCGCTGGCAATCTTGAACCCGCTCGCCACAAGAACAACCACGACCGGCAAACTTGTCAGCCCCAACATCGCGACTTAAAAGCCGGCGAGGTGAGTCATGGAAAACTTGTCTCAAATTATTGTTGTTTCCATAACGTCCAGACCGCGATCAGCAACGCCAAGAGTCGAGATCGTCTTATCAGACGTCATCCGACTTTCGCTTGACCTTTGCGCCATTCATTCGCCGTTTGGCCCCAAATATTGATAATTTCCTTATCCCATGGCGGAGGCATTTGCCCCGGCCCACGATTGGTGGAGCCGAGCTTAGTTGCCAGTGCTACCGAAGCAGCGTTCTCCAAATTGATGATATGAATGAATTCGGTCCATCCCAAATTCGCCAAGGCCCAGTCGATTGCGGCGGTGGCACCCTCGAACGCATAGCCTGTACCCCATGCATCTCGGATCAGCCCATAACCGATTTCCGGACCAGGCCATCCTTCCGGCTGCCAGGGTCCGATACGTCCAATCCAGCGGCCTGTACCGCGCTCGATGACCGAGAACATGCCGAAACCCTTGAGCGCCCAGCTTCCTGCCATCGTCGCCATCCCGCGCCAGGCGACCGAAGTCGGCTGCGGGCCGCCGATGAAGCGTGAAGCCTCTTCGTCGGCCATGAAGGCAGCCCAGTGAGCAAAGTCGGTTTGGATAGGTGGTCGAAGGATAAGCCTGGCGGTCTGGATGATTGGAGGATTGCTGTTCATGAAACAGTTCTGCCTGAGGACGGCATTTCGATACTATCAATCATGCAGCAGAATTCACGAATTATGCGACATTGACTAGCGCGTTGCAACAATGAAGAAGCGGGGAAAAGGCAACAGTACAGCCCCGTCTGGCAATGTCGTGTAGGCGCTCTCTACGACCTTTCGAAATTCTTCAAGGTATTCTGCTCGTTGTTGGTCATCTAGTGGCGCGAGGAACGGCCCCAAGGCACTCCCCTTGAACCATTCCACAACAGCGGAGGCACCCCCAGCGAGCGGGTGATGATAAATCGTCCGCCAAACATCGACCCTCGTGCAGTGCTTCTTCAACAATCCGTAATACCAGTCTGCTCCTTCCAGAGATATGCGCGACTCCAATGCTTTGCTAAGTTTCGCTGCCCATTTCTCGCTTAGCGCCACCTCCCGCATCAGCCGGTGCGCCGGTTCATCAAGATTGTCCGGCATCTGAACGGCGAGACTGCCGCCTGACGCGAGTTTTGCTATGAGCGACGGCAATAAGGTGGCGTGGTCAGGCACCCAATGAAGAACAGCGTTAGCCAAAATCACATCGAACAGGCCAGGAGTGTTCCATACTTCGATGCCAACAGTCTCAAAATGAACGTGTGGCAGTCGCTTGCGCGCCGCTTCGATCATATCGGGCGAATTGTCCAACCCGCTCACTGAGGCATCCGGAAAACGCGCAGCGAGAACTTCGGTCGAGTTGCCAGGCCCGCACCCTATATCCACGGCAGAACGAGCGTCGTTGGCCGGCACGGCCGTTAGCAAATCGCGCACCGGACGCGTGCGCTCATCTTCGAATGTCACATATTGCTTGGCAGACCAGCTCATCGCGCGCTCCTTTGGCTAGTATTTTAACGTTGGCGCTTCCTGCGCTGCTTTGAGCAATGCGGCACCTTTTTTCGTAAGCACAACAACGGTTTCTCCCCGCGCCGCACTCTTCTCGCGCTCCATATCGACAAGGCCATCGGTGGTTGCATCTTCCCAAGCGGACAGCCGGGGGCAGGACGTTCGCCAAGCATCCATTGTCTCGGCATATGTACGAGGTCGATCTGCGACCCAGGCCAAGAATTGCAATAAGTTCCCTACCTGCGAGGTGCTGGCTTCAATCATGGAGTTGCTGAACATGGATGCCCTCTTATGCTGCTTTTCTGTTCCATCCAGCCGCACAGGCCGATATCAACGAACCTCAGGCGCGGCGGGAGAAGGCGCATAAGGCAATAATTATTTTGAGTTTGGCAGTGAAAAACTGAATCCAATGGTCCTCAGCCTCAGAATCCGCATTATGGAAAACGGGGGAAGTTGAAGGATAGATGAAGAGGACGGGTTGAAGCGGGCACAGAATAATGGGGGCGCGGGGACTGGTCAAACCGCCATTTACAGTCACCCGCGTACCCGTGAATCCTTCGCAAATGAGGAGGGCGGTCAACAAACAGCAGTTCGCCGGCCTCACCGCCGCGCCGCCTCGCGAGGACGGCACCCCCTTCGCGCCATTCGACCGCAACGCGGCGGCCTGCGCCGGCGATGTCGCCTGTCCCGCCGCACCACCAAGCTCCCGCATCATCAAATCCGGCACCACGAAATACACCGAAAGCGGCGCTCCGAATGGATTAGTCGCTCCCCATGATGGTTTCATCGTCGCGCCCGCCCGTGAACACGCGCAAGACCTCGACGGTTTCCGTCAAGATGCGATAGGCGACAACAACGCGCCGCCGCAGTGTCAGGATACGCAAATCTGGTTGAATATCGGGCCTCGCTATCCCGATCACCGGCGTATTGCGGAGATTTTCACAAGCGGCTTCGATCTCCGCGACATAGGAACCGGCGCGGGTTGGATTATCGGCGGCGATGAAGAAAAATATTTCTTCAAGATCGGCTTTGGCTTGACTGCTATAGACAAGCTTCTTGGTCACGATTCCTACGCTTCTTAGCCCTTACGCGTCTCGGCCTCTGCGGTCAGCCGTTCAAAATGGGCGCGCATTTCCTTGTCAGTGATGCGAACCGGATCGTCTATGGCCTCCTGAACCTTGGCGCGAATCCCATTGAGCCGGTGCTCCCGCTCGATGCGGCGGTCCTGCCAAAGCCGCATGGCCTCGCGAATAACCTCACTATTGGACGAATAGGCCCCTGTCGAGACGGCGGCGCGGACTGCTTGCGCCATGTCCGCGGGGAGGGTGATACTGAGCTTTTCGGCGTTCATGTGGTGCTCCTAGAGCAACATCAGCCAGACTGGAACAGGCCGGCTGATAAAGTTGCTCGCAAAAACAAAGAACTAGAGCGCACTGACTGTTTGCAGTCAGCCTGAAAGCGCTCTAGTTGGATAGCATAGCATACAATCCTACTAGCTGTCGCCTTGGCTGAATGACCTCTGCATACCGGTCACATCAGCATTATAAAAATCGAAAGTTTCTGGAACAGGGAGACGGCCTTCCGCCGTATGCTGACACGTCACTGAGCCCATGTCCTAACAAAACCATCACATGGGAGGTTTCGCCATGCGCCCTGCCTCGCCGGATGGGCAACTCGTGCGGCGTCATCATCCCGTAGACGCGTCGAAAGCAGGGCATAGCGGGTTTCATCGATCAGCAGCGGCGAGAGGTGCAGGGCGAATGCGCCTTGACCGGAGGAAGTGAAAAACACGTCCTGCAATGCATCGGCTTCAGCCTTGGAATCTCTCTTTCTGCGTAATCTGCGCAATCTGCGGATCAACCTTGCTTTATCCGCGGATGACGCAGACTGACGCAGACCAGATCAAGCCCGGCATCCCATGCGCGCTAAAACGCGAACCGGGCCGTTCGGAAATAACCGCTTTGTTGAAGGCGGCGGCTCCGTTTTCAAACTAACTTTTAATAAATTAAACTAACAGAATTAGCAATTCTTCTTGCTCACTTGCCCTGCTTCGTGGTTTTATCCGGTTAGTGAACCAGATCGCTTCCCTTGCCCCGGCAGAACGCCTCGCCTACATCATCGAGAACCTGTGCCAGGTGATCGGCCGGCGCAGCGACTGGCGTCTGGGCCTAGCCTGCCTGCCTGGCCCGCTCCTGTTCCAGATCTGGAAGCGCCTGCGCGGCATCGCCTTCCGCTTCAGGGCGCGCCTCGCGCGCAACGCCGCCAACCCCGTCCCCATTTCGGCCCGCTTGCGCAAACCGCGCCCGTCCCGGCCAGGCCCGGCCCGGCCCCGCAAGCCGGACCCGCTGCCGCGCCATTACGCCTGGCTGCTCCGCCTGATCCAGGAAACCGCCCATGGCAGGTCGCAGTTCTGCGATCTCCTCGCCGATCCCGAAGTGGCAACCCTCCTCGCCCAAGACCCGCAACTCCGCAGCATCCTCCGCCCGCTCTCCCACATCCTGGGCATCCGCCGCGAGCAAGTCCCGTCCCTATACCCGCCAATCCCACCCAAGCAGGCCCTGCCGCCGCCTTCACAACCGCCTGACCCGCAACCGCCAGCGCCCCTCACTCCCGATGACGCTCCGCCGCCAGCAGAACAAGCCGAATCTCCTCCTGGCACAGCGCCCCCGCCTGACCCCGAGCCGCACGACTCGGCGTAATCGCCTTCGCAGCCCTTATGGTTACGATATCGTAACTATTCTAAATCCGCGGCGCGGCGGCGCGGGCGAGACGGTCATTGATCGCAAGTCCCAGCCCCTCTCCGGGAATTGGCGCGACTGCGATACCGATGAGACCAAGCGCGAGCGCTTCCGCGTCCAGCCGGTGCAAGGCCTCGAACAACCCGGCGGCAGCTTCACCCAGCTCGCCAGCGGGCGAGAGGTTCAAGGCAAGGCGCGCCGGCGGCATGGCCGGGCCGAAACCAAGAAAGGCTTCGCCGGGCGCGGCCTCCACGGCAAACAGCCGCACCGGCAAATTCGGCGCATAATGCGAAACCGTAAGGCCAGGCGAACGCAAGCCGCGCGAGGCTTCCGCCACGGCCAGGGGAATGCCTCGCCCGATGGGGCCAACCTCCGCCTCCAGCGCCTCTATTGCGATGCCGCCAGGGCGCAGCAGGAACGGAGAAGGCCCGGCGCAATCGAGCACCGTCGATTCAATGCCGACCCGGCATGCCCCGCTATCAAGCACGGCGGCGATCCGGCCTTGCAGATCGGCCATGACATGCGCGGCCCGGGTCGGGCTGATCTTTCCTGACCGGTTCGCCGAAGGCGCCGCAATCGGTTTGCCAAATGCGCGGAGCAGAACCTGAGCCGTGGCATGGGCCGGAACCCGCACCGCCAGCGTCTCCAACCCGGCGCCGGCCAGCAAGGCAACCGGGCAGGTGACGCGGCGCGGCAACACCAAAGTGAGGGGGCCAGGCCAGAATCTAGCAGCAAGGCGCCGGGCAAGGGCAGGGGCTTCGACATCGGCAAAGGCCGCATCGGCATCGGCATAGTGGCAGATCAGCGGGTTGAAATGCGGCCGCCCCTTGGCATCGAAAATTGACGCGACAGCACGGGCATTGGTGGCATCCGCTCCTAGGCCATAAACCGTCTCGGTGGCGAAGGCGACAAGGGCGCCGGCGCGCAACAGCCTCACCGCCGCTTCGGCGCCATCCTGATCATCCGTCAGAAGCCGGGTGAGCATTCCCTGCGACCGCTACTTGCTAAGATCGCGCTTGACTTCCGGTGAATGCAGGATGTCGTTGATCTTGGCAGCGTAATCGAGCGCGTGGTCCGGCTCGAAATGCAAATCGGGAATATTGCGCAACCGCAAGCCATGGCCGGTTTCGGCGCGCAAATACGGCGCCGCGCGACGGATCGCCGGCATCAACGCGTCGATATCCGAACTGCCAAGCCGCGCGACAAACACCGTCGCATGCTGCAAATCCGGCGTCATCCGCACCTCCGCCACCGTCAGATGCACACCCACGAGTTCGGGATCGCGGAAGTCGGTGCGGGTGAACAGATCGGCAAGCCGGTGGCGCAGTTCCTCCGCCACCCGCAACTGCCGCTGGCTCGGACCCCGCGCCGCCGCCTTCGCCTTGGGACGCCGAACCGGCTTAGCCGGATGCTTTGTCGCATCCGGCCCGCCTTTCAAGCTAGAACCCTTTAGGCTGGAACGATTTCTGTCTCGTAACACTCGACGACATCGCCTTCCTTGAGATCATTGAACCCGGCGAAGGACAGGCCGCATTCATAGCCACGCGCCACTTCCCGCACATCATCCTTGAATCGCTTGAGCTGCGACAGCGGGCCTTGATGGATCACCACGTTGTCGCGCAGCAGGCGGATGCCGGCGCCGCGCTTGACCAGCCCTTCGGTGACATAACAGCCCGCCACCTTGCCGACCTTGGTGATGTTGAACACCTGGCGAATTTCCGCGTAGCCGAGGAACTTCTCGCGATGCACCGGAGCCAACTTGCCCTTGACGATCTTCTCGATATCGTCAGCCACCTCGTAGATGATGCTGTAATAGCGGATATCCACATTGTCCCGCCGCGCCAGGTCACGCGCCTGCGCGGTCGCCCGCACATTAAAGCCGATCACGATGGCGTCCGACGCCTTGGCCAGTTGCACGTCGCTTTCGGTGATCTGACCCACCGAGGCAGTCAGCGCACGCACCCGAACCTCGTCATTGCCTACTTTCTCCACCGTCGCCTGGATGGCTTCGGTGCTGCCTTGCACATCCGCCTTGATGACGACGGCGACTTCCTTCTGCTCGCCAGCCTGAATGCGGGCGATCATTTGATCCATCGTGCCGCGTCCGGCGCCCGTCGCGGCGCTGCTGCGGTCACGCTCACGGCGCTGGCGGAACTCGGCGACTTCCCGCGCGCGGCTTTCATTTTCGACCACCACGAAGGCCTCGCCCGCCGAAGGCACCGCGGAAAGGCCAAGGATTTCCGCCGGCATTGAAGGTCCGGCATCGGTGATCGGCTTGCTCTTGTCGTCGAGCATTGCGCGCACCCGGCCCCATTCGGCGCCGGCCACCACGATATCGCCCTGATGCAGCGAACCTTTCTGCACCAGCACGGTCGCCACCGGGCCACGGCCACGGTCGAGCCGGCTTTCAATCACCGCGCCCTCCGCCGCACGATCCGGATTGGCGCGTAAATCGAGAATTTCGGCCTGCAGCAGAACAGCCTCTAGCAGATTATCGAGGCCGGTGCGCTTGGTCGCCGAAACCTCGACATCCTGGGTTTCGCCGCCCATCTGCTCGACGACGATATCATATTGCAGCAGCTCGTTGCGCACCCGGTCGGGGTTAGCGTCGGCCTTGTCCATCTTGTTGATGGCGACGATGATCGGCGCGCTCGCCGCCTTCGCATGGCGGATCGCCTCGATGGTCTGTGGCATCACCCCATCATCGGCGGCAACCACTAGGATCACGATATCGGTAACGCCGGCGCCGCGCGCCCGCATCGCGGTGAAAGCCTCATGGCCAGGCGTATCAATAAAGGTGATCTTGCTGCCAGAATCCAGGGTCACCTGATAGGCGCCGATATGCTGGGTAATGCCGCCGGCCTCGCGAGCGGCGACGTCAGCGTGACGCAACGCGTCAAGCAGCGAGGTTTTACCGTGATCGACATGCCCCATAATGGTCACCACCGGCGGCCGGATCATCAGGGTTTCCGGCGCATCGGTCTCGCCTTCAAGTCCGGATTCAACATCGGCCTCGGAAACCCGGCGCGCTTTATGGCCGAATTCGTTGATCACCAGCTCCGCCGTGTCGGCATCAATCGACTGCGTGACGGTTGCCATGACGCCAAGTTTCATCAGCGACTTGATCAAATCGCCAACCCGCGCGGCCATGCGATTCGCGAGTTCCTGCACGGTGATGGTGTCGGGCAGAATGACGTCGCGCACGACGCGCACCTGATCCGAACGCAACATTTCAAGTTCCGCCTGACGGCGCTCCCGGTCGCGCTGGCGGCGAACCGAGGCGAGGCTGCGGACGCGCTCGTCATCGCCTTCGACGGCGGCCTGCACATCGATGCGCGCGCCGCCGCGCCGGCGGTCATCCACTTGCTTTTTGGGCGCCGGCGCCGGCGCTTTGCGGAGGGCGCCGGCAGGACCGCCGGCGCGTCGCGGCGCGCTACGTTCCTCTTCCTCCTCGCGGCCACCAGGCCGGGCGGGCTTGAGCCGGAGCGTTTCCGGCGCCGGCGACGCGGCAGCCGGGGCAGGGCGGCGAGGTGGCGAGGTGGGCGCCTCTTGGCGCGTGGCCGGATTGCGCTGATCCCCCTGGCGACCATCTCCTTGGCGACCATCCCCCTGGCGACCATCCGCTGGGCGAATTTCAGGCTGCCGCCCATTGCCTTGTCCCAGGCCTTCTTGACGCGCCACCGCGTGATGCGAATCCATGGAACCGGGCGTGGGCATAGAAACCGCCGGCTGTTCAGGCTGCGTGTCAGTCTGCGCATCTACTTCCGCCGCTGCTGCCGCGGCCTCACGCTCGGCGCGCTCTTCATCGGCTTTGCGCACCGCATCTTCCAAGGCGCGCTTTGCATCTTCGTCCTCGCGCCGGCGCGCTTCCTCCGCGGCTGACAAAATAGAAATTTTCTCTTGCTCGCGTAGTTCCGCTTCGCGGCGCGCCGTCTCCCGCGCCTGTTCAGCAACGGCGCGCTGGCGTGCCGCCTGTTCCGTAGCGGTAAGCGCGCGCGGGGCAGGGCTGCCGCCCGCCGGCTTCGGCGCTGGTCTTGACGCGCCCTCTGGTGTGGCCGGCGCAGCGCCAGGGCCACGCTTCTTGCGGACCTCCACCTGCACCACCTTGGAGCGCCCATGACTAAAGCTTTGCCGTACCGAGCCAATGTCTACGGTGCGTCCAAGCTCACCGCGACCGCTCGGCCTCAGCGATAGACGTCCCTTGGTTTCGGTCTGGTCTTTATCGTCGTTCATGCAATATCCGGTCCGTATTCAAGTCAGTTCATCGTCAAAGTAACAAAGGCGTCGTCATCGTGCTGCGCACAGTCTACCAAAAAGAGCCGGCAGCCGAAGTCAAACAGGACGAAGTCAGGGCAAAAGCGGTCCGGCGTCTCTCTGCCTGCTCTTGCCGGGGATGGCAATTGCCGCGGCAGCTTGCGTTGCAGTTGCCATGCCGGCAAGCCGGGCTGCTTCAAGGCTGATCATCTCGGCAAGCCGCCCTGAGGCTAAGCCGATATGCGTCACCGCGTCCCGGCCAAAAGCGGCGCCCAGCCTCGCCGCGTCCAGCGGCGTGAGCACTGGCATATCCCGGCCATTCAGCAAGCGGAGACGCTCGGCAAGACTGCCATCACGCGCTTCGACCAGCGCTACGCAGCATCCCGCTCCAAGCATCTCCCTGACTTTTTCAAAACCCGCCAAGGATGCGCCGCTCCGCCGCGTCAACCCCAGCAATTCAACGATACGCCGTTCAAGCGAAGCGGTAACCTGATCCGCAAGATCCGAAGGAATGATAATCCGCTGCTTTGCCGCCTTGGCGAATGCCCCACGCTTTATCGCGGTTTCTATCACATCCCGGCCTACGCTCAACCATAGCCCACGTCCGGGCAGGGTTGATGCGACGTCAAAGATCAGGCAGGCGTCAGGCCCGATAACAAATCGTAGCATCCGCTCCTTTGGCAGGACAGCGCGCGTCACCAGGCAACGGCGCGCAGGCGCCTTCTTCTGATCAAGCTTATGCCGCGTCGCATCAAGCGGCTGATCCATCGGGCGAGCAGGATCAGCCAGGATCGGCCTCATCGCCATCGGCGAACCAATGAGCTCGGGCGGCCATGATGATGGCATTCGCCTCATCCTCGGTGAGCACGCTAGCGCCGACGATTTCGAGCAATTCGTCACCAGCAAGATCGGCAAGATCATCAAGCGTTTTTACGCCTTTTTCGCCAAGCGCGATCAACATTTGCGGCGTTAACTGCTCGAACGCCGCGACTTCATCGCTCACGCCAAGCTCATTGCGACGGTCTTCCTGCTCGGTCGCCTGTTTGGCCAGCGCCGCTTCGGCGCGGCGCTGCAATTCGGCGCCGATCGCCTCATCAAATCCTTCAATGGCCGCGAGATCCTCCACTGGCGTTGCCGCCAGGTCTTCGATTCCTTCAAAGCCTTCGGTCACCAGCAAAGCCGCGATGACATCATCCACATCGAGCGCTTCCACAAACAGGCCGCTGCGCCGGCGGAACTCCTCTTGCCGGCGCTCGCTCTCTTCGGCCTCGGTGAGAATATCAATGTCCCAACGCGTCAGCTGAGACGCCAATCTCACATTTTGTCCGCGCCGGCCGATCGCCAGCGATAACTGCGTATCGGGCACCACCACCTCGACACGGCCGGCTTCCTCATCGAGCACGACCTTGGTGACTTCCGCTGGCGCCAGCGCATTGACCACGAAGGTTGCCGGATTCGGACTCCAAGGGATAATGTCGATTTTTTCGCCTTGCAGTTCAGCGACCACCGCCTGAACCCGCGAGCCGCGCATGCCAACGCAGGCGCCGACCGGGTCGATTGAGGAATCGCGCGATATCACTGCCATCTTGGCGCGCGAGCCGGGATCGCGGGCGACCGCCTTGATCTCGATAATGCCTTCGTAAATCTCCGGCACCTCTTGCGCGAATAGCTTGGCGAGGAAGCCCGGATGCGTGCGCGACAGGAAAAGTTGCGGGCCTCTAGGCTCTTCGCGCACGTCATAGATAAAGGCGCGGACGCGGTCGCCATTATGCAAGTTCTCGCGCGGTATCGTTTCATCGCGGCGCAGCAGCGCCTCTGCCCGGCCAAGATCAACCATGAGGTTGCCATATTCGGTCCGCTTGACGGTGCCGGTAATGATTTCGCCGACTCGATCCTTGAATTCGTCATATTGCCGCTTGCGCTCGTACTCGCGCACCCGCTGCACGATGACCTGCTTGGCGGTTTGCGCAGCGATACGGCCAAAGTCGATCGGCGGCAGCGGATCGACAATATATTCGCCAATATTAATGCCGGGCTGAAATTTTCTGGCGATATGAACCGGAATTTGGGTTTCCTCGTTCTCCGCCGTCTCGACGACCTCGGTCCAGCGCGATAAGCGCACATCGCCATTTTTACGGTCGATCGTGGCGCGAATGTCTTTTTCATGACCGTATTTGGCGCGACCAGCCTTCTGGATCGCCTGCTCCATCGCTTCCAGAACTTCCTCGCGGTCGATCTGCTTTTCGCGCGCCACGGCGTCGGCAACCAGCAGAAATTCAGGGCGGGCAATCGCGGTATCCATCATGTCCTCGTCTTATGTCCCGCCAAGTTACGGGAATTTTTGGGTGCCGCGTAAGCGGCAGGCACAGTCAGATCATCTTAATTCGTCAGCCGTGGCGGCGCTTCAGTGGCCCTGATCAGAGCATCGGTAAGAACCAAGCGAGCGCGCCTGATATCGGCAAGTTCCAAACTTACGGTTTCGCCTGAATCAAGTTTTAGCCGCGCCATGCCATCTTCTGCGCCTAGCACAGTGCCTGTCATGCGCCGGCGTCCGTCAGCAACCGCTATGGCTGTCTCAACTTTCGCCAGATGTCCCGCAAACCGATTCCAGTCCTTGATGCGCGTCAGAGGCCGGTCGATTCCGGCGGAACTGACTTCCAGGGTCCATGCGCCTTCGATCGGATCCTCGACATCCAAGACCGCTGAAAGAAAATTACTAATCTGCTCACAATCCTCAACCGCAAGCTGAGATTGGTCAGCACGGTCCACCATAATCTGTAGAGTTGGACGCTTGCTACCCATTATGGCAACGCGAACAAGTTCGAAACCCATGGATTCCAGGCCAGGGGTTATCAAATCGGCAATCCGGCCTTCAAGGCCAGTATGAACAGGACGCGCTTCGTTCAAAACAAAAAAGGCGGCCCGTTAAGGCCACCCCCGCTAGATCGGAGATCAAGATTTGACGCTTTCATAGCGGATCATTTGGCGGCATGCAAGATGCGCGGCCACTGCACGCGGCGAAGCACGTTTGGGATATTGTCATTCATAGACGACTCGATTTTGTTTAATGGATTATGCAAATTAGAAGCATTTAAATTGCAAAAAGTTGCCTATTAACAATTCAGAAAGCTATTTTAGATAATAGCTATATGTAACTAGGATCCGAACAGGAGACGGGTTTTGGCGAAATACGCTTTCGGTTGATAATCAGCTATATCCGCAGATTTACGGTGGTTTTATGATTGGTTGAGTGGGCCGCCAACTATTATTGGAGAGACATGCGAAGAGCATAGCTCGATACAACAAGCTGAAGCGCTCTGTGCGACAGAGCAAAGGTTTACGTGAAAGATTTTGACGGTTGATGTTTAAAGAGCATCTCTGGTTTCGACTATCCCAGGCATTTCGTGCCGAGGATCTGCCGGCAGAAGCTGGTAGACAGCTGGAAGTTGACCAGCTGATGACCAAGGCCAAAATGATGCCGTTTGTCTCAATCTGCGGCGTAAGCCTTGCTGTTGTGTTGACGCTCGAATTTCGCAAGCATCTACAATCACCTCCGGTCGCTGCCAGCTTGCTCGGCCTGACTTTTTGCTATGTTTTGATCTCATTGGTTAGCCAAGCCTGCCTTAAGAGCACAATGTCCGAGGCAAGGTCGTTCAGAAGGCTGAAGATTTGGTTCATCCTTGCATCATGCTGCACCAGTTTTTCATGGGCAGCCATATTAATCGTCCTCATGAAAGTGGCGACACCGGTGCAGACCGAGCTATTATTTGGCTTGGCAATCGGCCTTATCTCGACCACGGTGTTCACTGGCCCATTATTCTATTCGCTGAGTTCATGGTTTCCTCTCGTTATTGGCTGCTTTGTTTCCGTCCTGGTCAGCATGAAACCGCTGAACTTCAGCGTCTTGCTTGGCTTAGCCGGCTATACTGTCCTGACCTTCTTTACGATGTTCTTCTTGCAGAAGAAAATGACCGAACGTGCCGTCAATGCGATACGGCTTGAGCAGAGTAGTGAAACCGTCAGCCTGCTGCTCCGCGACTTTGAAGAAAATTCTGCCGATTGGTTATGGGAAACCGACGATCACTTTATTTTGCAGCAGATTTCGCCGCGGCTTGCCGAGGTTCTTGGTCAGCCGATCGATGTTCTGAAAGATTTTCCGCTGTTGCCGTTGCTGCGCGCCGGAAGCCAGGATACGCAACCGGAAAATGACGCGCTTGGCGCTGACAGGCCAATCAATGCCTTGCTGACTTGCGTTAAAAATCGCAGTCCTTTTCGAGACCTGCATTGTCCCGTTGTCATCGGCGACGAGCGGCGGTGGTGGTCGTTGGCGGGCAAGCCTTTATTTGACAAAACCGGCCGGTTCACCGGCTATCGGGGGGTCGGTTCGGATATCACCATGGAACAAAAATCGCGTGAGCGTATTAGCTATCTTGCGCGATTTGACGGCTTGACTGGTCTGACAAATCGCACTGAGTTTGATGAAGTGCTGCAACGGGCCTGCGAACAATGCGAATGGTCGCCTTTTGCCTTGCTCTATCTAGACCTCGATGATTTCAAAACGATTAACGACACCTATGGCCATGCGATAGGCGACGCCGTTTTAACCGTCGTAGCCGAACGCATACGCGGCTGCATACGCGAAGGCGACATTGCGAGCCGGCTTGGCGGGGACGAGTTCGCGATTTTCGTAAATTCCGGCGAGGCTGCGGAGGCCTGTCGGGTTGCCAACCGCATTATCGACCGCATCAGTCGTTCTCTGAAACTGGATGACATCGCGGTGGATCTTGGTATCAGCATCGGCATTGCCATGGCGCCGCTTCATGGCACCACGCCAGGTCTTTTGTCGCGCAACGCCGATCTTGCCCTTTACCGTGCGAAGCAACAGGGACGTGGTGATTGGCGCCTTTATAGCGCAGAGGAAGACGGCTTCTTTCATGACAGCCGTGTGCTCCAGATGGACCTGCGGCAAGCCGTGGCAGGGAACCAATTTTTTCTCGCCTTTCAGCCGCTTATTAACCTGCATACAGGGCATGTCTCAGGGTTGGAATCACTATTGCGGTGGACGCATCCAACGCGCGGACTCATCATGCCCAGCGCTTTCATCCCCATGGCGGAACAATCTGGCTTAATTGGATTGATTGGAAAATGGGTAATCCGCGAGGCGTGTGCCCGCGCATCCGCTCTGCCTCGCTCGGTTCGCGTTGCGATCAATCTTTCGCCAGCACAACTAAAGGACAAGTCTCTCATCGAGACGATGGATCAGGCGCTGGCGGAAACTGGCATATCTCCATCGCAAATCGAGTTCGAGATTACCGAGGCGATCAATCTGACCTCCTGTGAGCAGACGCTGAAAATCCTGTATTGGCTGAAAGCGCGCGGGATAAGGATTACCATTGACGATTTTGGCACAGGGTATTCCTCCCTAACGCTGCTGAGACGTTTCAGTTTTGACAAGGTTAAAATCGACCAGTCTTTCATCCGCGATCTCGGCCATGCCACGTCGAGCAAAATCATCGTTAAATCCATCATTGACCTTGGCCACGACATGGGCATGACCGTTACCGCTGAAGGCGTAGAGACGGCAGCGCAGGTCGATATTCTGCAAACTCTAGGATGCGATGAGGCGCAGGGGTATCTATTCGCACAGCCGCTCGCTCATCACCAAATCGACAGCTATGTTTCACTACAACATTTGCCCCTTGCGATGACCTCCACCGCCGCCTGATCGAAGCGGTCTAAACGGCAAGATGCCGCACGATAAATCTGTATCGCGCCGCCATAATTTCGCCGATGCGCAAACGATGGCAAGTGCAAGGATCGGCCTCATAGCAAAGCAGGCAGCTTTTCAGATCAAGGGCGAGGGCAGCGGCGCGCTGAATATCGATGCCAGCTTCGGCGCTGCTGAGACGCATGTCGACAATGTCCCAGAATTTTTCCCATTGCCGCTGCCGGTTCGCCTGGCGCCCTTCCGGCGGCGTGCCAAGCGCGCGCAGATGAACGTAGTCGATGTTTGCCTCTGCCAATCCTGCCGTCAATTGGCGTTTAGAAAATCCGGGTTTGCGTGACAGTGGAAGGTCGCGCACGTCTATAATCCTGGCGATTCTGTTAGCTCGCAGGGCGGCCAAGAAACTTGGCCACGCCGCCTTTTCATAACCGATCGTCCACAACAAACGAGGCACGCTAGTCCCCCGGCTGCTCCGGAAAATCCGCAGCGAGGGTGACTGCTTCCCAGCTGTCAAAGTCATGCCGCAGCGCCTCCAGTTTTTTTCGCGCCAGCTCCAGCGCTGGCTTGCCAAGCACGAGGTGCCGGGGTGGCGCATCCGCTTCCACCGCTGCGATGATCGCCTCGCTGCCGCGTTTCGGGTCGCCGGCCTGGTTGCCGCTGCGCGCCGCCGTCTGCTTGCGGCGCTCGCCGGCGGTCTGATCATAATCATCGATGCGTATCGCCGATTGTTGAATCGAGCGCCCAGCCCAGTCGGTGCGAAACGGACCTGGTTCCACAACAATCACCTTGATGCCGAGCGGCTCGACCTCAGCGGCAAGCGAATCCGACAAGCCCTCCACCGCGTATTTTGTCGCATGATAATAGCCGGTAGCGGCAAAGCCGACCAAGCCGCCGATCGAGGAGATATTGACAATATGCCCGGAACGCCGCATGCGCATGCCAGGCAAGACAGCCTTGGTCGTTTCAATCAAACCGAACACATTGGTTTCAAACATCGCGCGCACCGCGCTATCCTCGCCTTCCTCGATTGCCGCTAAATATCCATAGCCGGCATTATTGACCAGCACGTCGATCCGCCCGAATTTCTGCTCCGCCTGCTGCACCGCATCCCTGACTTGGCTGAAATCAGTGACATCAAGGCGCAATGACAAAACCTGCTCCTTATATTCCTGGGTTAGGTCGGCAAGCTTCGCCGGGTCGCGTGCGGTGACTACGGCGCGCCAGCCACGCTTAAGCACGAGCGTTGCCAGTTCACGGCCAAAGCCCGTGGAACAACCAGTGATCAACCAGACTGGGTTATTGTCATTCGCCATCAAATAAAGCTCCTCGATAAATCTCTATTCAGGTATTGGCTGACCAGGCTGCCTACAAGGCCGCGCGGCTAGGCGTCATAGCAGCTACGCAACCCTATTGCTTTGACCAATGCTTCTACGCGTGGCCAGTTGACCCGCTTGTGCGGCGCAGGAGAAGCGGGTATTTCCTGCGCTGACGCTGCCGGTCGGCATCGGCGGCCTGACAAGGAGCCTGCGAATGAAGCCTTCTATTCACCCTGAATACCACGAAATCAATGTCATCATGACCGATGGCACAGAGTTCAAGACCCGTTCAACCATGGGCAAGGCTGGCGATACGCTGCGCCTTGACATCGATCCGAAATCGCATCCTGCATGGACCGGACAGCATCGCCTGGTTGACTCAGGCGGCCAAGTTGCGAAATTCAACAAGCGCTTTGCAAGCATCGGAACCCGCAAAGGCTGATTTTTTAGCCAACTCTCCCAAAAATCTCACTTGAAAATTTTCAGAGTTTTTGTTATATCATGGACATGGAAGGTGCCGTTACGGGCCTTCTATGTATCGACAAGCTGGTCGTAAGACAGCTTATTCCAACCTTGCTTGTTTTAGGAGGTTTACCATGAGCTTAGACTTTACGCCTTTATTCCGTACTGCCATCGGCTTTGATCGCTTAGCTCAAATGCTGGACGCTCAACCTGATCTTTCCGCTTCAACCTATCCCCCGTACAATATCGAGAAGTTGGGTGATGACAGCTACCGTTTGACGATGGCGGTTGCAGGGTTCAGCGAGCAGGAGATTGAGCTGACGGTGAAAGACAACACGCTTTTCGTCAGCGGCCGGGTGAACGGCGATCAACCGAAAGGCGAGTTGCTGTATCGCGGCATTGGCGCTCGCGCATTTGAGCGTCGCTTCGTGCTTGCCGACCATATGGTCGTGGATGGTGCCTCGCTTGAAAACGGGTTGCTGCATGTGGCGTTGCGCCGGGTCATTCCCGATGCGCTGAAACCGCGCCGCATCGCGATTACCAATGCAAACCCGACGGCAAAGCCGACCATTGAGCAGGAAATCACCGCGAAAGCGGCGTAATCATGCTTGATTGACAAGAGAACGGCCCCGCGCATTGTGCGGGGCCGTTTTCGCATGGTATTTGGGAGTCGATGGATCAGCTTACCCTGATGAATACGTTTGTTCGCGTGGCGGAACGTGGCTCGTTCTCCGCTGTCGCGCGGGAATTTAACACGTCCCAGCCGGTCATTTCACGACAAATCGCGGCTTTGGAAGATCAACTCGGCGTCCGGCTGCTGCAACGCACCACCAGGCGCCTTGCCTTGACCGAAGATGGACAGATTTTTCTCTACAGCGCGCGCGCTGCCATTGAAGCCATGGAAGCGGCAACCGAAAGCGTCAGCCGCACCAAATTGTCGCCCGCGGGAGAGGTTCGCTTAGGCGTTCCCACCTCTCTAGGCATGTATATTGCTGGACGGCTACCAGAATTTTTCGAGCGCTTTCCGGAAATTTGCCTTGATATGCGAATGCGCGACGGCACCTTCGATCTGGTCGAAGAGGGGCTTGATCTGGTCATCAGCATCATCGAGTCAACTCAAGCGAGCGTGGTCACCCGCATCATTGGCAGTTCGGCCTCTATGCTTGTAGCCTCCCCGCAATATTTGGCGCGTCATGGCGTCCTTAATCATCCGCGCGAACTGTTGAACCACGACTGCATTGTGTATTCGCGACCGGGAAATGATCGAAATTGGCGTTTTAACTGCCCAGTGGATGGGCCGGATGGGGCCACCACCATAACGGTTCATGGCCGGTTTCATGCCGATAATAGCGAGGCGGTGCGGCGCGCGGCGCGGGCCGGCCTTGGCATTGCCCTGCTACCGCGACTGACAATTTTCGACGATGTCGCCACCGGACGGCTGATGCCGGTTCTGGATCGTTATGAACCGGAACGGCTCAAAGTACATGCCATCCTGCCGTCCCGCCGGCATGTCGCGCCGCGCATCCGCGCCGTGCTCGATTTTCTGACGACAGAGATGGAAACCCGGCCTTTCCTGCGAGGCGAGGTGCCCATCCCAAAATTGTCAAAGCCCGAGTTGGTGGATTCGGGTGTGTGATCGCACGATGGTCAAGGCGAAGGGATCTCCAATTAATCAGCATGGCTGCACCGCCGCGGGGCTAGATGATGGATCGGGTCACCGCCTCGGCTACCCTTATTCCGTCCACGCCGGCTGATAGAATGCCACCCGCATAACCCGCGCCTTCGCCGGCGGGAAACAAGCCGCGCGTGTTCAAGCTTTGGCAATCGCTTCCGCGAGTGATGCGAATCGGCGACGAAGTGCGGGTTTCCACTCCGGTCAGCACCGCATCCGCCATGGCGTAGCCAGGAATTTGCTTCCCAAAGACGGGCAGGGCTTCACGGATTGCCTGAATGGCGAAATCCGGCAGGCATTCCGCCAGATCGGTCAAATGCACGCCAGGACGATAGGAGGGTGCGACGCCGCCGAAACTGGTCGAGGCGCGCTGCGCGAGAAAATCGCCAAGCAATTGTCCCGGCGCCTGGTAGTCGCCGCCGCCAGCGGTAAAGGCCCGGCTTTCCCATTGGCGCTGAAACGTTATGCCGGCCAGGGGATCGCTCAACGCGGCATCAGCATAGTCCCCTGGCGTGATGCCCACCACAATTCCCGCATTGGCGTTCCGCTCGTTGCGGGAATATTGGCTCATCCCGTTGGTCACCACATGACCCGGTTCCGAGGTCGCGGCGACAACCGTGCCGCCAGGGCACATGCAGAAACTATAAACGGCGCGGCCATTGCTTGCGTGATGCACCAGCTTGTAGTCGGCGGCGCCAAGCACTTTATTGGCCGCCGCCTGGCCCCAGCGCGCCTGGTCGATCAGCGATTGCGGGTGCTCGATCCTGACGCCAATCGAGTAGGGCTTGGGCTCGATATGAACGCCGCGCGCGCGCAGCATCGCGAAGCTGTCCCGCGCGCTATGGCCAATGGCCAGCACCACATGATCCGCCTCGATCATGCTGCCATCCTCCAGCGCCACGCCGCGAATCCGCCGGCTTTCATCGATGTCGAGATCAGTCACCCTCGCCTTGAATCGGTATTCGCCGCCCAGGCTCTCAATGGTCGCGCGCATCGCTTCGACCATGCCGACCAGCCGGAACGTGCCGATATGCGGTTTCGCAATGGAAAGAATCTCTCCGGGAGCGCCGGCCTTAACAAATTCCGTCAGCACCTTGCGGCCCCAGTGGTTGGGATCGCTGATCTGGCTGTAAAGCTTGCCGTCGGAGAAGGTGCCGGCGCCGCCTTCGCCAAATTGCACGTTGGATTCCGGCTGCAAGACGCCGCGCCGCCACAGCCCCCATGTGTCCTTGGTGCGCTCGCGCACCAGCTTGCCGCGCTCCAGGATGATCGGGCGCAGGCCCGATTGCGCCAGGATCAGCGCAGCGAAAATCCCGCACGGCCCGGTGCCGATCACGATGGGACGCTTCGTGGCCTTGGCCGGGCGGGGAAGGCGGTATTCCATGTCGGGCGTCTGGCCGATCCGCTTGTCATCCTCGATCCGGTCGAGCAGCGAAGCCTCGTCTCGCAGCGCGGCGTCGACTGTATAGATCAGCATGATCGCCGTCTTGCGCCGCGCATCGACGGCGCGGCGGAACACGGTGAAATCGAGCAGGTCGGCGTCATTGATGGCGAGCCGGCCGAGGATCGCGGCGCGCAACGCCTGGGGCTGATGATCCAGCGGCAGTTTTATCTCGGTCAGTCTGAGCATTGTTCTTGTCCGGTGGCCCTTATTGATAGGGCAGGGGGAAAGGTGCAAATCATAGCGTGAGCGGCTTGTCTTCGCCACGGCGCATTGCCACAACGCAGCCATGGCATCCGCATCACTCCTGCTTCAGGACATAAAGCTCTCGCTCGGCGCCGCGCCTTTGCTCGATGGCGCCATGATCGGCGTTGCGCCCGGCGAGCATATCTGCCTGGTTGGGCGCAATGGTTCCGGCAAATCAACCTTGCTGAAGATCGCCGCCGGATTGATCGCGCCGGATGGCGGCACGCGCTTCCTGCAACCTGGCGCCACCTTGCGCTATCTGCCGCAAGAGCCGGACATGGCGGGGTTCAAAACCGTGCTGGATTATGTCGAGGCGGGGTTTGGGGCTGATGACGAGACCCATCAGGCGCATTATTTCCTTGATCAACTTGGCATGACAGGCTTGGAGAATCCGGAGAATCTCTCCGGCGGCGAGATGCGCCGCGCCGCGCTGGCCCGCACGCTGGCACCTGATCCCGACCTGCTGCTGCTGGACGAGCCCACCAACCATCTGGATTTGCCCGCCATCGAATGGCTGGAATCGGCGCTTCGCGCATCCCGCGCCGCCATCATCCTGATCAGCCATGACCGGCGGCTGCTGGAGCGCGTCTCGCGCAGCATTGTCTGGCTGGATCGCGGCATAACCCGCCGGCTGGATCAGGGCTTTGCCCAGTTCGAGACTTGGCGGGACGAGGTTCTGGAGCAGGAGGAGCGCGACTATCACAAGCTGGGCCGCGAGATCGCCCGCGAAGAGGACTGGATGCGCTACGGCGTCACCGCAAGGCGCAAGCGCAATGTGCGGCGGGTGGGAGAGCTGGCGGCGCTGCGGCAGCGGCGGCGCGAGGAGCGGAAGCCGGATGCCAATCTGCGTCTCGTCGCCAGCGAGGCAGGAGTGTCCGGCAAGCTGGTCGTCACCGCGAAATCCGTTCGCAAATCCTATGGCGACCGGGTGATCGTCCGCGATCTGACGACGCAAATACTGCGTGGCGACCGGGTAGGCATTATCGGCCCGAACGGGGCAGGGAAGACCACCCTGCTCAATCTGCTGACCGGGATAATCAAGCCGGATTCCGGCGAGATCAAGCTCGGCGCCAATCTTGCCGTCATCACGCTCGACCAGCAGCGAGCAGCGCTTGACCCGGCGAAAACCCTTGCCGAGACGCTGACCGGCGGCAAGACCGACATGGTGCCGGTGGGTGAGACGCAACGCCACGTGATCGGTTACATGAAGGATTTCCTGTTTCGTCCCGAACAGTCGCGCACCCCGGTTGGCACGCTGTCCGGCGGCGAGCGCGGGCGGTTGCTGCTGGCGGCGGCGCTGGCGAAACCGTCCAACCTGCTGGTGCTCGACGAGCCGACCAATGATCTCGATTTGGAAACGCTTGATCTGTTGCAGGAGATGCTGGCCGATTATGCCGGCACGATCCTGCTGGTCAGCCATGACCGCGACTTTCTGGATCGAGTGGCAAGTTCCACCATCGCCGCTGAAGGTGACGGCGTGTGGCTGGAATATGCCGGCGGTTATTCAGACATGCTGGCGCAGCGGGGCAGCGATGTCCCGGTCAAGCGTGCCGCCGTTACGGCTAAATCAAATCCATCGCCAGCCAAGCCCGCGTTACGGGTTGAAACGCAAAAATTGTCCTTCAAGGACAAGCATGTCTTGCAGGAATTAACGGCGGAACTTGAACGGCTACACCAAGTGATTGCCGGACATCAGAAACAACTATCCGATCCTGAATTATTTGCTCGTGATCCGGCAAAGTTCAGCCGGATCAGCATGGCATTAGCGTCATCTCAGGCGGCTTTGGAAAAAGCCGAAGAGCAATGGTTGGAACTGGAACTCCGCCGGGCTAGCTGAACATTTGAACGATGGCCTTCCGGCTTGAAAACAACTATAGGTTGATGAATGCCAAAAGGACTAGATCATGCTGTTTTTGCGAAGACTCGTTCTGACGGTAATTGCCTGTTTCATAGTATGTGGTGATGCCGCATACGCCGAAAATCCGCAGCCTGATCGTAATGCTATCGAAGTTGTCATGCTTTTCGAAAAAGGTTGTCTTCCTTATGTCGGCAACCCGGCGGGACTCAGAAGTTGGGCAAAGGCTGTTCGGATGGAGCTTGCACCTTCTAGCTTCGCCAGGGCAATATTAAGCGGAGGTGCAAAAGGTGTTGTGTTCAACGCAAGTTCAACGGCGGGGCGACGTGCGCTGGTCTCGCTGAGTAAAGGAGATTGTGAAGTCGCGGCTTCGGCAAGAAACCAGCCAGCAATTCAAAACTTACTCGTAGCGTCGTTGCTGCGTTTGGGCGCAGTGGTTAAGCCTGTAGGATATATGAAACACCCAGATACGCCAAAAGGCATCGTTTTCTTGCAACTGTATCATGTCGACTATAAAATTCATCATTGGGCGATTACGGTCATCACGAACCCGCCATGGAATTCTCCGTCCACAGGCCCTGAAATTCAACTTTGGGCAGTCAATCTTAAAAGCAACCATAAAGTTCAATGATATCCAGTTTCCATAATATTTATTCTGCGATGTTCTTAGGTAGGCGTATCCTGTAGAATGTTCCCCAAGAGTTTGATGCCAAGTCGCTAAGTTTAATGCCAGATCGCTAGCACCATGCCGCCTGCACAGATCAATGCGCCGCCGATAAAAACTGATAATCCCGGTTGCATTCCAAAGGCGATCCAGTTGACGATTTGCGCCACGACAAAAAATAGCGCGACATACACGCCAAGCGCCCGGCCAAAATCAAGCGATGACAAATTGACGAACAACCCATAGCCGAACAGAACCATCGCACCGGCAATCATGTAGCCGAGGCGTCCTGTTCCATTGATATGCAGCCCGCTGCGCAGCAGCGCGTCGCCACCCACTTCCAGTATCGCGGCCAGTAACAGTAGCGCGAAGATCATCCGAGGCAATTCAAGGCGGCTTGCAGCATATAAGCCGCCGCCGCCGCATCCACCCGCGCCGCGCGTTTCGCCCGTGACACATCCGCCTCGATCATTGCGCGGTTCACCGCCGCTGAAGACAGCCGCTCGTCCATTGTTGCGACTGGCAAGCCGGTTGCTCCGGCCAGCCCATGCGCCCAGTCACGCGTCGCCTGCGCCGCCGGGCCGAAACCGCCGTCCATCGATAGCGGCAAGCCGACGACCAGCCCGCCTGCCCCTTCCCGCGCGGCAATATCCATGATCTCGCGCGCATTGGCGGCCAGCTTTCCCCTCTTGATTGCGCCATAAGGCGAGGCGATTCGCCGCGACACATCGGAAAGCGCTAGCCCGATGAGCTTGGCGCCCGGATCTATCCCGATCAGCCGGGCATTCCGTGGCAGGCTCCCCGCCATATCGCTCAGGTTGAAGGATATCATGGCGGCGTTTATGGTTCGCTTCAATAGAAAACCCAAGGAATATTTCCATGCCGCTCGAACCCGCGACGGTGCGCCGTATCGCGAAACTGGCCCGCATCCGCCTTGCCGACGACGAGGTGCCCAAGCTTCAGGCCGAACTCAACGCCATTCTGGGCTATGTCGAGCAGCTTGACGCTGTTGATGTCGAGGGCGTGCAGCCGCTTTCGGGCGGGGCGCAAATGGCGCTGCGGCTGCGCGAGGATGTGGTCGCCGATGGCGGTAAGCGCGATGCCATTCTGGCCAATGCCCCGGCACCTTTAGGCGACTTTTTTACCGTACCGAAAGTGGTCGAATGAATCTTACTGATCTCACCATCGCCGATGCGCTCGATGCGCTTGATGCGCGCGACGTTTCCGCCGCGGAACTGACCGGGGCGCATATCGACGCGATCGAGGCGCTGAACCCGCGCCTCAACGCTTTTATCACGGTTACGCCTGACCTGGCGCGCCAGCAGGCCGATGCCGCCGATGCCGCGCGTAGTCAAGGCCGGTCCGGAGCATTGCTTGGCATTCCACTCGGAATAAAAGATTTATTTTGCACTGAGGGTGTTCGTACCACGGCGGCTTCGCGTATCCTTTCGCCGTTTATTCCGCCTTATGAAAGCACCGTCACCGCGCGGCTGAGGGCGGCGGGCGCGGTCATGCTGGGCAAGACTAATCTTGATGAGTTCGCCATGGGATCGGCCAATATTACTTCGGCTTATGGCGTGGTTGAGAATCCTTGGACGCGGGCTGGCGTTAGGCTGGTTCCTGGCGGCTCGTCCGGCGGCTCGGCCGCCGCTGTCGCGGCGCGCCTCGCCATGGGCGCCACCGGCACCGATACCGGCGGTTCGATCCGGCAGCCCGCCTCGTTTTGCGGCTTGGCCGGAATGAAGCCGACCTATGGGCGGTGCTCGCGTTTTGGCATCATCGCCTTTGCCTCCTCGCTCGACCAGGCGGGGCCGCTGGCCCGCTCCGTCGTGGATTGCGCGATTTTGCTCCAGGCGATGAGCGGGTTTGATGCCAAGGATAGCACCTCCGCCGAGCAGGAGGTGCCGGATTTCCGCGCGGCCTGCGAGAGCGGCGTGAAGGGGCTGCGGATTGGGATTCCCGCCGAATACCGGGTGGACAACATGCCGGGCGAAATCGAGGCGCTTTGGCAAAAGGGAATTGCTTGGCTGCGTCAGGAAGGCGCTGAAATTGTTGACATCGCCCTGCCCCACACGCGTTATGGGTTGCCGGTTTATTATATCGTCGCCCCTGCCGAAGCCTCCTCTAACCTGGCCCGCTATGATGGGGTGCGGTTTGGCGCGCGGGTCGAAGGGGATGACCTGATCGATTTGTATGAGAAGACCCGCGCCGCCGGGTTTGGCGCGGAGGTGAAGCGGCGTATCATGATCGGCACCTATGTGCTTTCCGCCGGCTATTACGACGCCTATTATTTGCGCGCCCAGAAGGTTCGCAACCTGATCCTGCGCGATTTCACTGATGCTTTCACGAAAGTGGATGCCATCCTCACCCCTACCGCGCCTTCCGCCGCCTTTGCCATCGGCGAAAAAATGGATGATCCGATCAAGATGTATTTGAATGACGTGTTTACCGTTCCCGCCTCGCTGGCCGGGGTTCCGGCCATGAGCGTTCCCGCCGGGCTGGACCCGGATGGCCTGCCGCTTGGCTTGCAGGTGATCGGGCGGCATTTTGACGAGGAAACGGTGTTTGCCGTCTCCGCCGCTTTGGAGCGGGCGGCGGGGTTCACCGCCCTTCCCGCTATCCGCGCCGGAGTTTCATGATGAGCTACGCGATTGATGGCATCACCGGCCCTTGGGAATTGGTGATCGGGCTGGAAGTTCATGCGCAGATTATTTCGGAATCGAAGCTGTTCAGCGGCGCTGCCACTGAATTTGGCGCTGAGCCGAACTCCCAGGTCAGCTTCATCGATGCCGGGTTTCCGGGCATGTTGCCAGTGGTCAACCGTGCCTGCATTGCTCAGGCGGTGCGGACGGGTTTGGGGCTGAACGCGCATATCAACCTGATGAGCCGGTTTGACCGCAAAAATTATTTTTACGCCGATCTGCCGCAAGGTTATCAGATCAGCCAGTACGAGCACCCGATTGTCGGCGCCGGTAAGATCATGATCGAGCCGGAGGGCGGTGCGCCGCGCGAGATCGGCATTACCCGGCTGCATGTCGAGCAGGATGCCGGCAAGAGCCTGCATGACCAAAGCCCTACCTTGTCGATGATCGACCTTAACCGGTCCGGCGTGGCGCTGATGGAGATTGTCAGCGAGCCAGACATGCGCAGCCCAGAGGAAGCCGGTGCCTATTTGCGCAAGCTGCGCACGATTTTGCGGTATTTGGGTACTTGCGATGGCAATATGGATGAAGGCTCGATGCGCGCCGACGTGAATGTTTCGGTGCGGAAGTCCGGCGAGCCGTTCCGCACCCGCTGCGAGGTGAAGAACGTTAACTCGGTGCGTTTTGTCGTGCAGGCAGTGGAAGCCGAGGCGCGGCGGCAGATCGCGGTTTGGGAAGCCGGCGGCACGGTTGATCAGGAAACCCGGCTGTTCGATCCGGCGCGCGGCGAGACCCGGTCGATGCGCTCGAAAGAGGATGCGCATGATTACCGGTATTTCCCCGACCCCGATCTGCTGCCCTTGGTGCTGGACGAGGCCTGGGTGGCGGCGCTGAAGGCTGATTTGCCAGAATTGCCGGATGCCAAGCGGGACCGCTTTATCCGCGAATTTTCGCTTCCCGCTTATGATGCGGGGGTATTGGTGATGGAACAGGCGATTGCGGATTTTTATGAGACCGTCGCCAAGGGCCGCGATTCGAAACTGGCGGCCAACTGGATGCTTGGCGACTTCTTTGCGGCCTTGAACCGCACCGGCAAGCGCATCGAGGACAGCCCGGTCAGCGCCGCGCGGCTTGGCGAACTGCTCGACCTGATCACCGATGACACCATCAACGGCAAGATCGCCAAGGAGGTGCTGGAAGCGATGGTGGAAACCGGCGAAGCGCCCGGCGCGATCGTTGAGGCGCGGGGTTTGCGGCAGGTGACGGATACATCCGCCATCGACGCTGCCATCGACCAGGTGTTGAACGCTAATGCCGATAAGCTGGCCGAATATAAATCCGGCAAGGACAAATTATTCGGGTTTTTTGTCGGCCAGGTGATGAAGGCGATGGCGGGCAAAGGCAATCCGGCGCTGGTGAATGAGGCGCTGAAGCGCAAGCTGGCAGCGTAGCAAGGTTCCGTGGGATGATGCTTTGCCAGGCTATTTTGTTTCGATACCGGAACATTATGGGCGTGCGAAGGCGATCAGGCCATTTGGTGCGAAAAAACAGATGGCGCGGGGATGGACGTTTGGGCGTCGGGTGATGGCGGCGTTGTAGCCGGAGGGGATGCGGCGGGTGTTGCCTGCGGTGCGGCGTCGGCGGCAATGGGGGGTTCCGTCGGGGGCGCTTCCGGTGGTGGCGGTTTTGGATATAGCGAGAGGGCTTGAGATTTGGGGATGCCCAGCGCGTGGCAGAGCGGGCGAAGGATGCTGCGAAGGCGCGGGTCGGCGGCGAGGAGGGCCGTGATGTTCGGGTCTTCAAGGAAATTGCGGAACTGCGAGCGGCAGACGGCGGTTTCCTGGATCAGTCGCAGCAGCCAGGCGTAATGGCGCGGCAGCAGCGCCGCGCCGGTTTTCGGGCGGCTTGTGGCGGGCTTGCCAGGGGAAGGTTTTTCAGGGGCGGGTTCGGCGCTGTCGGCGATGATGGTTTCTTGTGCGGCTGCCGGGGCGGCGTTTGGGCGGGGTGCGGTCAGGCCGGCGGCGTGGCGGGCGAGGCGCTTGGCGAAGCGGGCGTTGAGGCTGCGCAGCCGCTCCCAGATCAGGACCAGCAGCCGATCCGGCACGCGAGGGTTGGGCAGGCCGCTCAAGCCGCGCGGGTTTGGCCCGACGCACCGGCCAAGACACTGCGCCAGGCCCTGAATGATGCCGGCGAGCCAGGCTGCCGGAGGTGGAGGGAAGGTATGGGACACAGGCAGTATAAACTACAATTAAGGCCAAGTGAGCAAGCGAATTTTGTAAGAAATGTGGACTAAATCTAACTTTAAGTTAGTTTATTGGGTTAGTTCCGCGGCAGCGCCGCCGCTATCATGCCCCGGCTACCCCCTCGCCCACCATGCTTCCCGGATCGACCGCTTTGTCAAACCCCGCCTCGTCGATGGCGCCTGATTGCAGGGCCGCCTCGCGCAGCGAGGTGCCGTGTTCATGCGCGTCATGGGCGATGCTGGCCGCTTTGTCATAGCCGATCACCGGCGCCAGCGCTGTCACCAGCATCAGCGATTGATCGAGCAGGCCGGCGATCCGCTGGCGGTCGATCTCGGTGTTTTCCACCGAATGGATGCGAAACATCTCGCTGCCATCGGCTAGAATCCGCGCCGAATGCAGGAAATTATTGATGATGATGGGGCGCATCACGTTCAGTTCGAAATTGCCTTGGGAGCCCGCGAAGGCGACGGCGGCGTCCTCGCCCAGCACCTGGATGCAGATCATCACCATCGCCTCGCATTGGGTGGGGTTCACCTTGCCCGGCATGATCGAGGACCCTGGCTCGTTTTCCGGCAGCACTAGCTCGCCGATGCCGCAGCGCGGACCGCTGGCCAGCCAGCGCATGTCGTTGGCGATTTTCATCAGCGCCACGGCGATCTGGCGGAGGCCGGACATCGCCGCCACCATTGCGTCCAAGCCTCCTAACGCGGCGAATTTATTCGGCGCGGTTTCAAAGGGCAGGCCGGTGAGCTGGGCGATTTTGTCGGCGATGGCGGCGGAAAATCCCGCCGGCGCGTTCAGCCCGGTGCCGACCGCGGTGCCGCCCGCGGCAAGGTAATACAATCCGCGTATGGAGACATGGAGATGCCCCAGCGCGTCACGCAATTGCGCTGCCCAGCCGGACCATTCCTGGCCCACCGTCAGCGGCACCGCGTCCTGCAGATGGGTGCGGCCGATTTTCACCACGTCCATCCATGCGCTGGATTTGCGCTCGATGGTGTCGGCCAGCGCCTCCAGCTTGGGCAGCAGATGCCGTTCCACGATCATCACCGAAGCGATATGCATGGCGGTCGGGAAGGTGTCGTTGGAGGATTGAGCCATGTTGACATCGTCGTTAGGATGCACCGGGCGCTTGGTGCCGACGACGCCGCCGAGCAACTGGGTGGCCCGGTTGGCGATCACCTCGTTGACGTTCATGTTGGTCTGGGTGCCGGAGCCGGTCTGCCACACATAGAGCGGAAATTCGGCGTCGAGCTTGCCCGCGATGATCTCGTCGGCGGCGCGGATGATCGCCGCGGCCTTCCAGGGCGGCAGCCGCCCGGCATCGGCGTTGACCATAGTCGCGGCTTTTTTTACGTAGCCATAGGCGTGGTAGAGCGGCTTCGGCATCCGATCCTCGCCGATGGCGAAATGGATCAGCGAGCGGGCGGTTTGCGCGCCCCAGTAGCGGTTGGCCGGCACCTCCACCTCGCCCATCGAATCGGATTCGCGGCGATGGCCTGATTTGTCGATGCCGATGGGCAGGTCTTGCAGCGTGGGATGTTCGCCTTCGTCGTTCATCCTGATTTCCTTTAGTGATCCGCTCTGTCAAAGAAGTGTTCGCCCAGGCAAGGGTTCAAGGGCATGATCTGGTTGAACGCCAGCGTAAACTGCGCCAGAACCCGCGGATGCGACGCTTTTCCACGGTCATCCGCGCTCTCGTGTTGCTGTCGGCGCTTTTTTTGGCCTCATGCAGCCACCAGAAGCTGGCGCGCAACGATATCGGCATCGCCGGGATGGTGCCGCCCCTTGCCCTTACCATGACAGATGCGACCAGCGGCAAGCAAGTGACCGCCGGCGATTTTCGCGGCAAGGTCACGCTGCTGTTTTTTGGCTATACGCACTGCACCGATGAATGCCCGTTCACCGTGGCGCGCGTCGCGCAAATTTTGCAAAAGCTTGGCCCGCTTGCCGGTGATGCGAGGTTTTTGTTCGCGACCATCGATCCAGGGCGCGACACGCTGCCGGCGCTGCGGCGGTATCTGGCGCCGTTCGGTTCCGGCATGACCGGCCTGCGCGGCAACCCGAACCAGCTATTCCGCCTGGCGCGGCGCTACCGGGTGGTGTTTTCGGTGCATCCGTCAAAAAATCCGGCGCATTATACCGTGACCCATTCGGCGGCGGTCTATGTCTTTGGGCCAAATGGACAAGCCCAGTTCATGATGGCGAAGCTTGGCGAAGGCGCGCATCCGGATATCGCCGGGCGCGCGCAAGATCTGCGCCGGTTAATCCTGCACCCGCCGCGCCGGTCGGTTTTACAGAGGCTTGCCGCTCTGGGTTAGGGCGCTTTAGGCTGACCGAGGAAATACCAAGCGGCATAAAGAATGACCTATCGCGAAGCAAGATCATGGGGCTTCGCCCCCTGAAACCCCCACTAAGGGCTTAGCCCTTAGAACCCGCTAGATGGCATTTCGCTGGGAGGGGTCAGAGACCCCTCCCAGCGAAATGCCAAGTATGGATTCCAAAGGCTCTGCCTTTGGCGGAGGTCCAGGAGGCAGAGCCTCCTGGCCTTACCCTTGCGACAGGTTACTCTTTACGCCGCTTGGTATAACCTCAATCCTTGGCGATTGCGCCGGCGGGGAGGAGGAGGAGTTTGCCGTGGGCGTGGCCGCTTAGGCTGAGGTTGAACGCCTCGCGCCATTCTTCGAGGAGAAACGTGCGCGCGACTGGCACGGTGAACTGTCCCTCGGCGGCGCGCTTCGCGAACTCGCCCAGCACGTTGTAGCGCAGCTCGCCTTCAAAGCTGTTACGCACGCCTAGCTCCCCGGCGGCGGGACCGTGATTGCTGATCGTGAGCACGCGGCGCCCGTCACCGCCGGCGATCCTGACGAGATCGGGCAACACGCCGCTGACCGGGCCGGCGTCCAGGATCAGGTCCGGCGCGCCGCCGCCGATCTCAAGCACCCGCTCGGCCATGCCGTCTTCATAGGGCGTGACCTCGGCGCCAAGCGCGCGGAGCCGCCCGGCAAAAGTGTCGCCCACGGCTGCGATTATCCGCGCCCCGCGCATGAGCGCCATTTGCGCGGCGGCGAAGCCGATCATCGTTCCCGCGCCATAGACCAGGAGCGTATGCCCGGCTGCCACTGCCAGGATGTCGAGGCTCCGGCAGGCGGTTTCGACCGCCATTGGCAGCGCGGCCGCCTCAACAAGATCAAGGCCCGGCGGAACGGGCGTCCAAACAGCTAGAACCGCCTCGCCGGACGCGCCGGCGCTGGGAAACCCCCTGAAATCGGGCACGCCCAACACATGCTGTCCGATCTGGACATCCGTCACGCCCTCGCCTAGCGCCGTCACTGTTCCGGACACATCCAGCCCGACGCCACGCGGGAGGTCGCCGGCGAACAGCCCCCGGCACAGCGCCCAGTCCGCCGGGTTAAGCCCGCACGCGCGCACCCGCACGCGGATTTGCCCGGCGCGGGGGTTTGGCACGGCAGCTTCCTCCAGGCGCAGCACCTCCGCGGGTTCGCCATATTCATGGAAACGGAGCGTCTTCATGGCTGGTGATCTCCTGTTGTGTCAGATGCTGACATAGAAGGATAGAGTCCCATGCGGATCAAATCCGGCTCGGACCAGTTATACTCAGTTCTTGTTTCCAGCTGATCCAGCAGCCGATCCACCAGCGGCTCGCGCGCCCGCATCGCATCGAGCGGGCGGCAGCGCAGGCAGGGCCGGAAGCCGGCCTGTAGGCAGGCGCCAGCGGTCTCGAAGAAGCGCGTGTTCTCGCGGCGTGGCTTGCGGGCTGGGCAGGTCAGGCGGCAGAATACGCCGGTGGTGGTGACGCCGGCGAAGGCGTGACCATCATACGCGGGATCGCGCGCGAGGAGCGCGGCGTAGAGCGTTTCATGAGTTGTGAGCGACATCACCCGCTTTTAATCGCTTGCTTGACGAGGCGCAGCCGTTAATCGGGCGTTGATTTCGGCCTGGGAAAAGTAAGGTTACAGCCCGCGGATGAGCGCCGCGTCTTGCGCGATGCCGGGATTGGCGCCGGAGAATGTCGCGAGGATCGCCGCCGCCTTGCCGTCAGGGGCGAACAGATAGGTGGCGTCGCCGTGACCGATGCCTGATACCGGGTCTGGCGCGTCGCCATTTGTGGGCGCCTGGTACATCACGGCGTAGCGATGGGCGAGCGCCGCGAGTTGCGGCGGGGTGCCGCGTAGCGCGTCAAAAACCGGCGGCTTGCCGAATTTGCTGACGAAACGGTTAAGGCGCGGCAGCGTGTCATGCGCGAGATCGACCGTGACGAACAGCACCCGCAGGTTTTGGCCTGCCTTTCCCAGCGTGGTTTCCAACTGCGCCGCGTGCTGCAGGGTCAGCGGGCAGGCATCGGGGCAGCGGGTGAAGCCGAAATAGAGGATCAGTGGATGGCCTTGGTAATCCGCTGCCGTCACCGTTTTGCCGGTGGAGGCGAGCCGCATTTGGAATTGCAAGGGCGGCATGTGGCCTTCCAGCTTGACGTAAGGCGGCGCTTGTCCGGCTCCGGCGACGAGGCCTGAATCGGCTGCGAAGGCGACGGTCCAGGGTGCCGCGATGCCAGCGGTTAGCCCCGCTAAAGCCATACGGCGGGATAATGGTTGATATTTCATGAATTTTCCTTGGAGTTGATTATCCATGAAAGAAAGACTGCCCGCAATCACATCTCGCGTCATCTTGACCATGGCGGCGCAAGGCCGCATCCCGCGCGCCATGCGCATTACCCGCCCGGCCCGCGCCGCTCTTCTCATTGTGCTGCTCGCCACCCTCCTCCGGCTGATTCTCGCCGCTTCGATGGGTCTGGGGATTGATGAGAGCTATATGGTCGCCGCGGCGCATTCCTTTCATTGGTCGTATTTCGACCATCCGGGGATGTCCTGGTGGATGGAGCTGGCGATCCAGCGGGTGACCGGGCTGCATAGCGCGTTCATCGTCCGGCTGCCGTTTATTGCGTGCTTTGCCGGGACAAGCTGGGCGATGTACCGGCTTACCGGGCATTTATATGGCGAGCGCGCGGCGTTTTGGGCGGTGGCGGCGCTGAATGTCTCGCCGGTGTTTTCGCTGGCGTTCGGCGCCTGGGTGCTGCCGGACGGGCCGCTTGATTTATTTTTGGTTGCCGCCGCCTATGCGCTGGCGCGCGCTCTAAGTATTGTCCCACAAGCTACTGATCGTAATGGAAACTGGTGGCTGCTCGCCGGCCTGTTCATCGGTTTTGCGATGCTGTCGAAATATACCGCCGCGCTGACCTTCGGGGGCGCGTTGCTGTTTCTGCTGACCGACCGGCAGGGCCGCCGGAGCCTTATGACCCCCCTGCCCTGGATCGCTTGTGTCATCGCGCTGGCGGTGTTCTCGCCGGTGATTTTCTGGAACGCCACGCATCATTTTGCGTCGTTCGGCTATCAGGGAGGCCGCGCGGCGGGTGCCGGGTTGCATCCGCTGCGCCCGTTCATTGTCTGGGCTGGCGAGGCCTTGTTCGTCTTGCCCTGGCTCTGGCTACCGATGATTGTTTTGCTGATCCGGTCGCTTCGGCCCGGAGCGGAGCGGCGGGACCGGTTTCTTGCCATGCTTGCCGTGATCCCGGTGGTGCTGTTTTCCGCGGTGGCGCTGTGGTCATCACGGAAGATTTTGTATCATTGGGCGACGCCGGGTTATCTGATGCTGTTCCCGCTGCTGGGGGACTGGGCGGCCTCGCGCGCGGCGGCGGCGCGGCGGTGGATCGGCGTAGTCGCTACGGCCAGCGCCGTGCTGCTGGCAGGGGTGGTGCTGGCGGGGAGCGCTGAGCTGGCTTGGGGGTTGATCCCCGGTTTTAACCGGGCGTTTGCGCCGGGCCGTTCGCCGGAATTGCAGGCGGTGGATTGGCCGAGCGTGCGCCGTGAGCTTGCGGCGCGGGGATATCTGCAAGCCCCTCATACCGCCATCGCGGCGCTGCGCTGGTTTGATGCCGGGAAGATCGGGTTCGCTCTGCATGGGGCGCTGCCGGTGACGGTGTTCGAGGGCAACGCGCATGAATTTGGCATCACCGCGCCGCCTCGCGGGTTGATCGGCGATGACGTGCTGATCGCGGCGATGCCTGGTGATCCGCAAGCCATCCTGCGTCATTATGCCGGGCGCTTCGCCAGCATCCGGGCGGTGAAACCGCTGCTGGTCCTCCATGATGGCCGCGTCTTGTTGCGAATTCCGCTGCTGCTCGGCCATCATCTGTTGTTTTGGCCGCGAACGGGACCACAATGAATGATCGAAGGAGAAGACCATGAGCCAATCATTTCTCAATAAGCGCGCTTTAGTGACCGGCGCATCGAGCGGCATTGGCGCGGAACTCGCCCGTGGCCTGGCCACGCGGGGCGCCAATCTGGTGCTGGTGGCGCGCCGCGCCGACCGGCTGGAGGCGCTGGCCGCTGATTTACGGCAATTCGGCGTCAAGGTGGATGTGACGCCCGCCGATCTGGCCGATCCGGCGGCGCGCGAGGCGCTCGCCGCGGCGCATGCCGGCATCGACATTCTGGTTAATAATGCCGGCCTCGGCGCCTATGGCAAATTCGCCGATACGGAGTGGCAGCGGCTGGCGCGGATCATCGAGGTGAACATCGCTGCCCTTACCCATCTTACCCATCTATTCGCGCCCGGCATGGCAGCGCGCGGCTTTGGGCGTATCCTTATGATATCGTCGACCGCCGCCTATCAGCCGGTGCCGCTGATGGCGGTCTATGCCGCGACAAAAGCCTATGTGTCATCCTTCGGCGCGGCGGTGAATGTCGAACTTGGCGAGAAAGGCGTGCAAACCACGGTGCTGTGCCCTGGCGGCACCGAGAGCGAATTCATGGAGGTCGCCGCCACCGGCGCCAAAAAGCCTGGCTTGTCGAAATACGGGATGATGACCAGCGCGGAGGTCGCGCGGATCGGGCTTGATGGCTTGGCGAAAGGGCGCGGCACGGTGGTCGCCGGCGGCATCAACACGGCGATGGCATTGGGCGCCAGGGTCGCCCCCAGCGGTCTCGCGGCTCAGCTCGCCTATCGGATCATGAAATAGGGCATTGCCGCGGGCGCGATTGAATTGGCGGCGGATTTTCCCAGTTAACGCTGATGGCCAAAGCTCCCCAACGCCCGACTGAAGATGATTCCAACATTCTCAATCATGGAGAAAAAAGACAGGCCGCTGCCTATTCGGCGCCACGCGCTCTGGTTATCCATGAGATCATCCGCGATGATGGCGAGCGCGAACTTGGCCGTACCGCTGGCGCTCTCGCCCTTTCCGGCATCGCCGCCGGACTTTCGATGGGTTTTTCGTTTCTTACCCAGGCCTTGCTGCGGGCGACCATGCCGCATGCGCCCTGGCGGCATGCCGTGGATAGCGCCGGCTATAGCATCGGGTTTATCATCGTGGTGCTTGGAAGGCAGCAGCTTTTTACCGAAAGCACGCTCACCGCCGTATTGCCGGTGGTCACCCGGCGCACTCTCAAGGCCCTGCTGGCGGCGGCCCGGCTTTGGGCCATCGTGTTGACTGTCAACATCATTGGCACCTGGATTTTCGCGGCGCTCTTGGTGCCGGCGCATGTTTTTACGCCTGACGTGCATCGCTCGCTGAACGCCATAAGCATCGAGGCGATCCATCATCATTTTGGCCCGACCGTTCTTAAAGCCGTGTTCGCCGGGTGGCTGATCGCTTTGATGGTCTGGCTGTTGCCGAGCGGCCGCTCGGCCCGGTTGTTCATCGTGCTGATCATCACCTATGTGGTGGCGCTTGGCCGTCTTTCGCACATCATCGCTGGATCGAGCGAGGCCGCCTATGCTGTTTTAGCCGGGCTGGCGCCTTTCAAGGACTATGTGACTGGGTTTTTCCTGCCGACGCTGATCGGCAACATCTTTGGCGGGGTTGCCCTGGTGACTTTGCTCAATCATGGCTCGATCGCGCCCGAAATTGAAGGCAACAGCACCGAGGCGAAGCTGGAGTAAGCGCTTTATGACAGCGTCGTCACTCCTGACGCCGAGGCTTGCGTATTGGATAGTAGGGCCGAAACGCTGATCTGGGTGCCGTCGGACAAGCTGATTTTGGTAATTCCGGCGACCTGGGCCATCGGCGCCGCCAAATAAACGCCGCTCATCAGTTCGATTTTATCGGCGGCAGGCCGGAAGCCGCTGATGATGTCAGTTGAATTTCCAGACGCTGGGCCAAACACAAATATGTTTGACAAGGCGCTCGCGCCGCCAATCATGGTTGCGGCGTCACCGCCGGCTTCAAAGATATTCGTGCCACCACCGCCGAGCATGAGTTGCGTATTGTTGGGAGCTTGGCCGCCGGTCAAGGTTACGCTTCCGGTCGCTCCCACGGCATTGAGGGTTTCGTTGCCCCAGCCAGCGAATAATGCATTTGCCGGACCGGCTCCGGCGATCAGCGTGTCGGCATTGCCGCCGCCGAATAATGTGGCGCTTCCTGTGCCGCCTTCGAGAAGATTGCCGCCAGCGGAACCACCATGGGCGACCAGGCCGCCGCTGCCGCCAAAGGCGGTGACGCTGCCTTGGCCAGGATAGATGATGCTTACGCCGGCGCCACCAGCAAAAACCAAGGAGCCGCCGCCGCCATAGACAACGCCGCCTTGCGCGGCGCTCACGGTGTTCGCGCCGCCATTGTCAAAGACGGTCGTCGTGGCATTGATGCTGGCATTGTTCAATCCGCCTGACAGCAGGATCAGATTCTCCCCTTGCGCGGAGATTGATCCCCCAGCGGCGAACAGCGCTGAAGTGCCGGCAAGCGATGCCAAGCCTGCCGCGCTGGATCCCCCGACAATCAATGCTGATCCGGCCGCCGTCACTGAGTTGTCGCCGCTGACGATGACGATGTTTGTGTTTGAATCTTGCAGCGTGTTGCCAGCGCCGGCAAACACCACGACCTGATCTGAGTTGCCTTGGGTTGCGCCGCTTGCCCCGGCCTGTCCTGGCGTTATGCTGACGCTGTTATGGTTGCCGCTAACGTCGATTTGAGATGAGGCGCTGGAAACTGTGTTCTGGCTGCCGCTTATGGTGACCCCGGAACCACCTCCCGCGACCGAGACAGCGTTGGAATTACCCGCCAGGCTCAGTGATTGGTTCGCGCCATTGGCCGTTACAAGATTGGCATTGGCGCCTGCCAAGAGGCTTATCGATGAATTGCCGCCGGCAAGGTGAATGATGTTGCCTATTCCCTTTACGGTGATGGCGTCGGCGCCGTTGGCGGTTAGTGAGTTTTGATCGGAAATGGTGACATTGTTTTTGGCGCTTTGACTTGTCGAGATCAGGTCGCCGGCGCCAGCGACGAGAGTGAGCCCACCCGCGCCGCCATTAATCGTGTTGGCGCCTTGATTGTCGATAATGGTCAGGGCCGCCGCGCCGCCTGCGATACGCTCTCCGCTATTTTGCAGCGTTGTCACGCCCGCAGCATTGGTTTGCTCGGCAACCGTCAACACAAGAGGAATAAATTCAGCGTTGTAAGGGCTGTCATTCATCAAACTCGTCAGGCTGACACCGGTTAGCGTAACGTCATGCGTTGGCGAGAGGTGGAGCACGGCGTTGCCTGCCGCATCGGCAGTGGCGGTGCTGACAAGGGTTTGGATAACCCCTGGGTCTCCACCGACGATTGCGAGTTGATCGATGCCGATGCGGAAGCCTTGGATGGTATCGGTTGCGGCGTCGTTTGGGTTGAGGATGAAGGTGTCGGGGCCGGTTCCGGCTTGGAGGTAGTTGGTTCCGGCGGCGGCGTAGAGGGTTGTGGCGCCTGCTCCGCCGTAGAGGAGGTCGTTGCCGGGGCCGCCGATCAGTTGATCATTGCCTGATCCGCCGAACAGGATGTTGATGCCTGTGCCGCCTTTCAGGGTGTCGTTGCCGGCGCCGGCGGTGATTAGCTGGTCCTGGGTTTGGGTGGCGAGGCTGAGCGTGTTGGTGGCGCCGGCGGCGTCAGTGCCGATCAGCAGGTCGTTGCGGGTGAGCAGGTTGCCGTCGGCCAGGCGGGGGACGATGCTGTATTGGCCGCTGGTCGGCATGTTGATGAAGGGCGCGCCGCTTGCGAGCAGCCAGCCATAGGCCTGGATCGCCTGGTGGCCTTGGGCGGTATCGGAGCCGAACACGGTGATCACCCCGGCCAGCGAGGCGAGCGCCAGCTGGCCGTAATAGCCCTGGCTATGCGCCCAGCCGGTGGCGTTGGGGTTGGGCCCGTTGGACAGGCCGTAGGAGGCGGTGACCTGCTCGATCTGCGCCCAGGTTTGATAATCAAGCCCGCTTTTGGGGTCGTAGAATTGCAGCGTGTAGGCGATGCCATCAGCCGGCAGGAAGCCGTTGGCGGCCTGCAGGAAGCGGCCAACGATGAAGTTGTCCTCCCAGGCCATGAACTGCTTGGCGAGCGCGTTGCCCTGTTCGGCGGCCTGCGCCACCACGATGGAGAGGAAGTCCTGCTCCCATGGCCCGTAATTGCCGTTATTGCCATAGACGCCGGGCAGCCAGCCATAGGCCTGGCCCTGCTGCGCCGTCCAGCCGGCTTCCTGGCTGACCAGCCAGGCGAAGTTGTCGTTCTCGACCCCGGTGAAGTAGCTCTGCATCGCCGAGCCAGGCAGCGCGGTGGCGGCGGCCTCGTCGACCTGGCGGAGTTCCCAGGCAGCGCCGCGCACCTGGTTGCCGTTGACGATCAGGTCGCTCACCGCGTTGCGGCTGCGCTGCTGCCAGGCCGGCCATTGCGAGGTGACCGAATAGGCCGCCTGCTGCTGCAATTCATCGAAGTTATAGCGGCTGCCGGTCAGGATATAGGGATCGTAGGACAGATCCGGCTGGTGCGAGGTGTCGACTTCCCAGTTGTTGCCGTTATTGGGGTTCTGCACCAGGCCCGAAGAGCCGCTGTAAGGGCCGCCTCTGGGATCGGTCCAGAGATTGACATCGGTCAGCGTGGTGAGGGGCAGGCCGGTGGTGCCATTCTGCATGTTCCACGGCACCGCGCCGGCGGCGTCGGCCTCGCCCAGCGCGTATTGCGCGACGGTGGCGTTCTGCGTCATCAGCCAATCGGAGTTGACGTTGGTGGTGGGGCCGATATCGGGGCGCGAGCCGGTGCCGTTCATGCCGGGATCGACGCCATTGGCGGCCAGCGGCTGGCCATAGCCGGAGCCGAGCGCGCTGGTGGTGGCGGAGTTCGGCGCCGAGGCCATGGTCTGCACATAGCCCGCGATGTCGCCCGCCGGGATGCCGGTGGTGAGGTCGTAATTCTGCACCGCGCCGGTGGCTTCCAGATAGGCGACGTCGTGCTGGATGTTGATCTGCGCCAGGCTGGGCTGGGTGGTCACCACCTTGTGCCAGTTTTGGTACTGGTACTGGGTGACGTTGCTCTGCTGCGAGACGACGCTGCCGTTCTGGGTGATCGTCTCGTTATAGGTGACGGTGCCGCCCTGATCGGTGGCGGCGGTGCCGGTGACCAGCTTGCCGCTGGAGTTCTGCACCCAGGCTTCGTCATTGTCGAACTGCACGTCGGTGGCAAAGGTGCCGTTGGCGTTGGCGGTGATGTCGAACACCATTTGCATCGAGCCGGTGACCGGCACGATCACCCGCGCCTGGCTGGCGTTCGGGCCGGACTGCCAGAAGCTCGCCGTGCCGTTGGCCAAGGCCGCCTGCATGGCCGCCACCGCGTCGATGTGGACGTTGGTGGTGGCCGGCGCCGCGGCGGTGCCCGTCTGCACCGCAAGATCAACCGTCAGGCTGTAATTCTTGAGTGCCGCCGCCAGATCAAGCGGCGCGGCATTCGCCAAGGCAGGCCCCACCGAGAGCATCACGTTGCTGCTGGCATTGGCGGCGATGGCGGGCGCTAGAAAGCTCAGCACCGAAGTCGCCACCGAGCCATCGGCGTTGAAGGTCTTGGCGTCCAGCTGCACCGCAACCTCGCTGGCGCTGCCATCCGCCCCGGTCACCATCGCGTAAAGCTGCGCCCCCGGCGAAACCGCCCCCGCCTTGAAAACCTGGCCAAACGAAACCTCCGTCAAACCCGTCGCAACCCCGCTTGTGTTCTGCAACACCAAACCAACCAGCTGACCCGGAGAGGCCGCCTGCGGAATAAGAGGAGACGTGGTGGTGTAAAATGGACGCATGATCAGTCTCGCGCAAAATTTCAACAAGGACAGCAAGGCTGCTGCCTGCGCGCGTTTTGGAACTGAATTGCTTATAGAGGGTTAAAAACGTTGAATTTGTTTGGCTTAAGCCAAGGATGATCCCAAGATTTTTGGGCGATCCCTAACTTGGAACTACCGGGCGCTACGCCGGACGCCAAACTTCATGGTCTTGAAACACGCGGCCCTCGATTTGCAGCTTCTGTAGATGCGCGAGAACATTGCGTTCAGCCGCGATTTTCAGCCACGGATCTTGCTTTGCGTAAAGAATCCCGGCGATCTCCGCTACAGACGCGGGCGTCTCGCCAACCAGCGTGAGGATCGCCTTCTCACGGGCAAGGCGATGCGCCACCAATTCCCTTACCAAAGCGAGCGGTTCGCTCAGCATGGGACCATGGCCGGGCAAATAGAGCTGATCATCGCGCTCCAGCAACCGCAGCAAATTTTCGTAATACTGCTTCATATTGCCATCCGGCGGGCTGACGATGGAGGACGACCATGACATGACATGATCGCCGCTGAACAAAACCGGCCCCTGCGCGGTTTGATAAGCGAAGCAAAAATGATCGCTGGCATGCCCTGGCGTGTGCAATGCCTTGAGGCCTGCCACCTCGTCACCTTCGGCCATGGCATGATCGGGCGTGAAATGCGGTACTGCCGGGCGATGAAACGCATAAACCGGCGCGCCTGTTGCGTTCTTCAACGCCGCTGTCGCGCCGAAATGATCGCGATGCGTATGCGTGAGCGCGATGCGGCGCACCGGCCTGCCGGCCGCGGCATCGATGACATCCCGCACATGAACCGGATCATCCGGGCCGGGATCGAGCACGGTCAGCCCGTCCTCCGCCTCGATCAGATAGGTGTTGGTGCCAAAATATGTCATCACGCTCGGATTGCGGGCGACGACGCGGCTGATTCCAGGAACGCAGGCAAGAGCAATGCCACGCGGCGGTTCGGCTTCAATGAGAAAGGGCATGTGCGTTTCCCTATCATACTCATCCTCAAATTCGGAAATCCGATCACCGGAGTTCAGCCATTCTCCCTTGCCGTGGCGGCAGGCCCCTCCCAAATTCGTCTCCATGGCCATTCCTGACCCCGAAGCGCCGCTCCGGCGATCTCTGGCCCGTCACCGCGCCTTTGCCTCTGGTTTGTTGATCCTGATGGCGATCCTGACCATTATCGGTTACGCCTTGCCCTTGAGCTGGGGCGCCGTGCTGTTGCGCGATTCAGCCAAGGCCGGATTGATCGGCGGCATCGCCGACTGGTTTGCGGTAACCGCTTTGTTTCGCCATCCGCTCGGCCTGCCGATCCCGCATACGGCGATTTTGCCGGCGCAAAAGCAGCGGCTTGGCGATGCGCTGGGGCGATTTATCGCCAATCATGTGTTTACCGAAGCCGATGTGACGCGGTTTCTGGCGGGGCTGGATATTCCGCAACTGGCCGGACGCTTTCTGGCTGAACCGGCGACCTCTAAGCCGATGGCGGAAGCCATGGCCAGCCTGCTGCCGCGCCTGCTAGTTTCCGTTGAAGATGGCCGCGCCGTCCGCGCCTTTGGGCGCCTGCTGCCGCGCCTGGCGGGAGGGCCGGTGGCAGGGCAGGCGATTGCCCGCGCCTTGACGACAGTTGTGGAAAGTGGCCGCCATCAGGAGGTTTTTTCTTTTATCATCAACCAACTCCGTGAAACCCTTAGAACCCGTGAAGCGACCTTGCGGGAAACCATCAAGGAGCGGGTGCGCGAGCAGGGCGGCACATTGATGGGGTGGGCGCTGGGCGCCACGATCACCAGGCGGGTGATCACCGCCCTCAACACCGAGCTGGAACGGGTCAACCCGGACGGTTCCGAATTGCGCGAAGCCTTCGATGAATGGGTCCGGCGGGAAATCGTCAAGCTGGAGAGCGACCCTGACCGCGCCGCCGAGCTTGGCATGATTCTGCGGCGCATCGCGACGCATCAATCGATGCGCCTTTGGGCGCATGACATGTGGATCAGGCTGCAATCCGCTGTCGTTGAGGACAGCGTCAGGCCCAATGGCCATACCGTCACCATCGTTCAGCGGGCGCTGATCAATCTCGGCAAGCTGCTGGCCGAGGATCCCGGAACCCGCGCGCGGGTTGCCGCCGCTGCCGGCGCGGTGGTCACCCGCCTGCTGCCGGCGGCGCAGACGGAGATCGCTGGATTTATCGGCCGGGTGGTGGGCAACTGGGACACCGCGACCATCACCGACAAGCTTGAACTGCGCATTGGCCGCGATCTGCAATATATCCGCGTCAACGGCACGCTGGTGGGTTTCGCCATTGGCGCGTTTTTGTTCCTGATTTTGAAATTTGGATTTCATCAGCATTTGCATTGAGCAAACCTCTGGAGGTTGCGAACAACTCAATCATAAGCAGGCTTGCGCGGCGCGAGCCTGCTTAAATCTTGGTAGTGTCTCAGTTTGAAATTCTCAAAAATTAATAAAAGTTCTTTGGTTCTTTCTTACAAGAAAGAACATTCTTTTGTAGTTAAGCGCTTCTTTTTTGTAAAAAAGAAGCAAAAAACTTTTATAAGTTCAAGTGCCGGCGGCTTGGGCGCAGTATGAGTTCATGCTAGTTTCAAACTTAAACACTACCTAAATCTTGACTTTTGGCGCGAACTCATGCAAACAACGCATACTCTCGATGACGTTGAGAGCGCTGGTGCTCGACTTGCGTGAAGGATGCTTCATCCTCCTGTGGGGCGCTTTCCATTGAAACTTCCCCTGATCGCTCCGGACACGCAGAGCATCAAATAATGTCGTTCGCAGGCGCAGCATAGAAAGCTGACCGTTAAGCGGGCGCGTTTGAAAGAGTATCCCTTGACTGATTTTACCAATCTAGGCCTTGCCGCGCCGCTTCTGCAGGCGCTGGCGACCGAAGGCTATACCGAGCCAACGCCGATCCAGGCGCAGGCAATCCCTATCATTTTGACCGGCCGCGATCTGCTCGGCATCGCGCAGACAGGCACTGGCAAGACCGCCGCATTTGCTCTGCCGATCCTGCATCAGCTGGCCGCTCGCCGTAAACCTGCGCCGCGTGGTGGCTGCCGCGTTCTTGTCCTGGCGCCAACACGCGAACTCGCCAGTCAGATCGCTAAAAGCTTCAAGACCTATGGCGCCGGTCTCCACATGACCGTGGCTGCCGTCTATGGCGGCGTGCCCGCTGGACCGCAGATCAAGGCGCTGGCCGGCGGCGTCGATGTGTTGGTGGCGACACCAGGGCGGCTGGTCGATCACATGGATTCCCATCGGGCGCGGTTGAACGGCGCTGAGTTCCTGGTGCTCGACGAGATCGATCAGATGCTCGATCTTGGTTTCGTCAAGCCGATCCGCCGGATCGTCGGCGAGTTGCCGAAGCAGCGGCAGAACCTGTTTTTCTCGGCGACGATGCCTGCCGAAATCCGCAAGCTGGCCTCTGAGTTCCTGGTCAATCCGGCGACCGTTTCGGTGGCGCCGGTGGCGACAACGGCGGAGCGGGTGCAGCATCAGATCGTCTTTATCGAGGCGGCGCGCAAGCGTGGCATGCTGGTGGAATTGTTCAGCGACGCGGCGATGACCCGCGCCATCGTGTTTACCCGCACCAAGCGCGGCGCCGACAAGGTGGCTCAGCATCTGGAGAATGCCGGTATTTCGACCTCGGCTATTCATGGCAATAAGAGCCAGGGGCAGCGCGAGCGGTCGCTTTCGGCGTTCAAGGCGGGCCGGGTTCGCGCGCTTGTCGCGACGGATATCGCGGCGCGCGGCATTGACATTGATGATGTCAGCCATGTCATCAATTTCGAGCTTCCCGAAGTTCCGGAGAATTACGTCCACCGGATCGGGCGGACGGCGCGGGCCGGGGCTGCTGGCGTGGCGATTTCGCTTTGCGATGGCGAAGAACGAAACCTGCTGCGCAATATCGAGAAGCTGACGCGGCTTAATCTGCCGTCGGTGGATCGCCGTTCCGGTGACGAGCGCGTGGTGGCGAAACGCTTGCCGGCGCGTTCGCCGGTACGGTCCGCATCGCGGCCCGCCGCACGCTCCAGGTAGTTCAATGCGGCAAGACCGGCGGTTTTCGGTCTTGCCCGGTGCTCGATTGGCTGGCAGCTTGCAGCCATGATCGCTGATTTTCTCGAACTGCATCGCGGCAGCGCGCCGTTGATCCTGAGCCTGCCGCATACCGGCACCTTACTGCCCGATCATCTTGCCGAACGATTTATCTCACCGTGGCACGCGCGCCGGGACGCGGATTGGTGGATTGAGAGACTTTACGACTTTGCGGTGACGCAGGATGTCACCATTCTGCGTACCGGCATCTCGCGCAGCGTGATCGACGTCAACCGCGATCCTTCGGGCGCGTCGCTTTATCCGGGTCAGGCGACCACCGGCTTGTGCCCGCTAACCGATTTTGATGGCGCGAACTTGTATTGTCCGGATCAGTCGCCCTCCGAAATGGCCATCGAGGAGCGGCTGGACCGGTATTTCTCGCCGTATCATCTGGCTCTGCAGGATGAAATTTCGCGGCTGCGCGACCGCCACAAGCGCATCGTGCTATATGACGCGCATTCGATCCGCTCTCGAATTCCGCGCTTGTTTGATGGCGTGCTTCCCGAATGCAATATCGGCACGAATGATGGCATTTCCGCCGATGCCGGGTTGACCGATGGCATTGCCAGCCTTTGTGCCGATGCAGGCCGCTCGGTTGTGGTGAATGGCCGGTTCAAGGGCGGATATATCACCCGCCATTACGCAGCGCCTGATCAGGGCGTGCACGCGGTGCAGATGGAACTCGCCTGCCGCGCCTATATGCGCGAGCCGGATGGCCCGATTAGCGATGTCAACTGGCCGTCATCTTATGATGCGGCGGTTGCAGAGCCGATGCGCCGGACGCTGCAACAAGTCTTCAAGCTCTGCCTTGAGTTCGCCCGCCATTAGGGCCGGCGGGCGCGCATCGTCTCGCCCACCAGCATCGATGGGTCAAGGATGATGTCGAGGTTGGCCCCCGGCATCGCTTCCGCCGCTAGTTCCCTGACCGTGCGGCCACTGGCCAAGGCCGCTTTGGCCACCGCCACGGCGCGCTCATAGCCGATAAACGGCACCAAAGCGGTGACCGTGGCTGTGCTGGCTTCCAGATGTTTCAAGCAATTTTCCTGGTTCGCTTGGATTCCGTCCACGCAAAGCGCGGCGAAGGTCTCAACCGCGTTTTTCAGCAGATTGAGTGAATCAAGCGTATTGGTCGCGATCAACGGCTCGAAGGCGTTGAGCTGCAACTGGCCGGCTTCGGCGGCCATGGTGATCGCCAAATCATGGCCGATCACCTGGTAGCAGACCAGGCTCACCATCTCCGGGATGACCGGGTTCACCTTGCCTGGCATGATCGAGGAGCCGGGCTGCATCGCGGGCAGCGAAATTTCGCCGAAGCCGCCTCTGGGGCCGGAGGATAGCAGCCTGAGATCATTGGCGATTTTCGAGAGCTTCACCGCGATGCGCTTGAGCACGGCCGAGAACATCACGAAGCCGCCCATATCCCAGCTGGCTTCCAGCAAATTTGAAGACTGAACGAAGTCGATGCGGCTGAGAATTGACAGGGATTCGATGGCGAAAGGACCATACGCCGGATCGGCATTGATCCTGGTGCCAATGGCGGTGCCGCCAAGATTGATTTCCGTTAGTAATTTCGATGCTTCGTGAAGCCGCTGGATATCCTCGCGGATGGTGACGGCGAAGGCGCCGAATTCCTGGCCAAGCGTCATCGGCACCGCGTCCTGCATCTCGGTACGGCCCAGTTTCACCACATCGGCGAAATCCGCCGATTTCCTATCGAAGGATGTTGCCAACTGTTCGAGCGCATTGCAAAGCCCGTCCTTCGCCAGCAGCACGGCCAGGCGCACCGCGCTGGGATAGGTGTCATTTGTCGATTGCGACATATTTACGTGATCATTTGGATGGACCAGCGTGTAGCTGCCGCGACTTCCGCCTAGGAGTTCGGAGGCGCGGTTGGCGATCACCTCGTTCATGTTCATGTTCGTGGAAGTGCCGGCGCCGCCCTGGATGACATCGACCGGGAACTGGTCATGCCATTGGCCGCCGATGATTTCGGTGGCCGCCTTGTCGATGGCTTCGGCGATGCGCGGATCGAGCTTGCCCAAACGCGCGTTGGCGCGCGCCGCGGCAATCTTTACCATCGCAAAGGCGGTCAGCAGATACGGGTGATGCGAGATCGGCACGCCGGAGATCGGGAAGTTGCGCAAGGCCCGCGCGGTGGATGCGCCCCAATAGGCTTCATCTGGAACGTCGATTTCGCCAAGGCTGTCATGGTCACGCCGCGTCATGTGTGTCATCCCTGATGGTTTCTGCCTTGCGCCGGTTATGCGCAAGTTCGGTGACGATGCCATGCAGGGTTTGCAATTCCTGCGCCGTGATTTCGCCGCGCTGGAACAGATGCCGTAGGTTGCGCACCATGCCGGGGCGCTTCGGCGCGTTGCGCAGAAAGCCGGAGGCGTCGCATTCGGCGATCAGGTGGCTCATGAAATTGTCGAGCGTGCCTTTGGTGGCGATGCCGGTCTTGTGGGTTTGCAGGGTTCGCGCGGGGGTTTCGTCAGTTGCCATCCACCACTCATAGGCCATCACCATGACCGCTTGCGACAGGTTGAGCGACATGAAGTCCGGATTGAGCGGATAGCGGATGAGGCTGTCGGCCTCGGCGATGTCGTCATTGTCGAGGCCAGCGCGTTCGGGGCCGAATACGATGCCCATGCCCAGGCCGCGGCTGCCGATTTCCCGCAATTCCGCTGCGGCGCCGCGCGCGGTCAGCACCGGCTTGGTAATAGTGCGCGGCCGCGGGCAAGTTGCGAAAACCCGGTGCAAGTCCGCTACCGATTCGGCGACGGTTTGGTGAATGGTCGCGGCTTCGAGGATGCGCTGCGCGCCGGAGGCGGTGCGCCAGGCGCGTTCCTGCGGCCAGCCATCGCGCGGTGCGACCAGGCGCAGGTGGAACAACCCGCCATTGCCCATGGCGCGGGCGACAGCGCCGATATTTTCCGCGAGCTGCGGGCGCACCAGAATGATGATCGGCGATGGGTTGATGGGGTGAAGGTCGGCGCCCCCTTCTCTTCCAGTCATGGGTCACGACCTGTCACGCGCGGCGCCAGATGGTGCCGGTGGCTTTGTCTTCTAACAGGATGCCTTCATCACTGAGTTGTTGGCGGATTTCATCGGCGCGGGCGAAATCCTTGACGCGGCGGGCTTCCTTACGCTCGGCAATGCGTATTTCAATGTTTTCTATGCTAACGTCACCCCGAAACCATTGCTTGGAACTTGAATTCAAAATGCCTAAAATTTCTCCTGCACGCCACAAGGAAGCTGCTGCTGCACGGTCTCCTGCCATTGCGGCATCTGCTAAAACATGCATCGCCGCGATTGCGCTCGGCGTATTTAGATCATCGGCAAGCGGCGAAAACACACTATCATGCACAGTCTCGGCGCGAACGTCATGATAATGTGATTCTAGTGCCCGATAGAACCGGTCCAGCTCCCGCTTCGCCTCCGCCAATCCTGCATCGGTGAAATCCAGCGGCGAGCGGTAATGCGTCTTGAGCAACAAGAAGCGCACTGCTTCGGCGGGCGCCAACGCCAGCGCATCCTGCACGGTGCGGAAATTGCCGAGGGATTTGGACATTTTTTCGCCGTTTACCGTCACCATGCCGTTATGCACCCAGTACCGGGCGAACTCTGAGCCGGGAAATGCGCAGCAGGATTGGGCGATCTCGTTTTCATGATGCGGAAAAATCAGGTCGGCGCCGCCGCCATGGATGTCGATGGTTTCGCCCAAATGCTTCCAGATCATCGCCGAGCACTCGATATGCCAGCCGGGCCGCCCCCTGCCCCACGGACTGTCCCAGCCCGGCAGATCAGGCGAGGACGGTTTCCACAAGACGAAATCGCCGGCGTCGCGCTTATAGGCGGCGACATCCACCCGCGCGCCGGCCAGCAATTCATCCGTGCTGCGGCCGGAGAATTTTCCGTAATCGGGATCGGAATCGACCGAAAACAGCACATGGCCTTCGGCTTCGTAAGCGTGGCCTAGCACGATCAGTCGCTCGATTAGCGCGATGATTTCCGGAATATGCCGGGTGACGCGCGGCTCGATATCGGGAGACTTGGCGTAAAGCGCCGCCATGTCGGCCTCGTACCACGCGATGGTGCGGGCGGTGATTTCATTAATCGATTCGCCGGTTTCAGCCGCGCGCGCGTTGATCTTGTCATCCACATCGGTGATGTTCCGCACATAGGTGACACGGGGATAGACCTGCCGCAGCAGCCGCGTCAGCACGTCGAACACCACCACTGGGCGGGCATTGCCGAGATGCGCGCGATCATAAACGGTCGGTCCGCAGAGATACAATTTCACGTGTTCAGGATCAGCTGGCGCGAACACCTCTTTTCGCCGGGTTCTCGTGTTGTGCAACTTGATTTCGATCATGGCTCCATCTTTCGCCATGCCTTTCCCCCCGCCCCTAGGCAAAGTCAATCATGCTGCGCGCTTGGTTGACAGGACAAGAGCGGTCCGGTATCCAAATTAGCCATGATTTGCGAATAGTTCTCATTTGCAAGTCGATCATTTGACGGAGGCTTGCTTGTCGGAAACGCTCCAGCGCCGCAGACCCCGCATGTTCCTGCGCTTTCTGGCGGTGACCGGGCCAGGCCTTGTGGTCATGCTGGCCGATACAGAAGTCGGCAGCATCATCACCGCCGCGCAATCCGGAGTCGCTTGGGGCTACCGGCTGCTGCTGCTGCAATTCCTGCTGATCCCGATTCTCTATGTCGTGCAGGAACTGACGGTGCGTTTGGGGATTTTCACCGGCAAGGGCCATGGCGAGCTGATCCGCGACACGTTTGGCGCCGGCTGGGCTTGGCTCTCCGCCGCCGGGCTGACCATCGCCACCATCGGCGCGCTGCTGACCGAATTTTCCGGGGTGGCCGGCGTTGGCGAGCTTTATGGGGTGCCGCGCGGCGTCAGCCTGATCCTTGCCGTCATGTTCCTGCTGGTTATTGCGCTGACCGGTTCCTACCGGCGAGTCGAGCGCATCGCCATCGCTTTGGGGTTGTTTGAGTTTGTGTTCTTCGCGGTGGCGTTCTTGGCCCGTCCCGATCCGGCGCAGATTGCCGCGCAGATGTTCCACCCTGCCCTCGCCAATTCCGATTATCTCTATCTGGTGGCGGCGAATATCGGCGCGGTGATCATGCCCTGGATGATTTTCTACCAGCAATCGGCGGTCGCCGATAAAAAGCTACGCTCGGAGGATTTCAAATTCGCCCGGTGGGACACCGCCATCGGCGCGATTATTACCCAGCTGGTGATGGCGGCGGTGCTGGTCGCCGCCGCGGCGACGATTGGCCTGCGAAACCATCAGATCAGCCTGAACACGGTGGGCGATATTTCGAAGGCGCTGACGCCGTTTCTCGGCAGCACCGTGGGCAGACTGGTGTTCGGCGCCGGCGTGCTCGGCGCCGGGCTGGTGGCCGCCATCGTTGCGTCATTGGCGCTGGCCTGGGGGCTTGGCGAGGTGGCGGGTTATCGGCGCTCGCTGGAGGACCATCCGCTGCAAGCTAAATGGTTCTATGGCGTCTATGCTTTCTGCTTGATCGCCGGCGCGGTGCTGGTGGCGCTGGTGCCTAACCTGGTTATTCTCAACATCGCCGTCGAGGTGATGAACGCGCTGCTGCTGCCTCTGGTTCTTGGCTTCCTGATCGCGCTGGGGCTGAAATCCTTGCCGCCGCATCTGCAACTGCGCGGCTGGTATATGGGGCTGACGATTTTCCTTTCCACGATCACCGCCGCGCTGGGCGTCTATGGCGGACTGACGGGTGCGGGATTGTTTTAGAGCTTGAGCCGCGCCATGGCGAGGCTGTCGATGAAGACGCCGTCCCGCAGCACCTCGCCGCGCAAGGTGCCTTCGACTTCAAAGCCGAACTTTTTGTAGAGCGCTATAGCACGGGCGTTGTCCGAATTGACCGTTAGCGATACGCGGCGCAGGCCAAGCCAGTTATCGGCGAGATCGAGTAGCGCCGTCATCAGCGCCGAGCCAACGCCTTGTCCCACGTGATTGTCATGGACAACAATGGCAATCGAAGCGGCATGGGCAGTCCTGTCCTTGCCCCGCATCAGGCTGGCATTGCCGATCAGCCTGTCCTCTTTTTCCGCGACCAATGATGCGGCGACCTCACGCTGCATCAGCTGCCGCACCCAGTCGATTGTTACAAAAGGCACTCGAAGGGTGCCGAACCGCACACCCGGCAGGTTCATCAGCGCTGCGATGCCTTCGGCATCCGAGGGTTCGCGGGCGCGGATTACCATGCCGCTCATGACGCGCTCGCAAAGCAGGGCGGCTCGCGGAGACGGGCCATCAGATGGGTGTCGATGAACGTGCCATCGCGGAATGTGTGCCGGCGCATCGTGCCTTCAATTTCAAAGCGGAATTTCCGGTAGAGGGCGATTGCCGGTTCATTGTCGGTAAACACGTTCAGGCTGATCCGGCTGATGCCGAGCCAGTTTTCCGCGGTGTCGAGCATCGCCGCCATCAGCGCGCTGCCTACGCCTCGCCGGTGCCAGTCCTCATGCACCGCGATGCCGCAACTGCCGCTATGATCGGAGAATTTACGGTTGCGGAAGAACAGGACCTGGCCGATCCATGCATCGCCCGGATCGGTCACCGCCACGATGCCGAAGGCGGGTTTATCGTTTTCAAGGAATGCGCGTCCTTCCGCCGCGGAGGTGAATGGCGCGAACACCATCGTGCCATGGCGCAAGGCCGGGCGCATCAGCAGCGCGAACTCCGCCGCCGTCTCTCCGGTTTCCTGCGCCCGCAGCCGGAACCCGCTCATCCTTCTTCCCTTTCTTCTTCCCTTTCCTGGTCGGCAGCGCCGCCCTATCTCTTGGATCAGTAGCAAAGGGGATAATGATGAACAACGGATCGCTTGACGCGGTGCTCGCCCATATCGACCATAATCTTGATGCAGCGCGGGAACGCTGGTTCGAACTGCTGCGCATCCCCTCGATCAGCGCTCAGCCCGCCCATAAGCAGGATTGCATCCGCGCCGCCAACCACATGCGCGATCTGCTGGCCGGCATGGGCTTCGAGGCGAAGCTCGCCGAGACCAAAGGCTTGCCTGGCGTTATCGCCCAGCACCACAAGGCCGGCGCCAATGCGGCTCATGTGCTGTTCTACGGCCATTACGACGTGCAGCCGCCGGAGCCGCTCGATCTCTGGCACGCCGATCCGTTCAATCCCCAGCTTGTCGATGGCCCGCGCGGCAAACGGGTGGTGGCAAGGGGCGCTGTTGACGACAAAGGCCAGGTCATGATGGTGATGGGCGCGATCCGTTCATGGCTTGACGTTACCGGCGCGCTTCCGGTTAATCTCACCGTGCTGCTGGAAGGCGAGGAGGAATGCGGCAGCCCGTCGCTGGAGGCGATGTTGGAGGCGGAACGCGGCGCGCTCAAGGCGGATTTCGTGCTGGTCGCCGATTCGAATATGTGGGATGCCGACACGCCCGCCATCACCACCAGCCTGCGCGGCCTTGCAGCGGTGGAACTGCGCATCCACGGCCCGAACCGCGATCTGCATTCCGGCCTGTTCGGCGGCCCGGCGCTCAATCCGATCCGGGCGCTGACCCGCATCCTTGGCGAGATGTTCGACGAGAACGGCGTGATCCGCATCCCCGGCTTCTATGATGGCATCACCGAAATCCCGTCCGACATGCTGGCATCCTGGCGCGCCTCCGGCTTTGACGAAGCCTCATGGCTAAGCGCCATCGGCCTTGCTCATCCGAGCGGCGAGCAAGGCAAATCCGCGCTGGAGCAGAACTGGTCGCGTCCCACCGCTGAAATTAACGGCATTTTCGGCGGCTATCAGGGCGATGGCAGCAAAACGGTGATCCCCGCCGAGGCCGGCGCCAAGCTCACCTTCCGGCTGGTGCCGGGGCAGGACCCGTCAGGCGTGGTGGAAGGGTTCAAGCGCTTCGTCAACGCGCGCCTGCTGCCCGATGCGCGGGCGGAGTTCATCATCGGCGGCGCTTCGGCGGGGCTGACGGTGCCGATCGACGCGCCTTATGTCCGCGCGGCGCGCACCGCGCTCGAAGCCGAGTTCGGCAAGCCGCCGGTGCTGGCCGGGTGCGGCGCCTCAATTCCGGTGGTGGAAGCCTTCGAGCGGCAGCTGGGGTTGAAAACGCTCTTGGTTGGTTTTGGTTTGGATGATGATTGCATCCACAGTCCGAACGAGAAATTCGAACTCTCCTGCTTTCATCGCGGAATGCGCGCCGAGGCGCGGATGCTGGCGGCTTTTGCGGCTTGAAGCGCGCGGGCTGACCGGCGCGGCAGGCGGTCCTTTCGACATCGCGCTCGGCGCCGGTGAGACCATCGCCATCACCGGCCCGTCCGGCGCGGGAAAATCGGTGCTGCTCCGCATGATCGCCGATCTTGACCCGCATGAAGGCGTGGTGACGCTGGATGGCGCTGACCGGCTCACCATGCCCGCCCCGATCTGGCGCCAGCGCGTCGCCTATCTCGCCGCCGAGCCGGGCTGGTGGCATGACGATGCCGCGCCGCATTTCGCCGACCGCCCGCGCACCGAGACGCTGATGGCGGAACTTGCCCTTGATCCTGCCTTGCTCGACCAGCCGATCCACCGGCTTTCCACCGGCGAACGGATGCGCCTTGCCCTGATCCGCACGCTTTTGCTCGATCCCGCCGTGCTGCTGCTCGACGAGCCCACCGGCGCGCTTGATCCCGCGGCGACAGCGCTTGTTGAAGCCGTGCTCAGGGCACGGCTTGGCGCTGGTTCGGCGCTGCTCATCGTGACCCATGAAGCCGAGCAGGCGGCACGGCTTGGAGCAAAGCGCTTTCACCTCGAATCCGGCGCGCTCACGCCCTTATGAAACCGATCCTGCTGACGCCGCTGGATTTGGTCATCGCCTCCGCGCTGGTATTTCTCGATGCCGGGGTTTCGCTCTGGCTGGGGCTGCGGCTGCACCGGCAGCTCTTGATCGCGGCGGCGCGCTGCACCATCCAGCTGCTGCTGATCGGATTTATTCTCAAAAAAGTTTTTGCCATCGACACGCCCTTGCTGACGCTCGGCGTCATTCTGGTGATGGTGATGGTTGCCGGGCGCGAGGTCGCGGCGCGGCCTGAGAAGAAGCTGATCCGCTACGGCAACCAGATCGCCGGGCTGTCGGCGGTGGCGCTGGCTACTTTTGTTACCGCCGGTTTCGCGCTGCTGACCGCTTTGCGCCCGCATCCTTGGTATGCCGCGCGCTACGCCATCCCGCTTACCGGCATCATGCTTGGCAATGCGCTGAACGCGGCCTCGCTTTCACTTGATGCGCTGCTGTCCGGCATCGGGCGGGAACGTTCGGCGATCGAGGCGCAACTGGCGCTTGGCGCCCGCTACCGCGACGCCATGCGCCCCTTGATCCGCGCCTCGGTCCGGCGTGGCATATTGCCGATCATCAACACGATGTCCGCCGCCGGCATCGTCACCCTGCCGGGCATCATGACCGGCCAGATTCTGGCCGGGCTTAGTCCTGTGGAAGCAGTGAAATACCAGTTGTTGCTGATGTTCCTGCTGGCCGGCGCGAATGGCATCGCGGCGGTGGGCGCCGCCTATTTCGCCGCCTGGCGGCTGACCGACGAACGCGAGCGGCTGCGGGTGGACCGGCTAAAGTAAGCTACGTATCATTTTGCGAAACAAGGTAGTTTGTGCTTATTTCGTTGCGGAAGCAATGAGTCCGGCTATGATTCGCAGGTTAACAAAAGATATCTTAACGAGCCTGCTTTTCATATTCGGCCTTTTCGCTCTTCTGCAGGCCGCGATAATCATACGTGCAATCTTATTCCCGGTCTGCGACGTTCATGGCGAGAATAGCAGCCTTTCTCCAGACGGGATTTGGCGTGCAACTTGGTCCACAGAGGGATGCTCGGCTTTTCTTTTGACAACATACTTTCATAGTAAAGTCATAGTTTCGAAAGCCATACGGCCCATCAAGGCTTCATACGTCGTATTCAAAAGCGATAGTCCATATAACGTCACCTTCACTTGGCCTGAGCGCAACGCACTGCATATCGAGGTCCCAAGGATCACAGACATCACCCTAAGCAAACGGAATTTTCCCGGTCTCTCAGTGAGCTATGGTGTGCCGAAAAGCGCATTACGGGACCTTGCCATGCGGCTTAAGTACGATGAGCGTCAAATCGCTCTTCTGCGTAGAAAAGCCGTATTCGGCACTCCGCCGCTCAGTCTTGCGGATCGCAAAGCGGAAGAAAAAAACGACGAGAATGACCGCAGATACCTTGGACAATTTCGGAGCTGGTCACGAGATTATGCTCAGCCGCCCCATCCATGAGCCGCTGCTGGATGCCCAATCTGCTTATACCAGGAGCCTTATGCAATGACCCTTCCGTTCGTCATCGCGAGCCGCGAAGTGGCGTGGCGGAGGGGCCGGAAGGTTCCAGCAATGCGAAGCATTGTTGGAAGGCCCCGGAGGTGATCCAGGACTTGCTACTCTGGAGGAGGCACTAAAGACTGGATCGCCACGCTTCGCTCGCGATGACGTAAATGGGCCAGTCGTTAGGGCCGCTGGTATTATCATGCGGTTCTGGACAAATTATGCGGGGGCGCCCTCTTGGTCTGGCACCGGAAATCCTTCACATTGCCGCCGGACCCATCCGGCTTTCCGTCCGAACGAGGAGATTCATGACTGTCACTGAAACCGCGCTCATCCCCCGCGCCGCTTTGTTCGGCAACCCCGAGAAGTCCAACGCGCAGATTAGCCCGGATGGTGCTTATTTGTCCTTTCTGGCGCCGGTCGAGGGCGTGCTCAATCTTTGGGTGGCGCGGCGCGGCGCGCTCGATGCCGCGACGCCAATAACTCAGGAGACCGGGCGCGGCATCCGCAACTATGCCTGGGCCTGTGATTCACAGCACATCCTTGCCTACAAGGACAAGGAGGGCGACGAGAACTGGCATATCCACGCGGTCGATATCGAGACCAAGGCGATGCGCGACCTCACGCCGCATGAGGGCGCGCAGGCCAGCATCGTCCGGCTGTCACGCAAGCATCCCGGCAGCGTGATGATCACCCACAACAAGCGCGATCCGCAATTCCCCGATCTCTACCGGATCGAGGTGGCGACGGCGGCGGAAACGATAGTCGCGAAAAATCCCGGCTTTACCGGCTTTGAGGTGGATATCGATTTCAATGTTCGTTTGGCGGGACGGCTGGAGGCTGATGGCAGTTCGGTCGCCTTGCGTCCCGACGGCAATGGCGGCTGGGCTGAGTGGTTCACCGTGGCGCCGGAGGATGCGCTCACCACCCGCGTCACCCCGTTATTCGCCGCCGACGGCAAATCCACCTTGATGTTTGACAGCCGCGACCGCGATACAGCGGCGCTGATGCGGCTTAATCTCGAAACCGGCGGGACAGAATTGCTCGCCGCCGATCCCCGCGCCGATATCGCTGACCTAGTCACCGACCCGTATGGCCACGTTCCGCGCGCCTATGCGGTCAATTACCAGCGCAGCCGCTATCACGCGCTTGACCCCGCCATCCAGCCCGATCTCGATTTCCTGGATGACGCCGGCATCGGCGACTGGTCCGTCAACGCGCAAAGCGATGACGACGCGTTCTGGGTGATCGGCGCCAATTCCGACACCGCTCCCGGCGCCGCCTATCTCTATGACCGTCAAGCCCGCGGTCTTGAAAAACTCTTTGACTCCCGCCCTGCCCTGGCCGGCGCTCCGCTTGCCGCGATGCGCCCGGTGATCATCATCGCGCGGGACGGGCTGAAACTGGTCTCCTATCTCACTATGCCAAAGGACAGCGCCGGCGCTGTTCCGCTGGTGTTGTTCGTCCATGGCGGCCCCTGGGCGCGCGACGAATTCGGCTACCACCCCTATCATCAATGGCTGGCCAATCGCGGCTATGCCGTGCTTTCGGTCAATTACCGCGCCTCGACCGGCTTCGGCAAAGCCTTTCTGAACGCTGGCGACCATGAATGGGGCGCCAAAATGGACGACGACCTGCTCGACGCGGTAGCCTGGGCGATCAGCGAAGGCATTGCCGATCCGGCGCGCATCGCCATCATGGGCGGCTCCTATGGCGGTTACGCCACCTTGGCCAGCATGACCCGCAACCCGGAACTTTACGCTTGCGGCGTCGATATCGTCGGCCCGTCCAATCTGGAAACCCTGCTGGAAACTGTGCCGCCCTATTGGGAATCCTTCCGCGCGATCCTGCTCAAGGCGCTCGGCGATCCGGCAACCGAGGATGGCCTGGCGCTGCTGCGCGACCGTTCGCCGGTGCACCGGGCGGACGCGCTGGCAAGGCCTTTGCTGATCGGCCAGGGGGCCAATGATCCGCGGGTCAAGCAGGCGGAATCTGACCAGATGGTGGCAGCCCTGAAGGCCAAGAGCATTCCGGTCACCTATGTCCTATTTCCCGATGAAGGCCACGGCTTCGCCCGGCCTGAGAACAACATCGCCTTCAGCGCGGTCACTGAAGCGTTTCTAGCGCGCCATCTTGGCGGGCGCGCCGAACCGATCGGCGCTGACGAAATCAGCCGCTCGACGGCCCAAATTATTGAAGGCGGCGATATCCTGCAATGAACGGCCTGATTACCCGCAAGCGAATTCTCTTCGCCCTTGAAATCTTGTGCAACTTTATCCTGCCATGGCTATGCTACCGGCTCGCCAAGCCGCATTGGGGCGAAATCCACGCGATCATGGCCTCCGCCGCGCCGCCGACGCTATGGAGCCTTGTCGAATTTGCCCGTAACCGGCGGATCGACGCGATTTCCATCATGGTGCTCGGCGGCATCGCGCTCTCGCTGCTCGGCTTCGCGCTAGGCGGTTCGCCGAAACTGCTGCTGATGCGTGAGTCGCTGATCACCGGCCTGATCGGCTTTGCCTTTGTCGGTTCGGCGCTGATCGGCAAGCCGCTGATCTACGTGCTGGCACGAGCGAGCATGGCGCGGCGCTCTCCCGAGGATACCAGCGAACTTGATTCCAATCGCGACAAGCCGGAGTTCAGGCGCACCATGACGGTGATGACCATCGTCTGGGGCATTGGGTTCATTGTTGAAACCGGCATCCGCGCGACTTTGGTATTTTCCATCCCGGTCAGCCGGTTTCTCCTGATTGGCCCGATCATCGGCTACGCCACGATAGGGCTGCTCATCCTCTGGACGTTTTTATATCTGCGGCACGCCGAACAGCACGAAGTGGCGGCCAGCGATCATTCTTGAATCTCGCGTACCGGCGCCATTGCAGGAAGCAGATGGCAGCGGCGACAGGCACGCAATTTATCCGCTGGTGAAGGACGCGTCGCCGGAGTAGAATTGGCGAAGCGGCGGTTGGGCGTCGCCGCGTCTGGCCCGGTGGCGATCATGCATCTGATAAGGCGATTCGCAGGATTGATTCGTGGTTTTGGCTTTATCCTCGTGGCCTTGCTCGGCACAGGCGGCGCAGCTTCCGCCGATGCTGGCAGCCCCGCCTTCTGCTATGCCTCGATGATCCGCAACGGCACGGCGATCGCCTTGCAACCTTTTTGCCGCGATATCGAGACAAGCTTGCTGCGTGACGGCAGCTTTCAATTCGCATTGGAGACGAGCCGGCGCGTTCATGCTGAACTCGCTTTCATTGCTCTCCCCGGCCAAGGCATTGTTGCGGCGGCCATCGTGAAATCGAGCGGCAATGCGCTGATCGACCGGTTCTTGGTCAAATCTCTACAAAGAACAAGGCTTCCGGCCGGAGGATTCAATAGGATGCGCCTCATTGTATCGGTCGCCCTGCAACCTGTTGAAAATCTGCCAGGCGTCGTCTACCGCTTAGGCAGCTGAGCGGATCGTCAACCCATCAATCATGACCTTATCCACTTCCACAAAAAACGCGGAGCCGAAGCCCCGCGTTTTCTAAATCAAGCCATTGGCTTGTGGCTTAACCCTCGTCCTTATCCGTTTTCACCTTGGGCTTGCTGATTGCGGCGGCGGATTGCGGCGCCTAGAATATCGCCAAGCGAGGCGCCCGAATCAGAGGACCCGAACTCGACAATCGCCTGCTTGTCGTCGTCGATTTCCTTGCCCTTGACAGTGAGCTGGAGCTTGCGCGCCGCCCGGTCCACAGCGGTGATTTTGGCATCAACTTTTTCGCCGATGGCGAATTTATCAGGACGTTGATCTGTCTTGTCCCGCGCCAGTTCGGCGCGGCGAATAAAGCCGGTGAGAACCTCCTCGACCTTCACCTCAATGCCATTCGCCTGCACAGCGGTGACGATACAGGTGACAATCATGCCTTTATGGATACGATCCAACACGCCGGCCGCTGGGTCTTCCTCAAGCTGTTTTACGCCAAGGCTGATGCGCTCTTTCTCGACGTCGACATCGAGCACCTTTGCCTTCACCACATCGCCTTTATTGTACTTCGCCATGGCCAACTCGCCAGGCTCGTCCCAAGAAAGATCGGACATATGGACCATGCCGTCGATTTCCGGCGCCAGTCCAACAAACAAGCCGAATTCGGTAATGTTGCGAATTTCACCCTCGACCACTGAGCCGACCGGATGATCGTCCATGAATTGTTCCCATGGATTGCGCGTCACCTGCTTGAGGCCGAGCGAGATGCGGCGCTTTGACGCGTCCACATCGAGCACCATCACCTCGACTTCTTGGCTGGTGGCGACGATCTTGCCCGGATGCGCGTTCTTTTTGGTCCAAGACATTTCGGAGACATGGACCAGGCCTTCGACCCCCGGCTCCAATTCCACGAAGGCGCCGTAATCGGTGATGTTGGTGACCCGGCCCGTCACTTTAATGCCGGGCGGATACTTCACATCCACGCCTTCCCAAGGATCGGTCTCCAGCTGCTTCATGCCAAGGCTGATGCGCTGGGTGTCGGCATTGAAGCGGATCACCTGCACCTTCACCGGCTGGCCGATGGTCAGCGCCTCGGCAGGATGATTGATGCGCCGCCAGGCGATATCCGTGACATGCAGAAGGCCGTCAACGCCGCCAAGATCGACAAAAGCGCCATAATCGGTGATGTTTTTGACCACGCCGTCAAGAATCTGGCCTTCCTTCAGCCCATGGATCAGCTCGCTGCGCTGCTCGGCGCGGGTTTCTTCCAATACCGCGCGGCGGGAGACGACAATATTGCCGCGCGCCCGGTCCATCTTCAAAATCTGGAAAGGCTGCGGCGAACCCATGAGAGGCCCGACATCGCGCACCGGACGGATATCGACCTGGCTGCCCGGCAGGAACGCCGTAGCGCCGCCGAGATCGACGGTGAAGCCGCCCTTGACGCGGCCATGGATGACGCCGTTCACCCGCGTTCCAGCCTCATGCGCGCGTTCCAGCGATGTCCAGGATTCCTCGCGGCGCGCCTTCTCGCGGGACAGAACGATCGAACCATCCTTATCCTCGTAGCGCTCAATATAAAGGTCGAAAACATCGCCTTTATGCACCTCAGGCGCTAGGCCAGGCGACGCGAATTCCTTGAGAGGGACCCTGCCCTCGCTTTTCAAGCCGACATCGACCACGACAAAATCATCATCGATGCGCAGCACCTGGCCAGACACCACCGAGCCTTCAAAGCCGGAATTCGTGCCAAGCGTGGATTCAAGAAGGGAAGCGAAGTCTTCCATGGCCGGCAGGTCTTTAAATCCGGCGTCGCTGGAGGAAGCGGGACGTGTCGCAGTTGCGGTAGAAGCCATGAGGCTATGGTATTCCTTTAACCATGCACAACGGAATTGATGAAGCGTTGAGCTTGATAATGCGCGCAGCTCTGAGGAAGGGCCGGCGGCTGGCCTGCGGTTTGCCTACGTGAACGTAATGCTTGGTGAACGTGATGCTTGATTGGGTTCAACAAACCGGGCTCGTTGAGGTCATTCCAATACGGAACGGGCGGCAGCACCATGCTGTCACCCATCCGTTACCTACCAAATTATCGCCTTTTGAGCAAGGGCGGCGGCAAAATCGGCGTAGCTGGCCGGTTTGCCGCCGCCTGACGGCTTCGCGCCGCCAAACATCATGATATAAGCCCGCCGCAATGAACCAAATCAGCTCCTTTATTCGCTCCTGCCTTCGCTCAAGCTTTCGTGTCGCCGGGCACCGCTTGGCGCCGGTCTCTCTATGCCTGCCCTTGCTGCTCGGCGGGTGCGGCATCTTCGGTGGCAAGCCACAGGCGGATGCGGCGAAACCAGCGGAGATATCGCAAAATCTGCCGCCGGCTGGCACGCTTTACAATAACGGCCTCGCTGATTTGCGAGATGGCGACGATAAAGCGGCTTCGACGGCGTTTGACGAAGTTGAGGTCAATTATCCTTATTCGACTTGGTCTACTCATGCCGAATTGCTGCATGGCTTTGCTGAATACAAGCAGCAGGATTTTACCGCCGCGATCGGCGCGCTCAACCGGTTTATCGAACTCCACCCAGTCAGCGCGGATATCGCCTATGCCTATTACCTGCGCGCCTTATGCTATTATGAGCAGATCGAAGGCGTGCAGCGTGATCAAACCTATACGTTGCAGGCGGTGCAGGCCTTGCAGGATGTCGTATCGCGGTTTCCCGATAGCGCCTACGCGCGCGATGCCAGGCTGAAGCTGCGCCTCGCGCAAAATCGATTGGCCGGGCATGACATGTCCATCGGACGGTTTTACGAAAGCCAGAACCTCTACGCGGCGGCGGCAGGACGATTTCAGAGCGTGATCGACGATTACCAAACCACAACCTATGTTCCCGAGGCTCTGGAACGGCTGGTGGAATGCAACCTTTATCTTGGCTTGGTCACCGAGGCGCGTCGCGTGGCCTCGGTTCTCGGGTATAACTATCCTGGCAGCCGGTGGTACAAGCTGGCCTATGACAAGCTGCGCGCCCATGGGCTGACCAATGCCGGCGTGCCGCCCAAGAGGAAATCAGGTGGCTTCCTGTTTGGCCTGCTCTAGCCATGGCGCGTTTGATCTTGCTTCCTTAACGGCAAGGTGACGGCGCCATGCTTACCGCGATTTCCATACGCGATGTGGTGCTAATCGACCGTCTCGATCTTAGTTTTGGGCCAGGCTTGACTGTTCTGACTGGCGAGACAGGCGCCGGCAAGTCGATCCTGTTGGACGCGCTGGGCCTTGCGTTAGGCGCAAGAGCCGATCAGTCGCTGATACGCGCCAATGCCGATCAGGCCGTAGTATCCGTGGTGTTTTCCGTACCCGCTTCGCATGCCGCCCAGGCTGTTCTTGACGAAAATGGCCTGGATTTCGGCGATGACGTCTTGATTCGCCGCATCCTTTCTCGCGATGGCCGGTCTCGCGCTTTGATCAATGATCAACCGGTCAGCCTTGGATTGCTACGGCGTGTCAGTGGTTTGTTGATCGAAATTCAAGGACAACATGAACAGATCGGCCTTGCCGATCCGGCCAATCAGCTTGCTATGCTCGACGCCTATGGCGTGCCAGGGGAATTGCGGGATGCCACCGCCGCCAATTATCGCGCGTGGCGAACTGCGATTGCGAAATTGGAAGCCGCCCGGCACGCTATCGCCGAAGCCGCCGCCGAGGAAGATTTTCTCCGTCACGCGGCGGCGGAACTCACTGCCCTTGCGCCGGAACCTGACGAGGAGGCGTGGCTTGCCGCTGAGCGTCAGCGCCTGCAGGCAGGCGAGCGTCATGCCGAAGCGATCGCCGCTGCTTTGTCCGAACTCGCGCCGCGCGAGCGCCGGAATGCAGGTCCGGCCGCCGCGCTACGCGCCGCCTCGCGCGCCTTGAGCAAAACTGGCCAGGCGCCGGATGGCACACAGCTAGCGGCGGCGCTCGCCGCGCTCGAACGCGCTGAGGAAGCCGTGGCCGAAGCCGAAGCGTTGCTGGCCCGCGCCGCCGCCGAAGCGGAGCCGGAGCCGAGGGCGCTGGAAGCTGCCGAGGAGCGCTTGTTCGCTTTGCGCGCGATGGCTCGCAAACACGCCGTCAATGTCGCCGATCTGGCGGCGCTTTGCGATACTCTCAGGTCCCGCTTGGTAGCGCTTGATAGCGGCAGCGAGGATGTTGCGAAACTTGCCGCCGAAGCGGTTGCCTTTCGAGACGGCTTCCTCGGCGCCGCCGCAGCGCTTTCGGCGGCCAGGGATCGCGCCGCCGCTGCGCTCATGCAGGCGGTGGCGGGCGAGTTGCCGCCGCTGAAGCTCGACCGGACTCGGTTTGTCGTCGAGCGCTCCTTTTTGCCAGAAACTCAATGGAGCGCGCGCGGCGCTGACTCCGTGCGATTTCTGGTTGCCACCAATCCTGGCGACATGCCGGGTCCACTGGACCGGATCGCCTCCGGCGGCGAGCTTTCCCGCTTGATGCTGGCCCTGAAAGTCGTGCTGACGGCGAGCGCCGCTACGGGAACGCTGATCTTCGACGAGGTGGATAGCGGCATCGGGGGCGCTACGGCCGCGGCGGTGGGCGAGCGGCTCGCCCATGTCGCCGAGGGCGTGCAAGTTCTCGTCGTCACGCATTCGCCGCAAGTCGCCGCCAAAGGCAATGCGCATTTTCGCGTCGCCAAGGAAACCAGGGACGAGCGCGCATTGACCACGGTTGAGAAACTCGCTGATCCGGCGCGTCGCGAGGAGATTGCCCGCATGCTTGCCGGAGAGACGATTACCAATGCCGCGCGGGAAGCCGCGCGCAGCCTGCTGGAGGCGTCATGAACGACAAGCGAAAACGCCTCGCCACGCTGACGGCGCGGCTTGCAGAGGCGGAGCTTGCCTATCATCGCGACGACGCCCCAATCATGGATGATGCCGCTTATGACGCGATAAAGCGCGAGGCGGTGGACTTGCTCGCGGCGTATCCGGAACTTGCCGTAGCGGCCCCGGCACTCGGCGCGGTTGGCGCTCCGCCCGCGGCAAAATTCCTCAAATGGCGGCACCGCGAGCCGATGCTGTCGCTCGACAACGTGTTCAATGCCGAGGAATTCGCCGAGTTTTGCGCGCGCATCCGGCGGTTTCTCGGCCTTGCCGACGCGGTGCTTGATTTCGTTGCCGAGCCGAAAATCGATGGGCTGTCGATTTCGCTCACCTATGAGGATCGCCGCTTTGTACGCGGCGCCACGCGCGGCGACGGCGCGGAAGGCGAGGATGTCACTGAAAATTTGCTGACGGTGCAGCAATTTCCGCGTCAACTTCCCGCGAATGCGCCCGATTTCATCGAAATTCGTGGCGAAGTGTTTATGACCAAAGCTGATTTCCTGGCGCTGAACGCAGGACAGGCAAGGCAATTCGCCAATCCGCGCAATGCCGCAGCCGGCAGCCTGCGCCAGCTCGATCCTGCAATCACCGGGCGGCGCAAGCTTTCCTTGTTCGCCTATGCCCGCGGCGCGGCCAGCCAGCCCATTGCCGAATCCCATTCCGACTATCTGGCAACGCTGGAGCGCTGGGGCTTTCCGGTAAATCCCTTATCGAAATCCTTGCCAGAGCACGCCATCGAAGCCTTTCAGGCCGAAATCGCTCTCCGCCGCGCCGCCTTGCCCTACGACATTGACGGCGTTGTTTACAAAATCAACGACATCGCCTTGCAGAATCGTCTGGGCTTTGCCGGCCGCGCGCCGCGCTGGGCGGTTGCCTGGAAATTTCCTGCCGAACGCGGGCTGACCAGCCTGCGCGAAATCGCGATCCAGGTTGGCCGTACCGGCGCATTAACGCCACGCGCCGTGCTGGAGCCGGTCAATATCGGCGGCGTTCTGGTGCAACACGCGACTTTGCATAACGAGGATGAAATCAGCCGCAAGGACATCCGCATCGGCGACATGGTGGAACTCCAGCGCGCCGGCGATGTCATTCCGCAGATCATCCGCAGCCTGCCGGAGCAGCGCCCTGCAAAGTCGGCGCCGTTTCGCTTTCCCGATCATTGTCCAGCTTGCGGCGCGCTGGCGATACGCCCGTCTGGCGAGGTGGTGCGCCGCTGCACCGGCGGGCTGACCTGCCCTGCCCAGGTGGTCGAGCGGCTGATCCATTTCTGTTCCCGCCCCGCTTTTGATATCGAGGGCATGGGCGAACGGACCATTGTCGAATTCCATCGCCTCGGCTGGCTCAAATCGCCGCCGGATGTTTTCGCGCTGCCTGGACGCGTGTCGGAAATCGCCGCGCTTGACGGCTGGGGTTCGGTTTCCGCCGACAAGCTCGTCCAGGCGATCGAGGCGCGCCGCCACATACCGCTGGCGCGCTTTATCTTTTCCCTTGGCATCAGGCGGATCGGCGAAGCCAACGCCAAGCTTCTGGCGCGTCACTATGAAAATTACGACGAATGGCTTCGCCAGATGCTGGCGGCCTCGCTGATCGGGTCGGCAGCGCGGCTGGAACTTGGTTCAATTGCCGGAGTCGGGCCCTCCATCGCCGAGGAAGTGGCCGGATTTTTCGCCGAACAGCATAATCTGGAAACGCTGCACGCGTTATCGGCGCTGCTGACGATTGAAAACGAGACACTGGCGCAATCAGCGAGCCCGCTCGCCGGCAAAACCATTGTATTCACCGGAGCATTGGAGACGCTCGCTCGCCCGGAAGCCAAGGCGCGCGCCGAAACCCTCGGCGCAAAAGTGACGGAAAGCGTGTCCAAGAAAACCGACTACGTGGTGATCGGCGCCGATGCCGGATCGAAAGCAGTGAAAGCGGCGGAACTTGGCGTGGAAACCCTGACTGAAGCGCAGTTTCGCAAGCTCGCTGATCTATGACCGCATCCCCATCGCCACGATCAGTCATCACGCTGGACGCGCTGTCCTCTTAATCGTCGCGCTGGACGCGCTCCTGGCGCTCATGGCGTTCCTGCGCTTCAATAGATAAAGTAGCAATTGGCCGCGCCATCAGGCGTTTCAACCCAATCGGCTCGCCGGTCTCTTCGCAATACCCATAAGTGCCGCCGTCAATTCTCGCCAGCGCCTGATCGATTTTGCCGATCAGCTTCCGGGCGCGATCACGGGTTCGTAACTCCAGCGCCCGATCCGTCTCAATGCTTGCCCGATCCGTGACATCCGATTCATGGATCCCGCCTTCCGACAGACTCTCCAGTGTGTCATTGGCGTCCATCAACAAATCATGCCGCCAGGCGAGCAGACGCTGGCGGAAATACTCGATCTGCATTGGGTTCATGAAATCTTCGTCTTCGTTTGGCGCATAGTCTCGGGGCAGTGTCACGAGCATGAAAACAAGATCCTCTATGGCCGAAAGCCGAACCGGCAGAATTCCGGCCCTGCGGATGGCGCGCCTTATAGCTCTGGGCCGGGAAGCCGCCAAGGGTCGCAAGACGGACATCTGGCAAATCGCCTTCATTCATCAACTCGTCATGGAGCGGCGGAGCCCTAATGCCCGCGTTTCGCCAACTCTATGCGGGCGCGCAGACGGATTGAAGCCAGGATATGGTTAAGCTGTGGATCTGCGGCTTGTGGCGAAGCCGCCAGCGCTTGACGTAGAGCCGAGACAGCTCCCGGCGCCTGAGCGCCGAGGAAAGCCGCCTGCAGCCTCGAAAGATCATCGAGCATCGCCTCGCCATTTCGGCGCGCCGCCTGATTCCGCCGCGCCGGCGCCGCTTCGTCCTGAAGGGCGATCAACCCGGCAATCGACGCTGAAGCAATGACCGCATGTCCTGCTTCTATTGCCGGTTCCGGCACCGTGAAGCGATTGCCGCGCTGCACTGCCTGCCCTTGCAGCCGCGTTCCGCCGCTGGGGCCGGACACGCCTCTTACACCGTTCATCGCCATGCTCCTTTGCTTAACTCTTTTGCGCAAAATCAATATGGCAGGAATTCCTTAACTATTTACTTTCATACTGCAGGGAGGAAGCAATGATGACCCTGTACCGAATCCTATTTTTAGCTGCGCTGACCATCTCTGGCCTGGCTTATGCCAGTTCCGCCATGGCGCAAGTTCGCATCAAGGATATCACCGATATTGAAGGCATCCGGAATAACCAGCTTGTCGGATACGGGCTCGTGGTGGGCCTCAATGGCACCGGCGATTCGCTGAACAACTCCATTTTTACGAAGCAGTCCCTGATCGGCATGCTTCAGCGCTTAGGAGTCAACACGCAGGATCAATCGGCCCAGTTGCAAACCAAGGATGTCGCAGCGGTGATGGTCACCGCTAATTTGCCGGCTTTTTCGCATAGCGGCGAGCAGATCGATGTCACGGCTTCCGCCTTGGGCGACGCCAAGGATCTCACGGGGGGCACCTTGCTGGTCACGCCGCTGCTTGGCGCGGACGGTCAAGTTTATGCCGTGGCGCAAGGCTCGCTGGTCACCGGAGCCATTACCGCAGCCGGGGCGAACGCATCATTTACCCAAGGCGTGCCGACGGTCGGAAGAATCAGCAATGGCGGCATTGTGGAGCGTTCCGTTAATTTTACTCTGGCATCCGAAACAATGCCTAAGCTTGAGCTACGAAATCCTGATTTCACCACCGCTACCCGGATTGCCCAGGCGGTTGACGAGCAATTCAGAACCAATATTGCAACTGTCGAGGATCCGCGAACCGTCACGCTTAATTTACAGGGGCGGAACGTGATCACTTCGCTCGCCATCATCGAGGATCTTCTTGTGCAGCCTTCCGCGCCAGCTACTGTCGTGGTGGACGAAGCGACGGGCACAATCGTTATGGGATCGGATGTGCGCATCAGTACCGTGGCCATTGCCCAAGGCAATCTAACCGTGCAGGTCACCAATACGCCGGTTGTAAGCCAACCCAACGCTCTGGCGGGCGGCCAAACAGTCGCGACAGCGCAGACGACAATTTCCGTTAACAAAGACAAAGGAAAGCGCATGGATATCATACGCGGCAGCGTTAGCCTGCGGCAACTGGTAGGCGGCCTTAATGCTTTAGGCGTGGCGCCGCATGACATGATCAGCATCCTGCAGGCAATCAAGGCAGCCGGCGCCTTGCAGGGGCAGTTGATCGTCCAATGAAACCAATATCACCTTTGATCACACCGGCGGCCGTTCCGAAAAGCGCCGCGGCTTCCGCTGAAACCGCGAAAAAATTCGAGTCCATGGTGATCGGCGCGATGCTGACGCCGATGTTTAAGACAATGGGTGACGCCGATGCGCCATTTGGCGGCGGATCCGTGGCAAAGGAATTTCAACCGATGTTCATTTCCGCAATCTCCAAAGCGATTGAAGCGCGCGGCGGCTTTGGGTTGAGTCCGGCGATTGAATCAGCAATGGCCGTGAAACCGGGAACACCAAAATGACCAATCCGCTCATCGACGCCGCAACCAGACTTGCAATCCTGCTCGAACAAGAAAATGCAGCGCTGCGCCTGCATGATTTTACAATGCCAGCCGCGCTCGCTGAACCAAAACGCGACGCAATTGCGAGCTGCGCCGCTGCTCTTGCCGGCCAAACCGAACACCTTAACCCCAAGACGAATTCCGGTGCCGGCACAAAATGCCATGACGCATTGAGGGCAAGGCTCGATGCTGCGCTAGCGGAGAATAAACGACTGCTTGAAACTTCGGTGAAAGTTCAGGCCGAGGTCATCGCGATCGTGCTGCGTTCACTGGACAGGCCGATCTCACCGCAATACAGCGTCAATGGCACGCAATCGCTTGGCAGCGCCGCGCCCGTCGCGCTGGCAATGCGGGCATGATTAGCTAATCACCCCGCCATTCCTCTGAATTATCATCGATAAAGTTGACCGGTTTGCCCACTGGCCCGCCGAGCAAATTGCCGTCGCGCATGACAATGTTCCCGCCAATAATGGTCGCCACGGGCCACCCTGTTACGCTCTCGCCAGCAAAGGGCGACCAGCCGCACGGGCTGGCGAGCCAAGCGGTCTCGATCACCTTGGATAGTTTCGTATCAACGATAGTGAAATCAGCATCATAGCCGGCCGCGATCATGCCTTTATTGACCGTGCCATAAACCCGCGCTGGCCCCGCTGCCATCAAACCCACCAGCCTTGCCAGTGACAGCCGGCCTTCATGCACATGATTGAGCATGACCGGCGCCGCCGTCTGCACCCCGGTCAATCCGGCGGCGGTGTCCGGCCAAGGCTTCGCCTTCGCCTCCGGCGAATGCGGCGCGTGATCCGATCCTATCGTATCGACCAGACCCTCATTCACCGCCTTCCAAGCCGCGTGCCAATGCAGCGCGTCGCGAATCGGCGGATTCATCACGGCATAAGCGCCGAGGCGGTCATAAGCGTCAGGGGCTACCTGCGTCAGGTGATTGACAAGAACTTCGGCGGTGGCGATGCCGCGATGATGTTTCAGAAAATCAAACTCCTCAGCCGTCGAAACATGCAAAATATGCACTGGACGGCCAGTTTTTTCGGCTAGCGCCACGATGCGCCGAGTGCCTAGCGCCGCGCATTCCGGATCGCGCCACGCGGCATGGCACGCATAAGCGCCGCCAGCCGCGAATAACGCCCGGCGCTCTTGCAGGCGGTACTCATCCTCGGAATGAAAGGCCACACGGCGCCGGCCATGCCGCAATACGCGTTCTATGGAGGCATCATCCTCAACCAGCAATGTCCCTGTCGAAGAGCCGGCGAACACTTTGATGGCGCAAACATCCGGCGCCAGCTCTAGCGCGCCGAGCATCTCGATATTCTGTTTCGTGGCGCCGACATAAAGCCCGACATCGCACCAGGCGCGTCCGCGTATCGACGCGCGCTTCGCGTCAAGGCTGGCAAAATCGATCGCCGGCCTTGAAGTGTTCGGCATGTCGAACACCGCGGTGATGCCGCCCAGCACCGCGCCGCGCGTGCCGGTCTCCAGCGTCTCGATCTCCGGCGTCTCGCCGCCACCTGAATCGCGAAAATGCACGTGCGGATCGATCAGCCCAGGCAGGACATGCAGGCCGCGCGCGTCGAAATGCTGCGCCGCCTCGCCTCGCGCATCCAGCGTCACGATGCGGCCGTTCCTGACGCCGATGCGCGCCGCCATTTCGCCGGACGGCAAAACCACCATGCCGCCTTCAATGATTAAATCGAGCCGGTCATCCATCGCTTTGCCTATCGCTGTCCCAAAACCTCGAAAACATCGCCATCCACTGCTCGCTGCTCAACATGGCGCAGGTGCCAAAGCGCCAGGAACAGCAGCCGCCACGCCGCGACGCCGGCGCGCGGGTCGTTGGCGCGATTGAACAATGCCGGCACCCGGTCCGCATGAACAAGCGCCGCGACAACGGGGCTTGCCGCAACCAGCGGGCCGAGACGGCTGGCTTGTCCAGCGATCCAGGCGCCAACCGGCACGTCGAATCCTTGCTTGCGGCGGAATGGCTGCGCCGCCGGCAGGTGCCGCTCCAGCCATCGGCGCAGCAAAATCTTGCCCAGCCTGCCGCGCGCGCGCATCGTGTCAGGCAAGGCAAAGGCGAAGCGCGCCACCTCGCGGTCAAGAAACGGCGTGCGGCCTTCGACGCCATGCGCCATCAAACAGCGGTCGAGCTTGAGCAAGAGATCATTCGGCAGCCATTCGGCGATATCGGCGCGTTGCGCGCGCTCGATCCTGCTGCCAATTTCGGTGTCTGGCTGGCCAAGCCCCGCGCGCTTCTCGCAGCGCAGCATGTCCAATCCGTCAAAGGCCCCGCGCGCCCGCATCTTCCGGCGGAACGGGAAAGGCCGCGCCGCTTTCCGATAGCGCCCATAGCCCGCGAAAATTTCGTCTCCCCCTTCGCCAGACAGCACAACCTTCACCGCTTGCCTCGCCTGCCTTGCCAGGAACCAACTCGGGATAATCGCGTAATCCGCTGCCGGATCGTCCATGCACGAGATGATTTTAGGCAAATGCCGCCAGACCATCGCCTCGGTGACGGCCACCCGCTCATGCCGCGCGCCCACCGCCTTGGCCAGGGCGGCCGCCGCATCGCGCTCATCGGCGGCATCGGGCACATCAAAGCCGGCGGTGAACGCCTGAACCGGCGTCTCGCTGAGCCGCGCCATCAGCGCAAGGATTGTCGCGCTGTCGATGCCGCCCGACAGGAACAGGCCATAAGGCACGTCGCTCCGCTGGTGCAACTCCACCGATTGCGCGAGCACGCGATCAAGCGCCGCCAGCGCCGCGTCTTCATTGCGCGGCGCGATGCCAGGTTCAATGGCGTCAAGACGATGCGTCGCGGCAATTTTGCCATCGCGGACCGTCACGGTTGCGCCGGGCGTCAGCCTCTCAATGTCGCGAAACACCGTCCCGGCGCCGCTGGTGAACTGCGTTTGCAGCAGTTCCCTCAGTCCATCGTTCAGCGGGTGCGGCGCGATGAAGCCTGCAGCGATCAGAGCCTGCGCTTCGGAGGCGAAAGCAAGCCCGAACTCGGTTTCGGCGATGTAAAGCGGCTTGATCCCAAACGGATCGCGCGCCAGCGTCACCGCGCCGGAACGCGCGTCATCGAGCGCCAGCGCATACATGCCGCGCAACGCGGCGGCGAAACCAGCGCCCTCCCGCGCCAGCAGATAGAGCGGCGGCTCGCAATCGCTGCCCGTGCGAAATGCCGCATCGGGCAAGGCGGCGCGCAACTCCTTGTTATTATAGATTTCGCCATTGCCGATCAGCGCCATGCCGGGAGCAAATAAGGGCTGATCGCCTGTCGCCAGATCGATGATGGCAAGCCGGGTCTGCGCCATGGCGACACGCGGGCTGACGAAGGACCCGCTGCCATCTGGTCCGCGATGCGCCAGCGCCGAGGTCATCGCCGCGAGACCTGCCGCGGGTAGTTCGGCCCCTGGCTTCAGGGCAATGCCAGCGATGCCGCACATCAGCCGGGCTTTACGCGATCGAGCAGGTCACGCCAGGCGGCAACCACGACCGGCTCGCTATACCGCATTTCATAATGCGCGCGGCCAGAAGCGGCGAGCGAAGCGGCATGGCCGGGATTGGCCAAGACATCCGATATCCGGTCCGCCAGCGCCTCGGCATCGCCAATGGGCGTCAATATCCCATCAACGCCATCGGTAATCACTTCGCGCGGCCCTTCGGCAGCGGCGGCCACCACGGGGCGGGACGCCGAAAAGGCTTCCAGCACCATATTGCCCAGCGGTTCATGGCTAGAGGCCGAGACAAACACATCCGCCATCCGCAGCAAAGCTCCGGCATCGGTCCGCCATCCCGCCAGATGCACCCGCGCCTCCAGCTTCATCTGGACGATCAGCGATGTAAGCCTTGCCCGTTCGGGCCCCTCGCCGGCAATCACCACCTGCACATCAGGCATGAGCGCCGCCGCGCGGATCAAGACGTCAAAACCTTTCACCGCATGCAGACGGCCCAGCGCCAGAACCAGTTTCGCATCCTCAGCTAATTTGAAATCATTCCGAGAGGCAGGGGCGACGCCGGCAAGATCAGCGACAAAATTCGGCAGATAATGCGCCCTGTCAGCCGGCCAGCCCTGCGCGCCAATCCAGCGCACGATATCCCTGGTGTTGCCGATCAGATGATCGCAGCGATGGAAATATTTCAGGTCATAATAGCCGCCCAAGCGTCCTAACAGCCGCCACCGGCCGCGCGGCGCGTGAAAGGCCGCGCGGCTCATCCAGGCGATCACGACCTCCGCATGAAAGGCCTCTAAAACACGCCGCGCCCGAGGCTTGGTAAATGGATCAAGGCGGCCGCCAAACCGCAAGAGCGCCAAATCAAGCCCCGCCGCGCGAAGCCTGCCGCGCCGCGCCGGCTCATCGCGGATAACCGGCAGCACCGTATCGCCCGCTTGGGCGAGCGCTATGCTCATCCGCTCGAAAAACAGCTCAGCCCCGCCTTGAGGGGCGCCCGCCATAAGCTGGGCGATTCTCATGAGGCGATCACCGCGCGATCAAGTAGGTCAAGCGCCGCCGCGCGGACTGCCGCCACGGCCAGCCCTTCCATCGGCGCGCCGCCCGCCGGCCCGGGAGCCACGGCAACTGCCGCGCACCGTCCGGCCGGCGCGTATTCATCGGCGCGAGACTGGCCAAACAGGCCGAGCGTCGGGGCTCCCGCCGCGGCGGCAAGGTGCATGAGGCCGGAATCATTGCCGACAAACAAGCTCAGCCGCGAGAGGCAGGCGGCGGCTTGCGCGATGGAAAGACGCCCGGCCAGATTTATCGCCTCCGGCAGCGCCTGCAGCACGGGCGCGGCGCGCGCCGCCTCCTCATCGCCGGGGCCGGCGAAAATCGCGGCGCGCGCCGCCGGAAGCCGCTCCTTCAGCGCCCAAAACAATGCGACGAAGCGATCAGCCGGCCAAACCTTGCCTTGCCAATTCGCCGTAGGCCCAAGGCCGATCACCGGCGGACCCTCGGGAATGAGCAACGCTGCCCGCGCGCGGTCCTCGGGCGCTGTCCATGTCACCGGCAGCGGCGCGGGATCAAGCGACAAGGCCGCGCCGAGTTGCCGATAACGCCGGCCTGGCCTGCGCCCGCCTTTGATGATCACCCGCTTTCGCGCTGGCAAGAATAGGGTTAGGCCGGAGCCACGCACATCCACGGCAATATCCCAAATCTGCCCGACAGTTCGCAGCCATAGTTCTGGCCAATGCAGATCAAACCGCCGCTTCTCGAACACAATCAGCCGCGCCAGCCCAGGCAAGCGTTCGAACACGCCGGAGGCCACCGCGCCACAGGCCACGGTGATGCGGGCCTCCTGATGCCGCAGCCGCAAATGCTCCAAGATGCCGCAGGAAATCACGGCGTCGCCAAGGCGGGATGAAGTGATGAACAGAATGCGCATGCAGCCGCACCCTAGCATGGCTTGCCGGAAGCGGGCCAACGGGCCACATTATGGAGCATGACATATCTGGCGCATTTGCCTGAACGCGGCGTCATCGCCATCACCGGCGCGGATCGCGTCGCGTTTCTCCAGGGGCTGGTTTCCAACGATGTCGGCCAAGCGGCGCCAGGATGCGCTCTCTGGTCCGCGCTGCTGACGCCGCAAGGCCGGTATCTCGCCGAATTTTTCATTCTGGCCGATGGCGAAACCTTGTTCTTGGACGCACCCAAATCAGCCATAGCCGAGCTGATAAAGCGTTTATTGCGCTTCCGCCTACGCTCGAAAGCCGAGCTTGCCGATGTCTCGGCGCGGTTTCGGGTTTACGCGGGCTGGAACGGCGCATGGCAAGGCGATGGCGTTGCGGCGCCTGACCCGCGGTTGGATGAAGCCGGATTCCGCCTCCTTGCCGCCTCGCCAGTAGCGACAAACGCCGGGCAGGACGGTTATCTTGCCCACCGGCTTCACCTTGGCTTGCCGGACCATGCCGATTTAGAACCTGAAAAAACCCTGCTTCTGGAGGCAGGGTTTGACGAGCTTCATGGCGTCGCCTGGGAGAAGGGCTGCTACATGGGACAGGAATTGACCGCCCGCACCCGCTATCGCGGATTGGTCAAGCGGCGACTGATGCCGGTTGACGCGAAAGGCCCTTTGCCAAATCCCGCTACACCCATTTTCAGCGGCGAGCGAGAGGTCGGGACGATGCGCAGCGGCTTCGGTCAGCGCGGCCTAGCGATGCTGCGCCTCGATGCGCTGGGCAAACCGCTGATCGCCGGCGAAACCATTTTGCATCCTGACATACCGGAATGGATGAAGCTGCCGCAACATGAGCCGGAACATGAAGAGGTAAACTCAGCGTCATGATCATCGTTCATCACCTCGAAGCCTCGCGGTCGCAACGTATTCTCTGGCTGCTGGAGGAACTTGGCGTCGCCTATGAGGTGAAGCGATACGAACGCGACAAGAAAACCTTGCTTGCTCCTGCCTCGTTGCGGGCGGTGCATCCGCTCGGCAAATCGCCGGTCATCACCGATGGCGATATCACCATCGCCGAATCCGGCGCGATCACCGAATATCTGATCGGCGCCTATGGGCCGAACGCCAAGGATGGCGCGCCGCTCATCCCGCCGGAAGGCAGCGCCGAACGCCGCGACTATACGTTTTGGCTGCATCACGCCGAAGGCTCGGCCATGCCGCCGCTGGTGCTGAAGCTGATTTTCCAGGAAATCCCCCGCCAAAGCCCTGCCTTGCTGCGCCCGCTGATGAAGGGCATCGGCAGCCAGGTGGGCCGCGCCTATATCGATCCGAACATCGCCAACCATGTGCGGTTCTGGGAAGCCAGCCTCGCCAAGACCGGCTGGTTCGCCGGCGATAGCCTTACCGGCGCCGACATCATGATGAGCTTCCCGATTGAGGCCGCCATAGCGCGCGGCGCCATCGGCGCGGGTTTCCCGAAGCTGCACGGCTTCAACCGGACCATTCACGCCAGGCCCGCCTATCAGCGCGCTCTGAAACACGGCGGCCCCTACCCTTACGCTTAAAATCAAAGAGTTTTTTGGTTCTTTTTGCAAAAAAGAACGCCTTTCTTTATTTAACGCCGCCGGTCGCGGTCACCCGGTTCAAGCGGCGAGAGAGGCCTTCGCCGCCTGATATTCCGCGGCCAGCCGTTCGATCAGCGCCCGCGTCGGCATCACCGAGGTTACCGCGCCGATCCCCTGGCCCGAACCCCAGATATCCTTCCAGGCCTTTGCCTTCGCGCCTTCATGAAAATTCATCGCGTTGGCTTCGCTTTGCGGCAAGTTGGCCGGGTCCAGTCCCGCCGCTTCAATGCTGGCTTTCAAGTAATTGCCATGCACGCCGGTGAACAAATTCGTATAGACGATATCATCGGCATTGCCGTCAACGATGGCCTGCTTATGCGCCTCGCTGGCCTGCGCCTCCTCGGTCGCGATGAACGCCGAGCCGATATAGGCCAGATCCGCTCCCATCGCCTGCGCTGCGAGCACTGCGCGGCCTGTTGCGATGGCGCCAGAGAGGGCGACGGGCCCGGCAAACCAAGCGCGAATTTCCTCGATCAGCGCGAAAGGCGAGATCACGCCGGCATGGCCGCCTGCCCCCGCCGCCACCGCGATCAACCCATCGGCGCCTTTTTCGATGGCTTTATGGGCAAAACGATTATCGATGATGTCGTGCAGCACGATGCCGCCATAGGCGTGCACCGCTTCGTTCAGCTCAGGCCGCGCGCCGAGCGAGGTGATCACCACCGGCGCTTTATATTTGACGCAAAGCGCCAGGTCCCGATCCAGCCGCGCGTTAGATCGATGCACGATCTGGTTGACCGCGAAAGGCGCCGCCGGTCTTGTTGGATTAGCGCGATCCCAGGCGGCCAGCGTCTCGGTGATCTCCGCCAGCCAATCATCCAGCGCCTCCGCCGGCCTTGCATTCAACGCTGGAAAGGAACCGACAACGCCCGCCATGCACTGGGCGATGACCAATTTCGGAGTCGAGATGATGAACAAGGGCGAGCCAATAACCGGAATCGTCAGGCAATCCCGCAATACCGCTGGTAATGACATGAGAGCCTTGTGGCCGTCCCTGCCCTAAGCGTCAACTACTGCCGATGGCGACGCCGACGCCAAACACGATGGCTCCGCCGAGCGCGATCTGCAAGGCAGCGCGCACCGGCGCGGTTTCCATGTATTTCGTGCGGATCCAGGTGATGATCGCGAGTTCGATCACCACCACGATGATCGCCACCGTCAAGGCGGTGCTCAGATTAGGGATCAGGAACGGCAAGGTATGGCCGAGGCCGCCCAGCGTGGTCATCGCGCCGGTGATGACGCCGCGGATCAGCGGCGAGCCGCGCCCTGTCAGGCTGCCATCATCGGACAAGGCTTCGGCGAAGCCCATGGAAATGCCGGCGCCGAGCGAAGCGGCGGCGCCGACCACAAAGGCGTCCCAAGGCCGGCCTGTCGCGAAAGCCGAAGCGAAAATCGGCGCCAGCGTGGAGACCGAGCCATCCATCAGCCCGACCAGCCCAGGCTGCACATAGCGCAGCACGAAATTGCGCTCCGCCGATTGATCCTCGGTTTTGCGGACCGCATCGGGCAGGTTGTCTTCGCTCAGCCGGTCGGCTTTCTGGCCATGGCTTTGCTCAGCTTCCGCCAGATCACCGAGCAAGCGGCGGATCGATGCGTCGGAGGTATTGGCGGCGGCCAATCGGTAAAACCGGGCGGTTTCGTCCTCCATGCTTTCGGCGAGCTTGCGGACGTCGCGCAGCCGCGGTTTCGCCACTTGCCAGACTGTCTTGCGGGCAAGAAAGCCGCGCACGTCCTGCCGCCTGATCAATGGGATATGATCGCCGAATTTTTCTTGGAACAAATCGATCAAGCGGCGCCGGTGATCGCTTTCCTCGGCGGCCATTTCGAAAAATATCTTGGCTGAAGCCGGGTAATCGGCATGCAGCCCTTCCGCCAGATCAGCATAGATGCGCCCATCCTCTTCTTCGGCGCCGATCGCCAGCGCCAGAATCTCGCGTTCGGACAATTCAGAGAAGTTGCGCATGGCTGGGTTCTGCTTGTTTCAAATAAGGTCGTCAAGCAGTTGGTACGCCATGGGAAATCCGCCAGCAAAACCTTGCTAGTGTGGCGGTTCTGAAATTCCTATCCACTTGCGGCGGCGCTTTTAGGAATTTCAGAACCATCAGCCACACTAGAATGATAGGCTGGCTAGTGTCCTAATCGTTTCGGAAGTTCGCAGAACGCCTGGATCAGCGCTTACGAACTTCCGAAACGGGACACTAGCAAAGTCTGAGGGGACAATAGCAACCAGGCATTGCACTATGGCGCAATCTTGGCATGATGCCATCGGTATGAGCGATCAAATTCAGCGCCTCGACCGTTCCGTTTGCGCCTGCGGCTCCGGGCTGCGTCATGCCAGGTGCTGTAAGTTTGACATTGCCGCTGGTCCTGATCCGGCGAATTACGCCGCATTGGATGCGCTCGCCGAAGCCATGCAAGCGGCGCGGAAAGCCGGCAAGTCGCGGGAAGCGGAGCGCCAGGCGCTGTCGCTGCTCGATCTGGCGCCGCTGCATCGCCAGGCGTTACGCCTTCTGTTCGAAATCCGCCGTGACGAAGGCCGGCTTGCTGGAGCCGAAGCCCTAATCCGCCGGCTCGCCTCGCTCGACCCGCCGGCGGCGCAACTGCATTTTCTGCACGCGCAACTGCTGGTGAGGCAGCGACGTCATGCCGAGGCGGAAATCCCCGCCCGCGCCGCGCTCATGCTGGCGCCGCGCGATGCGGCCGCGCATCATCTGCTTGGCATCGTCTTTACCGAAACCGGACGGCTGCTGCCGGGCGAGCAGCATTACCGTCAGGCGCTTGGCGCGCTGGATGCGCCTGAGGCGGTAATTTCGGGAAACCTTGCCTGGAATCTCCGGCTGCAAGGCAGGCTAGAAGAAGCCGCTTCGCTTTATGACATCGTGTTGCAACTGGCTCCGGGCGCGCTGCGCAGCCTCGCCGGCGCCGCGCAGGTTCATGCGGCGCTGGGCGATCACGAGCGCGCCGAAGCCCTGCTTGCCGAAGCCGCTTCGCAGTCTCCCGCCAACCGCGCCGTCGCTTTATTGCAGGCAATGCTTCGCCTGCGCGCCGATCCTGCCGGAGCTCTGGCCGCGCTGGAACAAGGCGCGCAGGACGGCGCGACGCCAGCGCTTTCGCCAAGCGAACTGATCATAAAAGGCCAGGCGCTTGAGAGGCTTGGAAGCGATTCAGAGGCTTTCGCCGCGTATCGCGCCGCGCGCGCCTCGCAGCATGAAACAACGCGCCGGCATTTTAATGACGCGCCACTGCAAGCGCGCGCCTCAGCTTTGCGCGCGGCGTTCATGGCGGACCGGCTCGCCGCGCTGCCCCGCCCGAAATTGGAACCTGGCCAGCCCTCGCCGATCTTTCTGCTCGGCGCGCGCCGCTCCGGCACATCGCTGCTTGAACAGCTGCTTTGCCTGGCGCCTGGAGTCGATCCCGCCGATGAACGAGGCCCGCTCAACGACTTCGAGAAGCTTCTGCCGAAACTGGCCTGCGGGCCGACCGGCGCGGAACGTCCCTATCCGGCGGCTCTAGCGGAACTAACCGCAGGCGAGTCGCGCGAAGCGCTGCCTGCGCTGGCTGCCCGCTACAACGCTTTATTGCGCGCCTCCGGCGTCACCACCGCGAGCAGCACGCATGTGACGGATCGCTCGCCCGATCTGGCATGGACTCTCGGACTTGCCGGCCTGTTATTTCCTGACGCGCCGGTGATCCATGTCCTGCGTCACCCGCTTGATGTCGTGCTGTCAGGCTTCGCGCAGGACCGGCTTTATGATGGCAATGCCGGAGCCACTCTCGAAAGCTTGGCGAGACTTTATCATATTCAAATGTCGATGATCGCGCATTTCCGTGGCCAGATGACCTTGCGTTACCTGCCGGTGCGTTACGAGGACATCGTCTCCGACCCGGCCGGAGCGTTGCAAAAAATTTTCGCCTTCGCCGGCATCGCCGCCGATCCGGATGAGCTGCTCGCCAAGCCGCCGCGCGCATTGCCGCGCGCGCCGTCGCACCAAGTCCTGCGGGAGCCGCCACACCGGCGCAGCCTGTACCGGCACCGCAAGTTCGGTCCGATATTCGCCGATGTCATGCCGCTTCTCGCGCCCTGGATCGAGACGCTCGGCTACGACCAGGCGGAGCGGCAGGCGGCGTGAGCCAGATCTCATGACGAAGGCGGAAGTCGTCGCGGCGCAACCCGGCCGGAAGGTTACGCTCGGCGAGATTTTCACCGAGATCAACGCTCATGAGCGCGGCAATCGCCTGGAAGAAGCCGATGGGCTGGCCGAACAGGCGCTCGCGGCGGCGCCTGCGCATCCGCATTTGCTGCATCTGGCGGGGATCATCGCCTATCGGCGTGGACGCATCGACCAGGCGATTGAACGCATGGAACGCTCGATGGCGATCGCTCCCGAAATCGCCGTCTATCCGCGCAACATGTGCGAAATTTATCGCGCGGCGGGCCGGCTTGACGATGCGCGGCGCATCGGCGAGCGGGCAGTGGCGCTAGCGCCCGATGACAGCCGGGCGCATTTCAACCTCGCCTTGATCTACTATGAGCAACTCGATCTCGCGGCAGCGCTGGCCGAGGCGGATCGCGCCATCGTTCTCGACCCAGGCTTCGCCGAGGCGCATTTTCAGCGCGCCGAAATTTTGCTGCTGCGCGGCGAGTTCGCTTCGGGCTGGGAGAGCTATGAATGGCGCTTCAAGCTCAAGCAGGCCGAAGGCATGCTGCCGAACACCGACAAGCCGCAATGGGACGGCGCGCCTCTGCCACAAGGCCGCCTGCTTGTCATCGCGGATCAGGGTTTTGGCGATGGCATCCAGTTTGTCCGCTATCTCCCCTGGGTCATCGAGCGGGCGCCGGCGCCCATTCTCGCTTGCAGCGCCGATCTGGCGCCAATCCTCAAGCAAATGCCGGGCTTGGGACGCATCGCAACGCGCTGGGAAGCGACCGGCGCCTATGACGCTTTCATCCCGCTCTCCGGCCTGCCGCGCCTCGCCGGAACCAGGCTGCAAACAATCCCTCCCGGCATTCCTTATCTCCATGCCGAACCGGCGAAAGTCGCTTATTGGAAACAGCGCCTCGACATGCTGGCGCCGCCTGAACGCAAGCGGGTGGGCTTGGTCTGGGCAGGCCGGCCCTCGCACAAGAACGACCGCAAGCGCACCGTGCAGCTCGCGCAATTCGCGCCTTTGTTTTCGCGCGCCGATATTGCGGCCGATATCGCGATCGTCACCGTGCAGAAGGGCGATCAGATCGCCCAAGTAGGCGATTATTACGGCGCTGCGCCGCTGGTCAATCTCGGCCCCAGCATCACGGACTTCACCGATACGCTGGCGATTCTGGAAAGTCTCGATCTTCTTGTCACCATTGACACCTCGGTCGCGCATCTGGCGGGCGCCGCCGGCCGTCCCGCCTTTGTCATCCTGCCTTATGCGCCGGACTGGCGCTGGCTGCTGGGGCGGGAGGACACGCCTTGGTATTGCTCGCTCCGCCTGTTCCGGCAGGAGCGCCCCTATGACTGGAGCGGAGTCGTCGAACGCCTCGCCGGGGCGATTCCTGGGGCGATCCAATGAGGCGCTGCTGCCTTGCCCTTGGCCTCGCCCTCATTCTCAACGCAAAACTCTTCGCCGCCCAGCCGGGCCTGACCCTCTATTCCAGCCTCGATTACGCGATCCCCGTCGCCCATGCCTTCACACGCGAAACCGGCATGCCGGTGCGGGTCGTCGCGGCAAGCGGCGCCGATATGCTGGCGCATATCCTATCGCAAGGCGTTCATCCGCGTTGGTCGCTCGCCTGGTTCAATGACGCCGCCTCCGCGGCGATGCTCGATCAGGCCGGGCTGCTGGCCCATGATCTGCCGCCGCCTCCTGGTCTCACAAAGTGGGGCCAGGCGCTGACCAGCCCAGAAGGCGCCTGGACGCCGACCGGCGTCAGCCTTGCCGCCACGCTGGCCGCTGCCGCCAACCCTTATGTCACGCTTCCCAGTCAATGGGGCGCACTCACCAGCGGCGCCTATCATGGCATCATCGGCATGGCCGATCCGCAGCTTTCACGCGCCAGCTACGCGGCGCTTGCCGGCCTGTTGCGGGAGGGCGGCGGCTGGCCAAAAGGAAAATCTTTCATAAACAATTTGAAAACTGGTGGACTTCATATCTATGCTGATGATGCGGAAACACTGGCGGCGCTTCGTAGCGGCTCGATCCAACTTGCCATGATCCGCTCCTCTATCGCTTTCGATTATGCCGAGACGCGTGACAAAGCGCTGCGTCTCGCCTTTCCGAAGCCTGTCACGCTGATGCCGAGCGTCATCGTGATGGCCAAAGGCCTGGATGCGAAGCGGCGCGCCGTGGCGCTGCGTTTCATCGCCTTTGTCAATCATCCCGCGGTGCAGGAATTGCGCATGCGCGGGAGCAGCGATGGCTGGTACTGGCCGGTGACCAGCCGTCCGGCGCCGCATGCCGGCCTGCCGCCGCTCGCCTCGCTCGATCCGCGCGTTCTCAACGCGGGGAAATGGGGCCGGCTGCAAGGGCGCGTCATCGCCTGGTTCAACCGGCGGATCGTCGGCCCCGGAAACTGAAAACTGAAGACTGAAACTAGCGACTGGCAACTGAAAGACTGGCAACTGAAAACTGCCCGCATCTTGCCATGCCGCCGCCCTTGCGCCAGCATTCGCCGCAAGCGATATAGGGTTGACGTATAGCGCTGGCTCGTTACCAACAGCCGTGTCCAGGAGGAAAAATAATGGGTTCGATCAACGCGGTCATTGATTATGCTGTCCAGGATGGCATCGCCGTCATCACCTCCGACAATCCGCCGGTAAACGCGCTCGGCCATCAGGTCCGTGCCGGCTTGGTGGAAGCCATCGCCAAGGCCAAGAACGATTCGGATGTGAAAGCGGTGGTGCTTGGCTGTAAAGGCCGAACCTTCTTCGCCGGCGCGGACATCACCGAATTTGGCAAGCCGATGCAGGAGCCGGGGCTACACGCCGTCATCGAGGCCTTTGAAGCCTCGCCAAAACCGGTCGTCGCGGCGATTTTCGGCACCGCCCTCGGCGGCGGGCTGGAACTGGCGCTCGGCTGCAACTATCGCGTGGCTACCGGCTCGGCTCGGCTCGGCCTGCCGGAAGTCAAGCTCGGCATCCTGCCCGGCGCCGGCGGCACCCAGCGCCTGCCCCGCCTGATCGGCCCGGAAAAAGCCGTCGGCATGATCGTCTCAGGCAAGCCAGTCAACGCCAAGGCGGCGCTCGCCGACGGGGTGATCGACGAGATTGTGGAGGACCCGATCGCGGGCGCCATGGCGTTCGCCCATAAAGTTCTCAGCGAGAACCGCCCGCTCCGCCGGGTGCGTGATATTGGCGACAAAACCACCGCCACCCGCGCCGATCCATCGAAATTCGATGCGGCGGCCTCCGATGCCACCAAGCGCCTGAAAGGCATTGAAGCCCCCGCCGCCTGCGTGCAATCGGTGCGCAACGCCTTCACCATGGAATTCGACGCCGGGATTAAAGCCGAACGCGACCTGTTCATGAAATTGGTCTCCGGCGACCAGTCCCGTGCCCAGCGCCATATCTTTTTTGCGGAACGCGAAGCGACGAAAATTCCAGGAACGCCCGCCGATGTGAAGCCACTTTCCGTCAAGCGCGCGGTGATCATCGGCGCCGGCACCATGGGCGGCGGCATCGCGATGAATTTTGCCAATGCCGGCATCGCCGTTACCCTGGTGGAAACCGATGACGCGGCGCTGACGCGCGGACTGGACCGGGTGAAAAGCACCTACGAGGTCTCGGTGAAGCGCGGCGCGCTCGCCGCCGATCAGGTCGATAAGCGGATGGGCCTGCTCAATGGCGCCACGGATTGGAACGTGATCAGCGAGGCGGATATCGTCATCGAGGCGGTATTCGAGGAGATGGAGCTGAAAAAGCAAATCTTCGGGCGTCTGGACCAGATCGCCCGCCCCGGCATCGTCATCGCCTCCAACACCTCGACGCTGGATATCGACGCCATCGCGGGCGCCACATCCCGCCCCGCCGATGTCATCGGCATGCACTTCTTCTCGCCTGCCAATGTCATGAAATTGCTGGAGATCGTCCGAGGCCGCGCAACCTCGCATCAGGCCATCGCCACCGCCATCGCCATCGGCAAAACCATCGGCAAAATCCCCGTGGTGGTCGGCAATTGCGACGGCTTCGTCGGCAACCGGATGCTGGCGCGGCGCAGCACCGAGTGCGAGCGGCTGCTGCTGGAAGGCGCCAAACCCCAGGATGTCGATGCGGTGGTGACCAAGTTCGGCTTCCCGATGGGGCCGTTCGCCATGGGCGATTTGGCCGGACTCGATGTCGGCTGGCGCATCCGCAAAGGCCGCGGCGTCACCGCGCCGGTTTCCGACGCGCTGTGCGAGATGGGCCGCTACGGGCAAAAGACCGGGCGGGGTTATTTCATCTACGAAAACGGCGCCCGCACCCCCACGCCGGACCCGGAGGTGGAAAAACTCGCCGCCGATGCCGCCGCCAAGCTCGGCGTCAAGCAGCGCAGCATTGGCGAACAGGAAATCCTTGAACGGATGACCTACCCGATGATCAACGAGGCGGCGCGCATCCTTGAAGAAGGCATCGCCATCCGCCCCTCCGATATCGACGTCGTCTGGGTCTATGGCTATGGCTGGCCGGCCTGGCGCGGCGGCCCCTGCTTTTACGCTGATCTGATCGGACTGAAAACCATCGCCGAACGGCTCGATCATTACGCCGAAATCACCAAGGATGCGGGACTGAAACCGGCGGCGCTGCTCAAATCGCTTGCCGCCGAAGGCAAGGGCTTCGCCGATTACGGCAAACAAACAAAAGTTGCCGCCGAATGAGCACGCGCCCTTACCCCTGGGAGCGCAGCTACCCCACCAGCCTCGCCTGGGATCTGACGGTGCCGTTCGAGACCATCCCGGCGATGATCGAGGCCGCCATCGCCCGCATGGGGGACGCGCCGGCGCTCGATTATCGCGGCCACAAGATCAGCTTCACGGCGCTTGGCATCGCCATCGATGAGGTGGCGAAAGGGTTTTTGACGCTCGGCTTCAAGCCAGGCGAGCGTGTCGCCCTCTATCTGCCGAACACGCCCGGCCATCCGTTCAGCTTCTTTGGCACGCTAAAGGCCGGGCTGGTCGTCGCCCATCTCTCGCCACTCGATGCCGAACGCGAACTGGCGCATAAGCTCCACGATTCCGGCGCCCGCACCCTCGTCTGCACCAATCTCGGTCCGATGCTCGCAATGGCGCAAAAGCTGTTGGAAAATGGCGATGTGGACCGGTTGATCGTCGGCGATGACGCGCAATTCGGCCCGATCCCCGGCATGCCGCACCCGCCAATCCCCGCCGATGATCCGCGCATCATCACCATTGCCCGTCTGCGCAAGCTCGGCCGCGAGGCCGCAAGCATCACCTTCCCGGAAATTGCCCCAAGCGATCTCGCGGTCCTGCAATATACCGGCGGCACCACAGGGCTGCCCAAAGGCGCCATGCACACCCATGCGACGCTGCGCGCCTCGGTCGCCAGCTATACCGAATTTTTCGACGGCCAGGGCCGCTTCCCGCCCGGCCAGACCTTCCGCGTCATCTGCGTCCTGCCGCTGTTCCACATCTACGCGATGGTCCTGCTGCTGCTCACACATCTCTCGCGCGGCAGCGAGCTTTTACTCCGCCTGAAATTCGATGTCGAAACCACCTTGCGCGATATCGAGGTCAACCGCGCCACCTACTTCCCCGGCGTGCCGACCATGTGGATCACGCTGGCCAACACGCCCGATCTCGACAAGCGCGATCTCTCCTCGCTCACCCTGGTCGGCTCCGGCGGCGCGCCGCTGCCGGTCGATGTCGGCGCGCGCTTCGAGAAACTCACCGGCATGCGGCTCGGCGGCGGCTGGGGGATGACCGAAACTGCCTCCGCCGGCACCGCCAACCTGATCGACGGCGCCTTCCGCGAAGGTTCCGCCGGGGTGCCGCTGCCGGGAATCGAGCTGGACGTGGTGGCGCTCGACGATCCCGCCCTCGTCCTCCCCTACGGCGAGACCGGCGAAATCCGCGTCAAGGGGCCGAACGTCTTCAAGGGCTACTGGAACCAGCCGGAAGAGACCGCGAACGCCTTTGTCGATGGGTACTTCCTCACCGGCGATATTGGCCGGATCGAGCCGGACGGCATGGTGTTCCTGGTGGACCGCAAGAAGGACATGATCCTGTGCGGCGGCTTTAACGTCTATCCCACCATCATCGAGGAGGCGATCTATGAGCATCCCGACGTGGCGGAGGTCATCGTGGTCGGCGTGCCGGACGCTTATCGCGGCCAGTCCGCCAAGGCTTTCATCACCCTAAAGCCGGGCGTCCCTGAACTGACGCTTGACAGCCTGCGCGGTTTCCTCGGCGACAAGCTGGGCCGCCACGAAATGCCCACCGCGCTTGAACTCCGCTCCGTTCTCCCGAAAACCTCAGTCGGCAAATTCTCGCGCAAGGAACTCGCCGAGGAAGAGCGGCAAAAATTCATGCAAAATCAAACGGAAACAGCACATGGTTGAAGCAGTCATCGTCGCCACCGCCCGCACCCCGATTGGCCGCGCCTTCCGCGGCGCCTTCAACATCACCCATGGCGCGGAACTGGGCGGCCATGTCATCCGCAACGCCGTCGAGCGCGCCGGCATCGATGCCGGCGAGATCGAGGACGTGGTGCTGGGCTGCGCTACCCCCGAAGGCGCGACCGGCGGCAACATCGCCCGTCAGGCGGCGATGCGCGCCGGCGTTCCCGCCTCGGCGGCGGCGATGACGGTGAACCGCTTCTGCTCCTCCGGCCTGCAAGCCATCGCCATGGCGGCGCACCAGGTTACCGCCGAAGGCGCCAAAGTGGCGATAGGCGGCGGCCTCGAATCCATCTCGCTCACCCATAACGGCAACCGCTTCATGTATTTCGACGAATGGCTGAAGGCCAATAAGCCTGCCCTCTACATGCCGATGATCGAGACCGCCGATATCGTGGCCAAGCGCTATAACATCTCCCGCGAGGCGCAGGACGAATACGCCCTCGAAAGCCAGCGCCGCACCGCCGCCGGCCAGCAGGCGGGCCGGTTCGACGCCGAAATCGTGCCGCTGCCAACCACCAAGGCGGTCGAGAACAAGGAGACCAAGGAGATCACCCATGAGCAGGTCTCGCTGCGTCAGGACGAGGGCAACCGTCCTGAAACCACGCTCGAAGGCTTGGTGAAACTCAAGCCAGTGCGCGGCGAGGACCAGTTCATCACCGCCGGCAATGCCAGCCAGCTTTCCGACGGCGCTTCCGCCTCGGTGCTGATGTCCGACACCGAGGCAGCGTCGCGCGGCATCACCCCCATGGGCATCTTCCGCGGCCTCGCCGTCGCCGGCTGCGAACCGGACGAAATGGGCATCGGCCCCATCTACGCCGTGCCAAAACTGCTGAAACGCCACGGCCTGACGGTTGCGGACATCGACCTCTGGGAGCTGAACGAAGCCTTTGCCAGCCAGGTGATCTATTGCCGCGACAAGCTCGGCATTCCGCAGGAAAAACTCAACGTTGATGGCGGTTCGATCTCCATCGGCCATCCCTACGGCATGAGCGGCGCCCGGATGACCGGCCATATCCTGATCGAGGGCAAACGCCGGGGCGCGAAATACGCCGTCGTCACCATGTGCATCGGCGGCGGCCAGGGGGCCGCTGGGTTGTTTGAAATCGTCTAAAGAAGGAAGCGGTTCTTTTTTGAAAAAAAGAACCAAAAAACTTCTTTTAATAAATAAAAGTTTTTGCTTCTTTTTACAAAAAGAAGCGCTTGCTTCACCTTGTTAAGGAAACCGAGCATGGAACTAAGCTTCTCCCCCGAAGAGATCGCCTTCCGCGACGAGGTCCGCGCCTTCATCCGCGACAACCTACCGCGCGAAACGCAGCAGAAGATGATCGATGGCCGCGAAGTCTCAAAGCATGAGATCGTCGATTGGCAGGCCAAGCTCAACGACAAAGGGTGGGCCGTGCCGCATTGGCCGGTAGCCGACGGCGGCCGCGACTGGAGCCCGGTGCAGGAATATATCCTGCTCGACGAGCTGCAATCCGCCCCCGCGCCGACGCCGCTGCCCTTCAACGTCTCGATGGTCGGCCCGGTCATCGCCACCTTCGGCAACGAGGAGCAAAAGAAAAAATTCCTGCCGCCGACCGCCAGCCTCGACATCTGGTGGTGCCAGGGCTTCTCTGAACCCGGCGCCGGCTCCGATCTCGCCGGGCTGAAAACCACCGCCCGCCGCGAGGGCGACCATTACATCATCAACGGCCAGAAAACCTGGACCACCCTCGCCCAATACGCCGACTGGATTTTCGTCCTCGCCCGCACCAACCCGCAGGCGCCGAAAAAGCAGCAGGGCATCTCCTTCATCCTGGTTGACATGAAAACCCCCGGCGTCACCGTCCGCCCGATCCAACTCATCGATGGCGGCCATGAAGTGAACGAGGTGTGGTTCGACGAGGTGAAGGTGCCCGCCGAAAACCTGGTCGGCGAGGAGAACAAGGGCTGGGACTACGCCAAATTCCTGCTCGGCAACGAGCGCACCGGCATCGCCCGCGTCGGCATCTCGAAGCAGCGCCTGCGCCGGGTGCGCGAACTCGCGGCAATCGAGCAATCCGGCCCGCGCAGCCTGATCGACGAGCCCTGGTTCCGCGAGAAGCTGGCCACCATCGAGATCGACCTGAAAGCGCTGGAGATCACCCAGCTCCGCGTGCTGGCCGACGCCCGCAAGGCTGGTAAGCACGGCACGCCAGACCCGAAATCCTCGATCCTGAAAATCAAGGGATCGGAGATTCAGCAAGCGACCACCGACCTGCTGATGGAAGTCGTCGGCCCCTTCGCCCTGCCCTACCAAATCTCCACCGACGCCGAGGACGAAACCAACGAAACGCCGATCGGTCCAGACGGCGCTGCCGCCGCCGCGCCGATCTATTTCAACTGGCGCAAGGTTTCGATCTACGGCGGATCGAACGAAATTCAGCGCAACATTATCGCCAAGGCGATTTTAGGGTTTTAGTAAAAAGAGCTTCTTTTTTGAAAAAAAGAAGCAAAAAACTTCTGTTAGTTAAATAGGAGGAACTCCTTTTCATGGATTTCGATTTTACCGACGAGCAGCGCCTGCTCAAGGACAGCGTGCAGCGCCTGCTCGCCAATCGCTATGGCGATTTCGAGAAGCGCAAGAGCTACCAGAAGCACCCGGAAGGCTTCGACCGCGCGTTATGGGCGGAATATGCCGAAGCCGGATTGCTGGCGCTGCCGTTCAGCGAGGAGCATGGCGGCTTCGGCGGCGGCCCGGTCGAGACGATGATCGTGATGGAGGAGTTCGGCAAATCCCTGGCGCTTGAGCCTTATGTGGACTCCGTTGTCTTCGCCGGCTCCATCCTCCGCAATGGCGCCAGCGACGCGCTCAAGGCTGAATTCCTGCCGCTGATCGCCGGCGGCGAGGCGCTGTTCGCGGTCGCCCATACCGAACGCCATTCGCGCTACGACCTCGCCGACGTCACCACCACCGCCCGCCGCGACGGCGCGGATTACATCCTGGAAGGCGAAAAATCCGTCGTGCTCGCTGGCGATTCCGCCGATTGGCTGATCGTCTCGGCGCGTAGTGCCGGCGGCCGGCGCGACCGCGACGGCATCGGCCTGTTCCTGGTCGATGCCAAAGCCGAAGGCGTCTCCCGCCGCGGCTACCCGACGCAGGACGGCACGCGCGCCGCCGAAATCTCGTTCGGCAGCGTCCGCGTCCCCGCCTCCCATGGTATCGGCGAACCCGGCGCTGGCTTGCCGATCCTCGAACGCGGCGCTGACGAAGCGATGGCGGCGGTCTGCGCCGAGGCCATCGGCGCCATGGAAGCGCTGATCGCCCTCACCGTCGACTACATGAAAACCCGCAAGCAATTCGGCGTCCCCATCGCCAGCTTCCAGGCGCTACAGCACCGCGCCGTCGATCTCTACGTCGCCGCCGAACAGGCCCGCAGCATGGCGATCTATGCCGCGATGATGGCCACCAACGAAAACGCCGGACAGCGCCGCCAAGCCATCGCCGCCGCCAAGGCAGCGGTAGGCCGCGCGTCGAAACTGATCGGCGAAGAAGCCATCCAGCTGCATGGCGGCATCGCCGTGACCATGGAATACAAAGCCGGCCACTATTTCAAACGACTCACCATGATCGAAGCCGCCTACGGCGACGCCGCCCACCACCTCCGCCGCTTGGCCGAAGCCGGAGGACTGCGCGACGCAGCGTGATCCAAGGCCAAGCGGCGTAGAGATTAACCTATCGGCGAGAGTAAGGCCAGGAGGCTCTGCCTCCTGGACCTCCGCCAAAGGCAGAGCCTTTGGAATCAATGACTTGGCTTTCCGCTGGGAGGGGTTTCTGACCCCTCCCAGCGGAAAGCCATCTAGCGGGTTCTAAGGGCTTAGCCCTTAGTGGGGGTTTCAGGGGGCGAAGCAGCCGAAGGTTCCGGCGGCGTAAGCCGCTGGAAGGGCTGCGGAGGGGAAGCCCCCTGATCTTGCTTCGCGATGTGTCATTCTTTATGCCGCTTGGCATGAATCCCCGCGCCCAAGCCTTTCAGGACCACCTGCGGGAGCGCGGCCTTAATTTGACAGTGATCGAGCTGCCGGACTCAACGCATACGGCGGAGGACGCGGCACGAGCGCTCGGCTGTGACAAGGCGCAGATCGTCAAGTCACTGGTGTTCCGCACCGTCTCAACCTCCGAACCGGTGCTGGTCCTGGCCAGCGGCGTCAACCGCGTGAACGAAAAGGAAATCGCCCGCTTGCTGAATGCGAAGATCAGCAAAGCCGACGCGGATTTCGTCAAGCGCGCCACCGGTTTCGCCATCGGCGGCGTTCCGCCGCTTGGCCATAGGCAGCCGATCACCACTTTTGTCGATCAGGACCTTCTCGGCTTTAATGAAGTCTGGGCCGCCGCCGGCACCCCCAACGCGGTGTTCAAGATCAGCGGCAAAATCACCGAGATTCTTCCGGAACATCGTGTGATTTCGGTCAAATAGCATGTGTCAATAACATTGTATCTTGCCGATCTCACTGCCCATCATGACCATAGCGCGGCATGTTGTGGTCCCGGCTGGGAGCGGTTTTACCAGCATCAACAATTCATAATGGCAGCCAAGCCAGAGAGCGTCGCGGGGTTTTGGAAAACGCCAAGTAATCGTGCCGCCGTTTTCGCTGACGTGCGACATGGCTGGCGGGATTGCATTTCGTAAAGCCGGATCGCCGGTAAAAAATTCAATATATTTTGCAGGCCAATTCCAAGGATTGGGTTCGCCAACATCCCCCGGCGGCGGCGGTATCCAGCCTGAAGGCAATGGCACGCTCAAATCATCGCGAATTGTGAGATTTGGGCAGGTGAGGATAACACGCGCTTGCGCAACCCCGCTGAAGAGCATCAAGACGCTGATAAGGTTTAGGGTGCCGGTTCTCATGGTTTCGGCGTGCATGACACATCCAAACCAAAAACTTCGCATGATCCTGTCGAGGGCGGCAAGCGGGCATAAGCCTCAAAGCTCGTATCGGTGTAAGAGCAGCCAATCCATAACACATCACCGTCATTGGTGAAGTCCCAGACATAAGCCTTCTGAAAAAAGCCGAGCGTTACGGTCCGTGGAATCAGCTCAGGATTTTCGGCCAGTTCGGCGCCGGCGAGAAAGCCGATATTGTTGAGCACATGTTCGGCCTTGGAATGCAACACCTTCCAGCCCGGCGGCACCGGGCCTACGATGGTCTATGATAGGGAAACCGAGGGCGGACAGAGCGGCACGTCAATCGGTTTCGCTGCGGAGGCAGAGCCGGGAGGTAATGCTAAGGAGACAACCAACAGGCCGAAAATCATCTGATAATACTGAATTACCATAGAATCACGGAAAATGCATTGGGGTCATCGACAAGGTCATTCAGCCCTCCATGACCCCAGTAGATTATTCGATCAGTTACCTTACCCTTTTTGTCCCATTGATCCAGGACATGAAGTCCTTGCTTATCGTGGTAGAGATATATGGCCGCATGACCGCCTCCCATCTGCGGATATACACCGTGAACAAATGTTGCAATAGCGGTTCCTTCAGGTATCGGATCTTTTTCACCAGGTTTGAGGCGGGTAATCTTTTCGCCCCCAGCCCACGCCAGCGTGTGCGGCGCGTGCAGGACGCTTTGTATAAAGACGACGCACTCAGTATTGCCCTTGGCATTTTTATAGGCGATGTCCATCGCCGCTTCACCCGATCATAGATCACAAAGTGCTTCAACTTGATCGGGATCGGCTCTAACGACACTCAATCGCATTGCCAATCGTATCCGTCCTGATTGTAGCGCGACAGGTTATGATTCCGGCTGGCAGCGGCCTCGCCAGCATGATCGAGTTATAATGACAGCCAAGCCAAATTGCGCCAGTCGCTTTTGGAAAACGCCATGTGACCACATTGGTATATGCAGTTACGCGCGATGCCGCAGGCGGGATCATATGTCGCAGCTCAGGATTACCTGCAAAGAATTCGATGTCGTCATTCTGCCAGGATGACGGATTCGGTTCGCCGACATCGCCCGGCGGCGGCGGAATCCAGCCAGAGGGCGGCGGCGCGCTCAAGTCTTCACGTATGGCCAAGCTTGGGCACGTAAACCTAACTTGAGCTTTCGCGGCTTGTCCCATTGGCGGCACGATGAACCACAGAATCAAGGTAAACCATGCAGAGCTAAGCTTCATCACCTTGGCGCGCATGAGACATCCAGGTCAACAAGCTCGCATGATCCTGTCCTTTTCGGCAAACGCGCATAAAGTTTGACGAACGTATCGGTGTATGAACAGCTAATCCATAAGATGTCGCCTTCATTGGTAAAGTCCCACACATAGGCTTTCTTCCAGAAGCTCAATGTGACGGTTTGAGGTTCCAAATCTGGATTTTCAACAAGATCAGCTCCGGCTAGAAAGCCGATATTATTAAGAACATGCTCAACCCTACTATGCAAAACCTGCCAATCTTGAGGTGCTGATCCGACGATGCTTTGGGTAAGGTAGATGGCTGGCGGGCAGAACGGCACGTCAATGGGCTTAGCGGCAGGTGAGGCAAGGCCCGGAGGTGACGCCGAAAGGATGGCGAACAGGCCAAAAGCAACGACACGAAGTTGAGTCACCAAAGAATCACCGAATATGCGCTTGCGTCATCGACATGCTTAAACGGTCGAACATGACTCCAAAAAATCACTCGTGGTGACACCGCTACCTTACTATCCCATTGATCTAAAACGTGAAGTCCTTGTTGGTCTTGGTAGAGATAGATCGCCGCATGACCGCCTCCCATTTGCGGATATACCCCATGAACAAAAGTCGCGATAGCCGTTCCTTTTGGTATGGGGTCTTTTTCGCCTGGCTTGAGGCGGGTGATTTTTTCACCCTCGGCCCACGCCAGCGTATGAGGCGCGTGTAACTCTTTTTCTATAAAAACGACGCATTCGGTGTTGCCCTTGGCGTTTTTATAAAATCTGGGCGTCGGATTGTAAGAATTTGGGCTTAGCATCACATGCGGCTGCTTTGGCGTTTGTCCTGCTGACGGTTTTAGAGTAACGGGTCGTTAGTTAAACATAAAGCAGGCAAGCTGCGAAAGAGCGGGCAGAGCACGGTTGAGTGGTAGTCCTTCGTTGGCTTGATTAGGTTTTGTGCAAAAGCCCATCGCGCTCATCGCGTGATGCCCCAGCCTGCCGGCGCAGACCCACGGCGCCGCAGTAACGATTGCTCAGCCTGTGCATTTGGCGCGGCAGCAGGTCAATCGCGGCTCGCGTCGTCTCCAGCGTAACTCGCGCAAGGACCAGCCGGCTCAATTTTTAGCCTATGGCCTCAATGAGAATGATATTTCCCGTCGCCAAACTAACGCGCTTCTAACAAAATTCGTCATCAATCGCAAATTCTCCTTGCTCACTTGCTCTGATTTGTGGTTTTATCCGGTTAGTGAACCAGATCGCTTCCCTTGCCCCGGCAGAACGCCTCGCCTACATCATCGAGAACCTGTGCCTGGTGATCGGCCGGCGCAGCGACTGGCGTCTGGGCCTAGCCTGCCTGCCTGGCCCGCTCCTGTTCCAGATCTGGAAGCGCCTGCGCGGCATCGCCTTCCGCTTCAGGGCGCGCCTTGCCCGCAACGCCGCCAACCCCGTCCCCATTCCGGCCCGCTCGCGCAGACCGAGACCGGCCCGGCCAGGCCAGGCCCGCCCCCGCAAGCCGGACCCGCTGCCGCGCCATTACGCCTGGCTGCTGCGCCTGATCCAGGAAACCGCCCATGGACGGTCGCAATTCTGCGATTTCCTCGCCGATCCCGAAATGGCAACCCTCCTCGCCCAAGACCCGCAACTCCGCAGCATCCTCCGCCCGCTCTCCCACATGCTCGGCCTCCGCCGCGACCAGGTCCCGTCCCTATACCCGCCAATCCCGCCCAAACAGGCGCAATCGCCATTGCCTCCGCCTTCGCAACCGCCTGACCCGCAACCGCCAGCGTCCCACATTTCCGATGACGCTCCGCCAGTCGCGCAAGCCGCACAAAGCGAATCTCCTCCTGGCACAGCGCCGCCTGACACCCCGCCGCATGATCCCGCGACGGACACTTAACGTGATAGCCTTCGCACGCTCAAAACGTTACGTTTACGCAACAAATAACCTTGGCAACTCCACGCCGCCTCATGCAAAGCGCGCGGGGGAAAACCTTCAAAACCCTTGGCGGATGGGGTGGGATTCGAACCCACGGTACGCTTTCACGCACGGCGGTTTTCAAGACCGCTACCTTAAACCGCTCGGTCACCCATCCACAAAAGGCGGCGCGCCTTCATGTGATCAGTCAGCCCCGCCGTCAATATGCGAGCGGCTTATGCGCCAATGCCGCCCAGCGCCAGATATTTGATCTGGAGGTAATCCTCAATCCCGTATTTCGAGCCTTCGCGGCCCAGGCCAGAGGATTTCATGCCGCCAAAAGGCGCAACTTCGGTCGAAATCGCGCCTTCATTAATACCGACAATGCCATATTCCAGCGCCTCCGCAACGCGAAAAACCCGCCCGATATCGCGCGCATAGAAATAGCTGGCGAGACCGTATTCAGTATCGTTGGCAAGCTTGATCGCCTCTTCCTCCGTCTTGAAGCGGAACAAGGGCGCGACCGGCCCGAAGGTTTCCTCGCGAAAAATCAGCGCCTCATGCGGCACATCCGCCAGCACCGTCGGCTCAAAGAAGTTGCCGCCCAGCGCATGACGCTTGCCACCGGTCACCACCCTCGCGCCATGCTTCAGCGCATCGCCAATATGTTCCTCGACCTTGGCCACCGCATCCGGATTAATCAGCGGTCCCTGGGTGACGCCCTCGTCCATGCCATTGCCGACGCGCAATGCCTCCACCGCGGTTTTCAGCTTCGCCGCGAAGGCATCGAACACGCCATCCTGGACAAGCAACCGATTGGCGCAGACGCAGGTCTGCCCGGTGTTGCGGAACTTGCTGGCGATCACGCCTTTCACCCCCTCGTCCAAATCGGCATCGTCAAACACGATGAACGGCGCATTGCCGCCAAGCTCCATTGAGGTTTTCTTGATCGTCGGCGCCACTTGCGCGAGCAGCTTGGCGCCGACCTCGGTCGAGCCGGTGAAGGAAAGCTTGCGCACCAGCGGATTGGCGGTGATTTCCTTGCCGACCGCGCCGGATGGTCCGGTGATGACGTTGCAGACGCCGGGCGGCATCCCTGCCCGCTCCGCCAGCGCCGCCAAGGCAAGCGCCGAGAACGGCGTCTGGCTGGCCGGGCGGATAATGCCGGCGCAGCCCGCGGCCCAGCCCGGACCGGCCTTACGGGTGATCATCGCCGCCGGAAAGTTCCACGGGGTGATGGCGGCGAATACGCCAATCGGCTGCTTCTGCACAATGATGCGCCGGCCTTTGGCGTTCTGCGGAATGGTATCGCCATAGACGCGCTTGGCTTCCTCGGCGAACCATTCAATAAACCCGGCGGCGTAAGTGATTTCGCCCCGGCTTTCGGCAATTGGCTTGCCTTGCTCGGCGGTCATGATCATCGCCAAATCCTCGGCATTCTCGTGCATCAACTCAAAGATTTTACGGAGAATGGCCGAACGCTCCTTGGCGAGCATGGCGCGCCAGGCCGGAAACGCGCGATCCGCCGCTTCGATGGCGCGGCGGGTTTCCGCCTCGCCCATCGCCGGCACGACGCCGACAAGGCTGTTATCGGCAGGGTTCCTGACCTCCAGCGTCTTGCCGCTATCCGCCTGCACCCATTTGCCATCAATATAATTGGCCTGGCGCAGCAGTGTCGGATCTTTAAGGTTCAACGGGCTGGGTTGGTTTAACATGGCGTGTCTCCATCCTGGAATGCATGAAACATGGGCATCATGGCCGCCGATGTCAGCAATCAGAACGTCCCGGCTAGAACGTTCCCGGCTAGAATGTTGATGTCAGCGCGACCATCGTCGTCTGTGGCGGCATGTTCGGTTGCAAAGTTGGCCAGCGGGTTGCCGGATTAGCGAAACTGGCGTTCGCCACCGCTCCGGGATGCCGGGCGATGGTGAACAGCGTGTGTCCGCCAGGACCGAACGCTGCCCCGCCAATCGCGCCGCCTGCCGGGGCAAGATAAACCGGATTGACCGCGAAAGCGCCAAAGCCTTGCGTCCGCAGAACAAACAGGCCGTCCGCCGTATCGCTCGAGACGCCTCCCTGATCGGTGCCGATCCATAGGCGGCGCTGCGCGTCGAGCATCAGGGTGCGCGGCGAACGCAGCCAGCCGCCCGAGCCCGGCGCGTAGCGCGCCGAGGGATCCTCCGCCGGATTGCCGGCAAGCAGCGCCACCTGCCCGGCAAACCGCCTGGCGCCGAGATCATCGCCGTCAGGCGTGAAGGCGATGACATGACCCGCCGCATTACCGGCGCGGGGGTTGAGCGCGTTCACCGCGGCAGCGTCGCGCGCCGCGTTTCCCGAACAGGCAAGATAAACCATGCCATCCGGCGCGATCGCCATGCCGGCCGGATAATCAAACCCCGCGGCATCCCCAGCGGCGTTCAAGGTTGCGGTAAGCGCCGGGCCCTGGTCCGGCAGATCGGCCCAAACGATGCTGCTTCCCTCGATCTGCGCCACTGAAAGCATGCCATTATCGAGCGCCGCATCAGGCGCATCCCCTGCCGGCGCCGCGCCTTTAAAGCGGAACAGCCGCCCAAACGGCGCGTTCTCGGTCATCAGCACAACGGCGCTGCCGTTCCTCGCCAGTCCGCAGCAAACGCCGGCGCGTGGGAAGCGCCCCAGCGCCGTGCGCTTCGCCGGGAAGCTGTCCGGGTTCATCACGTCGATCTCGGCGACCCAGCCAAAACGGGACGCGACGGCGGGATCGTCAAATCCGGCGGCCTGACCTTGCAAGCGATGCAGCCAGCCGTTGACATTGCCTTCAGGCAGCAAGATCGTGTTCCATGGCGTGACGCAGCCAATCTGCGGCGCCAGCAGCCCCTGCACGGTATCGCCCAACGTCCCGGCGGCGGGACCGGTGATGCGGCACAGCGTGCCGTCGGTAATGCGGCGGGATTGATAGCCGCCATCCACCGTCACCCAGCGGCCGCCGCGAAAAGACAGGTTCAAGATCGACGCGCCTTGCATCTTTCCCGCGACAAGCGGACGGTCAAGCTCGCCAGGAAAAGCCATTTGCGGCCAGACATCCGGATGCGCCACCACCATCACGCAGCGCCGCACACCCTCTTCGTCCACAGGCTGGCTCACAATGCCGGCGATGATCCCATCCCAACCGAACTGGCGCGCCGCGGCGTTCTCGCTAAGCGCATTCGGATCAAAAGCAGGGGCGTCAGGCAGGACGGCGTCGCCCCAGCGGATCATCACGTAACGCTGAAATCCTTGCTCGACGATATCATCAAGCAGCGGGGCTTCCGGATCAGGCGCCGCCGCGCCCGGCGCTGGCGGAAAATTCTGCGCCCTTGCCGAAAATGCCATCGCGGAAGCCACGCCGCCGAGCAAACATCGCCGCGTTATCATCACTTAGTGTCCGTTTGGAAACTGGTCGGTTGAGGGATGGCGAGGGATTTTTTGTGCAGGGCGGGGAGGAGTTGCCGCCTCGATGTGGTTCATCGAGGCAAAATTCCGAGCCGTCATTGCGCGGAAAAGACCCGCCAGACCGACCCGATCCAGTTTCCAAACGGACACTTAGAGCCCCGACAAACCGCCGCCGCCCAAGCCGCCAGGCTGCCCGGCGCCAAGGCCTGGATTGTAGTGGCCGACTCCGCCGACAAGCTGCTGGAAGAAGCTGGCGCGTCCGCCGGGCACCGGGGTCTGCGCGCCCGCCATCGCGACATTGACCGAATTCTGTTTATCAAGATGTTTGATCGATTGCAGCACGCCGTTCCCGTTGAATTGCAAGGCGACAACATGCTGCTTTAGCACGCCCTGGGTTTGCCCGATACGCCGCTTGGTCACCTGGCTGATATAGAGCCAGTTCTGGTTGTTGAAAGTCTCATGCAGCGTCGGCGATCCGAGCACCGCGCGCGCATCAGCTTCGGTAGAAACGCCCGGCGTAAGCTGGCTCAGCTCGCGCTGGGTGACGTTAATGCCGCGATAATGCGGCTTTGACGAAAATATCGCGCAGCCTGCGAGCATGGGCAGCAACAGCAGGAACAAGACCGGGCGGGCGGTTTTTCTAGCGAAGCCGCCAAATATCAAGCGGAAGTAACGCTGGAACACGCGGATCAATTCCTTGCAAATCGGGTCATGCCGCTGCTATGGGGGAGCTTCGTGTTTGGTGCAAGATGCCTCAAAGGGCGACGATAATCTTCGCGATGAATTTCACAAACAAGGCGCGCGGCTGACATGCCGGACAAGATACCCCTTTCACGCATTGTCACGATGGCCGAGATCGGCCAGACCGAGACGAGCCAACTCGGCATGCGTGAAGCTTGCAACGTTGTTGATGTCGCCGCAACGCCCGCGGAATGCGAAGCCATTGCCGAACAGCTCAAAATTCCGAGCATTATTGCTTTGCAAGGGCGGTTTGCCCTTAAGGTTGAGCGGCAAAACCGGATTTCGGCGACACTGCGCCTCAACGCGCTCCTTACGCAAATCTGCGTGGTGTCGCTTGAAGCCTTCGAGACAAGGCTGGCGGAGGAGGTCGCGCTGATCTTTGTCCCGGCGGACCAAATGACCATGCTTGACGACGATCCTGAGTCGCCGGACGAAATCCCCTTCGACGGCACTGAGATCGATCTTGGCCTAGCCTTAACCGAGCAACTTGCGTTGTCTCTGGATCCTTACCCACGCAAGCCGGAGGTGGTTCTGCCGGAGACGGCGCAGGCCGCGCCAGCCAATCCATTTTCGCTGTTTTTCAAGCAAGCCGGGCTGGCGGGCGAAAATACGCCTGATGATTGAGCAGATGATGACCAGCCCTTGATTGGGACGCTGGTTTCTCCCCGCCGCCGCAACCGCTTGCCGCGATCAGGCGGCTCTGCTACAGGCGGCAGCTTGAGAAACATTGTTGTGTGCCGCGCATCGTTTGCATGTGCCGACAACTACCGATAGGCGAGACCGACCATGGCCGTACCCAAAAGAAAAACCTCCCCATCGCGTCAGGGGATGCGTCGCAGCCATCTGGCGCTGACGCAGGAAGCGCATGCTGAATGCGGCAATTGTGGCGAATTAAAGCGCCCGCACCATATTTGTAGTCATTGCGGTCATTATGATGGCCGCGAAGTCGCTGCCGCCGGCAAGCCCCTGAAGGGCGTGGTGCGCGCCTGAATCAGGTTTCCGGAAGCGATTGGCGTTCAACAAGATAGCTGCATTACGTGAGCGAACCATCCACCGCACGGGGCGCTTTTCAGATGATCGCAATCCTCGCGGTTGATGCGATGGGCGGTGATGCTGCTCCCGGCGTCATCATTGCCGGGCTCAATCGCGCCGCCGAGCGTCACCCGAAGGCGCAATTCTTGGTATTTGGCGATGCCGCCAAGGTTGAACCGCTGCTGAAGCGGGCTCCGCGCCTGCAAGGCCGCGTCACCTTGCGTCCGACGACTGAAGTAATCGCCGATGATTTGAAGCCCACCGCGGCATTACGGTTGCGCGACGCGTCCTTGCGGCGCGCGATCGACGCCGTAGCGGCCGGCGAAGCGGCCGGAGTGATTTCCGCCGGCAATACCGGCGCCATGCTGGCGCTCACCAAGATTATTCTTAAAACCATGCCGGGAATTGATCGGCCGGCCATGGCGGCGATCGGCCCTTCCGCCAATGGCGATGTGGTCATGCTTGATCTGGGCGCCAATGTGGTGTGCGACGCGCGGAACCTGGTCGAATTCGCCGTCATGGGCGAGGCCTTTGCGCGCACGGTCCTGGGCCTGCCGGCGCCGACGATCGGTTTGCTGAATATCGGCTCAGAGGAAATGAAGGGCGACGATACGCTGAAACATGCCGCCGAGGCATTGCGCGCCAGCCCGATCAGCGCCCAATTTAAAGGTTTTGTCGAAGGTCATGACATCGCGGGGGGAGCGGTTGACGTTATTGTAACGGACGGCTTCACCGGCAATGTCGCGCTGAAGACCGGCGAAGGGGCGTTAAAATTGGTGGGCGACCTGCTCAAGAAGGTTTTTTCCGCCGGCGCCGCCGCCAAGCTCGCCTATTTGCTCGCCCGGCCTGGCTTGAAGCGGTTACGCGAGTGGCTGGACCCGCGTCGCTATAACGGCGCTGTATTGCTTGGGCTGAACGGCGTCGTCGTCAAGTCGCATGGTGGCACCGATGAGGAGGGTTTTGCCCATGCCGTCGATGTGGCCATGGACATGATCGTGAACCGCTTTAACGAGCGCATCCGTCAGGGATTGCAGCCTTTGTCCGGGCGCGCCGCGCTCAGTCAAAAGGCCGCCGAAAAAACCGAGAGCAAGCCCGAGGAAAAGTCTGAAATCAACCCCGTTACGGCCGGTTGATCGGCATGCGGAGCGTGTTGACGGGGGTTGGCGGCTATCTGCCGGCAAGGCTGGTGAGCAACCAGGTTCTGGCGGAAACCGTGGATACCAGCGACGCCTGGATCAGGGAGCGAACCGGAATTGCGCAACGCTATTTCGCGGCGGAGCATGAAACTGCCGCGTTCATGGGCGAGCAAGCCGCCCGCCAAGCGCTTCGCGATATTCCCCTCGAAGCGGTCGATGCCATCATCGTTGCGACCTCCACACCGGATCAGGCCTTTCCCGCGACAGCGGCGACGATCCAAGCAGAACTCGGCGTCCATCGCGGGTTTGCTTTTGATGTATCGGCGGCCTGTTCAGGCTTTGTCTACGCGCTTTCGATCGCGGATTCGCTGATTAAGACCGGCCAAGCGCGGGGCGTGCTGGTGATCGGCACGGAAGTGTATTCGCGCATTCTGAACTGGCAGGATCGCGGCACCTGCGTCTTATTCGGCGATGGCGCCGGAGCGGTATTGCTGCAAGCCGCGCCATCAGAGTCTGAGCAGCGAGGCATTCTCTCCACGCATCTGCACAGCGACGGCAGGCTGGGCAATATTCTTTACATCGACGGCGCGACGGGTCAGATGGATAAACCGCAACATCTGGTGATGAATGGACGCGAGGTGTTTCGGCATGCGGTAGCCAAGCTTGCCGAGGCGGTGGACGAGGCGCTGGCGGCGAACGGATTAAAGCATCAGGATATTGATTGGCTGGTGCCGCATCAGGCAAACCGGCGGATTATCGACGCGATGGGCAAGCGCCTCGGCCTCAGGCCAGATCAGGTCGTGATCACTGTGGACCGGCATGCCAATACGTCGGCGGCTTCCATTCCCCTTGCGCTCGCAGAGGCGACCAATGATGGCCGTATCAAGCCAGGACAACTGCTTCTGCTGGAAGCATTGGGCGGCGGTCTCACTTGGGGATCGGCATTGATACGCTTATAATCGCAGCGCCGATGCCGCCTCCCGCTGAAACAAAGATTATTATCTGATTTCAGAGGCTTACTCGCCTGCTTACCATCAATCTAATGCGCATTTAACGTCATCTCCGTCTCACACTCACGTGTTGACCGCGCCTTATATGTTGCTAATCTTGCATCATGAGCACCTTAACCCGCGCTAGTTTGGCTGAGACGATTTACGCAGCGGTCGGTTTGTCGCGGAATGAATCCGCTGTGCTCCTGGAAGCCGTGCTCGATCGCATGAAGACAGCGCTTGCGCAAGGAGAATCTGTTAAAATCAGTGGTTTCGGAACTTTTTCCGTGCGCCAAAAAGGTCGCCGGATCGGACGAAATCCGAAGACGGGCACTGAGGTGCCGATCTTGCCGCGGCGGGTGCTGATTTTCCGGCCAAGCCAGATTTTGCGCGAGGAGGTCACCAAGGGCGCAGGCCGCGATACAGACCTTGCGGGCGCTTCGCCTCATCACAAGGCGCGGTCCGGAACTGCTCGGATATCCTCTTGATCAGCATCATGTGGTCACCCAGTGACGCATCAGACGGCCATGGCTTAAAGAGCGGTAATGATGATCAAGAAATCGCCGCGGAAGAGGCAGGACGGGTCCGGCCACGCAAATCGGCGGAAGCCTTCCGCACCATCAGCGAAGTCGCCGATGAACTGAATGTTCCCCAGCATGTTCTGCGTTTCTGGGAAACCAAGTTTCCGCGCATCAAGCCGCTAAAACGCGGCGGCGGTCGCCGCTATTATCGTCCAGAAGATGTGTCGCTTTTGCGGCATATCGCAAATCTGCTTTATATTCAGGGCTATACAATCAAGGGCGTGCAAAGACTATTGAAAGAGAGCGGCGGCGTTTTGTTGGAAAACATACCCCCCGCTTCCGCCGAAGAACGGGCCGAGGCCGCCACCGAGCAAAACACTGGAACGTCAGCCGATCGATCTGACAGCAATGCCATCGAGGCTGGGAAAGTTGATCCTCCCCTGCCACCCCCCTTACCTTCTGCGATTGCCACGCGCCAAAGCGATAGTTCGGAGGCGCACCGGCTGCGCATGGCTCTCAGCCAGGTTCTTCAGTCGCTCGAGGCTTTGCGCGCCAGCTTCAACTAGATTTCGGATTTATTAATTCAGAAGATAACAATAGCGGTGAAGGTGAATGGCATATGTACCTACGGCGTCCCAAAATGTAGGCAATAGCAATAAGCTATTGAAACGCACGCTTTCTGACAAATCAGATGCCGGGTGAGGGATTTGAACCCCCGGCCTTCGGTTTACAAAACCGCTGCACTACCACTGTGCTAACCCGGCGAAATCGCGCTTCAGGAAGCCGGTAGCGCGAAGCCGCTTTTTCCGCAACTAGCCGCAACGGACCATGCACGGCAGCGCGCCGCTTCGCTCGTTCAAAGATTACGATACCGCGCCCAAATGCCTTGCGCGCGATCATTGCGGCCAGCCTCGCCAAGCTATTTTGGCCAGGCTATTTTGGCCGGGCTACTTAGTACGTCAGTGAGTGGGCGCAAGCGACAGACATCCGGAGGCCTCGATTGATGAACCGTTATAGTCAAGCTATCCTATTGAAAGCCTGAACATTGGCGGCAAATGCCGCAAGCTGCGATCAAAAGGGAGAAAATCATGGCTTTGGCCAATACGAGAATGACCGCCATTGTCTGTCACGGACCGGAGGATTACCGGGTCGAGCAGATCACCCGCCCGGTGCCCGGTCCGCGCGAGGCGGTGATTCGTATTTCCGCCTGCGGCATCTGCGCCAGCGACTGCAAATGCTGGGGCGGCGCCAAGATGTTCTGGGAAGGCCCGAACCCTTATGTGAAGCCTCCCGTAGTGCCCGGCCATGAATTCTTCGGCGTGGTCGATGACCTTGGCGAGGGGGCGGCCGCGCATTTCGGCATCAAATCCGGCGATACCGTGATCGCCGAGCAGATCGTGCCCTGCGACAAATGCCGTTTCTGCCGCTCCGGCAAATATTGGATGTGCGAGGTGCATAATATTTTCGGCTTCCAGCGCCAGGTCGCCGATGGCGGCATGTCGGAATACATGCTGTTTCCGCCGACCGCGCGGGTGCATGTGATCCCGAAATCGATATCGCTGGAGGACGCGGCGATCATCGAGCCGCTTTCCTGCGCCATCCACACCGTCAACCGCGGCGATATCCAGCTGGACGACGTGGTGGTGATCGCGGGCGCCGGCCCGATCGGGCTGATGATGGTGCAGGTGGCGCATCTGAAAACGCCGAAAAAGCTGGTGGTGATCGACATGGTGCCGGAGCGGCTGGAGCTTGCCCGCAAGTACGGCGCCGATGTGGTGATCAATCCCGGCCAGGAGGACGCGCTTGAGGTGGTGAAGTCACTCACCGATGGCTATGGCTGCGATGTCTATATCGAGGCGACCGGTTCGCCGTCCGGCGTCAACCAAGGCCTGTCGCTGATCCGCCGCCTGGGCCGTTTCGTCGAGTTCTCGGTGTTCGGCAAGGACACCACCGCCGATTGGTCGATCATCGGCGACCGCAAGGAGCTGGAAATCCGCGGCTCGCATCTGGGGCCGTATTGCTATCCCATCGCCATCGATCTGCTGTCGCGCGGCCTCGTCACCTCGAAGGGCATCGTCACCCATGATTATGCGTTCGAGCAATGGGACGAGGCGATCCAGGTCGCCAATTCGCTCGATTCCATCAAGGTGCTGATGAAGCCTAGCCTGACAGGGCCGGGCGGCTGAACGAGATTTTGGGCAAAATTCATGATTCATGTTCTGGCCATCATTACCGCCAAGCCTGGCAAGCGTGCCGAGCTGCTGGAGGCGTTTCATCAGAATATGCCTGCCGTTCATGCCGAGGCAGGCTGCATCGAATATGGCCCAGCCATCGATGCCGAGGGTCTGGGCGATGCCAGCTTTGGCCCTGACAGCTTCGTGGTAATCGAGAAATGGGAAAGTAAGGAAGCGCTGGCGGCGCATGCCAAGTCTTCGCACATGGCTGCCTATGGCGCGAAAACCAAGGAAATGATCGCCAGTAGGGCAATTCACGTCCTTCAGCCTGCAGTATAAGGAGTTTTTTGGTTCCGGGGCGTGGAGCCTTTTTTGCAAAAAGAACCTTTTTCTTGGTCATGATTTCCTTATGCTGATCGATTCCCACTGCCACCTTGATTATTTCACTGAAGCCGAGCGCGCGGATGTGGTGGCGCGCGCGCGATCTGCCGGGGTGGGTGAAATGGTGACCATCGGCGTTACGCTGAGCCAGTCGCGCACCGCCATTGCCATGGCGGCGGCGAGCGACGCCGTCTGGGCCTGTGTCGGCGTGCATCCGCACCACGCGGGGGAGGAAGGCCCGGCGCCGGCGGTGATCGCCGCGATGACGGAGCATCCCAAGGTGATCGGCATCGGCGAGTCAGGGCTTGATTATTTCTATGCCGACAAGGCGCCGCGCCATGCGCAGGCGGCGAATTTCCGGGCGCATATCAAGGCGGCGCGCCTCTCCAGCCTGCCGCTTGCCATCCATGCGCGGGATGCGGATGAGGATGTCGCGGCGATGCTGGAGGCGGAATACGCGCAAGGCGGCTTCGCCTTCGTGCTGCATTGCTTTTCCTCGACGCGCCGGCTGGCCGAACGGGCCTTGGCTCTGGGCGGCTACGTGTCGTTCTCCGGCATCCTCACCTTCCCAAAATCTGCCGGGTTGCGGGAGATCGCCCGCGACATCCCGCCCGACCGGCTGCTGGTGGAGACCGATTCGCCCTATCTCGCTCCCGTGCCGTTTCGCGGCAAGCGCAACGAACCGGCGCATACGCTGCACACCGCCCGCATGCTGGCGGGGGTCAAGGGCATCAGCGAGGCGGCGCTCGCCGATCTCACCACCGCTAATTTCCGCCGCCTGTATCGCAAGGCCGCATGAAGGTAACTTTGCTTGGCACTGGCGGCTCGGCGGGCCTGCCGCAGATCGGCGGCGTCGATGGCGCTGGCGATTGGGGCAAATGCGACCCTGCGGAGCCGCGCAACCGTCGCTCGCGCGCCAGCATTGTCATCGAGGCGCCGCAAGGCCGGCTGCTGGTCGATACCGCGCCGGAGATACGGCTCCAGCTCACCGAGAACCGCGTGCCGAAGATCGACGCGCTGTTGTTCACCCATCCGCATGCCGATCATATCGCGGGCTTCGACGAGATACGCATTCTCAACCGGCTGCTCGGCGCGCCGCTGCCCGCCTACGCCGATGCGGAGACCTGGGCGGAGCTGCGCCTGCGCTTTGACTACGCCTTCAAGCCATGGTCAGGGCCAGGCTTCTTCCGCCCGGTGCTGCAAACCAGCACCATCGCCGCGGGAGACACTGTCGATATCCTCGGATTGAAGCTGTCGATCATCAGCCAGGATCACGGCTTTATTCCGTCGCTTGGCCTGCGCATCGGCAACTTCGCCTATTGCACCGATGTGGTGAAATTCGAGCCGGATCAGTTCGCCCGGTTGCGAGGCGTTGAGACCTGGATCGTCGATTGCTTCACAAGCGGGCCGCCGCACCCCACCCATGTTAACCTTGGGACAGTGCTGGATTGGGTGGGCGCCTTGCAGCCGAAACGTACCATCCTCACCCATATGGGGATCGACATGGATTATGCCTGGCTACGGGACAACCTGCCGGCAGGCGTCGAACCCGGTTATGACGGAATGATCATCGAATCCTTCTGATTACAACGCCTTTGCGGCTTCCATAACCGCCGCGGCATGGCCGGGCACTTTCACCTGAGGCCAAATCTTGGCGATCTTGCCTTCCGCGTCGATCAGGAAGGTCCGGCGGTCGATGCCCATATATTTCCGGCCATACATCGATTTTTCCACCCAAGCGCCGTAAGTCTCGGTAACATGGCCCTCGGCGTCCGAGGCCAGCGGAAAAGCGAGATTGTATTTAGCGGCGAATTTGTCGATGGCTGTCATTTTGTCCTTCGACACGCCGATCACCTCAAGCCCGGTAGCCCCAAGCTGCGGCAAGGCTTCCTGAAAATTGCAGGCTTCCTTGGTGCAGCCAGGCGTATCGGCCTTGGGGTAGAAATACAGCACGTAAGGCTTGCCGCGCAGGCTGGAGGAGGAGACCCGCCTGCCGCCCGAAGCAGGCATCTCAAATTCCGGCGCGTCGTCGCCTTCTCGTAGAGCGCTCATTGTTCCATTCCTTGTCCTGGCCCTTGTTGTGGATCGCCAATATGGCGGATGAAGGCCTGCCGCACCAGCGCGGCATCGGCTTCAACGATTGATAAAAGTTGGGCAAAATCGGCGGCGCCGGTTGCCGCCAGCAGCGGCGCCAGCAGGCTTGCCGGGGTATCCGAGCCTGGCGAGGTGATGCCGGTGATCCGCATCATGCCTTGCAGGCTGCGAAAACGGAAATCGGCGCCGGTCAGGCCATCGGCTTCCGCTTGATCCATGATCCCTAAGCGCGCCAGCGCCGCCAGCGCCGCTCGCGTGCTTGGGGTGAATAGTTCCGGACAAGCCGGCCCATGGATCAGCTGCGAGGCCTCGGTAATGAAGGCAAGCTCGATCATCCCCCCGTCACGATGCTTGAGGTCAAAGGCGCTTTGCGGCCTTGCCTCGCGCAGCAGGCGGGCGCGCATTGACCGCGCATCGTCGCGGATTGTCGCGGGAGCGACAACGCGCAGCAGCGCCGCCTTGATCGCAGCGCGCAGCATCGGGTGGAAACCGCGCGTCGCCGCCATCACCCGCGCGCGGGTGAGCGCCATGCGCTCCCAAGTCCAGGCATCCTCTGCGTGATACCGGCGGAACGCGGCGAGCGAAACGGCGACCGGGCCTTTATTCCCGGAGGGTCGCAGCCGCATATCCACCGCATAGATCGGCCCTTCGGCGCCCGGCGCGGTCAGCGCCGCCACCAGCGCATGCGCTAGCCGGGAGAAGTACTGGCTCGGCGGTAGCGAAGCTGTGGCCGAGCCAGCCGGATGATCGTAAATTAGCATCAGGTCGAGATCCGATCCTGCCAGCATTTCCCCGGCGCCGGCGCGTCCAAGCGCTACGATGCCAAAAGCCCCGCCGCGCAGCGGGCCGTAGCGCGCCTGATGATCCGTGATCACCTTTGGCAGCAGAACGCTGAGCGCCGCTTCGGCCAAATCAGAGCGCAGGACGCCCGAACGGTCGGCGTTGAGACGCGCTTCCAGCGTCGCCACCGAGAGGTGAAACTCCTCGCGCCGGATAAATTTCCGCAAAATCGCCAGCGCGTCCTCAGTGTGCCGCGCGTCGCTGGTCAGCCGGCGCAGCAGCGGGGCAGGCGCGGTGAACCGCGCCGTAGGGGCGAGCAAGGCTTCCAATGCTCCCGGGTGCTGCACGAGATGCTCGGCGAGCGGCCTTGCCGCGCCAAGCACGGTGGCAAGCCTGCCGAGAATCGCCGGATTGCGCTGGAACAATGACAAGAGCTGCACGCCGGCGCGCTGCGCGGAAAGCAGGCTATCAAAGCGGCGGAAGGCAAGATCGGGGTCGGGCTGTGCTGCGAGCGCTTCGAACAGCGCCGGCATCACTGCGTCGAGCAAGGCGCGGGCGCGTTCGGAACGCAAAGCTGGTTGATTGCCACCGCGCCATTGCCGCAGCCGTTCCGCGACATGCCGGCTATCAGCAAAGCCAAGGGCGGCGATGGATGTGACGAAGGCAGCCGGCGGCGCGCCGGTCTCGCCCGGGTCCAGCGTCGCGCCAGGCAGCGCCATCTCCAGCGCCATCGCCAGCGCGTCACGCGGCGGCGCCGCGTTGAAGAACGCAGTGAAAACGCCATGCACCGATTCAAATAATTCATCGAGCATGCGAATGAAATTCGCGGTGTCCGGCAGATTCATGAAGGTCGCGAAGGCGGAAATTCCAGGCCCGGTATCGGGCAGGCTATGGGTCTGCCGGTCATCCACCATTTGCAGCCGATGCTCGATCTGGCGCAGCTTTCGATAAGCGCTGGCCAACAGAGCGGCTTCTGGTTTTGGCAAATGCCCTGCCCGCGCCAGCGCGGCGAGCGCGGGCAGGGTTGCCGGAATGCGCAAGGCGGGTTCGTGGCCGGCCCAGACCAGTTCGAGCGTTTGCGCCACGAATTCGATCTCGCGGATGCCGCCCCGTCCCAGTTTCACATCGCGCCCCAGAATGCTGGCGGATTTGGTGTTTTGGCCCCGATCCATCTGACCATGGTCGATCCGGCGTTTCATGTCGCTGATATCGGCGATGGCGGCGAAGTCGAGATGCCGGCGCCAGATGAACGGGCGAATTTGTTCAAGGAACGCGGCGCCAAGCGCCAGGTCGCCGGCGACCGGCCGCGCTTTTGACAAAGCGGCGCGCTCCCAGGTGCGTCCCTGGCTTTCATAATATGTCAGCGCCGCCGCCACCGAAACCGCCAGCGGCGTCGCCGCCGGATCGGGGCGCAGCCTGAGATCGACGCGGAACACATAGCCATGCGCGGTGCGTTCCGATAAAATTGTCACAAGTTCCCGCGCCAGACGGACCAAAATCGCTTGCGCGCCGTCCCGATAGACGGGAGACAGGCTGTCAAACAACAGGACCAGATCGATATCGCTCGAGTAGTTCAATTCGGCAGCGCCCAATTTGCCCATCGCCAATACCGCCAGGCCGCTGCCGGATTCAGGATCAGCAGGTTCGGGCAGGATAATGGCGTCGCGCTCATGCAGCCCGCGCAGCAAATGCCGCAGGGCGAGGCGCAGCGCGGCCTCGGCAAGCCGGGAGAGCGCGCCGGTCACTTGTTCGACCGGCCATGCCTCGGCGATATCGGCGATCGCGATCGCCAAAGCGGCGCGGCGTTTCGCCAGGCGCAATTCGCGGATAATCGCGGCGCGCGGCGCGCCGAAATCGCAAGCGCAAAGCGCCGCCAGCACAGCCTCGAACACCGGGCCGGGACCGTTTCGCGCGACATCGATCAGGCAGCCCGATTCATGCATGGCCAGATCGGCGAGATAAGGCGCATTGCCGCCCAGCGCTTCGATCAAGGCGCGACCTTCGGCGGTTTTGAGAAATCGCGCCTCGGCGCGACCCTTTGCCGCGAAAGCCGTGGCGAGCCGCGCCGCCGCGGCGCGGTCGCCAGGCGGCGGCAGATCAGCGATCATGATTGGCATCGCGGCGATAGGCCTCATAAGCGACACAGCATTCGATGCTGAAGCGTGTCCGTCAAGCCGGGCGGCTGTTTCGGCGGTTGCTGCACCATCCGCTGCGTCTATTCGGCACGCTGCTCCTGGTCTTGCTGATCGGATTTGACGTGGTCTCGTGGCGGCTGCAGCAAGGGCCGGTCGAGTTGCCCTTTCTCGCCGCCCGGATCGGCGCCGCCGCATCGGGCTTTCAGCCAGGCTTGATCGTCGCTGTCGGCCATGCCGGGCTTGCTTGGGAAGGCTTCCATACCGGCGGCGCGCCACTCGACCTGCGGCTTTCCGCAATTTCGCTGCGCACGCCGAAAGGCACGGTGATCAGCAAGATCTCACGGCTGCGGGTTACGCTCGCGCCGCTTGCCTTGCTGCGCGGCCGGATCGCGCCGATCCGGATTATCGCCCGCCACACCGCGATCGCCTTGCGGCCACAGCCGCGTCAAAACGCGATCCAGGCGCTAAGAACGATGGCGGTCCGGCTATCAACAGGGCTGAAAGGCAAGCCGCCCGCCGGTCACGCCAAGCTGGACATTGATCAACTGCGCCTGATCCGCATCGTGCATGCGGATATCGCGCTTGATGACCGGCAGGCCGATCTTCATCTGGCGGCGCATGACGGCACGGTCACGCTGCGGCGGATGGAGAATGGCGTCATCATGGCGCGCGCCAGCGCGGTGTTTCATGGCGCGGCCGGCCATGGCGCGGCCGGCGATGGCGTGTCCGGCAATGGCGCGTCCGGCGCCGCTATGCCCGTTAGGCTGGCCTATGACGCGCTGGCCGGGCATGGCGTGGCCCGCGCAGTGATCGGGCCCGGCAGCCTCGCGGAAATACTGCCGCAGGTAAAGCCGCTGGCGGCGCTACGGCTGCCGGTGACCATCAAGGCAAGCCTGCCTTTCGCGGCGCGCCAAAAACCGCAAGCCCGGAAACCGCAAGCCCTGACGCTGCGCATTGCCTTCGGCAAGGGCGAAGTCGGCATCGCGCAAGGCGCCGTGCCGGTGGATCGCGCCGATTTCAGCGTCGCGGTAAATCGCGGCGCGATGCGGCTCACTCAAGGCGTTATCCGTCTGGGCGGTCATTGGCCGGTGCCGCCGGTGATCAGCGTGACCGGCAGCGCCGCTTATCCGCGCGCGATGATCACCGCCAGCGCGGACCGCGTCGAAGCCGGCGCGCTGCGGGATTACTGGCCGGCGGGGCTGGCGCGTAACACCCGGAAATTCGTGCTCAACAGGATAAAAGCCGGGGTCGCCAGCGATGGCGTGTTTCATTTCGGCATCAGCTTTAACCCGCGGACGTATCGCGTCAGGCTCGACCATCTCGACGGCAGGTTCGACGCGACCGGCGTGACCTTCAAATGGCTGAAGGGGATGCCGCCAATGAACGGCCTCGCCGGCACGCTGCATTTCCCCGACAAGGATGATCTGCGAATTCATGTGAATAGCGGGCATGTGAACAATATTTTGTTGAGCAAGGCGTGGGTTGTGATCGACCATATCGAGGAAAAGCGCAAAACGGCGGCGGTCATCACCGGCATTGCCGCCGGGCCGGTTCAAGGCGCTGTCGCCTTATTCACCCTGCCACGCGCGCATTACGCCTCGAACGATCAAGCCCCGGGCGATCAAGCCCCGGGCGATCAAGCCCCGGGCGATCGCGCCCCGTTCGGGATGGGGGTGAAGCTGCGGGCGGCAAGAGGCTTGGTAAGCGCCCATGTCAACCTGCGCATACCGATCAAAAAACATCTGACTCTAAAAGATATGCAGCTTCTCGCTTTGGCGCATCTGACGCGCTTCAGCCTGCCTTTGCCGCTCGGCAAGCTTGCCCTGCATGATGGCGATATCCGGGTTCAGGCGAATTTTCGCCAGGTCAGCATGACGGGCACGGGCAAAGTGAGCGATCAGCCGGCGCGATTTTCCGGCGTCTTCACGCGGACCGGAACCCAGCGTTTCACGCTGCGCGCCGCAACCGGGATGGACCGGGTTTTGCTGGCTGACGCAGGCTATCCAAGTCTCGGGTGGAGCGCGATAGCGGCGCCAATCATCATAAGCATGAGCGGGACGCCGAGGCAGGCCGAGGTGGCGCTGCGCGTCGATCTCTCCGGACAGGCTTTTGCCTTGCCGGCGCTGGATTGGTCAAAACCCGCGGGAGCGCCGGGACAGGCGGCGCTCAGCGTGATCATGCGTGGCGGCAAAGCGACGATTCAGCAGATCGCGGCAAGCGCTCCCGGCTTAATGATCGCGGCGCGCGGTGAAAGCGACGCCATCATCGCCAGCGCCTTTGATATCGGACGCAGCCGCGCCACCGGCAAGATCATCCCGCCGCAGCGCCCCGGCATGCCCTGGCGGATCGCTTTGGCCGGTCCGGTGCTCGATCTGTCCGGCGCGGTCGCTAAAGCTGCCAATTTCGGCGCGGCTGATTCAGGCGTGGCAAGGAGGCCCGGCGTCCCGATCCCCTGGCGCTTGCGCGCCGCCTTCAACCAGTTGATTTTGCGCAAGCAATCTTCTCGCAACCAGGCCTCTCGCAACCAAGTTTCTGGCAACCAGGTTTCTGGCACGCCAAGCCCGGATGCAATCTCGGCGCTGAACCTGCAGGCGGCCGGATCAGGATCGCTGATTTCGGCAATGCGGGCGACGGCGCTGCTTGCGCAATCCCACCATGTCGAGATGAACGTGCTGCCGGCGCGGCTTGGCCGCAACTTGCGCGTCGAGACCAGCGATGGCGGCGCGCTGCTCCAGGCTTTTGGCATCGCCGACACCCTCGACGGCGGCAATCTTGACCTTGCCGCCAATGATTTCAACGGCAGGCTGGCTGGGCGCCTGACAATGACTGATTTTCGCTTGCGCCATGCGCCGCTGATCGGCAAGGTTCTGCAAGGCGCGACTTTATACGGGCTGGCGGAAGCGACATCAGGACCAGGCCTCGCCTTTTCACGGCTGATCGCTCCCTTCACCTTGGCGCGTCAGGTGCTGACGATCAGGGATGGGCGGGCTTATTCAGCATCGCTCGGCGTCACCATGGCGGGGCAGGTTAATCTCCGCCACAAGGGCTATAATCTCGGCGGCACCATCGTTCCCGCCTATGCGCTGAACAGCCTGCCTGGACGCATTCCCCTATTGGGCCGCCTGTTCAGGGCCAGCAAAGGCAGCGGGCTGTTCTCCGCGCGCTATACGGTTGATGGCCCATTTGCGTCACCGCATATCGTGATCAATCCGCTGGCCGCTCTGGCGCCTGGCGTGTTCGGCAAGATATTCGGCAGCGGACCCCCCAACCCGCTGCAAACTGTCGTGCCTAACGTAAACGTCAAGAACCCACCCTAATGATTGACATTATTTGCGCTCGCCTTTAGCTCAGCGGCAAAATCGCCTACAGCGAATACCAGTATAAACACGGTGAGATCATGAAACTCCTCGTCCCCGTCAAGCGCGTGGTGGATTACAACGTGAAAGTCCGGGTCAAATCGGATGGCAGCGGGGTGGAGACCGCCGGCGTGAAAATGTCGATGAACCCGTTCGATGAAATCGCTGTCGAGGAAGCCGTGCGCCTCAAGGAAAAAGGCATGGCGACCGAGATCATCGCGGTGTCCATGGGCGTTCCCGCCTGTCAGGAAACCCTGCGCACGGCGCTGGCGATGGGGGCGGATCGCGGCATATTGGTCGAGGCGGATGTGGAATTACAGCCGCTGGCGGTGGCGAAATTGCTGCGCGCAATCATCGAAAAGGAACAGCCCAGACTGGTCATCATGGGCAAGCAGGCCATCGACGACGACATGAACGCCACCGGCCAGATGCTGGCCGCCCTGCTCGGCTGGCCGCAAGGCACGTTTGCCAGCAAAATCGCCATTGAGGGCGAAACCGCGACCGTGACGCGCGAGATCGATGGCGGGCTGGAGACGGTGGCGCTCACTTTGCCCGCCGTGGTCACCACCGATTTACGGTTGAACGAGCCGCGCTACGCCTCGCTGCCGAACATCATGAAGGCGCGCAAAAAGCCCATCGAGACGATGAAACCGGCTGATCTGGGCGTCGATCCGGCGCCGCGCCTGACCCTGGTCAGCGTCAGCGAGCCGCCAAAACGATCCGCGGGCGTGAAGGTCAAGACGGTGCAGGAGCTGGTGGAAAAATTGCGTAACGAAGCGAAGGTGATCTAGCCATGACGGTTCTGGTTCTGCTCGACCATGATAACAAGTCCATCAAGCAGCCGGCGCGCAGCGCGGTGGCGGCGGCGTCCAAGCTTGGCCCCGTTCATGCGCTGGTCGCCGGGCATGAGGTAAAGGCGGCGGCTGACTCGGCGGCGAAGCTGCCGGGCGTCGAGACGGTGCTGGTCGCCGATCAACCCGCCTATGAGCACGCCTTGGCGGAGAATCTAGCGGCGCTGCTCGTCTCGCTAGCCGGCGATTACACGCATATCCTCTCCGCCGCGACGGCAGTCGGCAAGAACGTCATGCCGCGCGCCGCAGCACTTTTGGATGTGCAGCCGATCAGCGATATCTCCGGCGTGGTGGACGCCGACACCTTCATCCGCCCGATCTACGCGGGCAATGCGCTGGCGAAGGTGAAGTCATCGGACGCGAAAAAAATCATTACCGTGCGCGCCGCCAGCTTTGATCCTGTGTCCCCCGAAGGCGGCTCGGCTGAGATCAAGCCGGTGGAGGCCGCCGCGATCTCCGAACAATCAAAATTCGTCAGCGCCGAACTTTCGAAAAGCGAGCGTCCCGAACTGACCGCCGCGAAAACCGTGATCTCCGGCGGCCGCGGCATGCAGAACGGCGAGAATTTCACCACCTATATCGAACCGATCGCCACCCGCTTAGGCGCGGCGGTGGGCGCCTCGCGCGCCGCCGTCGATGCCGGGTTCGTGCCGAACGATTACCAGGTGGGGCAAACCGGCAAGATCGTCGCGCCCGATCTCTACATGGCCATCGGCATTTCCGGCGCCATCCAGCATCTGGCGGGCATGAAGGACAGCAAGGTGATCGTCGCCATCAACAAGGATGAGGAAGCGCCGATCTTTCAGGTCGCCGATTACGGGCTGGTGGGCGATCTGTTCACCGTGCTGCCGGAGCTGCAAAAGGAACTCGGCTGATGGCGGAGATCACCCGGCTCGGCGTGATCGGCGGCGGCCAGATGGGCAACGGCATCGCCCATGTCGCGGCGCTCGCCGGGATCGATGTGACCTTGATCGACGCCGACGCGGCGGCGCTCGACCGGGCGCGCGTCACCATCGGCAAGAACATGGACAGGCAGGTGGCCAAGCAAGGGCTTGCCGCGGCGGACAAGGATGCGGCGCTGGGCCGGATCAGGATGTCGCAGGCGCTGGAAACGCTAGGCGAGGCGGAACTGGTGGTGGAGGCGGTGCCGGAGCGCGAAGACATCAAGCGCTCGGTGCTGAAAACCATGCTGCCGCATCTCTCGCCGGGCTGCATCCTGGCCTCCAACACCTCGTCGATCTCGATCACCCGCCTCGCCGCCGCCACCGACCGGCCAGACCGCTTCATCGGCATGCATTTCATGAACCCGGTGCCGGTAATGAAATTGATCGAGATCATCCGCGGCATCGCAACCTCCGACGCCACCTATCAAACCGCGATGAGCTTAGGCGCCCGCCTGGGCAAGACCATGGCGTCAGCCCAGGATTTCCCCGGCTTCATCGTCAACCGCATCCTGGTGCCGATGATCAACGAGGCGGTCTATGCGCTCTATGAAGGCGTTGGCAACGTGCTCTCCATCGACACCGGCATGAAACTCGGCGCCAACCACCCGATGGGGCCGCTGGCGCTCGCCGACCTGATCGGCCTTGACACCTGCTTGGAGGTGATCCGCGTGCTGCATCAAGGCATGGGCGATTCCAAATACCGCCCTTGCCCGCTGCTGGTAAACTACGTCGATGCCGGCTGGCTGGGGCGCAAGTCGGGACGCGGGTTTTATGATTACTCAACCGAGCCGCCAGTGCCCACGCGGTAAAAATTAGAAAGAAATGCTCCATTCAAGCAGTTCTTTCTTAAAAGAAAGAACCAAAGAATTTTTTGATAGTTGCTGGCTTAACCTGGGTGCAGGGTCTGTTCGAGACGAACCGATTAGAGAGATAATAGCTGAAGACTTCAATTTCTACTCTTGACCGAAATTAGATATCTTGATGCTCATCTTTCTTAGGATCGTTCAGCCTTAGGCGTTCAATTCATTGGGCTTCCTGGTCAGGACCTATTCGGCTTCCGGTAAGAAACCCTGACAGATGACCGAAAAGGGAATTATTGATCTAGGGACGCACTTGAAAGTCCCCGGACTTGCTTTCGCAATCTCATTTTGAAGCTTTTGAGCATGATTCGGGTTCCTGACGAATACGATTGGAGATTTTGACAAATTCATATTTCCCTTGCAACGCCACTCTCTCTCGTGCAGCCAGCTAATCCAACTCTCGTCCCGTACCTCAAGCTTTACCACTCGCCAAAGTTGAGCTTGAGGAATCCGTATATCTTTGATTTCTTGATCGGAAAGGTAGAGGACAGGCCGGCACCCTTTGCTGTAGGCAGTCGTCTTTAGGATACAAATCCCATACGGTTCATAGCGCGGCTTTTCCGGATCCCGATTCTCAGGTGTAAGCACATATTTCATGGAGGCAAACGGTACATCCATAAAGCAGGTGGCTGAGTTGGGTCCCTTAATAAAGCCGCGTTTTTCGCTCGCCCTGATTTTGCCCTCTTGCAGGATGTTGACGAGATTTTCATAGGCTGTTCTGCGCTTGTTCCCGATCATCCCTGTCTTGGTCAGATGCAACAGGTAGGGCGTGAGATCAGGGCGAGCATTAAAGGGCAGATCATTGAATTCCATATGAAGATGGGCGCCTCTCATTCAAACTGAGCGGCGTTTTATTGCGCATTATCCGTGATTAGAAAAGGCGATTTTCCGCCAGATCGAAATTCAGATTGACCCATAACAGAACCAGACAGTAATTGACTTTGCCAGGTATGGGCATTACCTCCCGGCGCACCTTGAGGCGGCGTAGCTCAGTGGTAGAGCAGGGGAATCATAATCCCTTGGTCGGTGGTTCAAATCCGCCCGCCGCTACCAAGATTTGAAATTTCATGCCAGATGTCTTAACGAATGAGTTATGAGTAGCCACAACGTTAAAGCGAGCGAACAGGTAATCTAATCTTTACGCGTCCATTCTGGAACACTTCGCCACTGCGCGGCTCACAATGACGATGCGAATTCGTCATTGATCAAGATACTTGAAATTAAAACGGGTTCGTATCTTAATGCATTAACGAAAATTTCTGACGTCTTATCAAGAACCCAGGCGCTAAATATGAGTAAAATTGAGCTTTTAAGCTTAATTATTTCTGCATTATCAGTCGTTTTAGCGCCAATAGTGGCGCTTTGGATTGGTGGTATAATACAAAGGAAGACAGATCGTAAGAAAGAAAAACTTGCAATCCTTTCGACATTGCTTTCATATCGCTACCAGACGCTTTCGCCAGAATCTATAAAATCACTTAACTTGATCGACGTTACGTTCTCAGATGAACAAGGGGTGAGAGATGCTTGGTCAAAATATTATGCGGCACTTTCTGATAACAATTTGAATCAGCCTCTTGGCATTTCCATCCGAAGCGAAAGAAGACAAGAACTTATAACAGAAATTATAAAATCTTTAGGTTTGGAAAGAAAAATAGCAGTTACTGACATTTTAAGAGCGTACCAGCCAACGCTTTTTGCAAAAATGGATCAACTAGCGATGATGGAGCTAGATATACGGCTGAATGACGCTCAAAAAAGAGCTGATGAATTGGGGCTTAGCCAGTGGGCTAACCGGCCATGAGAATACAGGTGTGGCATCTTAAATGATACCCTCAATATTTGACGCCAATTAATCTAATCAAGAAATGTTTTTTTCACCCATGCTGATGCGCATGATGCCCCGAGCCGCCATCGCCCGACATCATCGCCATCATCTTCGGCCCACCAGTGGTCATGAAGCGGCGGAGCATGATCGCCGACAGAATCAGGAAGATCACGTCGAGCACCGTATTGGCGTTTAGGCCGACGCCGCTCATCGGCACGTTCGCGGCGCGGTGCTTCGGCACCAGGCCAATGGCGTCGAAGGCGAATTCCACCGCATAGCCGGCCAGCACCATCGAGACGTAGAACACCGGCAGCAGCCGCAGCGTCACCCGCCAGCCGTAATATTTGCGGTAGATGTCGATGATCGGCACGATCAGCAGGTCGGCGAATAAAAACGAAGTGACGCCGCCGAAGCTGATGCCGCCGGACCAAAGCACCGCCGCCAGCGGCACGTTGCCGACCGAGCAGACAAAGGCGAGGCAGGCGACAATAGGCCCGATCAGCGGCCCGATCAGCTTTGCCGCCAGCGGATCATGCGTTAGGAACAGCGCCCGCCAAAACTGATGCGGCACCAGCACATCGACGATGCCGGCAATCGCCAGCCCCACCGCGATATCCACCCATACGCTGGCCCAATCCATGAAATAATAATGGCTGGTGGCGGTGACGCCCTTGCGGGACAAAGCGCGGTGCAGCAGCGAGCCGTCTTCATCCACCGACATATCCATGGCGGCATGGCCTTCCATCCGCCCCGACCGGCCTTGCTCGGCCTGATGCTTGGCCGCCTCGACCAGCTTCGGGGTCATCACCAGGCGGAGCAACACCGTCATCAGCGCGATCATGATGATGCCGCCAGCGAACTCCGCCAGCATGAATTGCCAGCCCATCAGCACGATCAGCACGATGCCCAGTTCAAACACCAGATTGGTCGAGGCGAACTGAAACGCCATGACGGCGATGAAATCAGCGGCCTTGCGAAACATGCTGCGCGATAGCGCCACCGCGGCATAGGAACAGGAGGAGGAAGCGGCGCCCAGCAGACTAGCGATGACGATGCTGCGCGGCCCGGAATCCGGCAAAATCCGCGCCATGTCGCCTTTTTTGACGACGGCCTGGATAACGCCGGAGATCAGAAACCCCAGCGCCAGCGCCCAGAAAATTTCCCAGCCCATGTCGAAGATGGTTTTGATGATGCGCCAGATCAGGTTCATGGCCATGCCTTGCTATGCCTGAACGCGAGTTTGGCGGGCGCGGCGCCGATTGCAACGCTTCCCAAGTGGGAAGGTTGCGAATAAACATCGCAACAGAACCGGCTGACAAAAAAGCCGCTGACATGATTTCCAAGAAATATGGTGAATTGGCGGAGGGGATGAGATTCGAACTCACGGTACGGCTTTACACCGTACAACGGTTTAGCAAACCGCCGCCTTCAGCCACTCGGCCACCCCTCCGCCGGGTTCGGGCACGGCGTTTGTCGTCGCGTTTTAGGCGCAGGCGGTTGCGCCGTAAAGGTCCGGCTTGTTCCGATCTGGCAATTCTGGGATAATTCTTTATCATGCGTGTGTGAAAGCTGCCCACCCCTGATGAGCCTCGCGCGCGGCGCGGCGCGTGGCGCCGCCTGGAATTTGGTCACCGCAATTGCCGAACGCAGCATCGGATTCTCCGTCCTGGTCATCCTGTTGCGGCACATTGCGGCGGCGGATGTAGGGCTCGTCGCCATCGGATCGGCAATTTCCGAACTCGCCCGGATGATCGCCTCGGGCGGTTCGGGCGAGCAGGTTATCGCGGCGCCAGGGGACCGCAGCGTCGAAGCCGGCGCATTCTGGGCGCAATTCCTGCTGGCGCTCGCCTTGGCGGCCGGATTGATCGGCGTGGCGCCGCTGATCGCCCGCCTCTACGGCGAACCGCGCCTGACCTGGGTGATCCAGGCCTTGGCGGCCAACATCGTCACCGGCTGCTTTCTCATCGTTCCCTCGGCGCGGCTGGCGCAATTATTCCGCTACAGGGCGCTCAGCGTCATGTCGCTCGGCAGCACCATCACTGGCGGCGTCGCCGCCTTGTCGCTGGTCTATGCCGGCCATGGCATCCTCGCCTTGATCACTCAACGCCTGGTCGGCATCGCCTTCTACGCCGCCGTCGTCTCGGCGGTGGCGCGCTGGCTGCCGCCTGCGCCGCCCCGGCTCGCCGCGCTGCGGCAGGCCTTTCGCTTCAACCTGCCAATGATGGGCGCCGCCTTTGTCGATTACATCGCAGTCAGCGGCTATGTCATGCTGGTCGGGCTGCGCCTGCCAGTCATCGCGGTGGGGCAGTTCCGCATCGCTCAGCGCCTCACCGAGGTTTTGCAGGAGCTGGCAATCTTCCCAGCGAGCAAGGTGTTCTTGCCGGTTTTCGTCTCCGTTCGCGAGGATAATGGCCGCCGCTTTGCCGTGGCGAGGGATCTTTGCGACGCGCTGGCGATCCTATCTTTCGGAGTAGCCGCGGTCGCCGGCGCGGCGGCAAGGCCCATCGTGCTGCTGATGTTCGGCGCCCGCTGGGCTTCGGCGATCCCAGTATTCTCGGTAATGACCCTGATCATCCCGGCGACCGCGCTTTACGTCTTCGTCAATCCAATGCTGACGGCCCTGCAACGCCCTGCGCTGGTCTGGAGCTTCGCCGTCATCAACGCAATGACGGTCGCCCTCGCGGCACTGGTCGCCGCGCCATTTGGGTTGGTCCCGCTAGCCTGGGCGCTGGCGCTGCGCGGCGCAGTGACTGCCTTGCTTTTACTGCCCGCCTTGTCAATCGGCATTGGCCGCTCGGCTTGGCCGCTGCTCAGGCTGTTTATCGTGCCGCTAATCGGGCTGATCGCCGCGCGCTGGGCAGTCAGCCTGGCAAACCATAATTTTCAGTATGCGCGCGCGCTGAAGCTGGAACTCGTGGCGCAGGCGGGCCTCGCCGCCGCAGTGTTCGGACTGATCATGCTGATCCTGGCCTATCCGAGAGTAACTGCCCTGCTCGCGCGCATTAGGCGCATCTTCCTGCGCCAGCCGGCCGCGATCCTGAACTAAAAATCCGTGCAGCGGCCATTGCGTTCCCAATCGCCATAGCGGGTGGGCTCGGGACCTTTCGGGCCGCCAATTTCCTTCGGCATTGGCTTGGATTGCGCTTCGGGCCGTGGCTTCGGGGGCTGTTCGGCATCATCATCCGGAACTGAGCTTGTAACTTTGTTCATGGCTTTGAAATGGCGTCGGGCGCCTGATTAGGCAAGACCGCCGAGGCTTCGCGAAGCCGCTGCTTCACGAGGTTTCGCCAGGGCGCTCCTGGCGGCGCTTCCGCCAGCGCCTGCTTGAACAGCGCCGCCGCGCTAGGCGTCATATGCCCCACCGCGTCGATTTCCAGCTCCGCGGTTTCAGCGGCCAGCGCCGGATCGAATTTTACGCGCAACGCCACCTGCCAGGCCTTTGCGGCAGCCGCGGTGCGGCCGCGCTCCAGCATCGCCTGTCCAAGAATGACATAGCCTTCCCGGCTCTCGGGTGAGCCAGGATCCATCTGCGACAACCTCGCTTGCAAGGCGGCGATCAGCCGGTTGTCACGCGCCGCTGCTTCATCCCGCTGCTTCACCCAGGAAGCATGCGGCTCGGACGGCACGAAAGGCAGGCTGCCGGGCAGGAACAGCGCCAGCGCCACCACCGGCACAAGAATGCCGGTCATGATCAGCAAGCCCTTGGCGTTTCCGCCGGCTGTCGTCTCAACAATCGTGTCGGTCGCCAGGAGCCGGCGCTGCACTTCCAGCCTCGCTGCGCGATATTCATCGTCCGGCAACCGCCCCTCAGCGCGGTCACGCTCAATCTCGTCAAGTTGCGACTGATGCAAGGCCATCGCCGCGTCCCGGCGGCTCGCGCCGCGGTTTTTGCCGCGCAATGAAAGCCCGAGCGGCGTCAAGGCGATGACGGCCAGAAGCAACATCCAAAGCCAGAGGATCAATGCGTAAGCTCTTTCAACCGCGCTTCCTCAAGCGGCGAAAGCGGCGGCGGCGGCTCGCGGCGGCGGATGAACAGCAGCGCCACCCCGCCGAAGAGCAAGGCGATGATCGGGGAGAACCAAAGCAGCCAGGTCTCCGGCACCAAGGGAGGTTTCAGCAGAATATAGATGCCATAGCGCTGCACCATGAAATGAATGATGCGCGCATTGCTCTCGCCCTTTGCCACGCGCCGCCGGATGATCGTGCGGAATTGCCGCGCCAATGTCGCCTCGGAAACCTCGACGCTTTCATTCTGGCAGACCAGGCATCGCAATTGATCGCCGATCTCCTCGGCCCGCCGCTCCTGCGCCCGGCTCAGCAGCACGCCGTCACGCACCAGCCTGCCAGGCGCAGCGGCAATCGGCCCGACGCTCGCCGGCGCGAGCTGCCCAGGCTCCGCCCAGGCAGGGTCAAGCGAGGCCGCGCCCGCACAGCCAAAGACCAAGCAAAAAAGGATCAGCAACCGCGTCATGCTAAAGATTTCAAGGCTGGAGCAAGCTGATTATTGATGCTCTCCGGCGTCAGCGGCTGCGCAATATGCCAATGAACGACACCCCCCGGCGCGATCAAAAAACTTTCCGGCACGCCATAGACGCCCCAATTGATCGCCGTCATGCCGCTCGGATCGGCGGCGAGCCGCTTGAACGGATTGCCGTATTTGCCAAGAAACCGCGCCAGCTCCGGCGGCTTGTCCTCGTAAGCGACCCCCCATAGAGCGAGGCCAGCCTTGGCGATCTCCGCAAGATAAGGCGATTCGGCAACGCACGGCACGCACCAGGAGGCGAAAAAATTTAGCAGAACCGGCTTAGTCTGCGCGGCAAGTTGGCCTGCGTCAAAGCCATCATGACCCATTACGCCGGCCAAAGTGAAATCAGGAATTTTATGGCCGACCAGCGGATTATTAAACCCTTGCGGATCATAAGTGCCGCGCCGCATCCGCTCCAGCAACACGAAAAACCCAACGCCGCCAGCCGCGGCCACCCCAAGCGGCGCGGCCAGCAGGGCGCGGCGCGGCCAAGGGCGGCGCAACGCGGGGCGATGCATGGCCTGGTCAGGCGGCAACCGTCGCCTCCGGCTTCTTCGCCTTCTTGCGCGACGGCGCGCCGATCCGGAAGCGCCGATCGGTCAGCGACAAGCCACCGCCCAGCGCCATGATCAGGCCGCCCAGCCAAATCTCCGGCGCGAAGGGATGCACGTTGAAGCGAAACTCCGCGCCGCCATTTTTATTTTCACCGGCAAAGGTCGCGTAGAGATCGTGAAACCCATTGGTGCGGATCGCCGCGTCATCGGTCATCACCTTGTCGGCAGCGAAAAACCGCCTCGACGGATAGAGCGTCAGCACCTTGCGGCCCTCACGGCTGATCGTGACGCTGGCCACCCGCGCCGCGTAATCCGGGCCTTTCTGATCCTGGATGCCGTTCAGCCGCCAGTCATAGCCGCCCATCGCCACGCTCTGGCCGGGCTGCATCACCACCAGCGTATGCGCCGCCAGCGTCATGCCGGCGATGCCGAGCACGGTCACGCCGAAGCCGAGATGCCCAAGCGCCGCGCCGATGGCCGCCCGCGGCAAGGTGAAGATCCTGCTGAGCGATTGCCGCAATGGCACGCGGAACAGCCGCACCCGCTCGCCGAGATCGACCAGCGCGCCGAGAATAATCCAGGCGCCCCCCGCCAGCCCGAGCGCCGCGACCGCATGGCCGCGCAACTCCAGAATGGCAAGAATGACCACCGCAGCCAAGGCGCCGATCCATAATTTCATCAGTGCCGGCGCCAGCGCCGCTCGTTTCCACGGCAGCAAAGGCCCCACCGCCATCGCCAGCGCCAAAGGCGTCACCAAGGGCAGCGCCGCCTGGTTGAAGAAGGGCGCTCCCACCGAAATTTGCGCCCCGAAAACAACATTGAGGAAAGGCGGATACATGGTGCCAGTGAACACCACAGCGGCGATGATACATAGAAAAATATTGTTGACGATCAGCGCGCTCTCACGCGAAATGGGCGCGAACACGCCGGTCGCCGAAAGCAGATGCGCGCGCAGCGCGAACAGCACCAGCGAGCCACCAATGGTGATCCCCAGCAAGGCCAGGATGAAAATACCCTGATCTGGCGAGGCGGCAAAAGCGTGCACCGAATTCAGCAGCCCGGAGCGCACCATGAAGGTGCCGCTCAGGCTGAGCGAGAAGGTGGCAATGGCCAGCAACACGCTCCAGGTCTTCAGCGCCTCGCGCTTTTCCACCACGATGGCGGAATGCAGCAGCGCCGTGCCGGTCAGCCAGGGCAGCAAGGCGACATTTTCCACCGGATCCCAGAACCAGAAGCCGCCCCAGCCTAGCGTGTAATAGGACCAAAGCGATCCCATGCAGATGCCGCCCGTAAGGAAACACCAGGAAACCAGCGTCCAAGGCCGCACCCAGCGCCCCCAGGCGGCATCGACGCGCCCTTCGATCAACGCCGCGACGGCGAAGGCGAAGGCGACCGAAAACCCGACATAGCCGGTGTAAAGAATAGGCGGATGCACCGCGAGGCCAGGGTCCTGCAGGATCGGGTTTACCCCGGCGCCATGGAGCGGCGGCGGCCAGATGCGCTGAAACGGATCGGAGACAGTGAGGGTGAACAGCAAGAACCCCGCGGAAACTAGTCCAAGCACGCCGAGCACCCGCGAGCGCAGGCTGGCCGGCAGGTTTTGACCAAAGCTCGCCACCGCCGCGCCGCACAGTCCGAGAATGACGCACCAAAGCAGCACCGAGCCATCATGATTGCCCCAAGTGCCGGCGATCCGGTAAATCAGCGGCGTCTCGGCGCTGGAAAATTCGGCGACGTTCTTCACCGTGAAATCGGAAACCACGCCGGACCAGATCAACGCCGCGAAGGAGAGGATCAGCATCAGGAACTGGCCGATCGCCAGCGCCGGCGCCGCCCGCAAGCCCTTGGGATCACGCAAGCTGGGGCCAAACAGGCCGATCACTGCTTGCGCCAGCGCCAAGGCGACAGCCAGCGCCAGCGCGAAATGCCCCAAATTCGGTATCATCGGCCCGCTATTCTCTGCAATTCGACCATCGGTAATTCCTCGTCCCGTTCAGCTCTTGCCGTTATCCGCCAGGATCGCCCGCGGCGTCTTGGCGTCCCAGCTTCCGGCCGGCGGCGGCGGCCCGAATTTCGGGTTCCACTTGCCGGATTTCCGCAGCGCCTGCTCCACCGCCAGCGGCATATAGGTGGCGCCATGCTTGGCCAGCACATTCGCCGCGACAAACTCTCCGCCCCCTGCCGCCATCGAACCTACTGTCACCACGCCCTGGCCTTCGCGGAACAGCCCCGGCAACACGCCGGTGAAGCTCACCGGAACCGAGGCGTGTCCGTCGGTAATCCGAAACCTCGTGTAAGGCTGCCCATCGCGCTGCGATTCGATCACCGTCCCCATCTGCACGATGCCGCCCAGCCGGAACGTCTCATCCGGCGACGGATGCGCCGCCACAACTTGTTGCGGCGACATGAAAAATGTCAGGCTGCCGCGAAACGCCACCAGCATCAGCGCCGTCGCCGTCGAAATGCCGATGCCGCAGATCAGCACGATCCAAAGCCGGCGCCTCTTGCGGCTCATCATGGCGAAGCGCTCCGTCGCCGGCCGCGCGGCCCTAAAGCGACAAGCCGCGCCTTTGCCCTTTGATAACGCAGCGCCGCGCTAAGCGATAAAAACCCGAGTGCCAGAACGGCGGCGCCATAACTGCCGGCGACGAAGGGCATCACATGCTTAATCATCAAGATCGCTCCGCTTGGGCCAGCAACAAGCCGCGCAGCCGGGTTTCCATGATGGCGGCGGAAATCCCCGCGGTGATCATCGCCAGAAACGCCGCGTAGAACCCCATTGTGCCGATCAGCAGCGGCCACAGCATGGTGATGTAGATTTTCGAAGGCCCGGTCACCGATATGGAGTTACCCTGATGCAGGGTATTCCACCAATACACGCTGAACACGATGATCGGCAGGTTGATCGCCCCCACCAGCGCCAAAATCGCCGCCGCCCGGTAGCCGTGCTGCGGGTTATCGAAGGCGCGGATCAGCGCCATATGGCCAAGATAGAGGAAAAACAGGATGAGCACCGAGGTGAGCCGCGCATCCCATACCCAATAAGTGCCCCATTCCGGCCGCCCCCAGAGCGAACCGGTCACCAAGCAAAGCGCGGTGAAGCCGGCGCCGACCGGGCCGATCTCCTGCGCCGCGATATCCGCCAGCGGATGCCGCCATACAATGGAAAGCAAGGAACAAACCGCCAGCATGGCATAGCCCGCCATGGCGACCCAGGCCGCCGGCACATGAACATACATAATCCGCGAAGCGATGCCCTGCTGCCAATCCGCTGGCGAAAACCAGAACCCCCAAACCAGCCCGGTCACCGCGGTGACCAAAGCGAAGCCCGCCAGCCAGGGCAGCGCCAAGTCGCTAAAGCGCAGAAACCGCCCAGGATTGGCAAAGCGATGCAGCCAACCGCCCAAGCGCGGCGCCGGCATCGCCCCGGCATAGCGCCCGTTCAGGCTGGCGTTTCCCTCAACCTTTGCCAAACTTCCGTTGAACTGAGCCGTGTCGAATTCCGCGTCGCGTGACGGTTCCATAAGTGATTGTTTAATCGAAACTCACTGATTTGCCAGCCCCTTGGCAGGGTCAGGCGGGTCATTGCCCTTCACATTCCGGCGCTTGAGCGTGGTATTGCCGCAAGCCGGCGTGGCGGGGCTAAACATATTAAGGGCTAAACATGCTATGATCGCATCCAACCAGAATCGCCGCCCAGAATCGCTGCCCAGAATCGCCGTAAAGGAAGCCGCCGATGTTATTCGCCCTCACCGCCTATGATCGCCCCAATAGCCTCGACATGCGCCGCGCCACCCGGACGGCGCATCTCGATTACTGGAAAACCTTCGGCGCCGCCGTAAATTACGGCGGCCCGTTGCTAGGCCCGTCCGGCGATCCGGTCGGCAGCATCCTGATTTTCGCCGCCGATGACCAGGACGCCGCGGAAGCCATCGCCGCCGCCGATCCCTATGTAAAAGCCGGATTATTCGCCACTACGGCGATCCACCCTTTCCGCGCGGTGTTCCGCGACGGCGATTTCCTTGGATAAGCATCAGAATTGGGATAGTGCGCCAGGATGAAGTTCTGGCTGGTGAAATCCGAGCCTGAGGCCTTTTCCTGGGAGCAGCAGACGCGCAACCATGTGGAGCCATGGACCGGCGTGCGAAGCCATGCGGCGCGGAACAATCTGCGCGCCATGCGGCGCGGCGACCAGGCGTTTTTCTACCATTCCAATACCCGCCATTCCAGCACTGGTAAGCAGATCGTCGGCATCGTCACCATCAGTCGCGAAGCCTATCCCGACCCCACGGCGTCATCAGGCGATTGGGTGGCGGTCGATATGCAAGCCCTGGCCGCGATGCCGCGCCCGGTAACGCTCGCCGCCATGAAAGCCGATCCAGCGCTGGCAGGCCTGACGCTGCTCCGCCTGTCCCGCCTGTCGGTCGCGCCGGTCAGCGCCGAACACTGGCGGCATATCTGCGAACTTGGTAACTACCGGGCTTAGAGCCTGTTTGAGAATGGGGCGGTTGAGGAATGGCGAGGGATTTTTCGTCTCCGGCAGGAAGAATTTCACCGCGATGCGGGACATCGCGGCGAAATTCTGACGCACTGGGGGCGGAAAGGACCCGCCAGGCCGACCCGATCCCATTCTCAAACAGGCTCTTAAACTCTCCAACAGAGGTCGAACCAACGATGAACCGCCGCTCCTTGCTCGCATTCGCCGCCCTAGCCGCTCCCGCTCTCGCCGCCGCTGGCGCCGATGCCAAGCCGGCCGCCGCCGATCCCTATGGCACACGCGCCCTCGGCAAAGCATCCGCGCCAATTCAAGTAACGGAATTCTACTCCCTCACCTGCCCGCATTGCGCGGAATTCGAAACCGCGACTCTGCCCGCCGTCATCGACAAATTCATCAAGCCGGGCAAATTGCGGATCATCTTTAGCGATTTTCCCTTGGACGGCGTGGCGCTGATGGCGACCCAGGTGGCGCGCAGCCTGCCGGCCTCGGAATATTATCCCTTTGTCTCCGCGCTGTTCGCCAGCCAGGATAAATGGGCTTTCGCGCCCGGCGAACACACGCTTGATCAATACCATCAAGCGCTGTTTCGCTATGCCGCCCTCGCCGGGATGAGCAAGGCGGATTTCGACGCCGCCTTGGCCAATGACAAGCTCAAGCAATTCATCCTCGACGAGCGGACCAAGGCCGAGCAAACCTATCATGTCGATGCCACGCCAACCTTCATCATGGACGGCAAGAAACACGCCGGAGCCATGGATATTAAAGCTTTCTCAACATATATTGGTCAAGCCTAAGGAGGCAAATTGCCGGTCCGCTTCGCCCGCCTGCGCATCAGCGGCTTCAAAAGTTTCGCCGACGCCGCCGTGGTGGAAATCTTGCCTGGCCTGACCGGCATTGTCGGGCCGAATGGCTGCGGCAAGTCAAATGTCGCGGATGCGCTGCGCTGGGTGATGGGCGAGGCCAGCGCGCGCGCCGTGCGCGGCCTTGAGATGGAGGACGTCATCTTCGCCGGCGCCGCCGGCCGCGCCTCGCGCAATTTTGGCGAAGTGACTATCACCCTTGAGGAAACCGAGGGGCTGGCGCCGCCACCATTTCAGGCGGAACCGGAGATTGAGATCACCCGCCGGATCGAACGCGGCTCCGGCAGCGCCTATCGGGTGAATGGGCGCGAGGCGCGGGCGCGCGACGTGCAGACCTTGTTCGCGGATTTCGCCTCTGGCGCGCATGCCTCAGCCATGGTGAGCCAAGGCCGGGTTGCCGCGCTGATCAACGCGCGTCCGGAGGAGCGCCGGCTTGTCCTCGAGGAAGCCGCTGGCATCACCGGGCTGCATGCGCGCCGGCACGAGGCGTCGCTGAAACTGCGCGCGACAGAGGCCAATCTGACGCGCGCCGAGGATGTGCTTGGCCAAATCGCCCAGCGCCTCGCCGAGTTGCGCAAGCAGGCGCGGCAGGCGAAGCGCTATCGCGACCTTTCCGCCGCCATCAGGAACGCCGAGGCCGAGCACCTCGTCATCGAAGGCGCGGTCGCCACGGCGCAACGGGAGGCGGCGCGGCTTGGCCTGGCCGCTGCCCAGGCGGATGCCGCCAGCGCCGCGAGCGCTTTGGCTAAAACGACTTCGCAAGCCGAAGCCGCCGCCCAGTGCCTGCCGGAATTGCGACGCGCCGAAGGCGAATGCCGCACCGCTCTGGAACGAGCGCGAATCGGCGCCGAACAGGCGGCCGAGGCCGAAGGGCAGGCGCGCGCCGGCCGCGCCGAGGCCGAACAGCGCGTCAAAACCCTTGAGCGGGACCAAGATCACGCCGAACGCAGCCGGCAAGACGCGCAGGCGGCGATCGCCGCCTTGGAGACTGAAAGCGCTAGCCTGGAGAAGGCGGCGGGCGCGGCGCCGGCGCTGATCCAGCAAGCCGAACAGGAAGCCAAGGCCGCGGCGCTAGCGCTGGAGCGCGCCCAGGCTTTGGTCACCCAAGCCGCCGAAACCGCCGCGCGCCTCGACGCCGAAACCAGCCAGGGAAGGCGTCAGCGCAAGGACGCGGAACTGCGCGCCCAACGCAGCCGCGCCCGGCATGACGAGGTCATCGCCGAACATCAGCGCGCCAGGCAAGGGCAGATCACCGAGGCAAGTCTCGCCGAAGCCGCCACCGCGCGGGACACCGCGCAAGCGGAGCATCAAGCGGCCAAGGCGGCGCTCGATCAAGCGACCGCGGCGGTGAGTGTCGCCGATGCCGCGCTCGGGGACGCGGAAAAACGGCTTGCCGAGCAGCGCCGCGCCGCCATTGCCGCAGAAAGCGCGATGGCCGGCTTGCAGGCCCAGGCGAACGCGCTAGCATCGCTGCTGGCGCAAAAATTCGGCCGCGACCAGGCGCCGGTGCTCGATGAAATTAGCGTTCCCGCCGGGCTGGAAGCCGCCTTGGGCGCGGCGCTGCGGGAGGATCTGCTGGCCGGCACGGATCAGGCGGCCATCCGTCACTGGCGCGCCCTTGAGCGCCTACCGCCGGATGGCGGATCATCCATAACGCCGTTGCGCGATGCGCTGCCGCTTGCCAATGTCGTCACCGCGCCGCCGGCGCTGGCGCGCGCCTTGGCGCAGATCTTGCTGCTGCCGGAGGACGCCTCGGGCGATGCGCTGCAAACTGCGCTAACGGCGGGCCAAAGCCTCGTCTCGCGGGAGGGCGCGCTCTGGCGATGGGATGGCTTCACCAGGCGCGCCGGCGCCCCGGACGAAGCAGCGGTGCGTCTCGCCCAGCGCAATCAATTCAAGGCTCTACAAACCGAGCTTGCCATTGCCTCTGAACAAGGAAAAACCGTGGCGGCGGCGCAAGCCGAGGCTGAATTGCGCGCCAAGCAAGCCCGCGCCGCCGAGGCCAGCGCGCGCGAGGCGCGCCGCCGCGCCGAAGCGAAATCCGACGAATCCCGCGCATCGGCCGCGCGCGCGGCCGATGCCTTGGCCAAACGCCAAACCGAAGCCGAGGCCGCCGCCGCGCGCATCGCCATGCTGGAGGGCGCATTGCTGCGGGCTGCTCGTGAAGCGGCGGAGGCGGTGGCTGAATTTACCGAAGCGCAAGCCTTCGTCGCGGCGCTGCCGGATGCCGATGCCGCGCATCGCGCCGTCGACGCGGCCCGCGCCGCCTTGGCCGCGGCGCGCCGCGACGACGATGGCGCGCGTCACCAGTTCATGCAGCGGCGGATCGCCGCCGACGCTACGGCCAAGCGCGCGGCGACGATCCAGCGCGAGATCGCCGAATGGCAGTCGCGCGCCACCGACGCAAAATCCCGCCTTGCCGATCTCGCCGCCCGGCGTGCCGCGGCGCGGCAGGCGCTTGAGCAAATTGCCGGATTGCCCGATCCATCCGCCCTGCGGCAGGCCGCCTTTGACGCGCGCGACGCCGCCGAGACAGCGCATCGCCGCGCCGAGACCGTCCTTGCCGAAGCGTCGCGCGCGCATGAGTCGGCGTCGCGCGACATGCGGGCAAGTGAGGCGGCTGCCATGGCGGCGCGCGAGGCGGTCATCCGGCAGGAAGGCGCGGCTGGCCAAGCCGACCATGCCTGGAGCGTCATCACCGAGACCATGCTGCGCCGGCTCGGCCCAACCCCCCGCTTGCCGAAGATCGCCAATCTCGATCCAAAAGCCGCGGCTGCGGCGCGCCAGCGTTTCGAGCGGCTGACCGCCGAGCGCGACGATATGCCGCCGGTCAATCTCCGCGCCGAAACCGAACTTGCCGAAATCGAGGCGAAAATCGCTGTCATCGAGCAGGACCGCGACGACATCGCCGCGGCGATCGCCAAGCTGCGCGACTCGATTGGCCATCTGAACCGCGAAGGGGGCGAGCGTCTCAACGCCGTGTTCGGCCAGGTTAACGCGCATTTCCAAGGCTTGTTCACCCGCATGTTTGGCGGCGGCGCCGCCCATCTTGCCCTGACCGGCGCCGATGACCCGCTACAGGCTGGCTTGGAGATCTACGCGCAGCCACCCGGCAAGAAGCTCGCCGCGCTGTCGCTGCTCTCCGGCGGCGAACAGGCGCTGGCGGCGCTTTCGCTCATTTTCGCGGTGTTCCGCTGCAACCCCGCCCCCCTCGCGGTGCTCGATGAGGTGGACGCGCCCTTGGATGACGCGAATGTCGATCGCTTTTGCGACCTGTTGGAAGACATCGCGCGGGAAACCGGCGCGCGCATGCTGGTGGTCACCCATCACCATCTGACGATGGCAAGGATGAACCGGCTTTACGGCGTCACCATGCAGGAGCGCGGCGTCTCCCGCCTGCTCTCCGTCGATCTCGGCCGCGCGGTGGCGCTGGCCGAACAGGATGTCGCGCTGGCGGCGGAATAAAGCCGCCACCTGATGATGCCCAATGGTGATGATGCCAGGTGATAATGATTGACTTTAGCAGCCCCGGTCGGTAGCAACCCGCCGAAAGCCCGCCGCGCCGGGTGTTTTAGAGGTCAATCATGAACGAGGAACCGGACCGCGACGGTCCGGGTGGAGGAAATACCGAACGGGAAAGCTTTGAGCGCCGCCTGGCGGAGGCGAGCAGGCGCGCAACGCCTGAAACCCTGATGCAATCCCAGAACAACCGCGCTGACGCCAGCGGACTGAATTTGGCGATGCGCTTAGGCATCGAGCTGGTGGCCGCCATGGTGATCGCGGTGGCCATCGGTTACGGGCTGGACCGTTTATTTCACACATCCCCATGGTTGATGATTGCGTTTGTGCCGATTGGCGCTATTGCCGGGTTCCGCAACTTGGCGCGCGCCTTGGGACCGAAGGCTTAGAGCCGATCCCGATCAAGTTGGATCACTCTTGTGATCCATGATCGGGTGAATCGGCTCGATAAAATAAAGTAGCTAGAGCATTTGCAGATCAAGCTGATCGGAAAATGCTCTAGGTTTGGTTAAAAATTTAAGGAAACGAGTGGCAAAGGCTTGATGACGTGGCAACCGCACCGAAGATCGACGCGCTAGGGCAATTCCAGCTGACCACCGGGCTGGGGCCGGTTGGCCATGCCTTGCGGTTTACCAATTCGAACGAGATGATGCTGCTCGCCGCCTTCATCATCCTTGGCGTGCTGGCAATGGCGCTGCGCCGCCGCGCCACGGTGCCCGGCCGCATGCAGGCCCTCGCCGAGACAATGTACGAATTCGTAGTCGGCATGGTGGACGAAACCATCGGCGAAGGCGGCCGGCCGTTTTTCCCCTTCATTTTCACCTTGTTCGCCTTTATTCTGGTCGGCAACCTGCTCGGCCTGTTCCCCTATTTCTTCGCCTTCACCAGCCATATCGCGGTCACCGCGGCGCTGGCGATTTTCGTCTTCCTGCTGTCGATCCTGGTGGGGTTCTGGTATCACGGCTTGCGTTTCCTGACCTTTTTCGCGCCTTCCGGCGTGCCCGGCTGGCTGCTGCCTTTACTGATCCCCATCGAAATCGTCTCCTTCCTGTCCCGCCCGGTTTCGCTCTCGGTCCGGCTTTTCGCCAATATCACCGCAGGGCATGTAATGTGGGAGGTGTTCGCCGGCTTCATGCTGATGCTGACGGCGAGCCTGGGCACCGTCGGCATCATTGCCTCGGTGATTCCGCTCGGCCTCAACATCGCCCTCACCGCCCTTGAATTTCTGGTGGCCTTCCTGCAGGCCTATGTTTTCGCGGTGCTGACCTGCCTTTACCTGCACGACGCGATCCACCTGCATTGATCGCCATCCGCAATTTCGTCCATAACACATCGAAAATCCGTTTGAGTTCACGAAAGGAACCAGCCTCATGGCGATTGACACTATCCTGATCGCGCGCGATCTCGGCGCCGGCCTTGCCACGATCGGCGTCGCCGGCGCCGGCGTCGGCATCGGCAACCTGTTCGGCGCCTTCGTCAGCGCGATTGGCCGCAACCCCGCGGCGCGCGACCGGATGTTCCGCGACGTGCTGCTTGGCTTCGCTTTGACCGAGGCAGTGGCGCTCTACGCGCTGGTCATCGCGCTCATCATCCTGTTCACCTGACATGGCGCGCGGCGTGCGTCGATCATCGCTGATCAGGATGAGGGCCCAAGCCGGACTGGTCCTGCTCGGCGCGCCGCAAGCCGCGATGGCAGCGAGCGGCCTGCCGCAAATGGATTTCGGCAACCGGCTGACGCTCATCCAAATCCTTTGGATGGCAGTCATCATGATCGCGCTGTATGTTCTGCTGTCGCGCTGGGCACTGCCGCAAATCGGCGGCGTGATCGAAGCGCGCGCCGCGCGCATCCAAACCGATCTCGATGCGGCGCGCCGCGCCAGAAGCGAAGCGGATGCCGCCGTGGCGGCGCTAAACCAGGCGATCCGTCAGGCCCGCGAAGCCAGCCAATCGACCATCGCCAAAGCAGTCGATCAGGCCAAGGCGCAAGCAAATGCGCAAGCAGATGAACTGAACGCGAAGCTTGACGCGCAACTCGCCGCCGCCGAAGCGCGGATCAGCGAAGCCCGCGCCGCCGCCATGATGGCGCTGCCGCCAATTGCCGAGGACCTGACGGCGACACTGGTGCAACGCCTGGCCGGCACAGCGCCCGACGCGCCCGCCATCACCCGCGCGCTCGCCTCGATCCGGCAACCAGATGCCGGCTCCGATGCCGGCCGAGATGCCGTCTTGGGAGGCGCGCGATGAATTACGGCGCGCTGCACGGCAATTTGTTTGACAAAGGCACCTTCTGGGTCACTGTCGCTGTCCTGCTCTTCCTCGCGCTGTATGGCCGCAAGCTGATCGGCTTCGTCACCACCATGCTGGATCAGCGGGCCAAGGACGTCCGCCGCGAACTCGACGAGGCGGCCAGCCTGCGCGCCGAGGCGGAAGCCATGCTGCGCGAAGCGGAGGCGCGCCGCGCCGAGGCGGAAGCCCAGGCCAAGGCGATGATCGAGAACGCCGCGCGCGAGGCCGAGCGCATGGCGGCGCAACTCATGCGGGACGCCGAGGACGCCGCGAAACGCCGCGAGCGGATGGCGATGGACCGCATCAAAGCCGCCGAATCGGACGCGGTCAGCGGCGTCCGCAACGCCGCCGCGTCGCTTGCCGCCCGCGCCGCCGAAATCGTGCTGCGCGACACCATCGACGCCGAACGCGACGCCGCGCTCATCGACCACGCCATCGCCGGCATTCCGGCCGCTTTATCGCGCCGAGCCGCATAGGCGGGGCCGCCTAGGCTTGCTCGCATAATTCCCTTGCGTGTTTCGCCGGGATGCGGCACTGATGATCCATTCTCATCTCCCCCGCGGGAGAGCGTGATTCCTCACAGGATCACCGCCGAAGGCGCAACCGGCCCCCGGAAACGCTCAGGCAAAAGGACCGCAGGGCGGAGCCTATCCCGGCAGGGGATGGTTGAGAGCCGGCGAGGGATTTTTCGTGCCGGGCAGGAAGGGCCGCCGCCGCGATGCCTTTGCATCGAGGCAAGGCCCTGACGCCCCTGGCGCGGAAAAGATCCGCCGGATCGACCCAGACCCTGCCGGGATAGGCTCCATGAATCTCTGGAAAGCCGGTGAAATTCACCGCACCGACGGAGTAACGGCGGCTTGCCGCCTAAATCTCTCAGGTTCCGTGACAGAGGGGGGTCAGTTGGAACGGGTTGCACCGTTCACTGCATGTCGCGGAGAGTATTTTGGCCGGTTCCGACCTATGCGTCACGCCTTTGGATGCGCTGCACCGCCGCTTGGGCGGGCGCATGGTCCCGTTCGCGGGCTATTCCCTGCCGGTGCAGTATGACGGCATCGTCGCCGAACACCTGCAATGCCGGACCCAGGCGGCGCTGTTCGATGTCTCCCATATGGGCCAGGCAGTGCTCGAAGGCCCAGGCGCCGCCGCGGCGCTGGAAACCGTCGTCACCGGCGACATCAAGGGGCTGAAACCGGGCCGCCAGCGCTACACGCTGCTGATGAACGAACAAGGCAGCATCGTCGATGACCTGATGGTGGCCAATCTCGGCGAGACCCGGTCAGGACAGACCCAGTCAGGACAGACCCGGTCAGGACCGGCCTACCTGCTGATTTTCAACGCCTCCCGCAAAGCAGCCGATCTCGCGCATATCCGCGCGCATCTTCCGGAAGGCGTCACACTAACGCCGCATTTCGGCCGCGCCTTGGTCGCTCTGCAAGGCCCTGCCGCCGCGCCGGTTCTAGGCGCCTTGGTTCCCGAAACGACCGGGATGAAATTCCTCGATGCCGGATATTTCACCCTGCTCGGGGCGCCGGTCACCATCTCCCGCTCCGGCTATACCGGCGAAGACGGCTTCGAGATCGGCCTGCCCGCCGAACATGCCGCGCGCATCGCCGAAACGCTATTGACGCAGCCCGCGGTGAAGCCGGCCGGCTTGGGCGCCCGCGATTCGCTCCGCCTTGAAGCCGGGCTGTGCCTCTACGGCAACGATATCGACGAAACCACCAACCCCATCGAAGCCGGCCTCGGCTTCGCCATCGGCAAGCGGCGCAAGATGGCCTGGGATTTCCTGGGCGGCGACGCGCTGCGCCGAATCCATGATGACGGCCCGCAACGCCGCCTCGTCGGGCTGCGCCCAGAGGGCCGCGCGATACTTCGCGCAGGCGCAGCACTTCATGCGGCGGATGGCCGTGAAATCGGCCGCGTCACCTCCGGCGGTTTCGGCCCCAGCGCCGGCGCGCCCATCGCCATCGGCTATGTCGACTCTCGCTTCGCCGCCGATGACACGGCAATCACCGGCTTGCTGCGCGACAAGCACGCGCCGCTGCGCGTGGCGCCCTTGCCCTTCATCCCCCATCGTTACGTCCGCTGAAAGGACAAGCCATGACCGAAACCCGCTACACCAAGGACCATGAATGGGTGCGCCTGGAAGGCGATATCGCCGTAATCGGCATCACCGATCACGCGCAATCGGCGCTCGGCGATATCGTCTTCATCGAACTGCCGGCGCCAGAGCGCCATGTCGCGGCGGACGAGGCTTGCGCCGTGGTCGAAAGCGTCAAGGCGGCCTCCGATGTCTACGCGCCGCTCGCCGGCACCGTGACGGAGGCGAACGCGGCGCTCGCGGATGATCCGGCCTCGGTCAACGCGTCAGCCGCTTCAAGCTGGTTCTTCAAGCTGCGCCTCGACAATACGGCCTCCTTCAACACGCTGCTAGATCAAGCCGGCTACCAGCAATTGCTGGAAACGCTGTGATGGACGCCTCCCTTTTTGATAGTCTGGCCGAACTGCAAGCGCTGGAAGCGCGCGACGCCTTCATCGCCCGCCATATCGGACCGGACGCGGCGGAGACCGCCGCCATGCTCCAGGAAATCGGCGCGCCATCGCTTGACGACATGGTGACGCGCACCGTGCCAGGCGGCATCCGCCGCGCCGAACCGATGAACCTGCCGCCCGCCATCGACGAAGCGGCGCTGCTCGCCGATCTCGCCGAGCTTGCCGGGCAAAACCAGGTCAAGCGCTCGCTGATCGGCCAAGGCTATCACGGCGCCGTCACTCCGCCGGTCATCCTGCGCAACGTGCTGGAAAATCCCGGCTGGTACACCGCCTACACCCCGTATCAGGCGGAGATCGCCCAAGGCCGGCTGGAAGCCCTGCTCAATTTCCAGACGATGATCACCGGCCTCACCGGCATGGAAATCGCCAACGCCTCGCTGCTTGACGAAGCCACCGCCGCCGCCGAAGCCGTCGCCATGGCGCGCGGCATGTCGAAGGGCGGCAGCACCACGATCGCCATTGCGAATGATGTCCATCCGCAAACCCGCGCCGTCATCGCCACCCGCGCTTGGCCGCTAAACCTCAGCCTCACCGATTTCGCGCCCGGCGATGCCGAAGCCATCACCGCGGCAAAACCTTTCGCCGTGCTACTGCAATACCCTGGCACTACCGGCGCCATCCGCGACCTGACGGCGGAAATCACCGCCGCTCATGAAGCGAAAGCCCTCGCCATCGTCGCCGCCGATCCGCTATCGCTGGCGCTCTTAAAGCCGCCCGGCGAAATGGGCGCCGATGTGGTGGTCGGCTCGGCGCAGCGCCTCGGCGTGCCGATGGGCTTCGGCGGCCCGCATGCGGGGTATTTCGCGACCCGCGACGCCTTTAAGCGGCAAATGCCGGGACGGCTGGTCGGCGTCTCGGTCGATGCGTCGGGCGAACCAGCGCTGCGCCTCGCCTTGCAAACCCGCGAGCAGCATATCCGCCGCGAGAAAGCCACCTCGAATATCTGCACCGCCCAGGTGCTGCTCGCCGTCATCGCCGGCTTCTACGGCGTCTGGCACGGTCCGGACGGCCTCACCCGCATCGCCCGGCGCATCAACCTGCAAGCCCGGCTCTTGTCCGCCGCCGCCGCCAGGGCAGGCTTCGCGCCGCGCCATCAAAACTTCTTTGACACCATTACCATTGAAGCAGGCGGCAGCGCCGATGCGATGATGCAAAAGGCGCTCGACGCCGGCTTTAATTTCCGCCGCGCCGGCGTCACCAGCATCAGCATCGCCCTCGACGAAACCGTCACCCGCGACGAACTGGTAAAACTCGCCGCGCTGTTCGGGCAATCCCTGGACGGCGCCCCCGGACCAATCCCGCAGCCCCTGCTGCGCGCCAGCCGGTTCATGACCGAGGCGGTGTTCCATGCCCATCGCTCCGAGCACGCGATGCTGCGCTACCTCAAGCGCCTGGAAGACAAGGACATCGCGCTCAACCATAGCATGATTCCGCTCGGCTCCTGCACGATGAAACTGAACGCCGCCGCCGAGATGATCCCCATCACCTGGCCCGGTTTCGCGAACATCCACCCCTTCGCGCCCGCCGATCAAACCAAAGGCTATGACAAACTGATCGCAAAGCTTTGCGACTACCTCGAATCGATCACCGGATTCGCGGCGATCTCGCTCCAGCCGAATTCCGGCGCGCAAGGCGAATTTGCCGGCCTGCTCGCCATCCGCGCCTTCCAGGAACAGCGTGGCCAAGGCCATCGCGACATCTGCCTGATCCCCGCCTCCGCCCACGGCACCAACCCTGCCTCCGCCACCATGGCGGGGTATCGCGTCGTCGTCGTCGGCTGCGACCGCTCGGGCAATATCGACTGCGCCGATCTGCACGCCAAAATCACCGCCCATCGCGACAAACTGGCAGCGCTAATGATCACCTACCCCTCCACCCATGGCGTGTTCGAGGAAACCGTCGCCGAAATTTGCCAAGCCGTGCACGAGGCTGGCGGCCAGGTCTACATGGACGGCGCCAACATGAACGCGCAGATCGGCCTCACCAGCCCGGCCGCCATTGGCGCCGATGTCTGCCACCTCAACCTGCACAAAACCTTCTGCATCCCCCACGGCGGCGGCGGCCCGGGGATCGGCCCCATCGGCGTCGCTGGCCATCTCGCCCCCTTCCTGCCCAACCACCCGATGCGCGCCGACGCCGGCCCTTCAACCGGTTTCGGTCCCGTCGCCGCCGCCCCCTTCGGCAGCGCCATGATCCTGCCGATCCCCTACGCCTATATCCGCATGATGGGCGCCGGTGGCCTGCGACGCGCCACCGAAATCGCCATCCTCAACGCCAACTACATCGCAACCCGCCTCGCCCCCCACTACCCGATCCTCTACCGCGGCGCGCAGAGCATGGTGGCTCATGAATGCATCATCGACTGCCGCGGCTTCCAGGCCGAATCGGGGATTCAAGTCGAGGACATCGCCAAACGCCTGCAAGATTACGGCTTCCACGCCCCCACCATGTCCTGGCCGGTCCCCGGCACCCTGATGATCGAACCCACCGAAAGCGAATCCAAAGCCGAACTCGACCGCTTCTGCGACGCCATGATCGCCATCCGCCAGGAAATCACCGCCATCGCCTCCGGCCAATCCGACCGCGCCGACAACCCCCTGAAAAACGCCCCACACACCGCCGCCGAAGTCATGGCAACCACCTGGCCCCACCCCTACCCCCGCGAACAAGCCGCCTTCCCCCTCCCCTTCGTCGCCCTCGCCAAATATTGGCCCCCCGTCAAACGCGTCGACAACGCCTACGGCGACCGCAACCTCGTCTGCACCTGCGCTCCGCTGGAGGAGTACGCGATCGCGGCGGAGTGAAGTGAAGGAAGAAAAGCAAGGAAGCGGTTCTTTCTTGAAAGAAAGAACCAAAGAACTTTTGTTAAACTGTGTCACTGGACAAAAATGACGATTTGTTGCAAAACGCGAGCATCTGCTCACTTGGGGAGCAGAGTGACTCGTTATGACTGTCAAGGGCCAACGCGGCATGTAGCAGGAGACGGATAGCCATTATTGCAACTCCGTTGAGAGCCGAGGACCGCGCCAGCAGCGACGTGATCATCATGAGACCAGCGATGATTGCGGCGACGACAGCATACTCGACTTCGTCAAAATTTTTCCAGATAGAGCTGGCTTTGCCAGTTCGCTGCCAACGGCGTGGGCGGCAGCGCTAACTGGATGGAACCGGTTGCTGCCCCCCTTTCGTTGCTGAAATAGTTTGACGTGAACGATTGGCAGCTCAAAGAGAAAGATTTAAAGCGCTATCCTCATTTTGATCAGGTGTTAACCCAGTCTGAAATCATGTCTATTGTTACAAACCCTCTGCGGGTAGCACAAAATTCATTTTATCCCCTGCTGCAATATGAAAAAAAATGGCAGCCATTCCGTCACGACCTTAAAAAAACTGGTAAGGAACGCCCTCCACCGAAAACGAGGAACATTAGGTACGCGGCACGGCGGGATGCCTATATATTTTCGTATTATCGTTATCTTCTCACCAAGCCGTACGAACGAGAACTCGAAAAATTAAAGATAAGCCATTGCCCTGTAGCGTATCGCCACATCCCCGTCAGCGTTGGCAAGCGCAGCGGAAAATGCAATATTCATTTCGCAAAAGAAGCGTTTGATCGTATTAGAGAGCTTGGGAACTGCTGTGCTATTGCTCTCGATATCAAGAGTTTCTTCGAGTCCATAAACCATGACCGGTTGAAGGTTTTGTGGTGCCGTTTGCAAAATGAGCCAAGATTGGCTCCGGATCATTTCGCGGTGTTCAAAAACATAACTAATTATCGTTTCGTTGACCGTGTGGAAGCATATAAACGCCTGGGCTTCTACGGTGAAAAGGGCCGCACCAAACACGGCAAGGTAATCAACGGTTATTTGGTGCGGTATAAGAAGGTGCCGAAGCAACTTTGTTTGCCCAACGAATTCAGGCAGAAGATTCTTGGCGAGAACGGGGAGTACGAATCGCTGGTTCAGCTGAACGCTAAGACTGCCAGATGCGGCATTCCCCAAGGCACAGCAATTTCTGATCTGCTTGCCAATTTATATTTAATCGATTTCGACGTAGAGATGAACAGCCTCGCCACCCAGTTGGGCGGAACATATATCCGCTACTCAGATGATATCCTTTTTGTCTTGCCGGTTTCCGTTAACAAGGCGAAGCAAATTATGGAAGAAGTACCTAATCTTATACGTAAACATGGTGAAGAACTCGTCATAAAGCGGTCGAAATCATCATTAGTGCAATACAGTGTATCTGGAACCTCTCAGGTTTGTACACTGATCGACGGAAAGGGTAAGAATGGCCTGGAATATTTAGGATTCCGGTACGACGGCAAGAACGTCTATATTCGTGATGCTACTTTGGCCAATCTAAGTCGCAAAATAGCCTCCATCGCACGCAGCCAAGCGAAAGCGACAGTTAGACGGTATCCAGGAAAAGACTACATTGAGCTTTCTAAAATGTTTAACTTCGAAAATTTTGTGAAGCGGTTTGGTCGTATAGAGGATTATGATCCAGCAGCAAGCAAGAAGACCTGGTCTTTCTGGACGTATGTAACACGCGCTGTCATTGAGTTTGGCTCACGAGGGAACAGCATTCACCGACAAATCAGAGGCATGAAAAAGCAGTGTCGTTACCGCGTTGATTCAGAGATTGCGAAAGCGCTTGAGGGTTTGTTTCGAACCGGTTAATCAGCGAGCGACTCTTCGTAGCAGCAGGATAACGGAGGCTGCATAGGAGGCTGCTTCCTCTTGGCACGATAGCCCGGAGCGGGTTGAGATCTTTGATCCCTACAAAATCCTTCTCATTATCGGTAACGACAACACAACCATTCGCCTCGGCCACCGCAGCGATGATCATGTCGAGAGCGCTTCTCGGTCGTCCTGTCGTCCTCCCCTCGGTCATCAGCCGCGCCCAGATCAGGCCGGCCTTTTCATCGAAATTCAGGATACGCCCGGCGAACAGCGCCTGCGGTCCCTCTGGTCCGCCGAACCAGGCTTCAAGCTGATCCCGTTTCTTCCCCGGCGGTTTTTCGAGCACCCCGCAATAAATCTCGGCAATGGTCAGGGACGCGACATAAAGCTCATCGTCATCTCGCTCCGACATCCACGCCAGTAGGCGCTCGGATGGAACCGGCTTCGTGACGTTGCTGATGATGTTAGTGTCGAGCAGATAGCGCATCAAAGCTTGATGTTGCGTCCGCCCTCGCGGGAACGGCTAACATCAAGCGCAGCGCCAACCAGCGGAGAACGACGCAGCGCCGCGAGAATTCCGCCTTTTTTGCCTTCTTCGCCGCCAATGGCCCGGATCGCTGAACGCAGTTCCAATGCCTCCGGCCCATCCTCCGCCAGGCGGCGGGCAAGCGCGCGGATCAACGCTCGGTCCGCGTCCCGGCCAAGCACCTCAAAGCGCGCCAGGCCACGCTCGCCCAGCCGGGAACGATAACTTTGAATAGCACGCTTTTGCGAGGCTCCCACATTCGGCTCCACAAGTATTTCCAGTAATATATCCAGTTCTACCAGTTAATCAACAAAAAAAGAACGCCGCTTGCTGCCCTTCCCTTGACATCGTATCTTACTGTCATCTTACCCTTGAGGAGACAATGGAACCTGATCTCGTAACCACGCTATCGACCAAGGGACAGGTGATCCTGCCCAAGGCGATCCGCGACCGGCTGCACTGGGAACCGGGAACCCGGCTCGTCGTCGAGCAGACCGAAGAGGGCGTTCTTTTGAGGCCCAAACGGGCGATCTTCGCGCCGGCCCGGCCGGAGGATGTGTTTCGCTGCCTTGCCTATGAAGGCGAGCCAAAATCGCTCGAAGACATGGAAGCGGCCATTGCCGCCGAAACCAGACGCCGGCATGCGCGCGGTCGATACTAACGTTCTCGTCCGCTATCTGGTGGATGATGACCCGGCGCAGGCGGAACAAGCCCGGCGCCTGATCGGCTTTACTCCCATCCTTATACCCCGCACCGTTCTTCTCGAAGTCGAATGGGTACTGCGCGGCGTCTATGAACTGCCGCCGAGCCGCATCATCCGCGCCCTCGCCGGACTGCCGGGCGTATCGGTCGAGGACGCGCCGCTGGTGGCGAAGGCGATGGACTGGGCCGAGGCTGAGCTGGATTTCGCCGACGCTCTCCACCTCGCCGCAGCCGCCGGATGCGACAGTTTCCTCACCTTCGACAAGCGCCTCGCTTGCGCCAAAGCGCCCGGCGGCGTTCCTGTAAACGCGCCCGCCTGATCGCCTTCCGCCCGCCTGATCGCCTTCCGCCAGCACGAGCGCCGCGCGTAAAAATAACGTTCCGTTAAAAAATCTGCTTGTGACCGGGAACGGCTTGTAGTTTATTCCGGCCGTGGTCGATACCCCCTCCTTGTCCCCGGTCGCGCGCTTCTCTCTCATCATCGAGAGCCTGTGCGCCATCGTCGCCAGCTGCGGCGGCCGGGCTGGCCTCGGCGTCGCCTTTCCCACCCCGCGCCTGCCGGTGTCTTTGGTCAGCCTCATCTGGACCTATCTGCGCGGCGTCAAGGCTCGCTTCCTCCGCTACGCCGCAACCCCGCCGCCACCGCCTTGCCCCAAGCGCCAGCGCGCCGCCGCCGCGAAACTCCGCGAACCGAAACCGCTCGCCATGCGCGGCCAGGCCTGGCTGCTGCGCCTCATCCAGCAAACCGCCCGCGGCAACTCCGATCTCCGCCACTTCCTCGCCGATCCCGAAATCGCCGCCCTCATCAAAGGCGACAGGCGCCTCTATCGCACCCTCCGCCCGCTCTGCGCGGCCCTCAACGTCCCGATGGATCACATCCTCAAGCTCGCCCTCAAGCCCGCGCAACCCGAGCCAACCCCAGCGCCGCCAATCCCCGCCCAACCCCCGAAGCCAGTCCCGGCGGCGCCCAAGCCGCCCGCAACCCCACTGCCCGCAACCGCGCTTTTTGCGCGGCCCTAACCGCCGCGCCTTCGCGCCCATATCGTTACGATATCAAAACGAAAATGCGCCTCAGGAGCGCGCCACCGCCTCGATGATCACATGCGCATAGGCATAGGGAATCTCATCCGTCAGCGACACATGGATCACGGCCACATGCCCCGCCGGCACCAGTTCGGCCAGCACCTCACCCGCTGCCCCCGTGAGCGCCATCGTCGGCTTGCCGGAGGGCAGGTTGACCACGCCGAGATCAGCAAAGAACACGCCCCTGCGAAACCCGGTGCCGAGCGCCTTGGCGCAAGCCTCCTTCGCCGCGAATCGCTTGGCGTAGCTGGCGGCGCGCAGCAAAGGCCGCCGCTCACTGCGGCGGCGTTCGATCTCGGTGAAAATGCGGTCGGTAAAGCGTGCCCCGAAGCGCTCCAGGCTGCGCTCAATGCGCCTAATATCGCACAAATCCGAGCCAAGGCCGATAATCATACCTTAGCGCGATCCACCTGCGCCACCCCCGGCGCCGCCCGCAAGCCGGCGATCACCTGCGACAAATGCCGCAAATCCCGCACCTCGACATCCATCAGGCACTCAAAGAAATCTTGCTGCCGGTGCACGATTTTTAAATTGGCGATCGTGCCTTCCTGCTTCGACACCGCATTGGCGAGATTGGCCAGCCCGCTCGGCGCGTTGGCAGTGATCACGCTAATCCGTCCGGTGAACGGCACGTCGCGCCGCTGGCCAAGCTGACTGTAATCCCAGTCAATATCGAGAAACCGCTCAGGCGAACTGGCGAGGCTCTCCAGCGTCAGGCAATCCCGCGTATGCACAGTGACGCCCTTGCTCTGATTAACAATGCCGACGATCTTGTCGCCCGGCAGCGGATGGCAGCACCCCGCGTAATGCACATCCATCCCGGAAATCACGCCGGTCAGCGGCAGGCCGGAAGGCCTCGGCGTGGAGCGCGGCGAGCTGACAAAGCCAGGCAGCACGCGCGGGCGGCTCTGCGCGCGCAGTTCCGGATAGGTCGCATGGACCACATCCTTGGCGCTCAGGCTGCCGCTGCCGACCGCGATATAAAGTTCGTCGAAGCTCGCCTGCTTCAGCGATTTGAGCGCCGGCTCGATGGCTTTTTCAGAACCATCAACCCCTTCCTGACGAAACGCCTTTGCCAGCGAGGCCTTTCCCTGATCGCGGCTCTGCTGGCGAAGCTGCTGGGTAAGAAACCGCCGGATGCGCGCCCGCGCCTTGCCGGTGACAACAAAACGTTCCCAGGAGGGCGAAGGCGTGCCGCCTCGCGCGGTGAGAATCTCCACTTGGTCGCCGTTCTGCAACTCATAACGCAAAGGCATCAGCCGGCCGTTGATCCGGGCGCCGACGCAGGTATCGCCGATCTGCGAATGCACCGCATAGGCGAAATCCACCGGCGTCGCCCCTCTCGGCAGCTGGATCAGCTGGCCCTTCGGCGAGAAGCAGAACACCTGGTCCTGGTAGAGTTCCAGCTTGGTGTTTTCCAGAAACTCGTCGGGCGCGGAATTCTCCAGGATTTCCAGCAAATCCTGCACCCAGCGGAACTGCTTGACATCACCCGGCGAGGCATCCGCTTGCTTGTACAGCCAATGCGCGGCCACACCGTTCTCGGCGATCGCGTTCATCTCGGCGGTGCGGATTTGGATTTCAATCTTCTGGTTGCGCGGATGCCGCAAGGTGACGCCGGTATGCAGCGATTGATAACCATTGGATTTCGGCGTCGAGATGTAATCCTTGAATCTTGTGCCGATCACCGGAAACGCGCCGTGGATGGCGCCAAGCGCCACATAGCAGCTCTCCCGGCTGCCCACCACGATGCGGAAGGCCATAATGTCGGAAAGCTGCTCGAAGGCGACGTTGCGCCGCTGCATCTTTTCCCAGATGGAAAAAATCGACTTCTCCCGTCCGGCGATATCAATGACTTCGACGCCCATCGCCTCGCAAACCCGCCGGAGGTCGCGCTTCACCTCCTCGATCACGTCGGCGCCCTGGCCGCGCAGGAAATTGAGCCGCGCATGAATCGATTCGCTGGCCTCGGGATCGAGCACCGCGAAAGCCAGATTTTGCAGCTCGGTTTTTACCCGATCCATGCCGATCCGCTCGGCGAGCGGCGCGTAGATTTCCATGGTTTCGCGGGCGATGCGAATGCGCTTTGAAACATCGGTCACAAAACCGATGGTCCGCATATTGTGCAGCCGGTCCGCCAGCTTGACCATTAAAACCCGGATATCCTTGCTCATCGCCAGCACCAGCTTGCGGAAATTCTCCGCCTGCTTGGTGCGGTCCGATTGCAGCTCCAGCCTGGTCAATTTGGTCACGCCATCGACCAGACCCGCCACCTCCGCGCCGAATTGCGACTGGAGTTGCGGCAAGGTGATGCCGGTATCCTCGATCACGTCATGCAGCAGGGCAGTCACGATACTGCGCTGATCGAGCCGGTAACCGGCGAGGATATCGGCGACCGCGAGCGGATGGGTGATATAAGGATCGCCATTTTCGCGCGCCTGCGCGGCATGCGCCGCAACGGCGACGCCATAAGCCTGGTCGATCAGCGCGGGATCGAGCTTCGCGTCATAAGCGCCAATCCGGCCCAGCAACGGCGCCAGGTCAGGGTGAAGGACAGCGGAGCCTAAAGCGCCTCCTTCAGGCCCGTAAAGCAGCGTCGTCATCATCCGCGCGCTGCTTTAACTAAAAAAAGTTTTGGCTTCTTTTCACAAAAAGAAGCCCTTGCCTTCCGATCTCGAATGCTATGAGTGTCTAAACCAGACACTACGGCCTATCGCCGCGGGCGGCCACCGCCGCCCAACTCCGCCTCGATGGCGGCGGCGATATCCTCTGAGGTCATTTCCTCGGTTTCCGCGGCAAGCGCCGCGGCTTCCTCCTCGGCGGAGACATCTTGCAAGCCAAAAATATTCTGATCGGTCGGGATAAGGTCCTGCACCTCCTCATCCGCCGGCTCGGGGTCGGGCACGCGCGAAAGCGACTTGATGAGGTCCTGCTCGATCTCCAGGAAATCGACCGATTCATCGGCGATTTCGCGAAGGGCGACAACCGGGTTCTTGTCATTGTCCCGGTCGATGGTAATTTGCGCGCCGCGGCTTAAATTCCGCGACCGCTGCGCGGCAAGCAAGACAAGCTCGAACCGGTTGGGAACTTTTTCAATGCAATCTTCAACGGTAACGCGCGCCATGCTGCTGTCACTCCGGCAAATCGGTGGCCCGACACTGAATAAACGGGCGATTTAGGGAAAGTTTATTATACAAAAACCGTGCTGCATTGCAAGATCACCGCTGATCCCAGAATCCAAGCGTTTGACCGGCAATGCCGGCAAGCAGCCGGGCCGCATCAAGTTGTAGCACAGGATGCACCCAATCGGGCGCAATGTCCAGAACCGGCCGCAGCACGAAGGCGCGGAGATGCGCCCGGGGATGCGGCAAAATCGGCGGCGGATCGCGCCTAACCAGCCCGTTCATCTCGATCAAATCCAAATCAAGCGTGCGTGCTGCGTTAACCGCCCCCCGCGTGCGGGCGAACTGCGCCTCGATGCCGTGCAGCGCAGCGAGCAACATCGCCGGATCGCCATTGCCTTCCAAGCGTAGCGCGCCATTGCAATAATCCGGCTGATCGGCGGCGGGAACCGGCGCGGTGCGATACCAAGGCGAGAGCTTGACAGGACGCAGCCCCGGCAGCCGTCCCACCGCCTCGGCGGCTTCGGCGCAGCTCATTCGCACCGAGATGCCGCCCGGCGCCGGCAAATTCGCGCCGATAGCGACCAGGATCATCCAAATTCCCCTATCATTGCCCTGTTGATTCGCCTAAATTTCATGGCGCGGTCCCGTATTTTAAGCCGCTGTATTATTGGAAGGTACTTCATGCGTTTTCATCCCAACGAGAAAACCGCGCTGTTCATCGACGGCGCCAATCTATACGCCGCCTCGCGCAGCCTTGGCTTCGACGTGGATTACCGCCGCCTGCTGGATTATTTCGGCAGCCGGGTCAATCTAATCCGCGCCTATTACTACTCCGCCCTGCTGGATACCGAGGAATACTCGCCGCTGAAACCGCTGACCGACTGGCTCGCCTATAACGGCTACACGCTGGTCACCAAGCCCGCCAAGGAGTTTACCGACGCCTCCGGGCGGCGGCGAATCAAGGGTAATATGGATATCGAACTCGCCATCGACATGCTGGAGATGGCGCCGCATCTCGATCACGTCATTCTGTTCTCCGGCGATTCGGATTTCCGCCGCCTGGTCGAAGCGGCGCAGCGCCGGGGCGTGCGGGTTTCGGTGATCTCCACCATCAAAACCTCGCCGCCGATGATCGCCGATGAGTTGCGCCGGCAGGCCGACCAATTCGTCGAACTGGCCGAGATCAGCCCTGACTTCACCCGCCGCCAGACCGAGCCGCGGCAGCGCATGAACCGCAACGACGAGGATTTGGACTAACTTTGTCGATTGCGGCGCCGGGCCGGGATTGTCCGCTCTGCCCGCGCCTCGCCGCGTTCCGGGAGGTTAATCGCGCTGCGCATCCTGAATGGCATAATGCCCCGGTGCCAAGTTTCGGCCCGCTCGACGCCAGGTTACTGATCGTCGGCCTGGCGCCAGGATTGCGCGGCGCGAACCGGACGGGGCGGCCTTTCACCGGCGATTTCGCCGGAAAATTGCTTTACGGCACGTTGCTGGAACACGGCCTCGCCTTGGGCGATTACCGGGAAAATCCCGATGATGGGTTGACCCTGCAAGGCTGCCGCATTGTCAACGCGGCGCGCTGCGTGCCGCCAGAAAACAAGCCGCTGCCTGCCGAAATCGCGCATTGCAATGAGTTTCTCGCCGCCGAATTAGCCGGTTTGCCGCATCTTCGCGCCATTCTCGCGCTCGGCGGCATCGCTCATCAGTCGGTGTTGCGCGCCTATGGACTTCGGCAATCTTTTGCCAAATTCAGCCATGGCGGCATGCATGCGCTCTCGAACGGCATGCTGCTCGCTAATAGTTTCCATGTCTCCCGGCTCAACACCAATACCGGACGGCTGACGCCCGCGATGTTCGAGGCGGTCATCGCCGCCACCAAGCAGCATTGCGGCTTCGCCTGAAACAAGCAATGCAACGACCGCGGCGCGTATTCAGTGTCCCTTCATCGGGCCGGTGTGATAAGGCGCCGGCGCCCCCGTGGCACTTGCATATCCGCCCGCCGCGAAAGGGCGCGACATATAGGCCGATGACTCCGGCGCTTCGCTAAGCGGCAGGAACTGATTGCCGCCGCCTAAGGCAATTCGGGCATTTGGGCCATCCGAGTGCGTGGCTTGTTGCTTGGTAAAGCCATAGAACTTGCAATTACGCACCAACGCGCGCGCCTTGTGTCCGCTCGCCAGCCCGACCTGGATGGCGACCGGGTAAACCAGGCTGTCATTATACAGCCGGTCATTTTTGCCGACATGGTTGATGAAGACGCAATCCTCCACCAGCAGCGTATTCACCGGGTGCTGGTTCTGGCACTCCTCGCCATAACGAAGCAGCGGGCCATTCTGCGCGTGCGGCCCTTTCTCGAAAATGACGTTTTTCACCACATGGACGCCGCCATCGGGCAGATCGAGCAAATACGAGGCGCAGCCAAACGGTCCATCGGCGAAGACGCTGTCGCTCACATGGCCCTTCGCCGCCCTGATTTTGCCGCAATGCCCGACATTGGCGCCCCAGGACACCACGCGTTGCACCGTCGCCTCGGAGACGGCGGCGAGGTAAAAATTATGGGTGAACCCGTCGCCACCGCCATTCTTGGCGAATTCGCAATCGGCGATGGTGACGATCTGCCCCGGTTCACCGCCGAGAACGCCATTCGTGCAGTTATGCGCGTAGACAAAGCGGATCAGGGTCTTTCCCAATACGCCGGCATTCAGCTTGATCCCGGCGAAATTGCCGATCTCGCCAGGATTGGATTGAAAAAGGTTGGCGAATTCGAGGCCGATAATCTCCAAGTCCCAGCCCCAGCTTTCCAGCCAGCCCTTGCCGTTATTGATCCAGGCGCCGGTCTGCTCCATCACCGGCATGACGCCTGGCGCTCCCTTGATGGTTTGCGGCCCCAGGAAGCCGTTATTGTTCCAGCCGTCCAGGGCATGCGGCAGCAGCCAGCCGGCATTATAAGGGCCTGGCGCCACGACGATGACGGCCCCCTTATACCTGCCAAGAGGATTGTTCTGCACCCTCGCCATCTTGGCGCCGAGCGCCCCTTGATTCGCGACATGGACGACGGGCCCGGTGTTGAGCACGCTGCCGATTTTAATGACGTGCTCGGCAACGCAGGTATGCACGCCATCGGTCCAGCTGAGTTGGATGCGCTCATCCTGCGCCGACAGCGTGTTGCTTGTCGTGCCGGTTTCGCCGGTCAGCGTATATCGCGCCCGCATATTGCTGCCAGGATCGGCGGGCGCCGCCTGCGACAAAATCGAGAACGTGCCACCCGCATAGCCTTTCATCCCCACGCGAAAAGCCGGCGAGCCGATCGCGGTGGCGTTGGTCAGTCCGGGCGCCTGCCTGAACATCATCGCCTCTGCCGGAACCACATGGCCCCGCGCCACCGGGAAGGTGAAGCTGAACGGCTTCGCCATCTTGCCGCTGGCGATGCGCCCAGCGAGCCGGTTCTCGCCGGCGGCGAGCCTGCCCTGATCAGCGATGCTTACCCGCCATTTGCCGCCACCGAGCGGCGCGATGGCGTAGCCGGGACTATTTTCCGCCGCCGCCGCGAGGGTCAGCGGCAATTGCGGCGTGCCGCCGGTCGCGGTGATCACGCCGATCAAGGAACCGGTCGGCAGCGAGGTCGAAAACTTGATCGGGGTGAATTGGATCGCGCTGGGCGCGGTGTTCGGGTGTAGCACGGCGGGAGACGGCGCAACCGCGACGATGGCGTGATCAGCGCTGTCGCGCATCACCACATGATAGGTGCCCGGCGCGATCTTGACGTTATAGATCCAGGCATCCCAAGCGCCATTGTCATGCGCGAAGCCGGTGCCGTAAGGCCAGGTTGCGCCGCCATCCAAACTGAGATCAAATTTTGCCGGAAGCGGCGAGCCGTCCTTCGGGTAAAATCCGTGCAAGCTGATCTGTACCGCGGTGATCGTGACCGACCAGATGCCCCATTTGGCGGTGCTGACCGGCGCGGCTGCGCCAAAGGCAGGGATGGCAAGCGCCGACCCCATGCCGGTGAGGAGCGAGCGGCGGGACACGGGCATGGGGCCTCCTATTGGTGAAGATTTGTCAGCGCCGCAAAGCTGTAGCGCCGACACCGCGGCTTTGTGAAGCCGGCTTTGCAAAGCCCGCTTTCGGCACTGAAATCATCCGGCCCGAAGCTTGCCATAAAGTCTACCGAAAGCGGCGCGTTTGGTCGATCAGTGGGCGGAAATCGCCGGGCGCAACGCTGGGCGAGCCTTGGGTATCGCCAAAGCCGGGATGATCTCCGCCGCGCGCGGGAAATCAGCGCGTATGCTGGCCGGCCCCATCAGTCGCCGCGCCGCGAAAAGCCGCGGCAGGTCCCCGACATTCGGACTCCAGGAGATGTCGGAGACACTGGCGATCTGGCGGAGAAAGCTGGTTTGATGATCGCCGGCGCCGCGCGGATTGGGAAACGCCACGAATGGCTTGCAGGCGAGCAAAAGCTGGATCACCGTCGCCCCGCCATGGGTAATGACGAGCGAGGCCTCGCCGATCAGGTCAACCAAACTCGGCCTGCCGCGGAATTGCGCGCCATGCGCCAGCTGGTAGGCGGATTGGCCGGATTGGCAAATCACCGGCTCGCCGAATCCGCCTTGTCCAGCCATGCGATCAACTTCTTCTAGCAATTCGTCGAAGGGCATGGTGGTGCCGACTGTAATGAAAATCATAGGATTGTCCCCACGCGGCTGAGCGGATAGGCGCTTCGCAAGCCGGGCCATTGCACAAGGAACGTTGTCGCAAGGCGCAGATGATAAACCAGTTTGCCGGTATTCGACAGGCGATCGACCCGCGTGATGCTTTCAATGCAGATGGTGCGCCGGCCAAGCAGGCGGCCCGCCAGCAGCATTGGCACTGCATGGCTACATGCGGCGGCCAGGACGAGATCCACCTTGGCCCGGCGTATCACCAGCAGCGTCATCGCGAATGTCGCAAGGAAGGCGCGCAGGCTAGCCATAACAGAAGGCTTGGTTTTGCTGGCGAATGAGCGGGCGGAATAGGTCTCGCCGCCGGGTATGCCGTCCTCGCCTGGCGCGCCGCCGGCTCTGGTTGTTAGATAAACGAAATCAAAATCGTCTTTTATCGCGCCGAGCAGGCATTTCGTCTCGAATGTGAACCCTCCGCCGGACAGAATGACGAGAACGGTTGGTTTTCGCTTTTCTTCATGACCGGCTGACTCAGGACGGAGAAGCCTGGCATGGCTATGAAGCCAATTAAGCCTTGCCAGTTGTTCAGAAACGTTCTTGAACCCTTTCATGGCAGCCCCCTAATTTAATGGAATTTTATAATAATTGGTAATGTCTCTAAGCAGTTAATGCAATATTTATGCCAAAATTAAAAACACAATTTTTTCAATCACCTATCTGAGAGGCATGCTTTAAAAATAACTTGAGTGTAATATATTTCGACACCACGTTGCGAATGTCGGGGTCTTGCAGGCTATGGTAGCCGGCGACCTGCCACGGCCAGTAACCGCCGGGATGCGCCTCCGGCGGCTATCAAAGCGAAAGTCAGCGCGACGAATTCAGCGCGTGAATTTCTTCTAAGTGCTGTTGCAATCCCGGAAGCAGATTTATGGCATATCCCTTGATTAACAGGTTCTGCCCCTGATTGGCTTCTTGCTGAAATGCCGCAATCGTCTTCATATGGGCTTTTTCGTTAGCCGCAAGATACACGCGGTCAAACCGCGCGCCGCTTAGCGCTTCCAGCTTTTTATATTGCATGGCCTGGGCGCTCGTCGGTTCGGGATTCGCCGCGTTCGGATACATTCGCTGGGCGATGATCCTCAGTTCCCTGTAGGCCATCGTGTGATCCGTCACCATCCAACGGCCAAACTCGCGGACCGCCGCAGTGCCGCCTTTTTGCATGGCGAGCTTACCCATCTGGATTTCAGCCAGATTGCCGGGACCTGCTTTCATGAGGAACTGCTGATCCTGCGAACTCAGCGCATATATCGGACCGGCGGCGCTCTGCTGTACGGCGCTTATCGCCTGGCTGCCGGATGCGTTGCTGGTTTGGGCATGGGCCGGGGCCGCGGCGATAAGGCCTGCAATCATGACTGACGAACTAAACATCACGGCGCAAAAGCTGGTTTTGACCCTGCTCGTTTTGACTTTGGAATATCGTTGACTGCGCATGAAAATCTCCTGTTTCCGCATCACAAGAAATAAGCATACTTGTCTTAATCAAGTTACATCGAAGCAAGGAGCGCAAAGATTGGCGCGGCTTTGCGGCGCGATTACTTGAGTCTGCGGTAAAGGAATTGAAATTTTTCAGCGCCTGGCGTCAGCTATACCGTTCCTCAAGCCACGGATCGGCGTTATTGTTATAGCCGCGCGTTTCCCAGAAGCCTTTTGCATCCGCCACTGAAAACTCGATCCGCTTCACCCATTTGGGCGACTTCCATAGATAAAAGCGGGGGATTAGCACGCGGAGCGGCCCGCCATGCGACCGCTCGATCGGCTTGCCCTCCCAAGAATGCACCAGGAAACAATCCTCGCCGGCGAACTGCTCCAGCGTCACATTCGTTGTGTAGCCGTCATAGGCCTGGAACAGCACATGCCGCACCTCCGGCGACGGCCGCGCCAGATCGACGAGGGTTTTCGTGGCAATGCCTTGCCAATGATTGTCATATCGCGACCATTGGGTAACGCAGTGCATGTCAGTGACGCTCTCCTGCTGCGGCAGCGCCATCAGCGCCGCCCAATCGAGGCTGACCGGGTTTTCCACCGCGCCTGCGATATCAAGCCTGAATTTTTCATGCGGCACGTTCGGCTGCACGCCGATATCGAGCACCGGCCAGTCCTTCACCAGCCGCTGCCCCGGCGGCAGCCTTGTCGCCGGATCGGCATGGGCGCCGGTCAGCAGCCGCCCTTTCCGCGCCCAGTCCTGCTTCTTGCCGATCAGTTTTTCCTTGATCTGCCCGATCAGGTTGATCTCTTCGGTCATCGCGTTGGTTCCGTCATGAAATGCTGTCAAAGAATGTGATCTGCGCGGCGTAAGGCGCAAGCGCCGCGTCATGATCGATGGATCGGATCGACCCAAGGAACCTCCGTCACCTGCTCCGCTGGCTCGATATCGAGGTTGACAACAACCGCCTCATTATCCGAGCGCACCAGCATGCATTCCAGCTTTTTGTCCGTGCTGGCATTGATCTCCTGATGCGGCACGTAAGGCGGAATAAAAATGAAATCGCCCGGCCCGGCTTCCGCGACATATTCCAGCCGCTCGCCCCAGCGCATCCGCGCTCGCCCGCGTATCACATAGATCACGCTTTCCAGCGCGCCATGATGATGCGCCCCGGTTTTGGCATTAGGATCGATGCTGACCGTCCCGGCCCAAAGTTTTTGCGCGCCTACCCTTGCCGCGTTGATCGCGGCGGCGCGGCGCATCCCTGGCGTCTGTGGCGTGTTTTCATCGAGCCGGTCGCCCGGCACCACCCGCACGCCATGCTCGCGCCAATGCTCCGGCGTCCGGTATTCTGGCGATTGCTCGGTCATCGGTTTTTCAACAGCCTTGCCTTGTCACGGTCCCAGTCGCGCTTGGCAATGGCGGCGCGCTTGTCATGCTGCTTGCGGCCTTCCGCCAGCCCGAGCGTCACCTTGGCCAGGCCGCGCGGATTGAAATGCACATCGAGCGGCACGACGGTCGCTCCCTCGCGGGCAATCGCCCCGATCAGGCTCTTGATCTCCTTCTGTTTCAACAGAAGCTTGCGCGGACCCTTGGTATCGAAACGCGATAGCACACCGCCCTGATATTCCGGAATATACATATTCATCAGGAACATTTCGCCATTGCGCTCGGCGGCGAAGGCCTCCGACAGCGTGGCCCGGCCCATGCGCAGTGATTTCACTTCGGCGCCGGTGAGAACAATGCCCGATTCCACCGTTGATTTTATGGTATAGTTGAACCGCGCCTTGCGGTTCTGCGCGGCAATTCCGTGCGAGATCAGGCTGGACTTCTTCTTGGTCTCGGCCATCGGATCAGCCGCCGATCAACTGCAGGCCGGCCATCGCCTCGGTCATGCGCTGCCGCGCCGGTTCGCTCAGCGGCGCCAGCGGCAAGCGGCAATGAGCGCTGCCATAGCCGAGCAGGGAGCCGGCGAACTTCGCCGGCGCCGGATTGGTCTCGGCGAACATCGCGTCATGCAAGGGCAGCAGCCGGCGCTGAAGCTCAATGGCTCGTGCCAGATCGCCATTCCGCCACGCCGTCTGCATCTCGGCGCAAAGCCGGGGTGCGATATTCGCCGTCACCGAAATGCAGCCTTGACCGCCCGACGCGAGAAACGCCAGCGCGGTGTGATCTTCGCCAGAGAGCTGCGCGAAATCCGCGCCGCATTCTCGCGCGGTGTGTTGCGGCCGCGTCAGATTGGCTGTCGCATCCTTTACGCCGACAATATTGCGATGCTTCGCAAGCCGCGCCATGGTGGCGACGCTCATGTCAATCACCGAGCGCGACGGAATATTATAAATAATCAGCGGCACATCGACCGCGTCGGCGATGGCGGTGAAATGCAGGAACAATCCCTCCTGCGTCGGCTTATTATAATAGGGCGTCACCACCAGAATGCCGTCCGCTCCCACCGAAGCCGCATGACGCGCGAGTTCGATGGCCTCGGCAGTGGCATTTGAGCCGGAGCCGGCGATTACCGGCACCCGCCCGCTCGCTACCCGCACGGTCAGTTCTACCACGCGGCGATGCTCTTGATGGCTGAGTGTCGGCGATTCGCCCGTGGTGCCGACGGCGACAAGCCCTTGCGTGCCTTGGTCGATCTGCCACTCGATGAAAGCCTCAAGCGAGGCTTCGTCGATCGCGCCATCCTCGCGCATGGGCGTGATCAGCGCCGCCAGTGATCCGTGAAACATGCTGAACTCCATATTGTTACAGGGTATTCCGCCTGCCGCGACGCTGCAAGGGATGCATCGACTGGCGCAAGGCTGCTATCAGGAAGCCATGAAGCGACTCCTGCTGATCGCCCTCGCCTTTGCCGGATGGGCAAGCCAAGCCCGCGCCGCGCCGCCGCCGGTCGATCCGGCCTTAGCCGCCATCATGGATGATGTGCGCGCCAATAACTGGCCGGAAGCGCAACAGCTGGCGGCGCAACAGCCGGACCGGTTGGTCGGCAAACTTGTCACCTATTTCCGGCTGCTCGATCCCGGCGCCGCGTCGGCGCTGGAGATCGGCAATTTCATCGCGCGCAACCCGGATTGGCCCGCCCAGCCGGCGCTGGCGCGCAGTCTTGACGCAGCGGTAGCGGGCGAGCCTGACGACGCCGTGGCGCGGGCGGAATGCGCCGGTGCGGCGATCATCACCGCCGCTGCTAACGCGCGCTGCACCACGGCTTTCGCGCCGGTGAACCTGAACAAGGCGGGCGCTTTTGCCCGCGCCGCCTGGATCGCCGGCTATGCCAGCCCCGGCAGCGCCGCCCGCTTCTATGCTCAATGGCAAAGCCTGCTGACGCCGCAGGCTGACTGGGCGCGGTTCAGCCGCTTTGCCTTGCAGGACAACGCGGCAATGGCGGCGGCCACGCTGCCATTGCTCGCTCCTGATCAATCCGCTATCGGCGCTGCATGGCTCGCTGTACAAAAAGGCGCGTCCGGTGCGGCGGCGCTCACCGCAGCCTTGCCGCAAAAGGCCCAGGGGACGCCCTTCCTTTTTTTCGCCAGCCTTACCGCGGCTCCGGACCCGCAAGCCGCGCTGGCGCTTTGGCAAAATCTCGGCGCCACCGCCGAAGCGCGGGCCACCGGCTTTATCCATTCCTTGTTTTGGCGGAAACGGGAGGCGCTGGCGCGCGACCTGATGCAACAGAACCAGCCGCAAGCCGCTTATGCGTTGATCGCCGAGGCCTCGCCGCAATCGGAGGAGCAGAAAGCGGATCAAAGCTTCCTCGCCGGCTTCATCGCCCTGCGGCTTTTGCATAACCCTACCCTTGCCCATCCTTGGTTTGCCGGGCTTGCCGACATTTCCAGCGCCGTCATTACACGCGCCCGCGCCTTTTATTGGCTAGCGCAGACCGAAACCGGCGTTCAGGCCAACGCCGATCTGGCGCGCGCCGCAGCCTTCCCTGACACGTTCTATGGCCAGCTCGCGGCGGCGCAGCTTGGCGATACGCCCGCGCAGCTCGCCGCGCGCATCCGCGCCGCTGGCACGCCTGTCATCACCCCTCCAGACGCGATCCGCTTCGCCGAGCGGGAATTGCCGCAAGCGGCGCTGCTGCTGGTGGAGATGGGCGCGCCGCGCCGGGCGCGGGCTTTTCTGCTCCGCGCGGCGGAAATTTCCCCCGGCGCCAAGGACCGGCTTCTGGCGGCGCGGCTCGCCGACGGGCTAGGGCTGGAGCCAGCCGCGGTGATGGTGGCGCGGCTCGCGGGATCGAGCGGCACCATGCTGATACAGCTAGGCTGGCCCCTGGCCATCACGCCGCCAGGGCCGAGCGGCCCGGATGTGGTGCTGTCGCTGATCCGGCAGGAAAGCAGTTTCGAGCCGAACGCAATCAGCCCGTCCGGCGCCGAAGGACTAATGCAGCTGATGCCGGCGACCGCCCGCGAAACCGCGAAAAAAACCGGGCTGGCCAATCCCGCCACCGCGCAAATCGCCGATCCAGCGACCAATCTGCAATTGGGCAGCGCCTATTTCACCTTGTTGATGAATCGCTTCGGCGATTGCCTGCCGCTCGCGATCGCCGCCTATAATGGCGGCCCGCGCAATGTCGAGAACTGGCTGGCCGCGAATGGCGATCCCCGCGTGCCAATCACGAATAGTTTGGGCGCCAATATCATCGACTGGATCGAGGAAATCCCCTTCGCCGAGACGCGCAACTATGTCCAGCGCGTGACGGAAGGCATCGTCGTGTATCGCGCGCTCCGCACCGGGCAAGCGCGTAACCCGGTGATCCGCTGGCTGCCCAAGCCATGAGTCTTCAGCCATGACTCTTCCTGGCATCATCGCCTCCGGTTTCGGCGCGGGACGGGCGCAAGTGGCGCCCGGCACGTTCGGCTCCTTGCTCGGCCTCGCCATCGGCGCGATCTTGCTGCATTTCGGCAGAATACCGCTCTCGCTGGGCATCATCGCAGCCAGCCTGGGCGGATTTTGGGCAGTGCCGCGCACCGGCGCCGCGGCGGATGATCCCGGCTGGATCGTCATCGACGAGATCGCCGGCCAGATGATCGCCATGCTGCCGCTCTCCCTGGTCTCGGTGCGCGGCTTGCTGCTGAGCTTCCTACTGTTCCGCCTGTTCGACATCCGCAAGCCCTACCCGATCTCCAGAATCGATGCCCGCCGGGACACGCTCGGCATCATGGCGGATGACTGGCTGGCGGGACTGTTCGCCGCGATATTTATCGTTATTCTGCGCCTGGTCTGGCCAGGTTGGGGGATCTGACGTGATGGAAGCCATAGCGCAGCGCGTTGTCGAAGCGGCGATTGCTCACCGGCTCACCCTCACGACGGCGGAAAGCTGCACGGGCGGGATGATCGCCGCCGCGCTCACCGACATCCCCGGCGCCTCCGCCGTGCTCGGCTTCGGCTTTATCACCTATGCCAACGCGGCAAAGGCGGTTTTGCTGAATGTGCCGGAGGTGCTGCTGGAGGCGCATGGCGCGGTCAGCGAACCGGTCGCCAAAATCATGGCGGAGGGCGCGCTGCTCGCGGCGGGCGCTGACCTCGCCATCGCGGTCACCGGCATTGCCGGGCCAGGCGGCGGCAGCGACGCCAAACCTGTCGGACTGGTCTGGTTTGGCCTGGCGCGGCGCAACGGCACCACCATCGCGGCGCGCCACATCTTTTCTGGCGACCGCCAGGCGGTGCGGACCGCCGCGACGGAAACCGCGCTGACCATGCTGAACGAAGCGATCCTAAACTAACCCCGACAATCCCAACGCCGCGCCGGCGCCCAGCAGAAGCAGCGGATGCAGCTTTGACCGCAAGGTGAGCAGGGCCACCGCCGCGGTCAGTAGAACCGCGCGGATATCATGATCGGCGGCGCGGATCAGAAAGCTCGCGCCTGACAGGAGCAGGCCGCCGGTGATCGGCGTGATTGCCGCCTGCATCACCCGCCGCCAGCGCGCCGCGCGAAATTTTTCCCAGGCGCCGGCAACCAGGATGGTGAGCGTGCTGGACGGCAACACCATCGCGGCGCTGGCCACCATGGCGCCCCGAAAACCCGCGACATGCAGGCCGATCACCGTCGCCACCAGCATGTTCGGGCCGGGCGCCGCCTGCGCCAGCCCGACCAATGCCGCGAATTGCGGCGCGGTCAGCCAATGATAGCCATCCACCACCGCCCGCGCCATCGGCGAAAGCGTGCTGGAAACCCCGCCAATCGCCAGCAGCGACATCTCGGCGAACAGCAGGGCCAGCGCCAGCAGCAGGCTCATGACACGCGCCGGCGGGCGACCAGCAGCGAGACCGGCAGCGCGATGGCGATGGCCAGCGGCAGCGCCAGATGCAGGATGGCGACCAGGATAAAGGCGAGGATGACAAGGGCCAGCGTCGCTGGACGGCGCAGCGACGGCCCGGCGATTTTCAGCGCAGTGCCGAGGATCAGCCCGGAGGCCGCCATCGCCAGCCCGGCCAGCGTGCGATGCACGGGCGGCAGGCCGCCGAAACGTTTATACAAGCTGCCGAGCGCCAGAATGATGGTGATGGGCGCCAACAGCAGCCCGCCGACACAGGCAAAGGCGCCGGTGAGCCGCCGGTGCCGAAAGCCGAAAGCCGCGGCGAAGTTGACGATGTTCGGCCCCGGCAGAAACTGGCACAGGCTGAACAAATCGGCGAACTCCGCGGCGTTCAGCCAGCCCCTGCGCTCGACAATGATGCGGCGGGCAAACGGCAGCACGCCGCCGAAGCCGGACAGCCCAGCGATAAAGAACCCGGTGAACAATGCGCGATGATCGAGGCGCGGAAAACGACTCGGCGATGCGGCGTCAGGCAGGGTTTCCATGATCGATCTTATTCACGGTTTTCCGGTATTGGAACCGGATCATGAAAGCGGGATCATGAAAGCTGGATCATGAAGGCTGGGCCATTGAAACCGCCGGCCCGCGGCGGCAGATGCCATGCGTCAGTCAGGAGCGCACATGAACATCGACCTCACCAATAAAATCGCCATCGTCACCGGATCGACCGGCGGGATCGGCCACGCCATCGCGCGAGGACTGGCGCGCGCCGGCGCCTCGGTCATCGTCAATAGCCGGACGCAGGACGCGGTCGAAAAGGCCAGCGCCGCCATCCTGCGGGAAAACCCGGTCGCCTCGGTGCGCGGCGTCGCCGCCGATCTCGCGACGGCTTCAGGCTGCGAGGCCTTGGTCAAGGCCGTGCCGAAGGCGGATATCCTGGTCAACAACATGGGAATTTTCGAGCAGCGCGATTTTTTCGAGATTGACGACCAGGATTGGGAGCGATTTTTCCAGGCCAATGTGATGTCGGGCGTGCGGCTGTCGCGCGCCTATCTCGAGGGAATGGCGGAGAAAGGCTGGGGCCGGGTGGTGTTCATCGCTTCGGAATCGGCGTTCAACATTCCCGCCGAGATGATCCATTACGGCTTTACCAAAACCGCCATGGTGTCCATTGCCCGCGGCCTTGCCAAGCGGATGCGCGAAACCGGGGTGACGGTGAATTCCGTGCTGCCCGGCCCGACCCTTTCGGAAGGCGTGCGGGAGATGCTGCGCGGGTCTGCCGAGAAACAAGGGCAATCCGTTGAGCAGGCAGCGGCGGATTTCGTCAAGGCGCACCGGCCCAGCTCGATCATCGGGCGCATGGCGACCGTCGAAGAGGTCGCCAACATGGTGGTCTATGTCTGTTCGGAGCAGGCTTCCGCCACCACCGGCGCGGCGCTGCGCGTCGATGGCGGGGTGGTCGACACGCTTTCATAGCCAATGGCCGATGCCCCGCACGAGATCGCGCTTCGCGTCCCGCACGAGATCGCGCTTCGCGCGGGGCCGCCAAAGCCGCAGCCGCCGCTGATCGTCTCCCTGCTGATCGTGGCGGTCGGCATCGCGGCGCCTATCGTTTTCGTGCGCGACGCGGTGCCCAGCCTGTTCCTGACCATCGCCGCCATCCTGCCGCCCATCGCCGGCGCCATCGCGCTTTACGGCACCATCGAGTCCTACCGGCGCTATCAGCATGACCGCCAGGTCAGAATGCGCGCCTTGATCAGCGCTGACGGCGTCGCCTTGTATAGGAAATTTGACGCGCCGCCGGAGCAGCATCCCTGGGACGAGATCGCCGCCGCCTCGCTGCTGAGCGGCGCGCTGATGCTGCATCTGCGCGGCGAAGGCGGCAGGCGGACGCGCTGCGCCTTGCGGTTCAGCAGGCTGGAAACGCCGCCGGAGATTGTTCAGGAAAGGCTCAACGCAGGATTGAACAATGCGCCGGATAACGCAAATCTATAGGCGGGAGGCGCAGCTTCATCCAAATGTCATTTAACTGTCATCGAAACAATGTCGCCTTGCCGAAGCACTTCGCCTAGAGCCGCGCCTGAGGCAAGCGCCCAATGGTGAAGCGCCGCCTTCAAGTTCGGAACCATCGCAAGGGGAGATTATCGTGCGATCTGACGCCAAACCTTCGAAACACCCGCGTGCCGCCGGCAGTGCGAAATATCTGCGTGTCGCCGGCATGACCTTGAGCGCCGCCTTGCTGGTTGCCGGGCTGGGCGCCGGCGCTGCGCATGCGGCGCAGAACGTCACCCTGGTGGAGACCGGCTCCAGCCTGCTCTATCCGCTGTTCAACATCTGGGTGCCGCCTTTCGAGAAGGCGCATCCGAACATCCGTGTCACCACGCAGAGCACAGGCTCGGGCGCCGGCATCGCCCAGGCGATCTCCGGCGTCGTGCAGATCGGCGCGTCCGACGCCTATATGTCGGACCAGCAGATCAAGCAGAACCCGAACCTGCTGAACATTCCGCTGGCGATTTCCGCGCAAGCGATCAACTACAACCTGCCCGGCTTCAACGCCAAGCATTTGAAGCTGTCGGGCCCGGTTCTCGCCGGCATCTATTCCGGCAAAATCGCCAAGTGGAATGATCCCGCCATTGCCAAGATCAATCCTGGCATGAAGCTGCCCGCCCACAAGATCATTCCGGTGCATCGCACCGACGGGTCGGGCGACACCTTCATCTTTACGCAATATCTCAGCGATTCCACTCCGTCCTGGGAAAATTCGATGGGCTATGGCACGACGGTTTCCTGGCCGGCGGTCTCCGGCGGCCTGGGCGCTGTGGGCAATCCCGGCATGGTGGAAGCGCTCAAGCAGAACCCGTACTCAATCGCCTATATCGGCGTCAGCTTCTACAAGGAAGTGGCGGCGGCGAAACTCGGCGTCGCCATGCTGAAAAACAAGGCGGGCCACTACGTGCTGCCGACGGCGAGCACGATCACCGCGGCGGCCAACACTTTGGTTGCCAAAACTCCCGCCGATGAGCGGATCAGCCTGGTCTTTGCGCCCGGCGCCGACAGCTATCCGATTATCAACTATGAATACGCCATCGTGAACGCCAAGCAGCATGACAAGGCGACGGCGGACGCGGTGAAGGACCTGCTCACCTGGGCCAGCACCACCGGTAACGCGCCGATGTATGTCAGCCAGGTTGAGTTCAAGTCCTTGCCGAAGGCGGTGCTGAAGCAATCGGAAGCGCAGATCGCGAAAATACAATAGACTTGACTTGTAAACTTGACTTGTTGCCGCCCTTCCGGCTTTGCCGGAGGGGCGGAGTCAGGGGTCACCAATGAAACGCGGGCATTTGTTCAGGCTCATCCTCACCGCAATCGCCCTGGTGATCCCTCTGGCGCTAATTTTCATCGTGCTGTTCCTGGCGCGCTACGCTGGCGCCGCCATTGGCTTTAACGGCGTGCGGTTTATCGGCACGATCAGCTGGAATCTCGGCAATCTTTATATGAACCCGATTGCCAGTCACGGCTATCAAGTGCCGAGAGGCGCTAATTACGGCATTTTGGCCTTCATCGTCGGCACGCTGTTTTCCTCTTTCCTGGCGATTCTGTTCGCGCTCCCCATCAGCATCGGCACGGCGATTTTCCTGGCGGAAGCGGTGCCGAAACGCGTGCGGCCCGGCTTCGCCATGCTGGTGGAACTGGTCGCGGTGGTGCCGAGCGTGGTGTTCGGCCTTTGGGGCATCTATGTGCTGATCCCGCTGATCGCTCATGTATTTGCCCCGGCGATCACAGCGGCGCTCGGCTTCATCCCGTTTTTCAACATGAACAACAGCACCGGCAGCGGCTATGGCCTGTTGGCAGCGGGCATCGTGCTCGCGCTGATGATCACCCCGATCATCGCCACCACTTTATATGACGCGCTGTTGCAGGTGCCGGTGGAACTCAAGGAATCCGCCTTCGCCATGGGGGCGACGCGCTTCGAGGTGGTGATGCAGGTGATGATGCCTACCGTTCGGGTGACGCTGATGGGCGGCGTGGTGCTGGCGCTGGGCCGGGCCCTCGGCGAAACCATGGCGGTGCTGATGGTCTCCGGCGGCGCGCTCAATTATCTGCCCGGCACGATCTTCACGCCGATCACCACCATGGCGGCCTTCATCCTCTCGCAACTCGACAGCGCCTTGCAGGACCCCACCAACATGGCGGTCAAATCGCTGGCCGAAATCGCTTTGGTGCTGTTCATCATTACGCTTGGGGTGAACGCGGCGGCGCGGCTGATCGTCCGAAGCTCGGGGATAATTCGCAATGTCTGACGCGGCGTTGCGCGTGACGCCGGCCATCCGCTCGGCGCGGCAGACCCGCCGCCACGCTGTCAGCATCGCCGGCTGGATTTTATGCGGTATCGGCTTCGCGCTGGTGGCGGTGCCGCTGATCGATATCGTCTGGACGATTACCTATAAAGGCATCACGGCGCTGTCGCCGCGGCTATTCATCACCTCGACCAACGGCACCTCCGGCGGCCTGCTGAACGCCATCACCGGCACCTTCGTGCTGTCGCTCGGCTCGCTAATTTTCGCGGTGCCCATCGGCGTCGGCGCCGGCATGTATCTCTCCGAATACGGGCAGAACAAGCTGGGCGCGGTGATCCGCTTCCTGTCCGACACGCTGACCGGCATCCCCTCCATCGTGCTCGGCTATTTCTCCTACATCACCATGGTGATCGGCCTGGGCTGGAAATTTTCGGCGCTGGCTGGCGCCATCACCTTGGCCATCATGATCGTGCCCTATCTGGCGCGCATCACCGAATTATCGCTTCGCCGGGTGCCGAACACGATGCGCGAGGCCGCCTATTCGCTGGGCGCCCGCGAGCCGACCGTCGCCTTCCGCATCGTGCTGGCAGCCGGGCTACCAGGCGTCATCACCGGGGTTCTGCTGTCGCTGGCGCTCTCGGTGGGCGAGACAGCGCCTTTGATCTACACCGCCGGCTGGTCGAATTATGTCTGGAACGGCAAGCTGACAAACGAGCCGATCGGCTACCTCACCTATGTCATCTGGACCTTCATCAACCAGCCCAATGCCCAATCCCACGCCCTAGCCTTCGCCGCCGCCTTTATGGTGATGCTGGTGGTGCTAGCGATCAACATCGGCGTGCGGCTGGCGACGCGCGGGATGCGGCGAAGCTGAAGTCACAGGCCATTTGGACTGGCGATTTGGCATGGGCGAAGACCTGCGCCGATTGATGCAATACCAACATCATGGCTGATGATGTATCGCCGTCATTGTAACGAGACATCCCGGCGCCCCAGGGCTCCCGGTTATTGGCCGAAATAGGATTATCAGCCAGCGGTTAACGCGGCGAGTTTGGCGACGGTGTTCATGTTGCGCGCGGTGCCGGTTTTTGCCGCGGGAATGCGCAGCTTTGACTCCGCCATGCCAGCGCCATAACGAACATAAATTTCCCGATATCCAAGCTGTAGCGCCTCGTCAGCCGCGCGGCCGGTCACGCCGTCCAAGGTGGCGGCCGTAGTAACCTGATCGAGAAAGATCGCCATGACGCGGTTGCCCGGTGAATCGGCGAAGGGGTTCCGCGCCAGCACCTCCGCCATCTCGGCCGCTGATCGCATCACCACCCCGATAGGCTTTGCGGCAAAAGCCTCCAGCCTCGCTTGAAGAACAGCCTTTGCCTCCTCTTCATTCCAGGTGGTTTTAAAGATCACGTTCCCGCTGGCGATATACGTGCGTACAGCCTGAAAGCCAGCGGCTTCGCAAATCGCTTTCAGATCGCTCATGGCAAGCTTGCCGGTTCCGCCAACATTCACGGCGCGAAGGAGGGCGACGAATGACAACATGAGCGGCATTTTACCGGATAAAGCGGGAGCGGCAATCGCGCCAGCGCAGGCTGTCAACGCCGGCCCGGTCTGAATGAACATTCACGGAATCATCCGCTCGACCGTTTCCAGCCGGTCGGCCTCTTCGGCGGGTTTGTCGCGGCGGATGCGCAGGATGCGCGGAAACCGCAGCGCCACGCCGGATTTATGCCGCGCCGAGCGCTGCGCGCCATCAAAGCCCAACTCCATCACCAGGGATTTCTCCACCTCGCGCACGGGGCCGAACTGGGCGGTGGTGTGGTTCCTGATCCAGCGGTCGAGAAAATTCAGCTCCTCGTCGGTATAGCCCGAATAGGCCTTGCCGACCGGCACCAGCACGCCATCGGCATTCCAAAGTCCGAAGGTGTAATCCGAATAGAAGGAGCTACGCTTGCCATGGCCGCGCTGGGCGTACATCAGCACCGCGTCGATGGAGAGCGGGTCGCGCTTCCATTTCCACCACAACCCCTTGGGCCGGCCCGACAAATAAGGCGAATCGCCGCGCTTCAGCATCAGCCCTTCAATGGAGGCCTCGCGCGCGCCGTCCCGCAGCTTGGCCAAATCCTCCTCCGAACTAAAGCCGATCAGCGGCGACAAATCCATGCGCTGCGGCTGCACACGGGCAAACCAGGCCTCCAGCCGAGTCCGGCGCTGATCGAAATGCAAAGCGCGCAAATCCTCATCGACGTCGAACAAAATATCGTAAAGCCGCACCGCCACCGGAAAATCGGCCTGGATTTTTGCAGTCACGCTTTTGCGGTTGAGCCGCTGCTGCAAATCGGCGAACGGAGCGACCTCACCATCTCGGATCACCAGCAACTCGCCATCCACAACGCCCTTGAAATCCATGGCGGCGAAAATTTCCGGGAAAGTATGCGAGATATCATCGGCGCCGCGCGAGTAAATCCGCTTGCCCGCTTCCGTCGCAACCAGCTGCACGCGGATGCCGTCCCATTTCCACTCCGCCCGGTACGCATTCCAATCCAGAGCCGCGCGGTCCGCCTCCTCGATTGGGTGCGCCAGCATCAGCGGGCGGAACACCGGCGTCTCGCGCGGATCAGGGCGCGGCGCGCGGCCTTCCAGCCAGCCGAACAATTCGCCATAAGGCGGCGCGAGGCCATGCCAGACCTCCTCGATCTCATCCACCTCGATCCCCGCCCAGCCCGCCAGCGCCAATTTGGCAAGCCGCAGCGAAGCGCCGACGCGCAAGCCGCCGGTCATCAATTTAATCAGCGCAATGCGCGTACTGGCATCACACCGGTCCATCCATTCAGCGATCCGCGGCGCTAAAGCGGCCTTGGCCGAGGATTCCAAAAAATCCACCACCTCCGGCAGCTCCGGCGGATGATCCTGAACCACGGGCGGCCAGATCAGCGCGATGGTCTCCGCCAAATCACCGACAAAATCATGCGACAGCGCGAATAAATACGGGTCCGAGCGGGCCTCCGCCATGGCGCGCAGCGCCGCCGGCTTGGCGCCCGGAAAATCCAAAACCCCGGCAATGGCGGCCAGCGCATAACCCCGCTCAGGATCGGGCCGATGCGCGAAATACTCCGCCAGCAAGGCGATCTTGGCATTGCGTCCAGGCGTATAAAGCAGCCGCTCCAGCAGATCAGCGAAAGCCTTCACGCCGCCTGTTCCTGCTCTTCCTCATCGCCATAGCCCAGCAATTTGAGCGCCCGCGCGCGGATCCCCATCAGCCCGGCCTGATGGATCAGCGCCTCCTCGCTGCCATGCGTCACCCAAACCTCCGGGGCGCCGACATCCCGCAATGTGTCGATCAACTCATCCCAATCGGCATGATCGGAAATGATCAGCGGCAGTTCCACCCCCCGCGACTTGGCGCGCTGGCGCACCGTCATCCAACCGGAAGCAAGCCCCGTCACCGGATCACTGAGCCGCCGTGCCCAGCGATCCGCGATAGCGGAAGGCGGCGCCAGCACAATGGCCCCCGCTAGCGAGGCTTTGTCCGCGACGGTGGCAGGACGCAGATCGCCCAGTCTAACCCCGAGATTTTCATAAACATCACAAACATTGCGCAGCGCCCCATGCAGGTAGATCGGCGCGTCATACCCCGCCTGCCGCAGCGAGGCGATCACCCGCTGGCATTTCCCCAAGGCGTAACAGCCGATAACATGCGTGCGTTCCGGAAACAGCGCCTGCGAATGCAGCAGTTTTTCAATTTCACCCATCGTGGGCGGATGGTGGAACACCGGCAGCCCAAAGGTCGCCTCGGTAACAAAGACATCACAAGGCACCGGCACGAACGGCGCGCAAGTCGGATCGGCCCGGCGCTTATAATCGCCGGAAACCACCGCCCGGCTACCTTGATAATCCATGACGATCTGGCAAGAGCCGAGCACATGCCCGGCGGGGACCAGTGAAACATCGACATCGCCAAGCCTGATCGTCTCGCCCGGCGCCAGCGCCTGCTGATGATTGCCTGCCCGCTCGTCGCCCATCCTGGCCCGCATGATGGCAAGAGTCTCAGCGCTCGCCAGCACCTTGTCATGGCCAGGACGCGCATGATCGGCATGGGCATGGGTGATCACCGCGCGATCCACCGGCTGCATCGGGTCGATGAAAAAATCGCCAGGCGCGCAGCACAGGCCTTTGGCGGTGACGCGGAGCCAGGTTTCAGGATGCGGCGGCATGGCGGCCATATGACGGCAACTTGCGCAAAACGCCATAGTTCTTATTCTGTTCAGGTGCCCCATCTTGTTCAGGCGTTGCCGCCCTTGTTCGAAACTTGGTTTGCCCAACAGGGCTGGGCGCCAAGGCCGCACCAGCTCGCCATGCTGGGGGCAGCGCAAGCGGGCGAGCATGCGCTGCTGATCGCACCCACCGGCGGCGGCAAAACCTTGGCGGGCTTCCTGCCCAGCCTGATTGCGCTCGCCGATGATCCCTCGCCCCGCCTGCACACGCTCTATGTCAGCCCGTTAAAGGCGCTGGCCACCGACATCGCCCGCAACCTGACCGCCCCAATCACCGGCATGAACCTGCCCATCACAGTCGAGACCCGCAGCGGCGACACCCCCGCCAATCGCCGCGCCCGCCAGCGCGCCAGCCCGCCGCATATCCTGCTGACCACGCCGGAAAGCCTGGCGCTTCTGCTGTCCCTAAACGACGCGCCAGACCTGTTCGCCAGTTTGCAAGCCATCATCATCGACGAGGTGCACGCCCTCGCCGGCACCAAGCGCGGCGACCAGCTCGCCCTCGGCATGGCGCGGCTTTCCTCTCTTGCGCCCGCCGCTCGCCGCATCGGCCTATCGGCCACAGTGGCGCACCCGCAGGCGATCCGCGCCTGGGTATCACCCGACGGCCGCGGCGGTGAAACAAGGCTGATCCAAGGCGAGCCTGGCGCCGCGCCAACTGTAAAAATGCTGATCGCCCCAGGCCGGATGCCCTGGGCCGGTCATATGGGCCTCGCCGCCGCCCCCGCCATCCTGGAACAGATCGCGCGAACGAAAATGACCATCGTCTTCGTCAATACCCGCGCCCAATCGGAATTGCTGTTCCAGGCGCTATGGCGCGCGAATGAGGCGAACCTCGCCATCGGCCTGCACCATGGCAGCCTCGACATCACCCAGCGCCGGCGCATCGAAGCGGCGATGGCGGCAGGCACGCTGCGCGCCGTGGTCGCCACCAGCTCGCTCGATCTCGGCATTGACTGGGCGGGGGTCGATCAGGTGATCCAGGTCGGCGCGCCGAAAGGCACCTCCCGCCTCACCCAGCGCCTGGGCCGCGCCAATCACCGGCTCGATGAATCATCCAGCGCCCTGCTGGTGCCCGCCAACCGCTTTGAGGTGCTGGAATGCGAAGCGGCAATGCTGGAAGTGGCTTCGGGGAAACTTGATGGCGACCCGCCACGCCCCGGCGGCCTCGACGTGCTGGCCCAGCACATCCTCGGCTGCGCCTGCGCCGCGCCCTTCCATCCCGATAACATGTTCGCCGAAATCACCCGCTCAGCGCCCTACGCCGATCTGCCGCGCGCCGATTTCGACGATGTGCTGCGCTTCGTCGAGGATGGCGGCTACGCGCTCGCGGTCTATGAACGCTACCGCAAGCTGTTCCGTGACGCCGAAGGCAATATCCACATCCGCAACAACCGGGTGGCGCGCGATTTCCGCATGAATATCGGCACCATTGTCGAATCGCCAGTGCTGAAGGTGCGCCTCGCGAATCGCCGCGGCGGCCCTCCCCTTGGCGAGATCGAGGAATATTTCATTTCCATGCTGGTCCCCGGCGACACCTTTCTGTTCGCCGGGCGCCTGCTGAAATTCCTCGGCCTGCGCGAGATGACGGTGATCGCGTCCGAAGGCGGCACTGGCACGCCACGGGTCCCCACCTATGCCGGCGCCCGCCTGCCGCTCTCCACCAACCTAGCCGACAAGGTGCGCGCCATGCTGCATGACCAATCCTGCTGGCATCTGTTCCCCGAAGACGTGCGGGAATGGCTGCAACTGCAACAGCGGCGCTCGGCGCTGCCAGGACCGGATGATCTGCTGGTCGAGACCTTCCCGCGCGGCGGCCGCTGGTATCTTGTCGCTTATTGTTTCGAGGGCCGCCACGCCCATCAGTCGCTCGGCATGTTGATCACCCGCCGGATGGAGCGCTTCGGCGACCAGCCGCTCGGCTTCGTCGCCACCGATTACGTGCTGGCCTGCTGGTCGGCTGCCGAGCCGCGCGACATCGCCGGCCTGTTCGAGGAGGACATGCTGGGCGACGATCTGGAAGCCTGGCTGGCCGAAAGCTCAATGTTAAAGCGCAGCTTCCGCAACGTCGCGATCATCGCGGGCCTGGTCAACCGCACCCACACCGAAGGCGAACGCAACCGCAGGCAAGTCGTCATCAACACCGATCTCGTCTATGACGTGCTGCGCAAGCACGAGCCGAACCACATCCTGCTGCGCGCCACCCGCGCCGATGCGGCGCATGGGCTGGTCGATATCGGACGAATCGCCGGGATGCTGAACCGCGCGCAAGGCCGCATTACCCACAAGGCCTTGCCCCGCGTCTCGCCGCTCGCCGTGCCGGTGCTGCTGGAGATCGGCCGCGAGCAGATCAAGCATGGCGCTTCGGAGGATGCCTTGCTGGAAGAGGCCGAAGCCATCATCGCCGAAGCCACCGGCGCGCCGCGCGAGGCTGGCGCGGTCGATGCCGCCGTGCTGATGAGCGCGCTATGATCCCCTCTCCACTGATGTTCGCCGGCCAGCATCTGCTGCTCGATCCCGCCGGCGCGGCGTTCTGGCCGGTTCGCCGCACGTTGATCGTCGCCGATTTGCACCTCGAAAAAGGCTCGTCTTATGCGGCGCGCGGCGCGCTGTTGCCGCCCTATGACAGCCGCGCCACGCTCGACATGCTGTCGCGCCTTATTCAGCATTACGCGCCCGAACGCGTAATCGCGCTCGGCGATTCCTTCCACGATAGCGACGGCGCCGAGCGCCTATGCGTGCAAGACCGTGCGATTCTGGATCAGCTTATGGAGCGCGTCGCATTCGTCTGGATTAGGGGCAATCATGATCCGCTCCTGTCAGCGGCAATGCCCGGGATCACCACCGGCTTGTATGAAGAGGCAAGCTTCAAGTTCCGCCATATCGCGGAGCCGCAGATTCACCCGATATCAGGATATCACGGCGAATTTTCCGGACATTACCACCCCAAAGCGCGCATCGAAACGCGGGGCAAACTGATCTCCCGGCGCTGCTTCATGGTCGATCAGCACCGGCTCATGCTGCCCGCGCTCGGCGCCTATTCTGGTGGCCTAGACGTCACGGCAAAGCCGTTGCGCGCGTTATTTCCGCACGGCGCGCGCTTGTTTTTACTCGGCGCTAACCGGTTGTTTACCTTTTTGCTGTCTAATCAGGAAATGGAGTCGGTATGAGCACAAATATTGTGTGGTTTCGCAACGATCTACGCCTTGCCGATCATGCGGCCCTCGCCGCCGCATGCGAAGCGGGGCAGGTTATGCCGGTTTTCGTGCTCGATGACGCCGCGGCGGGACAGTGGCGGCAAGGCGGCGCATCGTGCTGGTGGCTGCATCACAGCCTCGCTTCGCTTCAGGCGGACCTCCAGGAGCGCGGCGCGCAGCTGGTGCTAAAACGCGGCAATGCGCGCGACATCATTCCGCGCCTGGCGAAGGAGATCGGCGCGGCCTCGGTCTATGCCAGCCGTTCGCACGAACCATGGCTACGTGGCATGGATCGCGATGTCGCGGAATCCTTGAAAGCGGCGGGCATCGAATTTCACCGGCATCGCTCAAGCTTGATGTTCGGGCCGGAACAGATCACCACCAAATCTGGCGGCGCCTATGGCGTCTACACGCCGTTCTCTCGCGCCTGCTTCGACAAATTCACGCCGCGCCCGCCCATCGCGGCGCCTGACAAATACGCCAAGGTCGCGAAAGTTGAGAGCGACTCGCTGGAGGACTGGCGCTTGCTGCCGAAGCACCCTGACTGGGCAGGCGGACTGCGCGAAACATGGACGCCAGGCGAGGCCGGGGCAAAGCGGCAGCTCGCGGAATTCGTCAAGCATTCGCTGCATGATTATGACACTGGGCGCAACGCGCCCGGCGCGCATAACACCTCAATGCTGTCGCCGCATCTGCATTGGGGCGAGCTTGCCATCGACACAGTATGGCACGCCGCCGATGCCAGCGAGCGGCATCCCGGCAATGGCGTCACGACTTTTTTGAAAGAGCTGATTTGGCATGAATTCTCCGCCTATCTGCTCTGGCATCATCCGGATCTGCCGGACCAGCCGCTGCGCAAGCAATTCGCGGCGATGCCTTGGCGGGAGGCGCCGGATGATCTGCGGGCTTGGCAGCGCGGCATGACCGGCATTCCCATCGTCGATGCCGGCATGCGGCAGCTCTGGCAGATTGGCTGGATGCATAACCGCATCCGCATGGTCACCGCCTCTTTCCTAATCAAGCATCTGCTGCTGCCCTGGCAGGAGGGCGAAGCCTGGTTCTGGGACACGCTGGTGGATGCCGATTTGGCAGCAAACTCGGTGTCCTGGCAATGGGTCGCAGGCTGCGGCGCCGACGCCGCACCCTATTTCCGAATTTTCAACCCGGTTTTGCAAGGCGAGAAATTCGATTCGCATGGAGACTATGTCCGCCGCTATGTTCCGGAACTGTCAAAACTCCCTAACAAATATCTGCATGCGCCATGGCAGGCGCCGGCGCGCGTGCTGAAAGAGTCAGGCGTGGTTCTCGGCGAGACCTATCCGCATCCCATCGTCGATCTACAGGCAGGCCGCAACCGCGCTCTCGCCGCCCTCACCGCTATCCGAAAGCCGCAACTCCAGTGACTGAAAAATGCAAAATAGCCATTATCGGCGGCGGCATTGCCGGGCTTTCAGCGGCATGGCTACTGCGCAACAAGTTCGACATCACGCTTTATGAAGCGCAAGCGCGCCTCGGCGGTCACGCCGACACCCAGACGATCACGCTAAACGGCCACGCAATCGGCGTCGATACCGGATTCATCGTCTATAATGAGCGGAATTATCCAAACCTCGTCGGCTTTTTCGCGGCGCTTGGCGTGGCGACGCAAGCGAGCGAGATGTCGTTCAGCGTTTCCATTGACAAAGGGGCGCTTGAATATGGCGGCGGCACGCTGCCGCAGCTTTTCGCGCAAAAGCGCAATCTCGCGAGCCCGCGCTTCCTTCGCATGCTCAGCGATATCCTACGTTTCAACCGCGATGCGCCCAACTTACTTCAATCGCCCGCTTCAGAAGGCATGACGGATGAGAGCTTGGGCGAATATCTATCCCGCAAAGGCTATAGCGCCGGATTTGTCGAAGACCACATCTTGCCGATGGGCGCGGCCATCTGGTCGGCCTCGCTTGCCGAGATGCGGGAATTTCCCGCCCGGCATTTTATTCGATTCTTTCAAAACCATGGCCTGCTTTCGGTTACCAACCGCCCAGAATGGCGCACCATAACAGGGGGCTCCCGCCATTACGTCTCGCGGGTGCGGGACGTCATCGGGAATAGCATCAGGCTGGCTTCCGCGGTGACCCGCATCGAGCGGGCGGAAGACAGCGTCTTGGTAACCAACAATCATGCCACCGAACATTTTGACCAGATCATCTTTGCCTGTCACGCCGATGAGGCGCTGGCCCTACTGGCTTCGCCAACAACCGCCGAACAAAAACTACTCGCGTCGATCAGGTTCCAGGAAAATTTGGCTGTCTTGCATACCGACGCGAATTTGATGCCGAGGCGGCGAAGCGTCTGGTCGTCTTGGAATTATCTGGCGGCGGATCAGGCGTCGCCTCAGCAAAAGATCAGCCTGACCTATTGGATGAACAAGCTGCAAAGCCTGGAGACGTCAACGCCTTTATTGGTAACGCTCAATCCGGAAATCCCTCCCGACCCTGCAACTGTGCTGGCAACACGCAGCTACGCGCATCCACAATTCGATGCCGGGGCGATAAAAGCGCAGCAAACCCTCCCGTCAATCCAGGGCAAGGACCGAATTTGGTACACCGGCGCCTGGACCGGCTGGGGCTTTCATGAGGACGGCATCGCCGCTTCCGTTAGCATTGCCGAGGCGCTTGGCGCCGAAATCCCTTGGCGTCACCGGCAGCGCATCGCGGCATGAGCAATCACGCTAAATCACCAACGCGCATCGTTGAACCGCCCGTTCTTTACGCGGGACAAGTCGTTCACCTGAGGCGCCAGCCTCGCCGCCTGTTCAAATACCGGCTCTGGATGCTCGCTGTCGATCTCGATGACCTGGACAGCCTGGCGCGGCGCAGCCGGCTGTTCCGGCATAACCAAGCCGGAATCATCTCGCTTCATGATCGCGATCATGGTCCGCGCAACGGCGCGCCCTTGCGGCCATGGGCCGAGCAGGCGTTGGCCATCCACGAGCTTTCAGCGTTCAGCGCGCGGCTCCGTTTGATCACCATGCCAAGGATATTTGGCTACGCGTTCAATCCGCTATCCTTCTACTTCTGTTACGACAAACATGGCCAACTTGGAGCGATCCTTTACCAAGTAAAAAACACCTTTGGCGACCAGATCACGTATCTAGCGCCGAGCCAGCCGGAGCAGAATCCGGCGCGCCACAGAGTTGCCAAGCGCCTGCATGTTTCGCCATTTTTTGACATGCAAGGCGGTTATGATTTCACCATCGGCTTGCGGCCTGATCGGCTCGCCGCCGCGATAGCCTACCGCACCGATGTAACGCGCCTCGCCGTCACGATGAAGCTTGCCGGCTCGCCATTTTCAGATCGCTCTTTGCTTAAACTTATTCTAACAATTCCGCTGGTAATGTTAAAGGTCATTTTAGCCATCCATTGGCAGGCGCTTTGCCTTTTCCTCAGCGGCGTCAAGTTCCACAATAATTTGAAACTTCATCATGACGAAATCGTTAAAGGAAGCGTTTCGTGAGCGACATTACGTTTAGCACAGCCAGCCATGCATTGCCGCGCGACAGGCGGCTGCGCCTTGGATTGCAAATCGCGCGCCTCTTGCGCAAGGGGCATTTGCAGTTGGTCATGCCCGATGGCAGCGTCCATCACTACCAAGGCGCGGAAGCCGGCCCTTCAGCGACAATGGTGGTGCGCAATCCGCGAATGGTGCGCCGCATGGTGCTTGGCGGCAGCCTAGGCCTTGCCGAAGCCTATCTCGATGGCGATTGGGACAGTCCTGATCTCGCTGCTATGCTATCCCTCGGGCCCGAAAATGAAGCGGCCTGGGAAAAGATTCTGCGCGGCAAAATTTGGCCGCGCCTTGCCGCCGTGATCGCGCACAAGCTTCGCCGCAACACGCGCAAAGGGGCGCGGCGCAACATCGCCGAGCATTACGATCTTGGCAATGATTTCTACGCGCACTGGCTGGACCGCAGCATGACCTATTCTGCAGCGCTGTTCGAGAATGGCAATTCTAGTCTGCAAGCCGCGCAGCATCAAAAAATTCACCGGCTTTGCAAAATACTTGATCTGAAACCGGGAATGCGTGTCCTTGAAATCGGCTGCGGCTGGGGAAGCTTCGCGGAAATCGCGGCGCGCGACTATGGCGTGCATGTCACCGGCGTCACCTTGTCCCGCGCGCAGCTCGAATTCGCGCGCACGCGGATCGTGCATGCCGGCTTGGCCCACCAGGTGACGCTGCGCCTGCAGGATTACCGCGATGTTAGCGGTTGCTTTGATCGCATCGCCTCTATCGAGATGTTTGAAGCGGTGGGCGAGGATTATTGGCCAGGCTATTTCACCGCCGTGCGGGACCGCTTGGTTCCCGGCGGTTTGGCCGCCGTGCAGGTCATCACCATCGCCGACCGTTACTTCGAACAATATCGAAGCAGCGCCGATTTCATCCAGCGTTACATATTCCCTGGCGGCATGCTGCCATCGCCATCCAGGCTGGCCGATGAAATCGAGAAGGCGGAACTACGGCTAGAGGAAAGCTTTCGCTTTGGCCGCGATTACGCCGATACGTTGGCGCGCTGGCAGTCGGCGTTTCAAGCCAACTGGCCGTTGATCGCTCAGCTTAACGATCAGTATGATGGGCGCTTCAAGCGCCTATGGGAATATTATCTTGCATATTGCGAGGCCGGATTTCGCGCTGGCTGGACGGATGTGACCCAGGTTCTGATCAATCGCCCTGCATCATAAGGATTGGCTGGCCTGATTTCCGCCCTGGCTGGACATCACGACACGCAATCGGCAGCCTGCGCGCCGAGGTGATGCATGCAGGCAATGATCCCAACCAATCTTCCGCTTCGCGTGGTAGGCGATGTCCATGGCGACGCCAAGGGTTTCGCGGCCGCCGCCGCGACCGACCGGTTCGTCATCCAACTCGGCGATCTGGTGGATGACGGGCCGGATACGCCGGGCGCTCTCCGCATCATGTTCAGGCTGATGGACCAGCGCAAGGGACTATTCCTGCTCGGCAACCACGATTTCAAGCTGGCGCGCGCCTTGCGCGGCGACAAGGTGCAGCTCTCGCCCGCCATGCGCGCAACGATAAAAATTCTGGAGCCTGAGTTGAAGGCGAGGCTACGGGACGAGGCGCAGCGTGCCCCTGGCTGGCTTGCCGCCGTCCCGCTGTTTTTCGTTCATGGCGGCTTTCATCCCGGCATGCTGACCGAGCCTTCGCCGCCATTCCCCCAGGGCCGTGCGAACGCCTTGCTAGCAAGGGCGCTCTACGGCCAGCCAACCGGGCGGGTGACCGGCAGCGGCAAACCTGAACGTTCACTTGCCTGGGTCAACAGCATCCCTGACGGCATGACAGTCTATTGCGGCCATGACCGGCGCAGCGCCGATGGCCGCCCGCTGACGCTGCATGGCAGGAATGGCGGCAGGGCAATTTTCCTCGATACCGGCGCCGGCAAAGGCGGCCATCTCTCCTGGATCGATTTGCCCCCCTTGACCTAACGCCCTTTCAGCCAGGTCGCGATGGCCGGCTGGGCGCGCTGTTTCAGCTTCGCCTCAGTATCAATCAAATTTGCCGCCTTCGCTGCTTCAATCCGCGCGCCGGCCGATTCCTTGCTCGAGGGGTCAGCCAGCAGCGCCTGGGCAAGCGCCGGGTCTGTCGAGGAATAGGCGATCGACGGCAGCAGATAAGTCTGCGACCAAGGCGCCAGCTTAGCGCGTATCGGCGCCTGATCCGGCTGCACCAAATGCCAAACGGCCTTGGGATCATCGCTATGCCGGGCAACCCCGCCGATATACTCGACGATGCGGCCATTCGGCACCTGGCCTGATGTCGCGAAGGCAACCGATTGGGCGATCAGCTTCGGCTTCCGCGCCGCTGCCATCGCGTCGAAATAGCGCAACTTCTGCTCGGTATCCGAGGCTTTTTCCCCCATGCCGCGCAGCTCGTCCCAAGTTTTTTGGTTTGCATGCATCCCCACAATCATCGTCACAGCGCCAACAAGGCTGGGGCTCAACGCCGATTGATCTTGCCGCGATGCCGCGAAAAGCCGTTCCGCATGGTCGATCACCTGCTGGTCGCCAAACCGGCCCAAAGCGAGAATGACCTCGGGTCGCAGCAGCGCATCCAGGAAGGATTCATGCGGCTTCGGCGCCCAGCCCAGCCGCGCCAGCTCCGGCGACAGCACGCCAAGGGCAAATTTCCGGAATGCCGGGCGTGACGGCGCGCCACGCTCCAGAAGGTCGAGAGCTTCGAGATGATGGATCGTGTTTTCCCACACTGCAATGTTTTGTTCATCAGCGTGAGACAGCGCCGCAACCAGGTCGAGGTAACCGCCCAGCGGCGCCCGGCCCGCGGCGAACAAGGCGTATTGATCGCCCAACAGATTGGCCTGATCGACCGGCTGCAACTTCGCGAAGCCACGGGTCAAAGCTGCCAGCGACGCCGCGTCATATTCGGTGCGGTAATAGCCGCCTTCGCCAAGATTGACTTTTTCAATGCCATTGCAGCCGGCAAACCGCAGAACCAAGGGCTGCGCGCCCAGCAGCGTCTTTTGCGCCGCAACGCCAGGGCCGCCAACCGTCACGGGAATCTGCCAGGTCAGCTTTTTAGCGTTCGGGTCGTTGATGGTGAAGCGCGTCTGCGTCAGAGTGAGCCGGGTCTCGCCGCCGGCGCAGCGGCGCGCCACCTCGACCAGCGGGAAGCCCTTCTGCTCGGTGAAAGTGCCGGCAACTTTCGCCACATCCTTGTGCGAAGCGCCGGCCAACGCCGTCCAGAGATCGGCGCTGGTGGTGCTGCCATAGGCATGCGCCTTGATGTAATCGCGCATGCCGGCGCGGAAGGCGCGATGACCGAGCCAATCCTCGATCATGCGGATGATCGCGCCGCCCTTGATATAGCTGATGCTGTCGAACGCGGCATTAGCCTCGCTGATGGTATGGATCGGCACCTGCACCGGATGGGTGGTCGCCAGCGCATCCTGCGCCATGACAAAGCCGCGCGGCTTTTGCTGGCGCGGCCACATCTGCCAATTTGGGTTGAAATGATTGGTCGCCTTGACATCCATCCAGGTGGCGAAGCCTTCATTCAGCCAGATATCGTTCCACCAGGCCATGGTCACCAGATCGCCCGTCCACTGATGCGACATCTCATGGCTGACAGTAAGAAAAATCTCTTCGCGGGTGCGGGGCGAGGAGACGCCAGGATTGAACAGCAACGAATTATCGATGAAGGTAATCGCCCCCCAATTCTCCATGGCGCCCGCTTCGTAATTGCCGGGAATTGCGATCAGGTCGAGTTTCGGCAGCGGATAAGCATAGCCGAAATAATTCTCGTAATAGGGCAGCAACTCGGTCGCCGCCTTCAACGCGTATCTGCCCTGCTCCTGCTCGCCAGCCGGCGCCCAGACATTAACATCGACAGCGCCGGCCTTGCCGCGCACCGCCGACAGATCGCCGGCGACCAGGGCCAGTAAATAGGTTGACATGCGCGGCGTCGTGCCGAACGTCACCCGCTTTTCGTCCTGGCCGACCGGCGCGGTGGAGACGACCGGCATGTTGGAGATCGCGGCATCGCGCCGCGGCAACGTCGCGGTAAGCTGAAACGTCGCCTTGAACACTGGCTCGTCCCAGCCGGGAAACATCCGCCGCGCATCCGCCACCTCAAACTGCGTCACCAGCATGCGATGCGCGCGGCCGTCCGGGGTTTTGTAGTCGTCGTAGTAAATGCCGTTGGGCGTCTCTGGGATCGGGCCGCTATAATCGATGCGGAGACGATGCTTGCCGGCGGCGATGTCCTTGGCGAAGCTCAAAGTCGCGGTCTGCGCCTTGTTATCCTCGGCGATGCTTGCTTTGACGCCATCCAGCGTCGCCTTCGACAGCCTGAGCCCTGCCTGGTTCAGCGTGATGCTGCGCACCGGCTGGCGCACGGTGACCGCCACCGATTCCTGACCCGTCAAGCTAAGCTTTTTCAGATCGGGGATGATGGCGATCCGGTAGGCTTCTGGCACCACCGTCTTGGGCAGCGCGCCTGGCGTGGCATCCAGACTGAACGGCGCTTCGGCGGCGGCCTCGCCCGTAAATCCGGCCAGCGTCGCGAATGAGAAAGCAGTTGTCAGCAGCAGGACATGACGCAAGATGAATCCTCCGAGCTTTGCATGCGCTTCATCCGGTAGCGCGCTTCACCGATGTCAGGCAAGGCAGGTTTACCCATTCACCACCGGCAACGAGACGGGCGACGAGACGGGCGACGAAATGGCGGCGGCGAGAACGGCATCGAGGTTTCGCGACGCGATGTCGAGCACGGTAGCGTCGCCGCTGACCATCAGCGCCGCGATCGCGCCATCGATCAGCAGCAAAATCTGCCGCGCCAGCACTTGCGGCTCGCGATGCCCCGCAGCCGCCGCGAGGCCGCCGAGATAGCCAAGAATCTGGCGATGATGCTCGGCTGCCAGGGTGCGCAGCCAAGGCTCATCCTTTGGATGTTCGGCGACAGCATTCATGAAGGCGCAGCCATAAAACCGGCCGCTGCTGAACCAGGCGCCGAGCGCTGGAATGATCGCCCGGAGCTGCACCGCGGGATCAGCGCCGGCGGCTTCGATAGCAGCGAAGAGCCTGTTCCTCCAATCGGCGCCCTCCTCCTGCAACACCGCGCGCAGCAAGGCTTCCTTCGAGCCAAAGCGGGCATAGAGCGTCATCTTTGAAGCGCCAGCCTCGCTCAAAATCCGGTCAATGCCGGTGGCATGGATGCCATCGCGGCAAAACAACTTACGAGCGACGTCAAGAATTCGGGCTTGTGGCGAAGTCGCCGATGTTTCTGCCTGTTTTGTTGCAAGGTTCATTGCATTTTTGCCCATTTATTAATAAATCCTTGATGCATATGATTAAAAAATAGACCGATATTTTAGAGGCGATGAACCATAAGGCGTAGGACGGCGCACAATATTAACAGTATTAAGTGAGTTTCCGCAAAAAAAACGCAAAAAACATCAGGCTCGCGTTAAGCGAAAGATGCAAACCAGTTTGGCACGGAAATTGCTGGTGTATATCAGACAGAACGTTCTGTCTAAAATATATTAGAGGATCAAGATGAGCCAGTCCGCTCCTACCGCGATGATTCCCTGCCTGGAACCAATCGACCGCTCCGGCCTCGGCGCGCTGATCGAAAAAGGCAAGGCCGACCCGAAAGCGGTGAAAACCTTGAAATGCCGCACCATTGCGGAGGGCCGGTTCCGGCATCTCAACATGATTCGCAACCTGCCGCCTTATGTTGTCGATGAGCCGCCGGCCCTGCTTGGCGATGACACGGCGCCCAATCCTTCCGAGGCCTCGCTCGCGGCGCTCGGCTCCTGCCTCGCCGTCGGCATCCACGCCAATGCTATAGCGCGCAACATCGCCATCCGTTCGCTGGAACTCGAACTTGAAGCCGATATCAACATCACCGCGGTCTGGGGCGCTGGCGATGTCTCGCCAAAGCCAGTCGGTTTTGACGCGGTGCGCGTGAAGGTGCATCTCGACGCCGATGCGCCACAAGCGGAGATCGATGGGTTGATCGCCCATGCGACGAAATGGTCACCGGTGGCCAACACCTTCAGCAAGCCGGTCGCCGTCGATGTGAAGGCAGGCTGAGATGGACGGCGGCGTCAGCCTTGCTAGACAGCAGCCAATTAAAAGCGATCGCGGGATGGACGCTATCGCCGTCGAGGCGCGGGCCCTGGCGCCCCTGGCGGCCGCCATCGACCGCGACGGCGTTTACCCGGCGGCGCAATTGCGCGCCTTGGGCGAGGCCGGCGCCTTCGGCCTGCATCTGGCCGTGCATAGCGCGCTTGGAAAGGCATCGCTCGCGGATGCTATCGAGGTCATGGCGCTGGTCTCAACTGAATGCATGTCGAGCGGATTCTGCGTCTGGTGCCAGGACAGCGCTGGCTGGTATCTGGAGCAGACGGAGAATGCCGGCCTGCGCACCCGGCTGCAGCCGGAGATCGCCGGCGGGCTGAGCTTCGCCGGCACCGGCTTGTCTAACCCGATGAAGGCGATGGCGGGCACCGAGGCGTTCAAGCTGCGCGGCCATAAAGTGGCTGGCGGCTATCTTGTCTCTGGCATCCTGCCCTGGGTTTCCAATCTCGGTGACGGCCACTGGTTCGGCATGGTTTTCGAGGATGCTGACGCTCCGGCGCATCGCGTCATGGCGATGGCGCAAATCGGCCAAGCTGGCGTCTCGATCAAGCAGAACGCGCATTTCGTGGCGCTCGAAGGCACCGGCACCTATGCGGTCCTGTTCCGCCGCGCCTTCATTGCCGACCAGGACCTCCTCGCCGATCCGTTGGGCGACATGGCCCGACGCATCCGCCCCGGTTTCACCCTGCTGCAAACCGGCATGGGCCTCGGCGTGATCGAGGCGGCGATCGAGTTGATGCGGGAAGCCGACGCGGCGCAAGGCCACTGCAATACTCATCTGCCGCTCAGCGCTGAATTGGCAACCAAACAGGCGTCAACGCTGCGCGCGCGGATTAGAGCGCTTGCCGCCACTCCAGTAGAGCAATCGCCCGGCTACCTGCGCCTGGTGTTGCAGGCCCGGCTCGATGTCTCTGAACTCACCTTGGCCGCCACGCAATCCGCGGCGCTGCATTGGGGGGCGCGGGGTTACCTGGAAGGCTCGGCCGTGCATCGGCGCATCCGCGAAGCCTGGTTCGTCGCCATCATCACGCCTTCAATCCGCCATCTGCGCCAGGAGCTTGCAGCGATGGAAAGCTGTTAGATCATGCCGCTGGTGTTGATCCGCGATCTTTCTGGCGTCGAACACCGGCTGCGCGCGCGGCAGGATGAAAGCGTCATGCAGATCGCCCGCGCCGCCGGCCTGCCAGTGATCGGCGAGTGCAATGGCTCGATGGCCTGCGCCACTTGCCATGTCATCGTTGATCCCGAATGGGCCAACCGCCTCGATCCGCCGGAAGAGGACGAGGAAGCGACGCTCGATACGCTGTTCAACCTCGCCGCCACGTCGCGCCTTGGCTGCCAGATCAGGCTGACCGACGCGCTGGATGGACTAACGCTCCGCCTGCCCGCCCAGTGAAGCATCATCCCAATGAAGCGTCATCCCAGTGAAGCATCATCGTAGCATGGCATCACGACCGGGCGCTTGTTAGAGCCTACGCAACCCAAATCCGCTATAACAAGGAGACATTCCAATGACTGAAACCGTGTTGATAAGCCCCGAACCGCTTTCCAAGTTAATGCATCAAGCGGATATTGTGGTGATCGATACCAGGGCGCCCGCCGCCTTTGCCGCAGGGCATATTCCCGGCGCTGTCAACCTGCACGACATCTTCACCTATCTTGCCACCTCGACGCCGGAAGGCATGGCCGAACTGCGCGAGAAATTCGCTGCCGCCTTCGGCGCCGCCGGCCTGTCCGGCGCGGAAACCGCCATACTTTATGAACAATCCATGGCCTCGGGTTTCGGCCAATCCTGCCGCGGCTATTTTCTGCTGAAATATCTCGGCTATCCGAAAGCCAAGATCCTGCATGGCGGGATCAACGCTTGGACCGCCGCCGGCCTGCCTTGCTCCACCGAAGCAGCCGATCCTAAACCAAAATCCTTTCCGATCACCGATGCCGGCAAGTCACTAATGCTGACGCGCGACGATGTTGAGGCGGCGCTTAACGATCCCGCCATCGCCATGCTGGATGTGCGGGATGTCGATGAATGGATCGCCGAAAGCTCTTCCCCCTATGGGCCAGACTTCTGCCCGCGCAAGGGACGCATCCCTGGCGCCCGCTGGATCGAATGGTATCGGCTGATGAAACCGACAGCCACCGGCCCGATGCTGAAATCGAGAAACGAGATCTTAGCTGAATGCGCCACTGTCGGCATCAAGCCGGGCGATAAGGTATATATCTACTGCTTCAAGGGCGCCCGCGCCTCCAACAGTTTCGTGGCGTTGGCGGAAGCCGGCATCATTGATTGCGCGATCTATTTCGGCTCCTGGAACGAATGGAGCCGCGACCCGGCGCTGCCTATCGAAAGTGGGCTACCCTTTGAACACGCCGCCGTGCAGGCCGCCGCCGCGCAGGCCGCTGAATAGGATCTTGCTTCGATGAACGATGAAAAGACGGCGCTAGGCCGCAAGATACTGAAACTCAAGAAGTCCAAGGGACTGACTTGGGAGGATGTCGCGGCCAAGCTCGGCCACGCCCCGGTCTGGACCTGCGCCGCCTTGCTCGGCCAAATGTCAATGAGCGCCGAAATCGCCGACAAGGCGGCGGCTTTGTTCGGCCTAGACGCGGAGGAAACGGCGCTGCTGACGGAGGCGCCTTATCGCGGCTGCCTGCCGACAGCCGTGCCGACCGACCCACTAATCTACCGCTTCTACGAATTGATCGCCGTCTATGGCACCACCTGGAAAGAGCTGATCCATGAGGAATTCGGCGACGGTATCATGAGCGCCATCGACTTCGACATGACGATGGAACGCCAGCCCGACCAAAAAGGCGACCGGGTAAGGCTGACGATGAGCGGCAAGTTTTTACCGTACAAGCAGTATTGATGCTTTTGTAAAAAAAGCTGTGCTGCGGAAGCAAGAGTAACGGAGATCGCAAGCGAGCTTCATGCCGGTAATTGCTACTCATCCACAGCGCAGGGCTGGCCTCGTCCGTGAAGCAGCCGCGGTTATCAGGTCGCAAAACCGCCTGACTGAGTGACAAACGCGGCAATGTCCGCAACCCCCTGCCCTGCCCGGATATTGGCGAACACAAAGGGCCGCGCGCCACGCATCCGCTTGGCGTCGCGGTCCATCACCGACAGATCAGCACCCACCATCGGCGCCAGATCGGTCTTGTTGATCACCAGCAAATCGCTGCGGGTGATCCCCGGCCCACCCTTGCGGGGGATTTTATCCCCCGCTGAGACGTCGATGACGTAAATTGTGATGTCCGCCAGTTCCGGGCTGAAGGTAGCGGCAAGGTTGTCGCCGCCCGATTCGATCAGGATCAGGTCGAGGGACGGGAAACGCCGCGTTAGTTCCGCGACGCCGGCGAGGTTGGCGCTGGCGTCCTCGCGGATCGCGGTGTGCGGGCAGCCGCCGGTTTCGATGCCCATGATGCGCTCAGGCGGCAGCGACCCGGCGCGGGTGAGGAACTCGGCGTCCTCCTTGGTGTAGATATCATTGGTGATCGCGGCGATCTCAAAGCGGTCGCGAAACTGCCGGCAGAGCGCGTCCATCAGCGCGGTCTTGCCGGAACCGACCGGCCCGCCAATGCCGAGGCGCAAGGGCCCATTGCCTGTCATGAGCGAAACAGCCTCGTGTACTGGGTTTCGTGGCGCATGGCGGCAAGGTCGGCGCGCAGGCAGCAGCCTCCGATGTCCTCAAGTTGAGCATATTTGGTTGCCGCGGTGACTTCGAGAATGGCAGCCTCCATGGCTTTCTGCACCTCCAGCCCGACGGTTTGGCCAAGCGGGATCAGCCGCACCTCGGCGGAGATCAGATTGGCGATGAAACCGTGCAGATACGCCGTCACCGCCGCATCCTCGCCAATACGATGCAATGCCGCCAAGGCGCCCACCGCAACCGGATAGGCGACGGAGGATGGCAGGCGATGCTGCGGCGCCCAGGGTGAGGCCGCGATGATAAAGGCGCTGCCTTGGCCAAGTGTTTCCGCCGCGATTTCCCGCGATGGCGCGCAGGCGGCGGCGAACTCCGCAAGTTCATCAAGCCCTGCAGCATCGGCCTGATAAGCCTGGCGAAGCAGGATGGCGTCATTGCGTCCCGCGCCATGGCGCAGCAGGTCATCGAGCCAATCCGTCAGCGTTGCCGCGTCGCGGACATCGCCGGCCTCGACCGCCCATTCAAGCCCGTGGGAATAAGCGAACCCGCCCGTAGGAAAAGCGGGCGACAGCCAAGTCAGCAGGCGCAAAAGCTGTTCAGTCATGGGTATAGGCGCCGGGTTCGGGATCGAAGGGCGCTTGTAGATGCGCCACATTGCCGCCTAGCCCCGCCACCATCGCCTCAATCACATGATCGGCGCGGATACGTAAGCTGGCGCCGGCGAACGCGACTTCGAGGTGCCGGTTGCCGAGATGCCAGGCGAGGCGGATCAGCAATGGAGGATCGGCGGTGATTTCCGCTAACGGTTCAGGCGCGGCGATAACCCGGATGATCGCGCCATCCTCGCAAAGCAACCCGTCACCGTCGCGCAGATGCGCAGTTTCCTTGAGATCGAGCAGGCACTCCATGCCGCTATCGGCGCGCAGCATGATGCGGCGGCGGCGGCGGCGGTCGTAATCGAGGGTCACGGCGTCCTGTGCCGCGTCCCAGCTTCCGGCAGGTAAAATCCGCATGGCGCGCATTAAAAGAGAAAATAACGCTGTGTCATCGGCAACGACGCTGCCGGTTCGCAAGTCAGCAACGCGCCATCGGCGCGCACCTCATAGGTTTCTGGATCAACCTCGATTGCCGGCAGCGCGTCATTATGGATCATGTCTTTTTTCATAATGGAGCGAGTATTAACGACAGGCGCTAACATACGGCCTAGCCTGAGCCGCGTCCCGATACCGTCATCCAGCGCCGCCTGCGAGACGAAGGTGATGCAAGTGGAACCAATCGCCCGGCCATAGGCACCGAACATCGGGCGGGCATGCACCGGCTGCGGCGTCGGGATGGAGGCGTTGGGATCGCCCATCATCGCCATCACGATGGAACCGCCCTTGACCACCAGATCGGGCTTGACCCCAAAAAAAGCTGGCGACCAGACCACCAAATCGGCGAGTTTTCCCACCTCCACCGAGCCGATCTCGCGCGAAAGCCCCTGCGCAATGGCCGGGTTAATCGTGTATTTGGCGATATAGCGCTTGATCCGCGCGTTATCGGCGCGGCCGTCGCCGGGAAGCACACCGCGCTGCGTTTTCATCTTATGCGCGGTCTGCCAGGTGCGGATAATCACCTCGCCGACCCTGCCCATCGCCTGGCTGTCGGAAGACATCATCGAAAGCGCGCCGAGATCGTGCAATATGTCCTCGGCGGCGATGGTCTCGCGCCTGATGCGGCTTTCGGCGAAGGCCAGATCCTCCGGAATCGAGGGATCAAGATGGTGGCACACCATCAGCATATCGAGATGCTCGTCCAGCGTGTTCACGGTGAAGGGCCGCGTCGGGTTAGTGGAACTGGGCAGCACGTTAGCGATGCCGGCCAGCTTGATGATGTCCGGCGCATGGCCGCCGCCGGCGCCTTCGGTGTGGAAGGCGTGGATGGTACGATTCTTGAAAGCTTCGATGGTGTCCTCGACGAAGCCGCTTTCGTTCAAAGTGTCGGAATGCAGCATCACCTGCACGTCGAAGGCATCGGCCACGCTCAGGCAGCAATCGATGGCGGCAGGCGTAGTGCCCCAATCCTCGTGCAGTTTCAGGCAACAGGCGCCAGCGCGGATCATCTCCTCCAATGCCGCAGGCTGCGAAGCATTGCCCTTGCCGGCGAAGCCGAGATTAACCGGCAGGCCTTCGGCAGCCTCGATCATGCGGGCGAGATGAAAAGGCCCCGGCGTGCAGGTGGTCGCTTTGGTGCCGGTAGCCGGTCCGGTGCCGCCGCCAAGCATGGTGGTGATGCCGGAAGCCAAAGCCTCCTCCACTTGCTGCGGACAGATGAAATGGATATGCGCGTCGATTCCGCCGGCGGTGATGATCTTGCCCTCGCCGGCGATGATCTCGGTGCCCGGCCCGATGATGATGGTGACACTGTCCTGGATATCCGGGTTGCCCGCCTTGCCGATGCCAGAAATCCGGCCATTGCTGAGGCCGATATCCGCCTTGACGATCCCCCAATGATCGACGATCAGCGCATTGGTGATGACGGTATCGGCGGTGCCCTCGGCCTGGCTCCGCTGCGATTGGCCCATGCCGTCCCGAATAACTTTGCCGCCGCCGAACTTCACCTCCTCGCCATGAATGGTGAAATCACGCTCCACCTCGGCGAACAATTCGGTGTCGGCGAGGCGCACGCGGTCGCCGGTGGTCGGACCGAACATATCGGCATAGGCGCTGCGGCTGATGCGCGCCATCTAGTCCAGGGGACCCATGGTCAGGCCGCGAAACCCGAATACGATCCGGTCGCCGCGCAAGGGGATCAGCGTCACCTCGCGCGTCTGTCCCGGCTCGAACCGAATCGCGGTGCCGGCGGCAATATCGAGCCGCGTTCCGCGCGCCACGCCGCGGTCGAAATCCAGCGCCTTGTTGGTTTCGGCGAAATGATAATGGCTGCCTACCTGGATAGGCCGGTCGCCGCTATTGGCGACCAACAGTGTTAGCGGCTCGATTCCTTCATTCAGGATGATGTCGCCTTCGGCGCAGATGATTTCACCCGGAATCATCGAGTAATCCTCACCGGATAGGCTCGTGGACAGTGACCAGCTTTGTCCCATCGGGAAAGGTTGCCTCGATTTGCACATCGGCGATCATCTCGGCGATCCCCTCCATCACCTGATCGCGGGTGATCACATGCGCCCCCTGCTCCATCAGCATGGCGACACTCAGCCCATCCCGCGCGCCTTCCACCACGAAATCGCTGATCAGCGCGATGGCTTCGGGGTAATTCAGCCTCACCCCACGCTCCAGCCGCCGCCGCGCGACGATAGCCGCCATGGCAACCAGCAATTTGTCCTTCTCGCGCGGCGACAGGTTCATCCAAGCCTTTCCTAAACTCAAAAATTTTTTGCTGCCGCGGCGCGTAGCCTTTTTTACAAAAAAGCAGTTCTTTCTTGAAAGAAAGAACCAAAGAACTTTTATCAGTTTAACAAGACCATACCCTTGGCAAAGCGCGCCCATCGCGCAATACCGCCAGCACCGCCGTCACGAACCTGCGCAGCATTGCTCCGTTAGCCGCGAGCACCCGCACCAGCAGCATCCCGTTCCAGGCGCTGGCCCCTGCTTCCACGTCGCCAAGCACGCCGCGCACGATGTCGATTCGCTGTTCCGCATCCCTGCCCGCAAGCAAAATCGTCGCCAGCGCGCGGGCGCCGTTGCCGATGGCGGGGCGGTTCAAAGCTTCCGCGACGCGCTCCGGCAGGCGCAGCGCGTCGCGGAATACCAGCTTGCCGTCGCGGCGGAGGGTGATGGTGTCACTGATCCGCGCGTAATGCACGTCCTCGCCCATCGCGGCGCGGCCAAAGATCAAGGATTCCACGCCCAGAAATGACGCATCCGCCGCCATGTTGAGGGTCAAGCGCCTGGTCATCGCGGCATTGTCGAAAATGATGGTTTCCTGCGGCAGATACTCGGCGGTTGCGCCTGCCGCTATCGTGAAGGTTGTATCGATCCGGGCAGGCGGTGCCACCGGCAAAGCGCGATAAAGCCGCTCGGCGCTTTGGGTGGCGATCGTGCAGGCGGTGCCCTCGCCCGCTGTCACCGCGACATCCAAATGGTCGCCCGCCACCACGCCGCCGGCGGTGTTGAGCAGGATGGCGCTGGTCCAGGCGCCGGGCTCGCGCCGCGGCAGGCGGGCGCGGAGCGGGCCGGATTGATAAAGCCGATCCAGGACCGTTTCGTGGCCGCGCAGGCGTAAGCCCAGACGGATGATGCCCTGTTGAGGATGTTCAATGGCCGATCATCCATGGCCTTGCGCCAGGAAAGGATTTCGCCGCGCCGCTGGCTGCGGTACTAGGTTTGCAGCAGCCGCACCCCAATGGATGCCGGCCTGTCCGCGCGCTGGTATCCGGCGCATGAGCGCTTTTCTCGTTGACCGCATGAGCCTTGAAGCGGGAGGCGTCCGTGCCCGCAAGCATCGGCACTGACAAGCCGGCGCGCGGCGCGTCCTCGCCGCAATCGGGGCAAGGCGCTGACTGGTCATAGCGTGACAACGGCGCGAAGGCCGTGAAATCACCGCAGGAAACGCAGTCATATTCGTATAACGGCATTTGGTCCCTCGCTAGAGATCAGGCGCCAGCAATACGTCCGAGCCTGCCATATCGCGCTGCATCGGGCCAGAGGCGCTTGGATTGATGTCGAAATCGAAAATCCCGGTTGGCAGATACAGCGTTGCGCAGGCGTTGGGGATATCGACGACGCCGGAAATATGGCCTTGCACCGGCGCCGTGCCGAGAATCGCATAGGCCTGGGCGCCGGAATAGCCGAATTTCTTCAAATAATTGATGGCGTTCAGGCAGGCCTGCTGGTAGGCGACGAAAACGTCGAGATAATGCTGGCCGCCATGCTCATCGACCGAGATACCCTCGAAGATCAGGAAATCGTTGTAATCCGGCTTGATCGGGCTGGGCTTGAAGATCGGGTTCTTGATGCCGTATTTTGTCATGCCGCCCTTGATCAGCGAGTGGATGCCCAAATGGATGAAACCGGGCATTTCAATGGCGCCGCAGAAGGTGATTTCGCCATCGCCTTGGCTGAAATGCAGATCGCCCACCGAAAGGCCCGCGCCTTTCACATAGACCGGGAAATAAACCCGCGCGCCGCGCGAGAGGTCCTTGATGTCGCAATTGCCGCCATGCTCGCGCGGCGGCACGGTGCGGGCGCCAGTCGCCGCGGCGGCATCCTTCGCCTCGCCTTTCAATTTGCCCATATGCGCGGTGGCGGGAAATGGCGCATTGGCCAGCGGCGGGTTGCGGGTGGGATTGGTGGCGATCAGCCCGGCCTCGCGCGCATTCCAGGTTTCCAGCATGGCGGGGTCGGGCATGCAGCCGATCAGGCCGGGATGCACAAGGCCAGCGAAACGGACGCCGGGCACATGGCGGGAGGCGGTGAACATGCCCTTGATATCCCAGATCGATTTCTGCGCTTGCGGGAAATGATCCGTCAGAAAGCCGCCGCCGTTCTTCTTCGAGAAAAACCCGTTGAACCCCCATTCATAACCGGGCAGCGTGCCGATATCGAGGATATCGACCACCAGCAGGTCGCCCGGCTCGGCGCCCTCCACGCCGATGGGGCCGGAGAGGAAATGCACGGTGGTGAGGTCGATATCGCGCACATCGGCGGCGTCCTCATTGTTCTTGATGAAGCCACCGGTCCAGTCATGGCATTGCAGGATAAAGTCATCGCCGGGCTTCACCGTGGCCGCCATCGGGATGTCCGGGTGCCAGCGATTATGGATCATCTCGTTGTCGTAAGGCGAGGCTTCGAGATCGACCTTGATCAGCGTGTCCGGCATGGAAGTCTCCTGTTGCGCGCGTGCATCGTTGCGTGCAGGGTCGGGAAATAGCGGGCCGCGCAGAATACGGGGTTCCGCGTATAGGCCTGCGCGCTTTCGCGGGCGATGAACAATGGCAATAAACCAGCGGGCCGGGTTCAGGGACGAATTCATGAGGAGGCAAAGCCGTTTGGCCCTGCGTCAACGCATCACCGCGCCGCGCCGTTCGTACAGCCAGTTCGTGGCGAACGAGACGATGGAAGATTACGCGCTGCGCTTCACCGCGACCGGCGCGCGCAAATTCTCAGCAGCGCGGGTCGCCGATACCGCCTTCGGCGCCACCGCTTTTCTGGCGCTCGAGGCCATCGGCGGCGCCATCACCTTGCGCTACGGCTTCGCCAACGCGATGCCAGCGATCCTGCTCGGCGGCCTGCTGATCGCGCTGACCGCCGGGCCAATTGCCGCCGTGGCAGCACGGGTCGGGGTGGATATTGATCTGCTGACCCGCGGCGCCGGCTTCGGCTATCTTGGCTCGACCGTCACCTCGCTGATCTATGCCTCCTTCACCTTCATTTTCTTCGCCATCGAGGCGTCAATCCTGACGGGGATGTTCGCGCTGTGCCTCGGCATTCCGCCCTGGCTCGGTTACATCATCTCCGCCTTGCTGGTGTTGCCGATGGTGGCCTTCGGCATCACTTTCATCAGCCGGTTCCAGTCGCGCACCCGGCTGCTCTGGCTGGCGCTGAACTTCCTGCCGTTGATTTTTCTACTGCTGCTGGCCCTGCGGGGCGGTGTTTCGCTCGGCCCCTGGGTGCATGATGGCGCGAAATTCGGCTGGCTCGGCTTCGGCGCCTCGCTTTCGGTGATTGTCGCGCTGATCGTGCAGATCGGCGAGCAAGTGGATTATCTGCGGTTCCTTCCCGTGCCTCTACCGGATGAGCGCGCCGCGTGGTGGCGGGCGGTGATGGTGGCGGGTCCGGGCTGGGTGTTGCCGGGCATCATCAAGCTGGCGGCGGGCTCCATGCTGGCGGCGCTCGCGGTCCATGCCGGGCTGAGCGCTGTCCAGGCGGGGCAGCCGGTGATCATGTACCAAACCGCCTGGAGGCTGGTGCTGCCGCAAGGGCTGTGGTTCCTCGCGGTGCCGCTGACCGTGGCGTTGGTGCTGGTGGCGCAGCTGAAAATCAACGTCACCAACGCCTATGCCGGCTCCATTGCCTGGTCGAATTTCTTTTCGCGCCTAACCCATCGGCATCCGGGCCGGATCGTCTGGGTAGGCTTCAACGTCGCCATCGCGCTGTTGCTGATGGAACTCGGCATCTACCGTTCGATTGAGCATATTCTCAGCTTCTACGCGGTATTGGCCTGCGCCTGGGTGGGAGCGATTTTCGGCGATCTCGCCATTGCCAAGCCGCTTGGCCTGGCGCCCCCGGTCATCGAGTTCAAGCGCGCCCATCTGTATGACATCAACCCGGTTGGCTTAGGCGCGATGGCGCTAGCGGTGGCGGCCGGCAGCCTTGCCATGACAGGCGCGCTGGGGCCGGTCCCGCATGCTTTCGCGCCAATTTTCGCGCTTGCCATCGCCATTGCCATTGCGCCCTTGATCGCCGCGGCGACACAAGGAAAATTCTATCTAGCGCGCAAGCCGCGCCGTGCCTGGACGGCGGGCGGCGTTTTGCGCTGCATCGTCTGCGGCAATGGCTTCGAGCCGGCGGACATGGCGCATTGCCCGGTCTATGCGGCGCCGATCTGCTCGCTTTGCTGCACGCTGGAAGCCCGTTGCCATGATGCCTGCAAGCCGCAAGCGCGCTACGGCGTGCAGCTATTCGCCGTCGCCTCGGCGCTGCTGCCTGCCGGGTTGCGCCGGCATCTCTCGCCCGCGCTGCTGCGCTTCCTGTTCGCTTTTACCCTGTCCTGCGCGCTGCTCGGCATCCTGCTCGGCGCGCTGTACTGGCAGGCCTCGCCGGCGGACCATGGCGCGCAGTCGCTACTTGCCCATGCGCTGTGGCGGGCGTTTTTCCTGCTCGCCATTGTGGCCGGCGTGGTCGCCTGGCTGGGTGTGCTGGCGCGCGAATCCCATGCCGCCGCCGAGCAGGAGACCAGCCAGCAGACGCAGCTTCTACTCGCCGAAATCGCCGCGCATAAGCGCACCGACGCGCAGCTTGCCCAGGCAAAGCAGGTGGCGGAAGCCGCCAATCTGGCGAAAAGCCGCTTCGTTGTCGGCATCAGCCACGAATTGCGCTCGCCGCTCAACGCAATTCTCGGCTATGCCCAGCTATTGGAGATCGACCCAACGATTCCGCCGCACCGGCGCGACGCGCTCAAGGTGATCCGCCGCTCCGGCGAGCATCTTTCCGTGCTGATCGAAGGGCTGCTGGACATCGCCAAAATCGAGGCCGGGCGCATCGAAATCGAGCGGCGGGAAATCCGCCTGCCTGAGTTCCTCGCCCAGATCGCCGACATGTTTCGCTATCAGGCGGCGGAAAAGGGCATCGGCTTCGCTTTTGAATGCCCGGCCGACCTACCGGATATCGTGTTCACCGACCCGACGCGGCTGCGGCAAATCCTCATCAACCTGCTGTCGAACGCCATCAAGTTCACCCAATCTGGCGAGGTGCGGCTTACCGTGAAGGTGCCCGGACAGGTGGCGGAGTTCGAAATCGCCGATACCGGGCCGGGGATTCCGCCCGAACATCTGGCGCGGATTTTCGAGCCGTTCGAGCGAATCATGCCGCGTGAAGGCGCAGCACCACCCGGCATCGGGCTTGGCCTCACTATTACCAAGCTGCTGGCGCAAATCCTCGGCGGCGAGATCAGCGTTGCCTCCGTGCCGGGTCAGGGCAGCCGGTTCACTGTCCGGCTGATGCTGTCGCACCGGACGCGCGGCGGCTTGATTGCCGAACCCATAGCGCCGGCGATCACCGGCTATCAAGGAGCGCGCCGGCGGCTGATGGTGACGGATGACAACGCCACCCATCGGGCGCTGCTGGAGGATGTGCTGATCCCGCTTGGCTTCGAGGTGATCTCGGCGCCCGATGCCGAAAGCTGCCTGCGCCTGGCCGGCCAGATTTCCGTTGATTTGTTTCTGCTCGATCTCACCATGCCGGATTACGACGGCGTGGCGCTGGCTCAGGCCTTGCGGGCCGGCGGCCATGCCGAGACGCCCATCATCCTGATCACCGCCGATGCGGGCACGGCTGCGCGGCTGCGCGCCGATGGCCCCTTTGATGCCGTGCTGACCAAGCCCCTCGACCTTCGCCTGTTGCGCGAAGCGATTGGCCAGCGCCTCGATTTGCAATGGACAATCGACCCCGCGGTGGCGGCTCCCGTGCTGGACAGTAGCACTTTGGCGCCCTTCGCCGCCGAGCTGAAGCGCCTCGCCGAGATCGGCTTCATCCGCCCCCTGCGCGAACGGCTCGACGAATTAGCGGGCGAACCGTCGCTTGCCCCCGCCGCCGCCCATCTGCGCGGCCTGCTCGACGGATTCCGCCTGACCGAGCTGATCGCGGCGCTCGATGACGCAAGGGCATCATGAGCTTTAGGCCGACGATCCTAGCGGTGGATGACGACCCCGCCATGCTCGGCATCCTCAACGAGGCGCTGGAAGCCGCGGGCTATAACGTGCTGGTGGCCTTGCAGGGCGAGATGGCGCTGGCGGTGCTCGACCGGATCACCCCTGATGCCGTGCTGCTGGATGCGATGATGCCGGGGATCGACGGGTTCGAGACCTGCCGGCGCATCAAGCGCCACCCCGCCGGCGCGCTGATCCCGGTGATTTTCATGACGGGCCTTGCCGAGACCAGCCATGTGGTGGATGGCCTGCAAGCGGGCGGCGTCGATTACGTGACCAAGCCGGTGCGGCCCGATGAGCTGATCGCCCGTCTGAAGGTGCATCTGGCCAATGCCAGCCTGACCCGCAGCGCCCAAGCGGCGATGGATGCGGCAGGGCGCTTCCTGCTGGCCAGCGACCGCGCCGGCGCGGTGCTGTGGAGCACCCAGCAAGCGGCGCGGCTGACCGGCATCGCCTCCGGCGAGATGCTGCCGGCAGCGCTGATCGCGTGGCTGGTCAGGCGGATCGCGCACGAAAGCGCCAACGAGACGCAGGTGATGGGTTTCGGCGAGCGAATGATCGAGATCGAGCTGCTGGGGCAGATCGGCGGCGACGAGTTTTTGCTCCGGGTGACGCAACAGGATGCCGCCGCCGATCTAGCCCGCTTGCGCGATGTGGCGGCGCTGACGCCGCGCGAGGCGGAGGTTTTGCTCTGGCTGGCGAGAGGCAAGTCAAACCGCGATATCGGCGCCATCCTGGCGGTCAGCCCGCGCACCGTCGATAAACATCTTGAACAGATCTATGTAAAGCTCGGCGTGGAAAACCGCGCCTCGGCAGTAGCGCGCGCCGTCCGGGCGTTAGGCGCTACGTAGTTTCGCGTAATACCAAGCGGCATAAAGAATGACACATCGCGAAGCAAGATCATGGGGCTTCGCCCCCTGAAACCCCCACTAAGGGCTTAGCCCTTAGAACCCGCTAAATAGCTTTCCGCTGGGAGGGGTCTCTGACCCCTCCCAGCGGAAAGCTAAGTCATGGATTCCAAAGGCTCTGCCTTTGGCGGAGGTCCAGGAGGCGGAGCCTCCTGGCCCTACTCTCGCCAATGGGTTAATCTTTATGCCATTTGGTATAAGTGGTTTTACGTAAGCAGGGGCGCGAAGCCGCCGATACAGTTTACGCGTCACGACATGGATGGATGAAGCCACAGAACTTCGCCGTTTTGAAAGGTTCCATCCATGTCAACAACCGTGCCAAAAAACGCCACCGACGTTAAACAGCGCCGCTCCTTCAACCGCTTCGTCAACAACCCGGTGATCGAGGATTACTCGCTGCGTTATGCCCCGCGCAGTTTCCGCACCTGGTCGCAATACGCGGTGTTTTCCGCGGCCTTGGGTGGCATCGCCTATCTGGCGGATCAGGCGATTGGCGGCTCCCTCGCCGTGCAATATGGTTTCACCAACGCGCTATGGGGCATAATGGCCGCGGCGGTGATCATCTTTCTTACCGGCATCCCCATCGCCTATTACTGCGCCAAATACAATGTCGATGTCGATCTGCTGACGCGCGGCGCCGGATTTGGTTACCTGGGTTCGACCATCACCTCGGTCATCTATGCCAGCTTCACCTTCATTTTCTTTGCGCTTGAAGGCTCAATCATGGCGCAGGCCTTCAATCTTTACTTCGGCATCCCGCTGCCTATCGGCTATGCCATCGGCTCGCTGATGATCATTCCGTTAGTGGCGTTCGGCATGACCTTGTTATCAAAGTTGCAGGTGTGGACGCAGCCGATCTGGATTTTTCTGCTGTTTGCGCCCTTCGTCGCGGTGTTGGCGGTGCAGCCGAACGCGATTTCGAACTGGACGCATTTTGGCGGATCATCATCAAGCGGCACGGCGTTCAACCCGCTGCTGTTCGGCGCCGCCGCCGGCATCGCGCTGTCGCTGATCGCGCAGATCGGCGAGCAGGCGGATTATTTGCGCTTCATGCCGGACAAAACCAAACAGAATTCCATCGGCTGGTGGCTGGCGGTGCTGGGCGCCGGGCCCGGCTGGGTCATTCTCGGCGCGGCGAAGCAGTTGATGGGATCGTTCTTCGCGTCCGTCGCCTTCAACCACGGCACGCCCCTGGCCAAAGCGAATGAGCCGATCCAGATGTATCACGCGGGTTTTACCGCGATGTTCGGCGCCGGCATGGTGGCGATTAGCATCGCCACCTTCTTCGTGGTGCTGTCCCAAATCAAGATCAACGTGACCAACGCCTATTCCGGCTCGCTGTCCTGGTCGAATTTCTTTTCGCGAATCTTCCACGCCCATCCGGGACGCATCGTCTATATCTTCCTCAACATCGGCATTTCGCTGACGCTGATGGAACTCAACATGTTCTCGTTCCTCGGCCATATCCTCGGATTTTATTCAAACGTGGCCGTCGCCTGGATCGGCGCCGTCACCGCCGATCTGGTGATTAACAAGCCGTTACTGAAGCTCAGCCCTTCCTATGTCGAGTTCAAGCGGGCGCATCTCTATAACTTCAATCCGGTCGGCTTCGGCTCGATGATGATCGCCTCGGCAATCTCCGTCGCCGCGTTTTTCGGATTGTTCGGCGCCTATGCGCAAGCCTTCTCATCGTTCATAGCACTTGGCGTCGCCTTCATCCTGTCGCCGATCATCGCCATCGCCACCAAGGGCAAATATTATGTGGCGCGCGATCCTTCCTACCATGCCGGCGTCGGCCACAGCACGATGAACTGCGTCTCCTGCGGCTATGAATATGAGCGGGAAGACATGGCAGGCTGCCCGTTCCACGAAGGCGCCATCTGCTCGCTCTGCTGCTCGCTGGACAGCGCCTGCCACGACATGTGCAAAAAACCGCATGCCGCGCCGGCGATGCCCTATGGCACGCCCGTCGTCCCGGCCACACTCTAACAAGGAGATCGCACGATGATGCATGGCGATATCTCAGCCAGCCGCGACACGGTCGGCGTCGCGGTGGTGAACTACAAAATGCCGCGCCTCCACAGCCGCGCGGAGGTGCTGGAAAATGCCCGCAAGATCGCCGCCATGATGGTGGGAATGAAAACCGGCCTGCCTGGCATGGATCTGGTGATCTTCCCCGAATACTCGACGCACGGCATCATGTATGACCGCGACGAGATGATGGAAACCGCGACCACGGTGCCCGGCGACGAAACGGCGATTTTCTCCGAAGCTTGCCGGAAAGCCAAGATTTGGGGCGTGTTCTCGCTAACCGGAGAGCGGCACGAGGATCATCCAAACAAGGTGCCTTACAACACGCTGGTGCTGATTAGTGACCAGGGCGAAATCGTGCAGAAATACCGCAAGATCATGCCTTGGACGCCCATCGAGGGCTGGTATCCCGGCTCCTCCACCTATGTCAGCGAAGGACCGAAAGGGCTGAAGATCAGCCTGATCATCTGCGATGACGGCAATTTCCCAGAGATTTGGCGAGATTGCGCAATGAAGGGCGCGGAACTGATCGTGCGCTGTCAGGGCTATATGTACCCCTCGAAGGAGCAGCAGATCATCATCTCGAAGGCGATGGCCTGGGCAAATAACGTTTATGTCGCGGTCGCTAACGCCGCCGGGTTCGACGGCGTCTATTCCTATTTCGGCCATTCGGCGATCATCGGCTTTGATGGGCGAACGCTCGGCGAATGCGGCGAGGAGGAATATGGCGTGCAATACGCGGCGCTTTCCACCTCGCTGATCCGCGACGCGCGGCGCAATGGCCAGTCACAGAACCATCTCTTCAAGCTCTTGCATCGCGGCTATACCGGCATGATCAACTCGCGCGAGAACGAGCCGGGCCGAGCCGTCTGCCCCTATGATTTCTATCGCGACTGGGTAAACGACCCGGAGGCGACGCGCCTCAAGGTGCAGGCGCTGACCCGCGGCACGGTGGGCACTGAGGAATGCCCCATCGAGGGCCTGCCCTATGAGTTGCCGAAGGCCGCCGAGTAGCGGTCAGAGCGGCGGGATGATCCGCTGCTGGGGCATTCGAACCACCGGCATTATGCGGTGCTACCAGCCCCGCGCGCTCGATCTCGCCGCACAGAATAGACGGAAGCTGGAAATCCTGCCCAGCAGGATCATGGATGAAGTGCTGGCGAGACTAGCGCCGAGTTTTTTTCAGCAGTAATCATATCCGCTATTTTTGGAAGAGTCATTTCATAGATATCATCGACGCGCGCGCGTCGTAACTTTTTCTTTAAGCCCTTGTCTTCAAAATAAAAGACAACTAAGGCTTTTTGCAGGGGCTGCCGGAAACCGTTCGTAAGACTGACACCTTTAATACTAGACGTTTCAAAAATTTTAGTATGCCAAAACCTTCTGACGACGACGTAATCGTTAGCAAATTCCAAACTACAATTTCCTGGCAAATAAAAGAAAACAGTTACAAAGAGACAGATAACTGCAAAAACCGTGCTTATTTTAAGCATTCTCTCTGTATTTTTGTCAACACCAAAATGTAAGTATTGAGCTACAATAAACACAACCATTCCAAGTAAGCATAAATACAATAACACAAATTGCAGAAAAAACCTAAAATTAAGACGTTTTTTTATCATGATACTATCAAAACTAACATCAAGATGTTATCATCTTTGTTCCAGAACTGCCTTCCGCTATTTGCAAATTAGCTATTTCTAGAATATTCATTGCAATAAAAATCTTTAGAAGTTAAGTTTTATCATCGCCCCAGCAACTGCCCTAGCATCGACGGCGGCAAGTTCAGCGTCGCATACCCTGGCGGCGGGGCAAAAACATGCGGCGGTTGCGCCACATCGGCGACGTTCAGCGCCGTTACCGTCAGGCTGCCGCGCCGATCCTTCGCCGTTGCGGCCAGTGGTACGCCGCCGGATGTCAGGCAGGCGGTGCCGTCGCCTTTAGGGGAGAGGATCAGGTATTTCGTGCAAGCATGGCCGGCGATTGTCGCGGTGCCGAGTTTGGTGAATTTGGCGTCCTTTGCCGCCATCACCCGCTGGATCAGGTCCGACAGGTTGGGCAGCGGCACGATGGTGTGGGTTTGCGGCATGATCAGGTCGCCGGAGCCTGCTGGGATGTCGAGCAAGAATTGCAGGCCCGCCCCCTCCCCGCTCAGCGCCGTCGCATGCGCGCGCTGGCTTGCCGCCTGAAAACGCACCCGGTAGGTGCCGCCCTGCTGGCCAGGGACCACGGCGCGATAGGTTACCGCGACATCATGATCGGGCAGAATGCGTGGTGCGCCAGCGGCGTGGGCCGCGCTGGCAACGCCTAGCGTCAACAAGGCAAGGCACAGTTTAGCGTTAAATTTCATAAAACTTCCTCGAAGTCGGTGGAAAGGCGGCGAATTGTCAAAATTTCATCGGCGATAACAGCGGGATCGAGTTCCGCTTGCCACACCGCATGACGGGTCACCGCATCGGCCAGCAAGTCGTGATACTGCGCGCGGGGGATTTCCATGGCGCCAAAGCGCGCCAGATGGTCGGTGAGGAATTGCGTGTCGAGCAGCGAGAAGCCCCCTAACCGCAGCCGCACCACCAGATGCACCAAAGCCAGCTTTGAAGCGTCGCGCGCGAAGGACACCATGCTCTCGCCGAAAAACGCGCCGCCGATGGCAAGACCGTACAAGCCGCCGACCAACACGCCGTCCTGCCACGCCTCGATGCTATGGGTATAGCCATATTCGTGCAGCTCGCGGAACAGGCGCTCAATCTCGCCATTGATCCAGGTTTCCGGGCGATTGGGGCGCGAGGCGGCGCAGGCGGCGATGACGCCAGCGAAGTCGCGATCCGCGGTAATCGTCAAATTCGTATTGCGCAAGGTGCGGGCGAGCCGGCGCGGCAGGTGAAATCCATCGAGCGGCAGCACGCCGCGCGCTTCGGGATCGAGGAAGTGCAGCGTCGCGGCGTTGCGGGTTTCCGCCATCGGGAACAGGCCGAGCCGGTAGGTGCGCAACAATAAATCAGGGGTGAGCACCAGCTTGCGGGCGGACATGCGGCCATTGTGCCATGATTCGAGCCATCATGATAATCAGGGCTTTCGCGTCACGCAGGCGCCATGGCCGCGCGGGATTGCTCAACGCCCTCGAACCGCGCGAGGGCTTCGGCGTAAAGCGGCCCGTCCAAGCTGGTCAGCCGATCCAGCTCCGCCTCGATTTCAGAGGTGAGCGCCGTGCGGGCTATGCTGCGAAACCAGCCGCTCGGATCAGCAGGATTGTCCAGCGCGCTATTGGCGCGCGGCGCGCGCGGCGGCGGGGCAACGCCAATCAGCGCGGCAAAACGCGCGATGCTTTCATCCATCCGCTCGGTAATGCCGACAAAGGCAAGCCCCGCCAGCGCCTGCCGGGCCGCGGCAAGCGCCGCCTCCGGCGCCTCGGCCAGCCTATCGGCCACGGCGCCTGTCGCATAGAGGCCGGTCAGCCGGCGGACATAGAAATTATCGAGGTAATCGCGCAGGAACGGATCATCGTGGCGAAGAAATTCGAGCAGGTCGAGCCGGTGCGCCAGCGCCACCGTAAAATTTCCCTCCGCCGGATCGAGCAGGTTGGGCGTAACGCTGCGCCAGTAATGATAAAGCGAGACGATGCGGCCGCGCGGCTCGCGCAGCAGGGTGACAATCAGCCGGTCCGCGTCAAGCCGCCGCAAGGAGGGCAAATCGTAATGGCCCCAGACCAGCGGGTAACGCGCCGCGTCCCTGCCCAAGCCGCGCGAATGGCGCTCGAACAGATGCGGCGGCTGCGAGCGGTTCGGGTCCGGGTCGATCTGGAAGGGATGGAAACAGCCAGCCAGCCAGCGCATCAGCGCGATGCCGCCGCATTTTTCCAGATGCAGCAAGGCGAGTTTCGGCCCGGTCCAGGCGGTGAAAACCTCGCCGATCAGGTCCGGAACCTGATCGACGCTGTTTTCAGTGATCCATGCCGGGAACAGGTCAATCCCATCGCCGCGCTGCTGCTGATAGCGCCAGACCAGCAGCACCGCCTGCCGCATCATCCAGCGGGCGTCCGGCACCGCGGCCAGCGCGCGCAGCAGCGGCGGAAACCGCACATAGGGCGTGCGCAGCGCTTGGCGAAAGACAAGACGATCTTCTTTGCGGGGCGCGTAGCCGAGCGTCAGGCGCAGCAGCAGCTCCCCCATCGCCAGGCCCAGCGCATCAAAGCAAAGCCCCTTGGCCAGCCTCTTTGTTCTTGCAACACGGACGTCAGACAGGATTTTCATGATGTCACAGTAATACCAGGCCGCATAAAGATTGACCTATCAGCAAGAGCAAGGCCAGGAGGCTCCGCCTCCTGGACCTCCGCCAAAGGCAGAGCCTTTGGAATCCATTACTTGGGTTTCCGTTGGGAGGGGTTCTGACCCCTCCCAACGGAAACCCATCTAGCGGTTCTAAGGGCTAAGCCCTTAGTGGGGGTTCAGGGGGCAAAGCCCCCTGATCTCGCTTTCGCGATGTGTCAATCTTCATGCTACCTGGTATAAATCGATAATCCATAAAATCCACCGCGTGCTGCGGCAAATTTGTAACAAATTAAACACGGGTCTTACGCAATCACAGGTTACAGTTCCGCGACCCGCCTTTGCCCTTGCCTTCACAAGAAGGGCTTGCGAAAAGCGCCCCCACAGGCTCATCACAATCCGGAGTGCTTTGGTTGAAAATCGCGATTATCGGCGGCGGCTATGTCGGGCTGGTCTCAGCCGCGTGTTTTGCCGAGTTCGGCGTCGAGGTGACGGTGGCCGAGGTCGATGCGGCCAAGCGGGCCAAGCTCGAAGCCGGCGAAATCCCCATCTATGAGCCAGGGCTGGATGCGCTGGTCGCCGATAACCGCAAAGCCGGGCGCCTCGCCTTCACCGGCGAAATCAGCGAAGCGATCAAGGACGCCGAGGCGATTTTCATCGCCGTCGGCACGCCATCGCGGCGGGGCGGCGGCCATGCCGATCTCACCTATGTGTTCGCCGCCGCCGAGCAGGTGCTGCGGGCGCTGGATCACGACGCCGTGCTGGTCACCAAATCGACCGTGCCGGTCGGCACCGGGCGGCGGCTGGCCGAATTGGCGAAATCGATCCGTCCCGATCTCGCGGTCGAGGTGGCGTCCAATCCCGAATTCCTCCGCGAAGGCAGCGCCATCGCCGATTTCATGCGGCCTGACCGGGTGGTGGTGGGAGCGGAAAGCGACAAGGCGCAGGATGTGTTGCGGCGGCTCTACCGGCCTTTGTACCTGATCGAAACGCCGATCATCTTCACCGGGCTGGAAACCGCCGAGCTGATCAAATACGCCGCCAACGGCTTCCTCGCGATGAAAGTCACCTTCGCCAACGAGATGGCCGATCTCTGCGAACAGGTCGGCGCCGACATCCATGACGTGGCGCGCGGCATCGGCCTCGATGGCCGGATCGGGCGGAAATTCCTGCATGCCGGCCCCGGTTTCGGCGGCTCCTGCTTCCCCAAGGACACGCTGGCGCTGATGCGGATCGCCCAGGATGCCCGCGCGCCGTCCCGGCTGATCGAGGCGGTGGTGGGGGTGAACGAGGCGCGCAAGGCAGGGCTGGGCCGCCGGGTGATCGACGCGGCGGGAGATGTGCGCGGCAAGCGAATCGCCGTGCTCGGCCTCGCCTTCAAGCCGGAAACCGATGACATGCGCGACGCCCCCTCGATCCCGCTGATCGAGGCGCTGTGCGAGGCGGGCGCCGCCATCATCGCCTATGACCCGGCGGCGATGGCAACCGCCAAGCCTTGTTTGCCGGAGGCGGTGCGCTATGCCGACTCGGCGCTGGAGGCGCTGGAGCAAGCCGATATCCTGGTGATCATCACCGAGTGGAACGAGTTCCGCGCGCTGGCGCCGGCCCGTCTCGCCGGGGTGATGGCAGGCAAAATCATCGTCGATCTGCGCAACATCTACGATCCGGAGCCGATGCGGGCAGCGGGTTTCCGCTATTTCGGCATTGGCCGCGGCTATGAAGGACATCCCCACGCCTGACCCAGTTCCTTTCGATAGAAGGCAAGCGCCATGAACGAGATCGCCGCCAAAATGACGCGCGAGACCTATCCGATGATCGGTGGCTATCCCGATTACGCCAACCCTGATCTGCTTGAGGCAATCCCGCTGGCCGCCCGCGTCGTGCTCGATATCGGCTGCGGCGCCGGCGCGCTCGGCGCCGCCTATCTCAAGCGAAATCCCAAGGCGCGGATGCTCGGCATCGATACCGACGCGGACGCCATCGCGGTCGCCGATACCCGGCTGACCGAGGCGGTCTGCGCCGATGTGGAAACCCGGCCCATGCCCTTTGCGGTGCCGGAAGGCATCGACTGCATCATTTACGGCGATGTTCTGGAACATCTGCGCGACCCCTGGGCGCTGCTGCGCCGTCATGCCGAACTGCTCAACCCGGATGGCACGATGGTGGTGTGCATTCCCAATGTCGAGCATTGGAGCATCGCTTATCGGCTGATGAAAGGCACGTTTGAATACGAGGATATCGGCCTGCTGGACCGCACCCACCTGCGCTGGTTCACGCCGCGGATGATTGGGAGCGCCTTGCAGCAGGCCGGGCTGATCCTCGCCGATGTCAGGCCGCGTCCGCATGACCGGGCGGAAGCGGAGCGCTTCGTTGCCGCCATGGAGCCGTCGCTGCGCACGATGGGCATCGATCCCGCGGAATATCTGAACCGGGCCGCGCCCTTGCAATTCATCTGGCGCGCCAAGCGGCTGCCCAGGCCCCGGCTGGTGGTCAGCGCCACCATGCTGTCGCCCATCGGCGGCGTTTCCGATGTGCGGGTAATCGAGCCGGTGCGCGCGCTCGCCACGGATTGCACGGTGTTCGCGAGCGTGATGGCGGAGCATGACCTGCGACCGGTGATCGAGGACGCGCTGCGCATCGCCGTGCTGCACCGGCCCTTGCTGCTGGCGGAAGCCGGAATCGCGCGGGTGAAGGCGTTGCTGGATAAAGGCTATCTGGTGGTCAGCGAATTCGATGATCATCCGGTGTTCCTGGAAAACAAGGGCGTGCCGGCGGATCAGTTGTTAACGTTCAAAGCGGTGCACGCGGTGCAGACCAGCACGGTCACGCTGGCCGAGGCGCTGGCCGAGCACAACCCTGAAATCGGCGTGTTCCCGAACGCCATGATGTCGTTGCCGGAGCCGCGCAATTTCCAAAACCCGGAGCGGCTGACGCTGTTTTTCGCGGCGCTCAACCGGGAGAATGACTGGGCGCCCTTCATGCCGGTGCTGAACGAGGTGCTGCGCGCGGTAGGATCGCGCCTCAACGTCATGGTAATGCACGACCGAGGGTTCTTCGAGGCGCTGGAAACCACCCATAAGGAGTTCCAGCCGCTCAGCGATTACCGGACCTATCTCGATCGTCTTGCTGACGCCGAGATTGGTTTCATGCCGCTGGCCGACACGGTGTTCAACCAGGCGAAATCCGACCTGAAATTCATCGAGGCCGGCGCCTGCCGCGTGGTGCCGCTCGCCAGCCCCGTCGTCTATGAAAAAAGCCTCGCCGACGGCGAAACCGGGCTGATTTTCCGCTCGCCGGACCAGTTGCGGATGCAGTTGCTGCGCCTGCTGGCTTACCCTGACGCGGCGCGCAAGCTCGCCGACACGGCGCGGGCTTATGTGGCGGGCGAGCGGATGCTGGCCTATCAGGCGCAGGCGCGGATCGATTGGTATCGCGCGCTCTGGACCCGCCGCGAGGAGCTGACGGCGGCTTTGCGAGAGCGTGTGCCTGCGCTATTCAGCTGAAATGAGTGCTAACGCCACCGAAACCGCCACCGGCAATGAATTCCTGACAATCGAATGGGCCGATGCCACGGCGGATGCCGTTGATCAGCCTTGTCCGAATTGCGGCGCGCCCGGCGGCAAGCCGCCCGTGCTCACGGTGTCCTGGATGGAAACCAGGCGTGAAAAGCCGGTGCGCCGCCGGCTGTTTTCCTGCCCCGCTTGCACCGGCCGGTTTTTCGGCGCGGTGCAAATCCCGCCTTACCATGACGGGCTGGTGATCGGCTGGCCGGAACTGCACGCGCAGCAAGGCGCCGGCTTGTGGTCGATCGACAGCCCCATCGCGCGGATCAGCAAGCCGCCGGGCGCGCGCTACCTCGAAATCGGCTGCGGCTACGGCTTCGCGCTAGACTTCGCCCGTCATGCGCGCGGCTGGCAGGCGCTCGGCATCGACCCCGCGCCGCTCGCCGAACTCGGCTGCCGGCTGCTGGGCGTGGAATTGCGCGCCGGCTATTTCCCCGAAGCCGATCCCTATCTGGATCAGCCGGACACGCGCTGGGATGTCATGGTGGCGACCGAGGTGATCGAGCATCTGGAGCATCCCGCCGATCTGCTGCGCGACATGCGGGCGCGGCTCGCCGATGACGGCGTGCTGCTGCTGACCACGCCCGATGGCGAAGCCATCGCCAAAGCCACCGGCGAAGCCGCGCTGGCGCAATTACTGGCGCCGGAACTGCACATGGTGTTCCAGACCAGCGCCAGCCTGACCAAGCTGCTGCATGAGGCCGGGTTCACGCATGCCGAACTGGCGCGGGACGCGACATCGCTGGTCGCCTTCGCCTCGCCCGCGCCGCTCGATCTCAACGATGACATGCCAAGCCAGCGGCGAATGTTCCGCGATTATCTGGCGAAACGGGCGCGCGAGGCCGATCAAGCGAGCGATCTCGGCCTCGGCTTTGCCGGGCGCGCGATGGCGGAAGCGGTGAATGACGGCGATTTTGCCACGGCCGCGCTGATGCGCAACCGGGTGTGGGACGGGATCAAAGCCAGGTTCGGGCTCGATCTCGACCAGATCAGCCAGCTTCCGCCGGGTGTTCACGATCTCGATTTGCAGCGGCTGCGCTTCGCCCTGCCCTACAACCTGCCGGCGGTGCTGTTCGCCGACGCCATGCGCCGGCTGGGACAAGGAGCAACGCGCCGGGAGGTCCGGCGTGAGTTATCGCTTGCCGCCGAGGCGTCGGCGCTGCTGATCAAGGCGCTGGCGGCGCTGTCGCTGAATGACGGCATGACCGAGGACATCGCCTGGCAGGCGAAGGCGGAACTCGCCTTGGCCGATGCCGAGGCCGGCGATCCGGCAAGCCTGGCCTCCCTCAGCTCGCTGCCGCCCGCGGGTCCGGCGCGGCGTCAGAGGATCGTCTGGCGGGCCTTGGTCGCGCTGGGCAATGCCGGCGCGATGGATGTGGCGCGCCGGCTTGCCGATCAGGAAGCCCTCGATGACGTCGCGCGCGAGGCGGATGACGCGCTGCCAGCCGATCTGCGCCAGGATGGACTGATGGCGCTGGGGCGGCTGGCGCTTGACGATGGCGGCGACCCGATGCGGGCAATCCGCGTGGCAAAGCTTCTGGGCGACGCGCCCTTCGCCGCCGACCTGCTGCTGATAGGCTTCACCCGGCTGGTCAACGCGTCACGTTATGACGAGGCCGACGCGGTACGCGCGCCGGCGTGGCGACATGCGGCAGCGCGGCGCGACGCCGTCAGCCGCGACGCCCGGCTCGCCTTGGCAGTGCTCGACCTGGTGACCGGCGATCCCGCCAATGTGGCGGAAACGATCCAAGGGCTTGATCTCGAGACGGCGCGCCGGGAGGCGCTGCTGCTGGGCGCCTTCACCAAGCTGGTCAACTTCTCGCGGTACCAGGAGGCGCGGGAATTCGCCGCCGCCCATGATATCGTCGGCATCGCGATGGCGCGCCGGGATGACGCGGCGCGGGACGCCAGGCTGGCTTTGGCGGTGCTCGATCTCGCGGCAGGCGATCCGGCGCTTGTGCCATTGCGGCTGGATGGGCTGGACATCGATTCCGCCAGGCATCATGAGCTGATTTTGAGCGCCTTCACCCGGCTGGTGAACCTATCGCGCTTTGATGAAGCCAAGGAACTGGCGTCCGCGCAGCGGATCGCGGAGATTGCGATGCATGACGATACCGAAGCGGCGCGGGACGCGAGGCTGGCCCTGGCGGTGCTCGATCTGACAAGCGGCGATCCCGCTGATGTCCCCGGCCGGCTTGCGGGCCTGGAGATCGAACAGGAGCGGCGGCGGAGCCTAATCCTCGGCGCCTATACCCGGCTGGTAAACGCGGCGCGCTTTGATGACGCCATCGCGCTTCGCGAAGCGGAGCCAATCCGGCGATGGATTTCCAGCGCGGACGCCGCCAGCGCCGACGCCGCCTACGCTTCAATCATGCTGGAACTGGCGGCAGGCGATCCAGCGCTGGTGCCTAGCTTGCTCGAATCTTTGCCTGAGCTTGCCGTAGCCGAACACGATGATTTGTTGTTGCAGGCCTTTCTACGCCTTGCGCAAAATGAGCGGCAGGACGCGGCCCGGGATCTTGCCCTGGCCGCTGATATCGCGGGTTTCGCCTTGCGCGCGGCGGCCGATCTGCGCGATGCCGCCCTGACGGCGCTGATCCAGCTTGAACTCCGGCCCCCCGGCATGCCGGCGCAGATTAGCGAATCGCTCGATCATTGGCAGGCTTCGGGCCTCGATCCGGCGGCGGTCAAGTCGCTCGCCAGCCTCGCCTTCGTCTCCCTCGTCAATGCCCAGGCCTTTGGCGCCGCCGAATTGCTGCGCCCGCGCATCGAGCCTGCGTTTTCCAACTTCGCCAAGGCATCGACCCAGGAGGCGCGCGATGCCGGCTTTGCCCTGGGCGTGCTGCATTTGCAAAGCCTCGATCCTGAGCATCCGGCGCAGCCCTTCCGCGCCGAGGCGGCGTTCTCCGCGGTGCGGCGCGGCTTTGCCGATGCGCTCGCCGAGGGCGATATCGCGCCCGCGCTGTTCTGGGAAGCGCTGCGCGGCGAGCTGCTTGCCTTGCATAAAGCCGATCGCGGCAACGAAGCCAGCGCCTTGGGCCGCGCCATGCTGGCGCAGTATCGCGGCGCGCCGGATGATCTGGCGCATGATTTCGGATCGCGCTCGTGAACTGGAAGCGCCGCCTCTATCTCGCCTACCGGGCGATCCGCACCGGCCTGGTGATCGGCATTGCCGGCGGCCTGGGCCGGCTGCGCAGCCCGCACCAGATCATCCGGGTCAATCCCGCCGCCAATATCGCCCTGGGCAGAAAAATTGTCCTATTCCTGCATTTCGACCGCAGCGGGCGGGTGCGCGAAGCGCTGTTCGATTATATCGAACAACTCGCCGCATCGGGCCGCTCCGTCGTGTTCATCACCAATTCGGGCAAGCTCGATCCGGCGGCCGAGGCGCGGCTGGCGACGATTTGCGCCGCCACCCTGATCCGCCGCAACATCGGCTATGATTTCGGCGCCTGGAGGGACGCCATCGAGCATCTCGACTTGCCGCGCCCCGATAGCGAGGAGATCATCATCGCCAATGACAGCGTGTTCGGACCGGTGCGCCCGCTGGAGACCACGCTGCTGCGGCTCGATTACACCCAGGCCGATGTCTGGGGCCTCACCGAAAGCTGGCAGCGGCGCTATCATTTGCAGTCCTATTTCGTCGCCTTCGGCCCGAACGCCATCCACGCGCCGGAGTTCCGCAAGTTCTGGGCGACCGTTATCCCAGCGCCGGCAAAATCCTATGTGATCGGCCGCTACGAGGTCGGCATGACCCAGGCGATGATCAAGGCGCGGCTCAGGGTGGAGGTGCTCTGGCCCTATGAGACGCTGGTCAAGCTGATCACCCGCGACCAGCTCGCCGGATACTTCGCCACGGAATCAAAGGCAGGCACGCGACTCGATCCGCTGGAGTTGACCCGCTGGCTACATGTGCTGCGCTTGCGCGACGCGGTCGCCCGCCGCCAGGCGCTCAACCCGACCAGCGATCTGTGGCGGCATCTGCTGCTGTCAGGCTATCCGTTCATCAAGCGCGAATTGCTGCGCGACAACCCCACAAGGGTGGAGGATGTTGGCGACTGGGCGGATGTCCTGCGCGACACACTGGGCGTCGACCCCTCCTCGATCATCACCGATCTCAGAATGATGCTGAAAGGCGAAGCGCCTTGAGCTTTATCGCGCTCAAGGAATAAACAGCTTTACTACGATGGCGATTTGCAGCGCGACAACAAAACCAACCATCCATTTCAGCAGTCCCATGTCGGACTTGAGCGCGATCACGTCCTTGTCACGCTCGTTCAGCGCCGCCGCGGCTTTCAGCGCTTTGTCTTCAGCGACGCCAATTGACCGGAACGCGTCAAAAACCTCGCTCTGCATCGTGCTCATAAGATAATCATAATGTAAGTTGATCGCGCATCAAACAGCAAAATTCTAACCCCCCGCCACCGGCACCGCGGAAATCGCGTTGGCGGGCGAGCCGTGAATAATCTTGGTGCTGATCAGCATATAGACCAGCGAGGTGTGGTTGGGGCCGGTCAGCCGGTAGAGGTTGAAATGCTTGACCAGGAACGAGGCGGAGATCGCCGCGATCTGCTCACGGCGCGGCAGATCGGCGGGCAAGCTGACCGGCCCATTCGCCACGCAGGACAGGCCGAAGCGCGAGGGATCGGTAGCCACGCCGAGGCTGCCCTTGATGCCGCCGGTTCTGGCGAAACTGGCAAAGCAGGCGACGTTCTTGATCTTGCTATCCTCGAACCGCTCGACCACCACCTTGTCATTGGCGCCGAGCAGCCGGAAATTGGTAGAGACCGAGCCGATGCTGCGCTCGTTCTGCGCCTGGGCCGTAGCCGCGCCCAAGATGCCGGTAGCCATAAGCGCGAGCGCGAGACGTTTCATGCGTGGGTTCCTTCGCTGATCGCCCGATCATAGACCGCCAGCGTCGCCGCGCAAATGATCGGGTCGGCGAATTCGGCGACGGCGCGTTGCCGGCCCGCGGCGCCCATGCGCGCCCGCCGCGCCGGATCGGCGATCAACGCCCCCAGCGCATCCGCCAAAGCCGCCGCGTCGCGGGGCGGGACGAGAATTCCAGTCTCGCCCTGGCGCACCAGGGATCGGCAGCCCGGCACGTCGGTGGCGACGCAAGGAAGGCCAGACGCCATCGCCTCCAGCAGCGATTTCGGCAGCCCTTCCCGGTAGGAAGGCAGGCAGGCGATATGCGCCCCCGCCAGAAGTCCGGCGACATCGCGGCGAGGGCCAAGCCAATCAACCGCGCCATCCGCCGCTTCGCGCAACTCCGCTTCCGTGAAGGAGTTCGGGTTGCCGGGATCAGGCCCGCCGATGAGAAAAAATTCGGCGGCGACGCCGCGCGCTTTCAACAGCTTCGCCGCCGCGATAAACTCGATAACGCCCTTGTCGCGCAGCATCCGGGAAACCAGGATGATTTTTACGGGTCCCGGCGGTTCGGGATGCGGATGGAATTGGTCCACATCCACCCCCGCGCCGGGGATCAGCGCCGCCGCCGCGCGCCGGACCAAGCCTTGCGCGATCATCGCGCTCAGGTCCTCGTCATTCTCGAAAATCGCGATCGCCTGCCGCGCGCCCAGCGTCGCCCGCAGTGCCATCGAAACCGGCAGGCGCAACGCCCGCGCCTTCGCCCGCGCCGAGGTGAACACATAGCCGAGTCCCACCGGCGCGTTCACCACCGCCTGGATGCCAGCGAGGCGCGCCGCCAGCGTTCCCAACACGATGGGCTTCAACGCGACATGATGCACGATATCCGGCCGCAGCGCGCGATATTCCTGAACAATCCGGCGCAGCAACACCGCTTCGGCCAGCGGGTTCAGCCGTGCCCGCACGAAGGGAATATTGATCACGCCAAGCCCGGCCTGCCGCAGCGGCGTCGCCGCGCCGTTGGTGCGGCATAACACGGTGACGCGATATCCAGCCTCCCGCGCCGCCCGCGCCCGCGCTAAAAAATGCGAGGCGAAAAACCAGTCCTCGGTAATCAAGTAGGCAATATGGCGCGGCATAGGGAACGCTTCGCTGCAAGCCTAAGCTTCAAGCAATTTGCTGTGGCTGGTTGCTCAGCGCGACCTTGCTTTGCCAGCGCCAGGCGTCGCGGCACATCTCCTCGATGCCGCGCTTAGCCCGCCAGCCAAGCAGTTCCGCGGCGAGGCTGGGATCAGCGTAACACGCCGCCACATCGCCGGCGCGGCGCGGCGTTACCTTATAGGGGATGTCGATCCCGCTCGCCGCCTTGAACGCCGCGACCAGTTCCAGCACCGAATAGCCGCTGCCGGTGCCGAGATTGACGATGAACGAGCCATCCCGCGCCAGCACCCGCTCCACCGCCGCCGCATGCGCCTCGGCCAGATCCATGATATGGATGAAATCGCGCACCCCGGTGCCATCCGGCGTGTCGTAATCATCGCCGAACACATTCAGATGCGGTCGCCGCCGCTCCGCCACCTGGCAGAGATAGGGCATCAGATTGCTCGGCACGCCGGACGGGTCCTCGCCGATCACGCCGGAAGGATGCGCGCCCACCGGGTTGAAATACCGCAAAATCGCCGCCGCCCGCATCACCTTGGTTCGCTCCAAATCGGTGATCATCCCCTCCATCACCAGCTTGGTGCGGCCATACACGTTCGTCACCCGCAGCGGCGCGTCCTCGGTGATCGGACAAGCATCAGGCTCGCCATAAACGGTCGCGGAGGAGGAAAACACGATCCGCCCCACCCTCGCCTTGCGCATCGCCGCCAGCAGCCGGATGGTGCCGATGATATTCGCGTCATAATAGAGCAGCGGATCGGCCTCGCTTTCGCCTACCGCCTTTTTCGCCGCGAAATGCACCACCGCGTCCACCGGATGCGCCGCCAGCGCGTTGTCCATCGCCGCCTCGTCGCGAATATCCGCTTCGATCACCGGCAGCGCGACGCCGGTGATCCGCCGCAACCGCTCCGGCACGTCGCGCGCCGCGTTGGAAAAATCATCCAGCAGCACCACCTCATGCCCGCGTTCCAGCAACACCGTTGCGGTGTGGGAGGCAATGAACCCCGCCCCGCCGGTTAGTAAAATCCGCGCCATATCGCACTACCTCAGTTTGGTGATCGCCCATTTAACATGCTGCGGGCCGTCCTGATGACCGGTGAGCACGATCTGCTCGGCGCGCCGGGGTTCGGCGCCGCCGGTATAGACGCTTTCCTCAACGCTCAGCGCGGCGCCGTCGGCGCGCAGGCGCCAGCCCTGGCCGGATTGCAGGCGCAAAAGCGCGGCTTCGCCATCCTGCTGCAAGCTTGCGGTGACATTCGGGTGCAAATGAAACCGCAAGGCGAAAGGCTGCGGCGCCTCGGCCTCAATCCAATCCTCGCCGCGCAGGTCATCGCCGCTTTCGGCGAGATAAAGGCGGCGGCGATGGATGGCGCCGAACGGCTTGCTCCAGCCGTCATGGCTCGCCTCGAACCAATGCGCGCCATTCGCCTCCTGCCGCTCGACCTCGATCTTGACAGGGCGGCGGCCCAGCCCTTCGATTTTGATCTCCGAGGAGGAAACATCGGCGATCACCAGCGTGGAGTGCGCCGCGGTGGCGCGCAACGCGTTGCGCCATTCCGCGCCCGCCGCCGCGGCGCTGCCGCAATTAACGATCAGCCGTTCCCGCCCCACCGAGAACTCAAAGCCCAGCGTGCCGGCATGGGCGAACCGGTCAAAGCCAGGGGGCGCCGGCACGCCGCCATCGATGATGACCAGGTTCTTGCCGGCGGCGAGACGGTAAAACCCGCCTTCGGTAAGGGCGGCGGCGCTGCGCCCCGTGCGCCCGGCCTGGGCCAGCACGAGATCGATCAGATTGGGCCACTCCTCGGCGCTGCCGTTGAACAGAGCGAGGCCGCCATCGCCATGGCGCAGGCTGCGCAGCGCCAGCGCCATGCGCTCGATGGCGCCAGGCAAGGCCGGCGGCGCTTCCGCCCGCGCCGATTGCAGCAGCGCGCGGATCTCCGTGAGATCCTGCAAGGCGGCGAGATGCGCGGCCGGGCTGCGTTCAACATGGCAGCCATCCGGCAGGATCTGGCGGTCGAGCTCCGGCGTCAAGAAACGGCTGGCGCGCAGCAGGTAATTCGCATGGTCCGGCATGGCGACAGAGGCGGCGATCAGGCCTTTCAGCGCCGTCAGCGCCCGGCCATCGCGCGCCTCGGCGGGCAGCACGGCGGAAAGCTGCCGCGCATCGGTAACCAGCCATGCCATCAGCGACTGGCGGAACGCGTCATCGGCGGAGGCCGCGAAAAAATCGTAATGGCCGAGCCAGGCGGCAATCCGCGCGCCCGCGATCTCCGGCGCCATGGCGATGGGCGGCAGGGTTTCAGTGGCGATCCAGTCGCTGATCAGCGCGCGGGCCAGCAGGCGGGCATTGTCAGTGCCCAGCGCGCGCAGGTCGCGCAGCCAGGTGAAGCTGTGGATATGGCCGGTGATGCGGGATGCGGCGTGCGGCGCGGCGCGCTGAACATCGCGTCCGGCGGCACGGCCAGAATCACCGAAACCCTCGCCGAAAACGCCGCGGCGCAGCGGCCGCATTGCGCCCATCCATTCAATCTCGCCGCGCAGGATGCGGGCGCCGCGGGCAGGCTCGCCGGGCCAGGGGTCGCGCACCGGCAGCGCCGGCGCATCCGGCACGCTGGTGACGCGCAGGCTGGATAACCGCGCGATCACCTGCCTTGCATTGCGCAGCAGGCTGTTCTTGTCGGTCATGCGGGTTCGCGCAGCTGGCGAATCGCCGCCGCGTAATCGGCGCGGCCAAAAATCGAAGTGCCGGCGATCATCACATCGGCGCCGGCCTCGCGCGTTGCGCGGGCGGTTTCCGGCTCGATCCCGCCATCGACGGAAATCTTGATCGCCCGGCCCGTGGCATCCGCCATGCGGCGCAATTCGGCGATTTTCGGCAACTGGCTGGCCAGGAATTTCTGGCCGCCAAAGCCGGGATTCACCGTCATCACCAGAATGATGTCGGCGAGATCAAGCACCGCGGCGATGGCCGAAGCGGGGGTGCCTGGATTGATCGCGACCCCGGCCTGCTTGCCGCGCGCCTTGATCGCCTGCAGCGAGCGATGAATATGCGGGCCGGCCTCGATATGAATGTTGATATGGTCGGCGCCGGCCTCGGCGAAAGCGTCGATATACGGATCAACCGGCGCGATCATCAGATGCGCGTCGAACGGCAAGGCGCTGCGCTTGCGCAAGGCTTGCAGAACAAGCGGGCCGAAACTGATATTCGGCACAAAATGCCCATCCATCACGTCGAGATGCAGCCAATCCGCCCCGGCCCGCGCGGCGGCGTCCGCCTCCTCGGCCAAACGCCCGAAATCGGCGGCGAGCAGGCTGGGAGCAATCACCGATACCGCTGTCGAAGCAAGGCTCATGCCGTTGTTTTAGACAGGCAACCGGCTTTTCCACAAGCGGGTCCATAAGCGAGTAGTGTCTCAGTTTGAAATTCTCAAAACTAATAAAAGTTCTTTGGTTCTTTCTTTCAAGAAAGAACATTCTTTTATAACTAAGCACTTCTTTTTTGTAAAAAAGAAGCAAAAAACTTTTATGAATTCAAGTGCCGGTGGCTTGGGCGCAGTATGAGCCCATCGCCTGTCGCCGGCCTGATGCAGACATCCTCCCGGTTCATGATATCATGAGCCGATGAATGACGCGATTGAAACGCCGCCGCACGCGGCGATGCGCCCCCGCGCCGAAGCCTGGTTCGCCGAATTGCGCGACCGCATCTGCGCCGCCTTCGAATCGATCGAGGACGATTATGCCGGAACGCTGATCGCCGACAGGCCGGGACGCTTCGCGCGCAAGCCTTGGACACGCGACGATGGCCCAAAAGCGAGCGAGCATCTCGCCGGCGGCGGCGTCATCAGCCTCATGCGCGGGCGGGTGTTCGAGAAGGTGGGGGTGAATATCTCGGTGGTCAGCGGCGAATTCAGCCCAGAATTCCGCAAAAACATTCCCGGCGCGGAGGATGATCCCTATTTCTGGGCGGCGGGCATCAGCCTGGTCGCGCATCTGCGCAGCCCGCGCGTGCCGGCGGCGCATATGAACACCCGCATGATCGTGACGACGCGCGGCTGGTTCGGCGGCGGCGGCGATCTCACCCCGCTGCAGCCCGGCACCGATGCGGCAAACGAGGATGCCGCGACCTTCCATGACGGCTTCCGCCAGGCCTGCGACGCGCACGACCCGGAATACTATCCCAAATTCAAGAAATGGTGCGACGAATATTTCTATTTGCCGCACCGCGGCGAGACGCGCGGCGCCGGCGGAATTTTCTACGACTATTTAAACAGCGGCGACCCCGAAGCGGATTTCGCCTTCACCCGCGATGTCGGCCTCGCCTTTCTAACCAGCTATCCAAGCATCGTGCGCCGCCGGATGAACGAGGACTGGACCGAGGCGGAGCGCGACGCCCAGCTGATCCGCCGGGGCCGCTACGTCGAATTCAACCTTCTCTATGACCGCGGCACCTCATTCGGCCTAAAAACCGGCGGCAATGTGGAAGCGATCCTGATGAGCATGCCGCCAGAAGCGCGCTGGCCTTAAGAAGCGCGCTGGCCTTAACGCTAACAACCTCGGCTCAACCCACATCCGAAAGGACGGTAAAACAGGTCAATCTGCGTAATCTGCGCAATCTGCGGATCATCCTTGCTTTATCCGCAGGTGACGCAGAACTAACGCGTTTCTAACAAAATCCGTCATTAATCGCGAATTCTACTTGCTCACATGCCTCGATTTATGGTTTTATCCGGTTAGTGAACCAGATCGCTTCCCTTGCCCCGGCAGAACGCCTCGCCTACATCATCGAGAACCTGTGCCAGGTGATCGGCCGGCGCAGCGACTGGCGTCTGGGCCTAGCCTGCCTGCCCGGCCAACTCCTGTTCCAGATCTGGAAGCGCCTGCGCGGCATCGCCTTCCGCTTCACGGCGCGCCTTGGCCGCAACGCCGCCAATCCAATTCCCGCTCCCTCCCGCCCGCGCAAGCAGTACCCGTCCCGGCCCCGCAAGCCGGACCCGCTGCCGCGCCATTACGCCTGGCTGCTGCGCCTGATCCAGGAAACCGCCCATGGCAGGTCGCAGTTCTGCGATTTCCTCGCCGATCCCGAAATGGCAACCCTCCTCGCCCAAGACCCGCAACTCCGCAGCATCCTCCGCCCGCTCTGCCACATCCTGGGCATCCGCCGCGACCAGGTCCCGTCCCTATACCCGCCAATCCCGCTCAAGCCGGCGCAACCGCAACCGCCTGACACGCAACCGCCAGCGCCCTCCATTCCCGATGACGCGCCGCCGCCGCCAGCAGTACAAGCCGCGTTGCCTCCTGGCACAGCGCCGCCTGACCCCGAGCCGCCCGATCCCGCGACGGACACTTGCGCGTAATCGCCTTCGCACGCCGATAACGTTCCGGGTTCGCAACAAAACGGGTTAGCTTAATCTTTACGCTCTACGCAAACGCCCATCGCACGGATTGCGCAATGCTCAGCGTCCCGGCGCGGACCAGCGGGCGGCGGAGCGGCGGATTGCTCAGCCTGTGCATCTGCCGCGCCCAGCTTGGCAGCAAGTCAACCGCGGCCTGCGTCGTCAGCGACTGTAGCGGCTCGATCATCCTGTTCGGCGTAGCTCGCGTCAGGACCAGCCGCGCCACTTCCGAGGTCCGCGCGTCATACCGCATCTGTGGCCGCATCGCCTCGATGAGGCGGCGCGCCGCCAACTTGGTCTGCGGCACCGGATCGGCGCCCAGCCCTTCCCCCACCTGCGCCATCTCGGCAAAATAACGGTCCTGCTCAGCGGATGACATGCCCGGCTCGGCATAGCGTACCCAGGCGCTTAGAAAACTCACCGTCTCCGTCACATGAACCCAGGCCAGCAGCGACGGATCATTGGCGGCATAGGGCGTGCCATCCGGCAAGGTCCCGCGAACATGCTGATGGATCATCCGAACCCGGCTGATCGCCGATTCAGCTTCCGTCCTCCCGCCATAGGTGGTGAGCGCGATAAACCGTGCCGTCCGCCGCAGCCGGCCCTGCATATCGCTGCGGAACTTCGAATGATCCCAAACCCCCGCCAATACCGCAGGGTGAAGCATTTGCAGCAGCAGCCCGGTGACGCCGCCCACCATCATCGTGGTGACGTCCCCATGAACCCGCCAAGCGACCGCCCGCGGACCAAACAAGCCATCGGCCCGCCTTGTAACAGGCGTCTCGCCGCGCGACCGGTCATTGAACATAGCCACCACCTGATCGGTGATGGCGTGCTTGAGCGGTTTCGCGAAACTCTCCGGCATCAGGGACAGCAACGGATTGCCCATTGGCCTAGCCATTAAAGGCCTCTCTCAATCAAACCTACGGCCATCGCCGCGCCGCGCATCATGAACCACATCATGTTCCGTTAAATAGCATGATTTCGAAAACCGGTAGATCACAGTTTCACCACCATGATTCTGGCCTCGATCTTGCTGCCTCCCGTCAACCGGCTACTGATCACTGAGTCCCAGCGCCCTTAACCGCGCCGTCTCTTCATCCCACCCCGCCCGCTCCTTCACGTGCAAAAACAGATGCACCCGACGTTCCAGCAGCGCCTCCAGCTGCTGGCGCGCCTTCATGCCGATCTCCTTGATCCGCGCCCCCTTGGCGCCGAGCAGAATCGCCCGGTGGTTTTCCCGCGCCACGTAGATCACCACCTCGATCCGCGCCGAACCATCCTTCTTGTCAACGAAGCCTTCTGTTTCAACTGTGGCGCCGTAAGGAATTTCATCGCGCATCTGCAAAAAAATCTGCTCTCGGACCAATTCCGCCGCCAGCATCCGGTCCGGCTGGTCGGTCAGATCGTCTTCCGGATAGAGAAACGGCCCTTCCGGCATCGCGGCGCCCAGCGCGTCCAATAATTCCGCCGTTCCATCGCCATACGCCGCGCTGATCGAGAAAATCCGCTCGAATTGCGCCAGCGCGGTGAGGCGCTCAGTAAGCGGCAGCAGCGCTTCCTTGGCGATCAGGTCGATCTTGTTAAAGGCCAGCCATATCCGCCCCGCCACCCTTGCAAGCTCGCCAACAAGTTCGTCTAACTGCTCCGTGGCATTTGCCGCATCGACCAACAACAGAGAAATATCGGCGGATTTCACGCCGTCCCAGGCCGCCGCCACCATCGCCCGGTCCAGCCGGCGCTTGGGCTGGAACAGGCCTGGCGTGTCAACAATGATGATCTGGCTGTCGCCGCGCATCACCAGCCCGGTGACGCGAAACCGAGTCGTCTGCGCCTTCGGCGTCACGATGGCGAGCTTGGCGCCCACCATCCGGTTGAGCAGTGTCGATTTCCCGGCATTAGGCCGGCCCAGCACCGCCACATAGCCGCAGCGTGTCGTCATTTCGATGATCCTAATGCCGCCAATAACGCCAAAGCCGCCGCCGTTTCGGCCGCGCGTTTCGAGGCCGCCCGGCCTTGGGCGACCGCCTCGCCTACGCGCGCCTCGATGACGAATTCCGGCGCATGGGCAGGGCCGGATCGATCCACCAAACGATATTCCGGCAACACCACGCTGCGCTTCAGCGCCCATTCCTGCAGGGCTGTTTTGGCGTCTTTCGGCGGCGCAGCCTCTTGCGCCGCCATCGCCGGTCCGAAACTCTGGTGAATGAACGCCCGCGCCGCCTCCAGCCCGCCATCCAGATAAAGCGCGCCGATCAGCGCCTCCAGCGCATCGGCCAGCACCGTCGCCCGGTTGCGGATGCCACGCTTCACCTCGCCCGGCGCCACCGAAAGCAGCGCCGGCAGGCCAATTGCATCCGCGATCGCGGCAAGCGAAGGACGCGAGACCAGATACGCCAAGCGCGGCCCCAGGGCGCCCTCGCGTTCCTTCGGAAACCGGGCGATCAACCATTCGGCGATCAACAGGCCCAGCACCCGGTCGCCGATAAATTCCAATCTCTCATTCGAGTCCATCCCGCCTGCCCCGGCGGCGGACCGATGGGTCAGCGCTTCGGCGAGCAATGCAGGGCGCGCGAATTGATGGCCCAGCAGCCTAGAAGCCTGCTCAACGCTCAATGAATGACGGTGAACAGCCGGTCCCACCGGATTTCGACCGGCCAAAACCAGAACTCCCACCATGGATTGCGCAAATCAATGGAAAACCAGATGAGCTGTCCCTTGCCGATCACGTTCTCGATCGGCACGTAGCCCACCGCATTGAGGAAGCGCGAATCCTCGCTAAAATCGCGGTTATCGCCCATCATGAACAAATGTCCCGGCGGCACGGTGTAGAGATCGGTGTTATTGGCAAAGCCGTCATTCGTCGCCTTGGCAATCAGGTGATTAACGCCGTCCGGCAAGTGCTCGACATAGCGTTTCACCCGGATCGGCACGCCCTGCCCGGTATCATTGGCGCTCTCGACATAGGTGCCATCAGGCGTGCGTGGCGCTTCCTTGCCATTGAGGTATAGTTCGCCGCCGGTCACTTGCACGGTGTCGCCCGGCTCGCCGATCACCCTCTTGATGTAGTCGATGCTCGGTTCGCGCGGCAGCGCGAACACAACAATGGCGCCCCGCTTCGGATAGGAACCAAAAATCCGCCCGCTGAAATCAGGCTCCGCGAAAGGAAAGGACCAGCGGGAATAGCCATAGGTCCATTTCGTCACCACCACGAAGTCGCCGGGTAGCAAGGTCGGCACCAGGCTGCCTGAAGGAATGTAGAACGGCTCGATCAGGAAGGAGCGTATGCCGCCGGCGATCAGAATGACATAAATCAGCGTGAGCACCCATTCCGAAATGGATTCGCCCGCCTGTGGCTTTTCCCGCCGTTTTACCGATTGCCGTTTGATTGCCATGCCAACACACTGAATATTGGCCGCTTGAACCGCGCGCGATCCCTGATGTCAATAAAGCCGTCACACAAGATGCCGCGGATAGTCGGTTCGTGATGCCGTGAAAGCGACGCAGCCGGCCTTGATGCAAAAAATCGGCTGGCACCAAACCTTAAATTGCGCCAAAGAGAGGCCGGTTCCACAGTGACTGAGTTCTCGATGAAAACTTTCATAGCGCGCCCGATTCTCTCCAGCCTGCTGGCGCTTTCGCTGGCCGCTCCCACGCTGGACAATACAGCTTTTGCCGCGAGGCCGATGCGGATATTGCGCCACAAGCCGGAGCCAACGCCAGTAAAAGCGCCTGCCGGTCCGCCGCCGACCGCGCCTCTGGCGGTTCCCGGCGTTCCCGCCCCGCCAGTCCTCGGCGATATCGCGAGCTACGTGCTGATGGACGCCACAACCGGCGCGATCATCGCTGAAAAATCCGATAGCGAATTATGGCCGCCTGCGAGCTTGACCAAGCTGATGACTGCCTATCTCACCTACAAGGCCATCGCCGCCAAAACCTTGAAAATGGATCAGGATGTGCCGGTAAGCACCGCCGCCTGGCGCACCGGCGGCTCGCGGATGTTCATCTCGCCCACCACCCCGGTCACCGTCGATCAATTGCTGCATGGCCTCATCGTCGATTCCGGAAACGATGCGGCGGTGGCGCTGGCGCAGGCGGTTGCCGGCACGCGGGGCGCCTTCGTCGCGCAGATGAATGAACAGGCGGCAAAGCTGCATCTCGCGCAGACGCATTATACGAATGTAAGTGGCCTGCCAGATCCGGCGCTGCAAACCAGCGCGCTTGACACCGCGCTGCTGTCGCGCGCCTTCCTAGCCAACTATCCGCAAGTTTTGCAGATTTCCGTCAAAAAACACTTTGAGTTCAACAAGATTACCCAGCCAAGCTGGAATCCAGTGCTGTTTCATGATTCGACAGTGGACGGGCTAAAAACCGGGCGCACCAAGGAAGCAGGTCATTGCATCGACGCGACTGCGTTGAGAAATGGCCGCCGGCTGATCGCGGTGGTGCTTGGCGGCCCGAACTGGACGGCGAGCACCGCCGCCATCGAGGCGCTGCTAAGCTACGGCTATCAGTTCTACGGCAATATCACCGTTGCCACCGCCGATAAGCAGGTTGGCCAGTTGGATAATGCCAATCTGGAGCCAGCGACGGTTCCAGTGGGCGCGGCGAAAGATGTAACGGTGACGATGCCCGTCATCGCCGCTAAAACCTTGAAAACCAGCGTGACGCTTTCTGGCCCGTTCAGCGCCGGCGTAACCAAGGGCGCCGATATCGGCACAGTCACCGTTTCCAGCGGTGGCAAAGTGATCGCCACTGTTCCGGCCATCGCTTTGGCTTCGGCAAAACCGGCAGGGTTGTTCACTAAATTAATGCGTCAGGTGCATAAATATATTTAGCTTTATTTACGCGACTGATTCACGTTTCAGGCTGGTTCAGCCTGAAACGATCAGGCGCTAGCGAAAGCAGGACATACGCAAGTTGGTCCCGCTCTAACGAGGCTTTGGTAATTAGTCAGCTCGCCAATGCCGCTTCCGCCCAACGCACCGCTTCAAGCGGCACTCCGGCGCGTCCGACAACCCGGTCGCCAATCACCGCCAGCCAATCGCCGCCAGCCTGAGGGCGCGGCAGAAGCCGGATCAGTTTTTCGTCACGATCGAGCGGTATCGCCCGCACCAACCCATGTCCCGTGATGATCGGGCCGTCCAAATGAATGACGCGGGCAACGGCATTGCCCGCGTCATCGCAGCCTAGCCATTCGCGGGCCTGTCTGCCTACCCGCGTCATCGTGGTTTCGCGGCCGCGCGCCCAGCGAAGCCGCATCCTCTCAGGCGCTCTTGGCCATGATCTCGTCGGCGATGTTGCGCGGCACGGGATCGTAATGATGAAACTGCATGGTGAACGAAGCGCGGCCTTTCGTCATGCTGCGCAGCTGCGAAATATAGCCGAACATTTCCTTCAAGGGCACATGGGCGCGCACAATAACGGTAGAGCCAGAGCTTTCCTGGTTCTGTATCATGCCCCGGCGCCGGTTGAGATCGCCCACCACGTCGCCGACATGGTCCTGCGGCGTCGTGCATTCAACATCCATGATCGGCTCCAGGATGATCGGCCCGGCCTTTTTCATGCCTTCACGGAAGCAGGCCTTGGCGGCGATCTCGAAAGCCAGCGCGCTGGAATCGACGTCGTGGTACTTGCCGTCAACCAGCGTGTACTTGAAATCGACCGTCGGGAAGCCGGCCAGCACGCCAGTATCGGCCTGTATCCGGATGCCTTTCTCGACCGCCGGAACATACTCGCGCGGCACCGCGCCGCCAACCACCTTGTTCTCGAACACGATGCCCTCGTTCCGCTCCAGCGGCTCGAACACCACCTTGATTTCAGCGTATTGCCCGGAGCCGCCCGATTGTTTCTTATGCGTGTACGTCTCGGTATAAGGCTTGCTGATGGTTTCGCGATAGGCCACCTGCGGCGCGCCGATATTCGCATCGACGCCATATTCCCGGCGCAGGCGATCGATGATGATTTCCAAATGCAACTCGCCCATGCCGGACAGAATCGTTTGTCCCGTCTCCTGATCGGTCTTCAGGCGCAAGCTGGGATCTTCGCCGGCCAGCTTCTGCAAGCCAAGCGTCATCTTCTCGACGCCCTCCTTGGTTTTCGGCTCAACCGAAATATCGATCACCGGCACCGGAAAAGCCATGCGCTCCAGGATGACAGGATCCTCGGCGGCGGCCAGCGTGTCGCCAGTGCCGGTATCCTTCAGCCCGACGAAAGCCGCGATGTCGCCGGCATGGACCTCCTTGATTTCCGCGCGCTTGTCGGCGTGCATCTGGAACATCCGCCCGATGCGTTCCTTATGGTCCTTGGTGGTGTTCATCACCGTGTCGCCGGATTTCAGCGTGCCGGCATAGACCCGCACGAAGGTCAGCGTGCCGTATTTGTCGTTGATGATCTTGAAGGCGAGGCCGGCGAAGGGCGCGTCGGGATCGGCCTTGATCCGGCGCAGATCGGCGGTGTCCTCCTGCCCTTCCTCGGCGGCAACCTTGATGCCTGGCACATCGACCGGCGACGGCAGATAATCAAGGACAGCGTCAAGCAAAGGCTGCACGCCCTTGTTTTTAAACGCCGTGCCGCAAAGAACCGGGCGGAAGGCGCCGGAGATCGTGCCGATCTTGATGCAGCGCTTCAGCGTCTCGACCGACACATCATTGTCGTTCTCGAAATACTCTTCCATCGCCGCGTCATCGACCGAAAGCGCGGTGTCCAGCAGAAGCTGCCGGTACTCTTTCGCCTGCTCCAGCAGATTGGCGGGAATTTCCTCATCGTGAAACTTGGCGCCCAGATCGCCGCCTTCCCAGATGATCGCCTTCATCTCAACCAGGTCGACCACGCCGACAAATGTGTCCTCAATGCCGATCGGCAATTGCAGGGGCAATGCAACGATATCAAGCTTTTCCTTCAGCGTGTTGAAAGCGCGGAAGAAGTCAGCGCCGGTCCGGTCCAGCTTGTTGATGAAAATAATGCGCGGCACGTTGTAGCGGTCGGCGAGCCGCCAGTTGGTCTCTGACTGCGGCTGCACGCCGGCCACGCCCTCAATGATGAAAATCGCGCCGTCGAGCACGCGCAAGGAGCGGTTCACCTCGATGTTGAAATCGATATGGCCAGGGGTGTCGATGATGTTGATGCGGTGGCCTTTCCACTCGCAGGTCACCGCGGCGGAGGTGATGGTGATGCCGCGCTCGCGTTCCTGGTCCATGTAATCGGTCGTGGTGTTGCCGTCATGCACCTCGCCAATGCGGTGCGACACGCCCGTGTAATGCAGGATGCGTTCGGTGGTGGTGGTCTTGCCAGCATCGATATGGGCGGTGATCCCGATATTGCGGATCAGGTCGAGGTTTGTACCGGACATGCGGTGTCTCCGAGGTGAGCAAAATAAATTAGGGCGTAGCCACGATGCTCCGCTTTCGCGAAGGCCCGCAGCCCGCCCATCATACCGGCACTTGCCGCCGGTGTTCAGGTAAAATAATGCATGAAGGCGATCAAAATGACAAGGGTGATCCAAAAACAAGGTTGCTTAAGGCGCTCAATTGTTTTGTGCGAGAAAAGCTTTAAGCGTCAGACCCGAAAAACTTCGTCTCATCAGTTCATGCGTGCCCTGCTGTGCCGGAGAGCGACGCTGGTTCGATGCCAAGCTTGCTAAGAGCCCGACGCCACTTGGTATCGTAAACCGTATCGAATAAAATCGCATTATCGGCGGGCGCGGTCAGCCAGACATTCTGTTGGATCTCATGGTCGAGCTGCCCGGCCTCCCATCCCGCATAGCCCAAAGCCAGCACGCATTCGCGCGGGCCGCCGCCTTCGGCAACCGCTCTCAGCACGTCAAGGCTCGCGGTCAGCGCCCTGGCATCGTCCACTTCCAGAGTGTCATCGCTTTGCCAATCAGAGGTATGCAGGACAAATCCGCGTCCATGATCGAGCGGGCCGCCGGAACAGATTTTGATTTCACGCGCCGGCGAGGCATCCGAGATCCGAAATTTTTTGACCAGATCATTGAAGCGCGGCCGCGTCAAAGGCCGGTTCAGGACCAGTCCCATCGCCCCTTCATTGGAGTGAGCGCACAAGAATATGACAGCCTGCGCGAAGCGCTCGTCATCCATCAGCGGCATGGCGATCAAGAGCTGGCCCGTCAGAAACTGCAGATCAGGAATGGAGGCGGGCGGTGCGGGCTGGGGTTCCATGGCGACAAACTGTCGGACAGTCGGCGCGAATGTGCAAGCCGTAATTCACTGCCTGCCCTTCACGCTTTGCATGCCTGTGCTTAAGGCTTCACGCGAGCTTGGGGTTCGGCTACCAGACAGTTCACCAGAACATCTCAAAGGCATATTTTCCATGATTAAAATCGGAGACCGGATTCCGACGCTGAAATTGATGACGCCGACCGCCGAAGGACCGCGCGAGATCGACACGGGCGCGCTGTTCGCCGGTAAAACGGTGGTGCTTTTCGCGGTGCCCGGCGCCTTCACCCCCACCTGTAGCGCGAAACATCTGCCAGGCTTCATCACGCACTACAATGCTCTTAAGGCGAAGGGCGTCGACGAGATCGCCTGCATGGCGGTCAACGATGTCTTTGTGATGGAGGCATGGGCAAAAAGCCAGAACGTGCTGGGCAAGATCACCATGCTAGCGGACGGCTCCGGCGCCTTCACCCAGGCGCTGGGCCTTGAACTCGACCTCGTGGCGCGCGGGCTCGGCGTGCGCAGCCAGCGATTTGCGCTTATCGCCAAGAATGGCGTCGTCACCTATCTGGCGGTGGAACAGGCCGGCGGCTTTGATGTCAGCCGCGCCGAAGCCGTTCTTGAGGCGCTATCGTCCCACTAGAATGACTGCGCTAGAATTGTTCACGCCAAAATCTTTCATGCCAGAATCGTTAACGCCAAAATCTCTCATGGGCGAAATCGTCCCGGACAAGGAGCGCAGCGCGCGGGACGCCGTTTCCGCCGCGCCAGTCCTCAGCGTGGTCATTCCTTGCTATAACGAGCGGCTGAATGTCCCGCGGATGGTGGCGGCGCTGGACGCCGCGTTGCCCGGCATTTCCTGGGAAGTCATTTTTGTCGATGACGATAGTCCAGACGGCACGGCGGATGCGGCGCGGGCGCTGGCGAAACAAGACCCAAGGGTGCGCTGCATCCGCCGCATTCGCCGTCGCGGCTTGTCCTCGGCGGTGATCGAAGGCGCATTGGCCTCGTCCGCCATTTACGTCGCGGTTATCGACGGCGATTTGCAGCATGACGAAACAAAGTTGCCTCAGATGATCGCCGCCCTTGAAGCAGGCGCCGAACTAGCGGTCGGTAGCCGCCACATCGAAGGCGGCGATGCCGCAGGACTTTCCTCTCCGGCGCGGCAAAAGCTTTCCGCCGCCGGCATCCGGCTGGCGCAAGCTTTGACACAGGCAAAGCTTAACGACCCGATGAGCGGATTTTTTGTCATCCGCCAGGCATTGTTCGAACAGTTGGCGCGGCGCCTGACCGGCCAAGGATTCAAAATCCTTCTTGATCTCGTGCTTGCCGCGAAAACGCCGCTGCGCATCGCCGAAATTCCCTATAGGTTCCGCCCGCGCCTGGCAGGCGACAGCAAGCTCGACATCTTGGTGCTGCTGCATTTTGCCGGATTGCTGATCGATTACGCCTTGCGCGGCGCCGTGCCGCTCCGCTTCATCGGTTTCGCTCTGATCGGCGGCATCGGCGTGCTGATCAACCTGGCGATAACCGCCGCGGCGCGCCGGGCCGGACTGGATTTCGAAACCGCTCAGGCTTGCGGCACCATCGTTGCGATGGTCGCTAATTTTCAGCTGAACAACGCGCTAACGTATCGGAACGCGAGGCTGAAAGGCGCGATGGTTTGGCGCGGCCTCGCCTTGTTCATGCTGGTCTGCGGATTGGGCGCTGTCGCCAATATCGGCATTGCCCGCGCCCTCTATCGCGAAAGCTCCGGCGGCTTATTCGCCAGCGCCGCCGGGGCCGCGGTGGGCGTGGTATGGAATTACGCGGTTTCGGCAACCTTGGTCTGGCGGCTTAGGTGAAGCCACAGGCTTGGCTGCTCGCCTTGGCGGCGCTGACGATCATCCGCTTGGTTGCCGCCGCCCTGGTGCCCCTGGCTCCGGACGAAGCGTATTACTGGCTTTGGTCGCAGCATTTGCAGCCCGGTTACTATGATGATGCGCCGCTGATCGCGGTTTGGATCAGGGTGGGGGTCTGGCTTGCCGGGCCCTCCGCCCTCGGCATACGCCTGCTTTCGCCGCTGGGCGCGGCGGCGGGCTCGCTATTGCTCTGGCGCGCCGGCGAGGATTTATTTCCTGGACGCAGCACGGGGGTGCGCGCGGCAATCCTGCTAAACGCCACGCTGACGCTCGGCGCCGGCGCCGTCATCACCACGCCGGACACCCCGCTGCTGCTGTTCTGGACCGCCGGCATTGCAGCCATAGCCCGATGGCGGCGGACCCGCGATGACCGCTGGTGGCTCATTGCCGGCGCTTGTGCCGGACTTGCGCTGGATGCAAAATATACCGGCCTGCTGCTGCTAGCCGTTATTGGCGTTTGGCTGCTGAGCTTTGACGACGGCAGGCGCGCGCTCCGCCGGCCACTGCCATGGTTCGGGCTGATGATTGCCTTGCTGTTTTTTTTGCCGGTCATCATCTGGAATGCCAGGCATCATTGGGCCAGCTTTCTCAAACAAGGCGGTCGGGTGACACAGTTTCATGAAGCGGCCAGCCTGCACGCCTTGCTTAACCTGATCATTGGCCAGTTTGCCCTCGCGACGCCGATCATCGCGGCGCTTATGGTGTTCGGCGTCTGGCGAGCCTGCCGCGCCGGCACGCCGGAGGCGAACCTTGCCGCCTTGACGGTTCTGCTCCCGGGCGCCGTGTTTCTCGAGCATGTCCTGAGCGGCTCAGTGCAACCAAATTGGCCCGCTATCCTCTATCCTGGCGCCGCGCTTGCCGCCGCCGGATGGGCGGAGCGGGCATTGGAGACCTGGCTGATCCCTGCCGGAATTCTTGGTTTTGCGGTGACATTAATCATTTATGTTCAGGCGATTGCAGCACCTCTCGCGCTGCCACCTCATCGTGATCCGACAGCCTTCCAGTTGGCTGGCTGGCCAGGACTTGCCCGTGAAGTCGCCGCGGCATCAGCGGAACATCACGCCCGCCTCATCACGGCGCCTGATTATGCGACCCTTGCCGAGCTTTCGCATGATCTGCCGCGCGGCATAGCGGTTGCCGGCTATAGCCAACGCTGGGCTTATTTTTCTCTGCATCATGATAAATTGCCGGGACCCATTTTGCTTGTGCAGCCAGCCCGCCGCGGCGATCCGCTCAAAGCCGAATTTCCGAAGGCGCGGCTGGTAGGCATGGCGGCGCGGCGGCGGCGCGGCCAGCTTGTCGCGCGGTATCGGCTTTATGAGCTAAGCGGACTCGATCCCGGCTTTATGATAAGGCCGGCGCGATGAACCTTCCAGAACCCGCGCACGTCCTGGACGCGCAAGCCCGGCTTGCCGGCCGTATCGTCCGCACGCCAATGCTGCGTTCGCCGTGGCTCGACGAGCAGGCCGGCGGCGCAATTTTAATCAAGGCGGAACCATTGCAGCGCACCGGCAGCTTTAAACTGCGGGGCGCCACCAACGCGTTACTGCGTCTCACCGCCAAGCAGCGGGCCTGTGGCGTGGTTACCTATTCATCAGGCAATCACGCCCAGGCCATCGCCTGCGCCGCGGCGGAACTCGGCATGCGCGCCACCATCGTCATGCCGTCCGACTCGCCAGCGATCAAGCGTCACGCCACCCTGCGATGGGGCGCCGAAATCATCAGCTATGACCGCCGCACTGAGGACCGGGAGGCAATCGGCATGGCCATCGCCGCGGAAACCGGCGCCTGCCTGATCCCGCCTTACGATCATTCAGACGTCATCGCCGGCCAAGGCACGCTTGCGCTTGAACTGGCGGAGGATGCCAAGGCAGCCGGGTTAACGCTCGAATCCCTGCTCGTCTGCACTGGCGGCGGCGGCTTGACCGCCGGATGCGCGCTGGCGCTGGAGGCTGTATCGCCGGCGACCAGGGTATTTGCCGTGGAACCCATCGGCTCTGACGACACCGCGCGTTCACTGGCGGCGGGGGAACGGCTGGCGAATGATGGCGCCGGCTCCGGCCTCTGCGACTCGTTGCTATCGCCAATGCCGGGCGTGCTAACCTTCGAGATTAATCGCCGCCGCCTCGCCGGCGCATTGACAGTGACCGATGGCGAAGTTCTACGGGCGATGGCATGGTCGCTTCATCACCTGAAGCTGGTCGTCGAGCCAGGCGGCGCGGTGGCGCTGGCGGCGGTCTTGGCAGGAAAGTTTCCGGCATCCGGCGCGGTAACCGGAATTGTGTTGTCGGGCGGTAATGCCGATCCAAACATAGTGACGTGCGCGTTGGCTTCTGATTGCTAAACGATTTTCCTGGAAGTCGCCGCGCCGGGACGATCTATTTTCCGTAAATCCGCAAACCTTCAGCTTTTGTTAAGCCCTTGCCGCCTAAATGATTTGCATCATCAGCATGGTTGGTCATGGCGGCGAAAGGCAAGACAGGCAGCGTCAAAGGCGGCAAGGAGGGCAGCAACCAGCGCCCGAACGTCATTATCCGGCGCGAAGATAACAAAGAGGAGCCGCATCATGGTGGCGCCTGGAAGGTTGCCTATGCCGACTTCGTAACCGCGATGATGGCATTTTTCCTGCTCATGTGGCTGATCAACGCCACGACCGAGGCGCAACGGGTGGGACTCGCCGATTATTTCAGCCAGGCAAATGTGCTGAACCGCGGCGCCTCGGGCGAGGGAAAACCGTTTGGCGGCCACACCCCGTTCGATCATGGCGCTCTCGCTTCCGACCGCGGCGCGGTCCGGATCACCGTTGGCAACATGCCGGTTTCGCCGAATATCCCGCATTTGCCGCAAGGCAAGCAGATTCGCCCCGTGCATTCAAGGGGCGCGCGCTACCTTCCAAGCTTTCCCATGCCGACGCATGATGGGATCAGCAAAGCTGGCGGATCATCGCCTAAAAAAACCGAAGACCAAGCCAAGTCTGAGTATCAGGCGAAGGCTCAAGCCGAACATCAGCTCGCGGACGCGGCAAAAGCGGTGATGCAGGCCGTTCGGTCAGATCCAATCCTGAAAAACCTGCGCCATCAGGTGAGCGTCGAGCAGACGCCGGATGGCCTCAAGATCCAGATCATGGACACGCATAAGCAGCCGATGTTCGCCCTCGGATCGGCTTTGCCGAATACAATGACCCGCAACCTGCTCGCTAGGATCACCCCGATCCTCGTCAGGTTGGGGCATCCCCTCACGATCGCTGGATATACCGACGCTCGGCCTTACGTGATCGCCGGGCACAGCAACTGGGATCTGTCAATCGAGCGCGCGAACGCCACGAGGCAGCTGATGCGGCAAGCAGGGCTGCCCAGCGCGCAGGTTAGCCAGGTGGCAGGCTATGGCGACCATAGCCTGCTGCTGCCGAACAACCCTCTGGCGGCGGGGAATCGTCGGATCGCCATTCTGGTCGCCAGCATGCCGGCTGAAGTTTCGAATCAAGCGTCAGCTCCAGCATCAACGGGCAAAAGCCCTCCCGGTTCCATCGCGCAGCCGTGATGATCCCGCCATGGCCCGTTTGAAAGATGCTTTATGTTAACCCTGGGCGGAGTTGCGTTTCTGCTGGCTTGCGTATTCGGCACGTTCATCGTGACAGGTGGCGCGATTGGGCCGCTGATGAAAAGCATGCCGTTCGAATTCGTCACCATCGGCGGCGCCGCAATCGGCACTTTTGTCGCCGGCAACTCGATGCACGATGTCAAGCACACGCTGGGCGGCATGATGAAGGTGATAAAGGGAAGCCGGTTCAAGAAAAAGGAATATAGTGATCTGCTGTCCCTGCTGTATTTCTTGGTCAAGCTGGCAGCTACCAAGGGGACCATGGCGTTAGAAGCGCATATCGAGCACCCCGAGGAAAGCGTGGCCTTCAAGGAGTTTCCTGCGATTTTGGCAAACAAGTCGGCAACGGCGATCATCTGCGACTACTTGCGGATGATCGGCATGAATGCCGATGATCCGCACCAGATCGAGGATGTGATGGCGCGCGAGCTGCGCAAGACGCTGGTCGAGGAACTGCACGGCGCGCATGCCTTGCAGGTGATGTCGGACGGCTTGCCAGCGCTCGGCATCGTGGCGGCGGTGCTGGGGGTGATCAAGACAATGGCGCATATCAGCCAACCGCCGGCCGTGCTGGGCGAGATGATCGGCGAGGCTTTAACGGGAACATTTCTGGGCGTTCTGCTCGCCTATGGCGTCATCGGCCCTATTGCTGTGCGACTGCGCAGCGTGGTCGAGGAAGACGCCAAATACTCCGAAGTCATTCGCGCCGTTCTGGTCGCGCATCTGCACGGCAATGCGCCGCAGGTCAGTGTCGAGACCGGGCGCAAGATGGTGCCTAATCTGTACATGCCGAGCTTTCTTGAACTGGAGACGCTTGTTCAAGGATTGCAGATCAAGCCTTGAGCAGGCGCCTCATGCCAAGCAACCGCATCGTTGGCCGCTTCATGAAGCGATCCGGATAGGTTCTGCCGCGTTCCTTCCGCCGTGAGATTAACTCTATCGAAAGGCGCCCTAAACCAGCTGCCCTAAACCAGCTGCCCTAAACCAGCTGCCCTAAACCAGCTGCCCTAAACCAGCTGCCCTAAACCAGCTGCAATGTCTCGATGAACGCCCGCCTGGCCTAGAAAGCCGCCTCGTCGAAAATCCGGCGGACATCGCCCTTCCAGGCGCCGTGATACTGCGCCAGCCAATGCTCTGCCTGGGTCGGCGCGCCATCGGCGATTTCACAAAGCGGCGTCAAATACACGCTTTCATCACGGCCAAGCGCGTCGCGCTTGTCACGCGCGCGCAGCCCCTGGCACGCAATTGACACCACCTGCTTCGCCAGATCTCGCAACGTGCCGGCTGCGCATTTTACGGCAAGGCCAAGCCGCGGCACTTCGCTGCGCTGGCGCACTATCTCGTCATAGGACATCGCGGCGACAAGCTTCCAGGCGGCCTCAAGCGAAGCGGCGTCATAGAACAGCCCGGTCCATAAAGCAGGTTGCGCCACCAGCATCGCGGGGCTGCCCGAATCGGCGCCGCGCGTTTCGATAAAGCGCTTCAGCCGCATATCGGGAAATGCCGTGGTCGCATGGTCGGCAAAATCGCCAATGGTCGGGACCTGCCCCTCGAACCCAGCCAGCCGGCTGGCCAAGAAGTCCCGGAACGACGCCCCGGCGACATTCATATACGCGCTGCCGCGCGAGACGAAGTACATCGGCACATCCAGCAGATAGTCTGCGTAGCGCTCGAAGCCAAAGCCGTCCTCGAAGGCCATGCGCGGGATGCCCGACCGCGCATTGTCCACATCCAGCCACACATCGGCGCGGTTAGATAGCAGCCCGTTCGGCTTGCCTTCAAGGAAGGGGCTGTTGGCGAACAGCGCCGTCGCCAGCGGCTGCAACGCAAAGCCGATCCGCATTTTGCGAGCCATATCGGCTTCCGAAGCAAAATCGAGATTGGCCTGCACCGTGCAGGTGCGCAGCATCATGTCGAACCCTCGCGCGCCAACTTTTGGCATGTAGTCGCGCATAATCGCGTAGCGGCTCTTTGGCATCCAGGAAAAATCGGCCCGCTTCGCCAGCGGATGAAAGCCGAGCGGCGCGAAGCCGAGGCCCAAGGCCGGCGCTGCCCGATGAACCCGCGCAATATGCGCGTCGAGCTCCGCCTTGGTGTCATGCAGGCTGGCAAAAATTCCACCCGACAGCTCAAACTGCCCGCCCGGCTCCAGCGAGATCGAAAATCCCTCGCCTTTCAGCCCGATCGGCAGACTGCGATCAGTAATCGGTTCAAGCCCCTCATCAGCGGCGATATATTCCAGCAGGGCGCGAATCCCGTGATGCTCATAGGATGGCGGACTAAAATCATCGCGCCGGAAGCCGAAGCTTTCATGTTCGGTGCCGATCCCAAAGGTGGATTGAGGTTTACTGCCGGCGGCAAACCAGTCGGCAAGCTGGCGTGGCGACGTGATCGGGGTGGCGTCAGCCTCTCCGGGATTGGACAAGTCGGTCTCCTAAACTGAAGTTGACGCAGGCGAAGCAAGAAGCCGTGCCAAATTTTATTACGACGTTGGCGCGGCAAGAAGCCGTGCCAAATTTATTTAAAAGCCTGGCGCGGCAAGAAGCCGTGCCAATCCGGCAATCGCAGCGGTTTCCGCACGTAAGATGCGCGCCCCGAGCGAGATGAGCGTAACAAAGGGATAGCGCGTCAATCCGTCAAGCTCGGCGTCGGTGAAACCGCCTTCCGGACCGATCAGCAAGCCGCCCGCCGGCGGGGCAAGCGGCCCGGCCGCTCGCGGCCCAGCGTCGCGCCGTTCGGCGGCAACGGCGAGACGGCGTTCCGGCGGCCAAGATCGTAGCAGCAGATCAAGCGGCGTCGGCGCTTTAACGACCGGCACGGTCAGGCGCTCTGATTGTTCGGCGGCCTCGCGGGCGATTAAAGACAAGCGCTCCAGGTTTACCTTGCTGGTCTGGCTGCGCGCCGTAATCACCGGAAGAATTGCCGAGACGCCAAGTTCGGTCGATTTTTCAACAACCAGAGCCGTGAGATCGCGTTTCAGCGGGGCGAAAGCAAGCCATAAATCCGCTTCAGCTTCCTGCGGACGAATTTGCTTAGCCACTTGAAGCATGACAGCGTTGCGCCTGATGAGCTCGATGCGCGCCCGCCACTCGCCGTCGCGGCCGTTGAACAGGCGCAGCTCGTCGCCAAGGTTCTGGCGCATGACATGAGCAAGGTAGTGCGCCTGCCCCTGGTTTGTGGCAATCACCGCGCCGGCCGATAACGGTTCCGGCACGAACAAGCGGATGAGCGTGGACATGATGAAGCCCTCTGTATCACCAGCAGGCGGATATACCGATATTCGCGACGACGGCTGGCTGAGGCGCCTACCGCCGAAGCTCCGGCCCTATGCTTTGTTGGCCCGCCTTGACCGGCCCATCGGCGTCTGGCTGCTATTCCTGCCAGGCCTCTGGAGCATCCTGCTGGGCCGCCAACCGTTCTGGTTCAGCCTGTACCTGATCACTCTGTTCGGCATCGGCGCCGTTGTCATGCGATCCGCCGGCTGCGTCGTGAACGATTTATGGGATCGCAAGCTGGACCGCATGGTTGTCCGCACCGCCAACCGGCCGCTGGCCTCCGGCGCGATCAGCCCGGTTGAGGCGATGGTGTTTCTCGCGCTGCTGCTGCTGGTAGGCCTCGGCATACTGCTTTCGCTCGATATCGAGGCGCAGCGCCTCGGCATCGCCTCGCTCGCCTTGGTTGCGCTTTATCCGCTGGCGAAGCGGGTCACCTGGTGGCCGCAGGTCATGCTCGGCTTCACCTTTGGTTGGGGGGCGCCGATGGGTTATGCCGCCGCGACTCATAGCTTGGATGGGCCGGTCCTGCCGCTTTACGCGGCGTCGATTCTCTGGATTTTGGGCTATGACACAATCTATGCTCATCAAGACCGCGAGGATGACGCGCTGGTTGGCATCCGCTCAACGGCGCGGCTATTCGGCAATCGAACGCGACAGTTCTTGACCGCCTGCTATGGCGGCATGATGATTTTTCTGGTCATAAGTTTTGCCTGGGCAGGCATTGACCCGCTCGGCATGATCGCGCTGGCAGTGCCGGCGATGCTCCTCGCTTGGCAGATAATCCGCCTGGACATCGATAATCCTGGGCTTTGCCTCGCTTTGTTTAAGTTGAACCAGCTGGTTGGGCTGCTGATCGGCCTGTCAATCCTAATTGGCCGAGCCTGATCGATAATGCGCGGCGAATCGAGCGAGGCTGCCTTTATCAGGAGACATACCATCGTGGCGGCGGCGCCTTTGGTGCCGGAAATCAGATTGCATCTTGCCACGGAAATCACGCCGATCTGGCAAGCGACGGAAGCATTCCTTGCATCGCATGGGATCGCGCCGCCCTTCTGGGCCTTTGCGTGGCCCGGCAGCATCGCGCTGGCGCGGCACATGCTCGATGCGCCGCATCTGGTGGCGGGTCGTTCAATCCTCGATTTTGCCGCCGGATGCGGCCTCGCCGCCATAGCCGCCATGCGCGCCGGCGCCGCCACCGCGCTTGCCGTTGAAATTGATCCGATGGCCGGCGCCGCCATTGCGCTCAACGCCGCGGAAAACCAAGCCCTGGTCGCGGCGCATATCGGCGACATCACCGGCATGGCGCCGGAAGCGCAACCCTTGGCGCAGATCATGTTATGTGGGGATATTTGCTATGAAGCGCCGATGACCCGGCATATCTGGCCCTGGCTTAAACGTTGCGCCGCGCATTCAGAGATTTGGATCGCCGATCCGGGCCGCGCTTACCTCCCCGCCGACGACCTTGAGGCCTTCGCCCGCTATGAAGTGCCGACGACGAATGAGCTGGAAAGCCGGCTCGCCCGCAACGTCACGCTCTACCGCTTTCGTGAGGCCAGGACGGCTCTGAGCGCGGCTTGACCAATCATTGACCGTCCCCACTTGGCCGATTAAGCACGGGCTGTAAGCAAGTGCAGCATTTTCGCCTGTCACCGGCGAATTTCCAGAGGTTTTCATGCAGGATGTGCGGCAAGCCCTGTTTCGGGGGCGAAACTCTAAAGACCAGCCGGTCATGCGGCCGATCTCGCCGCATTTGCAGGTTTATCGCCCGCAAATCACCTCGGTTCTGTCGATTCTTCACCGCGGCACCGGCATCGCCCTCGGCTTAGGCGCATTGATCCTATCGCTCTGGCTGGCGGCGGCGGCGAGTTCGGATCGCTGGTTTGCCTGGGCGCAAGCCGGCCTTCATTCGATCATTGGAATGATCATTCTATTCGGCTTCACGTTTGCTTTGTTCTATCATTTTTGCAACGGCATCCGGCACTTGGCTTGGGATGCGGGATATGGCTTTGACCTGCCCACGCTGCACCGCACCGGCGTGGTGGTTGTCGTGGCTGCCATTATTCTCACCGTAGCGTTCTGGATTATCGGGCTGGTTATCCGATGAACGATTCACGGAGCAATACCGGACGCACCGCCGCGTCACCAGGCGACTATAAGGACGATCATGCGCTGCAGATCATGCGCTCACCGCTCAGCCGGGCGCGCGGTCTTGGTTCGGCGAAATCCGGACGGTCGCATTGGTGGGCGGAACGGCTAACTTCGGTCGTCCTGCTGCCGCTCTCGCTGTATTTCGTGCTCTCGGTGTTTCTTTTGGAGGGCGCGGATCGCGCCGCAATGATTCGCTACATGGCGGAACCCTGGAACACTGTCCTGTTTCTCGCCTTGATCATTTCGATGTTCTATCATCTGGAACTGGGCTTGCAGGTGGTGATCGAGGATTACTTTCATGTCGAGCACAAGCGCCTGGCCACCATTCTTGCGATGCGTGGCTTGGTCTGGCTGTTCGGCCTTCTCGGCGTGATTTCTGTGCTCAAGCTGGCTTTCGCGTAACAAACAACTTTACCACCAGGAATCCGGCGATGAACGCCATGTCAAAGCCTTCTAACGGCGCCTATGCGGTAACCGACCACACCTATGACGTGATCGTCGTCGGCGCCGGTGGATCAGGCCTCAGGGCGACGCTCGGCATGGGCGCCGCCGGGCTGAAAACCGCCTGCATCACCAAGGTGTTTCCCACCCGCTCGCACACCGTGGCGGCGCAGGGCGGCATCGGCGCCGCGCTCGGCAATATGGAGCCGGATGACTGGCGCTGGCATATGTATGATACCGTGAAAGGCTCGGACTGGCTGGGCGATCAGGACGCCATCGAATATATGTGCCGCGAGGCGATCCCGGCAATCTATGAGCTGGAGCATTTCGGCGTGCCGTTCTCGCGCACCGAGGACGGCAAGATCTACCAGCGCCCCTTTGGCGGCCATATGAAGGATTTCGGCGCCGCGCCCGTGCCGCGCGCTTGCGCCGCCGCCGACCGCACCGGCCATGCGATTTTGCACACGCTTTACCAGCAAAGCATGAAGCACGAAGCGGAGTTCTTCATCGAATATTTCGCCCTCGACCTTATCATGGACGAGGACGGCGCCTGTCGTGGCGTCATGGCTTGGTGCCTGGAAGACGGCACGATGCACCGCTTCCGCGCCCAGATGGTGGTGTTGGCGACCGGAGGCTATGGCCGTGCCTATCTCTCCTGCACCTCGGCGCATACCTGCACTGGCGATGGCGGCGGCATGGCACTGCGCGCCGGCCTGCCCATGCAGGACATGGAATTCGTGCAGTTCCATCCCACGGGGATTTTTCCCGCCGGCTGCCTGATCACCGAAGGCGCGCGTGGCGAAGGCGGCTATCTCACCAATGCCGAGGGCGAGCGCTTCATGGAGCGCTACGCCCCCACCGCCAAGGATCTCGCCTCGCGCGACGTGGTCTCCCGCTCAATGACCATCGAGATCATGGAAGGCCGCGGCTGCGGCCCCAACAAGGACCATATCATGCTGCATCTGGAAGGCCTCGATCCGGCCCAGCTGCATGAACGCCTGCCCGGCATTTCCGAAACCGCGCGAGTGTTCGCGGGCGTTGATGTCACGAAGCAGCCGATCCCGGTGCTGCCGACCGTGCATTACAACATGGGCGGGATACCCACCAATTATCACGGCGAGGTACTGCGCCCCACCGCCAAGGACCCGGCGGCGATTGTCCCCGGCCTAATGGCGGTAGGCGAAGCGGCCTGCGTTTCGGTGCATGGCGCCAACCGTCTTGGCACCAATTCGCTGCTCGATCTGGTGGTGTTTGGCCGCGCCGCCGCCCACCGCGCTGCCGAAATTGTCAAAACTGGCGAGATGCAGCGCCCGCTGCCCTCCGGCGCCGGGCAATATTCGCTCGACCGGCTGGATCGCGCCCGCCACGCCAAGGGGGGCACCCCCGTCGCCGCACTCCGAAACGACATGCAGCGCACTATGCAAAATCACGCAGCCGTGTTCCGTAACTCCCGCACGCTGAAGGAAGGCGTTGACCGGATGCGCAATCTATGGGGCGGCATGAACGATATCGCCGTCACTGACCGCAGCCTGATCTGGAATTCCGATCTGGTCGAGGCGCTAGAATTGCAAAACCTGATGGGCAACGCGATTACCACCATGGTTAGCGCCGAAGCACGCCACGAAAGCCGCGGCGCCCATGCGCATGACGATTACGAGGAGCGCGACGATCAGAACTGGATGAAGCATTCTTTGGCCACCTGTTCGGAAAACGGCGCAGTGGCGCTTGATTATCGGCCTGTGCGCATGCAGACCCTGACCAACGAGGTCTCGGTCTTTCCCCCCAAGAAGCGCGTTTACTAAGCGAAATCATGGTGTAAGCAAATGACCTCTCCAAGCAAAAAATACCGCAAATTTGTAAACATTTATCCTTTAAATTTGAGTGATGATCCAAAGACGAGAAAGCTTCTGTGGAATGCTTTGCGTGGTTTGGCGCACGGTATTAGTGGACGTAATGCAATAGCTGGTATGACTGATATAAAGTTTGAAAGTAATGAAAAAGTTCGATGGCATTTTCCGGACGCTCAACGGGCGTATCAGTTTCATGAACTTGGCATAGCCTTACTAAAAGGCGCCGGTTGTAGTGGCGCGGTAAAAAGAGTTCTCAAGTAGTTTTGGAAACCTGATCATGGCCACCTTCACCCTGCCGAAAAACAGCAAGATTATCCCCGGCAAGACTCACAAGGCGCCGGCTGGCGCAACCAATGTCAAGGCGTTCAATATCTACCGGTGGAACCCGGATGATGGCGAAAACCCGCATATGGACACTTACGAGATCGACCTCGACGCTTGCGGCCCGATGGTGCTGGACGCGCTGATCAAGATTAAAAACGAGATTGACAGCACCCTCACCTTTCGCCGCTCTTGCCGGGAAGGCATTTGCGGGTCGTGCGCGATGAATATCGACGGCACCAACACCCTCGCTTGCCTGAAGCCCATCGAGGAGGTGAAGCAGGCGGTGCGGATCAACCCGCTGCCGCATATGCCGGTGGTGAAGGATCTGGTGCCCGATCTGACGCAAATCTTCGCGCAATATCGCTCCATCGAGCCTTGGCTGCAATCGGAAACCCCACCGCCGCCCGATGGCGAGCGTCGGCAGAGTGTTGAGGAGCGCGCCCAAGTTGACGGGCTATGGGAGTGCATCCTGTGCTTCTGCTGCTCCACCGCCTGCCCCAGCTACTGGTGGAATGGCGACCGCTTTCTTGGTCCCGCTGTATTGCTCGCCGCCTATCGCTGGATCGCCGATTCCCGCGATGAAGCGACCGGCAAGCGGCTGGATGCGCTGGAAGACCCGTTCAAGCTTTACCGCTGCCACACCATCATGAACTGCGCGCAAACCTGCCCGAAAGGTCTCAATCCCGGCAAGGCCATCGGCAAGATTAAGCAGCTGATGATTGAACGCCAAGGCTGAAATTTTGGGCGCTGAGAGCTTGGCCGTCCTTCGCTACCAGCCGCTCGAATGCTTCGGCTGGACAAGGGCGGCCAAGCAGGAAGCCTTGCACTTCGTCACAACCCATCGCGCGCAGCAGCGATAGCTGTTCCTCGGTCTCGATTCCTTCGGCGTTGACCCGCATGGTCAAGTTACGGCCAATGGTCGCGACTGCCTGAACAATAGCGGCGGCGCCGGTATCGGTAGCCATGCAGGCGACAAAACTACGATCGACCTTGAGCTTGCTGAAAGGAAAGCGGCGCAGGTAGCTGAGGCTAGAGTAGCCAGTGCCGAAATCATCGAGGGCGATGCCGACGCCAAGCGCACGGAGACGCGTGAGCGTCGCCAGCGTCGCCACCGTGTCTTGCAATAAAACACCCTCGGTAATTTCTAGCTCCAGCCGGTGCGGCGGCAGGCCGGTCTCCGCCAGCACCTCCGTCACCAACTCGACCAGGCCAGGCCGGCGTATCTGCTCCGGCGAAAGGTTCACGGCCAGGCGCAGCCCGTCCCATCGGACGGCGCGGGCGCAGGCGGTGCGCAGCACCCAGGCGCCAAGTTCACAAATCAGCCCTATGCTTTCGGCCAGCGGGATAAACTCGGATGGCGGCACCATGCCATGCTCCGGATGATGCCAGCGCATCAGCGCCTCGGCGCCCAGGACGCGCTGCGGCGTAAGCGCCACGATGGGCTGGAAATGCACCTCCAGCTGGCCCTCGATCAACGCACGGCGCAGGTCGCGCTCCATCTCCTTACGCCGGTGCAGCAAAGCGTGCATCCCTTGCTGAAAGAAGCAGTAGGTGCCTCGCTCTTTCGCTTTGGCCTGGTAGAGGGCCATATCGGCCTGACGTAACAGCCGCGCCGGGTCCGCGCCATCCTCGTCGTTCCAGGCGCACAAGGCGATGCCGATGCTTACGCCTACCAATGCTTCATGCCCTTCCAGCACGTAGGGCGCCGACACCGAGCGGATGATCCGCTGGGCCACTTCCGCCGCCTGCTCCCCGGTCGTTAATCCTTCGCCGAGCAGCACGGCAAACTCGTCACCGCCGAGCCTGGTAAGCGTATCCTGATCGCGCAGGCAACGGCTGATGCGCGCGGTTACCAGTTGTAAAAGCAGGTCGCCCGCCGCATGGCCGATGGTGTCATTCACGTCCTTGAAACAATCAAGGTCGAGAAACAGCACGGCGACCATCCAGCCATCAAGGTCCGGCGCCGCCCGATGATCCTCCAGCCTGCTCTCGCCGCGAAGGCGGGCCAAGGTTTGCTCCAGCCGCTCGGTGAATAGGGCGCGATTGGGCAGGCCGGTCAATATGTCATGATGCGCCAAGTGCCGCACATGCGCCTCCGCCCGGCGCCGCTCGGTAATATCGTCGAAAGTGGCGACCCAGCCGCCGCCGAAAGTCGGCTCATGATGAATGGCATGCACCCTGCCATTGCGCAGCGTCACCTCGGTATCGACGATCCGGTTTGTTACATGAATGCGCTCACGCCATTTGGCGTATTCTTCCGGATGCATTTCCGGGCCGGTGCCAGCGGCATAGCGCAGGTCCACGACCTCACGCAGGGTCATGCCAATCGAGAACTGGCTTGGATCAAGGTCGTACATCGTGGCGTAGCGCCGGTTGAACAACAGCAGGCGCTGTTCGCCATCAAACACGCATAAGCCCTGCTGAATGCGGTCGAGCGCGAGATCGCACAGCGCCGCCTTGGCTGGCGCCGACAGGCAATCAGAGCTGCCGCCCCAGGTGGCAGGCAGAATAGGCCATCCAAAAGCTGGCGAGGACGCATTCATGCCGCAGATCGATCCACAATGACTTTACGAACATTAGCAGCCGCTGCTTAATGAATGATGAATTTAGGTTTTCATGATTCCGGTCATGATTTTGCGGAGTAATTGTTGGCCATACCCGTTGTGCCCGATCCGTCACACTGTGAGATCGTTGCAACTTCTAGATTAAATTTCACTTGCGAATTTTCATCTGGCGTAACATCGTCTTCGACATCAATAACATAGCGCGGCACGATCGCCGGGCGATCTGGGGCAACATGACATCCATATCTCTTCCCGCCGATGACACGGTGAAGCGCGCCATCCCGCTTCCCGCCGCCATCAATACCGTCACCACCAACGACGCCAATTTGTCGGGCGGCATGACCTTCATCGGCGATATGGTTGCCACCATCGCCCCACTGCCGCTCAATCGGGCGATGCTTGCTGCGGCATCGGCAAGCACGCCTACCATTGGGCAATTTCTCGATGCTTCGAACGCCGAGTTTGCCCTCAGCGGCACCCCTGCGGGGCTTACGCCGTTCCTGGTCAATGACCAGCAATTAACCGTCACCAACTTGCTCTCGGGAATGTCGGCGCGGGCCTGGCTCACCCCCCAAAACCAGGTGATCATCGCCTATCAGGGCACTACGGGGGGCGCCAATATCCTGACTAATCCGCTGGCGGCGCTCGCGCAGGTCGGCGCCGATGTGCAGGTTTATGAACAGCAAGCGGCGCCCGCCGAAAAAGACGCCGCCAGTTTCGCGCAACAGGTGGTGGCGCTGGCGGCGCAACAGGGCATTGCCTCCAACGACGTGTTTGTCACTGGCCATTCATTGGGCGGCATCGAGGCGGAATATTCGGCGCAGCAAACCGGGCTTGGCGGCGTCGGCTTCGAGCCGACCGGCATCCCGAAATCCGCCACCGCTGGCACTGGCGCGAACTTCGTGGATGTCGTCACCTATGGCGATTCGGTCGGCAATTACAGCTCCGACATCAAGGGCGAGCAGCCTTTCGCTCCCGCTTATACGCCTGGCCAATCAGGAGCACTGCCGCATTATGGTCAGATCGTCATGATCGGCAATCCGGCGGATCAGGCTAGCCTCACCCGCGCGGTGGCGAACTGGAGCAATCCAAATTTCTTTAATCGGCTGGCGGTGTTCGCCAATGTCTTTAACCAAGCCTTCCAATTTCATCTGCCAGGCGTGCAGGCACATGATCTCGGCGTCACATTATCTCAGAAACTGCCTTTCACTGATACAGTCGGAAATTTTTCAGCGCCGGTATTCGCCGCCGCAACCGACACAATTCCGCAATTCCTTCAGGCGAATGCTGCGCGCAATGCCGGACTGGTTCACGTATGATTGCCATTACGGCTGGCGCGATCATGCGTTGGGCCTTTTGCCTTGCTCAGGTTAAGCGCGGTGTTGACCATGGCGACGTGCGAGAATGCTTGGGGGAAATTCCCCACCTGCCGCTTCGCATGACTGTCATACTCCTCCGAAAGCAGCCCGACATCGTTGCATAGCCCGATCAGCCGCGTGAACAGCGCCTCCGCCTCGTCGTAGCGGTTCATCAGCACGTAATTATCGGCGAGCCAAAAACTGCAGGCGAGGAACGAGCCTTCATCGCCGGGCAGCCCGTCATGATCGCTGGCGGTGTCATAGCGCCGCACGAAACCGTCGCGCAGCAGGCGCTTTTCGATGGCGGCGATGGTGCCGATGATGCGCGGCTCCGTGGGCGGCAGGAAGCCCACGATGGCCAGCAGCAACAGGCTGGCATCGAGCTGTTTCGAGCCATAGGCCTGCACGAAGCTGTTTAACTCCGCATCAAATCCCTTGCCGCAGACATCTTGGTGAATCTCGTCGCGGACGCGCCGCCATTTTTCCACCGGCCCGTCATTTCCCAACGTTTCAACAGCGCGCACGGCGCGGTCGAAGGCGACCCAAGCCATCACTTTTGAATGCACGAAGTTTTGCCGAGGCCCGCGCACCTCCCAAATGCCCTCATCCGGCTGCCGCCAGATCGCCTCCAGATGATCGAGCATCACGCCGGCCACACGCCAGCTGGTTTCGTCACGCGGCAGCCCGCCTTTGGTTGCCTGATACATGGCGTCGAGAACCTCGCCATAAATATCGATCTGCAACTGCGTCGCCGCGCCATTGCCGATCCGCACCGGCTTTGATCCTTCATAACCTGGCAGCCACGCCACTTCCCATTCGGTCAACCGCCGCTCGCCGGAGATGCCGTACATGATCTGCACGTCGTCCGGCGATCCCGCGATGGCGCGCACCAGCCAGCTTCGCCAATCGGCGGCTTCCTCGTGATATCCCGCGCCCATCAGCGCTTGCAGCGTGAAGGTGGCGTCGCGCAGCCAGCAGAAGCGGTAATCCCAGTTGCGCGGACCGCCCAATTGTTCGGGCAGCGAGGTGGTGGGCGCCGCGACGATGCCGCCGGTTTCCCAATGGGTCAGCGCCTTCAGCGTGATCAATGAACGCTTGATCGCTGGCGCCCAGGGATTGTCCAGATCAGCCTTGGCGGTCCAGGCGCGCCAATAGGTTTGGGTTTCGGCGATGGCTTCATGGGCGTCCACCGGCGGCGGGATGTCGCGATGCGAGGCGAGGCGCTGCATCACGAAACTCACCGTCTGTCCCGCGGAGAGGGTAAAATCGGAAACCGTGTGGAGGTCCTTCCCCTCCAGCGGCGCATCGGTGCGCAGCACCACCATGTCCGGCCCGGCGATTGCCGAAATACCGGTATCATCCGGCAGCCGGGTGACCCAGGGCATGATGCTGCCGAAATCGAAGCGGATAATGAACTCCATATGCACCGGGACCTCGCCCTCCAGCCCGGTGACCAGACGAATCACATGAGGCACCGCATGCTGGCGCAATCGCATGCAGTCGGTAATCCTGATCGCGCCTGACGCGGTCTGCATATCGGTCTCCAGGATCAGCGTGTCCTCCCGATAGCGGCGGGTGACGCTGGTCACCTCGCCTGCCGGCGCGATCCGCCAGCGCCCATGCTCCGGCGCGCCAAGAAGCGCCGCGAAACAGGCGCCGGAATCGAAACGCGGCAGGCAGAGCCAGTCGATCGAGCCATCCTTGCCCACCAGCGCCGCGGTTTCACAGTCGCCGATCAGCGCGTAATCCTCTATTTTCAGCGGCATTGTTTTCCTTGATTCAGAGACGCTTTGATAAATCCTGGATGATCCGCATGACGATCTGCATGGGCGACGGCGCGATGGAGACGATCAGCGCGTTCTCGTCCGGGCTGGGCGGCTCCAGCGCGTTGAACTGGCTGTCCAGCAAGGAAGGCGGCATGAAATGCCCGTGCCGCGTCGAAAGCCGCTCATTGATCGTTGATTTCTCGCCATCCAGATGCACCACGACGATGCCGGGATCGCCGCCGACGATCACCTCGCGGTAGCGCCGGTTCAGCGCGGAACAGCCGATCACCCCGCCCTGCCCGGCCTGCCGCCACGCCTTCGCGACCGCCCCGACCCGTTGCAGCCAAGGCAGCCGGTCCGCGTCGTTCAGCGCCTCGCCGCGCCGCATTTTCTCGACATTTGCCGCCGGGTGCAGATCATCGGCATCCTGGAATGGTATGTCCAGCGCCGCCGCCAGCAGCGCGCCAATGGTGGTTTTTCCGGCGCCCGATACGCCCATCACCAGCAGCACCGGCGGCGCCGCAAAGCGCGGCTGGATCAGCCCGCATAGCATCGCGGCGTCGGTCGCGACGCCGGCGCGGGCGGGGTAATGGCCGGCATGGGCCTGCACCGAACCATCGCGGTAGCCGATCATCGCCTGTTCCACCATGCCGGTGAACAGTCCGGTTTCCACGACCCCGGCAAGCGACTTTACCGCAGCCTCGATTTTGACAGGCGGCTGACGCGGCAGATCATGACAATCAAAAATGAGATTACCGTTATCGGTGATGAAAGGCGCGCCATCCTTCACCCGCGGCGCCACCCTGAACCCCAACTCGGCCAGCCGGGAGGCGACATTTCCATGACCGAACTTTGTCACCTCGACCGGCAACGGCGCGAGCATCCCCAAGCGTTCCACCAGCTTGCCATCATCGGCGATCACCACGAACCGATGCGCCGCCTGCGCCACCACCTTCTCGCGCAGCAGCGCGCCGCCCAGCCCCTTGATCAAATTTAAAGTGCCGCGCTCGACCTCATCGGCGCCGTCAATCGCCAGATCGAGATGCGGCTGCGGCGGGATGATCCTGATGCCGTATTCGCGCGCCTGCCGTTCGGTCGCCTCGGAGGTTGCAACGGCGGTGAAGCCAAGCTTCTCTTCCCTCACCCGCGCGCCCAGCGCATCGACCAGCATAGCGGCGGTCGAGCCGGTGCCGAGGCCGATCACCATATCCTGTTTGACAAGCTTGGATGCTGCGATAGCGGCGGCTTGTTTCGCCTTATCCTGGTCCTGCATCCGTGTTCAGGCCCATCGCCCCGCCGCGGCGCGGTCGGCGAACCAGAGAAGCTGGCCATGCGGGCGCAGCCGCGCCGCCGGAACATCGGTTTCCTTGCCGCTGAGAATGGTATCCAGCATCTCGCGCTTGCCGGCGCCGGACACCAGAAACACCGTCATCCGGCTGGATTCCAGCACCGGATAGGTGAGCGTGATCCGCGCCTCCGGCCTGCCCTTGGTTACCGGCAGCACCCAGCGCTTGCGCTCATTCAGCAGCTCATCCTGACCCGGCAGCAGCGACGCGGTATGGCCGTCATCGCCCATGCCGAGGAAGCACAGGTCGAAAAAGGGCCGGCCCGTGGCGATTTCATTATCGCCGTATAGCCGCTTCAACTCCGCCTCATAAGCCTCGGCGGCGGATTGCGGCGTCATCCCCTCGAACGGCACCGCGAAAATCTCGGCGCCATTAAGATGCGGCATTGCCTGCCGGATCATGTGCAGATTGCTGTCCGCGTCATCCGGCGACACGAAACGCTCATCGCCGAGCACCAGATGCAGCTTGTGCCAGGGCACCAGCCGGCGCATCGCGTCGCTGGCGAGATACTGATAGAGCGGCTTCGGCGTCGAACCGCCGGCCAACCCGGCGACGAAACGGTCGCCCGAAGCCTGCGCTTGTTCGCAGAACAGCGCCGCGCCGGCCAAGGCAAGCGCCGCAGCGTCGTCGAATACCCGCAACTCGCCACGCGCCGGTTTCATGGCGCGCCCTTGTTAAGAATGAACTTGTTGATTGCCTTGGCGAAGCCGTTATCCTCGTTGCTGTCGGTGGTATGCGTCGCCTTCGCCTTTACCGCGTCGCTGGCATTGCCCATGGCGATGCTCATGCCGCTCTTGCGGAACATATTCACATCATTCGGCATATCGCCCACCGTGGCAATTTGCTCCTTGGGAATGCCCAAACTTTTGGAAAGGCTCTCCACCACCTCGCCCTTATTCGCTTTCGCATGGGTAAAATCGAGATAATAAGGCTGCGACGCGGCGGCTTCGACATTGCCGCCGAATTCGTCCTTCGCCTTCGCCTCGATATCGCTGATCAGTTTATGATCGTCGCTAACGCCGACGATCTTCACCACATCCTTGAGAAGATCGTCGGTGTAGTCCTTCACCACCTTGGGCTTGAACTTCACCGTCCAGGCTTCGCGGTCCACATGCGGGGCATCGAGCTTCCTGACCATCCAGTCGTGATGGTTATAGACCCACACATCGACGCCCGCCTTGTCGAGGAATTCCACCGCTTTTTTCGCATCCGCCGGCGACAGATCATGCGAGTCGATCACTGTCTCCAAATCGGGCTTGGTGGTAACGCCGCCATTGAACCCGGCGATCGCGGTGTCGATCTTCAGCGGCGCCACCAGCATCTTCATGCCTGCCGGCGGCCTCCCGCTGGTGATGGCGAAGCGGATGCCGGCGGCTTCGAGGTCGCGCACCGCCTGGATCGCCTCCGGCGTCAGTTCCTTGTCCTGCGTCACCAGGCTGCCATCGACATCGGCCAGCACAAGCGCGATTTTTTGGCTCATGAGCGTTTCGCCTCCTTCGGCAACTGGATGGGCCGCCAGCGCCGCGTCGTATCGTCCCGCGTCAGCAACGCGTCAGCGGCGTCCGGCCCGGCGCTGCCGGAAGCGTAATTCGGAAACTCATCCGGCGCCTTTGCCTTCCAGGCATCCAGCGCCGGCTGCACCACCCGCCAAGTCTCCTCCACCATATCGGCGCGCTGAAACAGCGTCTGATCGCCGATCATGCAGTCATAAAGCAGCGTCTCATAGCCGACATTCGGCTCCGGCGTGAACCAGTCGGCATAGCTGAAATTCATCTTGACCGGCGCCACCTGCATCGTCTGGCCAGGCCGCTTGACCTCGAATTCCAGCGAAATCCCTTCATCCGGCTGGATGCGCAGCACCAGCCAGTTGGGCGCCAGGCTTTCCAGCGGCGTGTTCTGGAACGGCGCCAGGGGAACCTTCTTGAACTGGATGGCGATCTCGGTGATCCGGGCGGGCAAATGCTTGCCGGTGCGGATATAGAACGGCACCCCTGCCCAGCGCCAGTTATCGATCAGCAGCCGCATGGCCACATAGGTTTCGACCGCGGAATCCCGCGCGACATCCGGCTCTTCGCGATAGCCCACCACCGGCTTGCCGTGCTTGCTGCCTGGCCCATACTGGCCGCGCACCACATCATCCGGCGTCAAAGTCTCAATCGAGGCATAGAGGTCCTGTTTCTTGTTGCGCAGCGCTTCCGCCTCGAAACCCACCGGCGGCTCCATCGCCACCATGGCGACCAGCTGGAACACATGGTTCGGCACCATGTCACGCAGCGCGCCGGCATGTTCATAGAACTTGCCGCGGCCTTCGACGCCGACAGTCTCCGCCACGGTGATCTGCACGTGCTCGATGCGGTCGCGATTCCAGATCGGCTCGAAAATCCCGTTGGCGAAGCGCATCGCCATGATGCTCTGCACGGTCTCCTTGCCAAGGAAATGATCGATCCGGTAAACCTGCCGCTCCTTCAACACGCTCAGCACCTGCTGGTTCAGCGTGCGCGCCGAATTCACCCCGTTGCCGAAGGGCTTCTCAATCACCACCCGCCGCCAAGGGCCTTTGCCTTCGTCATCTTCCTTGCTTAGCCCAGCCTTGCCCAGATTTTCGACGATCGTGCCGAAAAACCGGTCCGCCACCGCCAGATAGAACAGCCTGTTGCCGCCGGTGCCTTGCGCCTTTTCCACTTCCGCCAGATGATCGCCCAGCGATTTGTAAAACTCTGGCTTGGTGAAATCGCCTTGCACATACGACATGCGCCCGGCCAATTTCGTCCAGGTTTTATCATCCACCGCTTTCAGCTGATCCTCGGCGCTCGGATCAGAGATAAAGCTCTTCAGCATCGCCAGCAGCGAACCCGACCAGTCTTCGGCGGTATGCTGGCCGATATCCGCGCCGATCAGCGCGAACTTGTCAGGGATCAGCCCGGTCGTGGCGAGATTATACAAAGCCGGAACCAGCAGCCGCTTGGTCAGATCACCGCCCGCGCCGAAAATGACCATGAGGCAAGGGCCAGGCGGCTTAGCGTCCGGCGCTTTCTCGGCATCCGCGCCGTGCCGCAGATCATGGTCGGCCATCGGCGCATTCGGCACATCGTTCATTGCACGACCCCGCCTTCGGCCTTCTTGAAGCCTTTCTCGACATGGCCGCCGAAGCCGTGGCGCATCGCCGAGAGCATTTTTTCACCAAACGTATGCTCCTGGCGCGAACGGAACCGGGCAAACAGCGCGGCGGTTAGCACGTCAGCGGGAACTGCTTCCTCGATGGCCGCCTCGATGGTCCAGCGGCCTTCGCCGGAATCCTCGACAAAGCCGCTATAGCCTTGCAGATCCTCGTTATCGACCAAGGCGGCGGCGGTGAGGTCAAGCAGCCAGGACGACACCACGCTGCCGCGCCGCCACACCTCGGCGATATCGCCCAGATTGAGGTCGTACCGCTGATCCTCGTGCAGCGCATCCGAGGCCTTGTTGCGCAGCACGTCGAAGCCTTCGGCATAGGCCTGCATCAGCCCGTATTCGATGCCGTTATGCACCATCTTGACGAAATGCCCGGCGCCGACCGGCCCGGCATGAATATAGCCTTGTTCGGCGCGCTGATCCTTGCCGTCCCGGCCCTTGGTGCGATCAATATTGCCCAAGCCGGGCGCTAGCGTCTTGAAGATCGGATCGAGATGATCGACCACCGGCTTGTCGCCGCCAATCATCATGCAATAGCCGCGCTCCAGCCCCCAGACGCCGCCGGAAGTGCCGACATCAACATAGTTGATGCCCTTTTCCTTGAGCGCCGCCGCGCGGCGGATATCGTCTTTATAGAAGGTGTTGCCGCCATCGATGATAATGTCGCCCTTCGACAACATCCCCGCCAGTTGATCGATGGTGTCCTCGGTAATCTTGCCCGCCGGCAGCATCACCCAAACCGCCCGCGGCGCGTTCAGCTGGCTGATCATGGCGGCGAGGTCCTTAGCCGGAGCGGCCCCATCCTTCTGTAGGGCCTGCACCGCCTCACTCGATTGATCGAACACCACGGTTTGATGATGGTCGCGCATCAGGCGCCGCGCGATATTGCCGCCCATCCGGCCCAGGCCGATGATTCCAAGTTCCATGCTGATCTTCCTTATTGCGAAAATGCCTGACTATGAAAATGCTTGCGTCATCGCCTGATCGAGCGCCCGCAACCCAGCGTCAACATCCTTCAAATGCACCCGCAACACCCGCCGCGTCCGCTCCACCAGCACCTGCATATCGCCCTGAGCCTGCGCCGCCTTAACTACGCCAAAGCTGTACTTCCGCTCCGGCACCGGCAAGTCCTTTGGGTTGTCGCTGGTGATCTGCAAAAACACGCCGGTGTTCGGCCCGCCCTTGTAGGCCTGCCCCGTGGAGTGCAGGAACCGTGGGCCAAAACCGAGGCAGGTGGCGTAATGGGTGCGCTCCAGCAGGGTTTTCCTGATTTTCTGCAAGGCCTCGCCATGCGCCGCGTCGCGCTCGATATAGGCGAGGATCGCCGCGTAATCATTTCCGTGCAGCCTGGCGAAATGCGCCTTGAGGTAGCTCGCCAGATCATCATGCTTGCCGATGGCTTCGGCATTTTTCGGATCGGCGTACAAAGCCACGCCATTGGCCTCGAAAATCGGCTGGCCCTCGTCGAGCTTGCCGGATTTCTCATATTCATCGGTCAGCACGCGGGTCTTGATCTTGCTGGCCTCGACATCCGGCTGATCAAACGCGTTGATGCCGATCACCGCCCCGGCCACCGCCGTCGCGACTTCCCAGCGGAAGAATTCCTGCCCGATATCGAACACATCCTTGACCTCGATCCGCGCCACCGGATGCCCGGCTTTCTCCAGCGCATCGGCGCGCTGCTTTTGCGCCGGGTCCTCATCGCCAGTCAGGTACAGATAGGCGAAAAAACGGTCATCCTTGTACTGATCCGGCGGCAGTTCCGGCTCGGCATCCACCGGGATCAGCCCCTTGCCTTGCTTGCCGGTCGATTCCGCCAGCAACTGTTCCAGCCAGGCGCCAAGATCGTGAATTTTAGGCGAGGCGATCATCGTCACCTTGTCACGATGGAACTTGGTCGCCGCCAGCCCCAGCGCCAGACCAAGACAGATGCCGGGATTTTGCGCCGCCGGCACATCGCCGGCGCAACTGCCGACCATGATCGCGGTCTTGTCGAGCAGCTTCGCCACATCGATGCCCATCGCCGCGGCAGGCACCAGCCCGAATTTCGACAGCACCGAATAGCGCCCGCCAATCGATTTCACGCCATGAAAAATGAAGGCGAATTTTCCTTCCTTCGCCTGTTTCTCCAGCGCCGAGCCGGGATCGGTGACGGCGACGATATGCTTCGCCGCCTGCTCGGCGCCTAGCGTCTCGGTCAGCCGCTTCTGGAAATAGGCAAGGAAGATATTCGGCTCCAGCGTGCTGCCGGATTTCGAGGAGACGATCACCAACGTGTGCTTGAGATCGACCTTGCTCTCCACGCTGGCTATCTGCGCCGGATCGGTGCTGTCCAGCATGTGGAATTTCGGCCAGCCTGGTTGCGGGCCAAAGGTTTCCGCCAGCACTTCCGGCCCCAGGCTTGATCCGCCCATGCCCAGCAGCAGCACATCGGTAAAGCCGCCGGATTTCACATGCGCGGCGAACGCCTTGAGCTTGCCGATATCCTTCTGCTCCTCGGCCACGATATCAAGCCAAGAAAGCCACTGATCCTCGTCCTTGCCGGTCCACAGGGTTTTATCGCCGCGCCAGAGCCGCCGCATCATGCCCTCGGCGGTCCATTGCTTCACCGTCGCGTCGAATTCCTGTTGCAGCGGCGCCGGCAATTTCAGCGCCATCTTGTCCACCGCTGACAACTCGCCGCGCCGCTTCGCCACCACCGTCAGCAGATCATCGAAGGCCTGGGAAAATGATCTCACCCCGTCGGCGACCAATTCCTTGGTCACCTCGTCAAGCGAAACCCCCGCCGACCGCAGATCCTTCAAGGTCTGCTCGGCCTCTTCCAGATCATGCTCAACCGCGTCCTTCACCACCTTGCCGTGGTCGCGGAACGCATCCATCGTCGCCGGCGGCAGCGTGTTCACGGTATCGCGGCCAATCAGCGTCTCGACATATAAGGTATCGGGATAGGCGGGATTCTTGGTGCTGGTGGAAGCCCAAAGCAGCCGCTGCGTATGCGCGCCCTTCTGCTTGAGCGACTCCCATTGCGGGCCGGAAAACAATTTCTTGTACAGCGCGTAAGCGATCTTGGCATTGGCGATGGCGACCTTGCCGCGGAGCGCATCCAGCTTCGCCTTATCACCACCGGACTTCGCCAGCGCGTCCAGCTTCTTATCGACCAGCGCATCGATCCGGCTGACAAAAAAACTGGCGACGCTGCCGATCCTGGAAGGATCGCCGCCCTTCTTCACTAGGTCATCCAGCCCCGCGATATACGCCTTCGCAACCTGCTCATAGACCTCGACCGAAAACAGCAGCGTCACATTGATGTTGATCCCTTCGCCGATCAGCGTGCGGATGGCGGGGATACCTTCCTCGGTCGCCGGCACCTTCACCATCAGGTTGGGCTGATCGACCATCTTCCAAAGCCGGCGCGCCTCCGCCACCGTCTCCTCGGTGTCGAAGCCCAGATAGGGGGAAACCTCGAAGCTGATATAGCCGTCATAAGCAGCGGTCGCGTCATAAACCGGACGCAGCACCTCGGCGCCCGCCTTGATATCGGCGCCGGCCAGATATTCATACACCGCCATGGTGCGATGATCGCCTTGCTTGAGAAATTCTTCCAGCGCCTCGCCGTAATCCTTGGAATGCGCGATGGCCTTCTCGAAAATCGTCGGATTGGAGGTCACGCCTTTCAGCCCATCCCGCTCCACCATCGTCTTCAGCTCACCCGATTCGATCAAATGCCGCTGCACAAAATCCAGCCAGGGAGACTGACCCGCCTGTTCAAGTTGTTTCAATGGATTCATCATCTGTCTCCCCGCATGAGTGGCCGCGTTCATGGTAGCTAGTGTGGTAACCGCGCATCACAAAGACAATGCCAAGACAATGCGCGCATATTGACTGCTTCGTGAAATTGGCTCGTCAAGCAAAGAGCGGATCAAGCTCCGCGTTCCATAGCTTGATCCCGCCGGTGACGCCGGACAAATTCGGCACGATCCGCGCATCGCTCGGCGTCACGAAATCGATATGCACGGCATTGCCGCCGCCCAGATACAGCGTGTCGTAATTGACCAGAATCTTGACTTGTTCGATCACCCGCCGCACCCGCTTGTTCCAGCGCTTGCCGCCGATCCGCTTATATTCGGCATTGCCGACATATTCGTCGTAATTCTTGTCCTTATGCGCTGGGTGCCGGCTGAGTTCGAGATGCGGCCCCGGCACGCCGTTCTCGAACACCGCGAAGCCCATGCCAGTGCCGAAGGTCAGGGTGCACTCAACTCCTTGCCCGGCGATCACCCCCAGCCCCTGCACCGTCGCGTCATTGGCGACCCGGACTGGGCGGCCAAGCTTCGCCTGCAACGCCTGCTGGAGCGGAAAATCCCGCCATTTGACGCCGCCGATATTCGGCGCGGTCAGCGCCTTGCCATGCCGGATCGCCCCAGGAAAGCCGACGGCGACACGGTCATACGGGCCAAGCTGCGCGACAAATTCAGCAAGCGTCAGGATCATCGCCGGCGGCGCATCGGCGACCGGTGTCACGATCCTAACCTCCTCGCCAAGGATTGCGCCATCCGCCGCGACAATGGCCGCCTTCAAATGGCTGCCGCCGATATCAATGCACAGGGTGTTCACTGAATTTGGACTGAATTGATCCACCATCTTTCCCCCGGTAAGCGCTTCCGCGCATTTGGCGGGTTCGATACGGGTTTTCAATAAGCCGCGCTTCTGGCTGACAAAACCGGCATTCTGCGATACACAACCGCCATGACCACTACTTCCACCACACTGATCCGCAACTTCTCGATCATCGCCCATATCGACCACGGCAAATCCACCCTGGCCGACCGGCTGATCCAGGCCACTGGCGCGCTTACCGCCCGCGAAATGACCGAGCAGGTGCTCGACAACATGGATATCGAGAAGGAGCGCGGCATCACCATCAAGGCGCAAACCGTCCGCCTCGCCTATCCGGCGCTGGACGGCAAAACCTACGTGCTGAACCTGATGGACACGCCCGGCCATGTCGATTTTGCCTATGAGGTGAGCCGCAGCCTCGCCGCCTGCGAAGGTTCGCTGCTGGTGGTCGATGCTTCGCAAGGCGTCGAGGCGCAAACTCTTGCTAATGTCTATCAAGCCATCGAGGCCGGGCACGAGATCGTGCCGGTGCTCAACAAGATCGACCTCCCCGCCGCCGAGCCGGACCGCGTCAAGCAGCAGATCGAGGACGTCATCGGCCTCGATGCCTCGGAAGCGGTGGAAATCTCCGCCAAAACCGGCCTCAACATCGACGCCGTGCTGGAAGCCCTGGTGACGCGCCTGCCGCCGCCCATCGGCGATGAAAACGCGCCGCTGAAAGCACTGCTGGTCGATAGCTGGTACGACGCCTATCTCGGCGTCGTCACTTTGGTGCGGGTCAAGGATGGACGCCTGAAACGCGGCCAGCGCATCCGCATGATGGCGACCGGCGCCGTTCACACCGTCGAACAGGTCGGCGTGTTCGCCCCGAAACTGCGCCCGGAAGCCGATCTCGGCCCTGGCGAAATCGGCTATCTCACCGCCGGCATCAAGACCGTCGCCGACTGCAAAATCGGCGACACCATCACCGACGAACGCCATCCGGCGAGCGCCGCCCTGCCCGGCTTCAAGCCCTCCATCCCAGTGGTCTGGTGCGGCCTGTTCCCGGTCGATGCCGATGATTTCGAGAAATTGCGCGAAAGCCTGGGCCGCTTGCGTCTGAACGATGCCAGCTTCCACTATGAGGCGGAAACCTCGGCGGCGCTCGGCTTCGGCTTCCGCTGCGGCTTTCTCGGCCTGCTGCACCTGGAAATCGTCCAGGAACGCCTCTCCCGCGAATTCGACCTCGACCTGATCGCCACCGCCCCTTCCGTCGTCTATCGCCTGCACACCACCCGCGGCGGCACGATGGATTTGCACAACCCCGCCGACATGCCTGACCCGATGCAGATCGCCCGCATCGAGGAACCTTGGATCAAGGCCACCATCATGGTGCCGGACGAATATCTCGGCTCCATCCTCACCCTCTGCAACGAGAGGCGGGGCCAGCAGGCCGACCTCACCTATGTCGGCAACCGCGCCATGGCGGTCTATCGCCTGCCGCTGAACGAAGTGGTGTTCGACTTCTACGACCGCTTGAAATCGGTCTCCCGCGGCTATGCCAGCTTCGACTACCTGCTGGATGGCTACGCCGAAAGCGACCTCGTCAAAATCTCCATCCTGGTCAATGGCGATCCGGTCGATGCCCTGGCCTTCATCGCCCACCGTTCGGTCGCCGAAACCCGTGGCCGCTCGATCTGTTCGCGCCTGAAAGATTTGATCCCCAAGCAACTGTTCAAGATCGCCGTGCAGGCCGCCATCGGCGGGCGCGTCATCGCCCGCGAAACCATCAGCGCCCTCTCAAAGGATGTCACCGCGAAATGCTACGGCGGCGACATCTCGCGCAAGCGAAAACTGCTCGACAAACAAAAAGAAGGCAAAAAACGGATGCGCCAGTTCGGCAAGGTGGAAATTCCGCAAACCGCCTTCCTCGCCGCCCTCAAGATGGACGCCTGAATGTCGCTCTGGATCGCGGCGGGCGTCGTCGCCTGCCTGGTTTTGCTGGCCCTGCTCATCCTGATCCAGCTTCGCCAAGGCCAGCGTTACGCCGAAACGCGGCATGAGGCGGAGTTGTTGCGCCGCAGCCTGACCGACACCACTGAATCGCTGCGCCGGCAAATCGCCGAATCCTCCCGTCAAGCGCTAGAAACCTCTTTCGACAAGGTGCAGGACGGTGCCCGCGCCCAATCCCAGGCGGTCGAGCGGGTGCAGAGCACGATCACTGACCTGACATCGCTGATCGCCCAGCGCCTCGCCGACGCCGATCACGCCGCCAGCGAAGGCCGCGCCGGGCTGCTGCGCGAAACCATGGGCGCCGTATCCCGCCTCACCGAAAGCCAAACCAACCTCTCCGACCGGGTAACGCGCGATCTCGGCGCCGTCAGCGCCGGCCTCCGCGACGAACAGGAAAAACTCCGCGCCCGCATGGAGCAAAAACTCGACGAAATGCGCGCCGGCAACGAGGCCAAGCTCGAAGCCATGCGCGCCGCCGTCGATGAACAGCTGCAATCGGCCTTGGAAAAGCGCGTCGGCGAAAGCTTCCAGCGCGTCGCCGACCAGTTCGCCCAGGTCCAGCAAGCTATCGGCCAGGTGCAAAGCGTCGCTAGCCAGGTGGGCGACCTCAAACGCCTATTCTCCAACGTGAAATCGCGCGGCGGCTGGGGCGAAGCGCAAATCCGCCAAACCCTGGAGGACACCCTGCCGCCCGGCGCGTTTGAGATCAATTTCCGCATTGGCAACAGCGCCGAGGTGGTGGAATTCGCCCTCCGCATGCCGGTCCGCCACTCCGACCGCCCCGTCTTCATGGCCATCGATGCCAAATTTCCCACCGAGGATTACGACCGCCTGCTCGCCTGTTCGGAAGCGGCGGATCGCGAGGGCGAGACCCAGGCCATCGCGGCGCTCGCCCGGCGGATCAAGGACGAGGCAAAAAAAATCGCCAGCAAATACATCCGCCCGCCCGACACCACCGACATCGCCATCCTCTACCTCCCCACCGAAGGCCTGTTCGCCGAAGCCGCCCGCATCCCCGGCCTGATCGAACAGGTGCAGCGCGAGCACCGCGTGCTGATCCAGTCGCCCTCCTTGCTGCCCGCTTTGCTGCACACCATCCGCGTCGGCCATTTCACCGTGCAGCTCGAACGCAAGGCCGGCGAAATCGGCAAAATCCTCAGCGCCGTAAAATCCGAATGGAGCAACCTCACCGCCAGCCTCGACACCCTCGCCAAGCGCGCCTCGACCTTGCAAAACGGCATCGAAGACACCCAAAAACGCACCCGCGCGGTAGGCCGCACCCTAAAATCCATCGACGCCCTCGACCAGGAAAAAGCCGCCCCCCTTCTGGGCATCGAAACAGTCCTCGAACTGGACTAAATGGTTGCCTCTCCCGCGCGCTTGAGCCGCCGCCCGGGTTTCGCTAAGACACCCCAGCGCAGGAGGGATGGCCGAGCGGCTTAAGGCGCACGCTTGGAAAGCGTGTGTGCGTGGAAGCGTACCGTGGGTTCGAATCCCACTCCCTCCGCCACCATAACCATATGTTCCAATAGTTTATAGGTGAGATTGTCGCCAATCACCTTTCTGTCCCGTAATCGGGCGCCGTTGTTACAACGAGCCGGTTTCTATGGCTGCCTCTTCATCAAAAGATCCTGAAGAAACTCAGACTCCGGCCTTACTCCCGAAACCAGCAACCATTCCCGGGCGCGCGTGCACGCCACATAGAGCAAATGCCGTTCGGAATTCAGCATCTCCTCAAGCTCCGCGTCATCGGCCAGAGTTTCGATGCGCTCCTGTAGCGGCAGAATCTCATCATCGCAGGCCATGACCACGACCGCGCGAAATTCCAAACCTTTGGCGCGGTGCATGGTGCCGAGGCGGGCATAACCCGGAGCCGCCTCGCCATCCTGATCCAGAATGACCGGCCGCAACCCGGTGGCGGATAGGCTGGCTTCCGCGCGGCTCAGCTGCTCCATCGAGCGCACGAACACCACGATTTCATCGGGCTGAACGCCCTCCGCGATGCGCGCGGCGATCCAGGCGCCAGCGAAGGCGATTTCCTCCCCGGCGGCTTCGAAAACCTTGATCTCGGGCGGAGCGCCGGAAAACACCGAAACCGCGTTGCGCCGGCTTTCCACATTGCCGTCCATATCGCTTATTTCGCCCGGCAACAGCCGGTCCGCCTCGGCGCGGATTTGCTGGGAGGTGCGATAGTTGACCCGGAGCGTGTGCGACCGGCCCCTGATATCGATGCCCAGGGACTTCCAAGAAAAAGGCGGCTGGAAAATGCGCTGCCCGAGATCGCCGGCAAAGAACAGCCCGTCGGGCCGCCCGTTCGCAAGGGCGGCGAGCAACCGCAGCTCGGCGACGCCGATATCCTGCGCCTCATCGATGACGACAGAATCGAACGGGCGCTCGGCGTCATCCACCATGCTCGTCACCGCGCCGAACACATCGGCCACCGTCATGACGCCCGCATCGTCAAGCCGCTCGCGAACCCGGGCGAAGAGCCGCCAGAGCGACTCCCGCTGCGCAGCGCCGATCCTGGTCTTCCGCCCCAGTCGCGCAAAGTCTCTATAGGTCTCCCAATCCTTGATCTGCCAAGCGTCGATCACTTCCGTCCATTCGCCGGCCAGAAAGCGCGGCGCGAAACGCTCGCCCCTCTCGGCTGCGGCGTCGTGCAGCCATGCGGCGATCTGGTCGGGCGCAGCAAGGTTCGGCGCAGCAAGGTTCGGCGCGCCAAGACGCTCCGCGTAAAGACCAAGCCCAACATCCTGGATCGACCGCACGGTAATCCGGCGCATCACCTCGGGCTCGTTGCCTGCGAGGCGGCCGAGCTTGACGGCCAGCGAATTTGCCAAGGTTTTCGACACCGTCGCCAGAAGCACCCGCGCATCGGGATCGCGGCGCGCGAGATGGACGGCGCGATGCAACGCCACGACCGTCTTGCCGGTGCCGGCGGAGCCTGCCACGCGCGCCGGGCCGGCATAATGCCGCTCCACCAATGTGCGCTGCGCCGGATGCAGAAAAACCGTCCATTTCTCCCAGGGAAACTCCAGCGCCTGGGCCAGTTCGGCGCTATCGGCGATCAGCCGGAACCGGCGCTGCGCATCGGGGTGGTCGAAGCCAATCGGTGACCAAAGCGTTGAAAGACTCGCGCTTCCACCAAAGGAGGCCCGAGCCTCGTCCAACTTGAAGGCTTCCGTGTCAGCGACATGATAGGCCGCGAGCTGCGGGTGCGAAGCCAGCGCGTGCGCCGGCGGTCTCCCGCCGGTCGCCAGTTCCAAAAGCGCCTCCGCCGCTTCGGCGGGCAGATGTGGCGCGAGGTCCAGCAGCGTGTCCTCGGTTGCCTGTTTCACATCACCGATCCATTCCGGTGGCACGCCTAAAGTGAGTAGGCGACGATCGGCCATATGCGCAAACAGCGCTTGCGCAGGAGCAGGGGCGCCGGGCGCCGCCGCGCCGGGCGCCGCCGCGCGATGAACGATTTCCTCCACCCGCTCGCGAATCTCCACCAGCTGCGCCGCGCCGGTCATCGGATGGCGCTCGATCTTGCGCCGTTCCGCCCAGCGATAGGCATCGTCATGATGGCCGGCATAGCACATCAGCAGGCTCATCGCCGTCCGGTGAACGATGATGCGGATATCGTCGCTCGCCCGCACCGACCAGAAACTTTTGTCCTTCGCGCGGTCGAGCCTGTGGAAACTCGAACCGGCGCCGGAAGGCTGCGCCTGCAGGTCGAACGCCGCGATCTTCACCGCCTTCTGCTCCTGCCCGGAGAGGCGGGCGAGCGAAGCGGTGAAGGTGTCGGCGATGCGGAATTCGGTCATGCCACCCCGAACACCTTCATCACCTCGTCGCCCAGATGGTTGATCACCTTGACCGCGATCCGGCCTGATTTCGGTTTCGGGAACGGGCGGGAGGTGTCGCTGTTCAGGCTGCTCCAGGCGGCCTCGTCGATCTCCGCCTTCAGCGTGGTTTTCAGCGCCTTGTAGGGGTCGTTGGCGCCGAGGAAATAGGCGTGGCGGACGAAGAAGCTCTCCTCGTTATAGTCGGTGTCGATCATCCACAGCGCGATGCCGTCGGTGCCTTCCGAGATCACCTCGCCCGATTGCGGCTTGAACACATCGACGCCGAACACCTTCACCCGGATCATGTTGCCTCCCGCGTCATCGATCCGGATATCCGGCTCGCCGAACACCACGAACAGATTGCCGGCGCCGGTCGCCTTCAGCGCGTCCGCCATGTGCAGATCGGGGTTCATCCGCGCCTTCAGCACCGGCACCCGGCCGAGCTTGCCGAACTCGGCGGAATGGGCGTCGTAACTGAAGGCGCAGGCGACCAGCATGTCGAACCCGGCATCGCCGGCCTCGCGCGCCGCGGCGACCAGATCGGGGCGGGAGACGGTGCCGAATTCCGGGCCGATGAAAATCCCCGCGCGTTTTTGGGTCTCGCCCTCCATGAACACGCCCTCGGCGCAGATATGCCGTCCCGGCCAGCCGCTGAGGCTGACGAAGCCGATCCGGTCCTCCTTATGCGCCTGCTGCACGCCGGCGGCGCGCAGGTTTTCCAGGATCATGCCGGCGAAATCGGCAGCGCTTTCGGATTTGCGTTTCGGCGCCGCCATCGGGTCGATCAGCTCGTCCATTTCGTCCATCGCCAGGATGCGGTGCGGCGACAGGCTCTCCACCGTGAACGGACCGGCGACGCGGATGCGGGATTTGTCGTCATAGGGCTTGTCGTAGAGCGTTTCGAACTCGGCCTTGGCGGCGATCGAGGCGTCGATCTCGCGCTGCCGGCTGATGCGCGCTTCCCACCATTTCGCGTGCGCGGCTTTTGCGGCTTCCGGCCAGTTGGGGTCCGCTTCGCGCGGAATCTCCCATTCCTCCCAACCTGTCTTCAGGTTATCCGCAGATTGCGAAGATTTACGCAGATTAGATGTATCAACTTTATCCTTATCGTCGTCTTGCTGCTTAATCTGCGTAATCTGCGTAATCTGCGTAATCTGCGGATCACTTCCTGATGACCGGAGAGAGGCGTTGAGCGTGGCGCGCAGCGGTTCCAGGATTTGCTGCCATTTCTCCCAGATCACGTCGATCTCGGCATTGTTGGCGATGGATTTCAGCGTGATGTGCGGCACCCGTTCATAGACGAAGCCGAGGCGGATATCGCGTTGGGTCGGCGCCGCGCTGGGCACGCTGCGCGTCACCTCGGCCTCGCGGCGCTGGCCTTCCGGGCTGTCGGCCAGCAGGTAGTAGGGATAACGCGCCCCCATCAGCCGCGACCGGGCCAGCGCGATGGCGACCCGCGAGGTGTCAATAGTAATCCACCGCCGCCCCCATTGCTCGGCGACATAGGCGGTGGTGCCGGAACCGCAGGTCGGGTCAAGCACAAGATCGCCCGGGTCGGTGGTCATGAGGATGCAGCGTTCAATAATCGAAACACTGGTCTGAACGACATAGATCAGCCCAGTTCCGATTTGCATTGACTCCCAACGGTCGGTAATTGGCAACACTGAAAAGTCGTTAATGTAACGCTTGTAGCGTACCGTTGATTTTCCTGCTGTGATACGGCCTGCCTTTGCCAAAATATCCAGTCCCCGAATCGTCGTTTTCCAGTGACTTCCGGAGCCAGGAAGGAAATTGCGCTTCTGAAATTGAAGTTTTTGCTCTTGGGAGGCTTGACCTGAACTAATTAAGCTGGTCTGCCGAAAAATTCGGCCTTCTGGAATCTCACCAATTCTATTCAGTTCCTCCGAGCTAAGGCGACGTTCCGTTCCGTCGGTCAATTCTATTTGGTCATAACGATCGGACGACACGTGTCCGGCAATTCGCTCGTTATAGAGTTGACGATATTTAGTCTTTTCCTTTGACCTTGAATACCAAAGAACAAAATCAACAGTTGCAGCTAAGAGATTGCCAGCCTGACTTCCGGTCTTCTGCACTTGGATTAGCGAACAGAAGTTCCCCTCCCCAAACACCTCATCCATCAGCGACCTAACGCGATGCACATTCTCGTCGCCGATCTGCACGAAGATCGAGCCGCTTTCGGTTAGCAGGTCGCGGGCGACGGTTAGGCGGTCGCGGAGGTAGGTGAGGTAAGAGTGGATGCCGTCGCGCCAGGTGTCGCGGAAGGCGCGGACCTGTTCGGGTTCGCGGGTGATCTGGTCGCGGGCGCCGTCCTTGACGTCGCGCGAGGTGGTGCTCCACTGGAAATTCGAGTTGAACTTGATGCCGTAGGGCGGGTCGAAATAGATGCATTGCACCCGGCCGCGCAGACCTTCGCGCTCGGCGAGGCTGGCCATCACCGACAGCGAATCGCCGGCGATCATCCGGTTCGACCAGTGCTGGTCGTGCTGGTAGAACTCGGCGCGGGCCTCGATATCCGGCAGCCCGTTGAAATCGGCGAACAAATCCGGCGTCTCGCCTGGCTTTTCCCTTGCCTGTTCCTGGGCGCGGGCTTGCGCCTCGCGGCGCAGATCGTCGATGATCGCTTTCGGGTGGAGCTTCTCCTGGATATAGAGCGGCGGCGCCTGCACGATCAGGTCGGACCAGTCCTGCATGTCCTTGCCGCGCCAGACCAGTTGCGGATCGAGGTCCCGGTTGCGCCGCGCATAGGCAAGCTGAATCGGCGACTTGTCCTCGGCCCGCATGAGGCTCTCGAACTCGGCGGTCGGGATATTCTTGCGCGCCGCCTCCCGATGGTTGAGGGTCTCGACCTCGATGGGCTTTTTGGCCATGTGTTATACCTTTTGGTTTATCCGCGGATTACGCAGTGTTTATCCGCAGATTACGCAGATTACGCAGATTACGATTCTAAACGGTGGGCTTGTTCGAGAGCGGAGACACGGCACGCTTTATTTTCTTAATTCTTTAATCTGCGTAATCTGCGTAATCTGCGTAATCTGCGTAATCTGCGTAATCTGCGTAATCTGCGTAATCTGCGTAATCTGCGTAATCTGCGTAATCTGCGGATGATCCCTTGTTATCAGCGGATCGGACAAGACGTTTATGCTCAAGGCTGGGCGCGCCGAAATTCAGCAGCAGCGCGCGTTTCAAGCCTGATGCCTTGAGATAGTTGATCACCTGCGCGTCCTCATTTGGCGTCAGGCAGGACAACGCTTTCAGCTCGACGATGATAGTCTCGAAGCAGATGAAATCCACCCGGTAGCTTATGGTCAGGCGCCTGCCGCGATAGTCGATGGGCAAGGCCGCTTCGCGCTGATGCGGAATGTTCCGCAGGGCAAGTTCCAGGCCGAGCGCCTCCTGATACACCGGCTCCAGAAACCCGCATCCCAGCCCACGATGCACCGCCATCGCCGCGCCGATCACCGCATAAGTTTCCGAATCCCGTTCAGGCGCGTTCATTAAGGGATCATCCGCAGATTACGCAGATTTGCGCAGATAAGCTTAAAGCAGGATCAGGCATTTTCGTGCCGCCCCAGGACCGAAACAAGCGAAGCATCAACATTCTTCTTTCTCTAATCTGCGAAAATCTGCGCAATCTGCGGATCATACCTTCTCTAAAATCAGCCGAGCAAACTCCGCCTCGATCTGGTAAACCGAAGTGAACTCGGCGAAGGCCCAGCGGCCGAAGGCGCCGAGATTGTTCACGCCGGGCACCCAATAAACGCGCATGGTGTTGGCTTTCTCGCGGGCGTCCTCGCCGCGATAGCCCTTGATCTCGACGATCAGGTTGAGCGGCTCGGAACGGCCGTCATCGATGCGGAGGATGAAGTCGGGCAGATATCGCCGCGGCGTCGATCCCAACAGATAAGGCACCTCCAGGCCGAGGCCCTGGTTCTTGACATAGGCCAACACCTTCGGGTGCGCTTCGGCGACGCGGCAGAACTCGGCCTCCCAATCCGAATCGCAAACCACCCAGTTGACGTGGCCGCGCCGCGGGTCGGTTGCCCAGCGCGTCTCCTTCGAGGTGGTGAAGTTGACGTAGGCGGTCGAGCCGGCGGGATTGTAGCTATCGAGGATCGCCTTTACCGGGCGCTCGCCTTGCAAGGTCTCGGTGATCGCGGATTTGATCCGCTCGGCGGCCATGTCGGCGAGGTCGCGGTACATCAGTTGCGCCGGATAGGCGCCGCCGGAACATTGGAGAAAGCCGCCATCGAACCAGGCGCGGGTGATCCGCTTGAGCTGGCCGAACAGATGCAGCTTCGGCGCCTCGCCCGGATCGCGGTATTTGGTGTAGAGCAGGTGCCGGGTGAGGTTGTAGATGATGGTGGATTGCCGCTCCTCGCGCAGATGCTTGAGGTCGAGATCAACGCCCTCGCCGATGATGCCCTGGTTCTTGGTGATCGACGGGCCGACCAGATCGGGCGTCAGCGCCAGCACCGAATCAGGCCCGAATTTCGCCTCCAGCCGGTCCTCCGGCAGCTCGATCCGGTAGCCGGTGACGCGCGGGAAGCTGATCTCCAGCGCGTCCCGCCCGGGGCGGACGGCGTGGACTCGCACGGTCTCGCGCGGCGGCGAAGGCTTCACCACCACCGGCTTGGCGTTGAAGTCGAACGGCACGCCGAGCACGTCGGCATACTCGACGTCGAACAGGCCTTCGGCGTTCAGCTCGTAGGATTGGCGGCGCAGCGCCCGGCCCACCACCTGTTCGCAGAGAAGCTGGGTGCCGAAGGCGCGGACGCCGAGGATATGCGTCACCGTATTGGCATCCCACCCTTCGGTCAGCATCGAGACGGAGACGACGCAGCGAATCTGCTCGCCGAGCCTGCCTTCCTTGCCGACGGTGTTCATCACCTCGCGCAGCAGGTCCTGATCGGTGAACGCGTCCGCCGCTTGGCCATCCCGCTTGCGCTCGAGGATCTCGCGCCGGAATTGCTCGATCTCGGCGGCGGCGGCATTGCGGAACTCCGGATCGAGCGCCTCGCCGGATTCGAGCTGTTCGCTGTCGATCAGCAGGGTGCGGGGCTTGGCGTGGCGGTTGCCGTATTCGTCGTAATTGGCGAAGAGCGGCAGGCGGCCGGCGACGAAGCTTTCGGTGCCGTCATCGTTTCGCTGGTAGAAGCCGGTGATGAAATCATGCACCAGCTTTGAGGTTGAGGTGTTGTTGCAGACGACGATGAAGACCGGCGGCGGCCTGATGCCAGCCTCCGCCCAAGCGTCGAAGGTTTTGCGGTAATGGCCGTAAAGCGCGTCGAGGGCGGTTTGCAATTCGTTGGGCAGGCTGAGCGGATCGGCCGCCGCGCCGCCGGCGCCACGGCCCTTCTTTGGCATTTTCTTGCCGATATACTCCCAGAGGTTACGAAATTTCGGCGTCTCGCCGCCAGGGATATTATCCGCCACCGGCACGCGCGGCAGCTTGACGATGCCGCATTCGATGGCGTCCATCAGCGAGAAGTCGCTCACTGTCCAGGGGAACAGCGTGCCTTCGGCGTAACCCGAACCGCGCAGGAAGAAGGGCGTGGCGGAAAGATCATAGACGGCCTGGACGCCCAGCTTGCGCTTCACCGTCTCCAGGCCGGAAATCCACAGCCGGGCGGCTTCGTTGTTCCGCTTCGCCTCCTCGCGCTCCTCGCCCTTCAGCGCCTCGGCATCCGGCTGCTGGCGCTCGCGGTAGCAATGATGCGCCTCGTCGTTCAGCACGACGATGTTCTTCATGCCCATGAGGTCGGGCATCACGCGAACGAGCATCTGGCCCTCGGTCTCGACGGTTTGCACCGTCTCGCCGCGCCAGCCTTCCAGCGCCTGCCTTGTGCCCTTGGCGATCTCCAGCGTCTCGCGCCGCTTGAAGGCGTGGTAGTTGGTCAGCACGATCTTGGCGCTGTCGATCTCGCGGAGCATGTCGGACGGCACCAGGTTGCGGTGCCGGTAATAGCTATCCGGATCGTTCGGCTCCAGCACTCGCAGGCGGTCGCGGATGGTGATGCCGGGGGTGACGATGAGAAAGCCGCGCGAGAACATCCTGCTGCCCGGATGGCGGGCGGCGTTCACCGCCTGCCAGGCGATCAGCATCGCCATCACCGTCGTTTTGCCGGCGCCGGTGGCGAGCTTGAGGGCGAGGCGGAACAGTTCCGGATTGGCTTCCGCGTTGGCCCCTTCGAGATGAGCCCGGAACCGCGCGGCGCTTGCGCCGAGTTTTGGAGCGGCTTCGGTAAGGAAGATGGCGGTTTCGGCGGCCTCGATCTGGCAGAAAAACGGGCGCGTGCCCTGAAAATCCGGCTGCCGCCAATGCGCGAGGAGGCGGGCGGTTTCCGGCGTGACCCGCCATTGATCCGGCGATGGAAGCTGGCGCCATGCTTCGACGGCGGAGCGAATCTCGTTGATGATCGGCGTCGGGTTATATTCCTGCTGCTCGGTCGAGAGATCATCGCCGGCATCAAGAACCATGCTCATCTGCGCGTGCTGCGCCCGGCGGCGCTTCGGCTTCGGAACCGGCGTTATCAGCTCCGACCGGCGGCGGATCGGCAGAATCCGATTCGTAGGCTGACCATCTTCATCGAGTTCCCAATGCCGCGCCGGATGGGCATAGGGCGAGTTGAGGATAGGGTGGGCGAAAAATGCCTCATCGGTCACGACCGCGCGTGGCCTTGCATCATCCATATGGCGCCTTCCTGCTTAACCTGTATGTAATCTAAGCATGATCAATACCCTATGACAATCTGAGGTTTTGATATGCGGCCTTCGTGGGCGGAAGGCTGGTTCATGGCGCGTCCCCGCTGTCGCTCCAATTTCAGTGGCGACTTCAAGATTTGATTCACTGCTTCATGGATCAAGTTAGGAGCGATAGCCCATAATCTTTACAGAAAATTAACTTCACTGCTGTACGCCCTCTGATTGTGGCGATGCGCCGCTTTCAGGAGATCATAGTGCCGGATGAGGATGACAGGCGCGGTAAAAACGCTGCTCTGGTTGCGCCAGAAATGGCGCTCGATACGGAGCTGGCTCGCCTGGAAACCGCTCTTCACGCCCTCGATCCCGCTGTTATCAATGCCATCGCCGAATTACTGCCGCAAGCTCAGGCATCCGGAAATGCCGCCGCATCGGGACGCGCCTTATGCCTCAGGCGCGCGCGCTTGCGGCGACGGGCAATCCGCTCGCCGGCTTACCTTACGCCGATCAAGCCGTTACAGCATTTGGTGAATTGGGCGCTGACTCCGCGCGGCTTCACGCTGGATTTATCGCCGAGGCATGGCGCGTCGCGGGCGTTACAAGAATGGGACTGGCGCGAAACGCCGATGCGCTGCGCCTCATCGAACAAGCGATCAAGACAGCCAAGGATGGGCTGGCCATCCTGCCTGAACCACATTTGCCTGGTACTCCAATCTGCGCGTCAACCGCCCTGATCCGCGCGCGCAGCACGCTTGGCGGCATCCTGCTCACCGCGCGGAACTTGCCCGGCGCGCTTGACGCTTTAGACGGCGCGGTCGCCGCGATCGATGCCGCGCCCAGTAAGGCAGTCCTTATCCCCGACGACGTTTTCCTTGTATTCGGCAATATTACAGAAACGCTGCACCGACTGGTCCGCGAGGAGCGTGCGGCGGGCGACGATGATGCCGCGACACAGCATCTTGATGACGCCCGCATCATCCTGGAATCAAGGCTGAAGCCGCTAGTGGCGCCGGAATCTGGTGACAAAACCGGCCAGCGCGCCGATGCGAATGGCCACAACCTCGGCATCTACTGGGAACAACTGGGCGAAAGTTTTCTTTTGAGGGACCAGCCCACGGATGCGATGGATTGCTTTGCCAAATCGCGCGACGCTTTATGCGCTGTCGGCAGAACCGGCCTTGAGCTTGGCATGGCCTATACCGGCCTCGCTAGGGCTTGCCTTGCCCTTGAACATAACGAGGCCGCGCTCGCCCATTCGCGCGCCGCGATTGAAAGGATTGGCGAGGAAAACCTTTACTATCGATCGGTTGCCTTAATGGTGCTTTCGAATGCTCATCGCGCTGTTGGCGAGTTTCGGCAGGCGCTTGAATGCTTTGAAAGCTTCGACAAGCTGCGCAATCAGTTGGAAGCCGCGTCAGCGCAGCAATACGCGGCGCATGTCACCGCGCGGATCGGGCTGGAGCACGCGCAAGCGGAAGCCGAGGCGCAACGCAAGACCACGGCAACGCTTGAAAGCCTGGGACAGGTTGGCCAGCAAATCACCGCTAATCTGCAGGCTGAAAAAATTTTTGAAACGCTGTACAGTCATGTCGGTGGCCTGCTGGAGGCGCACAGCTTTGTCATCTGGCTGCTCGATATCGAAGCCGGGCATCTTCATCTGGCCTTCGGCAGAGAGGATAAACAGCCGCTCGCCGGCCCCGATCTCTCACTCGATGACCAGATTTCACGCGCCGCCCTTGCGGTTCGCGAGCGGCGGGAAATCCTCGCGGAAAACCGCGACGACCAGCCGGATCCTCTGCCGATCCCGGGCACGCGGCCGATGAAAACCATGCTGTTCGCGCCGCTTATCGCAGGAGATCGTTGTCTCGGCGTATTATCCGTGCAATCGGACCGGGCGCAGGCCTATGATGAAACGGCGCGCTGGATTTTGCGCACCCTCTGCGCCTATGGCGCGATCGCTCTCGACAATGCGGCGGCGCATCAACGCTTAAGCGAAACCCTGAACCAGCTCCATGCCAGCCAGGCGCAGCTCGCGCGCCGCACCGAGGAATTGGAGCGCCTGTCGACGATCGATCCTCTAACGGGCGCCGGCAACCGGCGTTACCTTGAAAGCGAAGGTCTGGTCAAAATCGCGGCCGCGCGCCGCACTGCCAATCCGCTCGGCATCGTCTTGTTTGATCTCGATCATTTCAAGACAATCAACGACCGGTACGGCCATGCGGTCGGTGACACGGTGCTGAAAACCATTGTAGAGGCAGCGCGGCGAATGCTGCGCCCGAACGATTTGCTGGCGCGTCTTGGCGGCGAGGAATTCGCTTTGCTGCTCCCGCGTCCGACCGCCTTGAAACAACAAGCATCGCCGAACGGATCAGGACTGCCATCGCCGCAACCGCGTTCGACAGCGATTTCATGGTCACCGCGAGCTTTGGCACAAGCGAGCTGGGTCCGGGAGAGAAAAATCTGTCAGCCGCGCTTAGCCGCGCCGACAAGGCCCTTTACCGCGCGAAACAACAGGGCCGCAACCGCGTGGTTTCCGCTGAACCATAGCCTGACTTGCTGCCGGCGCTCGCCGCTACTTGCCGAGCACGCCTTCCACGTCACCCGCGGTCAGTATCTGGCCCAGCATGACCGGCCTGCCATGGGCTGGCGGATAATAGACGTAAAGCGGCACGCCATCCCGGCCATGTGCGGCGAGATAGGCGGAAATCGCGGAGTCACGTTTCGTCCAGTCGCCGACCATCAACGTAACGTGGTGGCGCTTCAAATCTCGCTGCACGGCCTCTGGTTTCAGCGCCACGCGCTCGTTAACCAAACAGGTGACACACCATGCGGCCGACATATCCACGAAGACCGGCTTGCCTTGTCGCCGCAACGCCGCCAATCCGGCGGGCGAATACGGCACGGCGCCGGGAAGCGAAAGCAGCGACGCCGCCTGGGCCATCTTGACGCGCGGCAACAAAGCAATAACCGCAACCGCCGCCAACCCGGCAAGGCCGCGCGGCAGAACGCCACGAAACCGCAAGAGCCACAGCGCGAAGGCAATTAGCACCGCGCCCCCTGCCACCACCAGCGCGCCATCCGCTCCAGCTTCCTGGATCATCACCCAAAGCAGCCAAACCGCCGTCGCGAACATCGGAAACGCCATGAATTGCCGCAATACCGCCATCCACAGGCCCGGTTTCGGCAGCAGGCGGCCAAGGCCGGGCATGAAGCCGATCACCAGAAACGGCAATGCCATGCCCAGACCAAGCGCCGCGAAGATTGCCAGTGCCGCTGCGGGCGTGGCCGATAATGCAGCGGCAATCGCGCCGCCCATAAAGGGTGCGGTGCAAGGCGTCGCCACGACGACAGCGAGCAGCCCCGTCGCGAAACTGCCGGCGCTGCCACCCCGAGCGGCAAAATTCGAGCCGATGCCGGCAAAACCGCTCGGGATCTCGAACAAACCTGCAAAGTTCAGCCCGATGATGAACACCAGCCACGCCATGATCGCCACAAAAACCGGCGATTGAAACTGGAAACCCCAGCCGATCGAAGCCTCTCCGCTTCTTAGCACAAGCAACACAATGCCGATCGCAAGCATCGCCATGATCGCGCCTGCCGTATAGGCCAGAGCGTTGATCCGCGCGGCGATGCGGTTCGTGGCGGCAAGCCTGGCCACCGTCAGCGCCTTGATCGCCAGCACGGGAAATACGCAAGGCATCAAGTTCAGTATCAGGCCGCCGAGAAACGCGGCAAGGATCAGCCAGGCCAGCCGAGGCTCCGCCGGCGCGACGACGCCGCGTGTCAGAAAAATCGGCGAAACCGTCAGCGCCTGCATCTGGCCGCTCCGATCAGAAATCTCTAACACGCCCTTGAGCGGCTGGCCCGGTTTCCATCCGGCAGGCTTCAGCCGGAGCGAAAACCCGTCTTTCACGAAGCGCAAAGGCTGCGGCGCGGCATTGACAATTACATTCGCGTCTTCAGGGAAGAAATGCGCTGATTTTATGCTGGCAGATAGGCCGGGGGCAGTCACGAGAAGCGTGCCTTTGGCGTCTATTTTCACGCTAAATGGCGAAGGGCGGGGCAATGTCACGTCGGCTCTGGTGAATAAGCCCGCCTGAGCTGAGGCCTTTGCCGGACCAGCCGCATGAAGGGTAAACTTGCCTTGCTCTGGCACGCAAATTATCCTGCTGCATACCAGCCAATGCGCCATCGCGCTGATAGCGACGTCAGCGCCAGAGAGCCTGCCGGGAAGGGTCACACTAAACGGCAACAGCGCCGTTCCGGTCTCGACATAGTCGCCGATCGCCCCGACGGTGAACCATTCCGGCGCCGGCCAGGCAAAAGCACCCTGTTTGGCGCCCTGCGGCGCCGTGAGGCGAAGCTCCGGCGGCTCTCCGGCATCTCCGGCATCGCGCCAGTAAATATGCCAGCCCTGGTTCAGGCGAAACAACAGGCCAAGCCTGATCGTCTTGCCGGCGACCCCATCGCTCTCGGACACGAGGGAAACAGTGTCACGTGCCGTCACGATGCGGTTGCTCTCCGCGGCGCGGGCGGCAACAGGCGACAGCAGAACGGCCAGCAGGAGAAACCATTTTGCCATAAAAGCTTATCGCGCGGATGAAACAACGGGGAAAGCACCGCACGGAAAGATGATGGCGAAGCGGGGTAAGCCGCTTATAAGCGCTTGATGGATATGCCCCACCTGCCCCCTCTTGACCTGCCTGCTGCCGAACTGCCTGTCGCCAAAATATTGCCGGAACTTTGCGAAGTGCTTGCCGGCCATTCCGCGGCGATTTTGATCGCGCCGCCCGGCGCCGGCAAAACCACCTTGGTTCCATCGGCGCTGCTCGCCGCAGATTGGCTGGGCGAGGGAAAAGTTTTAATGCTGGAGCCGCGCCGCCTTGCCGCCCGCGCCGCGGCGACGCGCATTGCCGCCATGCGCGGCGAAACCTTAGGCGACTTGATTGGCTTTCGCACCAGGCTGGAAAGCGCGGTCTCGGCGGCCACTCGCGTCGAGATCATTACCGAAGGTTTGCTGACCCGCCGCCTGCTGTCGGATCCAGGGCTTGCCGGCGTGAACTGCGTGATTTTTGATGAAATCCACGAGCGCAGCCTTGAGGCCGATCTCGCTCTGGCGCTGACGCTAGATTTGCAGCGCAGCCTGCGTCCGGAGTTGCGAATTCTGGCGATGTCCGCCACGCCCGACGCGGCGCGGCTCGCCGCCTTGCTGAATGCGCGCATCGTTGAAAGCGCCGGCCGCGCCTTTCCCGTCGCCATCCAGCACAGCGCGCGCGATATCGTAGATCCGCGCGCGCTGCCCGATGCGATGGCGCGGGCGATTACAGGGACGCTTGCCGCGCATTCCGGCGATATCCTCGTCTTCCTACCGGGCGTGGGCGAAATCCGGCGTGTACAAGCCGCGTTAGCGGGCGTCGATGCGCTGGTCCTGCCGCTTTACGGCGATCTGCCGCTGGCCGAGCAGGATCTCGCCTTGCGGCAGGCGGAGAGGCGGCGCGTCGTGTTGGCAACCTCGATTGCCGAGACATCGCTGACGGTGCCGGGCGTGCGTATCGTCATCGACGGCGGCTACCGCCGCTCGCCCTCCTTCGACGCCGGCTGCGCCCTCACCCGGCTGGTGACACGCCGGATCAGCCGGGCCGCTGCCGATCAGCGCGCTGGCCGCGCCGGCCGCGAGGCGCCCGGGCTGGCGATCCGGCTTTGGTCCGAGGCGCTGCATCGAGGCTTGCCAGAGTTTGATCGGCCGGAAATCCTCGATGCCGAACTCTCCGGCCTCGCGCTCAGCGTCGCTGCCTGGGGCGAACGGGCCGAGGAGTTGCCCTTCCCGGACCCGCCACCAGCCGGCGCGCTGGCGCAGGCGCAGGCATTGCTACGCGATCTGGGCGCGCTCGATGATCAGTCACGCGTGAGCGATTTTGGGCGCTCAATGGCCCGGCTAGGAGCGACGCCGCGGCTGGCGGCGATGATGCTCGCCGCTGCAACGCCTGGCGAGCAGGCGCTGTCCGCCGATCTCGCGGCGCTGCTGGAGGAACGCGATCCGTTACGCGACGCTGCATCTGTGGATATCAGGATTCGCTTGGATGCGCTTGCCGGGCGAGGCGACGCCGATCGCGGAGCTATTACGCGCATCCGGCAAGTGGCAGCCCAGTATCGCGCGCGGCTTGGCCTCCGACGTGACGCCCAAGCTTCGGGCGATCTTGCCGGATTGATCGCGATCGGCTTCCCCGACCGCATTGCTGCAAGGCGCGGCGAGCCCGGGAGTTTCCGCCTCGCTGGGGGTGGCGGCGCAAAACTCGATTTGGCCGATCCGCTTTCCAAGGCGAAACTGCTGGCGGTGGCGGCGCTCGGCGGCAAGGGCGCGCCGAAAATCAACCTTGCGGCAGCGCTCGATCCTGAGGGCTTGCCGGAAACTTTGCGCAGGCGCCTTGCGGCGACGCGGGAAGTCGCCATCGAACCGGCATCCGGCGCCATCGTGGTGCGCGAGCGCCTGCGGCTTGGCGCGTTGGTGCTGACGGACAAGACGGAAAAGCCCAGCCCGGCGGAAGCCGAAACAGCGATCCTCAAGGCGATCATTGCCAAGCCGGAGCAGCTGGATTGGCGGGATGCGGCGCGGCAATTGCAGGCGCGCGTGGCGCTGATGCGCCGGCTTGAACCAGGGAACTGGCCGGATATCAGCGATTCCACGCTCCGGCTCAGTTTGGAGGAATGGCTAGCGCCGCATCTGGCGGGTCTTTCCAACCTTGCCGAGGCACGGGCGCTCGATCTGACAGCGATCTTGCGCGGCGTTCTCGGCTGGGAGAACAGCCGGCGACTCGACCAAGAACTGCCGCCGGCGCTCGATCTGCCGGGCATTCATGTCGCAATAGATTACACGGCGCCGGTGCCGGTAGCCACCGCCCGCGCCCAGCTTTTTTACGGGCTGGATGAAACGCCACGCCTTGCTGGCGGACGTCTTAGCTTGCAAATATCGCTCTTGTCACCGGCTCAGCGTTCCATCGCCGTCACCGCCGACCTGCCCGGCTTCTGGCGCAACGGCTGGCTTGATGCGCGCCGCGACATGCGCGGCCGCTATCCGAAGCATGATTGGCCAGAAAAGCCTTGGGAGAAGCCTTGGGAGAAGCCATAAAGCGGGGGGCTTCTGTTGCCCGGTGCCCCCCAAACCGCGCTTTTCGCTTATGCAGCGATAGCGAGCGCCTCGAAATTATCGTTGGCACCTGTGATATGGCCCGATATCGGCGGAACCATGCCGAGCGAAAGATGGGTCTTTACCGCGCGTGTCGAGCCTGTTTCGCCCCCGCAATTTGGTGGAGGCGCCGGGTACTGCCCCCGGGTCCACTACGCTTATTCCACGCACCGTTTATCGCCATAGCCGGTTACCCGGCTTAAGTAATATAGAACATTCGCCTCGCTTACGAAAGGGATAATCATCTCCATGGGGATTAATGAGACCGATCAGGCCGAAATCGCGGCCTCTCGCGCTGTGTCCGCCGAAACCCACCGCCCCACCGTGCCGGCCCTGGAGGCCATGCTGTTTACGCCCCTACCGGTGCTTGATCACGGCTTCATCCGGGTGATCGACTATATGGGCGATGACGCCGCCGTGGTGCAGGCGGCGAGAGTTTCCTACGGCCGCGGCACCCGTAAGCTGTCCGAGGATGTTCAGCTGATCCGCTATCTGATGCGGCACTGGCATTCGACGCCTTTCGAGATGTGCGCGATCAAATATCACGTCAAGTTGCCGATTTTTGTCGCCCGCCAATGGATCAGGCACCGGATGGCCAGCGTGAACGAATATTCCGCCCGCTACTCGATCATGGATCGCGAATTTTACATCCCCGAACCTGCCAATCTCGCTGCGCAATCCCAGGCGAACCGCCAGGGCCGTGGCGCGGTGCTCGCTGACGATGAAGCCGCACAGGTGCTGACGCTGCTGCGCGAGGACGCCGAGCGCAATTATACTCACTATGAATATTTTTTGAATGAGGGAGACGCCGATCCAACTCGGCAAGGCCTCGCTCGTGAGCTGGCGCGGATGAACCTCACGCTGAATACCTATACCCAGTGGTATTGGAAAAGCGATTTGCATAATCTGTTCAATTTCATTCGGTTGCGGGCCGACGCTCATGCACAGCACGAAATTCGCGCCTATGCTAGCACAATGCTTGAAACGGTGCGTGCTTGGGTGCCGCTGTGCTGCCAGGCCTTCGCCGATTACCGGCTCGGCGCGGTCAGCTTTTCGGCGCCTGCGCTCGCGGTGCTGCGCCGGATGGTGGCGGGAGAGACGGTCGAACAGCGCGGGTCTGGCCTGTCGAAGCGCGAATGGGCCGAGATGATGAGCGCCTTGGGTCGCGAGGGTTTGACTTGAACCGGTTATCATCCTGGCATATCGCAACGTCAGGGCCATAGATCGTAAGGATCCCCATGCATCCGTTCTTGACAAAATGCGACGAGGCCTTGGCGGAAATTCAGGCGCAAGGCCGCTATCGGCGCTTCGTCGCGCTTGAGAAACTTGCCGAATGCTTCCCGTATTATCGAGTCACCATGGAAGGGACCACTCGCGACATCCTGGTCTGGTCGTCGAATGACTACCTCGCCATGGGCGTCGATGACGAGGTGATTACGGCTGCCGTCGAGGCGGCGCGGCGCAATGGCGCGGGCGCCGGCGGCACCCGCAATATCGCCGGCTCATCGCCAGTTCATGCCGCGCTGGAAGCGGAAATGGCGGCGCTGCACGGCAAGGACGCGGCGCTGCTCTTCACCTCCGGCTATGTCTCGAACCAGGCGACGCTTAGCTCGATCCTCAATGCGCTACCCGACTGGCAGGTATTTTCGGATGCCCAGAACCATAATTCGATGATCGTCGGCATCAAAGGCGGACGGTCGGCGACGGTCAACGTGTTCAGGCATAATGATCTCGATGATCTGGAACGCCGGCTTGCCGCGGCGCCGCTGAACGCGCCCAAGCTGATCGCCTTCGAGAGCGTCTATTCGATGGATGGCGATATCGCGCCGATCGGCGCGATCTGTGATCTTGCCGATCAATACGAAGCGCTGACTTATCTAGACGAGGTTCATGCGGTGGGCATGTACGGCGCGCATGGCGGCGGGGTTTCCGAACGGGACAAAGTGGCGCACCGGCTCACCATAATCGAGGGCACGCTTGCCAAGGCCTATGGCTGCCATGGCGGCTATATCGCGGGCAGCGCCAGCGTCATCGACTATATTCGCTCAGTCGCCGCCGGATTTATTTTCACCACCGCCTTGCCACCGGCGACCGTCGCCGCCGCTCTTGCTTCAGTGCGGCGGCTGAAGGTGGACGATGCGCGCCGCGCGCTGTTGTTTGACAACGCCGCCATGCTCAAACGCAAATTCGATGAGGCAGGGCTGCCTCGCCTTGATACCGCCAGCCATATCGTGCCGCTGATCATCGGGGACGCTAAACGCGCGACGGAAGTCAGCATGAGGCTGATCCGCGAATACGGCATGTACGCGACGCCGATCAATTATCCCACCGTGCCGGCAGGCACCGAACGCCTGCGCTTTACCCCGGGCCCTAGACACACCGAGGCAATGATGGACGAGTTGATCATCGCCCTCCGGCAAATTCTCGGTGATGAAACCCTCGGACGCCGCCGCGCCGCCGCATGATCCGGCGGTTTGCAAAGAAGATTACTTGCGAAGAAGGGCGTCGCCTCCTATAGCAGCGCCACTTGGAATGCCGACATAGCTCAGCGGTAGAGCAACTGATTCGTAATCAGTAGGTCCGCGGTTCAATCCCGCGTGTCGGCACCAATTTTAACTTGCGCCGTCTGTTTGACCAGAATTCTGTTTGACTAGAGTTCTGCCCTCCCTCGCCCGGTCCGCGGCGCGCCACAGATACCAGGCGGCGGTGCTGCGAAAAGGCGAATAGGCTTCACCGATCGCCGAAAATGCCCGGGGTTTCGGCTGTTCGGCAAGTCCGTGGATGATCCGATAGCCTTCGCGGACGCCGAAATCATCAACCGGAAAGATATCCGGCCGCCCGAGGGTGAAGATCAGCAGCATCTCGACGGTCCAGCGTCCAACCCCGCGGATCGACATCAGCCGCTCGATCAGCTCGGCATCGGTCAGCCTGCTGGCCGCCCGCCGCGCTGGCACGGTGCCATCGAGCGTGCGCCGCGCGATATCCCGCAGGGCGGCGATTTTGGCGCCGGAAAATCCGCAGCCGCGCAAGGTCTCATCGGTCAGCGACAACAAGGCGGCCGGCGGCGGACAAGGGTCGCCGGTCAGCGCGGCGAGACGCGCCAAAATCGCCGCCGCCGCGCGGCCATGCAGTTGCTGGTGGGCGATCGCCAAAACCAGCGCCTCATAAGGTTCGCGCTTGCGCTCGGCGATCAGCCGGCAAGGCCCGATTTCGCCGATCAGCCTGCCTAGAACGGGATCCGCCGCCTTGAGATGGATGCGGGCGCGCAAGCTCACGGCGATCCTCTCACCGGCGGTTGATGCCGAACCGGACAGTGAGCCAGGCGCGCCAAAGCGTCAGGCGGCGGCCGAGCCTGCCGTTACGGGCAAAGCCGCGCGCGCGGTGGCGGAGTGGCGCGGTGCGCTCCCGCACCCGGCCATACCAGTGGATTACCCAATCATGCAGCCGCCTGAACCAACCCACCGAAAGGAGGCTTTCTTCGCAGCTCTGATAGATCCAGATGGCGACAAGCGCCGCTAGGCCCTTGATAAAAACTACGGCGAATGCGGCCGCCATGACCTGGCCGCGAACCAGCAGGACGGTGGCCCAAAGACCGCCTAAATGATCGACGATTTCCGGGATCAGGAACAGGAAAACCACGGCCAGCGGCGGCAGGCGCTGCAATCCCCGTCGCAGGGCGGAAATGGCCGGATGGCGCGAGAGCAGCGTCAGCAAGGCTTGGGCGCCATCCCAGATGACATGATCGAAAAACATCAGCAGCAAGGCCAGCGGCAGCAGCAGGATATCCTCGGTGAGACGGCGCCATTTGCGTTCCCGCGCCGACGCTTCGCTCTGTAGTTCGGAATCCCGCCTGCTCATGCCGAACCCTTACCACAGGGAGAGCGTACTCTGGAATTCGCTCGCCTGATGATTGTCCTATGGCCGTTGATTAGGCTGCCGATCCGGCCCGGGACGGGCTTCAACACGCGGCGCCGGCTGCGGCTGCGGGGCAGCTGGGTGAAAGGCGGGGGGACGAAAGGCAGGCTGCGCCGGGGGACGGAACGCTGGCTGCGCCGGAGGACGGAACGCTGGCTGCGCCGGAGGACGAAACGCTGGCTGCGCCGGAGGACGAAACACCGGTTGTCCCGGAGGGTGGAACACTGGCTGCGCCGGCGGGTGAATGACCGGACGCGCCGGTTGTACCGGCGGGTGATATACTGGGGGATGATACACCGGCGGATGATACACCGGCGGATGATAGGCCGGCGGATGATAGGCCGGTGGGTGATATGCCGGCGCTGGCGGTCTGGCCACCGGCTGGACATGCTGCGGCGCGCCCGGCGCATGCGGCATTTGCGGCGGCGGCGGCACTTGCCGGAGCTGATTTTGAAAGCCGGGAGCGGCGAAATGCGCGGGCGGCTGAATGACAGGCCTTGGCGGCGCGGCAGGCGGATGGTTGATCAACGCGCGATTGACCGGCGCATGATCAACTGGCGCATGATCAACCGGCGCAGGATTGGGCGCCGGGCGGCGCGGCTGATTGATCTCGCGCGGATTTGGCACGCCGAGGACGCGTGCGGCGGCGGGGCGGATCGGCCCCGGATGCGCGACGGGAATGCCGCGCGCCACAGCGAACGCCGCCGGACGTGGCGCGGCTCCCGGAAGGCGATGTGCCAGCGGCAGCGGCGGCGCGGGAAGCCGCGTCAGGGCGGCCTCGGCATGGCTCGGCCCCGGATGCCCGGCTATCGGATGACCCGGAACCGGATGCCCAGGCAGCGGATGCCCAGGCAGCGGATGGCCCGCAATCGGGTAGCCGGCAGGCGGAATGGGATGCGCCGCCGCCAGGATTGTCGCTGGCACGGGACGTCCGAAATGCGCCACCGGATCGCCTTGCCGCATCGCGGCGGCGGGAAGCACCGTCGCGGCTCGGCGATTGGCTAACCGTTCGGGACCATACTTATTGATAATCGTCGTGTTGTTACTGATCCTGGTGATATTGGTGACATTGCGCACGTTCGACACGTTGATCTGCCGGATATAGCGCGGCGGGCAGCGGTAATGCGGATAATAGGGCTCGTCCGGGCCCAGGGGCACCCAGCCGACAGAACCGGCGGCAATGGCAACGCCAGCGCCGATCCCGAAGAAACTGACCAGAGCCGGGGCATAAACCGGCTCCTGATAGTAATCCGGCTGCTGATAAGGCTGGTCAAAGGCCGGCCAAGAGTAGGAGGGCGCGTAGGAGTAGCCTTCGCTTTGCACCGGCGATGGCGCCCAGCCCCAGCGATCATCGATATCGACCCACCGGCCATAATGGAACGGCGCGAAGCCCCATGGTTCGCTGGCCACCCAGGTCCAGCCCCAGGGCTGCACATAGGCCCAATGGCCGGAGCGGTACGGCACCCAGCCTGGCGCAACGCGCGGATACCATACCGCGCCATATTGCGAAGTCCGGCTCCAGGCGCCGTATTGCGACAATTCATCGCCGCCGGTCATTTGGCCGACCGATTGCGGCACATAGGAAGGCGGTGGCTGCACTGCCGCACGCGCCAGGCTCGCCATGAACCGGTCGGATCGCGCGCCGCCGAGCGATGCGGTCACCGGATTATCCCCGTTCAGCGCCGCGGTCTCGCCCTGCCCTACTGAAATCGCCACGTTCTGCCCGTTCACCGAGGCTGAACCGGCAAGCACAGTGACCTGTGTCGGCGTATTCTGGTCGCCGGCAATGATGTCGTAGCGCCCGCCGCGGGCAATGGTGACGGTGCCGCGCGGCGTGGTTATGTTGAACTGGTCGCCTTGCGGCAGGTAACGAAGGTCGAGATAAATCTCGCCTTGCGCCTCGGTGGCTTGCAGCGTCCGGTCGTCCAGCACGGTGATGGCGAATTCGGTGCCGCCCGACAGCGTGATCCGGCTCCAATCCACCGCGATGGCCGCTTCCGCGTCAGGCTGAGTATAGAGGGCATCGCCGGTAGTGACCGGATAGTTGAGCTGCGCGGCGGCCCAGCCGCCACTCCCTTGATTCTCGGCGGCCTGCCCATCTGCGGCTTGGCTGTCGCTGCCTTGCGCGTTGAACGAGACGCCGCCGCGCAGCAGCGCGATCTGGCCGACTCGCGCCGGTGGCGCGCTATCGGCGCTTTGCGCGGCGGCATTGATGGCTGCAAGCGCCACTCCCGTCGCGGCGGAAAAGGCTAGGATGTAACGCATCCGCACGACGGGTCTCCTTGAATGAAACGCCGGTCACCATACCGCAAAGCCTGCGGCGCAATCCAGGCTTCGCCGCGACAATATTTGGGCAGGCTGCATTTGGCAGGCTGTTGCCAGATGTTACAATTCAGCCCGATCAATGCCCCATCCGCGCCACAGCTTTATCCTTATATTAAGGTTATGGAATTAAAGGTGCAGTCATGAAATCACTTTTTCGCATGCCGTTACTTGGCAAACGCGCGAAGCTTGCCGGCATCGCCGCTTTGGCAATCGGGTTGTCCGGCGGATTATCCGGCTGCGTCGCCTATCCCACCTCAGGATATGGCTACGGAACCGGATATGATTATGGCGGATATAGTGGATATTACGGGGCGCCGGTTTACGCGCCGCCGGTCTATGTCGCGCCGCCCGTCGTCTCAGGCAGCTTCATCTTCGGCGGCGGCTGGGGCGGCGGCTGGGATCATGACCGCGGCGGTTGGGGCGGCGGCTGGGATCATGATCGCGGCGGTTGGGGCGGCCGCGGCGGCTGGCGGCACTAGATCAATATGGCTTTATGGACGATCAGGTGGTTCATAAAGCTATAGGATTGATCGCATAATATACTTAGGCAGGCCGGCCGTAATAGATCGCGGCGACATGGGTCGCCTCGGCAAAGAACAGCCAGCGCTCGACATAGAGCCCGGCCAGTGCCAGTGTTGCCGCGAGCGGCGCCGACAGCCAGGGCGCAAGGCCCAGCGCCGCGATCAGGGCAAGCAAGGTTGGGATGACGAAGCCCGCGGCGAGCGCGATTTTTCGTAGCTTTCGAGAATGCTTGCGGGCGACCTGAAAACCCATCTCGCGGAGAATATAATTTTCGGTGAAATGCGGCTGGTCAAGCGGGCGAACCGTGCCGAAAGCGGTGACGCCAGTGGCCGAGGCCAGCGTTGCCAACGGCTTCTGGCTGTCAATGAACCGCCAATAGGCGAGTTTCGCAGCGATGGCGATGAGGCCGGCGACCAAGGCGATGCCGGCCGGAATGGCAGCATGGCCGTACCAGACGCCGATGATGGCGGCGAGCAAGGCGGCGCCGGAAAACAGCGAGAAAATCAGGTAGTCAGGCAAGGTATGCCGGTTATGCCATTGCCGGATCGGAATCAAGCTGCCGTAGATCATCGCTGTGCAACCCACTGTCGCCATGGCCATAATCAACGACAACCCGCCAAAGACACGGGTCAAAGGCGATGCCGCGCCAGCGAAGAACCACGCGGCGGCGAAACTTAGCGCCGGCGGGTAGGTAAGTATCGAGGCAACGCCTTCCCGCGATAGCCACGAGGAGCGCCACTGGCTGAAGGCGCGCCAGGCGCGCTCTGGCCGACCGAGATGCGCAGTGGAAGCGGCCAGCCCGGCGCTGGCCAAGGCAAGCGCGATCAGAATGACGCCGATGCCAAAAGCCGGCGCGTTTGGGACAACGCCGATCATCGTCAGGATGCCGAGCCAGGACAGCAGCCCATAACCGGCGCCGGTCAGCGTGGTCAGCAATAGGACCGAAATCGAAGGATTCATCGTGACAGCACTCGGTCCACCAGCGCCAGCAAAGCGTTCATGCCGCCGGATTTCGCTTCGCCGCCGCAACCGCGGGAGGTAAGCGGCGGCGCGACGATTTCGCGCTTGCGCGGCGGCAGATACTTGTTCACTGGACGAAAGCCTAGTTCAGGCATCAGATCGACCCCGCCGCGCTCCGCCACCAACTTCGACACTTTGCTGTCCGGATCGCCGAGATCGCCGAAATGCCGGGCGCGCGACGGGCAGGTGGCGACGCAGGCCGGCTCCCGCTCGGCCTCCGGCAGGGTTTCATTATAGATGCGGTCGATGCAGAGCGTGCATTTCTTCATCACGCCGTTGTCTTCATCAAATTCGCGAGCGCCATAGGGGCAGGCCCAGGAACATAATTTGCAGCCGATGCAGATATCGGTGTTGACCAGCACGATGCCGTCTTCGGCGCGCTTGTAAGATGCGCCAGTGGGGCAGACGGTGACGCATTGGGGCGTCTCGCAATGCAGGCAGGAGCGCGGGAAGTTGACGGTGCGGCCGCCTGCCCCCTCGCCCGCTTCGTAGCTATGGATGCGGTTAAACCATACCCCATCCGGCTCTTGCTGATAGGGCTGGTGATCGGGCAGCGGCGCGTAATGGCCGCCGGTATTCCATTCCTTACAATTCACCGCGCAGGCATGGCAGCCGACGCAGGTATCGAGATCGATGACCAAGCCGAGCTTTTTGCCGCCCGGCTGAATTTCGGGAAGATTGGTCATGCGACGCGCTCCGGCTCAGATTTACGCAAGGGCGAGACGCCAAACTGGATATTGTCCGGCGGTTGCGGGAAGGATGGTGGCATCGGCAGCGTCGAAAAACGTGGCATTGTCTCCGCCTTGCCGGGCTCGGCTTTAGTTATGCTGACATTGAGATCGAACCAGGCCGCCTGCCCAGTGACCGGATCGGAGTTGGAATGCAGCTGATCCGGCAGATATTCCGAGATCAGATGGTTGAGCAGAAAGCCTCGCTCGGACTCCGGCGCATCGGCGGCCAGCGCCCAGGCGCCGGAGCGTTTGCCGATGGCGTTCCAGGTCCAGACGGTGTTCGGATTGACCCCGTCCATCAGCCTGATCTGGCATTTTAGCCTGCCGTTCCGGCTTGCTACCCAAACCCAGTCTTCACTCGCTAGACCCAGCGAGGCCGCGGTGGCGTGATGGATGTAAAGCCGGTTCTCGCTGTTAATCTGGCGCAACCACTCGTTTTGGCCGCTCCAGGAGTGATACATCGCCATCGGGCGCTGGGTGATCGCGAATAAAGGAAAGCGCGCCAGATCGGTATGCCTTTGCTCCAGCGGCTGATACCAGATCGGCAGCGGATCAAAGGCGGCAAGAATGCGGGTCCGGTGACGCTCAGGCGGCACCACCGCGCCATGACCTTCGGCGGCGAGGCGGAATTTCTGCAACGGCTCACAGTAAAGATTGAGAACGATTTGGTCGCTGCTGTCGATAAATCCCATCGATACAGCGCCCTCCAAGTAGGCCTTGTTGGCATGCTTAAAGTAGAGCTGCTCGTCCGGCAGGCGCATTTTCCAGAAACTGCCATTCTCGATATAGCGCTTGATCTGATCTGTGTTGGGCGCGCCCTTCCCAGCCAAGTCTCCGTTGGCGCCGCGCCAGCCAGCCAGCGGGCCGAGGCCGGGCTTGCGCTCGTGGCGCATCATGTAGTCGGGATAGTCCTTGTAGAGCGCTTTGCCTTGATCATCGATAAAGTTTGGCAGTCCCAGCCGTCCGGCGAGATCAATCAGCACCTCTTGGAAGGGCCGCACATCGCGGTCAAGCGGCACTACGGGATGGCGAATCGCGTCTGCCGGGCCGTGCGGCGAGCCGATAGGCCGGTCGAAGATGGAAATGCAGTCATAGCGTTCGAGATAGGTTGTATCCGGCAGCACAAGATCGGCATAGGCGACGGTTTCCGAGAAATAAGCGTCGGAATAGATCACGTTCTTGATCCGGTATTCACCGTTCGCCTTTTTTTCGGTCAGCATCCGGTTGGTCTCGGCGGGATTCATCGCCGAATTCCACGCCATGTTGGCCATATAGAGAAATAGCGTGTCGATCTCGTAGCGGTCCGCCTTATACGCTTCGGCGATGGCCATATGCATCATGCCGTGGATGCCGAGCGGCGCTTCCCAGGAGAACGCGCGGTCGAGCCGCAGCGGTTCGCCCTGGTCATCGACCAGCAAATCTTCCGGCCCGCGCGGAAAGCCGAGCGGCGAGGATGGCAGCGCAGTGTCAGGTTTCACCACCTTGCCGGCGGGCGGCGCGGTCGGCAGAATCGCCTTGGGATAAGGCGATTTATAGCGCCACGAGCCGGGCGTATCGATGGCGCCGAGCAGCATTTGCAGAACATGGATGGCGCGGCAGGTGTGGAACCCGTTGGAATGCGCGGAAATCCCGCGCATCGCGTGCATGGCGACCGGCCTGCCCACCATTGTCTCGTGGTGGCGGCCCGCCGTGTCGGTCCAGGGCTGCTCCAGGATCACTGGCTGGTTGAAGGCGACCTCTGCAATCTCGGCGGCAAGGCGGCGGATTGTTTCAGCGCTGAGACCGCAGCGTTCAGCCACCGCTTCCGGCGCATGATCGGGTGTCAGATATTTCTCGGCGAGGATGGCGAAAGCGGGACGGGCTTTCCGGCCATCTGACAGTGGGTAATCACCAAGCAAAGCGGGCGCGATATCAGGCGCCGTGGCATCGGCAAGGGTATTTGCATGACGATCGAATGCGAGCGGCTTGCCGTCAAGGTCACGGGCAAATAGGCCGTCATCCGCCTCACCGGGCGCATCGATCACCAGATAATGCGCGTTGGTGTAACGGATCAGGAAATCGGTATCGATCTTACCGGCCTCCAGCAGGCAATGGATCAGCGCCAGCACGAACAGCCCGTCAGTGCCGGGGGTGATGGCGACGAATTCATCGGCAATGGCGGAATAGCCGGTGCGTATAGGATTAACGGAGACGATCTTGGCGCCGCGCTCCTTCAGCTTGGCGAGGCCCAGTTTGATTGGGTTGGAATCATGATCCTCGGCGACGCCGAACAACAGGAACAACTTGGCGCGCTCCCAGTCTGGTTCGCCGAATTCCCAGAACGCGCCGCCGAGCGAATAGAGGCCAGCGGCGGCCATGTTCACTGAGCAGAACCCACCATGCGCCGCGAAATTTGGCGTGCCGAACATCTGGGCGAAATAGCCGGTCAGCGCCTGGGATTGATCCCGCCCGGTAAAAAACGCCAATTTTTTCGGATCGGTGCGGCGGATTTCCGCAAGCAAGGAGGCGGCAATGCTCATCGCCTCCTCCCACTCGATCTCGACGAACTCGCCGGTCCCGCGCTCCCCCACCCGCTTTAGCGGCTTGCGCAATTTGGCCGGGGAATACTGCGTCATGATGCCGGCGGAACCCTTGCCGCACAACACGCCGCGATTGACCGGATGCTCGCGATTGCCTTCGATATAGCGAATCACGCCATCCTTGAGATGCACTTTAATGCCGCAGCGGCAAGCGCACATGTAGCAGGTGGTGGTGACGGCCGTGTCGCCAATCGGCGCCGAATACTGGATGCGATCCTCGGGCATGGGCAACTCCTGTTAGGGCTACCATCATCCTTGAAGGATTTATTGTCTATCGTGCGGAATTGGTGGTTTTGATCTGATTTACCGATTGATCCGCCTTGCCTTGGCCGCTTTGATCACCGCCGGAATTAGCGCGTCAATATCAGCAATATTTGTGCGGTGGTTGACGATAGCGGCGCGGATGGCGCGCTTGCCGCCGACCACCGTGGTCGAAGGGGCGAAATCCCCGGCTTCCTGCAGATCGGCGACGATATCGGTGTTCAGCGCGTCGAGATCATCGCCGCCATCATCGTAACGGAAACAGACGATGTTGAGCGCCACCGGCGCCAGGCGTCGCAGCCTGTCATCCGCATCGACCAGCGCCGCGAGATGCCGGGCGAGCGCGCAGGTATGATCGACGATCTGACCGAGCCGGTCGGCGCCGAATGTTTTCAGGCTCATCCAGACTTTCAACGCGCGGAATCCGCGAGACAGATCAGGCCCCATGTCGCAAGGCCAGGGCGCGCCGCCAGCCAACCCGCGCGCGACGTTCGTCAAATAGCTTACTGACTGGGCGAAGGTGTCGAGCATGGCCTCCGGCTCGCGCACCAGGATGCAGCCGGCATCATAAGGCACCTGCGCCCATTTATGAAAATCAAACGCAATCGAATCGGCAAGTTCGATGCCTTTGAGTAAAGGCCTCAACCGGGGCGATAGCGCCGCCAGGGCGCCGAAAGCGGCGTCGACGTGGAACCACAGCTTTTCCCGCTGCGCCAGCGCCGCTAGCGCCTTGAGATCATCGATGGCCCCGACATCGACTGATCCGGCAGTGCCAATCAGCAAAAAGGGCTGCAAACCCGCCTCGCGATCAGCCTCGATCGCGGATTGCAGCGCCTCGATATCGATCCGATGCGCGGCATTGATGTCGACGCGCCGCAAGCCATCGGCGCCAATCCCTGCCATGTCGAAGGCGCCGGGCACGCAGCGATGCACCCCCGCCGACGCAAAACCGGTCAGGCGCGCCGCCCCCAATCCTTTGGCGCGGCTTTCTTCGCCCAGGATACGGCGTCTCGCGCATAAAACTGCTATGAAATTAGCCATGGACGAGCCGGTAACCAGCAATCCGCCGGCGCTCCGCGGCAGGCCAAGCATCTCGGCGGACCAGCCTATCACCTGCCGTTCTACGGCGAGGCCAACATGATCGCGGCCGCCGCAGTTTTCGTTCAAGGCCCCGGTGAGCAGTTCGGCGAGCATCCCAATGCCGGTGCCGCCGCCCTGCACCCAGCCCATAAAATGGGGATGCCGGTTGCCGGAGACATACGGCGCTACGCAGGTGAGGAACTCCTGGTATACAGCCGCGGCTTCCGCGCCCTTGCGCGGCAGCGCCTCCCTAAAGCCCTCGCGGACCGCCTCCGGCATCGGTTGCCAAACCGGCTGCTCCCGCAAATGCGCCAAATCATTAAACACATCATCGATCATCGCATGGCCAAGCTGGCGCAGGCTGGACCAGTCCAGGGGATCGAGCGAAACATCCGGCGGCGTTTGATCATCCATGCGGCGACTCATCTTTCGATCAGGCCGCGAAAGCAAGAGCCGCCGTGGCGCCGCCTATCGCTAGGCAATCATCATTCATCATAATCCAGGAGGCTGTATCCGGAAATGAAGGAGGCGCTGCGCATCAGCCAGAGGCGGTCGAAAGGCGGCGGCTACAAAAAACCTTCGGCGGCACGGCGGCTCCCAAGAACACCGTGCTGATCACCACCGCCATCGTGTTCGAGCAGATGAAGGCCATGTCAAGCAGAGCCTGACCCGCGATGACAAGCATTTCCCCATCCCGGTCGCCAACGGGCTGGTCCTAATGATCAATGCCACGACCGGCGTGATCGAGCCGGAGAGCGACGGCGCGGCGTTCAACCTGATCGCCAGCGTTCCGCACCGCTTATGATGTCAGGCTCTGGCCGATCGGCGGATTCTGCCGCGGCCTTGATGTGACGCTGAAATTCGACCAAAAGCTGTATCGCGATGCTGGGTTGTTCCTGCTCGGCACGGTATTGGATTGCTTCCTCGCTTTGCACAGCTCGGTAAATTCCTTTGTCCGGACCACAATTCGGCTTCGTGGCCGCGCCGAGCCGGTGATGCGCTTCCCGCTCCGGGACGCGCAGCTTGTTATGATGTCGCCGCTCGATGCCTTGCGGAAGACGCCGCGGCGCTTCAGTTTTGGCGCGGCGGTGCGGCTGCTTTGGCTTCCCGCAGGCGCCCGCGATCCTGGCGAGGCGATCCGCTTTGCCGCGTCCTCCTCGCTCGCCCAGCCTGAAGCTGAAATCGAGGCCGCCCGCCCCGAGAGGCCGGCGAAACTCGTCACCGGGATGATTGGCCTTACCGGTCGCAAGCCGGCGGATGAAGCAATGTTCGTCGCGGCGATGATCGAGGCGGCGACTCAACGGAGACATCATCAAGCATGAAGGGCGGATCATGGGGCGGCGGCTATATCACCGACATCGCCTATATGCCGGGCTTTTACCGCCAGCAAATGCCCGCCACTATGGCGTTGGTGGCGCTGCTGGGCGGTTTTGCCGCCATGGCGCCGAAGCGGGATGAGAGCTTTCATTTTGTCGATCTCGGCTGCGGGTTAGGCCATTCGGCGCTGCTCATGGCGGCGGCCAATCCGGGCTGGCGGGTCACCGGGATTGATTTTAATCCGGGCCATATCGCTGGCGCGCGCCGACTGGCGCGGCAGGCGGGAGTGGGCAATGTCCGGTTCATTGAGGCCGATCTGGCCGGGTTCCCCACCGCCGGTTGCGCCTTGCATCAACTGCCGGAGTTCGACGCGGTCAGCCTGCACGGGGTATGGACTTGGGTGGATGAGCCGGTTCGAGCCGGCATCGTGCGGCTGCTCGACGCCAAGCTTGTTCCCGGTGGCCTTGCCCATGTCAGCTACAATGTCCTGCCGGCTTGGCGAGGCATGCTCGGAATGCAGCGGCTGATGCGGGAATCCGGGCAGCGGCTGGCGCAGCGCAGTGACCGGCAGGCAAAACGCGGCTTCGAGATCGTCAGCCGGCTGGCCAAGGCAGAAGGCGCCGAATCATTTATCGATGCCGCCGGCCGGCCGCTTTTTGATCATCTGGAAAACCTGCCGCCGTCTTATCTCGCGCATGAGTTCATGAATGCCAATTGGATGCCCTGCTATCATATCGATGTCGCGGCGAGGCTTGCCGACGCCAAGCTGGATTATGCCGGTTCCGCGGTTTTGCTGGAAAATTTCCCTGCTTTGTCAATGACCGCGGCAATGCGGGAGGTGGCGCGGGAATTCGACGATCCGGCCATGGCGGAGCTGATCAAGGATCTCTGCCTGCCCCGCCCGCTGCGGCACGATATCTTCGCGCGCGGCGCGTCTCGGCTGCCGCCGGCGCGGCGCGACGCGGCGCTGCGTTCCCTGACGCTCGGCCTCGCGGTGCCGTTTCAAGCGCGCAAGCTGAGTTTCAGCATTGCCTCCGCCAAGGCCGATATGAACCAGGAATTCTATGAGCCGGTATTCGCGCGGCTGGCGGAAGGGCCGGCCTCGGTGGATGAGTTGCTTGCTCTGCCCCACGCAGGTGGCTCGCGCGATAATCCGGCGGAGTTGATTGGCATTCTGATCGGCACTGATCAGGCGGTGCTGCTCACCGATCCTGGCGCTCTGATGGATGCCGCGGCGGCGCGGCTCAATGCTGCGTTATTCGCCGAACACGACATGGCGGGCGCGATGAACCGGCCCCTCGCGCTGGCGGCGCCGGCGCTTGGCGGCGGGTTTTCGGTGCCGCCGCTTGCCGCCTATGCGGTGATCCGCCAGCAGTCGCTGCTGAGCGACGCCACGATCGGCATGCGGCTGCCCAAACCAACGGACGATGCGCTGGCGCGCTGGGCGCGGGACCTACTGGGGCCGGACGAACAGGATAAACAGGCCGAAGCACAGGCCGCCTTGCGCATTTTCTTTACTGAAATGGCGCCAGTGCTCAACAATCTCAATATTTCCTGCTGAGGGAGGCGTTGCTGGCCGCGCTTTTTCGCGATGCCGACGATCATGCTATAGGCAATCATGCTCTCATGGGCATGACTAACCGAAAGGGCGCCATGCTCGCAACCAGGATGTCGCGCCTTGTTGATATCGGAAATAATCGGCGATCCTCAAGCGTTTGCCGGGAACGCCATCACTGCGCCTTCGACGCAGAGGCCAAATTTGCTGCCAACCGGCGGGATTTCGTGGTTGAACAGGCGTGACGCCACAGCCACGCCGTTCGCTTCTAAATGCACCAGCGCGTCGGCGCCGAAATAGGTGATCTTTGTTACATGCCCTGCAACGCTGCCATGGCTGCCGGGTTCGGCCAGCTTGATCTGCTCCGGGCGGATTAACACATCCACTTTGCCTGAAGCGGCGCCAGCGGCAATCGGCAACCTGCCGAACAGGCAATCAACCTGGCCGGCCTCCGACAGGCCGGGCAGAACGCAGGCTTCGCCGAGGAAAAGCGCCAAGTCCAGATCAGCCGGATTTCGGTAGAGAATTTCCGGCCGGGCGCGCTGAGCGATGCGCCCGCCACGCAATATAGCGATTTCCGCGCCCAGCGAGAAGGCTTCCGCCTGATCGTGAGTGACCAGGATCGCAGTGCTGCGCGAGGCCGCAAGGGCATGGACAACAGCGGCGGCGGTGGCCGAACGCAGCCCCTGGTCAAGTGCCGCGAATGGCTCGTCAAGCAGCACAAGCTTCGGCGCGGCAGCCAGCGCGCGCGCTACGGCGACACGCTGCCGTTCACCGCCCGAAAGCTGCGCCGGCATCCGCTTGGCATACTGCATGGAGAGACCGATTTGCTCCAGCAATCGCGCTACGATGGCTTTGCGCCGACCCGGGATCACGCCGAAACCGATATTCTGAGCGACCGTCAGATGCGGGAACAACCCGCCATCCTGCGGCACATAGCCGATCCGTCGCTGTTCCGGCGGCAGATGCAGGTCTGGCGAGGCGACGACCATGCCATCGATGGCGATGCTGCCCTGGTCGGCCTGCTCAAAGCCGGCGATCAGCCGCAGCAAGGTGGTCTTGCCGCTGCCCGAAATGCCGAGAATGGCGAGCATCGCGCCGGAGGCGATGGCAAGGTCGATATCGCGCAGAACCGGAACGCGGCGGAAGGATTTGGCGACAGAGGTAATACGAAGATCGGCCAAGCCGTGACAATCAGCGTTTGGCCGAGAAATCAACGAGGCCAGCGAAGCCGGTTTCGGTGCCGAAGCCGAGCCATGCGCCGTCCGGACTCCAGCACAGGGCGGATATAGCGCCCCGCCCTGCCCCGGTCACCGGCAGAACCCGCTGGCGGGCGATATCGGCGACCACAATCATTCCATCGGCGTAACCCGCCGCCACCACCTCGTGTTGCGGATGGCAGGCAACGCGCTTGACGATGGCGTTGCCGCCGGCGAGTTCCAGCGGCGCCTTGCCCATCGGGCCGCCGCCGAAAAACGGCCAGATGACAATGGCATCCGCCCCCGCCGTCGCCAGCCAACGGCCTGACCGGGTGAAGCCGAGCGATTCACATTTTGCCGGATAGCCGCTCATCCGCATGTGCTGGCCGTCCGGCATCTTCCAGCCATGCAGCGCGTTTTCCTGCATGGTGGTGACCACGGCAGCAAAATCTGGGTGGATGGCGATGCCGGTATGGCTGCCCTTCCATTCCAAGCTCTGCGGCGTGGTGGAGTTGGAGCCGGTGAACCAGACTGAGGCGCCGTTGTAATGCGACGCGGCGATGCGTTTTCCCTTGCCGTCGAAAGCGATGCCGGTCACCGTCGAAGAATGCGCGAACCGGCGGATTTCCTGACCCGCGCCATCATATAAAAAAATGGTTTTGCCGACCGAACAAGCCAGCAGCGGCGCCTTGCGGTCGGCGAAGCTGGCGACGGTATCGACCCATTTCATGCCGAAATTGGCAATGTCGCTGATTTCACCATCAGGATTGACACGGCGGAACGCGCCATCATCGCCGCCAGTGAGGAACCCTCCAAGAGCGGTTGGGCTGGCGGCATCGGACGCCAGCGCCAAAATTGCGCCGTCATGGCTTTCGGTGATCCGCCACTCAGCGCCGCCGATACGGCGAAGGATAATACGGCCATCACCGGTGGCGAGCGCAATCTGACTGCCGGCGCGATCGAAGCTAGAGGCAGTAATGAAGGCCTCGAAATTGCCGGTAATGCCGCGTTCCTCTAGCACCGTATCGGCGCCCGCGATGGTGCTCATGCGGCGATGCAGCCCTCGAAGCCGCGGCGCAATTGCGGGCGGTTGAGGTCGCGGCCGATGAACACGATGCGGCTGGTAGGCGTTTCGCCGTCCTTCCACGGGCCGATGAAATCGCCATCGGCCATCATATGCACCGCCTGGAAGGCGAAACGGCGCTTCTCGTTCGGGTAATGCAGGATGCCCTTGGTGCGCAACAAATCTTGGCCCTTGGTGGACAGGATGACGCCGATCCAGGCGTTGAACTTTTCCGGGTCGATGGGCTTGTCGACCGAGAAGCTGAGGCTGGTCAGGTGCTCGTCATGGGTATGGCTGTCCTCCTCAAGAAAATCTGGCATGCTCTCCAGCACCCGCTGCAAATCGAAGGCGTTGAGGCCAAGCAGTTTGTCGATTGGCACGTCGCCTCGTGTGGCGTGGTGGATTTCGGCGAAGCGGTTGATCGCGCGGATGCGGCGCTCCACTTCGGCCAGTTCTTCCGGCGTCACCAGATCAAGCTTGTTCAGCACGATCACGTCGGCGAAGGCGATCTGGTCCTCCGCCTCATGGCTGTCGGCGAGGCGGGCGGGCAGATGCTTGGCGTCAACCACCGTGACGATGGCGTCGAGGCGGGTTTTCGCCTTCACGCCTTCATCGACGAAGAAGGTCTGGGCGACTGGGGCCGGATTGGCGAGGCCGGTGGTTTCCACGATGATGCCGTCAAACTTGCCTTTCCGCTTCATCAGGCCGCCCACGATGCGAATCAGGTCGCCGCGCACCGTGCAGCAGATGCAACCATTATTCATCTCGAAAACCTCCTCGTCGGAATCGACAACGAGGTCGTTATCGACGCCGAGTTCGCCGAATTCGTTGATCACCACAGCGTAGCGCTTGCCGTGAGATTCGGTGAGAATGCGGTTGAGCAGCGTGGTCTTGCCGGCGCCGAGAAAGCCGGTGAGCACCGTTACCGGAACGAGGGACGCCGGCGCGAGATCGGTCATGATTGAGTTCCATCCACAAAAATGCGTTGCCGCCTATATAGGAATTGTCGGGCCGGCGGACCAGATTGCGCCGAGCGTAGGGCGAGACCGAAGCCGAGCATGACGAAGAGCCAGCCCGCCATCGGCAGCACGGCAAAGTTGTCGGTGGAGGCGAACGGCCAAGCATAGGTCAGCACGCCGATAAATAGGCCGAGCCGCAGCGGGTCCGGTCCAGTCCGCGCAGTCCGGCGGATCAGGCCGCGTCCCAAAGCGATCAGCCACGCGAGGTTCATCGCCGCGAACAGGATCAGGCCGGGAAGGCCGGCATCGACCGCCGCTTGCAGGTAGAAATTATGCGGATGGATGTTGCAGGCGCCTTTCGCAAGCTGGGTCGGGCCGAGGCCGAGCGCGGGCAAGCCAGCGCCGAAACGGGGTTGTTCGCAAAAATACAGGAAGCCGTTGAAGCCGTAGCCATGCCAGGGCGAGCGCTCGATCATCACCGTCGCGCGGGTGTACAACTCGCCATAAGGGCTGCGCGCGAAATGCTGGACTTGCCGGGAGGTCTCCAGCACCAGCTTGTCGAAGGTAGGTGGCGAGATTAACTTGGTTGCCGGAATAAGCGCCAGCGCCAGCAGCCCCAGGATGATGGCGGGCATGCGCACCGGGCGGAGGCAGAGCGCCGTCACCAACAGGCCGAGTCCGGCCAGCAGCAGCGGCATGCGCTGGCCGATTATCACCACGGTGACAAAACCCAGCGCGCCAAGCGCCGCGGCGCCGATGCGGCAGGCCAGGGTTTTCCTTGAATAGAGCCACATGATCACCGGCAAGATGCTGACGAAGAGCAGATGCGCGTAAGGCGGCCCGGCGCGCGGCGCCCAAAAAGGGCCGGTCAGCGCGCCGTCAGGCCAGCGGCGATCACCCAAAAAGTTCGCGCCAAACAGCGCTTGCTGCCAGCATTCCAGCGCGATCCAAAAAGCGCAAAACGCCAGCGCGATCCATAAATCGCGCCGGGCGCGCGGCGTTGCCAGCACAAAATGCCCCAGCGCCGCCGCCAGCAACAGCAGCCGGCCCAGCACCAGCGCCTGGGTAAAGGATGGCAAGCCGCCCGCTCCTAGGTTTGGGAGCGGCAAGGACGCGGTCATGTCGGCCAGCCACCACAGGCAGCCAAGGATGAACCAAGGCTGCCGCGCCCAGGACCAGTCCCGCAGCCGCGCGGATTGGACCAGAAACAGGATGTCGATGAGGCCGATGCATATTTCCGCGCCGGCCCGCGCGTAGAGCAGGCAGAACGGCAGGATCAACGCCGCCAGATAGGCGATGCGCGCAAGATTGGCGGCGTTCCTGAGAGCAAAGAGGCGGCGCGAAACCATGCGCCGCTTCATAAGGCCGGAATTGGTCCGCGCAATGCCCGGAGTTGTTCGGCGATCACCGGCGCGTCGAACAGCCGGGCGCGGGCGAGGCCGGATCCGCCGAGTTTTTCCCGCAGCCGCTCATCAAGCGCGAGATCACGGATCGCGTCCGCCAAAGCCCTTCTATCGCCTGAATTGAAATACCATGCCGCCTCGCCCGCCACCTCCGGTAAGCCGCCAGTGCGCGCGGCAATTAAGGCGGCGCCGCTTGCCAGGGCTTCCAGCGCGGTCAACCCAAAGGGCTCCGGCCAGCGGCTCGGCACGACAACGATGGCGGCGCCGGCCATGGCATTTAGGACAAATTCATGCGGTTGCGGACCATCAAAGCGAATGCCTAACGCGCTCGCGGTGTCGCGCATATCGCGGAAAAACCGGGTTTCCGGACTTTTCGGACCAAACCGGTCACCGCCGATGATGCGCGCCCGCCAACCCGGAAGCTCCGGCAGCGCCTGGCGGCAAGCTTCGATGAAATCGGCGATGCCTTTATTATCGACAATCCGCCCGGCATAGAGAATCTCGCGTTTCCTGGGGATCAAAGGTCGTGGCGATTCTTTTAGAATCAGAGGATTATGTAAAACTACCACATTGTCATGATCGCCGCGCAGGCCGTCTACATAACGCTGGCGGAGATAGCCGGACACGCAGATGACCCGGTGCAGCCGGTTTAGGCTGCGCTGTCGGGCTCTTACCGATACTAGGCCGCGCATTGAGAGGGGATCATTGTGCAGGAACAGCAGCACGCGCCTGGTTGGCAGGAAGCGAGCGAGCAGGCGAGCAAGCCGGGGTTGCTGGTGCACCTCGATCACCTTGGCGCGCGAGCGGCGCAGGATGCGGAGTATGTTCATCCCATAAAGCCAAGGAGATGTTCCGGCGACCTGCTGGAATGCAAGATCGGAATAGGTTGGAAAGGCCTGCGCCCCGCCGAGCACGATTACCGCTTCGCCTGCCGCCTTGGCATAAGCGCGCACCACCATGGCAATGGCGCCGGCGCCTTGCGGGCCAAACCCCTCTCGGGCCGGCAGCACCATCGCAATGGACCCCGTGCCGTCCATCGCGGCTGATCTTGCGGACAATTTCAGGCTGCGCGCACTTTCACATAATCTCCCGGCGCGTCACCGACCGTCGCCAGCTTGCCTTGGCCCGGCTGCCGCGCGGCAACCTTGGCTTGGCCATGCGAGGTGACCCAGCGCTGCCAATCGGGCCACCATGATCCGGCGACCTCGGTGGCGCCCTCAAACCACTGATCCGGGGTTTCCGGTAATACCTCGCCCACGAAATGGTTGTACTTGCCGCCCTCCGGTGGATTTACCACGCCGGCGATATGGCCGGAGGCCGCCAGCACGAAACGCTTCTTGCCGCCGAGCAACTTCATGCCTCTATAGGTGCTTTTCCAGGGCGCGATGTGATCCTCCCGGCAGGACAGGAAATAGGCCGGCACTTTGACCTGTCCTAGATCGATCCTCTCGCCGTTCAGCGTCAGCCCGTCAGGCTGCGCCATCAGGTTTTTCTGATACATGTTGCGCAAATAAAAAGAGTGCATTTTCGCAGGCATCCGCGTTGCGTCAGAATTCCAGTACAGCAGATCGAACGGGAATGGGTCATTGCCCATCAGATAATTGCTGACCACGAAATTCCAGATCAGGTCATTCGCCCGCAGCATGTTGAAGGTCGTGGCCATCTCCTCGCCCTCAAGGAAACCGCGCTTGATCATTTTGTCTTCCAAAGAGCGCAGTTGTTCCTCGTCGATGAACACGCCTAGTTCGCCGGCATCCGTGAAATCGGTCAGCGTCACCAGGAAGGTCGAGGTCTTGATGCGTTTGTCGCCCTTTTTTGCCATGTAGCCGAGGGTCGCCGCCAGCAAGGTGCCGCCGAGGCAATAGCCAATGGCGTTGACATCGCGCTCGCCGGTCGCCGCTTCGATGGCTTCCAGCGCGCCGAACACGCCTTCCAGCATATAATCCTCGAAATCCTTGTCCGCGAAGCACGCTTCCGGGTTGACCCAACTGGCCACAAACACCGTATGGCCTTGGGCAACGGCATAGCGGATCAGGCTGTTTTTCGGGCGCAGGTCGAGGATGTAGAATTTGTTGATCCACGGCGGAAAGATCACCAGCGGACGTTTCAGCACCTTCTCGGTCGAAGGCGCATACTGGATCAGCTCGATCAGGTCGTTGCGGTAGATCACCTTGCCGGGCGTGACAGCGATGTTTTCGCCGACGCGAAAAGCATCGGAATCGGTCATTTTGATGCGCAATTTGCCGTGCCCGGCCTCTAGGTCGCGGAGCAGATTGTTCAGCCCCTTAATCAGATTTTCGCCGCCGGTTTCGACAGTTTTACGGAGCACCTGCGGATTGGTGAGCGCAAAATTGCTGGGGCTCATCGCGTCGATGAACTGGCGCGCGTAGAAATCCACCTTGCGCGCGGTTTTTGGATCCAGGCCATCAGCCTGTTTAATTACGTCCTGAACAAATCTGGCCGAGAGCAGGTAGCTCTGCCGGATGAAATCGAAAATCTCATTATCCTTCCAAGCATCGTCCTGAAAGCGCTTATCCTTCGGATCGCCGGGAATGACCGGCTTGGTCGCCTCTCCCATCAGGCGCCGCGCCGAATGCTGCCAGAGCGTCATGTAGTCCTGCCAGAAGCCGAGCTGCGCCTGGATGAGCTGTCCGGGATGCGCCATCAGCTGGGCGGTCATCTCCATAAAGGCCGCGCCGATATTCAGCGGATCGAGCGACACGCCGGCATCGGCTTGGCGCTTCAACCAATCGGCGACAATTCGCTGCGACCGCATCGCGACGTCAGTCATGTTGCGTCCTATCGAGGCAGGGTCTGGAAGCTTCATCTCCGGAAGCTTGATTTCTGGAAGTTTTGAATCGCGCGGCTGGGCTGGATTATGGTTGGGCATGGATGGTTCCTCGCTCCGGGTTTTTGAGGCACTGTTTTTCAGTACGCATCCTGTCCGCTGTCTTCCTGGTCTGGTTGCGACGCGCTAAGATAGGACATCGACAGGGGTTGATGTGGAACATACGGTCAAACTGGATAAAATTAAACCGTCCGGATGGTTTGATGGCCATGCGCGCCGCGCCATGTCGCACTTGCCGGCTAGGGCGCTTGCCATGGCGTTGGCGGGCGCATTGGGCGGCTGTTCCGGGCATTCGGGACCATTTTCACTGATCACTGGCGCACGGACCAAGCCGGCTGCGCCGGCGCCGGGGCTAGCCGCGCCATTTCCGCATCTTTCCTCGGTGCCGGCAAAACCAGCGACCCTTTCGGTTAATGATCAGCAACAGATTCGCGCCCAGCTCGAAGCGGCAAATCAGGCGGGGCGCGCCGCGCTCGCTCAGCCGGAGCCAGCCGCGCCAGAACAAGCCAAGCCAGGACAAGCCGAGCTAGGACAAGCCGAGCTAGGACAAGCCAAGGTGGGGCCAGCGGCGAAGCCGGTCACGTCTGCCCCGGCGCCCCAGGCGCCGCCGCTGCTGATCGCTTTCGCGCCCGGCTCGGCAATCATCCCGCGCGCGCAGCACGCTTCATTGCGCCTCCTGGCGCAGCAGCGCGGCGCGGCGCCCGCTGGCGCGGCGCCCGCTGGCACGGCGCCCGCTGGCGCGGCACCCGCCATTCTGGCGGGGGGATTCGCGCCCGACAACGATACGGCGGGGCTGCGACTCGCCTTGCGCCGCGCCCTTGCCATTGCCAATCAGCTAGCCGATGCGGGGTTGCCGCTCGCCGATATACGGCTCGCGGCATTGGCCTCCGGGCGTGGCGGTTTCGCGGAACTGCTTTATGATGCGCCCTCTCACCCGCCAGCCGCGCCTGACTCTGTCGCCAAACCTCTCAAGGACCGCCCATGACCGAAGAGTTTCACAGGATCAAACGCCTGCCGCCTTATGTTTTCGCGGAGGTGAACCAGGCCAAGGCGCGGGCGCGCGCGGCGAACGAGGATATCATCGATCTCGGCATGGGCAATCCCGATAGCCCGACGCCGCCGCATATCGTGGCAAAACTGATCGAGGCGGTGCAAGACCCGCGCACCCACCGTTATTCGGTCAGCAAGGGCATTCCAGGCCTGAGGCGGGCGCTCGCCGCCTATTACCGCCGGCGCTTCGACGTGGCGCTCAACCCCGAGACCGAGGTGATCGCGACGCTGGGATCAAAGGAGGGTCTTGCCAATCTCGCCAGCGCCATCACCAGCCCTGGCGACACCATACTAGTGCCGAACCCGTCCTACCCGATTCACCAGTTCGGCTTCATCATCGCCGGCGCCTCGGTCCGCTCGGTGTCCGCCGCGCCCGATGACGAGATGCTGCGGGCGCTTGAGCGCGCGGTAAAGCACTCAGTGCCAAAGCCGACAGCGCTGATCGTCAACTTTCCGTCGAATCCGACCGCCTTTCTCGCCGATCTCGACTTCTACAAGGAGATCGTCGCTTTTGCTCAGAGGCATGAAATATTCATCCTTTCCGACTTGGCTTACGCGGAAATTTATTTTGGCGCGACGCCGCCACCTTCAATCCTGCAAATTCCCGGCGCCAAGGACATCGCGGTGGAGTTCACCTCGCTGTCGAAAACCTACTCGATGCCGGGCTGGCGGATGGGGTTCGCCGCCGGCAATCCGCGGCTGATCTCGGCACTGGCGCGGATGAAATCCTATCTCGATTACGGCGCCTTCACGCCGATTCAAGTGGCGGCAACGGCGGCGCTGAACGGGCCGCAGGATTGCGTGGACCAGATGCGGGCGCTCTATAAGGAACGCCGGGACGTGTTGATCAAGGGCCTCGCCGCCGCTGGCTGGCAGGTGCCGAGCCCCGCCGGCTCGATGTTTGCTTGGGCGCCGATACCGGAGCGTTACACCCATCTCGGCAGCGTCGACTTTTCGAAGCTTCTGCTTGAAAAGGCCAAGGTGGCGGTGGCGCCCGGCATTGGCTTCGGCGAATATGGCGATGGCCATGTGCGGATCGCGCTGGTCGAGAACACCCACCGGCTGCGCCAGGCGACACGCAGCATCAGAAATTTTTTGGCCCAAGATAGTGCCCCGCACGGTAGTGCTGGCCCGGTAATTGCTTCCAGAGCCGCCGCCGAACGCGTAACCGCATGACCCTGCCTTCGGGATCTGGGCCGCTAAGACTGGGCATTGCCGGGTTGGGCACCGTAGGCGGCGGAGTGATGAAGCTGCTCGCCGATAATGCCGAGCTGATCGGCGTGCGCGCCGGACGCGCCATTCAGGTGACCTCGGTGTGCGCTCGCGATCGCGAGCTTGACCGGGGCATCGCGCTTGACGCGGTGCTCTGGGAGGATGATCCGCTGGCGCTGGTCGCCGATCCGATGGTGGATATCGTCGTCGAGCTGATTGGCGGCGCGGATGGTCCGGCAAAGAGGCTCGCCGAAGCGGCGCTGCGGGCCGGTAAGCCTCTGGTCACCGCGAACAAGGCGCTGATCGCCGAGCATGGCCTGGCGCTCGCCCGGCTTGCCGAGGCGAACGGCGTGTCGCTAGGCTTCGAGGCGGCGGTGGCCGGCGGCATTCCGATCATCAAGACCCTGCGCGAAGGGCTGGCGGCCAACCGGATCCAGCGCATCGCCGGCATTCTCAACGGCACCTGCAACTATATCCTCACCACGATGCGCGAGCAGCAGCGCGATTTCGCCGATGTGCTGGCCGAAGCCCAAGGCCTCGGTTACGCCGAAGCCGATCCAAGCTTTGATATCGATGGCATCGACACTGCCCATAAGCTCGCCATATTGGCGGCGATCGCCTTTGGCCGCATGGTGGATTTCGCCGCCGTGCATGTCGAGGGCATCCGCGGCGTCACCGCGCTCGATATTTTATTCGCCGAAGAATTCGGCTTCGAGATTAAGCTGCTGGGGATCGCCCGCGCGACCGAAGCGGGTATCGAGACCCGCGTGCATCCGGCGATGGTGCCTCGCGCCTCGCCACTCGCCCATGTCGACGGGGTGTTCAACGCGGTGGTCGCCGAAGGGGATTTTATCGGCTCGATCATGATGCAGGGCCGCGGCGCTGGGGCTGGACCGACCGCATCAGCCGTCATCGCCGATATCATCGATATTGCCCGCGCCCGCGCGACGCCGATGTGGGGCCAATCGGAATTATCGCTGTCAAACCGGCCAACGCTCGCCATGGACGCGCATCGGGGCGCCTATTTCATCCGGCTCATGGTGGTCGACAAGCCAGGAGTTATCGCGGACGTGACCTCGGTGCTACGCGATCATGGCATCTCCCTTGAATCGATGCTGCAACGGGCGCGCAGCCCTGGAGAGGCGGTGCCGGTGGTGTTGGTGACGCATGATACCATTGAGCGATCCATGTGCGCCGCCTGCGCGCAGCTTGCCGGACTCGAAAGCGTTCTGGAACAACCAGCGTTGATCCGCATCGAGCCAGGATAAAATTATCGCCGCGACTAAAAAAGTTTTTTGGTTCTTTTTGCAAAAAAGAACCGCTGTTTTATTCTAGAAAAGGAACGCCAATGACCGAACCACGCCCTATCGCCATTGAAGGCCGCAATCTGGCCCTGGAGCTGGTCCGTGTCACCGAGGCGGCGGCGCTCGGCGCCTCCCGCTGGATCGGCAGGGGCAACAAGATTGAGGCCGACGGCGCGGCGGTCGAGGGGATGCGCCGCGCCTTCGACAATGTGGCGATCAGCGGCACGGTGGTGATTGGCGAAGGCGAGATGGACGAGGCGCCGATGCTCTATATCGGCGAAAAAGTGGGCATGGGCGGGGTGGAGATGGATATCGCCGTCGATCCGCTGGAAGGCACCACCATCATCGCCAAAGGCGCGCCCAACGCCATCGCGGTGGTCGCATTGGCCGAACGCGGCGGCTTCCTGCACGCGCCGGACATCTACATGCAGAAGATCGCCGTCGGCGGCGGCCTACCGGAAGGTGTGGTGCATATCGATGCGCCGGTTGCCGAAAATCTGCGTAACCTCGCGCAAGCTAAGAAGCGGGACATTTCGGATATCATGGTGTGCACGCTGGAACGCGACCGCCATGCCGAGCTGGTCGCTAAATGCCGGGAGGCCGGCGCGCGGATCACGCTGATCGGCGATGGCGATGTGGCGGCGGTCATCGCAACGGCGCAAGACGAGAGTGGCATCGACATCTTCATGGGGTCGGGCGGCGCGCCGGAAGGCGTGCTGGCGGCGGCGGCTTTGCGCTGTATTGGCGGGCAGATGCAAGGCCGGCTTTTGTTCGAGGATGAAGAGCAAAAAACGCGCGCGCGAGACATGGGCATCACCGATCCGCACCGGATTTACGGCGTCGAAGAGATGGCAAAGGGCGAGGTGCTGTTCGCCGCGACAGGCGTCACCGGCGGGCCGATGCTGCGCGGCGTGCGGCGCTTCGGCGCGGGCGCGGTGACGCACTCCATCGTCATGCGCAGCAAGTCGGGCACGGTGCGCTATATCGAGGGGCATCATAATTTCGCGACTAAGCCCTGGGCGGCCGCATGATGCAGCCAGCGGCCGCATTCGGCGTTGAGACTAGCCTAAGCGGGCGCCGCTGGGAGTGGCGCGAATTGCCAGGCCAAGATTGCGCCCGGATCAGCGCTGGAATTGCTCAACGTCTGGGCGTGCCGGAGGTGATTGGTCGGCTTCTCGCACTACGCGGCATTCAGCAGGAGCAGGCTAGCGATTTTCTCGACCCGACCTTGCGCGCCTATCTGCCCGATCCCTCGACACTAGCCGATATGGAAAAAGCCGCCGGGCGGATCGCCGAGGCGGTATTGCGCCGCGAGACGGTGGCGATTTTCGGCGATTATGACGTCGATGGCGCGTGCAGCGGCGCGCTGATGGCGTCATCGCTGGGCCAGCTTGGCGTGCCGGTAATCAACTACGTGCCGGACCGGTTGCGCGAAGGTTATGGCCCGAATGCCGAGGCCTTGGCCGCGCTGGCGCGGCGGGCCACGCTGATCATCTGCGTGGATTGCGGCACGGCGGCGCATGAGCAGTTTATTAAGCTGGGCGACGCTGCGGCGGTGATCGTGCTGGATCATCATAAATCCGAGGGGCCGCCCCCTGCCGTGTTGGCTACGGTTAATCCTAACCGGTTCGATTGCCGTTCCGGGCTGACCAGCATTTGCGCCGCTGCCGTCGCCTTCCTTGCCATGGTGGCGGTGCATCGCAACTTGCGCAAACGCGGCCATTTCGCCGCGATAGCCGAACCCGATCTGCGCGGCCTGCTGGATCTGGTGGCGCTGGCAACGATCTGCGACGTGATGCCGCTCACCGGGTTGAACCGGGCGCTGGTCTGCCAGGGCTTGAAAGTGATGGCGCGACGCGGGCGGCCAGGCTTGGCGGCGCTGCTGGAGGTAGCGAACATCACCGAGGCGCCGAACGCGATGAATTGCGGCTTTGGCTTAGGCCCACGGATTAATGCCGCAGGGCGAATCGCCGAGGCGGAGTTGGGGTTGCGCTTGCTGCTCGCCGATAATCCCGAAGCCGCCGGACACCTCGCTCGGTCGCTTGACGAAGTGAACCGGCAGCGTCAGGCAGTTGAAGCCGGCATGCTTGATGAGGCGCTGGCGCAGGCGGCCATTCAATTTGCGGCAGGGGCCGCGGTGGCGGTGCTGGCGGGCGATCGCTGGCATCCCGGCGTAGTCGGCATTATCGCCGGGCGAATCAAGGAAAAATTTAATCGTCCCGCGCTGGTCGCGGGAATCATTGAAGGGGTCGCTAAGGGTTCTGGGCGTTCGGTTGCCGGAATCGATCTGGGCGCTGCGGTGATCGCTGCCCGTCAGTCTGGCTTGCTGCATAGCGGCGGCGGCCATGCGATGGCGGCGGGCTTCGCGCTTGATGCGGAAAGGATCGACGCATTCCGGGCGTTTATGAATGAGCGGCTCGGACATGCCGCGGCGCTGCCCGCAAGCATGGTGCTGCCTCTCGAAAGCGCGCTTGCGGTGCCTGGCGCGACCGCCTCGCTCGCCGCCCTGGTGGAACGGCTCAGCCCGTTCGGAGCCGGCAATGAGGAGCCGGTTTTCGTCTTGCCGCGCGCACGAATAGTAAAGTCCGAGCGAATTGGCAAAACCCTCACGAGTATTCGCGCATTTGTCGAAGGCGAGGATGGAGGCAGGCTGAAAACCATGCTGTTCAAGACCAGGAACGAACCGCTCGCGGAGGCGATGCTGCGGGTGGGTAGCGCGCCTCTGCACTTGGCTGGGCATTTGCGAATCAATCGCTGGAACGGCACGGTTTCCGCCGATTTCATCGTGGCTGACGCGGCGCCGGCCTAACGCGGCGCCGGCCTGATGCGGCGCCGGCCTGACGCGGTGTCCATGCTTGACCGCAAGCACCGCCTCCGCTACCCCTGCCTGCGCGCGGTCCCGTTCGTCTAGAGGCCCAGGACACCGCCCTCTCACGGCGGTAACAGGGGTTCGAATCCCCTACGGGACGCCACGATTGAACAAAACTGGGCACCGCTGGTCTGGCTGCCGGTAAGTTCATTAGAGACACGGCTTTTGCCAGCGTGGCTCTCGGGCCCGAGACTAAATCTCTGCATCGCCGACTGTCACCGTTTCCACAAATAGCCGCAGATAGGCCTTGCGGAACGCCGGATCGTCGCTTTTCATGCTTTGCCTAATGAGTTTAGCAAAGCGGGCGAGTTTGCTGTCAGTGATCATCGTGTTTTTGGTCGAGAACCGTTCGACGAGATTTCTCTTCCTGTACAGCCGCTTATTGAACTTGAGATGTTCACCTGGTTTGGCCTGGATTTGACGTTGGCTTTCGCGCCACGTGCCGCCAAAGTCTCGCGCAAAGCGTCCAATTTGATGACCGGTGATAACTCCATATTTACAGCTGCGGCAAAGTTTATCGGTGTGCTCGGCCTGAGGATTATAGAACTTGCCGCAAAGCCTAACCTTTATTTTCATACTTTCGAAGCATCGCCGTCGTGCGTGGCCCTGCTTCGCTACGGAGTTTTGTGATCGAGGCCGCTTCTGGCAAGTTTCGCCAATATTTTTGCGGCATTTCACTGCGCATCATCTCTGGTTTCAGCCGGGCCGGATTAAAAATATTCTCAAAATAGACCTGCCAGGCGCCGCCCATCGCATCGTCGGGCGGGATCTCGGCGCGGGTGGCGGCAGGACCTAGGGTGATGGTCTTGCCGTCCCAATGGGCGGAGGCGTCGGGGGAGAGGATTGACCAGCGAAGCTGCGCGAAGCGGCGCATGAAGAAGGGAGCATTGGCTTCAATGATGTAGTGTGAGGGCTCGAACCAAGCAACATGGCGTATGCCCTTGTCGTCCGGCACTTCGCGGAAGCGGAGGAAGGCGCGCATCTTGTGAATGTCGCGCCCAATGGATTTTTGCAGCGCTAATGCTTTCGCGAGATCACGATCCGCCGCGTCGTCCATAAGATCGGGCGCGTTGTGCTTGATTCGCCAGAGCAGGCGATAGAGCAAGGCGAAGCGTTGCGGATCGCGAGCGAGAATGACGGTTGTCGCGAGTTCGGCGAAGGCAGTGGGGACGATGATTTTGCTGTCGTTTACCGGCAGAGGTTCGTTGGCAAGCAGGTCGTCGCCTGAGCCTACGGTAAAGACCAGTTGTGCCGGTTCAATCTTGGCGAGAAAAGCATGGCGGGCGGCGCGTCGCCAGCCAAGGAAGTCGGTTTCGGAAGCGAGGGTGGCGCCAAACATTTAGAACAGCGAAAGCTGTGCCGAGGGCGCGATGAGTTTTCGGGCATCCAGCGTCTTGCCGGGATGGTAAGCGCGGGCAGCGATGAAGGGTTTAACCCGCGCAAGCGGTAAGCGGAGACGGCCCAGGTCGTCGAGATCGAGACTACGGTTGCGGCGAATTTTCAGGATGCGGTCCACCGAGCGGACGCCGAGGCCGGGGACGCGAAGCAGCATCTCGCGCGGAGCGGCGTTGACATCGACTGGGAACTCGGCGCGATGGGCGAGCGCCCAGGCGAGTTTGGGGTCGTGCTCCAGGGCTAGCATGCCGTCGGTAGCGGTCTGGATTTCGCTCAGCGCGAAACCGTAGAAGCGCAGCAGCCAGTCCGACTGGTACAGCCGGTGCTCGCGCAGCAAGGGCGCCGGTTTTGCGGGCAGGAGCGCCGAGCAGTCCTGGATCGGCGAATATGCCGAGTAGTAGACCCGGCGCAGGCCGTAGGCGCCATAAAGACTATCCGCAAGACTGAGGATGGTCTTGTCGCTGCTCGGTTCGGCGCCAACGATCAATTGCGTGCTTTGGCCGGCGGGGGCGAACTTGGCGCGACTCCGAGTGGCGCGGGCTTCGTCATGCTGGGTTTTAATGCGGCCCATGGTGCGGCGGATGCCGGCCATGTCCTTTTCCGGCGCCAACGCCTTCAACCCTGCTTCCTGCGGCAGTTCGATGTTGATGCTCAGGCGATCTGCGTAGAGACCCGCTTGTTCCAGCAGGACCGAGTTGGCGTCTGGAATGGTTTTCAGGTGGATATAGCCTTTGAATTCATGCACTTCACGCAAGGCTTTGGCAACCAGAATCAATTGCTCCATGGTATAATCAGGCGAGCGGATGATGCCGGAGGAGAGGAACAGGCCCTCAATACAGTTGCGCCGGTAGAAGCCAAGCGTTAGGCGCACCACCTCGTCCACCGTGAAGCGGGCCCGACGCACGTTCGAGGAAGACCGGTTGATGCAGTACAGGCACTCGTACATGCAGAAATTGGTAAGCAATATTTTTAGCAATGAGACGCAGCGTCCATCCGGCGTATAGGCGTGGCAGATGCCCATACCTTCAGTTGAGCCGATGCCGCCTTTGAGCGAGTCGCGCTTGACAGTGCCCGAGGAGGCGCAAGAGGCATCGTATTTGGCGGCATCCGCAAGGATGGCAAGCTTATCGATTAGCTTCATAACCAACTCCACAGTTCCTGATTTGTTCTAAAAGGTTTCGAGCGGCTTGTGAAGGGACAGTTGGCGCCGCAAGACGGGTTGCAGCGTGCCCCCCCTAAGTTGTCTGGTCCCGGAATGAGATGGCGTGGGTTGATCTTGAAGATGGCTAGGTGCTTTGTCTATGCGTGAGCTTTGGCCTAGAACGGTGTCTTCCCGCGGAGGGATTTGAGGTGCTTGACAAAGTTGTAGATCGGCACGAACGCGACGACGTGGAGTTTCCGGAGGCGCCCACTCTTATATAGTGTCGGTTATCGGTTAAAAATTCCACCTCAGGTGGTGATGTTTAGGCGGCTGACTTCATCTCGGTCGCGACCTCCTTTCGCTGTGGCTGGGGGATAGCGGCAACGAACGCCTTAATCGGCGTGCGCCCGTTCATGCCGCGGCTCTGGTACGGCCGCTTAGTATTGTAGCCTACCAGGTAATCATCGAGCACCACCTGCACCTCCTCGATGATCTCGAACCAGGTCTTGCGGCCTTCAATGCGGAAGTGCTCGTCGAGCAGCGTTCGGCTGCCTTGCGAAAGCTTCCGTGTTTGAGAACGAGCAGAGCACGTTGCAACCCGACGAGGTCGAGCATAGGTCCCCAGCTTGCCCATTCACCTTCGAGGTTCAAATTCCGATGCGCGCGAACACTCTGTCACTGCCTGCTACTCCCCATGCAGCCCAGAAATGCCGACTGTAGGCCGGCAACCAACACTGGTTGCGCTGAGCTTCTGATTTCCCAGCGGGCCATGCCGGGCCAACACCGCGTGTCGGCAAACTGCGTCAGCAAAGCCACTGCGCCGCTGTTTCCTCTGCGAAGGCACGGTATGTGCGCAACGGCCGTCCAAGCATCCCTGTCAGACGCTCGATAGCTCCCGGCATCGGCAATACCCCAATCTTCTGCCAGCCCCTGAACATTAGCGAAATATCGAGAGCCATCGCTGGTGCTACGTGCTCGCGTTGGCTCTTCTCGAAGATATCCAAGTCGTCGCCGGCGTAGGAAATCCGCTTGCCGAGCACATCCGTCCAGATCGAGGCGATGCTGTCGGCGGTAAGGACCTCGGGACCCGAGATGTCGATGAGGTCGCGCGGTAGGCTGTCGGCGGCAGAGTCCCGCTTCAGAAGTTCCAGCGCTGCAACATCCGCGATGTCGCGAATATCGACCATCGCGGCGCCGACATTTCCGACGGGCATCGCGTATACGCTTTTGTCGAGAAAGGCGTCCTTGACCATGGCGTCGTTCTGGAAAAAGTAGTTCGGACGCAGGATGGTCGCGGAAAGATCCAATGACTCGATCAGCCGCTCACCTGCATATTTGGCAGCCGCATGCGGGACGTCCACGAGCGCATCCGCGTTGACCATCGAGAAATAAACGACTCCCTTCAATCCAGCATCTTTCGCAAGCCTCAAAGTCAGGAGCGCTCGCGTCAATTCGTCGGCGACGACAGGGTTGAGAATGAAAAGCGTGTCCACGCCCCGCAAGGCGCCTCGCATCGTCTCGGGATCCAGCACATCCCCTTTGACCGCCCGGACCCCAGGTGGCAGGTGCGCCTTTTTTGGGTCTTGGGTAAGCACAACGACCTCCGCACCATGCTCAACCAGGTTCTTCACGATCGGGCTTCCGACTTGTCCCGTGCCGCCCACTGCAAGTATTGTCATCCAGCATTGCTCCGTTTTAAGGATTGGATCAGAGCGGCCAGTGTTCTGGTTCAGGACCGCTTACGAAATCGGCAATTCACCTATGTCGCGCTTATGCGATTGTTGTCGGCTTTCCAGCCACCAAGTCGGCGAAGAACGCGTGCATCATGCGAGGTTCGCGACCGAGGATCGACCGAAGCGTGAACGGGTTTCCGAGCAGCCCGTGCCTGTCGTAGTTCGCATACATCGCCGCGAGCTGCTGCTTCTGTGCGTCGTTGTAGGGCAGCTGCGCCTTGGCCGCCCATTCCTCGAACCCCGGCGCGGCTGCCTTGATTTCGCGCCCCGACGCCTCGCTGGCGATGGCAGCCAGTTCCTCGCGATTTTTTCCACCGTCGGCGCTCAGCTCATACGCGCCGTTGACCAGCAGGTCCTCGGTGAGGGCGATCGCCGCCACCTCGGCGATATCGCGGTAATCGACCCGTGCGATGCGAGCAGTGGCGGAGAACGGTTCGGCCAGCACGCCGGTCTTGACGATCGCTGGCCATCCTGCGGCCAGATTCTGGTAGAGGACTGACGGCCGCAGCAGGGTGTAGTCCAGCCCCGACTTAAACAGGGCATCCTCGATCGGCCGCTTCGATGCGTGATTCCGCAGATCGAGAGAGGGATGAATAATCGTTGAGAAGACGATCCGGCGCACACCCGCCTGCTTGGCGGCTTCCACGAAGCCGACGCCCATCTCGGCTTCGTCCTCCTGGTATACGGGGGAAATGTAGAACGCCCGTTCCACACCCTTAAGCGCAGCCTCGACGCTTACGCGATCTCGAAGGTCTCCGAAGACGATCTCGCCGACTCCGTTGCCTCGCGCCGTCTCGGCCTGTTCCGAGTTACGGACAAGGCCACGAGGATGCACGCCCCGCTTGGCCAGCTCCGGCACGACCAGCCCAGCAAAGCGGCCGGCTGCGCCAACCACGAGGGTGTCCGAAGCTTCAGGCATGTCGATCTCCTTCTGTTGGGGCCGATTTGGCCTAGCGCGGAACTGCTTAAAGGGCCAATCATTAACGACACTCGTGAGCGAAAGTCTCGAATGGATCGATTGTTGGCTATGGAGAGCTACGTCCGCACCGTCGAGCGGGGCAGCTTCGCTGCCGGAGCCACTGGACGAGGACTGTCGCCCAGCATGGTGGGCAATCATGTGCGCTTCCTCGAGGCAAGGCTCGGCGCGCTGCTGCTCAACCGGACAACTCGGCAGCAGAGCCTGACCGAGTTCGGCCGCGCCTATTACGAACAATGCCGACGCATCCTCCGCGACATCGACGATGCCGAGAGGTCGGCCGACCTTGCGCAGTCCACACCGCGTGGCCTGCTGCGCGTGACAGCACCGATGTCGCTCGGAACCACCATCATACCTGCAATCATCGCCGTGTATTTGCACGGCCACTCGGAAGTACAGGTTGAGCTCGTCCTGCAAGACCAGCGTCTCGACATGCTTGCCGACGAACTCGACGTTGCGATACGCGTCGGCACGCTACCCGATTCAGGGCTGATCGTCCGCGCCTTGTCGCCACTGCGTCTAGTCGCCTGTGCGTCGCCGTCCTATCTGGCCGCACACGGTCATCCGCGGACGCCGGCCGACTTGGAAAGTCACAACTGCCTCGATTTCACCAATGCCGGCGAGCCTCGAGTGTGGCGGTTCTCAGGACGGGGTAGCGAAATCGCGATCCAGGCCAGTGGGAGCCTCCGCGTCAACAACGGGCAAGCTCTTCGCGCCGCAGCGCTCGCGCATGTGGGCGTCATTCTACAGCCGGAAATCCTGGTAGCCGACGACATCGCGGCCGGACGTCTCATCCACCTGCTGGCGGATCACGCTGCCCCATCACTGCCGCTCTCTTTGCTGACCCTCCCGGATCGGCATCCATCGCCAAAGCTGCGGAGCTTCATCGATCTCGTCGTGAAGATGGTTTGACGAGCGGCAGTCAACCAACTCAAGGCCGCCGACTGCTGGCAAAAGCTGAACATGGCGGGCGCAGGCTGGCAAGGATGTACTTCGTCTACACCAAGCCGGGTGCGACTGCATGAAACGGATGTCAGGGCGGCGGTGATCGAGAGTGGCCCGATCCCGACGATTCATGGCGTGGTACGCTGGCGGGTGGTCGACCTGTGCCAGTGGGTTTGGGACGAGTTCCAGGTCGTCGTCACCAAGCAGACGCTCAGCCGCGAACTGCGCGGCATGGGTATCACAAGCTGTCGCCGCAGCCGCGCCACCACACCCAGGCCGTTCTCGGTCGGGTTCAGCTCCCGACACTTGGGCGGCAACGGCGGCTCCAACGCATATCGAGCGGGACGTCCGGATGCCGCCAGCAAGCCTACTCCGCCGCGCGCGATCAGCGAATAATGTGAGGTGTGTTGGTCCACTTGCGGACCGGCACCCCGTCGGAAGTGCACGGTCGGAGCGCATCCTGGAAGCCGCTGAGCGGCAATCGCCCGGGTTTCCCGGAAAACTCAGGTCGCGAATGGCCCGACATTACCCGCCGATCGTAGCCGCTGCCTTTCGACGCAATGCTTCCAATCCGCTTCCGAATTTCAAGAGTTCGAAGCTCGGAAGCCATCCCATCCAATTCGACCGCACCGTAAGACACTGATTCCTATAGGATAAGACTGGAGCGGGCGAAGGGATTCGAACCCTCGACCCCAACCTTGGCAAGGTTGTGCTCTACCCCTGAGCTACGCCCGCCCGCGCCGGAACGGCATTTTGTGCCGTCGAGGCGCGTCATAAAAGCATCTCGCTTGGATTGCAAGCTGCCGCGTCTGCCACTTCGGTCCGGGCGCTGATTGCCAGATTGCGGCAATTCTTTTACCTGTTGCGCCAAGAACAGCCCAAACAGCGTCGGCGGACATGCATTGCCACGCTATTTTCAACCCGCTTGCGCAACCGTTTCGGCGCATCATCTATCTTCAATGAATAGTGGATTATCAGCCATGGATTTGCTTATCGGTCAAAAAAATTCCGGTCAAAAAGATGCCGCGCAGCTGCCTGGGGCGCAGCAGCATGGAATACGGAACGCTAGCGCTACACCTGGGTCTTCTCACGCCACGGCGCCAGGTGCAATCGCCGCCGCGTCAATTGTGGATGCCGATCAGGTCACGTTCATGAGCGAAGTCGTCGATGCGTCGCGCGACGTGCCGGTTCTAGTGGATTTCTGGGCAAGTTGGTGCGGTCCATGCAAGACGCTCACCCCAATGCTCGAAAAAATCGTCCGCGCCTTGGGCGGCCGGATCAAGCTCGTCAAGATCGATATCGACAAGAACCGTGCTTTGGTCCAGCAGCTGACCAGCCTTGGCCTGCCATTGCAATCAGTGCCTACGGTTGCCGCGTTTTGGCAGGGACAGATCGCTGATATCTTTCAAGGCGCTTTACCTGAAAGTGAAATTCGCCGGTTCATCGATGCGCTGCTCAAGATCGCAGGATCACAGGCGCCGGCTGCCGACCTGATCGCTGAGGCGCGCGCCGCCTTTGAAGCCGGCCAATTTGAAGACGCGGCGCAGCTGTTTGGCGCCGCCTTGCAGGAGGACCCAGAGAAGCCGGAAGCCTGGGGCGGCATCGTCCGCGCTGTGCTTGCTTCGGGCGACGAAGAGCAGGCCGAGGCGCTTCTCGGCGAAGCGCCACCCAAACTTGCCCAACATGCCGAAATCGCCGGCGCCCGATCGGCCATTGCCTTAGCGCAGGAAGGACGCAAAGCGTTGAGCGCGCGCTCAAGCTTGGAAGCGCGCCTAGCGGCGGATCCGCAGGATTTCCAGGCGCGTTACGACCTGGCGACTGCCCTGAACACCGCGGGAGATCGCGCCAACGCCGCCGCATCGCTTCTCTATATTATTCGTCATGATCGAAGCTGGCAGAATGACGCAGCGCGGCTGCAACTTTTGAAGTTTTTTGAATCTTGGGGCTTTGATGATCCGGCCACCATGGCAGCGCGGCGCAAGCTCTCCACGCTGTTGTTTCGTTGACGACTCCGCAGTTCATGGCAGGGTCTGAAGCGCCGTTCGAGAGCTTGCCGGAAATTTTTCCGGTGTTCCCGCTCAGCGGCGCATTATTGCTGCCCGATAGCCGCCTGCCGCTCAACATTTTCGAGCCGCGTTATCTGGCGATGACGGATGACGCGTTGGCGGGTGGGCGGTTTCTTGGCATGATCCAGCCAAACCCTCTGGCGCCTGCCGTCAAAAATGGTCCAGGCCTGTATCGGGTCGGCTGCCTTGGGCGGATTGCCGCGTTCAGCGAGACGGATGATGGGCGATATCTTATCACACTTGCCGGCATCATCCGGTTCATTGTTGTTGAGGAAGTGGAAATGCGCCGCGGGTATCGCCGGGTGCGCGCCGAATTTGCTGGATTCGCGGGGGATATTGAATCGACGGATGAGCAGGTTGTCAAGCCCCGGCTTTCCCGGCGGGTGCTGCTCGAATCGCTGCGCCGTTATTTCACCGCGCTCGAAATTGAAGCAAATTGGGATGCGATTGAAGTGATGCCGGTTCAGGCGCTGGTCTCCACGCTCTGCGTCGCCTGTCCTTTTGCGCCGCAGGAGAAACAGGCCTTGCTGGAAACCGCGAATGCCGACGAACGGGCTTCGGCGCTACGCGCGCTGCTCGAGATCAACGCGCGCGAAGCCGATAGCTCCAACCAAAAAAATGTTGGAAATTGAGCCGGGCCAGTGCATAGGCTCTGCTTCTTTTGCACAATATTTAGGCAAGTAAAAAAGATTACGATAAAATATTCCCATAAATGACTGGCATGATTATTGCTTAATGCGGATGAGCGTTCTTGCTTCACCTCAACCGTATCGGGTCTATGAAACGTTTTTCTCCTACACGAACAGCAATTGCCGTTTGCCTAGCCGCCTGTTTCAGCGTTGACGCTGCGCCGGCCTCTCCATCGTCCATGCTGCCGCCTGACATCGCGAAAGCAGGACAGATCATGTTTTGCAGCTCAATCAACCTGCCGCCTGTCGAGTTCCTTGACGCCGCCACCAAGCCCGTGGGCTCGGATATCGAGATCGCGCAAGGCATTGCCACCAAGCTCGGCGTCAAGGCCGCATTCGTCAACATCCCGTTTAGCGGGCTGATCCCTGCCCTGCTCGCCGGCCATTGCGACGCCATCATATCGCAGCTTTTCATCAAGCCGGAACGGGAAAAGGTGATCAACTTCATCCCGTATATGTATTCGCACGAGGTCATCATGCTGAAGCGCGGCACCACAGGCATCACCTCGCTTGCCGATCTTTCTGGCAGAAAAGTTGCCGCGGTAACCGGCACAACGGCGACAAACCTGCTGGAGAATGAAAACAAAACTCTTGCCGCTGCCGGCAAAAAGCCGATCAACATGATCATGTTTCCGGAAAACACCCAGGCCTTGCAGCAATTGCAGTTCGGTCAGGTGGCGGCTTATGGCGTGGCTTTCGAGGCCGCCAGCTACTATGCCCATAAGGACCCTTCAATGTTCACAGTGGGTGGCAGGCCTTATTATAAAATCCTTACGGGCATCGGCATCCGCAAGAACGAGGCTGGATTGCAGGCGGCGATGGCGAGCGCTCTCGCGAAAATGCGGAGCAATGGCAGCTATGCCAAGATCCTTGCCAAATGGAACATTTCCGAAGACGCCTTGCCCACGAACCAGTGACGACATGGCCAGTGACGACATGGCATGAACTTCGATTGGCCGTTCTTCTGGCATTACCTATTTGATCCGAGTTCGCTCTACCTGAACGGATTGCTGCTCACCGTGGCGCTCAGTGTGGTGTCGCAGATCATCGGCACGGCGCTGGGGCTGCTGGCCGCTTTGGCGCGCATTTCGCCGCTCCGCCCGGTTCAGGCCGCGGCGCGCTTCTATATCTGGATCATGCGCGGCACGCCGCTCTTGGTGCAGATTGTGTTCATCTATACCGGCTTTGCCGCCGCCAATATCGTGAAGTTCCATGACTGGCATTTTGGCTTTCTGCTGATCGCTGGGAATGTTCAGGCGGGTATCCTTGCCCTCAGCCTGAACGAAGGGGCTTACATGGCGGAGATCATTCGCGCCGGCATCGGATCGGTCGATCATGGCCAGACGGAAGCGGCAAAATCGCTCGGCATGACCAATGGCCTGTTGATGCGGCGCGTCATCCTGCCGCAGGCGCTACGGCTGATCATCCCGCCGCTTGGCAACCAGTTCAACATCATGCTCAAGAACAGCACGCTGGTCAGCATCATCGGCGTGCCAGAACTACTTCTGGTGACGGAAACCATTAATTCAGCCACCTTTCGTACTTTCGAGCTTTATACGGTGGTCGGGCTGTATTTTCTAACCCTTACCACGTTATGGGGACTGGCGCAGCGGATGATCGAGCGGAAATTCGCGGCGCCCACTAGCGCCGGATCGGGCGGCAAGAGCATTGCCTATCAGCGCGCCGGGTTTCGCAAAGCGCCCGAAGTGGTATCCTTCTGATGGAGGAAGCGGCGGAACTTAGCGGGACGCCGATCATCGAGGCGGTGAAAATTCATAAATCCTTCGGCCCGGTGAAGGTGCTAGATAATGTTTCGCTTTCCGTGCGGCGCGGCGAGACGGTGGCGATCATCGGCCCTTCCGGCTCTGGCAAGACGACGTTCATCCGCTGCCTTAATCATCTGGAAACCATTCAGCAGGGGCTGATCCGGGTTAACGGGCATTTCATTGGCTATCGCCCGCGCGGCCAGGCGATGGTGCCGGACCATGCGCGCAACATCGCTTGGCAGCGCCGCGATATCGGCATGGTGTTCCAGCGATTTAATCTGTTCGGTCACATGACCGCGCTGGAGAACATCATCGAGGCGCCAGTGCATGTGCGGCGCATTCCCAAGGCTCAGGCGGTGCAGGAAGCGCGCGCGCTGCTCGATCGGGTCGGGCTAGCGGGCAAGGAGAACGCCTATCCGGTGCAGCTTTCGGGCGGCCAGCAGCAGCGCGTCGCTATCGCCCGCGCGCTGGCCATGCGCCCGGCGGTGATGCTGTTCGATGAGCCGACCAGCGCGCTCGATCCCGAAATGGTGGGCGAGGTGCTTGAAGTGATCCGCGAATTGGCGCGCGATGGAATGACCATGATCATCGTGACGCATGAGATGGAATTCGCACGCGATGTCGCGAGCCGGGTGGTAGTCATGGATCAGGGCGCTATCGTTGATAGCGGAAATCCCGATCATATTTTCCGCGCATCCTCGCATCCGCGCACGCGCGCTTTTCTGTCAAAGACACGGCTGCGTCATGAGCCGGCCAAGCACGCGGCTCTTCAATCAAGTTTTCCCCCCTAAACCGGCGGCGGATCATCCTTGATGCGCTCCATGGCGAAGCGGCTGCTGACATTGCGCAGCGTGACGCTGCCGATCAGCCGGCGGTAGAAGGCATCATAGGCGGCGATGTCGGCGACCATCACGTGCAGCAGATAGTCCACATCGCCGCTCATCCGCCAGGCCGCGACAATCTCGGGCATTTCCGTTACCACCTGGGCGAAATTGGCCAGCCAAGCCGCTGTATGATCCGCTGTCTCGACCGAAACAAATACCGAGACCGGCACGCCGATGCGTTCAGGGTCCAGCTTCACCACGCGCCCGATGATGATGCCCGCCTCCTCCATGCGCTTGATTCGCTTCCAGCAAGGCGTTGCTGACAGCCCGACCTGCTTTGCCACGGCTGCGAGCGGCATCGCCGCATCACGCGTCAGCAGGCGTAGGATTGCTCGGTCCATCTTGTCCAGTTCCGTCATGCGCTTTTTCCCAAAATTAAATTCAGACGAAATTCTGCAAAATCAAATTTTTTCAGAAATTAATTCTACTTAAACTGATTTTCTTGTAAAATTAAACTTTTTCGTGGCGAAAAATAGGACTTCGTGAAAATTTAATTTTCTGTGGGCTAAAGTCTCTCTATATTGCACTGCGAAGAGGTGAATATTCCATGATGCTGCGCGAATGCGCCAAAGCCTTGGCCTAATGATCAAATTTTCTGAGTTCGAGCGAGGCAGCGTGTGGATTGCCGGCGCCGGGCCGGGCGATCCCGGTTTACTCACGCTTGCCGTCCATGATGGATTGCAGCGCGCAGATGTGGTGCTGCATGACGCGCTGGTGACACCGGAAATTCTCGCCTTGATCCCGCCCGCCACGCGGCTTGTCGCTTCCGGCAAGCGGGCAGGTGGAGCCCATACGCCGCAGCTTTCGATCAATGCTGATCTTGTCGCTCTTGCACGGCAAGATCTGCGCGTGCTGCGCTTAAAAGGCGGGGATCCGCTGATTTTTGGCCGCGGCGGCGAGGAGATGCTGGCGCTCGCGGCAGCCCATATTCCGTTTCATGTCCTTCCGGGCATCTCCGCGGGGATCGGCGCAGCGAGCGCTGAATTATTGCCAATCACTCATCGCGGCTTGGCTCGCAGCGTAATGTTTGCCACTGGCGAGATCGGGAATGCTGGCAACGAGATAGACTGGAGCGCGCTTGGCCGCGCCGCGGATACTTTGGTCCTTTACATGGCGCGCGGGCGCATCGGCGCGATCGCCGAGGCCTTGATCGCCGGCGGGCGTTCGCCAGCCGAGACATTGGCTTTTTTGCTCGATGCCACCACGCCGCGCGCCCAGACGGTGCGCTGCGCCCTGGCCGAAGCTGGCATGGTGGCAAAATCGCTGCCGCCGGCCGCCACCCTCATCGTTATCGGCGCTACCGTCGCGCTCGCTGATATTTTCAAGAGCCACGCTTTCCAGGCGGCAATGCCGCATCACGCCGCACAAGGTTGATCACGATGTCCCAGAACCTCGCTTTGCCCCGCACCGCGCCGTTTACCCAGGATGAAATAAGCGCGCTCGACCGGGTGATCACCGGCACCTCGGCGCTTCAGCGCGCCTGGCTCGCCGGGTTTCTCGCCGGTGTCGATGCTTCATCCGGCCAGGCATCGCAAGGCGCGCCACTGCCCGCCGCCCCCGCTACGGTCAAGCCGAAGCTGCTCATTCTCTACGCCACTGAGTCCGGCAACACCGAGGCCTTGGCGGGCAAGGCGAGGCAGGAAGCCAATAAGCGCGGCTTTGCGGCACGGACGCTCGACATGGCCGATGCCGACATCGCGGCGCTCAAGGATGCCGGCAATTTAATGGTCATCGCCTCCACCTGGGGCGAAGGCGAGCCGCCGCAACGCGCCGTGCCGTTCTTCCGCGCTCTCATGGCGGAGGATGCGCCGAAGCTGGACGGGGTGAATTTCGCGGTGCTGGCGCTTGGCGATTCAGCCTATGTGCAATTCTGCGAGATCGGTAAGCGGATCGACACGCGGCTGGCTGAGCTGGGAGGCGCCCGCGTTGCCGAACGGGTCGATTGTGATTTGGATTACGAGGCTCCGGCGGGGCAATTCATTGCCGGCCTGCTGACCACGCTGACTCCGCCAGCGGATGCGGTGGCGCATAGTTCGCAGAATCTTGGCCTGCAGAATGGCGATGTCATTCATGTCGATTTCAACCGTGGCGTCGCGCCCGCGATCACCAAAGACTCGCCCTTTGCCGCCGAAATCACCGCGCATCATCCCTTGTCATCCTCGCGCTCATCCTCCGAAACCTGGCATGTTGCGCTCGACCTTGAAGGCTCCGGCCTAAGCTATGAACCGGGCGATTCTCTTGGCATTGTTCCTGAAAACGATCCTACTCTAGTCACGGAAATCCTTGCGGCAACCGGGCTTGATGGCGATGACGAGGCCGTGCGCAGCCTCACCTTTGATCGTGACATCACCACCCTCACCGGCAAGATGCTGACCGAATACGCGGCGCTGACCGGCGATGCGCGGCTGGCGGCTCTGGTCGGCGATGACGCCGAGCGCAAGGCTTTTGTAGACTCCCGCCAGCCAGTCGATCTGTTCGAGGCGTTTCCGCATAAATTCACCGAGGCCCAGTTAACTAAGCTGCTGCGCCCTCTGCCGCCGCGCTATTATTCCATCGCCTCCTCGCAAAAACTAGTAGGCGCCGAAGCCCATCTTGCCATCGCCAAGCTGGCTTATGAAAGCGCCGGGAAGCATCGCCTCGGCGTCGCTTCTGGCATGGTGACGGAACGCCGTCGCCTGGGCGAGGAATTGCGAGTTTTCGTCAAGCCGAACCAGCATTTTCGCCTGCCGCATGACAAGCATACGCCGATCGTGATGATCGGCGCCGGCACCGGCATCGCCCCTTATCGCGCCTTTTTACAAGAACGCGAAGCAACGGAAGCGCCCGGTCAATCCTTGGGTAAGTCCTGGATGATCTTTGGCCATCGTCACTTCCTGCATGACTTCCTGTATCAGCTCGAGATACAGGACTGGCTGAAGCGCGGCGTCCTTAGCGACCTTGATCTCGCTTTCTCGCGCGACCAGCCGGAGAAGCGCTATGTCCAGACGGTATTGTGGGAGCAGCGGCAGAAGCTGCTCGGCCTGATCGAGGAAGGCGCTGTGCTGTATCTCTGCGGCGACGCCACCAAGATGGCGCGCGATGTGGAGACGATGCTGGCGCGCATTCTTGGCGATAATGACGCCGCCAAGGGTCAAGCCGCTGTTGAGGCGTTGGTTAAAGCGGGCCGCTACAAGAAGGATGTCTACTAATGCTTGACTGCGCTGGCGCTTATACCCGCGCCGATGATCTCGGCGCGCGGTTCGGTTGCTTGTCCGGCGCCGAGTTGCTGCAAGCCATGGCGCATGAATTCCGGGCGGGCAAGCTCGCCCTGGTATCCTCCTTCGGCGCCGAGTCGGCCGTGTTGCTGCACATGGTGGCCAACATCAATTGTGCCTTGCCCATCGTTTTTCTGAATACCGGCGCGCTGTTCGGTGAAACCATGATGTATCGCGACCTTCTGGTGAACCGTTTGCGGCTTGCGGATGTCAGAACGGTTCATCCCGGTCCGGCGCGGCTTGCCGAATACGATCCTGATGGCGCGTTGTTCAGCAGTGATCCGGATTTATGCTGCGCGATTCGCAAGACGATGCCGCTTGACAATGCGCTTGATGGCATGGAGGCCTGGATTACCGGCCGCAAACGCGCGCAAGGCGGCCTGCGCGGCTCAATCCGTGCAATCGAAACCGGGCCTGATGGCCGCGTCGTGATCAATCCGCTTTATGATTGGACGCGCGCTGATCTCGACGACTATTTTGAACAGCATCGCCTGCCCCGCCACCCGCTTGAGGAGCAAGGCTATCTCTCCATTGGCTGCGCCCCCTGCACGCGGCGCGTAGCGGCGGGCGACCGGGAACGCGCCGGGCGCTGGACCGGCACCGGCAAAACCGAATGCGGCATTCACTTGCCGCGCAGGCAGCCTGCATTAGGATAAACCATGAGTGATGACCTGAAAAAACTTTCCCGCAACGAGGAGATCAAGGCGCAGAGCCGGTTTCTGCGCGGCACCCTCGCCGAAGCGCTCGATGAGCAGGCCTTTGGCAGCGTCACCGAGGATGACGGGCAACTGATCAAATTCCATGGCGTCTATCTGCAGGATGACCGGGATTTGCGTCCCGAGCGCGCTAAACGCCTGATGGATCGCGCCTATATGTTCATGGCGCGAGTGCGAATCCCCGGCGGCCTGCTCTCCGCCCGGCAATATTTGATGTTAGATAAAGTAGCGAGCGAGCGGGGCAATAACACGCTGCGCATCACCACGCGGCAGACCATCCAGTTCCACGGCATTATTAAAAGCAATCTGCGCGCGGCTTTACGCGGCATCGACGCCGTGCTTCTCGATACCATCGCCGCCTGTGGCGATGTGAACCGCAGCGTAATGGCGGCGGCAAACCCTTATGCCAGTCCAGCGCATGCCGAGGCGGTGGCGACCGCCCGGGCGATCAGCGCGCATTTGCTGCCACGCAGCGGCGCCTGGCGCGAGATTTTCATTGGCAATGATCTGGTGGCAGGCGGCGAGCCTGCAGGCGGCAAGCCGGAAGACGAGCCGATCTATGGGGCTACCTATTTGCCGCGCAAATTCAAGATCACAGTCGCCGTGCCGCCGATCAATGATGTCGACGTCTTCGCCCATGATTTGTCGTTCATCGCCATCGTCGAAAATGGCAAGGTCGCCGGCTATACGGTGACGGCGGGCGGCGGCATGGGCGCCACCCATGGCGATCCGGAGACGTTTCCGCGGGTTGGCGACGTGATTGGCTATTGCGCGCCGGATCAGGCCATCGCGGTGGCCGAAGCGGTGCTGACTACCCAGCGCGATTACGGCAATCGCAGCAACCGTAAGCGCGCCCGCCTCAAATACACCATCGAGGATCGTGGCCTCGAGTGGTTTAAAGCCGAGGTGAACCGGCGTCTGGCGGTAAAGCTTGAACCGGCGCGCCCCTTCCATTTCACCGGCAATTCCGATGCGTTAGGCTGGCACGCCAGCGAAGACGGGCTGCATCACCTGACTCTGTTCGTCGAGGATGGCAGGATCAAGGATTTTGATGGCTACCGGCTGAAATCCGCATTAAAGGCAATCGCTTCATTGCCTGGTTTCTCGGAGACCGGCGCTTTGATTATGACCGGCAACCAAAACATCGTCATCGCGCGCGCCACTGACGCGGAGCGCGCGCAGATCGTGGCGGTGCTGAGCGATCACGGGGTTGATCCGCATCCGTCCACCTTGCGCGCCACCGCGATGGCCTGTGTCGCCTTGCCGACCTGCGGGTTAGCTCTCGCGGAAAGCGAGCGTTATTTGCCGCAACTGATCACCAAGATCGACGCGCTGCTGGCGGCGCAAGGGTTGTCGGAGCAAAAAATTACGCTGCGGATGACCGGGTGTCCGAATGGCTGTGCGCGGCCTTATATTGCGGAGATCGGCTTGGTTGGCCGCAATCCAGGCCGCTACAACCTGCTGCTGGGGGGGGCTGCCGACGGATCACGCTTGAACCGACTGTATCGCGAAAATTTGGACGAAACGGAAATCCTCGAAGAACTTGGCCCGCTGCTTAAGATATATGCGCGGAGCCGAGGGAATGGCGAAAGCTTTGGCGATTTCATGCACAAAACCCTACCGGTATAATTTACCGATCCGTCCTAGCGCTATAATGAACTCAGCGTCTGGCTGGCGCTTCAGCCGGTTGATCTTGAGAATGGCTGCATGGAATTCATTCCAGCTTCGCAAGCCGATGCGATTCTGCCGCATCGCTTGCCTGGCAGCGATATTTCGGTGCATGCGCTTGAATGCGCCGTGCCTGTCGATCTTAACCGCGGCACGATTTGTCCAAAATGCACGCTAAGGGTCAATCTGGCTGAACAGGACAGCTCAGCCGTTTTGGGACGGCTCGTCTAAAGACAATGCCGCATCCAGGGCCCTTAAGCCTCGAAGCGGGAAACCCCGCGGGCCATTCCAGGCTTCATTATAGCCTTTGGCGCCGTATTTATCCCAAATACCTTGTGTCGTCAGCTGAACAGCGCGGGCAAATTCGTCGGCGGTGACGTGTCCTTCAAGCGCAAGCGTACCAGCCGTCTCTGGTTGCTCAGCGATGCAGTCGCCGAAAGTCAGGACTCTAAGGCGCAGCTCTGGTTTCCAGCCTTCATCAATGACCAGACGCCATTCAAACGGCTCCCCATCGAAACGGACTTCAGCGCAGTAGCCAGATGTCGCCAACAGTAGAGCCGCTCGAACAAGGTCTCCCAGCGCGTCAGTACAATAGCCAAATGGGCCGATGTCCAACGCATTATCACCGACCGTCAGCTTGAATTTTGACCATCCATGCCGACCCAGGTCGTAGGTGATCGCGATCGCCGACATTAGGCGACTGTCCTATGTGATGCCACGATTCGTGACACCGTTGGTTGGCTGATATTATATAGGCGCGCCATCTCGGCGCCGGATTTGCGACCGGACATGACGCTTTCGGCTATCTCGCGCCGCTTGCTTGCATCGAGCTTTTTTCCTCGGCCTCCAATACGCCCTTCGGCGCGAGCTGCTGCGAGTCCAGCGGAGGTGCGCTCGCGAATCATTGCCGTTCGAATTCTGCAAATGAGCCTACCATCTGCATCATCATTTGACCGGCCGGGGTCGTGGTGTCGATATGCTCGGTGACCGATCGAAAGCCGGCATCAGCCGCGACGATGCGCTCCATGATGTGCAGTACGTCCTTCAATGACCGTGACAGGCGGTCCAGCTTCCAGACAACCACCGTATCACCCTCGCGCAACTGCTCCAGCATTCGATGCAGCTCCGGCCTGTCCCACCGGCCGCCAGATGCGGCCTCCTCAAACAGGCGGACAAATCGTGCGGCGCCCCCTACTTAGGGTGAATCACGCGCTCTATGTCTTTTTGAGCAAAGCCAAATTTTTAGAAAAAGAGTTGACAGCGTAATTATTTAAGCATTAATTAATATTTAGAATTTGTTCATGAGGCAATTTTGAGATGAAACGCATAAGAGTCGCTTTTCTGACTTTGAGTTTGGTCTTTTGTGTGGCTGGTCAGGCGCGCGCCGGATCATGCATCGATTATATCGGCAGTGACAGCACGTCATTCCCCGGAACATTTGTTGGAACTGTCGGAGCTGATTCGGGGCAAGTCTGCCAGATTGGCAATCTTGCCCTCTACAATAACGGTTCCGGCGGCACCCTCGTCAATGGCGCGAACAATCCGTCCAATTACGAGTTCTACTGGGGCGGCGGCGCGCTTACTGTCACCGAGGCGATCGGCAATAATGGCCTTGGCCACAACATTGATGTGGCGCTGGATCACTGGATGAATGGAACCATGACACAACTCGCATCGATCGCCGTCGCCGCCAGCAGTCCGCCGGAAGCGATCAACACCTTGATCAGCGGCGTGTTGCTAAACGCCGGCGATTATATCGTCAGCACATCGTTAGGACCGCGCGAGACTGGCGATCCCGCTTATCAGGTGAATTTTGCGGTTCCCGAACCTGGCTCATTTGCTCTTCTTGGCATTGGTGTACTCGGATTGGCCGCAACGATCGGGCGCCGTCGCGCCTAAACCAAAAAAGTTTCTTGCTGCCGCGGCGCATGCCTTCTTCCCAGAGAGGCATGCGCCTTCTTTTTGATAACGCTTAATCGCGCCGCAGGGGCATGGTCATGCAGTGGATCGAGCCGCCGCCGCGGGCGAAGCAGTCAAGTTCAGGGTCAAAAACGGTGATGCCTTCGGCTCGGAGAGCGGCGTTCAGGCGCTTCGAATGAGCTGGCGAGATCACCCGTCCGGCGCCGAGCGACAGCAGGTTGCAACTCATCGCCATCACCTCCCGGTAGCTCGCCTCGATCACCCGGATTTGGCGGTCGGCCAAGAATCGGGAGAAATTATCGCCCAAGACTTCGGCGCAAGCCACCGCCAGACCTTCCGCCGCCATGCAAAACAGCACGTCGAGATGCAAGAAGTGCTCGGCAAAGGGTTCCAGCCGCACCTCCCAGCCTTCCGCTTTAAACCAGCTGGCGAATTGCCGGGAGCCGGCCTCGCTGGTGCGCCCGCCGGAATGGCCGATCACCAGCAAGCCGTCGCGGATCACATGGATATCGCCGCCCTCGATCGTGCCATCCGTCACATAGCGCCAGAAGCCGCCACTCTTGCCATGAAACTCCAGCAGCGCCGCGTATTCGCCCCGGCGTTGCGGCATGGCGAGTTGGGTGAGCGCCGGCCCCCAGGGCGTGGTCTGGCTCGAATCGCGGGTATAGACTTGATAAGGCAGATGCGCTTCCGGCGTCAGGTAATGCCGGGCAACCCCTGCTTGATCCAGCGCCCCTTCCAGCTCGGCATATTGCGCCGCTGCCGCCCGCGATTCGACCGCACTGCCGCCGGCAAGTGTTGCCACCGCGATGGAATTAGTGGGAATCCAGCGATAATGCTCCGGCTTGCAGAGCAGCACGTCGCGCAGCACGCCGGTTTCCGAATTCACCTTCCACATCGCCGCCTCCTTTTATTTTGCGCACCGCCCATCAATCTGGCGTGCACTACTTCGTGCCGAAGAGCCGGTCCCCAGCATCGCCCAGACCAGGGCGGATATAGGCATGCTCATCGAGCTGCCGGTCGAGCGCCGCTGTATAGAGCGGCACCTCCGGGTGCGCTGACTGCAATGTTGCCACCCCTTCCGGCGCGGCAATCAGCGCGACGAATTTTAGAGACCTGGCGCCCGCGGCCTTCAACCGGCTGAGCGCCGCAGCCGCGGAATGGCCGGTGGCCAGCATCGGGTCAACCACAACGGCCAGTCGCTGATCAAGATCATCCGGCACCTTGAAATAATACTCGACCGGCTGATGCGTGGCCGGATCCCTGTACAGGCCGACATGGCCGATTCGCGCGGCCGGCACCAAATCGATCATGCCATCGAGGATGCCGTTGCCTGCTCGCAGGATCGAGATAAAGCACAGTTTCTTGCCGGACACCTGAACCGCGCTCATCCGCTCCAGCGGCGTTTCGATTTCCACTGGCTCAAGCGGCAGGTCGCGCAGCACTTCATAGCCCATCAGCAGGCTGATCTCACAAAGCAGGCGGCGGAAGTCGCCCGTTGGCGTGTCGCGGCTGCGCAGCAGCGTGAGCTTATGCTGCACCAGCGGGTGGCGAATAACAGTGATCGGCGCGGGCCCGGCAATGCTCACGCCGCGCCCGCTTTCGGATCAAGCGGCTTTCCGACGCCGCACCGGCATGCTGGCAGGCGGGTTTTCCCTGCTAGTCGTTGAAATAACACGTGTTCCACTGATCCGCTTTCCGGTAATGCGTTCGATCTCCGCCCGGTATCGCGCGAGATAGGCTTTGAGATCAAGCGCGCGCGCCGCGTAATCCCGCGCATTGGCCCCAAGCCGGTTTGCGAGCTTGCGGTTCTCCACCAATTCGAGCATCCGCTCCGTAAGGGCGCCTGCATCAAGCGTCGGCGAGATCAGCCCAGTCTCGCCATGCTTGATAAATTCAGTCACGGTCGCGGTGTCCGAGCCTATCACCGGCGCGCCGATCGCCAGCGCCTCGCGCAGGCTCCAGGAGGCGACGAAAGGATAGGTGAAATAGACATGCGCGTCCGAGCGCTGCAATAATTTGATATGATCGGCGTAAGGCACCTTCCCCATGAAATGCACACGGTTAAGGTCGATGCGGTCGCCAAGTTCCTTCATCATCACCGCGCGCCATGTGCCGTCTGGCGACGCTGCGCCATAGCTCACCTCGTCGCCGCCGACCATTGAGACCACCACATCAGGCCGCGCCCGCAAAAGCTCCGGCAAGGCGCGCATCATCGTGTGAAAACCGCGGTAAGGTTCGAGATTGCGCGCTACATAGGTCACCAGCCGCTGTTTAGGCGTTACCTTGAGCTTACCGATGGCAAGGGTGGATTTACGAAGCGCCGGATCAGGTTTGCAAATATCGAGATCGACGCCTTCACTAATTACGCTGATGCGTGGCTGTGCCCAATGCGGATAGGTGCTCCATTGCCATTGGGTCGGCGTTTGGCCATGCTGTTCCAGCGCCAGAGCCAGATGATTGACGCCGTTCTTTGCGCGCACTGCGGCAAACCGATCCACGGCCATTGGAAATTCGGCGTCAAAATTCACGTCCGTACCGTCGATCCGGTAGTAAAACTCGAAATAGCCGAGGATCGGCACACCGGGGAAAACATCGGTCAGGTTTAGTAATTCGCCCCAGCCATGATGGCCGATGATGATGTCCGGCTCAAACCCAAGCGCCTTGATCTGCTTGGCGCCGTTATAGGCGGATTCCGCGCGGCGCATTGCCACATCGAACTCCCGCGAATTTGGGTGAACCGCCGCCTGCGCCGATGGCGGGCGCGCATAGGTCACCTTACGCACCCCAGAGATCTGGTTGGGGTTCGGCTCGGTCATGAAGACAATCTCATGGCGACCCTCCGCCAGCAGATCGCGCACGATATGCAGATATTGGCCGGGAAAGTTCTGATGGACGAAAAGAAACCGCACGGCTTTGCCCGCTTCAGGCGCGGCGGCGCGTTGCCGGTCGCGAAGCGGCAGGTTTTTCTAGCCTAGAGGAGAGCGGCCGCGCCGGAAGCTTCGTGATGTTTTTTCCGGTGGTGGATTTTGTGGGTTTGGCTTTTTGACTGCCGCTGTCTTGAGTCGTCATTTTGCGGGTCAGGCTGATCCGCACCGCTTCAAGCGCCGCGAGGCTTTCAGCCTCACACGTCTCGTCATTGCTCACCGGCCCGGATTTTGAGCCATCGGCGAAACTCGCTTCGCAGGTTAGATCATAGTTCGCGGCAGCCTCGCCTTGCAGCCGGACCCGGACGCCGAGCAGCGGCAAGGCCATGCCCCGGCTGCCGCAATAAGCCCCCGCCTCGACCCATGGCGACAGCCAACCCCGCCCAAGCACCGCCTGATATGTGAAATCAGTAGGCGCGATTTCCGCCGGCGCGGCGATAGCGATTCCCTCGATCCAATTGCCTGATCCTGGTTCGCCAAGCCAGGCGCCGAATTTTGCGCCGACATCGCCGCGGGTTTGGATATGCGCCAGCATGTCCATCGGCTCAGGCTTCGCGACCGGCACAGAGTCAGGCGCCTGCGACGCGCCAACCCGCATCACCTGCAAACGCGGGGCAGCATCCGCCATGCCGGGCGCCTGATATACCGTTACCAGAATCTGCGCCGGGCTATTCGGCACCCGGACCAGCGCGGCGTCGCCATTTGCGGAAAGCCAACCATCGGGTCGGAAGCCGACAATCTCCACCGCGCCGGCGCTCATCGGCGGCGGCGACACCCGCACCCCAGGCAAGCCTCCCGACGCAGCGGCATGGGGATTGGCTTCATTAACGATGCAGAACAGGCCGGCTTCCAGCGTCATCAGATGCCCGCTCACCTTCAGTTCCTGCACACTGCCATTGCGCGCGGCAGGCGCTTGAGCTTGCGAATGAATAGCTTGGACAGGCGCCTTTAAAGGCTGAGGCGCGGCTTCGATCGGTTTGCGTTTGGCGGCTTGCATCCGGTTTATCCTTTTTGGATGATGGCAGGCGGATCAGGTTCATACAGGCACCGGCTGAGCCGTGCGAGCTTTATTCCCCTGGAGATTGAAATCGCTGAAATTTGGCTGCCATGCAAGCAAGATTTCGTTAATTCGCGTCGGCGGTAGGCCAAGCGGCAGCAGATCGCCGCGTTGTGTTGCGAGGATGCGCTGAGCTGGCGCGCCCAGATCGAAAGCCAGCGTGTAAAGTCCACCCCGCCAAGCTTCGGTTAAAGCGAAACACCAAGTTTCGGGCCAGATCGAAGGCAGGAAGGCAAGCTGCGCCCGCGCGGCAGCGAGCAGCGCCGTCGCCTCGCCTTCGCGGTACGGACCAGTGATGTCGACAAGCCCGGTTTCGATCAAAGGACGATCATGCTCGCTGACGCCGATCACCACAAATCGCAAGGCAAGGTGGCGTCTCACGGCGTCGCGGGCGCAATCCATTAACACGTCATACCCTTTGGCGGGGCCGATGCCGCCGATCAGGGCAATCCGGCGCGGCGCGGGCGGCGGCGGCGGCGGCTTCATGCTGAAATCAGCCGTATCATCTTCCCATGGGGTTACAGTGACGCGGCTTGCTGGAAAATGCCGCGCCAGACGTTTGGCCGCATCAAAAGACGGCGCGATAACCTGGCGGGCGGCGCTGAATTCACTCATCGAACGCGCTTGCAGCGCCTGCGGATCGATAGGATCGGTCAATTCGCTGCCGGCGCTTTCGACACAGGCGACACAGCCAGATGCAGGCGGCTCGCCACAATAGCGCCGTTCCGCGCCAATCAGGTTGATGCGCTTACAAAAGCTTGCGTAATCATGGACGATATAATCGGTGGGCACGCCAAGCGCCGCGCCAAGGGCGCGGATCAGCGGATGGTGGCCAAGACCGTGATGGAATTCCACCGCCTGCACCGCCTCCCGCCGCAGCAAGCGCAGCAATTTTGGAAACTCGCGCGGCAGGCGGAAACGAAGATTTGGATAGGCATCGGCGGCGGCATCTGTCAGCCTTGTCTGACCAATGCCGTCCTCGAAGAGGCCAGGTCCCGAGAAATCCGGCTGCAGCAAGATCGGTCGCGAGCCGGCGGCGCGAATCGCCGCCATCCTTGCCTCGACCACGCGGGCAACGCCGCCGCCGTGGTCATGGCAAATCAGCGCGACCGCCGTCGGCTTGCGCCCAGCCCCGAACCGCGCCTCATCGAGACGGCGGCGGGCCTGATGCAGCGGATCGGCTTGCGCATGCGTGTCGATCAGCGCGTCATATCCAGGATGCAACTGGTTGAGCAGACCGATATTGCGCGAAGCCAAGGCGCGGCCCGCCCCGCCGAAAGAAGCGCCGCCACAATGCGCGACAAAGCACGACGGCAAAGCGAAATGCTGAAAGCCTTGATGCCGGGCGCGCAGGCACCAGTCATTCTCCTCGCCATAGCCTTGGGCGAAAATGTCCTCGCGGAACCAGCCGGTCTTAGTCAAACAGTCATGCCGGATCGCCATGCAGAAGCCGATCGCTGTCGGAATTTCCACCAGCTTGTCGCGATTTGCGCGCGCCGCCAGCCTATCCAGCGCAATGACGCTCGCAAGATCGGGAACCGGATTGCCGCCGCTTCGCTTCGGATAGCTGACAATCGTCGCTTCATTGGAGAGTGGCGTGACGCTGCCGATCTCCGGGCGTTGGTAGAGCGCCTGGTGCAGCCGGGCCGTCGCACCGGGCGGCATGAGGATATCGGCGTTCAGCAGAAGGATGTCACACGCGCCGAGTTGTTGTCGCGCGGCGCGCATTCCGGCATTTGCCGCCGCCGGAAAGCCGCGATTAACGCGGTGGCGGATCAACCTGATTATCCCTTGCCTCGCCTGGCTCGTCAGCAGGGAGCGCAATTCCGGCTCCGGACTCGCGTCATCCACCACGATGATTAATGTCTGGGCCACCTTGTCAGTCAACGATTCAAGGGTGGCCCGAGTCAGCGCGGCATTGCGATAGGCGGGAATGACGACGGCAAGGGGCGCGACGGGTGGCGTTACAACGGGCGACGGGCCTACGAAATTCGCTGGGATTGATGAAGGCATGCTCGTTATTGCATGAATTGGCGACCCGTAGAGCGGTTTGCCATCAGCGCCGGACACCATGAAAGGCGGAGTTAACCTGGCAAGCGAGGCTCGCGTCACCGTAAACTCATAACGCGGTTGAAATGGCGCTTCCGTCATTGGCTCCAGGACCGCCTTTATCGGCAGCTTACGCCGTTTCGCCGCCGCATCGGTGAGATAAAGCGCCGGCGGCCGATCGGGTGAAGCGGGCCGCGCCGCCCAACCGACGAGACCAGTATCGGTTACCCCTACGATTCCGTCGGTCTTGCTGAACTGCGCCAAATCGATGGGACTGCCGAGCAGAGCGGTTTTATTCGCCACGACATCTAGTCGTCCACAATATGGTAGAATGGCTGAAGGCGTTATAGCGATCCGTTTTCCATCCAGTCGAACTGAAATCGGTATGGAGGAGGCAAATCGCAGCCTAAAGTCGGAGCCAATGCCGCACCAGCCCGCATAGCCCGCCGCATGGGCGACGGCATCAGCGAATGGCGCAAATTCCGGCGCGTCGGGAACTTCCTGGCACCAGAACCAATAGGCAAGAGCCGCTGCCGCCTCACGCGCACGCCCAAGCTTGTGATGCAAGGACGCCAGCGCCATCCAGGCAGGTGGACAATCATATTCAGCAGCAAGATGTTGAAAAGTTTCAATCGCTGCTTCGCGTTGATGAACCGCCAGAAGCATCGCCAGTTCCAGTGCCGGCCTTGGATCATCCGGGGCAAGACGTCTCGCTCGCTCGTACCAGAAGCGCGCTTTGATCAAATTCTGCTCGTTATGCGCAGCCCTTGCCAAGGACCAGGCTTGTGCCGCATCAGCCTCGCGGCGTTCGCGCACTGCGTCCTTGATCAACCGCCGGCGGCCTTGGCGGAAATCGGCATTCGATCTGGCTGATTTGGCGCTGTTTCAAGTTCCGCCAGATCGACCCGAGCTGACTCGACTCCTTGCGCCAAAGCGCGCTTCAGCCAGGGCTTCGCGGCAATCGGATCGGGAGCCTCCACCAGTCCCGCCTTGAGATACCGGCCAAGCATTAACTGTGCTACCGGATGGTTGAGCTCAGCAGCCCGCCGGAACCATAAAAAAGCCTCTGCGCGATCCACGGGAATATCGTGTCCGCCGCCATGCAGCGCTCCAAGGGCGAACATTGCGCCAGCATGATTGACTTTCGCGGCGCGTAAAAAGAGTTGCCGCGCCGCTTCATGATCGTGTGCGCCGCCGCGGCCGTTCACCAGCATTTCACCTAACGTCACTTGCGCTTCGGCCATCCCGGCTTCGGCAGCGCGCGCAATCCAACTGCGCGCTTCCACGGGATCGGCAGGCACACCCCGTCCTTCCAACAACATGCGCCCATACCAGTATTGCGCGTTGACAATGCCATCAGCCGCGCGTCGCAGCCAGAAAGCTGCCTTTGCGTCGTCCCGCGCGATGCCGACGCCTTCGGCAAGACAAACGCCATAATTAAAGGCGCCAATCAAGTCGCCTGAAGCGGCGGCGCGCTCAAACCATTCATGCACCGGCAGGCCCTCAATCGCTGGGTCACGCGCTTCACCCTTCAGCAATAAGTTCGCGAGATCAGCCTGTGCCACCGCATCGCCCTCGGAGGCGGCGCGAGCCAGCCACCGCGCCGCTTCATCGGCATCGCGCGCGATGCCAGCGCCGGTCAGATATAGCATGGCAAGCGCCCGCGCGGCGGATTTGTGACCCGCCTCCGCGGCGACGCGGAACCATAAGGCGGCTTCGGCGTAGTTCGGTGGTAATGCGCCGCCACGCGCATATAAATCACCTACTAAAGCAGCAGCTTCCGGATCTCCAGCGACAGCGGCGCGGCGCAGCCAGGATTCGCCTTCCGTCGCATCCGGCGCGCAGCCTTGCCCGGCAAGCAGCATTGCTCCGAGCTTCGCCTGCGCGTTGCGAACGCCATGAATGGCGGCTTTGCGGTAATGGATCAGCGCGAGCGCGAGATCAGGCAACACACCGACAGCCTGCTCGTGGATTACGCCGAGCAGATAATGCGCGGTTGGCAAATCGGCCTTGGCCGCGGCCTCGATTTGCAACCGCGCCGCCAGGGTCGCTTCAGCGGTTTGCGCGCGGTGCATCAAGATCATGCCATAGCCCAAATGGCCTTGCGGCCAGCCCGCGGCGGCTGATTTTGCGTACCAATACTCCGATTCCTCGGCATTGCGTGAAGCATCCGGTCCATTGGCCAGAATAAAGCCAAGCATCGCTTGTCCGTCGGCGGAACCGGCCTCGGCGGCACGCCGCGCCCATGCCATCGCCGCCTGAAAATCGGCGCCTGCGTTATCGGCGGCGGCAGGCGCATCAAACAGTGATAGTGGGGTCTCCGCCGTCATCGACCTCAGCCCATGCAGGAAAAGGCTAGACATTCGGCACTGGCTCTCGATATGTCCGGCATTCCCGGCGCGCAGGAACCAGCGCGCCGCCTCTCGCGCATTGCGGGCAATCCCGCGGCCTTCCAAGTAGCACTGACCAATCCGAAATTGCGCTTCGCTGCTGCCGCTTTCAGCGGCGGCGACAAATAACCGCACTGCCCGCGCCGCTTCTCCGGCTTCAAGCAAGTCAAGACCTCGTTGCAATGCCTTAGACGGAGATATACAAATTAGTCGGTCAACAAACTTCATGGCCATCAGATCGCGAAGCCATTAGCGGCTAAGGTTCATGCAGGCTGTCATAGGCAACCGGCATGATCTTGGTAACGAAATAGCTCCACATCGTCCGTCGCCCAACTTTGATATTGGCGTTCAGTGGCATGCCTGGAACTAGGCGGAAACCTGACGGCGTATTATGCAACATCAATTCGTCCAATGTGATCCGGCTGCGGTAATACAAGGTGCGCGGCCGGTTCGGCAGCGCTGCTTCGCCATCGGAATCCGGTGACTGCGGATTAAAGCTATCGGCGCTTATCGCTTTAACCGTGCCTTTCGCTGAACCATAGCGCAAGAAGTCAAGCGTATCGAATTTAACCGTAACCGGATCGCCGACGTGAACAAAGCCGGATTCGCTGCCGCTGATATCCGCCTGCACGACAAGCGGCGCATCGAGCGGCACCAGCGATATCAGCTTCTGGCCGGATTGCATCACAGATCCCACCGAAACCTTTGATACCGTCAGAACGATCGCGTCGCGTGGCGCGCGCAGCACCACCAGTTGATCCTGGAGCCGCGCCTTGGTGAGATCCTGTCGCACCGTAATCAGCTTGTTGTTGGTGACCGCTAGCTGCTCGGAGGTATCGGCCTGCCATTTTTTCTCGAAGGCGTCTCGTTCGGCCTGCTGCGCCGCCAGGTCACGCTCGCCGGCCGCAACGGTGGAGACGGCGCTCGCCAATGAACTTGACACGGATAACTGATCGTCCAGCGCCGTCAGCGAGTTCAGCCGGCTGCCCACCTGCAGACGCTGCAATGTCTCGCGCATTCCTTCAACCGCCCGGGCGACATTGACACGCTTTTTATAAAAGCCCTCTTCATGTTCGCTTTTCGAAACAATCATTTGCAATTCGGCGATTTTTTGATTGTAGTTTTCGACCGTGTAGATACGTTCGGCACGGCGCTGCGCAAAAATTGCTGCCTGCAATACCTGGTAAGCGTCTGGTCGCTCCGGCCTGTAGAGTGTGCCGCTGGCTTCCGCCCGCAATCTTGCCTGTTCGGCGCGAAGCGCGCTGACCTGCGCCGTCAGCGCCATTAAATCAGCGCTGGCGAAAGTTGGGTTCAGGCGAGCCAGCAGCTGGCCCTTATGAACAATCTCGCCCTCATGCACGGCGATCGATTGGACAATTCCCGTGCCAAATGGCTGCAAAACAATGGTAGGCGCTGTGGAGACCAGCTCGCCTTGCGCCGAGACCACTTTGCTGATTTGCACGGTGCCCGCCACGATCAGCAGCAAAACGATCAAGCTGAAAACCAGCATTGTGGTGGAACGTGCAACCGGTGGCACCGGCGTCGCAATCACCGCCGCTGTCGGCGACTGAAATTCAAGTAAAGCCAAAGGCGCGCCGGCCAGTTCACCGGTATTTACAAAGCCATCCCCCTCGGGAGCCGCCTCCGCTTTGCGCAGCTTTATCATGCCCATTCTATTGGCTCATTTCAATCACCTTGCGCGATAACCGGCATCGGCGCATGGCGGCCACCTTCCGGATTCAGATGGCGATTCTGTTGCAGCCAGAGATGACGATAGACGCTACAGCGCTCGACGAGCTCGTCATGCTTGCCCAAATCAATGGTGGCACCCTTGTCCATGACCAGAATTTGGTCGCAATCGATCAGAGAGGCCAGCCGGTGCGAGATGATGACCATAGTGCGTCCCCGCGCGATGCGCAGCAGATTGGCGTTGATCAGCGCCTCACTCTCCGGATCCAGCGCGCTGGTCGCTTCATCGAGGATCAGGATGCGTGGATCGGCGATTAACGCGCGGGCAATGGCCAGGCGCTGCTTCTGGCCACCTGATAAATTGGGCGAGCCTTCCTCGATCCAGGTTTCATAGCCTTGCGGCAGGCGTTCGATGAATTCCTCGGCGCCGGCGAGGCGCGCCGCGCGGATGGCATCCTCGAAGGAAAGGCCAGGACGTCCGGCAATGATGTTGTCCCGCACCGGGCCGCGGAACAAGAAATTATCCTGCAACACCACGCCGAAGCTTTTGCGTAAGTGCCGCAAATTGATCTCGCGCAACTCAGTATTGTCGATTTTCACCGCGCCCGAATACTCGCGGTTGATGCCTTGCAACAGCCGGGTAATCGTCGATTTTCCCGATCCTGAACGGCCTACCACGCCCAGCATGGTTCCCGCCGGAATCGAGAAGCTTACCTTGTTCAGCGCTGGCGCCTTGCCGCCTTCATAGGTAAAGGTGATATTCTCGAACTCGATGGCGCCCTCGAAACGCGGCCTTAAGCCCGTGGTCAACGCACGCCGTTCGGTGGGCCGGTTCAGCACCGACCCGACGATGGCGACCGCGGCTCGGGCTTCCTGCGCATCCTGGATCAGCCGGGCGAAGCTCACCAGCGGCCCGGCGACGCGGCCGCCGAGCAGCATGAAGCCGATCAGCCCTCCTAGCGCCAACGGGTTTTGCGAGGTGATGCCGATATAGGCGCCTAAGAGCAGCACACCGCCCTGGGTGTAGCGCTCGAACGGCAAGGTCAGCGCCATTGGCCAGTTGGAGAGCCGGCCCATCTGCAGATAAAGTCCGCTTGTCTCAGCCACCCGCTCATCCCACTCCTCGGCCCGCACCGGCTCCAGCCCGAGCGATTTCACCGTGCGAATGCCGTAAATGCTTTCTACCATAGTGGCGCCCTTGCGGGATTCCGCCTGAATGATCTTGCCGGTCAGCCGAGCCAGCGGGCCGAGGAAGGCGACAATAATCAACCCGATAATGCTGGCCGCGATCAGCACGGTCCAAGCAAGGAAGGCATCAAGATAGAACAGGATCGGCAGGATTAGCATCACCATGAACATGTCGATGAAGGTGGAGAGCAGCCTTCCTGTGATAAAATCCCGCACCCGGTAAATTTGCTGGGTTTTATAGGTGACATCGCCCGCTTGGTTGCGCTCAAAGAACTCGATCGGCAGGGTCATCAGCCGGTCGAAAATCATCAGATTGAGCCGGGCATCGAGCCGGGTGGACAGGATCACCAGCATTAATCGTCGGCCCCAGGTCAGCAGTGCCTCGAACACGATTGCAATCACGAAAATCAGCGTTACCAAAATCAGCGTGTTGATACTCTTATAGATGATCACCGTATTGAGCACGACCATGATCATCAGGATCGGCAGCACCTGCAGGATGGTGATGGTGATCGAGCCAAGGGCGACATCCCGCAGGATGCGCTTTTCCATCAGCACCATGCGGGTCAGCAGGCCGAAATTGAACGCTGGTTCGGCGTCCTTGCCTTCGCGGGTGCCGCGCACCAGCATAACGGCGCCATCCCAAACCTGCTGGAGCTGAACCTCATCGACTGCTACCGGCGGCGCGCCTTGCGGCGAACCTGGCCGGAAGCTTGCCGGGTCGCGCATCAAGGCTACACCGCGTTCCTTATCATGCGCCACCATCAGCGCGGCGCCGCCATCCTTCAGCAACAAGATAATCGGCGAGGTGGTCTCCAATTTCATCAGCTGACGCCATGAAATCCGGATGCCGCGCGCCCATAGGCCTGATTCGCGCAGCCATTCCACAAGATGCGGCGAGGACGGCGCCATATCCACGCCATCAAGGCGCAATGCCTGCGGATCCAAGTTGACGCCATGAAACCGCGCAACCGCCATCGCCGCGGCGACGCGGATATGGGGCTGACCGGTTGCGCCACTTTCGTGAAGAGTATCCGTGTTGCTCATCAGGCAGGGCGCCCTTTCGAAACTATTGCAGTGGCAATCAGATTTACCGGACGTTGCTGGATAACGCGGATCAAGCACAAGACTTCTACTAGAAGTTTAATACCACAGAATGGTTAAAATCACCTAAACATCTTGTTACCTAAGGCGCGACTAAGCGCGAGTCAGCCAGCTTGGCAAGTGCTTTTGGAAAAAAACCTGCCACGGCCTCAATCGTTGCGTAACAATCGGGCCTAGGCTAGGCAGCGATCATGGAGATAAAACAAGCCGATCTCGCCGATCTCGCCGAGTGCCAAGCCATCTACGCGCATCATGTGCTGGAAGGCACTGGTACTTTTGAGGAGACGCCGCCGCCATTGGAGACGATCATCCAACGCTATCAAGATATCGTCAGCGCGGGCTGGGCGTGGTTGGTGGCTACCGATGCATCAGGCATTTTAGGGTTTGCCTACTATACTCAGTTTCGTCCGCGCAGCGCCTACCGCTTCACCGCCGAGGATAGCGTCTATGTGCGCGATGACGTGCGCGGCCAAGGCGTCGGCAAGGCGCTGGTCGCGGCGCTGATCGAGCATGCCGAACGCGGCGGTTTTCGGCAAATGCTTGCGGTGATTGGCGATTCAGAGAATGTCGGTTCGATTGGCGTGCACTCCAGCCTTGGCTTTCAGCGCGTAGGCATGCTGCGCGATGTCGGTTTCAAATTCGGCGGCTGGATCGATCTGGTATTCATGCAGCGCGGGCTAGCGCCCACGATTACCCGCGCCTGAGCCCGAGACGCGCCATTTCAATTTTCGGGCAACGGTCCATCACTACCGCCATTCCGGCGCGACGCGCGAGTATGGCCGCCTCATGATTGATAACGCCCAATTGCATCCAGATGGTCACGGCGCCAAGCCGCACCGCCGTTTCGACCGCCGGCATTACATTAGCGGAGGCGCGAAACAGGTCGACCATATCGAGCGGCGTGGCACGGTCCAAAGTGGCGGCGACGTCGCACCCATGCAGGCGTTGTCCGGCAAGACCGGGGTTAACGGGGGTTACCTCAAAGCCTTGGCGGATCAGAAACCCCATAACCTCGTTGGAAGGCCGCGCCGGGTTTGCCGAAGCGCCGACCAGGGCAATCCGCTTGGTCGTCGTGAGGATATGCCGGATCGCATCGTCATCGAGACCATCAATCATCTTCCGCTCCCTGCTCCGGCGCTTTGCATCGCGCAACGGCGTTTGTAAGCCCAGCCAATGAATTATATGCGGGTCGCCGCCACCACATCGACATTGATTTTTGCGGCGCTTCTAACGCTGTTACTTTGGTATATGCCGAACCGTCCGCAAGCGGCGCTGGCCACCATGCCGGAGGCCCGGCTGCATTCGGTTTCGTATGCGCCCTACCGCGCCTGGCAGTCGCCGCTAACCAAGGATTTTCCGAGCGCTGAACAGGTGGCGCAAGACCTCGCGCTGATCGCGAAACACGCCGATGGCATTCGCACCTATTCGGCGCGAGAGGGCGATTACGACATCGCGGCATTGGCCCGCGACGCCCATCTGAAGGTATGGCTTGGCATTTGGCTGAGTTCTAATCCGCAAGACAACGCAGGCGAAATGGCCGCTGGCATTGCCGAAGCGAACCGGCATCCGCGCACCATCACGCGGGTGATCGTCGGCAACGAGGTGCTCTTGCGCCGGGATCTGCCGCCCGAGGCGCTGATCCGCGCGATCGATCATGTTAGGAGCCATGTAACGCAGCCTGTCGCTTACGCGGACGTTGCAAGCTTTTGGTTCCAGTTTCCCTCTGTCGCCAAGCATGTCGATATCGTGATGATCCATCTGCTCCCCTATTGGCAGAACCATCCCGTGGACGTTGATCATGCCATCGCGCGAATCGGCCAGACCGTGAAGCGCGCGGCGCGCGGCTTTCCAGACAAGCGGATTTCGGTCGGCGAAACCGGCTGGCCGAGCCGCGGCCGTTGGCGCGGCGCGGCGGCGCCGTCTCGCGTGAACGAGGCGATTTTCCTGCGTAAATTCATCACCCTCGCCGCCGCTGATCATACGGATTATAATTTGATCGAGGCCTTCGACCAGAACTGGAAATATCATGATGAAGGCATCGCAGGCGCCAATTGGGGCATCTGGAACGCAGCGCGGCGGCTGAAATTTTCGCTCAACGGGCCGGTTGTCGAAATGCCATTCTGGTCAGCCTATGCGAGAGCGGCCATCGCACTGGCGATCCTGCTCGCCTGGGCCAGCGGCGCGCAATGCGTCCGCTCCCTCATCTTCGCCTTCGCTATGGCCAACGCCTTTGTCTATGCCTGCGCGATCACCTGGCACGTTTTGTATGACCGGTCACTGCTCATCTGCGCCGCGATCAATCTTCCGGCTCAGGCCGCGCTTGCCTATCTAGCCTTGCGCCGCATGAATTTTCATGCCGACAGAGCTAGTGCCTATTCGTCAAGTCGCGAAATCACCCAAGCAATCCGGCGGGCGATCACCGGAAACATCGGACCGCTTCAATGGAATTTTTATAGCTTTGATACGCTGTGGTTCCTGTTTCTGTTCACCGTTACAGTAATCCAGGCGCTGCTGGTGTTCGATGGCCGCTATCGGGACGCGCCCTTCGCAGTGTTCGCGGTTCCGGTGGTCGTTGCCGCATGGCGGCTCGCTGTAAATGACCTGCCAACGATCAAGAGTTGGGAGGATTGGCTGCCAAGCGCGCTTCTGGCTCTCGGCGCGCTCGTTGATGCGGTGATCGCCCTGCCCTATAACCTGGAATTCCTGGTTTGGGATGGATGCGCGCTGATTTTGGCGGCGCCAGCCTTGCTGGCGCTGCGCATTAATTCAGCCGGGCTAAAGCCGCGTCTAGCCGAGTGATCTCAGATTGCGCCGCCGCCAGCCGCTCGCGGTTTTCCGCCACCACTTCCTCCGGGGCGCGGCCGACAAAATCTGTATTTTCCAGCTTTCGGGAAATTTTCTCGGCCTCACCAAGCGTTTTCACGCGCGTGGCGGCAAGCCTTGCGCGCTCGGCAGCCAGATCGATTAGATCGGATAAAGGCAATACCAGCGTCGCTTCGTCGAGCACCGCCTGCACCGCGTTTTTGGGAACCGCTTGGGCAAGCGGCCCAATTTCGCTGACCCGAGCCAGCCGCTTCACCGCATCCCGCCAACGCATCGCCCGGTCGATCGTCGCAGCCGAGGCGTCGTGCAGGAAAACGGGGATTTGGCTGGCCGCAGGCACATTCATCTCGGCGCGAATCGCGCGAATTTCCGAGATCAGGCGGATCACCCAAGATAATTCGGCGCGCGCCGCCTCGGCGTCCGCAACGTCGATCAGCTCGGGCCAGGGCGCGCGGATTAACGAACCCGCCGGGCCATAGCCGAGCTGATCCCATAATGCCTCGGTGACAAAAGGCGTGACAGGATGCAGCAGGCGCAAGATCAAGTCCAGCACATGCGCCGCCACCATCCGCAATTCCGCCGCGTCCTCGGTCATGAACCCGGGCTTCGCGAGTTCGAGGAACCAGTCGCAGAAATCGTTCCAGACAAAACGGTAGCAGCCCTGCGCGTAGTCGTTCAACCGGTACGCTTCCAGCGCCGCCGTGGCCTCGGCTATGGCGTGGGCGGCCGCATCAAGTATCCAGCGCGAGAGCGGCAGTTTAGCGTCGGCGGGATTGAAGCGCGGCTCCGGCACGGCATCCACTGGCGTGGCGCTGTTCATCTCGCAAAATCGCGCGGCGTTCCATAATTTGGTGACAAAGCTGCGATTGGTTTCCACCATCGCCGGACCAAGCTTGATATTCCGGCCCGCGCCGCTTTGCACCGCCACCGTGAAGCGCAGCGCATCCGCGCCATAAGCGTCGATCAGCGACAGCGGGTCGATCACATTGCCCTTGGTCTTGCTCATCTTCTGGCCGCGCTCGTCGCGCACCAGCCCGTTAATCAGCACGGTGCGGAACGGCACGTCTTGCATGACGTAGAGCCCCATCATGATCATCCGGGCGACCCAGAAGAAGATAATGTCAAAGCCGGTGACCAGCACGTCGCCAGGATAATAGCGCGCAAGCTCCGGCGTGGCTTCTGGCCAGCCCAAGGTGGAGAAGGGCCAGAGCGCTGAGCTGAACCAAGTATCCAGCACATCCTCGTCCTGGCGCAGCGCCACCGCATGGCCATAATGCGCTTCGGCCTGTGCCATAGCGCCTTGTTCGTCATCGGCCACGAAGCTGGCGCCATCCGGCCCATACCAGGCCGGAATCCGGTGCCCCCACCAGAGCTGGCGGGAGATGCACCAGGGCTCGATATTGCGCATCCAGGCAAAATAGGTGTTTTCCCACTGCTTCGGCACGAAAGCGACGCGCCCCTCCTCCACCGCCGCAATGGCCGGCTTGGCGAGTTCTCCGGCGTTGCAAAACCATTGCTCGGTGAGCAGAGGCTCGATCATCATGTCAGACCGATCAGCATGCGGCACCTGATGGGATATTGCCTCGACATGATCGAGCAAGCCTCGCGCTTCCAAATAGGCGACGATGGCCTCCCGCGCCTCGAACCGGTCCTTTCCACCCAGCGTCGCGAGGAAAGGATCTGCTAAAGCGGTATCGAGTTCCGCCAGCGTGACGCGCGCCTGCTTGTCGAGGATGGAAAGCATCGGCAGGCCATGGCGCTGGCCCACGGCAAAATCGTTGAAATCATGGGCGGGCGTGATTTTCACCGCGCCGGAGCCTTTTTCCGGGTCGGAGTGCTCGTCCGCAATGATCGGGATGCGCCGTCCGGTGATCGGCAGGATGATGAACTTGCCGATAAGATGCTGGTAACGCATATCCTCGGGATTCACGGCGACAGCAGTGTCGCCAAGCATTGTCTCGGGACGCGATGTCGCGACGGCGATCATCTGGTCGCTGCCTTCAATCGGATAGAGGATATGCCAGAGTTTGCCCTTCACCTCGCGCATTTCGACTTCAAGGTCGGAGATCGCCGACTGGAAGGCGGGGTCCCAGTTGACCAGCCGCCTCGCGCGATAGATTAACCCTTCGCGGTGAAGCCGGACGAAGATGGCGCGGACCGCCCGTGACAACCCCTCATCCATGGTGAAGCGCTCGCGCGACCAATCTGGCGAAGCGCCGAGCCGGCGCAGTTGGCGGGTAATTTCGCCGCCTTGTTCGTCTTTATAACGCCACACCCGGTCGAGAAACGCATTGCGGCCGATGGACTGACGGGTAGCGCCTTCAGCTTGCAATGCCCGCTCGACCATAAGTTGCGTGGCGATGCCGGCATGATCAGTGCCAGGCTGCCACAGCGCGTCGCGCCCCTGCATCCGCTGAAAGCGGATCAGCAGGTCTTGCGAAGTCATGGTGAGCGCGTGCCCGACATGCAGCCGGCCCGTCACATTAGGCGGCGGGATCATAATGGTGAACGGCTTTGCGTTTCGCGAAGGATCGGCGGCGAAGGCGCCCGAGGATTCCCATAGACTGTACAGCGACGCCTCGGCCGCGGTGGCATCGAATTTCTTGTCAAGCATTAAACGATCAAGCCTATCATTTCGTGCGGGCAACCAGCCGCTCGATTTCGGCGCGAACGATGCGTTCGACAAGCGGCGGCAAATTTGTGTCGAGCCAGCCGCGCAGCAATGGCCGCAACTCGTCACGCACGACATCCTCAAGCGTCGGGCCCGCATGGGAGATCGCGGCACCGCGATCGAGCGGAATGGAGCGCATCAAGGCGCCGAGATGCGACGAGGCTGATTCGGCGGCGGTTTCGCCGAGAAGCTCATCAGGTGGCAACGATGCCGGACGCGGCGCTTGCCTGGCGGGACCGGATGGCGGCGCGGCCGGGAGTCGCGGCGCGGCGGGCCGTATCGGCGCAGAAAATGGCGCGGGCGGTGAAGAGGGGGATGGCGCCGAAGAGGGACCCGGCATTGAAGACAGGTTGGCCGCCGAGGGTGGAGATCTGGTAGAGGCGGTTGGCGGGAAATCGGCTCGCACTTCCGGCACCATCATCGACGGGTCAAGAATAAGCACCGATTCCTTTGGCTCATCCTGCGGCGAAGCGGTATCCAGCCGTGACGCGTTTGAGCTAAATTCCGGCTGATGAGGCGCCTGAGCGGCTGGCGCCTCGGCGCTTGGCGCTTCGGGCTGAGGCCGCTCATCCTCTTTCAGTATCCGCCGAATCGATGACAAAATTTCGTCCATCGACGGATCAGGGCCCAGATTGTCGGTCGAACTGCTCATTTCGGACTCCGGCGCAAAAGGTCACCATTGGGGGCGATGCCCGCCTTCTGATAAGCGAGATTTCCGTTGCCGAACAGCGCATCCTTCACCGCCTGATAATATTGCGCGTCATTATAACGCGCTATCGGCAGGTTCAGATCAACTGCCGTCAGCCTGCCGATTGCCGAGGCGAGGGTATAGGATTCGTTCACCACGTTGGCGACATTCTGCACCTGCTGCACCTCGGTGCTGACCAGCGCTTCCTGCGCGTTGAGTACATCAAGGGGGGATTGGCTGCCGACCAGCTCCTGCCGTTCGGTGCCATCCAAAGCCATGGTGTTATACTTGATGGCATCCTGGCTGTTGATCACCGCGGCGCGGGATGCCAATAGGCCTTCCCAAGCCTGCATCGCCTGCTGCACCGCCGTGCGACGCGCCTCGACCACCGCGGCATAGCGCGCCTGTTCGGTATCACGAGCTTGGCGGATCGCCGCATATTCCGAACCGCCTTGGTAGAGCGGCACCGTCAGATTGGCGAGCAATTGGCCGCCGGTGGAGCGCGAATGCGGGCCGCTAGGGTTTGATTGGTCGAAGGCGGAGGCTTGCAGCGAAAGCTGCGGCGCCAGCTTGGCAATCGCCACATCAACCGCGTCCTTTGCAGCACTTTGGCTAAACAAGGCGCTGATCAAGGCCGGATTGTTGATGGCCGCCAGATGCGCCGCAGCATTTTCGGTTTTTACCGGCAGATCGAGAGGCTGGGGCGGTGCAAGATTGTGCGCCGGGGGGGCACCGACCAGGCGAACAAAATTCGATTCGGCGATACGTAAATTACCTGCGGCCACATCGGCCTGCACCCTGGCCTGCGCATAGGAGGCTCTTGCCTGAACCACCGAAAGCATGGTCAGCGCGCCGGTTCGATATTGCAGCCCGACGCTATGCGCCTGCTGGCGCAGCACCTGCTGATTAGCCTGGTCCAGCGCCAGGATTCGCCGGTCCGTCACCACGGTGACATAGGCGGTGACCACATCAAGAAAAACGCTTTGCTCGGTCGCCAGAAGCTGGGCGCGGCCGGCATAGACGCCGTTCTTTGCCTGGTGGACGCCGGACACCGTCGCGCCGCCACGATATAAAGGCTGGGTCACGGAAATTTGACCGATCGCTTCATTGCGGGTCTGGCTGTAGAGGCTGCGCGCCAGCACCGGCTGGCCAAGGAAATTCGTGCTGGTGAAGGCTTGCTCGGTTTCACCGGTAAGCCGCCCGGCGGTGCCTTGCACTTCGACTGTGGGCCGCCAACCCGCCAACGCTGCGGGAACATTCTCGTCTGTTGCCCTCAGAGTGGCGCGCTGCCGTTGCAGGGTCGGATTGTTGGCATAGGCTTCCGCTAGCGCTTGCATCAGCGTTGCCGGACGGGAATCCCGCTCGACCGCCGCATGGGTGGATGCAAGCGGCGTTATGATGAATGACAAGCCGGCGAGGATTTGAGTCATCCGGCGGCGTGTTGGGTTTCTCAGCATGGTAGGCTGGGCAATCCTCTAAGGTTTTGCTCAATCAGACGTTGGCGATCATCCCGCCGTTGAACGCTAGAAGACAAAATCCGCTTCGTGACGAAACGCGGCGAGCAGGCGCGCCCGGCAATCGGCAATGGCGCGATATGCGAATCCCGTTGGGCTTGGCCTTGCGATGACGGCGCGGCCAAGCCCGCGCTCATGAAGCACGGTTACCATGCGTCCATCAACCTGTAATTGAGCAACAAATTGTGCTGGCAACCGATCAACCCCGCCTTCCAGCAAGATCAGGTCGAACGGCGCGTAGCCTGGCAAGCCTTTGGCCAGTAATCCCGTGGCGAGATGCACGCGTGGCTCATGCACGGCAAGCGCGGCAACGGCGAGGGCATGAAGGGCTTGGTCTTCCTCCAGCGCCCAGGTTTCGGCGCCGCATGCAGCAACCAGCGCAGCGCCATATCCGGTTCCGGCGGCGATAACGAGCGCCCGTTCGCCGGAAAGAGGGCGAGCAAGCTGAACCAGCTGGGCGATTGCCAGCGGCGCCATCATCAACCGGCCATGGCCGAGTTCGATATCCTCGTCAAAATAGGCGCGTGACGCCAGCGCCGGAGGCAGGAACTTTTCGCGCGGCAGGCGGCGCATTGCTGCCAGCAGCCGCTGATCGGTGATGTTGTTCGGCCTGATCTGGCAGTCGACCATGAAATTACGCGCTTCGCGATAGAATGCTTCGGGGATTGGCTGATCCATGCGGGCCATCGGTGCGCCTTATCCTGCTGCTGGTTCGGGTTCAGGATGTGGCTCTATAAGGCGTTGCCGGCGATCCGGCAAAAGCCGGGGCTTGACCAAGACCTGGAGCGCGCATGATAAGCGCCTTGTCGCCTGTTACGAGGTCCGGTGGCAGAGTGGTGATGCAGCGGACTGCAAATCCGCGTATGCCGGTTCGATTCCGGCCCGGACCTCCAGGTTCACGCCGCAACTTCATGACGAGACGGTTTCGGTTTTTGTTGTGACGCCGCTCCAGGCGGTGCGCAAGGTCAGCAATCCGGCGATCAGGAGCGCCAGCGCCGCGATGCCGAAGAGCGGTGCGTACAGGCCGATGATCCGGAATAGCGCCGAAAATCCCGCGCCAGAGGCTGCTTGCGTTGCTGAATAGGCCAAGGTCGCGGCGCCCCAGGCCGCGCCCATGCGGGCCGGCGGCACCAGTTCGGCGATGCGTCCGGAGGTCAGCACCACGGTCGCCATGCTGATCGCGCCGACGCCAATGGATGATAAAGCGAGGGCGGCGGGTGTTGTGAAACCCAACGGCAAGGCGACCCCCAACGCCATAATGAAATAGGCGATGGCAAGCGTCGGGCCAAAGCCGAACCGGTCCGCCGCCCGTCCGGCGATGGGCGGCCCGAAAATCGCCGCGACTCCCATCAGCGCCGCGAAGGCCGAGCCTGCCGCGATGCCCTGCCCTAGCCCGGTGGCGATAAAGCTGGACCAGAACAGGATGAACGGCACGAAGCCGATGGCGCAGAGGCCATAGGCGATGCTCAGCCAGAGCACCGGCTTGGTGGTTTTCATGGATTTTGATTGAGCGGCTTGCGCCGCCTCGATATGGCCCGGCGGCAGGATCATTACCACGATGGCGGTGGCGATCAGGCAAATACCGCCCAGGCCCAGCCATGTCACCGGCAGGCCGAAGCGCAGCAAGGGCGGGATCAGGAAACCGGACAGGGTTAGCCCGGCGCCCATTCCCGCGAAGGTAAGCCCGCCGACGGCGCCGCGGCGCGCCACCGGGGCGCGGGCGATGACCGCCAGCCCCATCATCACCATCAGCAGCCCGCCCGTAATGCCGGAGATCAGCCGCCAGGGCGCGAACCACCAGAATCCCCAATCAAGCGCGCAGGCCAGCATCGACAGCGTGGTGACCAGCATCAGCCCGATGATCGCTTGCCGCACCGCGACGCGCGTCCGCATTTGGCGCGCCCAGGCGGCACCGATCAAGTAGCCGAACAGATTGACCGCGCCCAGATCGACGGCTTGCGGGGTCGAGACCCAGCGCGCGCTTGCCAGCGCCGGGATCAGCGGGGTGAAGCCGAACCGGGCGATCCCCAGCCCTACCATCATCGCCAACAGCCCGGAGATGGCGGTGCGCCAGATCGGGAACGTGCTTATTTCCGCGGGAGTTTCCATGCGTCTGTTATAGCTCAGCGATCGACGAATAAAATTTCCCGTATGGCTTCCCTGCTGCTTGGCAACAGGCATGGCGCAAACCTTGCCAGCCCGGTATATCAGGCGCTTCCGAAAGCGCTGCGATCTCCGCATCGCGTGCCTGATCATGAGGTGATGCCATGGCCCGACGCCGCCAGCTTTACGAGGGCAAAGCGAAAATCCTCTTCGAGGGACCCGAACCCGGCACGCTCGTGCAGTATTTCAAGGATGACGCCACCGCCTTTAATGCGCAGAAAAAGGGCACGATTACCGGCAAGGGCGTGCTGAACAACCGGATCAGCGAATTTCTGATGCTGAAATTGGCCGATATTGGCATCCCCACCCATTTCGTGCGCCGCCTGAACATGCGCGAGCAGTTGATCCGCGAGGTCGAGATCATCCCCATCGAAGTGGTGGTGCGGAATGTCGCGGCGGGCAGCATGAGCACAAGATTAGGCATCGCCGAAGGCACCAGGCTGCCGCGCAGCATCATTGAATATTACTACAAGAACGACGCGCTGGGCGACCCAATCGTGGCGGAGGAGCATATTACCGCGTTCGGCTGGGCGGCGCCGCCGGATATGGATGACATCATCCATTTGACCTTGCGGATCAATGATTTCCTGACCGGGCTGTTTCTCGGCGTCGGCATCACGCTGGTCGATTTCAAGGTGGAATTTGGTAGGCTCTGGGAAGAGGACGAGATGCGGATCGTGCTGGCCGACGAGATCAGCCCCGATAATTGCCGGCTCTGGGACGCCAAGACCAACGAGAAAATGGACAAGGACCGCTTCCGCCGCGATCTCGGCAAGGTCGAGGAGGCCTATCAGGAAGTCGCCAAAAGGCTCGGCATCCTGCCTGAAGCCGGTTCGCGCGATATGCGCGGTCCGGAAATAATGCAATAGCCGACGTATCTCGAATTGACCAACGAAGGAAACGCGGCATGAAGGCGCTGGTGACGGTGATGCTCAAGGATGGCGTGCTCGACCCGCAAGGCAAGGCAGTCCGCCATGCGCTTGAAACTCTTGGATTTTTTGGGATTGGCGAGGTCCGTGTCGGCAAGGTGATCGAGCTACAGCTGGCGGAGGATGATCCTGCCTTGGCGCATGAAGCCGCGGCGACAATGGCGCGCAAGCTGCTTGCCAACACCGTTATTGAGCGGTTTGAAATCAAGATTGCCTGAATGATTGTCCATGCGTAGGGCGCTGGTTGCCGTAGGACGAAACGTTCAGGTGCTGACCCGGCGCGTCTATCGCCGGGGGCGGCTTGATCTGTGGTTTCCTCATGTGCCACTGGCCGTCGCTGTCGGCGGCGCCGGCGCTTTTGCCTTGCTTCCGGCGATCCGCAATTTCTTTGCGAAATTTCTTCATCTCAATTTGAATAGCATGGTGGCAGCGCTGCACCCGATTTCGGGGCATATGCCGAAACTGATCCTGGTAGGCGTGCCCACCGCGGTGGTCGGCATATTGCAGATTCTGATCGCGCTGGGCCTGCTGGCCCGCTCGCGCCTGGCCTGGCTCTCCGCCCTGCTGATCACCTTCGTTCAGCTGATCCTCGCGGTACATGACACAATCGGTTCGCTGCTCACCTGGCAGATTATTTATATCACGGTGCTGCTGGTTATTTTGCTACTGGCGCGCGACGGCTTCAAGCGTTCATCCCTCGCTGCCGGCACGCTGTTCGCCGTGGCTTCCATAATCCTGCTGCTGGTCTATGCGGTTCTTGGTTCGCTTTTGCTGGGCGCCGGCTTCACGCCGGCCATCGCCACTCTGCCGGACGCGCTATATTTCTCCATCGTGACAATGTCCACCGTCGGCTACGGCGACATCGATCCCAAGACCCCCGAAGCGCGTTTATTCGTCATTTCGGTCATCGTGCTCGGCCTAACGGTTTTTGCAACCGCCTTGACCGCGGTGATCGGACCCGTGGTGCAGAACCGGATCAACCAATCACTCGGCCCGCGGAGGCGCAAGATGAAGCACGTCAACCATTTTATCATCAGCGGCGACGGCCCGCTTGCCCATAATACCGCGCGTGAACTGCTGGGCCGCGGCGAGTCGGTCATCGTCATTCTGCACGAGACCACCAATAGTTTCGGCGAAGCAGAGATTGTCCTCGGCGATCCGACGGAGTTGGAAGCGCTGCGCCAAGCCGGCGCCGAACATGCGCAGGCAGTGCTTGCTTTATCGGAAGACGATTCGGAGAATGCGTTCGTCATTCTGGCGCTTAAGGAACTGAACACCGAAGCAAAAAAAGTCGCCGCCGTCAGCAGTCGCCGCAACCTGGAGCGCGTCCGACGGGTTCACCCGGACATGATCCTGGCGCCTTCGGTGTTCGGCGGCGAGGTTTTGGCCATGGCGCTAACCGAGGAAAAAATCGATGGAGACGCGTTGCTAAAGCGGTTTCTTGATGTCAAGCCGGCCAGTGAACAGATTTAAGGCGAGCAAACAAGCTATTCTTTTTATAAAAAGAACCAAAAAGTTTTCAGGATATTCTTATAGTACGCGGTCTGATTGCTGCCAGACATAGGAGACGTATTGACCCTTTGCCGCGGCGGCGATGCGGGCTTTTAGCAAGGCGGCTCCCGCCTGTTCAAGAAGGCTTGTCGTGTCCTCGCGCCGATGGGTCCAGCGCGTCGCGATGCCGATTGCGACATGACGCGCCGAGGGCGCCAGCAGCGTATCCAGTCGGGCGCCAATGCGCGCCGCGCGTTCGGCGGCGATCAGATGGTCAACGCCGTCGCACCAGGCGGCCAGCCGAAACGGGCCGATCCTGCCGAGTAAATCAGTGGGGCGCAGCATGTCCTGCAGAACCTCTACCGAAGCGCGGATGATGATGCTGCTTGCTTCTGGCGCCGCCGTGCCATCGCTCCGCGCCCAGCCGAAGGCCAGCATGGTGCCGGGGCGATCCTCGATATCCAGACGGTCGAACCGGCGCGCCGCCTCTTCAAGGAACCGGCCCAGGGTCCAGATACCCGTTTCCTGATCGATCGGTCCGGAAAATTGGGGGGATAAGGCAGTGCCAAGATGGTGAAGCAACGGCTTGATCTGGCCAGACATTGCCATGAATAAATGCCGGTCCGCCTCATGGAATGACGCCTCGCGGCGACCTCGGCGCGCGATAAGGGTGGTCGCCGGAGTCGCAGGCTCGGTCAGGTCGGCGACCAGCATCTCGGCGTTGGAGCTTCTAGGCCAAGGCTCGCGCGGTGCATTCGCGGCAGGCTCCTCGACCGGATATTGGGCAATGATGCACTCCGTCCGCTGCACCGCCTGGCCTTCGCCCGGAACAACACGATTGATTACAACGCTTGCGCCGTTCAGTTGCCGTGACAGCAAGGCGCAAGCGGCGGTAATGGCCGGTTCCGGATCAACGACAGCGATCACGCTCGCCAGAGCGTCACATGCCGCTTTAATTCTCTGGTCAAGATTGGGCTGAGCATCAAATATCATAGTGTTTGTCTACCGGGTTATGGTGCCGAGTGGATGCGCGAGGATATTCGCAGAAAAGAGTAAACAACCGATTAGCGGCAAATGATTTCGCTAAAGTTGACATGGCAGGCGAGCCTGACCATGGTCCGCCCGCAGATCTCAATCCTGAGGGCTCTTTTACAGGGTTTTAGGCCATCTTAATGAATTCCGCAGGCTCGCATCTTTGAATCGCGCAATTTCGGATCTTGAACCGCTGGTTTGCTCTGCCTGGACGCGTCGTGAGCAACTTACTCCCGCGACTGCGGGGCTAGATCGCGATTCGGTGATCGCCGCGCTCGATCTGCTGGATCGGGGCGAGGTGCGCATCGCCGAGCCATCAGCAAGCGGATGGCATGTGCATGCCTGGTTGAAGCAGGCCGTGCTGCTGTCTTTCCGGCTGTTTGGCAATGCGGTGATGAAAACAGGCATTTCGGCTTTTGACAAGGTCGCGCTGAAATTCGCCGGATGGGAAGCCGCGCGCTTCGCCGCGGCGGGTATTCGCGCGGTCCCCGGCGCCGTGGTGCGGCATTCCGCCTATATCGCGCCAGGCGCCGTGCTGATGCCCTGTTTTGTCAATGTCGGCGCGCGGGTCGGCGCGGATACGATGATCGACACTTGGTCCACAGTCGGCTCCTGCGCGCAAGTGGGGGAGCGCTGCCATATCAGCGGCGGCGTCGGCATTGGTGGCGTGCTGGAGCCGTTGCAGGCGGCGCCGGTGATCATTGAGGATGATTGCTTTATCGGCGCGCGTTCCGAAGTGGCTGAGGGCGTCATTATCGAGCGCGGCGCCGTGCTGGCAATGGGCGTGTTCCTCGGCGCTTCCACCAAAATCATCGACCGCGCGACCGGCGAGGTGCTGTATGGCCGGGTGCCGGCCTATTCGGTGGTTGTGCCCGGCGCGTTACCCGGCAAGGCTTTGCCGGATGGCGCGCCAGGCCCTTCCCTTGCCTGCGCCGTGATCGTCAAGCGCGTCGACGCGCAAACCCGCGCCAAAACGGCGATCAACGAGCTTTTGCGGGCGTGAGCGGAATCGTCACGCCGGGCCCTGTGCCGCCTGGTCGGCGCCAGCATGCATAGCGTCAATGAATGCGTACCGGTGGCGCAACTCCGCCAACTTACTTTGATTTACCAAGAAATACTGAAACAGGCAGGCCTATGAACCGCAAGAAGGTCAATCTACGCCTGCAGCCCGGCAACATCATTCGCGGCGTGTTTCGGCTGGCCTGCGGCAATGCCAAGGGTATCGCCGATTTCCCAAATACGGAAACCGGCTTCTCCGCCTCGCTGGCGCCGCTGATCGCGTTTCCGTTGGTGACGGGCGGGCTGATTGCCTCCTCCGGCCATTACCGGCTCGCCGCGCTGATTTTTCTGTCGCGCCTCTGCACCGTGTTGATCCCGCCCTTGATCATTGAATTCGGCGCCCGGATTACCCGCAAGCGCGCAACTTGGCTACTGACGGCGACAGCGCTGAATTGGTCATTTTGGCTGGTGCTGCCGCTGATGCTGATCGCCCAGATGATCGCCGCGTTACTGCTTCGCACCGGGCTTTCGCTGGAGGAGGCGCTCGATGGCGCGATTCTGATTCTGGCGCTCTATGGTCTGTGGTTCCAGTGGTTCACCATCCGCGTCGGCTTGCGGCTGCGATGGTGGCAGGCGCTGATCATCGCCATCGCGATGGATGTGGCGATCAGCGGCATCTCCGTTCTAACCTTCCATTTTGACCGCCAGCTGCTGACTTTGCTCCAACTTCAGCATGGATGAGTCGCTAGGACACGCCAGGCTTGCCCGCTAGAATCAACGCCCTTGCGTAGGCCAGCTTGCGGGGGATTTGACGTTCCGCGCTTACCAGCGCCGCGGCATCCTTGACGCTGAACGTCGCGAGCTTTTTGGTCAAAGCGGCGTCCAGCGCCTCATCAAAGGCCTCGCCGGCTAGCACGGCTTCCGGCTTTGGGCCAATCACCAAGGTGATTTCGCCGCGCGGCGGTTTTGGCGCATAATGCGCGGCAAGGCCGAACAGGCTGTCGCGACGGATCTCTTCGAAACGCTTCGTCAGTTCTCGGGCGATCGCCGCCGGACGATCGCCCAATATGGCCGCGCAGTCGGCAAGGCAGGCGGCGAGCCGATGCGGCGCTTCATAAAAAATTAATGTCGCGATCAATCCCGCCGCTTCCGCAGCTTGCAGCTTCGCCAGCGCCCTGCGCCTGCCCGCCTGCCGGGGCGGCAGGAAGCCGGTGAACAAAAACGGGTGCGGCGGCAATCCCGACAAGGCAAGGGCCAGCACAGCCGCGTTAGGACCAGGTATGCCGGAAACCGATAATCCCGCCGCGATGGCGGCACGGGTGAGCCGGTAGCCGGGATCGGCAATCAACGGCGTGCCGGCATCGCTGATCAGGGCAAAGCGCCGCCCCTCCTGCATGGCGGCGATCAGCGCCGGAATGCGCGCTTGTTCGTTATGTTCGTGCAGCGCCTCCATCCGCGCACGGACGCCGTGCGCGGTCAGCAGAATTTGGCTGGTGCGGGTGTCCTCGCAGAGCACCGCATCGGCATCCCGTAGGGCAGCGACCGCGCGCGGCGGAAAATCTTGCAGGTTGCCGATTGGCGTGGAAACCAGCACAAGAGCGGGACGTCCGGGATCGGGCGCCGTTACTTCAGGGAGAGGCCGCCGTGTTTCGTCGTTCATCATCGCTCCTTGCGCCTACGCTCATGCTGGCTTTAGCTTCCTGTGCCGGTGAAGCGCCATTGCAATCAACCGCGCCTTCGGCGCTTGGCGCAGCGCCACCTTCGGCGCTGGCGGAACAGGGTCATGCTAGCGGGCCGGTCGCCTTGCTGCTGCCGCTATCCGGCTCGCTGGCGCCAATCGGCCAGGCGATGGAAAATGCCGCCAAGCTTGCATTCGCCGCTCCCGGCGCGCCGCCTTTGGATGTGCATGATACAAGCGGCACCGCGCAAGGGGCGGCGGCGGCGGCGGCGGCGGCGGTCAGCGCCGGCGACGGGCTGATCCTGGGACCGCTCACAAGTCCTGAAGCCGCCGCTGTCAAGCCGATCGCCGCGCAAGCCGGCATCAATATGCTCGCCTTCACCAATGACGGCGCGCTGGCGGCGCCTGGCTTATGGCCGCTCGGCATCAGCCCCGGCCAGCAGGTGCGCCGGGTGGTAAGCTATGCCGCCAATCAGGGACGCACCCGCGTCGCGGCCCTGCTGCCGCGCAGTCCCTTCGGCACGCTGATGGGTCAAGCACTCACAGCCGAGGCGGCGACACTTGGCGAATCATCGCCTGAGATTGCCTATTTCGGCCAGTCCTTTGGCGGCCTAAATCAAACCGTGCGCAGCCTCAGCCAGTTCAACAGCCGTGGCGCCGATATCGAGGCAAAAATCCGCAAGGCGCGCGATCTGGACACCGAGGCCGGGCAGATCGAGGCGGCCAAGCTAAGCCGCCAGCCGATTCCGCCGCCGCCTTTCGACACGTTGCTGATTGGCGCGACCGGCGAGCAGCTTGCGGAGATTGGCACGCTGCTGCCTTATTATGAATCGGGACCGCCGCAGGTGCAGTTGCTCGGGCCAATGCTATGGGCCAGCGATGCCAAGGGCATGGCGGCGCATGGCACGCTGCGCGGCGCGCTTTACGCGGCGCCCGATCCTTCGGCGCGAACCGCTTTCGCGCAGAGCTATCAGACCCAGAATGGCGGCAGCATTCCGCCCAGCGTCGCCGATATCGCCTTTGACGGCGCGGCCATTGCCGTGCTGGCGTCGCATGAAGGCGGATATACCGTGCCGGTGCTCACCAATCCGTCGGGCTTCACCGGCACGGATGGCCTGCTGCAACTGGACCCGGACGGCAAGGTGCGCCGCGGCCTCGCGGTGTTCCAGGTAGAGCCGGGCGGCCCGCAGATCGTCTCCCCGGCGCCGGCGGTTCTGCCACCGCCCAATGCCGCTCCTCCTGTCGTTCCGGCTGTGCCGACCAGCTAGATATCATGCTCGCGCTGAACTTGCCGCGCCGCCTGCGTCCGCACCGCTTGGGCATCGGCGCGCTGTTCGGATTGGTCCCGGCCTTGCTGTTCATCATATTTGACCTTGCCAAACTACTGCCTCTTTGGGTCACGGCGCTGTCGATACTGGCTTGTTTCCTATGGTCAATTTTCTTGGATGCGCTGCTGGGCGATGACATCGGCCAAGTGGGAGAGCTAATCCGCGCGATCCGCGCAGATCAGGCGGCGCTTCCGGCGCCAATCCGCCTGCGCCTGCCAGAAATGCGGGAAGTTGGCCAGGAACTCGCTCAGCTGCTTCAGGTGGAGCGCCGCCGCCGCGCCAAGCTCGCCGATGGCGCCGCTTCAAGCCAGATTTTACTGGAGCGCCTGCCCGACGCGCTGTTCCTGATCGCCGGCGCGCCGGGCGGCAGGCATGTGGCCTGGCGAAATCCGGCGGCCAGCGCCGCGTTCGGCGCGGAGGAAAGCGCGCTGCTCCGTCATCCTGCCTTGCGCGCCGCTATTACCAACGCCGAAACCGCGACCGCCCCGACGCGCGTTGCGTTCTCCTTAGCGGCGCCGGTCATGCGCGATCTCGAAATCATCGTCATCAAGGCGGCTCAGATCTCCGCTGGCCCCGCCACTCCTGGCCAGACCGACGCAAGCAACTCGCGCAACGCGGCGCCCTTGTACTTGCTGATTGCCGACCGCACCCATGAGCGCAGCCTCGACCGGATGCGCGCCGATTTCGTCGCTAATGCCAGCCACGAGCTGCGCACGCCGCTGACCAGCCTGATCGGCTTCGTTGAGACCTTGCGCGGCCCCGCCGCCGACGATCCTGAAGCGGCGCAGCGGTTTCTCGCCATCATGGCCGAGCAGGCCAGCCGGATGCAGTTGGTGATCAGCGACCTGCTGCATCTTTCGCGGATTGAGATGGGCGAACACCAGCCGCCCGAGGACAGCATCGACCTGCCGCCTTTGTTGAACCGCGTCATTGACGGGATGGAACCGGTGTGGCGCGCCGCCTCCGTCGCCATTGAGCGCGACATCGCGGCCAACCTGCCTCGCATTACCGGCGATGCCGGACAATTGGCGCAAGTCTTCACCAACCTGCTCGACAACGCCATCAAATACGGCAGGCCAAAAGGGCAAATCACCGTCGCCGCCGCGCAGGCCGCCGATCCGCGCCTGCCGCCCGGCGGCGTTATCGTGACGGTTGCCGATGATGGGCAGGGAATTCCGCGCGAGCATCTGCCGCGGCTGACCGAGCGGTTCTACCGGGTGGACAAGGCGCGTTCCCGCGCAGTCGGCGGCACCGGGCTAGGGCTCGCCATCGTCAAGCACATCATCAACCGGCATCGCGGGCGGTTGCTGATCGACAGCATTGAAGGCCAGGGCACCAGATGCCTGGTCTGGCTGCCCCTTGCGCGCGACACCGCGCGGCCCGTATAGGGAAAGAAGATGAAGGTGGCCCCGAAGAGCGTTGCTCCGAGGGCTGAAACGGGAATGCAGGAGGGGTTTAGGATGTTTGCCTTACCCTAAGCTGCGGCTGCCCCCGCAACTGTTAGCGGTGAAGATCATCCGTATCGGCCATTGCCTGGGCATAGGCGAGAAGGCCGGATGATCTGCCGACCCGCGAGCCAGGAGACCGGCCTGCATCGAGACAATGCGCGCGCGTCCGGGCGGGGTGTACCGGGAGCAGAGGGATAACGACCCAGAGCCTCTGTCGTCCCTGTCACTGACGGACGCCGCGCGATGTGTGGCGCCCGCGCGCTTATCGAGGCCTGATCATGCGCCGCATTGTCCGCCTGTCACTGTGCTCAATGTTCATGCTTCCGGCGCGATTATTCGCGCAGGACGTAACGCCGCCTGCCGCTGTCCCCATTGAGACGGTGACCGCCACCTATGTAAAGACCTCGCTCGCCGATATCCCGGCCAGCGTCACCATCCTCACCCGCGCCGAAATCGAGCGGCGCGGGTATGTCACCCTCACCCAGGCGCTGTCCGCGGTGCCGGGCGTGCAGGTGGTGCCGTCCGGCGGGCCGGGCGGTCAGGCCAGCCTGTTTATCGAGGGCAGCAATTCCGAGGATGTGCTAGTGCTGCGCGACGGCGTGCCGGTGAACGATCCTTCAGTGTCCAACGGCCCCTTCAATTTTGGTGAAAGCGGGTTGGCTGATATCGAGCGGATCGAGGTGGTGCGCGGGCCAATGTCGGGGCTGTACGGCACCGGCGCCATCGGCGGGGTGATCAACCTGATCTCGCGGCGCGGCCAGGGCAAACCGCACCTCGATTACGATCTTGAAGGTGGCTTTCCCGGTCAGGGCAAGGCCAGCGCCACGATTTCCGGGCAAAGCGGCAGGTTCGATTACGCGCTTACCGCCTCGACCATCCAGGAAGCTGGCTTTGATGATCTGGCGCGGCGGCTCACTGTCTATAACGGCATTCGCGATCCGTTCCGCTACAAGATGGGCTCGCTCAATCTCGGCTATACGGTGGTTCCCGGCACCCGCGTCTCGCTGATCGTGCGGGCGCGAACCAGCGATTACACCTATCCCGATCTCGGCTATCCGGCCTTTGATGATCCATACGAGAACGGCTTTGACTCCAGCGTGTTCACCCGATTTGGCGTGAACAGCCGGCTATTCCATGGCGCGCTCGATACCAGCCTTTACCTGTCGCATATCCAGGATGACCGGCGGTATCTTACTTTGCTTGATCCCGCCGATCCAAACCAGTTCGTTGAGAATAGCGGCTATCGCGGCGACCGCACGATCATCCAGTGGAATAACGTGCTGCATCTGCCGGATGCCGGGCCGTTGCGGAGGAGCGCGCTGGTGTTCGGCGCCGAGCACCGGCACGACACCGCCGACCAGAACCTCAACGAAAGTTTTTTCGGCGCTCCCTATCTCTCCACGGTCAACGCGGCACAGAACACCACGGCGTTTCACCTTGGCGGCCAGACCACCGCGTTTAGATGTCTGACACTCACCGGCGCGGCGCGGCATGACCATGTCACTAATTTCGGCAGCGCGATCACCTGGCGCGCTGGCGCAGTATATGCGCTGCCCGCCATTAACACCCGGCTGAAAGCCTCTTACGGCACCGGCTTTCTGGCGCCTTCCCTCTATGACCTCTACGGCGTTGATAGCGGCGGCTATGCCGGCAACCCTGCGCTCCGCCCGGAGCGCAGCAGAGGCTGGCAGATCGGCGCGGATACCGTGTTCTCCGCCTTCGGCAAGGCAGATTTCCTGTCGGTCTCGGCGCATTACTTCAGGAACGATATCCGCCAACTGATCGAGTACGCGCAAGTTTCGCCATTTTCGGCGACCGAGCAAAATATCGGCGCTGCGCATATTCATGGCGTCGAAACTGATTTTGTTTTGACGCCCGCCGCCTGGATTTCCACTAATCTGACCTATACCTATACCGTTGCCCGCGATGGTGGCACCGGCGCGCCGCTGCTACGGCGTCCGGAAAATTCCGGCGCGGCAATTTTGCGGATCACGCCGCTGCCGGCTTTCACGATCGAGCCGCAGATCCGCTACATTGGCGGATTTACCGATTATCTGACCGATAACCAGGGTTATCCCGCCGGTATCGGCTATGCCAAATCGGGCACTATCGCCGATATCACCGTCAGCTACCGGATTTCATCGCAATTGGCCCTATTCGCGACCGGCAGGAACCTGTTCAATTCGCGCTTCGAGCCGGTGAACGGGCTGCAAATTCCGGGACAGAACTTCCTGTTCGGAATACGGGGAACACTCGGACTTTAGCGCTTGATCGTTTCAGACTGAACAATCACGCTTTAACACGGCTCGGCGTTGCCAAAGCCGCCGGAGTGATGGAAAGGAGCAGGCAGCATGACGGATCCACGCCGCTTCGCCCTTGGCAGCATCGCCATCAGCCTTGCCGCTTTCGGGCTGAAGCTGGTGGCATGGCGGATCAGCGGTTCCGCCGCGCTCTATTCCGACGCGCTGGAGGCGCTGGTCAACATCGCGGCCTCGTCCCTCGCCTTCTATGCGCTCTATACGGCGGCGAAACCGGCGGACCGCGAGCACCCGTATGGCCACGCCAAAGCCGAGCTGCTTAGCGCAGTGGCCGAAGGCGCGCTGATCCTGATCGCGGCGGTGCTCATTCTAGAGCGTGCCGCGCATGCTTTCCCGAACCCTCAACTCTTGCGCGCGCCCTGGATCGGTCTCGCCTTCAACGCGGCGGGCGGGCTTTGCAATGCGCTATGGGCAGTCATCCTCACGCGCTTTAATGCGGCAAAGCTTTATCCGGCGCTCGCCGCCGACGCTGCGCATCTATTCGCCGATGTGCTGACGACCAGCGGCATTATTATCGGGTTATCTGCCTCCGTGTTGCTGCGCATTCCGGTGCTGGACCCGCTGATTGCCGTCGCCATCGCCGCGCAGATCGCCTATATCGGCGGACGCACGGTAGTGCGCTCACTCAGCGGGCTGCTCGATGAGGCGCCGCCGCCCGCCATCCGTGAGCAGGTGCGCGCTTTGGTTTGCGATCATGCCACCGGCGCGCTGGAGGCGCATGATCTCAGGATCAGGCAGGCAGGGAGATCGAGCTTTCTTGAGTTTCACTTGGTGGTGCCAGGCGCCATGCCGGTGGCCGAGGCGCATATGATCTGCGACCGCATCGAAGCCGCTTTAAAAATCGAGATGCCGGGTGTGATCATTACCATTCACGTCGAGCCGGATGGCAAGGCGAAGCATCACGGCGTTTTGGTGATTTAGCGCCTAATCGTTTCAGGCTGATTTATAGCCTAGAACGTGAATTAGTCGCGTTCTTAAAGAGGGATTGTTCATGGTAAAACTTGACCGGATCACCACGCGCGGCGGCGATGGCGGCGAAACCTCGCTGGGCGATGGCACCAGGCTGCGCAAGGACGCCGTCCGCATTGCTTGCCTCGGCGCATTGGATGAGGCCAATGCGGCGATCGGGTTGCTGCGCAGCGCCAAGTCCGGCAACGCCATGACCGAGGATGCGCGGATCGACCCGGTTCTCGCGCATATGCAGAATGATTTGTTTGATATAGGCGCGGATCTTGCAGTGCCCGGCACTGCGGGGGCCAGGCTCCGCATCACCGAAGCCTATTCGGTCTGGCTGGAGGAAAGCTTGGAGGCGTTCAATGCCGATCTGACGCCATTGCAAAGCTTTGTAGTGCCGGGCGGCACGCCAGCGGCGTCATATGCCCATCTGGCGCGCACCATCGTGCGGCGCGCTGAACGGGAGGTCGTGGCTCTTGCCGCCCTGGAGCCGATCAATCCGCATCTGGTTCGCGCCCTTAACCGAATGTCCGACCTACTTTTCGTGCTCTCGCGCATCTTGAACGATCATGGCACAGCGGATGTTCTATGGGTGCCCGGCGGCGCAATCTGAAAATCCTTCACTGCGTCAGATAGACATGGGTGGTCAATGTGCCCGAGGCGACAACTTCAGCGCCAGTCGGGTTGGCAACCAGTTGCGGACCTTTGCCGCAAACAGCAATTGTATCGGATTGTTGGGTATAGCCCTGGCCATTCGAGCCAGAGAAACTATAGCCTGCATTCCCAGGCGTCTGAGAAGAAAACAGGTTATCCGACGAGCTTGCGGTACAATCGTTCGAGGCGGCGTCTGGCGCGGCATTGCTATTATTGCCGATCGCGCTTGCAATGCTCAGCGTCACCACCCCGCCCTGGCTGGCTTGCACGAAGGCGCTGCCGTTCCATACCGAACTCGTCGTGGTCTCGCTGGCTTGGGTATAGATAGGCACGCCATTCTTGAACGTGACCTTGGTGACATAGGTATCAACCTGTTGCAGCGGCGCGCTGCCGACATTGCCCCTATAGCCCTGTGCCACCTGCCCGTTCACCGTCTGGGTGGAGCTTATATTGGTGTTGGTTTGTCCTCCGGTGGTGGATTGATCGATCACCGGGCATATCGGCGTGAAGTTCGAGGTATAGCTGAGCGGCGCGACGCCGCCGGGACATATCTGATCGATCGTGTTTATGCCGCCAGTGTTCTGTAGTACGGATGTCGTGGTGGTGGTGTAAACCAGCGTGCCGTTTTGTATCTCGCCTGGGTAAACCGCGGTTAGCGTGTTCTGCACCAGGCTACCGACAAGGGACCCGCCAAAATAGAACGCAGCGCTCTGGTCATTCTGCGGCCCGTAGGTCACGCCATCGCTAGAGATTACCAGGTTTCCGTCAAGAATCAGGAAGTTGCTCGATCCATTGGCCGCGACGAAATTAACGGTAACTCCTGGATTAATCTGGATGCCGCCGCAATAGGCGCCCGCGGGTATGGTGCAGTTATTGCTCGTATCGCAAAATGAACTGCCCGGCTGCACGATGATCGGCGAGAAACTGTAAGTGGTGTCCTGCTTCGGGCCCTTGCCTGGGCCCTTGCCGTTGCCTGGGCCATTCGAAGTGGCGGTGGCTGGACCGAAATAAACTGTCATGCCGTCAGACGTTGCTGTATTCGGGCCGCCTTGAGCCGTCGAGGGCTGGCTGGAGTCATAAAGGCTGTTACAGCCCGGCGCCTGCGTCGGTATGCCTGAGGGCGTTGTCGGAACTTGACCTCCATTATCGTTTAAATAAAACGCGCTCTGTTTCAGGTAGCCGCTTTGCGCCGGAAGCAGCGGCGGTGGCGTGAATTGCGACGTCACGCTTCCGCAGGCGCTGTAATCGACGCCGCCGCCATGCCCGCTGCCGAGTCCGTAATTGTTGGTGCCCGGCATGACATAAGTGATACCTGTCGGGGTGCTGCAAGAATCATTTGCCGGCGGAATATAATTCGTCTGGGTGATCGACGCTGCCTGCTGCTGTAAATTTGGGTTCATATTCATCAGCGCGCCGATGAAAAAGGTCGGCTGAGGAATTGTGGCTGTCACTGACACCGAGGCGCTTGATGAACTGGCCGTAGCGGTTGCTGATGACGTGGCTCCGGAACCGGAATCATCGCCGCCTGGACCAGGCGGCGATGGCGGGCATTTGATCTCGCCGCCGCCGTTCCCCTTGCCTTTCTTGTAACAGCCCGGCTGTCCCGGCGCGGCGGTATAGGTTGAATCAGGAATAACCGAAGCCGTCAGATTCTGGCTATTGAACTCGCAAGCGTTCGGATTGATCGCGCATTGGCTGGTGCCAGGAAACTGATTATTCGCCGCCTGGTTGGCCGCCTGGACAGCCACTGCCTCGATGACGGCAGCCGGGGTATTGGCCGTGGCGAAATGCGCCGCGGAAAACGCCGCCGCGTCGACCGCGGTTTGCACCGCCTCCTGGCTGCCATACCAATAGGCGGTGTCGGTTCCAAGCGCCGTTACACCAATCAGCAACGGCGCGGCGATTGCAACGATCAGCGCGACCGCGGCGCGACGATCGGCAAGCCGCGCCCGCAACTGTCGAGGCAATAGATCGAGCGCAACCTGCGTGACGCGCTTGACAATGCGAAAATTGGCCATGTGTCCGTGCTCCAGCTACAGCATGGACTAAGCACAGCCTGATTAACGCATGGTTAACGACAAAACCGCATCCGCGACCGCCTATGGCGTCCAGAGCAGTTTCCGATCACGCTGATCGGAAACTTTATGTTCTTGTCTTATTGAGCCGATTCACTGGATCATAGATTGTAAAACGATCCAATGCGATCGGGATAGGCTGTGAAAATATTTGGTGAGCCCGAAGGGAATCGAACCCTTGGCCCCAAGATTAAAAGTCTCGTGCTCTACCAGCTGAGCTACGGGCTCACAAACGAACTCTTGGATTAGTTGTTGGCAGGGCGGAGAAAGCCGGTCCGCCCTATTTCGTCAAGTCGTCTTGTTGAAATTCAGGCAGAGGCTGGCGCCATTTTGATGATGCGGGTCGGGTCAGTGACCCGGCCGCTTTGACCGTCGCCCTTCTTGATGGCATTTACCGCATCCATGCCAGCCGTCACTTGACCAACAATCGTGTATTTGTTGTCAAGGAAGGTTGCCGGGGCGAAATCGATAAAGAACTGGCTGTTGGCGCTGTTCGGTTCATTGGTCCGCGCCATGCCGACAGTGCCGGTCAGGAAGCTTGCCTTGCTAGTGAACTCGGCTGGCAGGTTTGGCAAATCGCTGCCCTGAGTGCCGGTATTCGTCGGATCGCCAGTTTGCGCCATGAAGCCCGCGATCACCCGAAAGAATTCGCAACCGTCATAAAAGCCTCGCCCGGATAAGATTTTAATGCGTTCGGCAGCGAGCGGCGCCAAATCTGGGCGCAGCACAATGGTCACCTTGCCAGCCGGCAGCTCCATGTAAATGGTATTGGCGAGATCGCCCGTGTTGGCGGCCTGAGTTGGTTCAGTCATGAAAGCTCCGGTGAACGTTGCGGTTGTGGCCGTTACCAGAAGCGAGCGCCGTGTAATCATTGTTTTAACTCTACTCGTTCCAGGGTACGTTGCTCGGTAAGTTTTGGCACGAATGAGGAAATGTCACCACCCAGCTGGGCGATTTCCTTGACGAAACGTGAAGAGATGAACTGGTGGGTTTCGCTGGCCATGAGGAAAATCGTCTCAATTTGTTGATTGAGCCGATAATTCATGCCAGCCATCTGAAATTCGTAATCGAAATCGGACACCGCGCGCAGGCCGCGCACGATCATCTTGGCGCCAACCTCTTGGGCGAAGCCGATCAGCAACGAAGCGAAGGGCCGCACCTCGATGATCGTGCCGGTTTTTTCGGCGATCATCACGGTTTCCGCCCGCACCAACTCGACCCGTTCCTCGATGGGAAACAGCGGCCCCTTGCCAACATTTGCAGCAACACCAACCACCAGCCGGTCAACCAGATTTGCCGCCCGGCTGATGATGTCGAGATGGCCGTTGGTGATCGGGTCGAAAGTGCCGGGATAGAGCGCGACCAGCCCGCCAGGCTTACTCATTCTCGCCAGTTTCCGGTCCGGGATTGGTTTCTTCGGCGCCAATTTCTTCAGCACCAGCTTCTTCCGGGCCTGCCTCCTCAAGCACGGTGAATACGCTGTTGACGTGCTCGTCCTTGTTCACCCGGAACAAGGTGACGCCCATGGTCTGACGCCCGGTGGTGCGAACCTGATCGCTCGGCACACGGATCAGGCGGCCGGCATCAGTGACCAGCATGATATCGTCGCCGGCGCGCACCGGGAATGTCGCCGTCACCGCACCGCCATTGCGCGGGGCCAGCGCGATGTTGGTAATGCCCTGCCCGCCCCGTCCGGTGGTGCGGTATTCATAGGCCGAGCTGCGCTTACCGAAGCCGCCGGAGGTGACGGTCAGTAGGATTTCCTCCGATTCGGTGAGCTGCGCCACTTGTCCGGGGTCAAGCTGAACATCCGGCACCGGACCTTCGGAGAAAATGACCGATTCCGCCTCCTCCTCGCCGCCGCGCCGCGCTTGGGCAACATGCTTCAAATAGGCAACCCTTGTTGCGGTATCCGCTTCGACATGGCGGAGCACCGACAATGAAATTACCTCGTCATCCTTACCGAGCCTGATGCCGCGCACGCCTGATGAATCACGTCCGGCGAAGACTCGCAGATTGTCATCGGTGATCTGAAAGCGGATGCAGCGGCCCAGGCGGGTCGCCAGAAATACGTCATCGCCATCCCGGCAGGTGGCGACGCCGATCAGCCGGTCGCCCTCATCGAGTTTCATCGCGATCAGGCCTGAAGTCCGAACATTGCGGAAATCAGCCAGCTTGTTGCGCCGCACATTGCCGCAAGCGGTGGCAAATACCAGATGCAGGTTCTCCCAGAGGGTCTCATCCTGCGGCAGCGGCAGCACGGCGGTGATGCCGTCGCCGTTCAGTTCCGGCAGCATGTTTATTAAAGCCCGGCCCTTGGCGCCGGGACTGGCTTCTGGCAGGCGCCAGACCTTTTCCCGGAAGGCCTTGCCGCCCTGGCTGAAGAACAGCACGTATTGGTGGGTATGCGCGTTGAAGCTGCGCGTGACGATATCATCGCCGCGCATGGTGGCGGCGCTGCGGCCCCGTCCGCCGCGATTTTGCGCCCGGAACAGTTCCAGCGGCGTGCGCTTGATGAAGCCGTCGCGGGTGAGCGTAACCACCATCTGTCCTGGTTCGATAAGACTTTCATCATCCTGATCGGCGAGGCTGTCCTCGATGCTGGTCATCCGCGGCGAGGCGATCCGCCCGCGTATCGCGGTCAGTTCATCGCGCATCACTTCGAGGCGGCGCGGGCGGGAGCCGATGATCTCCAGCAATTCGCCGATTTTCAGGCCGACTTCCTGCAATTCGGCGTGGATTTTGTCGCGTTCCAGCCCGGTGAGGCGTTGCAGGCGGAGTTCCAGGATGCCGCGCGCTTGCGCTTCGGTCAGCCGCATGGTGCCGGCATCGGTGACGATGTTGCCGTGATCATCGATCAGCGCCAGCAAGGGCAGCACGTCGCCAGACGGCCAATCCCGCCCCATCAGCGCGGCGCGCGCCGTCGCGGCATCGGGGCTGGCGCGGATCAGGCGGATCACCTCGTCGATATTGGCGACGGCGATGGCGAGGCCGACTAGCAGATGCGCGCGGTCTCGCGCCTTCGCGAGATCGAAGCGCGCGCGGCGGAGGATGACCTCCTCGCGGAAGGCGATGAAGCACATCAGCGCGTCGCGCAGGCCCATCTGGCGCGGCCGCCCGGCATCCAGCGCCAGCATGTTGATGCCGAAGCCGGTCTGTAGCTGGGTGAAGCGGTAGAGCTGGTTCAGCACGACTTCGGCGGTGGCGTCGCGCTTGAGTTCCACCACGATGCGCATCCCGTCGCGGTCGCTCTCGTCGCGGATGTCGGAGATGCCCTCGATTTCCTTGGCGCGGGTCAGTTCGGCCATGCGTTCCAGCAGGCTGGTCTTGTTCACCTGATAGGGGATTTCATGGACGATGATCGCGGTGCGGTCCTTGCGGATTTCCTCGATGCTGGCGCGGGCGCGGATGACGATGGAGCCGCGCCCGGTCTCGAAGGCGCTACGGATCCCCGCCCGGCCCAGGATGATGGCGCCGGTGGGGAAATCCGGCCCCAGCACGATGCGGGTGAGGTCATCGAGCGTCGCCTCCGGCTGCTCGATCAGCAGCAAGGTCGCGTCGATGATTTCGGCAGGGTTGTGCGGCGGAATATTGGTCGCCATGCCGACCGCGATGCCGTTGGCGCCGTTGATCAGCAGGTTCGGAAAAGCCGCCGGGAGAACTTTGGGTTCATCGTCGGATTCATCATAGGTCGGCTGGAAATCGACGGTGTCGCGGTCGATATCGCTGAGCAGCGCCATCGCCGAATCGGCGAGCCTGGCCTCGGTGTAGCGCATCGCCGCCGGCGGATCGCCATCGACCGAGCCGAAATTGCCTTGGCCGTCGATCAGCCGCACCCGCATGGAGAAGTATTGCGCCATGCGCACCATGGCGTCGTAGATCGAGGCGTCGCCGTGCGGGTGGTATTTGCCCATCACGTCGCCGACGACGCGGGCGGATTTGCGGTAGGGCTTGTCGGGCGTGTTGCCCGCTTCGTGCATCGCGTAGAGGATGCGGCGGTGCACCGGCTTTAAGCCATCGCGCGCATCGGGCAAGGCGCGCGAGACGATGACGGACATCGCGTAATCGAGGTAGGAGCGGCGCATCTCCTGTTCGATGGTGATATGGGCGAGGCCGCGCGGGCCTTCAGGCAAATCAGTCGTGTCACTCATCCGCCGGTCATAGCAGTTTTATTGTACTGCGACGAGGGGCAAGCGCGGTTTCAGATATGTCCGGCAAGCCCGGCGCGGATCACCGCGAGCCGGTCGGCGAGGCCGCGCGGGCGCAGCGCCTCGCCGCGCATCAGGCGATCAAGATCGCGCCGGGCGAGAACCGCCGGCAGCACCGAGGGCAGTGCCGGTTTCGGCGCGGTTCCGGCAAGCAGGTTTCGCGCTTCGGCAAGCAAAGCCTGCCGGTCAGCGCGTTCCGGCAGCAGGTTCCGGCCTGTCGCGGCAAGCGCGGGGGCGGCGCGCAGGATGCCGGTGATGCCATAGCCAGTGCCGAGGCGCTCCACCGCCTCATCTTCCACACCCAGCGCTTTTCCGGCGATTTTGGCCAGCAGTCCCGCCGTGCCGCGCACATAGTCGAAAAATGCCGCATCATCGGCAATCGGCGCGGTTTCCGCCTCTCTTGCATCGATCAAGGCGGCCAGATCAGTGGTCTCGAACCATCCGGCATTCAGCGCTGCCGTTAATGGCGTGGCGATTTCATGGGATCGCGCGGCGCCTTTCACCACCTCCCGCCACCAGTGCAGGCGGATTAGCGCGATTACCGGCTGGCTGGCCACCTCCGCCGCCCGTGCCAGCTCGTGGTTAAAGGCGTAGAGCAGGATCAGCCGCTCGCGGCGGCCGGCGGGCGCGAACATCGCGCCGAGGAACCGGTCCGGATCGTGCCGCCGGACCCGTTCAAACAGGCGGGGGTCAACCATCACGGAACCGCGCTTGACGATGCCGCTTGCCATCCACAGCTAAGCAGCGAGCGATTCGATGGACGCGGCATTCGGGCCGCGTCCCAGTCCCGTCATAACGGAGGTGCCATCATGGCTTTTGAACTGCCCCCCCTGCCCTACGCGAAATCCGCCCTTGCCGGTCAAGGCATGTGCGAGGAAACCTTGGAACTGCATCATGACAAGCATCATCAGGCCTACGTGACGGCGCTGAACGGTTTTGTCGAGAAAAACCCGGAATTGCAGGGCAAGAGCCTGGAAGACATCATCAAGCACACCAACGGCAAGGCCGATATGGCCCCGGTGTTCAACAATGCCGGGCAGCATTGGAACCATACGCTGTTCTGGCCCGCCATGGCGCCGAATGATGGCGGCAAGATGCCGGCGCGGCTGGAACAGAAGATCACCGAGGATTTCGGCGGCGTCGATAAGTTCAAGGAGCAGTTCAAGACCGCCGCGGTTGGCCAGTTTGGCTCCGGCTGGGCCTGGCTGGTGCTGACGCCGGGCGGCAAGCTTGCCATTGCCAAGACGCCGAATGGTTCCAATCCGCTGGCGACCGGTGAAGGCAAGGCGCTGCTCGGCGTCGATGTGTGGGAGCACAGCTATTATCTCGATTTCCGCAATCGCCGGCCTGATTACGTGCAAAACTGGCTCGATAAAATTGCCAATTATGCCTATGCGGAACATCTGATGGGCTGAAACGCCGATTGTTTTGAGTGAAAGGGAGCCGGCGGGAGCTATTTCGCCGGCTTTTTCACGTCCGGCGCCTTTATCACCGTCGCGGGCTTGATGTCATCGCCCGTCAGTACCGTGGTAATGGTGCTGCGCAGCACCATTACCCGCACATTCGGCGCGATTTCCACTTCGATTTCGGTTGCCGCATCGGCGGCCTTCTGCACGATGCCGATGATGCCGCCGCCGGTGACCACCCGGTCGCCGCGCTTGATCAGCGATAGCCGGCTGCGCAGGGTTTTCTGCTGCTGCTGCTGCGGGCGGATCAGGATAAAGTAGAACACCACCACGATCAGGATGATCGGCGCGAAATTGATCAGGGCGGACATGCCGCCTCCTGTGTTGGCGGCGGCATCGGCGGCATAGGCGGTAGCGATGAACATGGATTGATCCTGGCTTGCGATAAAGTTTGCCGGACCATAGTTTGCGCCCTCATGGCGTCAAGCCACGTGCTTAAGAGATCGTGCTTCAAGAGATCGTGCTTCAAGAGAGATGGAAATCGCGATGATTGAATTGCTGACGCGGATCGCCGATGCGCTGGACCGATTGGCGCCGCCACCGCCCGCCCGCCCGCGGCTGGATGACGCGGATGCGTTTATTTGGCACCCCGCGCAGTCGCGTCTCGTGGCGGTGCGGCAGGTCTCGCGGGTCGCGATCACATTGCTGCAAGGGATCGAACGGCAGAAAACCATCCTGCTGGAGAACACCACGCGCTTTGCCGGGGGGCTGCCCGCCAATAACGCGATGCTGTGGGGGGCGCGCGGCATGGGAAAGTCTTCGTTGGTCAAGGCGGTTCACGCGGCGATCAATGAGGCGCATCCCGGCCAACTCGCGCTTGTTGAAATTCATCGTGAGGATATCGCGACTTTGCCCGAACTGCTTGCGCTGTTGAGGGAAACCACCAGGCGCTGCCTGATCCTTTGCGATGACCTGTCGTTCGAGAGGGAGGATGCTGATTACAAGGCGCTGAAATCGGTGCTGGATGGCGGCATCGAGGGCCGGCCCGACAACGTGCTGTTCTACGCCACCTCGAACCGGCGGCATCTGATGCCGCGCGACATGATCGAGAACGAGCGCTCCACCGCGATCAACCCATCCGAGGCCACCGAGGAAAAAGTCTCGCTATCGGATCGCTTCGGCATCTGGCTTGGCTTTCATAACTGCGACCAGGCGCAGTTTTTCGCGATGATCGACGCCTATGCGGCTTGTTTCGGCCTGCCGATCGGCCAGGAGTCGCTACACGCGGAGGCTGTCGAATGGGCGGTGACCCGGGGAGCGCGTTCCGGACGGGTGGCCTGGCAGTTCATCCAGGACCAGGCGGGGCGACTTGGCGTGCCGATCGGCGCATCCGCAAAAACCGTGGATTAAAAATAATTACCGCGAGCCTGCATCATGTCCGGCATAATGTTGCACCGCAACTGTTAAAATGATGAAGTTATTCCTGCAAATCGTCATTCGATGAAACACCTGCGGTTTGTACCCGTCATAGTTGTAAATGCTTTACACGACAGGCCTGTTGATCGCGGAGTCTTTGCTTGACATCGAGGGGGCGGGACGGGTTAACGCAGTGGAGGCATGTTAAATTTTCACGAAATTTCACTTGACCAAGGACGGTGCCGATGAGTGGCGTGACGACCAACGGAGCGATACCGCCTTGGGAGCCTGATGAGCTTGGGGTGCCGCAAGCCAGCCTTGCGAGCTTTGTGCTGGTCGGGTTGATTGTTGGCGGCATTATCTATGCGGGAACGCATCTGCCGAAACCGCCCAAGCCGGTGATTCCGGTGACTGAAGTGCATATGGTGACCCTGCCGAAGCCGCCGCCGCCGAAGCCCTTGCCGAAACCGCCGCCGCCGCCGCCGCCCATCCCAGTGCCGAAACCGATTCCGCATCCGATCATCCATCATCCGGTGCCGGTGAAAACCAAAATCCCGGTGCCCGCGGTGAAGCATATCGTCATCCACAAGCCGCCACCGAAAAAGCCGCCGCCACCGCCGCCGCCCGTGCCGCAGCCGCCGCCACAACCGGCCTTTAACGCTGCTGCTTATGGCGCGGCGCAACGCGCCTCGATTGAACGGCTGGTGCCAATCAGCCGGGCTATGCAGATGCTGCATATTCAAGGCACGACAGTAGTTGAGTTCGAGGTGCTGCCAAGCGGCCGCCTGGTCTTTGTGAAAGTCTATAAAAGCAGCGGAAACCCGCTGATAGACCAGTCCGCTCTCGCCGGCGTGCAACGGAACCGCTATCCGAGCTTTCCAGGCACGCAACCAAAAATGTTTATCGTGCCAATCGAAATTCTGCCGGAAAGCAGCCAGGATTGATTGTCACAGATTTGGAAATCGCGACGATTTAGCTGACGCACTCATAGAATGGTTTTCATTTTGCCTTCTGTGATTCAAATTCCATGGAGGTGTTTGAATCACATTTCGTCGAAAATGAGACCTAGTTTATAGGTGCATGACCTAAATCATCTTTAATAGATCACCGTGCCGGATAACGCGTTATGCCCCTATTTAACCATGATCAGGCGGCCAGATGGTAGCTCGTGGCTGCCTGAAACCGCATTCGAAATCGCCTGGCGCCAATAAACGACCGGGACGGGATCACGCCGTGCCCATTCGTCCACCGATGACCTGGCTCCGGCGCGTGCCAACCCTGCAACAACGCCGGATCGTCAAGTTGAATGCTTTGCCATTGATCATTCTGCTGAAGTTCAAGGGCCGAAACAGCCACGCCTAGCCGCCGTCGGTCACGGGGATCAGCCGTTACCTCCGCTGGGACAAAATTACGTGATGCAATAACCAGATCGCCTAGCGCTTGCGGCAGAGTGATTTCAATCAAACCTGGCGATATCAACTCGGCATCAAGACAGGAACCGCCATAGCTAATGGCTAAATCAGGGTCGCCGGTTGTGGCAATGGCGGCGCGTTGGAGAATGATCCCGCGCAATGCAGCGACAACTGGACCGGTTTCCGCAAAGGGAGCGCAGCCATTCTTTTCGCGGATGATTTGCTGGTGATCGGTGGGTTCAGGATGAATCACCGTTTCGACGGTGCCCGGTAAAAACATGCGCCGGTTTCCGGTATCAAGGTAACTCTCCACTGGAGCGCCTTCGGCAAGGATGACTGCGTGACTTGCAAGCTCCACATGGAAATAGGTAACCAGGTTCGGAGTCACCTGCCGGATTGTCGAGCCATTCAGCAATGCCTTGGCGGGGATCAGGGTTCCATCGAACCAAATCGCATGATCAGGGGAGAGGAAAAGGTCGTGTGCCGGAACCGCCTCGCCGATCGCGCCTTGAGCGATCAGCACAGGCGACACAAGTTCCGGCTCCCGATGATGGGCAAGGTCGATGCGCCTGCTGCCAATCCAGATGACCGGGGCAAACCCGCCATCTCGAATCAAAACCGCATCGCCGGCGCGCAAATCCTCAACCGGCACTTCACCCTTCACGGTCGAGATGCGCGTACCCATTGCAAAGCAAGGAAACGAGTTGCTTTCCGGCACGCCAATATCGCGAAGGATTGAGAGGTCAAGAGCCGAAACCTGATGCGTTACGCCATTTTTAATGCCCGTCCCGCTCATCAGATCGCTGGCGAGCGGACCGTTCAAGTCGTTCCCCAAATGCGAGTATTGTTCGCCATTATGAATTGTGGTGAGTGACACGGCGGCGCCATAAACGGCCTCCGCGATCTGGCCAACGAAATAATCCGCGCCGGTGGACGTAATGGAACTGTAATGGTCAAATTCGGTCTCCATCGATCCTAGCGTTCCGGTGCTGGTGTCGCGCAGGCTTATGAATCCGAAGCCATGGGTAAGCTCGTGGCGGAAAATCGTGATGGCGTCATATTTCGAGGGAGCGACGGTGGAAATATTGTCACCCGCCGCAGGATTGGGATCGAAGTAGATTTCGCCGAGCGCGCTTGACGGCATATTGATAATCATATCGTTGCTATAGCCCAGTATATGGCTTCCGGTTTTCAGCTCGTAAATTGCTGCAGGAGTTTCTAGCGTCCGCCCGTCAAGCATGCCATCCGGCAACAAAGCGCTAGGTCCCCCATCCGCCAGTTCACCGGCATTCGAGGCGTTGGAGGCCACGATGTTGAGCTGCACGGCCAATGTGCCGGCGCCATGAACATCGCCTTGAAAGCCTTGCAGCGCCGCGCCCATATCGGCGCGAATGGCGCCGGCTAAGGTGCCGGCATAGTCGTAAGGGTCGTTATATTGAATCTGGTAATCAAGCGCTTGGCCCTGCGGCGCGGCGCTGGCCGCGCTAAAACTACCGCTTGTGGTGGCCGATCCACCAGAAGATCCAAGAGCAAGCCGTTCATTCAATGCCATTGCAAGCCTTCCCTCGGTTTCGGCAAAACTACCGGCAAGCCATGCGCCAAGGCAATACCGGGTTTCCAGTTCTACATGCTAAGTTTTATATGCTAACGATCAGCCGCTAGACACAAGGAGCGCCGCATGACCAGCAATGCCAGCCTGAAAGCATTCAATCCGCAAGCATCGGCATTGCAAGCGCGACGCGACGCCGCCGTGCCGCGCGGCGTCGGGATCGCGCATCAGGTTTATACGGCGCGTGCGGAGAATGCCGAGCTTTGGGATACCGAGGGCAAACGCTATATTGATTTTGCCGGCGGCATCGCTGTGCTCAACACTGGCCATCGTCATCCCAAAGTGATTGCCGCGGTGCAAAAGCAATTAGAGGCATTCACCCATACCTGTTTTCAGGTCACTCCTTACGAAAACTACATCGCTCTCGCGGAAAAACTGAACGCCATCGCCCCCATCGCCGCGCCCGCGAAGACGATTTTCCTGACCACTGGCGCGGAAGCTCTTGAAAATGCAATAAAGATCGCGCGCGCCGCGACAGGCTGCCCCGGCATCATCAGCTTCGCCGGCGGTTATCATGGCCGCACCCTGCTGACCATGGCGATGACGGGGAAGGTGCTGCCCTACAAGCGCAAATTTGCGCCAATGCCGGCGGAAATTTACCATGCGCCCTTCCCTTTCGAACCGTTCGGAGTGACCGTGGCCGATAGCCTGAAGGCCATCGACACGCTGTTCCGCGCCGATATCGAGCCGACGCGCGTCGCCGCCATCGTAATTGAGCCGGTGCAAGGCGAAGGTGGTTTCATCCCGGCGCCGACCGAACTGCTTCAGGCGCTACGAAAGCTCTGCGACCAGCACGGCATCCTGCTGATCGCCGACGAGGTGCAGACCGGATTTGGCCGCACCGGCAAGATGTTTGGCATCGAGCATTCCGGCGTGCAGCCGGACATGATCACCGTCGCGAAGTCGCTGGCGGGCGGCTTTCCACTCTCCGGCGTGATCGGCCGCGCCGAGGTTATGGACGCAGCGGAGCCGGGTGGCTTGGGCGGCACTTATGCGGGCAATCCGCTGGCCTGCGCCGCGGCGCTTGCCGTGTTGGAGGTGATCGAGGAGGAAAAGCTGATCGAGCGGGCGAATGTGATCGGCGCGCACATGAAAATCCGGCTGGAAGCCTTTGGCCAGCGCAACAACACCCTGCCGATTTCCGCCATCCGCGGTCCAGGCGCCATGATCGCCTTCGACATCGTCAAGCAGCGCGGCGGCTTTGATCCCGACGCCGACACCACCAAGCAAGTGCTGGCGCGGGCGCGCGAAGCCGGGCTGATCGTGATTTCCTGCGGCGTGAACTACAACACGGTACGGCTGCTGGTGCCGCTGACGGTGTCGGACGCCATACTCGACGAAGGCATGGACAAGTTGGAGCAGGCGCTGGCTGCCTAAAACAAGCGCAGCTTCTTGCACAGAAGAAAGTTTTTTAAAGCCGGAGCTTTTACTTTATGAAGCTCGCGCACTCCATGGGCGTCGCTTCGCTTGTGTCCACCTCCAGGTCATAGGTGATATCCTTGTGGACCCGGTGATATTGCCATCGCGCCAGTCCGATCATCCGGTCGCCGCGTTGACGCTCGCGGAATTCGAGAACGTCCAGTGGCGCAAAAACGCCGACCGTGATCAGGTCAAACAGGGCAAGCAAGGTGACATATTCCGCCATTTCGCCATGCAAGTTCCTCGGCATAGGCCGGAAGCAACTTGCCAATCGCTGCATCCGAGCAGGGCGTCACGCGACTTTGCCCGACAGGTTACGCATGGCAATATTTTTCCATCAGATGTTCCACGCGTTGATATTTCTAGCTAGGGTTACTTTTTCACCAATTTCGCTTGACCTAATCTCTCTAAAAGACCCATCGCATTCTCATGTTCCTGTTTTTCGAAAGGCTGATCAACCCCACCGCCGCGCCGCCGCGCAAGGCGCCGCCAAACCTCGGCGAGCCGCGCGCGCTGGTAGGGTTTTATGCGTTTTTCCTTGGCCAGTCGCGCGGGTTGATCCTGGCCTTGTTCGCCACTGGGCTGACAGTCGCTTTACTCGACCTCACGATCCCGTTGTTTATCGGGCGAATCACCGCGATGCTGGCGCATGGCGACCCACATAATTTCCTGAGCCGGCATTGGCCGCAGCTTGCCTTGATGGCATTCGTATTGCTGATCCTGCGGCCCACCGCGCATGTGCTGCAAAACTTGATCACCAACCAGACGCTGGCGCCTGGCCTGAGCAATCTGATTCGCTGGCAAAATCACTGGCATCTAGTGCGCCAGAGCTGGACCTTCTTTCAGAACGACTTCGCCGGACGCATCGCCAACCGGGTGATGCAAACCGGCCCGTCCTTGCGCGAAAGCATGGTCTCGGCCACCACCGCTGTCTGGTATATCATGGTCTATGGCGTCAGCGCGATCATTCTGCTGAGCCGCGCCGACTGGCGCCTCGCTCTGCCGATTTTCGCCTGGTTTATAATCTACGCAAGCTTGCTGCGGTTTTTCGTCCCCCGCCTGCGCGAGCGCTCGCGCGCCGTGTCGGAGGCGCGCTCGGCGCTCACCGGGCGCATTGTCGACAGCTACACCAACATCCTCACCGTCAAGCTGTTCGCCAGAGCCGCGGACGAGGATGCCTTCGTCCAGCAAACCATCGATAACCACACGACGATCTTCCGCCGCCAGCTACGGATGGTCACCGGTTGGATCTCGACGCTCAGCCTGCTGAACGCGATGATGGTCGCCGGCACCGGCGCCACGGCGATCGCCCTCTGGGATCATGGCGCGATCAGCATTGGCGAGGTGGCGACGGCGCTACCCATGGCCTGGCAAATTTCCAGCATGTCCGGTTGGATTTCGCAAAACGTCACGGCGATTTTCGAGAATGTCGGCGTGGTGCAGGATGGCATGCGCTCGATCGCCCAGCCCCGCCAGATGCCTGACAGACCTGACGCCGTTCCGCTCAATTTTCAGCGTGGTCGGATTAGGTTCGAGGCGGTGTCCTTTGATTACGGGCGGAGCACCGCGCGCGGCCAAGGCGGCGTGCTGCACGAGCTTTCGCTCGACATCGCGCCGGGCGAGCGGATCGGGCTGGTCGGTCGTTCCGGCGCCGGCAAATCCACCTTGGTTAACCTGCTTTTGCGCTTTCATGATGCAGCCTCTGGCCGCATCACCATCGACGGGCAGGATATTAGCCGCGTGACGCAAGAAAGCTTGCGCGCCGTCATCGGCATGGTGACACAGGATACCTCCCTGCTGCACCGCTCAATTGCCGAAAACATCGCCTATGGCCGGCCAGAGGCAAGCCAGCGCGACATCATCGAGGCGGCGCGCGAAGCGCATGCGCTCGAATTCATCGAACAACTCGAGGATTGGGAAGGCAGGCGCGGCTTTGACGCCCATGTCGGCGAACGCGGGGTGAAACTCTCCGGCGGCCAGCGCCAGCGCATCGCCATCGCTCGCGTTATCCTGAAGGACGCGCCAATCCTGGTGCTGGATGAGGCGACATCGGCGCTGGATTCCGAGGTCGAAGAGGCGATTCAGGAGCAGTTGGCAGGACTGATGGAAGGCCGCACGGTGATTGCCATTGCGCACCGGTTGTCCACGATCGCGCGGATGGACCGGGTGATCGTGCTCGAGACCGGACGCATTATCGAGCAGGGCAAGCATGAGGCTCTGCTGAGGACCGGCGGGATTTATGCGGGCCTCTGGCAACGCCAATCAGGAGCCATGCAGACGGCGGAACTCAGTTGAACGGTCAATCAGCCCGGAACGCGTCGGCAAGGTGAAAAATCTCCAGGGCCGTTACCAAGACTACATCAAATCTTGTATCGGGACGTTGCCATTTTGGGTAACGAGCGAGCAGGATCGCCGCCGCCGCGGCAATGCGCCGGCGCTGTCGTGGCTGCAATGCCTCCGTTGCGGCAAGCAGCGTGCGCCGCCGCTTCACCTCGGCGAAAATCAAGGTCGACTGATCCGCTACCACGAGATCGACCTCGCCGGCCTCGGTTCGAGCGCGGCGCGCTAACACAGTATAACCCGCTGCGTGGTAAAATGCCGCCGCGCGGTCTTCCGCAAGGCGCCCTTGCGCTTCGGCGGTTTGGCGGCGGGCCTGAATTGGCGGCGCCTTGGCAGAAAATTCTACTTTTGTCATGATTTTCATTAACAGCTTCACCACAAGAGCAACAAACCATCCAATGGGAATAGCTTGTCGTTTCATAAATCTTGGCTTACAGCATAGGCTATACGAAGTTTTTAAGCTTCAGACAGCGATGTGTTAGTGTCTGGGCCTACTAAAGCAAAATCAGGGGCACCACAGCAGAGCTATGCGCTTTAACGAGATCGGCCAGCAACTCCGCGCCTATCGTATGGAATCCGGCATGAAGGCGGAGGAAATCGCGGCAAGGCTCGGCGTGTCGCGCGCGGCACTGTATCGCTATGAAAAAGGCGAGGTTATCAAGCTCGACACGGTCAAACGGCTGGCCGAGCTGCTGAAAATTTCGCCGCTGACATTATTGGGAATCGGCGTCGAGTATTACAGCCGGCCAATCGGCTATCTGGAGCGGATGCGCCAGCTTGAGGAAACAGCCGAACAAATTTTACAAATCTCAGGCGCGCTGTGCTATCTTGTCACATCGGATCAGTTTGATTCAGCACTGGCCCAGGTTTTCGAGGATGCCGGCGAACAAGCCGGGCTAGAGCGTGGCATGGCGCGCGCCGCCGCTGAGCAGATCATCAGCACCTTGGCGGCGCGCAAGCGCATGTTCGTGGCACGGCGTCCCGCCATTACTGCCGTCTTCACCACCGATTCGCTACGCCGAATTCTAGCCGAGGGCATCGCGCCGCTGCTGCCTTTATCCGATCGAGTCCGAGCCGCGTGCCGGGAAACCGCCAGACGCGAGGTTGAACGCATGGCGGAATTGATGGAGAGCGAGCCTATTGGCCTGCAATTCGGCTTGGTTTCTGGAAGCGACCCAAATGGGCCGTTCCTGCTGTTGCGCGGCCGCGAGCGCGCAACCCTCGCCATCAACCCGTTCCCGATGGACTCGGCGCCCGGCGCACAGACCGGCGTTGCGATGATCACCGGCGCCGACGACGCTGTCGCAACCCATCAGCGCGTGGCGGAGACCATCTGGCGCGACGCCGTTAAAGGCGCTGCGGCAGCGCGGCAAATGCGCAGCCTGCTCGCTCCCGCGTAATCTGGATGCAGACGCTTATTGGGGCTGACGGTCTTGCCACGGAATTACCGTCATCCAATTCGGTGGTGTTTGACGCATCGTTCTACCTGCCGAACGAGCCACAGAACGCGCATGCCCTGTTTGCCGAAGCCCATCTTCCAGGCGCGCAGTTTTTCAATATCGACCAAATCTCAGACCGTCGCAGCCACCTGCCGCATATGCTGCCTGACCCCAAAGCCTTCGCGGATGCAGTGCGGGAATTCGGCGTTTCAGATGCCAGCCTCGTCATCGTCTACGATCAGCGCGGCCTGTTTTCGGCGGCGCGGGTTTGGTGGATGTTCAAGGTATTCGGTCATGACAATGTCGCCGTAGTGGATGGCGGCCTGCCAGAATGGCGGCGGCGCGGCCTGCCGGTCGAGTCCGGTGCGGCGCGACCACGGCGGCCAGGCGATTTCACGGCGAGCTTTCGCCGCGATATGGTCTATGATTTGCAGGATATGCGGCGCAATCTGGTCGAGCAAAATCAAACGGTGCTGGACGCTCGCGCCGCGGCAAGATTTACCGGCGCGGCACCGGAGCCACGCCCTGGCATGCGCAGCGGCCATTATCCAGGCGCTGCCTCTCTGCCCTTCACTGCGCTGCTGAATAATGATGATATCATGAAATCTCCGGCAATGCTGCGCGCACGCTTTGCCGAGGCGGGCGTGACCGCGCAAAGCCATATTGTGACGATGTGCGGTTCCGGTGTCACCGCCGCCGTGTTAACGCTCGGCCTTGCCCAAGCCGGGCTGCCTCTGGGGGCGCTTTATGATGGATCATGGGCGGAATGGGGCGGCGAAACCGACACTAGGATCGAGACATCGGCATGACCAAGCGAGATCATCCAGATACTCGTCTCGTGCATGGGGCGAGAACACCCACCAAGTCACACGGCTTTGTTAATCCAAAGCTGGTGCGCGGCTCGACAGTATTATACGCGAATTGCGCCGAACGCCGGGAAATTGGCAAGCAACGCCTGGAACAGACCGAAATCTATGGCCTGTACGGCAGCGAGACGCATTTCGCTTTGGAAAATTTGGTGGCCGAAATTGAAGGCGGCACCCATTGCCAAATTGTTGGCTCAGGCCTTGCAGCGGTAACGGTGCCATTGCTGGCGTATCTGAAAGCCGGCGATCACCTCTTGATAACCGACTCAATCTACGGACCGACTCGTCGCTTTTGCGATACGGTTTTGCAACGATTTGGCGTCACCACGGATTATTATGATCCGCTGATCGATGAGGCCTCCCTCGCCGCCCAGATGACGCCGGCGACGCGGGTTATTTTTGCTGAAAGTCCCGGCAGCCACACATTCGAGGTGCAGGACGTGCCGATGCTGGCGCGGGTCGCCCACGCCCATGGCGCCAAACTATTCCTCGACAATACCTGGGGCATCGGCCTGTTCAAGCCGTTCAAGCATGGCGCAGATGTATCGATTCAGGCGCTGACCAAATATATCGGCGGCCACTCCGATATCATCCTGGGCGCGGTTACCGTGGCGACGGATGAAGACTGGGCTTGGCTGCGTCACGGCGCGCTTGATCTTGGGCAATATGCCTCGCCGGATGATTGCTGGCTTGCCTTGCGCGGCGCGCGCACGCTGAACGTAAGGCTGCGTCATCAAGCAGCAAATGCCTTACGGATCGCCACATGGTTTGCGGATCGACCGGAGGTGCGGCGTGTCCTACACCCGGCTTTGCCCTCTTGCCCAGGACATGAGTTCTTCATGCGGGATTTCACGGGCGCATCCGGCCTGTTCGGCATTGTCCTGCAACCCGAGCATTCTTACGAGGCGGCAATCGCCATGATCGATGCGCTGCGGCTATTCGGCATCGGCGCCTCATGGGGCGGCTTCGAGAGCCTGGTGCTGCCGACAAGCTTTACCATTATCCGAACCGCCGGCACTGCAAGTTATGGCGGGGAAATGATCCGGTTTCAAATCGGGCTTGAGGATGTTGATGACCTCATCGCCGATCTCGCAGCGGGGCTGACCATGCTGCGTTCCCAACAGGCGGTGGAATGCGCTTCCTCGCCCTGCCTCGCCTCACCCAGCGGCGCCAATGAGATGCAGGATCTCTACAAGCCGGATTTCCGCGGATGACGCTTTCGGCCCCGCTTGCCGCGGCCCTGCGGTTTAATGCTGATGGCCTGATTCCCGCGATTGCCCAGCAACACGATACCGGCGAAGTGCTGATGATGGCCTGGATGAGCGCCGCCTCCATCGCCGAGACGCTGGAAACCGGCCACGCCTGCTATTTCAGCCGCAGCCGCCAACAGCTTTGGCGCAAAGGCGAAACCTCCGGTCATACCCAACGCCTGATCGAGTTGCGCCTCGATTGCGATGGCGACACGTTGTTGGTGCTGGTCGATCAAACCGGCGCCGCCTGCCATACCGGAACGCGAAGCTGCTTTTACCGCCGCATTAGCAATGGCGTTATCGCTAATCAAAGGGCCGATGCCAATCAAGTTGAGCGCCGTTTGACCGCTCATCGGCTGCGCCAGCTTGATTGATACCTAAACTTATGCGGCTTGATTGTGGGTTTTGGTATGCGCGCGGGTCGGCGGACGGCGCGCGCGAACATAAAGAGCGAATAACACGCGTCGCGATCATCAAAACACGGCGTAAGCGCGCAGGCCCTAAAATTCGCCGTGGTCAATTGCGCGCCGGGTGATGCGGTCGCTCTGCCAAAGCGAAGGCGTCTTCCGTTACCAGCCTGCCCGCGTGACGATGCGTCACGAGGTAATGAATGCCCACTGCCGCCGCCGCGAAACCCGAGGCGGCGCCGATGCCAAGCGCCCAGCGTGGACCGAACCTGTCCGCGACCCATCCGACGATCGGCGCGCCAAGCGGTGTGCCGCCTAAAGCGATGGCGAGCAGAATGGCCATCACGCGTCCTCGCATGGCAGGCTCGGTCGATAGCTGCACCAGGCTGTTCGTCGAGGTCGTGAAGGTCTGCGCGGCGATGCCGATAACGACAAGGGACATGGCAAAAAAACCGTAGCTGGGCATCATCGCGGCGAGCCCGCAGCCGAACCCGAACAGCGCGGCCGCGGCCATCAAAAGGGCAATGTGAGGTTTCGCTCGTCTGGCGGCGAGCAGCGCGCCCGCCACCGACCCCGCCGCCATCACTGATGTTAGCAACCCGTACTGGCCAGCTCCGGCGTGAAAGACGCTGACCGACATCTTTGAGATGAAAATTGGGAAATTGAGCCCGAACGTGCCGATCAAAAACAGCATGAAAAGGACGGCTTTCAGGTCGGGCCGCCGCCAAACATAGTGAAAGCCTTCAGCAAAGCTGCCGCGGGTTCGGGCAGGCCTGTCGCTCCGATGAAGCTGATCGACGCGAAGCAGAGCCAGCGCGCAAAGGACGGTAACAAACGAGGCCGCGTTGACCAGGAACACCCATCCAGAGCCTATCGCGGCAATGAGGATGCCGGCGATGGCCGGGCCAATCATTCGCGCAGCGTTGAACGAGGTGGAATTCAGCGCCACCGCGTTTGATAGTTCGGCTTCCCCGACAAGTTCCGAAACGAAGGTTTGACGCGCGGGCGCATCGAACGCCGTGACGCAGCCGAGCAAAAACGCGAAGACATACACCTCCCATAAGCGGACCAGTCCACCGACGGTGAGGATGCCCAAGAAAAGGGCAAGCGCCCCCATCACCGCCTGGGTGCCGAGCAGGAGCTTTCTCCGATCGAGATGATCCGCGGCAAACCCAGTGAAAGGCAGCAGGAGCAGCATGGGACCGAATTGAAGCGCCATGACAATACCGACGGCAGCGGCGTTGTGGTTCGTCAATTCAGTGAGCACAAGCCAGTCTTGGGCGATGCGCTGCATCCAAGTTCCCACATTGGACACGAACGCGCCGCCTGCCCAAACTCGGTAGTTATAGCCGTGCAATGAACGGAACGTGCCTTTGATCGGATCGCTCATGCGTCGCGCTGCGGCCCTGGCGGTTTGGTGAAGGGGGTTTGGAAGGGCATCCCCATCACCCCGCTGACCAGATGCGGGATGGCATTTGCTACAAAGGCGCCGCCGAGGAAACAGGATGCATCATGTGCCCACTCCACGCTTAAGCGCTCTTCTCCAGAAGGTTGATGATTTCTTGCGTTGTGCCCGTTTTACCGAGACGAGGGAAACCTGCGTAATGCTGTAATCATGAGCCTCGGGACGCATATCGGTCATGGCATCGGTCGCGAGGGTAACGTTGAAACCCTGTTCATAAGCCTGGCGCGCAGTCGATTCGACACCTGTTGCGGTCGCCACGCCGGCGAAACGCACAGGCAGCGAACGCGCGCGCTTCACGACCTCGTCAATGGGATGCGCGGTGGGATAAGCGACGATGCCTTTCTGCAAGTCGATGATGATCAGGGCGGTGTTCCGATCAAGCGTGGTTAAGGCCATGACAGTTTTCTTTCAATTAAGAATCGGCCAGCCGTTTGAGGAGTTCGACAGCGCCCGCGAGCATTTCCTGTTCCGCCGGCGCGAGATGTGTCTGGATAGCCCGGGCCAGCCAGTCCTGCCGCGCCGCCCGGCCTGTCTCGACCCGATTCCGGCAGGCCTGGGTGAGGGATAATATAATCTGTCGTTTATCCGCTGGGTCCGGCGCGCCGCTTACTAACCCTGCTGCTTCCAGGGCGGAAATCGTGGCGCCCATGGATTGGGGGCGCACACCTCGATCCGCGCGAGCATGGACACCGTGGCGGCGCCTTCATGCTCCAAATGGCTGAGCACCGCGATCTGAGACCATGTTAGGTCGCCCAGATGTGATTGTTCGCGCAGCCGCCGCTTTAGCTTGCCCGTCAGAACACGCAATTCCCCTGCTAAAGCAGACACGCGCGCAGCCTCTGCATCGCTTAATTGCTTGCCCATACCAAGCTTTAATAGCATAGTAAGGCAAACTGAAAAGTTTGCCTTACTAAACTTAGCTGGGTCTAGTTAAGGCTTATTTTGTCAAAAACTGAGAAAACTTAATCTTGCCGCTGACCAGCCGACGATGGGACAGCGCCCAACGTATGAGAGCGATGACGCGACACTTGATCTGAAAATAGGAATTTGCCGTGACCTTACATTATCCACGCCTCGGCCGAGAATGTATTCCCGCAATTCAGCCCCATGATGGTTTGGCGACAGTTCTAGCATGACGCAGCCTCCGTCGCCGGCATTTGTCAGAGCGCTTGAATCACCGTCAGGCCAGCAGCAAGGGCCGAAAGCAGATCCGCCTTGGCCAAGGCGATACAGCCCTCGGTGGGCGGATAATCTGGCCGGGCGGCGTGCAAAAAAATTGCCGAACCGCGCTTGGCAATTACTGGCGAGTCATTCCAGCCAAGCACGCCGATAACGTCGTAAAGATCGTCATCCCGCCATAGCGCTTCGTGCCGCGCCGGATGCGGCAGGCGGATCATCCGGTTGTAATCGGCATGCGCCGGATCATCGCACCAGCCATCATGCATGGCGAGCGGTTCAACGGGCGCCGCGCAACGCGGCGGCCTGTCGCGGTCCGCCCGATAGAGCACACGGCGCAGCGGGAGCAGGCCACGCGGCGTCGCATGATCGCCTTCCTGTTTATGATCTGAAAAGCCGGCGAGGCCGATGGCGGCGCGAAAACGGATCTGGTCGAAAATCAGCCAGCCATCGCCGGAGAGACGCGCCACCGTCACAGTAAATGCCCAAAGCGTCTTGCCTTGGTGTCAAGATACGCGTCATTCACCCCATTAGGCGTGAAAACATGAGGGACCCGCTCGGTAATATCGATGCCGCAAGCGACCAGTCCCGCGAGTTTTTCAGGATTATTGGTGAGCAGGCGGATGCGCGGCAGGCCAAGTTCGCGCAGCATGGCGGCGGCGATATGAAAATTGCGCTCATCCGCCTGCCAGCCCAAAGCGCGATTGGCATCCACTGTGTCAAGACCGCGATCCTGCAGCGTGTAGGCGCGTAGCTTGTTGATCAGCCCGATTCCCCTGCCCTCCTGGGCCAGATACAGCACTGCGCCCGCGCCTTCGGCGGCGATTCGTTTGATCGCGCCGCGCAGCTGCGGCCCGCAATCGCAGCGCAGCGAGCCGAGCAGATCGCCGGTGAAGCATTCAGAATGGACACGGACCAGCGGCGCTGATTCGCCCGAAGGATCGCCGATCAGGATCGCCATATGCTCGATCCCTTGATCGAGGGCGCGAAAGGCAACCAGCCGCGCCTCCGGCGCGTCTTCCAGCGGCACGGCTACTTCCGCGACCTTGATAAGAGTCGCGGCAAGATTGGTGGGATAGGCCAGCAAATCCGCTGCGGGCACCGTTAGTAGATCGGCCCCGGCCGGCAAGGAAGCCCAGCCAGCGCGGATAGGCGCTGCAACCATCGCCGGCAATAGCCGCGCCAGCTTGCCAAGGGTGAGCGCCGCTTGAGCTTCCGCAGGGAGAGCCGACGCCCGCTCGAAATGCGGCAGGATTTGTTCGAGCGTCGGATCAGCGGCCCGACGCAATGTCGCCGCATCGATCAAGGGGCGATTGAGAGTCAGCGCAACCGCCGGATCGGTATCAGGCAGCTTTTGCCGTAGGATAACCGCCGCCCGCGACGGCGCCAGCAGCAACAACGCGGGACCTCCCGAGAGTAAGTCGATTAGACGCAACCCCTCCGCGCCGACGGTTTCAGCCGGCGCCACGATCAATGGCGCACGCGCCGCCAGCACCACCGGCACGCCCCGGCGCGCATCGGCTATGGCGCGGTGCACGGCGCGGGTGCGCGGCGGCCCCAGTACAGGGTCTTGCAGGAAACCGGCGCTACCAGAATGGAGCAAGGAGGAAACAGGTCCCATGAAGCAACTCATAGCGTAATGACAATCGCATCCTTATATGATGTGGCGCGTTGGGATGTGCTGTCACGCTCATGTGAGCGTCAACGGCGGCGAAAATTAGGTGGACCATAAGGATTTGCTTATCTCGCCCTATATGGAAGTTACCCGGCCTTGCAGGACCGCTATCGAATATCGGATTGCTACGGAATGAAGGAAAGTCAAATATGACCAGCCAGCACCCCATACTCGTTGTCGACGATGATTTGGCCCTGCGTTCGACCTTGACGGAGCAAATGGCCGCTGGCACGGAATTTATGCCGCAAGAAGCCGGCACTGTGGCGGAAGCCGAGGCGGCCCTTGCGAAAAATGACCCGCGTTTTGACGCCATTATTCTGGATGTCGGGCTGCCGGACGGCGATGGCCGTGAGTTTTGCGCCAAATTGCGGCGTGACGGTATCAAAATTCCAATCATCATGCTGACTGGTTCGGCCGAAGAAGCCGATGTCGTGCAAGGGCTAAATTCCGGCGCCAATGACTATATTGCCAAGCCGTTCCGGCTAAATGAGCTTTTAGCACGCCTGCGGGCGCAACTGCGCAGCTTTGAGAATAGCGAGGACGCGGTATTTCAAATCGGCCCCTATACCTTCCGTCCAGCTGTGAAGATGCTACACGAACCGATCAAGAACAAGCGCATAAGGCTGACCGACAAGGAGGCGGCGATCCTTAAATATTTGTATCGCGCGAACGGCAAGTCGGTCGGCCGGCAGATTCTGCTGAACGAGGTCTGGGGCTATAATGCGGCGGTGACGACGCATACGCTGGAGACTCACGTCTATCGGCTGCGGCAGAAGATTGAGCCCGACCCGGCTCAGGCAAAACTGTTGCTGACCGAAGGCGGCGGCTACCGCCTCGATCCGTCCGGCCTGCCATCAGCCACGTGACGAAATCGCTATTTGCCGCTATGAAAGCCACACGTCTCCGTAGCTCAGCCGGATAGAGCACAGGATTCCTAATCCTGGGGCCGTGGGTTCGAATCCCGCCGGGGACATTAAATCTTTTCAATGGCTTGTGTCTATTTTAGAAGGAAATTAAAGTTTGCCGACGGATGGCCTGTTCATTCAATCTAATGCGGCGACCTCATTGAATATTGAACAAACCGGCTTCCGCCATCGCCTCATGCAAGCCAGCTTGGCCGCTTCCAGGGTAGTGATGGAAACTACGGTGCGGCCTTTACTCGGTGAAGGGCGCGGCAAGCGCTGACCTTCAGTGACATAAAAATAGGGAAAATAGCAACACATCCGCCGCTGATCGCGCAGCGCTTGGTCCGCTTGCTGCGGACCGTCGCGGCGTTAGTGACCTGACCGCGCAGGTCATCGTCTCCGAGATCGGCATTGACACGGGCGGTTTCCAATCGCCGGGCAGTTGATCTCCTGGGCTGTGGTATGCCCCGCAGCGACGAGAGCGCCGGCAAGCGACGCTCCAACAAACTGCGCAAAAGCCGCGGCTTGGCTGAAGACCACCCTGGTGCACTCTTCCTGGGCGGCCAGCCGCACGAAGGAAAGCTACTTGCAAGCGCAGTTTCAACGCCTCCGGCACCGGCGTGAACTCAAGAAGGCATTTGTGCCGTCGCTGCCTCAATCCTGACCGTCGTCTATCCCATGCTGCGAGACGGCGCCTTCTACCAAGACCTTGACGCCAGCCATTTCCGTCGCAGGTCGTCAGAGACTCAGGCTAATCGCCTTGCCCAACAAATCGCTCAACTCGGATTCGTCTGCAAACTCAATCCCGCAGCGGATGGAGCGGTTTCTGTTTAGTCTCCACAACCCGCAGGAACTGTGCTGACAAAGCATGATAGATCGGCTGCGGACACACCAAACGCGAGGCTGCCGAACCGATAAACGCCGCGACCCCAACAGGTACGATCATCGATGGGTTGCTAGTCATTTCGATCACAATGATCGTTGCGGTGAAAGGAGATTGCACAACGCCTGCAAAATAGCTGGCCATGCCGATCATCGCGAAAGCGCCGAGCGGCAATTGCGGAAAAAGATGCACGAACATGGCGCCGAAGCCCACTCCTGTTGCCAATGAAGGTGCGAAAATGCCGCCGGGAATGCCGCTCAGATAGGATACCATAGTCGCCGCCCATTTCAGCGGCGCGAAATCAAGCGGCGGCAGATCAGTGCCATTGAGTGCCGCGTAGGCCTGTGGATAACTCGCATCATAGACCTGACCATGCGACAGCATGCCGAGCCCGGCGAGCAGCAAACCGCAAAAAGCCGCGAAAATGACCGGCCTATTGGCTGCGAGGCTGCTGATACAGTCCGGCAGGAAACGCTTCGGCGTAATCAGAATTCGCGACCAAACTCCACCAAGAAAGCCGGCGAGCAAGGCGCACAAGGGAACCGCCGCCCAGCTATAGCCAAATGGCAAAATAGCTTTTGGAATTCCATAATAGGGAACATAGCCGAGCGCCGCGAACAAAGTGACACCGCTGGCTAGAGCGGCGAGGAGCAGCCCTCGCAAGATCCGCTCATCGAAGGAACGCGCCATTTCCTCAATAGCGAACACCACCCCGGCGATGGGCGCGTTGAATGCGCAGGTTATGCCTGCAGCACCGCCGGCGAGGATCAACAGGCGCTGCAAACCGTGCGAGCGTTCGAGGCCTAGACGGCCAATGATGTTCATAACGCTGCAGCCGATCTGTACGGTGGGGCCTTCCTTGCCGATCGAGGCGCCAACAGCGAAACCTAGCAGAGTGAGAATAATTTTTCCGGCGGCGATCCGTAACGATAACACGTTGTCTACGTCTGCAGAATTTTGCATCTGCAACCCCGCCATGGATTGCGGAATCCCGCTTCCTTGCGCGCCCGGGAATACGGTTCGCGTGATGAAAACAATAAAGCCCAGCCCAAGCGGACAAATGATAAGGGCAAGCCATGGACGCGCGGCGATCAAACGCGCGAACAAGCCGCTGGCGGATGTGACGCCAATACCAAAGGTAATCGAGATTAAGCCTACAATAATCGCCGCAATGACGAAGACAATGTTGCGCTTCGCCACCACCGAGACTTACGAGAGATGTTTTGCGATATAAGGCGGCAAGTGAAAGGACGCCACATGGATAGCTGGTGACCAGTACTTGGTTGTGTTCAAGATGCCCGCCTCCCGCGCCCGATTTTGAATGATATCGGCTGGCACGCCAGCCAGCGAGGCATCCTTGGCCGCCCAGCCAAGTGTCATATAGCCGCCGACATAGGTGGGCACCGCTGCGATATAAGCAGTGACATGGGGAAAAAACTGCTTTCGGCGAGCCGATGTATCGCGTAATTCGTCGGATTGCATAAATGGCACGCCGCATTGGTTGACGATTAACCCGCTCTCACTCAGGATGCGCGCGCAATTGCGGTAAAAATCATCAGTAAAAAGCACCTCTCCCACGCCAATAGGATCGGTCGAATCGACGATGATGACGTCGAATGTGTCATCCGCTGTGTTTTTGACATAATCAATGCCGTCGCCAACAATAATCTGGGCACGCGGATCGTTCCAGGCGGCGCCGGCGATATCGGGTAAATATTGTCGAGACAAGCGCATTACCTCGCCGTCGATCTCGACCATAACCACATGCTCGACTGTCGAGTGCATCAGCACGCGCCGCAAAACCCCGCCATCTCCGGCGCCGATGATCAAAACGCGCCGCGCCGCGCCATGAGCCAGCAAAGGAACATGCGCAAGCATTTCCTGATAGACAAATTCATCAGCCTCGGTAATCTGGACAATGCCGTCGAGAGTCATCACGCGACCATGAGTAGCGGTCTCAAAAATCACAATATCCTGAAATTTGCTTTTTACTCTGACGATCTCCCGCTCGACAAGGAAACGTTGCCCCCAGCCGGGATAAAGCGTTTCGTTGAGCCATACATCGGTCGTCATAACGCGCTCCAACGAAAACCATCTGGCCTCGCGACCAGATGGTTGGATTGCAATCTACTCAATCAGGCGACCCGGCCCCGCCGCTGTTCACTGACCTGAACGTTTTCCGGAGTGAACACCGCCTCCAGTAATGGTATGGCTTGATATGGGTCACAGGCGCCGCACATAAAAATATCAAGGGCAGCATAATTTCGTTCAGGCCATGTATGAATGGAAATATGGCTTTCCGCCAATACAACGACACCGGAAACCCCGCCATTAGGCGAGAAATGGTGAAAATGGCTGTGCAAGATCGTAGCCCCGGCAGCCAACGCCGCTTGTTGCAAGGTGGCATCAATCAGCGTCGGATCGTCAAGACGCGCAGCGCCCCATAGATCTACCAGCAAATGCATGCCGGCGAAACGCACGCCATCCCTCTCTATGAAGTAATCCTTGGAAATAGTGCCAACGAAGCTGTCTACGGCATCAGCACGTTTCATGCTATGCTCGATTGCAGCGGAAACCGCCTTTGTCTGGTTTTCGCTCGGAGTTTCCGAGACCATCCCCAGTCGGGCAAGTGCGTTCATCGCGAACCCCCTCAACCAGTGATAGCCTGTAAGACACAGCACCACGCTGTGTCCCCGTGGGGCCAAGGGGGCGGGTTATGAGCGGTAGCTCCTTAAAATGCAAGATAATTCCTGCTTGTTCATCCACGATTTTTGCATTCCCGATGCACGTTTCTGGCCATGTTTTATAAGGAACAAGCGTTCGAGGAATTGGGTGATCTGTCATGGACGCTCAAATGGCGGCTCTAAAATGGCGGCTCTGAGTCCCTCAATGGATGATATCTGTTTTAGTGCTTTCGATAGACTAACATTCGGATCGATTTTAGGAGTGGTTAGGGCATCAAATATATGTTTTTGTGGCCCTTCCACGAGGCGATCGCCATATTTCTCGCGCAATGCCAATAATTCCCGCGTATCGCCTGCATTTGACGCCGCTGTCGCAAGTTGCTCGATGATATTGGCTGACGCGGCAGGCAATGCTCCCGGCTGCGGCGAGAGCTTGTCTATACGTTCCTCCAAAGTGACTTCTGCGGCTTTCCAATCATGAGCGTCAAGCTGCAGATGCGATTTTAATGTCATAGACGACGAGTCTTTAGCCGCAGAAATGGAATTAAGAGCGCTTGCCATATTACCACCACGCGCCTTCACTTCAGCCAGCAATAGATTCCGCTGAGTAATCATATCGGCAGATTGATCTTCGAGATCAGCCTGAGCAAGAGCAGCCTCGGCGCCTTGCAAATTATCTGATTGGAGGTCAACACGGGCAAGCGAAAGCTCAAGACGCGCTTGATCTGGCCTAGCCTCAGCGCGATGCGCTATATCTTCAAGCACAGGCGCGGCGGCGCCCGGCAGATCAAGCGCCAAAAGCCTGTGCGCCAGAACGTTTAAGATAGGAGCGCCATCGGCGCCGGCCGGAATCAAATCCTCGTTTTCTTGAATAGCCGAAACCGCCTCGATGGGATTGAGTTTATTCACCGCGCCGGAGGTGATCATTGCTGTAAATACTTTGCTGCGCTCATGCTGAAACTGTTTTGCGTCCTTGGGCAGTGCTGTGACGGCGGTTTTTAAGCCATGGAGCGCCTCCGCCCACTCACCTGCTTTTTGACGCAGCCTCGCGAGTGAAAGGCGAACCAACAACTCATTGCGCGGCCCCCGCCAAAAATAAAGGTCGCGTGATAATTCCGTAGCTGCTTGCCTTGCTGAAATTTGATGCATTGCCTGACGCATAAGAATGATTCGGCCAGCGGCTATTCCCGAAGCGCGCATGTCAGCGCTTTGTCGCAAGCTGTGATATGCGGCCAAGGCCGCCGCTTGATGATGTGCAGCCTCTAGAAGTTCAGCCTTAGCCAAAGCGAGACCTGTCTGATGAGGCAGCGCATGAAGAAAAGATTTGGCGGAAGCCAGCTGATTGCCTGCTACAAGCGTTTCCGCTACAAGCGGTGCCAAATAATCAACGATAGGTTTGGGGTAGCTCAAGCAAATTAGAAAGCTTTCAGCAAGTAACTTTGCGGCGGGTTTGATATCTTCTTGTTCAGCTAAAGCGACGCCACGCCATAACTGCATCTCTGTGGAGTGGCCAATATTGGCTTTATTTAACGCGAGAAGCTCTTGTGGCCGCTCATCGAGAACTCCTGCGACGGCGAGCAGTCTCTGCCGCAAAACATTGCCACTCGACGCAGGGTCGTCACGTAAAGCGTTCTCCAAGATGCCACGAGCCTCTGGACCCATGTCCAGTGCCAGAAACACCCGCGCTAGCTGCAGCGAGGCAGGCAGCCGGTCAAGCGGCGGCGCTACGGCAAGCATCATTTGCGCATTTAAAAGTTGGTTTCGCAGATCTTTTATAGAACCCGATGGCAAGCCTAAGACGGATTTTGTTAAGGACGCAGGCTCATTTTGCCGGGCAGACTCTTTGGGGAACGCGGAGCTATCCAAGCCGTCTGTATTGACTAGCCTAAATCCTGTTGATTCTGGTTTGAGCTGAAGCTCGTCCGACAAGGCTTGAACCGCTACTCCGCGCCATGTCGGTAAAACTGCATACCCAACTCCATGCAGGCCGGCTCTAAGTGATCCCGCTCCGGTCAAGGTGCCGATCAGCAATGGTTGTCCGCTAACCGGATCAGAAACCGTAACGCTTGAACTTGCGGAAGACAACGGAAACAAAAGGCTCGTCGGTCCGACCAGAGGCGCGCCGGCTTGAAAAAAGCGGGGCCGCTGTTTGATGGCAATTGACCATGAGGCGATATTCGATGCGACATCGATAATTTGGTCCGGTTTGATCGGGATTAGCAGGACAGTGGCTTGCGGCAAAGCAATGACCTTCGCCTTCGTAAAGCCAGGCTGAGAAGCTAGTTCCAGGAGATCGACATGGAGCGCCGCGTCAAACACCACCATGCCGATGGGTCCACGACGAAGCGTGGCAATGCCGACTGCGTCAGGCGCAATGGAATTAGGCGCTGGGACATTGGCCATCCCAGAGGCAACCGTGCCTGAAGCCTTGACGCAAGACAAAGAAAAACTTACGGCAACCGCCGCCACGGCTATTGTTTTTACTAACCAAACAAAACGTTGTCGCTTTTTCATTGGGCGCTAAGCACTGGTGTTGCCGCACTGGAATAGGATGCAACCGTGTCGGCGCCTTGACGTGTTCCCGCCAGTTCTTCTGTAGCCGAGATTGATTTTTTTGTTGTCATCGCCGCCAAAATCGCGGCGCCGTGCCGGATATCCATCTGCTTGAGAAGTTCAGCCGCCAGTTTATCATCCAGTTGGTCGAAAATTTGGGCAGCATCGCGCGGCTGCATTACTTGATACATTTTTGCAAGATTATGCAGATGAGCGTTAGCTCTATCTTTGCGCTTGGCGTTTATTTCTTCTAACTTAGACTTAACAACATCTAGCGCTTTCAGTTGCTCCGACAATACGCGCTCGGCAGCGAGCACCGCTGATTGCTTTTTGTCTAGCTGGGCTGCCCTAACATCAAGCTGCAAGTCTCTTTTCCGTAAAGCTAGAAGAATTTTGGGGTTAACTGAGGATTCTGGCGCTTGTGTACAGACGGGTTTGATCGCATCGTTGCCAAGCCAGTCGGTTCGATAAATTTTATGCGCTCCAGCCCTGCTTATTTCAGAACTGGTTAGCTTAGCACTGGTTGTTTTGGCGGCATTCGGCTGAACTTGCGCAGATGCGTTGGCCCCGCTAGCAAAGCAAACCGCTAAAACGGCGAGAAATGCATGTCTTACAGGCTTTTTCAGTAACACATAGCAAAAATTTTTATTTTTCATTTCATGCTCCTATTCAAGCGAGATTAATTAACTTTCTCAAATCATCTTCCGATTTGCTCGATCTAAGAGTAATCCTTGCTGGTTCGTAGCGAACCGGCTGATGGGTCGCTTGAGAGGAGGGAATATTTGAATTTAAAGCACTTTTTTTTGATATCCCGATATTGAGTTTGCCCTCCGACAACTTTCGAACTTCTTCAATTTCCTGTTTTACAAGGATGAGAGTTTTTTCGGCTTCGCCGAACAAATCCTTGAACTTTTCCAGTGCTGCCTGAACATCCTTAATGTTGTTTTTAGTTTCCCAATAGCAATCGATGAGCTTGTTGATCTTTGTCAAGATGGCAAAGACCAACGGTATCAGGATGATGCCGATGGCAAGCGGAAGGTAAATTATAGGTTTCATCCTGCCAACGGCTCGTTATCGTTGTTTAACCGCTGTAAGCGCTCGGAATAGCAATAATTAAATGCAAACAACGTTGCACTAAAATCAGTAACGCGCTCATGAAGCGTTCTGTTCATTGGACAATCAGCTCCTCGAACAGGACGTCTTGAATTTGAACAGGCGCCGCCACGATGCGCACTCTTGAAATTAGAGCCTCCTTAAGGCGATATGTCCCTGAAGCTCCGCCTAGCTCGCCTGGCTGCATCGATCGTAGATATGTTTGAAACACATCAACGAATTTCGGCATATTCGTTCGAACAAAATTCGCCGCTTTCGAATCTGTTACCTCCAGCGTTACCTTCAGTTTGGCGTATGAGTCCTGGCCGTCATTCCCGCTAAGATTCGTGACGATTTCCGGCAGCTTAACGAAAACAGGCCCTGCAAGTAACACTGGTTGGTGACCTCCCATTAATTTGTGCAGCATGCCGCTGAAAAAAAGCCCAGCGAAAACAATCCCGATCAATACGATGCCAATGCCGCCGAAAACAATTTTTTTACGTTTTAGGAGCGGCACCTTCACGCTCGCCTTTTGATCGGCGTTCTCAACATTTGGCGCCTGAGAAGGCGAGTTCGCGACAGCCTTGTTCATGAAAGTCCCTTAGCCCGTCATTGCTTCGACTATAGATCGTTACAGTGACTCCTTATTGACCTCATATAGTTAATAAAGGCTTAAATATCCGTCGCCCTGCTTGTCGGTTGGCGAGTTCGTTTGCAATCGCCGTGGATTCTCCCGCCTAGCTGTCGTCATGCCGATCGGATGCGGTAGCCTATGCCTGGCTCGGTCACGATCAGCGCCTGGCCAAGCGGCGCCAGCTTCTGCCGGAGTTGCCCAACATAGACGCGCAAATATTCGATATCCTGCAGATGCGCTGGCCCCCACACGTTTTTCAGCAATTGCTGGTGGGTCAAAACCTTGCCTTGATTGCGGCATAGAAAAACCAGCAACTCGTATTGACGGCTGGTCAGGGCGATGGCCTGCTGCGCCAAGGTCACTTTCCGTTCGCCTAGATCGACCGTCAGATCGTCAATGGTGATCATGCGGCTTGGCACGGGAGCGCTGGCCGAGCGGATGACCGCCCGGAGCCGCGCCAGCAATTCGCCAAGGCTGAACGGTTTTTCGACATAATCATTGGCTCCGGCATCGAGCGCCGCAATTTTGCCGGCTTCGTCGTCGCGCGCTGACACGATGATGACGGGCGCCTGGGTGAACCCCCGAAGCCGCGCCAAAACCTCCTGCCCGTCAAGATCGGGCAGGCCGAGATCGAGCAGGATCGCATCGGGCGGCCGTTCGGCGGCTAACTTCAGCGCGATCTCGCCAGACTCCGCGCGCAGCGGAGTGTAGCCCGCCGCGCTCAGCGCGGGGGCGAGGAAACGATGAATTTGCGGCTCGTCATCCACCACCAGCACGATGCCGGTGACAATGCTCATAGTGGCTCCGCCTGACCGCCCAGCAAGCGCAGCGTGATCACCGCGCCGGGCAGGCCATCCGCCGGAAGATCGGGTCGCGGGCTGGCCGCGCTGATGCTCCCGCCCATCGCTTCGGCAAAGGCGCGGGCGATGGCGAGGCCAAGCCCGGTGCCTGGCGTCACCCGGTCGCCCCGTTCGGCGCGGAAGAAACTATCGAACACACGTGGCAAATCCTCCGCCGCAATGCCAACCCCTTCATCGGCCACGGCGATCGCCACCATTGCGCCCTGGCGGCGGGATGACACGGTGATCGCCGAACCTTCGGGAGAATACTTCACCGCGTTTTCCAGCAGATTGACCAAAATCTGTTCGAGCAGCCCTGGATCGGCATCAACCGTTGCGGCGCCGGATGCCAGATTGACTGCCGTATGGAAGGCGCCCCGAACGCGGCCGATGGCTGATTCGATCAGCGCAGCGAGCGCAACTGGCTCCCGACGCGCGATAATTTCGCCCGTCTCTACCCGCGCCATGCGGGTGATATTGGCTAGAAATCGCGTCATCCTTTCAGTATCCTGCACGATGCTGGCCAGCAAATCAGCCTGCGCGGCGGCATTAAGCTGGTCATGCGTCGTGGTTAGGGTTTCCGCGGCGCCGCGGATCGCCGTCAAAGGCGTTCGCAAATCATGCGACAGCGAGGAAAGCAAAGCGGTGCGCAGTTTCTGGTTGCCTTCCTGCGCGCGCCGTTCCGCCGCCGCCTGCGCCAGGCGCAGCTTTTCCAGAACCATAGCCCCCTGATCAGCCAAAGCCGTCAGCGCCTGGGAGCGCGGCTCGGTAAGCGGCGCTTTTGGTCGAACCCCAAGCACGCCCAATGGGCCGGCCTCGGTGTTCAAAGGAAGGAACCGCCAGGGCACCGAAGGCAAGGTGCCGGTTCCGGCGCCAGTCGGAATGGTGTTGCGAAACGCCCACTCGGCGGCGGCGTTCGCCGCGTCATCCAGCTGCGCCGAAGCCTCAAGCCGGGTGTTTCGCGCGATCAGCACAACGGCCTCGCTGCCGAGTTCGAGGGCTTCAGCGATCACCAACTCCCGCAATCCCGCTTCGTCGATGGCTCGGTTGAGCCTGCGGCTGAACAGGGCGATGCGCCGCAGCACCTCGATGCGGCCGCGCGCCGCTTCGGTCTCGACGCGCAACCGCCCGGCAATGGTGCCGGTGAGCATGCCGACGGCGAGGAACACGATGAGCGCCACCACGTCGCGCGGATCGGCCACCGAAAACGTGAAAACCGGCGACAAGAAAAAGAAATTCCATGCAATGAAGCTACCAAGCGCGGTGACCAGGCCCACGGCGCGGCCATACCGGCTCGCCATCGCCACGACGGCGGCGGTAAAAATAAACCCCATCGCCTCCTGCGGCAGCACCGCCCGCAAAGCAAAACCGATTACGGTGATCGCAGCTATGAGCAGCAGGCTCCATGCGTAAGGCCGCCAGTTGACTAGGCTCCGCGGCGGTTGCGGCGGCTTAGCCGGCCGCGCCTGCTGATCAGGCACCACATGCAAGGAAAATGCTCGCCCCTGATGAAATAGTTTCCGGCGAAGCGCGCTGTCCCGCGCAAAGACAATATGCGCGACATTCTGGTTCGCCGCGAGATCGAGCACGGCCCGCAGCGCATCGGCGTTTGTCGTGGTTTCCGCGGCGCCGCCAAGCTGCACGGCAAGATCAAGCGCCGATTGCACGCCGGGACTAGCCTCTTTCCGTTCGACATGAAAAGCGATCAGCGGCGCCCGCAGCGCCTCCGCTAGCCGCGCCGCCTGGCGCACGACGGCTTCCGCCGTCACCGGCTCAACCAGCGCCAGCACGCGCTCGGCGGCGGGCCATGGGCCGGTTATCGCCCGGGCGCGCATATAGGAGGCGATATCCTTGTCGACATGCTGGGCGACCCGGCGCAGCGCCATCTCCCGCAAGGCCGCCAGATTCCCCTCGCGGAAAAACCCGGTCAAGGCGCGCTGCGCCATGTCAGGGCGATAAATCCGGCCTTCGGCGAGGCGCTGGCGCAGCTCATTGGGCGGCAGATCGATCAGCTCGATCTCATCAGCGAGCGACAGCACCGTGTCCGGCAAGGTTTCTGTCACCCGCACGCCGGTAATCCGCGCCACCGCGTCGTTCAGGCTTTCCAGGTGCTGGACGTTCAGCGTGGTCCAGACGTTGATGCCGGCGGTCAAGATCTCCGCCACATCCTGCCAGCGCTTGGCATGACGTAGGCCGGGCGCGTTCGTATGCGCCAGCTCATCGACCAGCAGCAAGCCAGGACGTCGGGCCAGCGCAGCGTCAAGATCGAATTCCTGCAGCGTCTGGCCGCGATAGGCGACATCGAGGCGTGGCAGGATTGGCAAGCCGTCAGCCTGGCCTGCGGTTTCCGCGCGGCCATGCGTCTCGATCAGCCCGGCGACAACATCGAGCCCATCGCTCTGCTTACGCTGCGCCGCCGCCAGCATCTCCCATGTCTTGCCGACGCCCGGCGCCGCGCCAAGAAAAATTTTAAGCCGGCCGCGCTGCTCGCGCGACACCGCGGCGAGCAGCGCGTCGGGATCAGGGCGGGTTTCGTCCGCGGTTTGCGCCATTACGCCCGATCATCAGGCTTTTTTGCCGTCAAGCGCAAGGTTGAGCTTCAGGACATTCACCTGATTCGTCCCGATAAAGCCGAGGAACCGGCCAGTCGCTAGCCGGTTGACCAGCGCGATCACCGAAGCTGCGGGTTTATGCCGCGCCGCCGCCACGGCCGGCGCCTGACGCAGCGCATTGGCCAGCGAGATGTCAGGATCGAGGCCGGAGGCGGAGGATTCTACGGCATCGGCCGGCACCGGACCAGGTCCAAACGCCTTCTGATAAGCGGCGATCCGCCCCGAGACGTTGCCGATCATCGTCTTGCTGCTCGGCGCCATATTGGAGGCGCCGGATTCTGAGGCGTCATACGGCGTCGGGATGGTTTTGCCCTTGGCATCGGTGCCGCTCAGCGCCGAAGGACGGCCATGGAAATAGATCGGCGCGGTAAAATTCTGGCCGATCAACGCCGAGCCGACGACCTTGCCGCCCACCAGGATCAGGCTGCCATTCGCCTGATAAGGAAATACGATTTGCGCCAGCCCGGTAATCGCGGCGGGGAAGATCAATCCCAGCACGATGGTGAACAAGACAACAAGGGATAAAGCAGGGCGGATTTCTCGAAGCATGGCTGGTTCCAATCAAGAAAAGATATGAAAGGCGCCAAGGATCATATCGATGATCTTGATGCCGATAAACGGCGCGATAATGCCGCCAAGGCCATAAATCAGCAGGTTGCGCCGCAGCAGCGACGCCGCCCCCACCGCGCGGAACTTCACGCCGCGCAAGGCCAGCGGCACCAGCGCCACAATGATCAGCGCGTTAAAGATCACCGCCGAGAGAATGGCGCTCTCCGGCGAATTGAGCCGCATCACGTTGAGCGCTTCAAGCTGCGGATAGGCGGCAATAAAGATCGCCGGCAGGATGGCGAAATACTTCGCGATATCGTTGGCGATGGAAAAGGTGGTGAGCGCGCCGCGGGTGATCAGCAATTGCTTGCCGATCTCGACGATCTCGATCAGCTTCGTTGGGTCGCTATCGAGATCGACCATGTTGCCCGCCTCGCGCGCCGCCTGGGTGCCGGTCTGCATGGCGACGCCGACATCCGCTTGCGCCAGCGCCGGCGCGTCATTGGTGCCGTCGCCGCACATCGCCACCAGGCTTCCTTCCCCTTGCGCGCGCCGAATATACTCCAGCTTGTCCTGCGGCGTCGCCTCTGCCACTACGTCATCCACCCCGGCTTCAGCGGCGATGGCGGCGGCAGTGATGCGGTTGTCGCCAGTCACCATCACGGTGCGAATGCCCATCCGCCGCAACGCTGCGAACCGCTCGCGGATGCCGGGCTTGACGATGTCCTTCAGCTCCACCACACCCATCAGCCGTCGGTCCACCGCTACCGCGAGCGGCGTGCCACCGGCGCGGGCGATGCGGTCCACGGCTTCAGTGAATTCGGCGGGAGCGGTGGCGATGCCGAGATTGGTCAGCACTGATCCCACCGCGCCCTTGCGCCAGGATATGCCGCCCTGATCAAGCCCGGAGACGCGGGTATTAGCGGTGAACGGCACCGCGACCGCGCCCTCCGGCATCGCGGGCGCGATGTTCAGACGGTCCCGCACGAAGGTGACGATGGAGCGGCCCTCCGGTGTTTCATCGCCCAAGGAGGCCAGCGCCGACGCTTCCGCCAACTCGCGCTCATTGACGCCACGCACCGGATAGATGCCCGCCGCCATGCGGTTGCCGAAGGTAATGGTGCCGGTCTTGTCGAGCAGCAGCGCGTCGACATCGCCGGCGGCTTCCACCGCGCGGCCGGAAGTTGCGACAACATTGAAGCGGATCAGCCGGTCCATGCCGGCAATGCCGATGGCGGACAGCAAGCCGCCAATGGTGGTGGGGATCAGGCAGACGAACAAGGCGACCAGCACCGGAATGCTGAACCTGGTGTGCGAATAGGACCCGAAACCGATCAGCGTCACCACCGCAATCAGGAAGATGATGGTGAGGCCGGCGAGCAATATATTCAGCGCGATCTCGTTCGGCGTCTTGCGCCGCTCGGCGCCTTCGACCAGGGCGATCATCCGGTCGATGAAAGTGCTACCCGGCTCGGCGCTGATCCTGATCACCAGCCAGTCTGAGACCAGCTGTGTGCCGCCGGTGACGGCGCTGCGATCGCCGCCGGCCTCGCGGATGACCGGCGCCGATTCGCCGGTAACGGCGCTTTCATTGACGCTGGCGATGCCTTCGGTGATCTCGCCATCGGAGGGTATGATGTCGCCCGCCTCGACCAATACGAGATCGCCTCTGTGCAGATCGGGCGCCGGGGTCGGCATGAAAATGGCGCGTTCGCGCGGGTCAAGGATCAGCTTCGCCAGAGTATCGGAGCGCGCGGCGCGCAGGCTTTCCGCCCGCGCCCTGCCCCGCCCTTCGGCGACCGCCTCAGCGAAAGTGGCGAACAGCACCGTCAGCCAGAGCCAGATCGCGATGGTGATCGAGAACCCCGCGCCCTTGCCAATGACGATATCCTGGATCGCCACGATCGTGACTAGCGCTGCCACGACCTCGGTGACGAAGATGACCGGGTTGCGAGCAAGGGTGACAGGGTTGAGCTTTCGCACCGAATCAGCGGTGGCGCGGCGAAGGATAGCGCGGTCGAACAGGCCGATGGTTTCAGCATTGGCAGTCATGTTGCAGTCCTCAAGCCATGAAAGGGCAAAGAAAAAAATTAAGAAGTTTTTTGCCTTAATAAGTTTTGCCGGCAGCCAGCACGAAGTGCTCCGCAAGCGGCCCCAGCGTATCGGCGGGCATGAATTGCAGGCCGCCTAAAATAATGATCACGCCGATCAGCAGGCCGATGAAGAGCGGGCCATCGGTGGGAAAAGTACCGGCGCTGGCAGGCAGTTTCGGCTTGGCGGCCAGCGAGCTGGCGATGGCGAGCGCCGGGATCATGAAGGCGAAACGGCCCAGCAGCATCACCGTGCCCAAGCCGTAATCGAGCAGCGGCGTATTGGCGGAAAGCCCGGCCATGGCGCTACCGTTATTCTCGGTGGCCGATGTCCAGCCATAGAGCATCTCGGTCAGCCCATGCGGCCCGGCATTGGCCAGCGACCCCAGCCCCGACTTGGTGAGCAGCGAGAAGCCAGCGCCGCCCAAGATCGACAAGGTCAGAATCAGGAAGGCCAGCATGGCGAGCTTGATCTCCTTGGCCTGCACCTTTTTGCCGAGATATTCCGGCGTCCGGCCCACCATCAGCCCGGCCACGAACACCGCCAGCAGAGCGAAGATGACGATGGTATAAAGACCGGACCCGACGCCGCCTGGCGTAACCTCGCCGAGCTGCATCAGGAAGAGCGGCACAGCGCCGGCGAGCGGCGTGTAGCTGTCGGTGAAGGAATCCACCGCACCGGTCGAAGTTCCGGTGGCCGAGACGTTGAACGAGGCGGACGCGGCGATGCCGAAGCGGACATCCTTGCCCACCAAATTGCCGGCATGCGCCAGCAGCGGATTGCCGCCGGCCTCTGCGGCATAAGCGCCAAAAATCCCGAAACCGAGGATGATCGCCATCGCGGCGTAAAGCGCCAAACCTTCCCGCTTGCGGCCGATCATATGGCCGAGCGCCACCGGCAAGGCAAAGCCGATCACCAGCAGCAGCCAGTTCTCCAGCAGATTGGTGAAAATGGTCGGATTTTCAAACGGATGCGCGGAGTTGGCGTTGAAGAAGCCACCGCCATTCGTGCCAAACTCCTTGATCGCCTCCATGAAGGCAACCGGACCGCGCGCAATGATCTGGGTGCCGCCGTCCAGCGTATGCGCGGTGACATAGGGCGCCAAGGTCATCGGCACGCCTGAAGCGAGCAGCGCCACCATGGCGATAAGCGAAATCGGCAACAGCAGATAAAGCGTGATCCGCGTCAGGTCGACATAGAAATTGCCCAGGGTTTTAAGATTGCCGCGGCTGAAGGCTCGCATGACGGCGGCGGCGGCGGCAAGGCCGGCGGCAGCCGAGATGAACATATGAACGGCAAGGCCGAACATCTGCGCGCCGTTCGAGATCTGGCTTTCCGGCGAGTAGGCCTGCCAGTTGGTATTGGTGGTGAAGCTTGCCGCCGTGTTGAAGGCGAGCATCGGCGCCATACCCGGAACATGCTGCGGGTTGAACGGCAGATAGAATTGCAGCCGCAATATCGCGTACAGCAACAGGAAATGGGTCAGGCTCAGCAAGAGCAGCGCGATCGCATAAGATTGCCAGCCCATCTCGCGCAGCGGGTCAATGCCGCAAATTCGGTAAGTGGCGGTCTCGACCGGCCTGAGCCAGCCGATCTTGCCGTCAAATAGCCGCGCCATATACGCGCCGAGCGGAATCGCCGCGCCAAGAACAAGCGCAAGCATCAGCGTGATATACGCGCAACCATGCCAGGTCATGATGTCAGACTTTCACGTTAGCTTTGAGGCTCAACAAAGAATTGGACAGCCAGCCTATGAACACGAGGATGCCGAATATTTCGCTAATCCAGATCAAAATGTTAGCAGGATCAGCAGCGCGTGCAGGAACCATACCACTGCATTGGGTCAAAAATCTTCCGGCCGCACCAGAGCCCAAACCAGATAGACTAACAGCAACGCTGAGACCGCGCTGCCAAGAATGAGATCAAACATTTTTTAAACCTTCTCGCAGGCTGGCACGTAGAAAAACAACAGCACAAAGATAAACATGCCGTAAATAATTGCTGTCACATCGCCCACGAAACGCTCCTGCGTCGTTATTCATCCGCAGCAAAATCGGCCTTGACGCGTAAAAAAGCCATGTGGTTTTGTGGCGCGCGGCATAAACATGACGTAAAGACGAATGATTTGCGGGAAAAGAAGAAAGCGACGAGTTAAAACTCGTCACGTTCATAATTTATTGGGGCAAAGCTTATGAGACTAACAGTCTGCCTGCCAGAAGCTGCTTGCGCGACATGAAGCCACGGCCCTTAGCAGAGCAGCGTCAGATTGTGATTAGATCAACATGGCTTTAAATTAAGCCACGAAGTGGTTCATAAAGCCAAAAAATTGATCGCCAAATATGACTAGGGCGTGATTACACCTAAAATTATCATGCCCCATGTCAGAGAAAGTCTAAAAATGCTTTGAATCGTTAGACTTTTAAGAACGACATAGACACGCCGCTGACGATAGCACAGAGTTTTAGTTATTGAAATAAAGGCCTTCAAACTGATTAATGTCTAGGTTCAGGACCTATTAAAGTTCTTGCATTAGCGAGGTGAAGTGTAATTCTAAGGGTGGCAGGAGGGTCCTATCATGAGCGATTTGTTTTTGTTGTGTGAGCACCAGCTTCAGCGGATCGAGCCCTATTTCCGCTTTCGCACGGAGTTTCGCGGGTTGATGACCGGCGGGTGGTCAGCGGGATCATCTTCGTGATCCGCAATGGCGTGCGATGGCGCGACGCGCCGACAGACTATGGGCCGCACAAGACGCTTTATAACCGGTTCATCCGCTGGAGCCGCCTTGGCGTGTTCAACCGCATCTTCGCAGCATTGGCACGTAAAGGCGGCAAGCCGGACCGGCTGATGATCGATGCCACTCACTTGAAAGCGCATAGGACAGCCGCCAGCCTGCTTAAAAAGGGGCTGTTCCCCACTATATCGGGCGCACCAAAAGAGGCCTGAACTCAAAGTTGCACGCCGTTTACGACGGCAAAGGCCGCCCTATCGTCATGCTGCTTTCGGAAGGGCAGATGAGCGACCATAAGGGCGCCAAGCTGATGTTTGACGCCTTGCCAAAAGCCAAGGAACTGCTCGGTGATCGAGGCTATGACAGCGATCGCTTCCGCACCGCCCTGACCAGCAAGGGGATCACGCCGCGCATCCCGCCCCGCAAGAACCGTGAGGTTCAACATGCCTATGACGCCACCCTCTGCCATCAGCGTCATAAGGTCGAAACCATGTTCGGCAGGATCAAGGACTGGTGCCGCATCGCCATGCGCTACGACCAATGCGCACACACTTTCTTATCAGCGATTACCATCGCCGCTACCGTTATCTTATGGATCATTGAGTCCTGAGTTCAGCCGTCGATCGCGGCTATATTGCCGTGGTGAACAGCCCATAACCCGCTTGAAGGCGGCGCTGAAAGCGCTATCCGACTCGTAGCCGAGCGACGGGGCAATGCGGGAAACGGGATCACCAGACTGCTCCAGCCTGTCTCTCGCCAGCAGCATTCGCCAGCGCGTCAAATACTCCAAGGCTGAGGATCCAACAGTCTCCTTGAATCTTTCGGCGAAGATCGATCGCGAGAGGCCAGCAAGCTCCGCAAGCTCCTGCAAAGTCCAACGATGCGCTGGATTGTTGTGCATGGCGGTTAAAGCTACGCCGATGTGTTTGTCTGCCAGAGCAAAGAGCCATCCTACGCCCGTCTTCGATGCGTCCCCGATGTGAACACGGAGAGTTCGAACCAACATGATGTGGGCCAAGTGCTCGACAATGAGCGAGCCGCCCGGCTGCGGTTCGCGCAACTCCTCCATCATCTGCTCAACACACCCCCTCAGTGCCGCGCGGGATGCGTCGTCCCGGATATGGACGATAGAGGGCAAGACACCAAGAAGGAACGCGGCTTGACCTGCGAGGTCGAAGCGGCTGCCGACAAGGGAAAAATCTCCGCCGCCGTTCATCGACGCGCGTCCGCCGCTTCCTGCTCCCGCAAAGACTGTCTCGGCATCGGTTGGTGCCAAAGCCAGGTCGTTCGCGAGACGGAAGGGTCTGCCACTTGGCAGGATGAAGCAATCGCCCGTCTCAAGCCAAACCGGCGTGGGAACGCCCTCAACCGACAGCCAACATCGCCCCAGGACGACAGCGTAGCATTTAATGGCTCCGTGATGCTCGGAGACGAGGACCGACCAATCTCCGCCGGCATCGAAGCCGGACGACAGGTAGCGACGAGGCTTGAGCAGCGACAGCACGTCAGACAGCGGATCCATGAGATTTCCGGACGATCGCGACGATAATGCAGACCTTAAAGCATGGTTCACCGTCCGAAGTCGAGCCATCTTCCCGGTCATCGAGACGGAATCATCCGCCCCGACTTGTCTGGAAAGGAAGCAAAATGCGCGTTTTCGCAACCGGAGCCACGGGCTTCATCGGATCCGCCATCGCTCAAGAGCTGATGCGCGCCGGCCACCAAGTGGTCGGGCTGGCCCGCAACGACGAGGCGGCGGAGGCGCTTGCCCGCATGGGCGCGGACGTGCATCGGGGTGACCTGTCCGATCCGGACAGCCTGGCCAGCGGTGCCCGGGCGGCAGACGGGGTGATCCACACCGGTTACATCCACGACTTCTCCAACATTGCGAAGTCTGGCGAAACGGATGCAGCCGCCGTGGACGCCATGGTCGCCGCTATGGAAGGCACCGGCAAGCCGTTCGTGAACACGTCCGGCGTCGCCATCCTGACGCCGGGCCGCGTTGGCACGGAAGAGGACGAGCCGGACCCGGCCTCGCCGTCGCCGCACCGGATCGCGTCGGAGAAGGCCGGGCTGGCCGCAGCTCCACGCGGCGTGCGCGCCACGGTGGTGCGTCCGGGCGCGTCCGTGCACGGCGACGGCGACCACGGCTTCGTGCCGATGCTGATCGACGTGGCCCGGAAAAAGCGCCTGTCCGCTTACGTCGGCGATGGCAGCAATCGTTGGCCAGCGGTGCACCGGCTGGACGCGGCCGTGCTGTTCCGCCTAGCGCTGGAAAAGGGGCAGCCCGGAGGGCGCTACCATGCGGTGGGGGACGAGGGCGTACCGTACCGGGCCATTGCGGAGGTGATCGGTCGCCGGCTGGGTGTGCCCGTCCGCTCGTTGTCACCGGACGACGCCAAGGAGCACTTCGACGGCTTCGTCGGCTTTGTGGCGATGGACGCGCCGGGTTCAAGCGCGCGGACGCAGGCGGAGCTAGGCTGGCGGCCGACCCAGCCCGGGCTGCTCGCCGACATCGACCGGCCGGAGTATTATTCTTCCTAACCCGGCGTGGCCCGCCAGCCATCGCGCACGGCCTGGAGAAACGCCTCGAACACCGGTCGGACTTGGCGGCGCGAGGGGTGGTAAGGAAGAAGCCGGGGAACGGCGGCGCCCAGTTCTCCGGCAGCCGGATCAGCCGGGCCGCCGCGGCTGAACTCCCAGGCATACACCGCACCAGAGTTGACCACCTTCTGCGGAAGGCACCAGATCACGGCTGCCAAAGCCCCTTAGAATTGGAAAGCCGGCGATCCAGGAAATACGCCGCACTGATAAATGCGAGATGGGTAAGTGCCTGCGGGTAATTGCCTAACGCTTCCCCCGTTATTGACACCTCTTCGGAAAAAAGCCCCAGAGTGTTCGCCAAGCGAATACCGCGCTCCATTTCAAGATGCGCCTGATCAAGGCGCCCAGCACGCGCTAAGCATTCGATATACCAGAAAGTGCAGGCTGTGAATGCACCCTCACCGGCTTCGAGCCCGTCTGCGCTGCGGTAACGGTAGACAAGACCGCTATCGGTTAGCTGATCCCCAATAGCGTCGAGTGTCCGAAGCCAGACCGGATCGGTCGCTGAGACAAAACGAACAAGCGGCATCATCAACGTCGCTGCGTCGAGTTCAGTGCCACCACGCTCCTGAACGAACCATCCGTGCTCGGGATGACGGTAATTCTCCCAGATCTCCTTAGCGATGCAATCGCGGTCTCGTGACCAATCAACAAGCGAGGCTGGAAGCGACCGCTTTCGAGCCAGTCGGATCGCACGATCGATCGCGACCCAGCACATGAGTTTAGAATGTAGCAGATCGCGCTCCCTGTCCCTCAATTCCCATATTCCAGCGTCGTTATCGCGCCAATGGCGGCGCACGTGCTCGACAATATCGCTGATGTGTCGCCAACCTGTATGCCCGATCGCGGTCCCGTATTTGTTAGCCAGATACTCGCTGTCGAGCAGCTCGCCGTAGATATCGAGTTGGTTTTGCTCATTTGCGCCGTTCCCTATCCGGACCGGCCTTGCGCCTCCATATCCAGCGAAGTGGTTAAGTTCGACTTCATCCTTTGCTTTTGAGCCGTCGATTGAATACATGACTCTCAACAGCCCACGAGATGTAGACTCTGACGCACGTCCCGAAAACCAAGTGCGACAGCGTTCGGCTTCTTCGTAGAAGCCTAGTCGCATGAAGGCGTAAATGGTGAATGACGCGTCACGTATCCAGCTCGCGCGGTAGTCCCAGTTGCGGGTCTTGCCCGGCGCCTCGGGAAGTCCGAACGTTGCCGCCGCTGCGATCGACCCATGCTCGTGAGAGGTCAGCAACTTCAAGGCGAGCGCTGAGCGCGCGACCATCTCCCGCCACCGGCCATGATAGGTGGACTGGTGCGCCCAACGCCGCCATGCATCAGCCGTCTGCTGGATCCCATTTGCGACGCTGCTCTCAGTTGGCTGCGGGACACACTGCTCGTGCAACACAAAAAAGGCATGCTCGCCTGAGCTTAGCTCGAAATCGGCGCTGGCCTCACCGTCTCCGGGCAGGATCGGTACCGATGCAGTAAGACAGAGGCCAGGGCCGGTTCCGTCGAAGACGACGCCGTTATCGGTTGCACTTACAATCGCGGCCGCGCGGGCGTAGTCCGGGCGAGGTCGGCAGCGCATGACAAACCGAACTTTGCCGCGGGTTACCTCAATGCGGCGAGTAAGTGAACGGGTCGGCAAGCTATTCGCCTCTGGATGCGGCATCAGATCAAGCAGTTCGACGCTACCTGCCTCAGCACGCCAACGGGTTACGAGCAGATTTGTGTCGGGCACGTAGGCCTGCAGGGCATGGGCACCGTCGAGTATCGGCGTTATTATGAAGGATCCACCGTCTTCTGGATCGAGCAGGGCGGCGAAGATCGATGGGCTGTCCAAGCAGGGCCAGCACAGATAATCAACACTCCCATCAGAAGCGACTAGAGCCGCAGTCTCCATGTTGCCGATCACACCATGATCCGCAAGCATACGAGGAGGGATTGGATTTCGACCTGCGTCAGCCATTGTCGCGGAACGATGGATAGAGCGTCATGCCGCCATCCACGAACAACGTGGTCCCAGTTACATAGTCCGCCTCATCAGAGGCCAGGAATACCGCTGCGGCCGCTACATCCTCCACCTCGCCGATGCGGTTGTAAGGGACAAGCGTCAGCAGTTGAGCGAGCTTGTCCTTGTCATCCCACATGGGCTTGTTGATACTGGTTTTGATTGCTCCGGGCGCGATCGCGTTAACGCGGATGTGGTCTCTCGCCACCTCTTGCGCGAGCGTCTGGACCATCATGCGAATGCCGCCTTTCGAGGCAGCGTAATTGACGTGACCAGCCCAAGGAACGATCTCATGCACCGAACTCATCGAGACGATCACGCCGGCTGCGCGCGCTGGGCGTCGAGATGGATCCTGAGCGCGGAAGCGCCGAACCGCCTCTCGGCAACATAGAAACTGTCCGGTCAAATCGACATCGAGGACTGCCCGCCAGTCTGCGAGCGTCATTTCGGCTATGGGCGCGTCCTTCTGGATTCCGGAATTGGCGACAAGCACATCCACACGGCCAAAAGCGGCGACCGTTGCGTCAAATAAGCGAACAACGTCCGCTTCATCCGAAACGTCCGCTTGGGCGGTCATTGCACGACCACCGACGCGTTGGATATCGGCGACGATCACGCTGGCCGCTTCACCATGGCCATGGAAGTTCACGACAACCGCAGCGCCCTGCCGGGCCAAGGCGCGGGCCACGCCTTCGCCGATGCCACCGCTTGCGCCGGTTACAATCGCTACATGCCGATCAAGCCTTCCGTTCACGCTAAACCTCCTGTCCAAAACCAAATCATCATACGAGGAAGTTGAGCGTGGGATACTGCGTTTTTCGCCTTACGCTCCCACGATTTTTTCGGGTGTGATGGGCAGATCGCGCACCCGAATCCCGATCGCGTCGTATACCGCGTTGGCAACCGCCGCGGCAACTCCGGTCGCGCCGAGCTCTCCGATTCCCTTGGCCCCGGTTGGCCCGGCCCGTGCGTCGAACTCGTCAACGAAGCCGACGTCGATTTCGGGTGGGATGTCGGCGTTAACCGGCATCAGGACACCGGTGAGGTCCTTTGCCAGCCAGCGGCCCAGAGTCGGCTCAAAATGGCTGCCCTCCATCGCCGCCATGCCCCAGCCCCAGACAATGCCGCCAATCATCTGCGACCGGGCCGTGCGCATGTTGATGATGCGGCCGGCACTGTAGATGCCGGTGGCGCGGCGCAGACGTAGTAGGCCAAGGTCACGGTCGACTCCGACCTCCACGAAAATCGCGCCGAAGCTGCGGGCCGGAAACTCCTTCGGGCCAGTGTCCAACGGCGCTCCGCCCGGCAGGTCAAGCGCGCCATCGCCGGCAAGCTCCGACACCCCAGCCTCGCCCAGCACCTCCTGGATGGTGCGGGACTCGTTACCGCGCACAATTCGGCCGTCCCGCATTGTGATCTCTTCGGCGGGCCATCCAGCCAACCGCGCGAGCTTGGCGCACACGCGCTGCGCCGCCTGCTGGACCGCCGCCCCAGTGCTCATCGTTGTCGCAGACCCGAAAGACGGGCCGGAAAACGGCAGGTTGGTGTCACCACCGACAGCGACGACCTGTTTCGGGTCAAGACCCAAGACTTGAGCCGCGATCTGCGGGAAGACAGTCGCTGGTCCGGTGCCTATGTCACAAAAGCTCGATTCGAGCTGCGCCGTCCCGTCCGCCTTCAGGCGCACCCGGGCGGTCGTGTGAGTGCGCGTCGTGCCTTGGCTGCTATCGGCCATGCCGCAGCCGATCTGCCAATGACCGTCGCGCGTGCCGCCTTTCGGCCGGTTCCGCCAGCCAAACCGGCGAGCGCCTTCTTCATAGGCTTCCCGCAGCTTCTTGGACGACCAAGGTTTGCCGTTTTGCGGATCGGTCTCGGCATAGTTGATCAGCCGCAGATCGAGCGGATCGATGTCGAGCGACCGTGCAAGTTCGTCCATCGCCGAACCGAGCGCCCAGGAGCCGGGGCCGTCCCAGGGCGAACGCATGAACGTCGGCAGGGTCATGTTGCCCCGGCGAACCCGGTTGCTGCTGACGATGTTGTCGCAGGCGAAGAAGGAGCGGCTGGGCAGGGTGCTGAACTCGACGTAGTCCTCGGTCAAACCGGTCACGTTGACGGCCTGATGGCTGATCGCGAGCAGCTTGCCGCTCGCGTCCGCGCCGAGGCGCACGATCTGGCTCGTCTGCGGCTGCGGGCCGACCATGCCGTACATCTGCTGGCGGCTCAGCACGAGCTTCACAGGGCGGCGCACCACCTTGGCCGCCATCGCCGTCAGCAACTGGTGCGGCCAGACGAACCCCTTCACCCCAAACCCTCCGCCCGTGTGCGGAGAGATCACACGAACTTGTGTGGCCGGTATCCCGAAGGTGGCGGCCAGCACGGTTTGCACCCCCGGCAGGTTCTGCACCGCGTCGTAGACCGTCAGAGCGTCGCCGTTCCACACCGCGACGGTCGCCGACGGCTCCATCGGGTTGGCATGTCTCGAAGGTTGGAGATACTCGCCTCCGGCTTTCACGAGGGCCGCGGCCAAGGCTGCGTCCGGGTCGCCCTTCTTGAAGGCGAGCATCCCGTAAGACGGGTAGGCGCCCTTCGTCATGTCAACCGGTTGGGCCGTCGCGTGCTCCGGCACCGTGAACGCCGCGCGCTCGTAGACAACCCGGACAGCCGCAGCCCCCGCCTCCGCAGCCTCAAGACTCTCCGCCAGCACCATCGCCACGGGCTGCCCCTCGTGGACGATGACATTGGACTGCATCGGTATGAACCGCGTGGCCAGTGGAGGGGCGGTAATCTTCGCAAGATTGTCCAGGACGCGCGGCATGTCCGCCGCGGTCAGCACCCGGTTCACCCCTCGCATGGCCGCTGCCGCTCTCCGATCGATCGCGGCCACACGACCTGCCGGAACCGTCGCTGTCACGAAGACGGCGTAAAGCTGACCTGGCTGGTTTTGGTCGCCCGCGTAGCGCGCAGCGCCCGTCACCTTGATCGGACCATCTACACGGGCAATTGGCGCTCCCAAATTGCTCATTATGCCCTCGCTGCGAGCTCGATTGCGCGAACCGTGGCGTTCCGCGCGAGCTTAATCTTGTAGGCGTTGCGCGAAAGCGGCCGGGCATCGGCAAAGCCGACGTCTACCGCGGCCTCGACCGCCGGCGAACCGAGGCGTTGTCCAACAAGGCGCTTCTCGGTCTCGTCGAGGCGCCATGGATGCATTGCGACCGATCCCAGCGCGATCCGGGCGCGCTGGATCACGTCGCCATCGAGGTCCAGGGCGACGGCGACTGAAACGATTGCATACTCGTAGCTCTCGCGCTCACGGATTTTGAGGTAGGCGGATTTCGGCGCCGGTGCTCCGACCTCAATTCCCGTGATGAGTTCGCCATGGCGCAGGACACTGTGCGCACTTGGATCCTGGCTGGGCAACACGTTGAAGCTGCGCGCGGGTATGCGCCGGCCGCCGTGCTTGTTCTCAGTGACGTACACAGCATCAAGGGCGGCCAAGGCCACTGGAGGATCGGCTGGATGCACGGCAACGCAGTCCTTGGTCCAGCCGAAGATCGCGTGCTTTTCGTTGAAGCCGTTCAGCGCCGCGCAGCCCGACCCCGCAACACGTTTGTTGCACGGCGTCGGTTCGTCGGCGCGGAAGTAAGAACAGCGGACGCGCTGGAGCGGGTTGCCGCCGATGGTTGCCAAGTTGCGGATTTGCGCTGAGGCGGCTTTCAGGATGGCCTCGGACAGCACTGGGTAGGCGTCGCGGATGAGCTTATGTTGAGCAGCGTCGTTCAGCTTGGTGAGCGCGCCGATCCGCACGCCGCCGTCGGGTAAGGGCTCGACGCCTGTCATCCCGCGCACGCGGGTGATGTCAACGACCCGCGCTGGCTCGGCAATGCCGATCCTGGTCCAGTTGAGCAGCTCAGTGCTACCAGCCAGGATCATGGTGTCGGGCAACTGCGCGAGTGCCACCGCGTCAGCGCGGGAGTTCGCCTGGGCATAGCTGAAGTCACGCATCACGCTTTCTCCTCGGCCGCGGCTTCGACGGCGGCGGCGATCTGCGGGTAGGCGGAACAACGGCAAATGTTGCCGCTCATCCACTCGCGGATTTCGGCGTTGGAGCCGGCGTGACCCTCGGCAATGCAGCCAACGGCGGACATGATCTGGCCAGACGTACAGAAGCCGCACTGGAAAGCATCATGATCGATGAAGGCCTGCTGGACGGGATGCAGGTGCGGCCCGTCTGCCAGGCCCTCGATCGTCGTGATCTTGCGCCCGTCGGCCGCCGCCGCGAGCACTAAGCAGGCATTCACCCGGCGATCGTCCATCAGCACGGTGCAGGCGCCGCATTCGCCGCGGTTGCAGCCCTTCTTGGTCCCGGTGAGCTGCAGACGCTCCCGGATCGCATCGAGCAGAGTAACACGTGGCTCCAGCGTGAGGACGTGGTAAACGCCGTTGACCTCGACGCGCACCGTGACCTGCGCCTGGAACCTGGTCGAGGGAAATTCGGCGCTGACCGCCACGTCCGTCGGCGCAACAACGGCTGAACCCGCTGCGACTATGGCCCCACCGCGTAGGACGTCGCGGCGCGAAAGTCCCTTGGATTGCTCACGCATGCTGCTCTCCATCAAGGGGTCAACCGGATCTCATCAGCCGGGCTTCCCGATAAACGCCTCCCCAAGTAAGCCGACTGAGGGCACACGATCTATGCTGTAGCGTCCGTATTACCGTCGCGACCGTCCGGACGCCTATAGATGTGCCGGGTGGCTTCGATACAGGATGGACTGGCCTGTCCAGCGGCCCAATAAGAACCGCTGGCGCAATCCGCTTGGCAATGCTGCGACATGATGAACCGATAGGCGCCTGCTTCAGCGCCAGAAAGAAGCAGCGCTGAGCTGATCGGCCCGTTCAACCCGATCCTGCTCAGCCCCGGCCTGCTCAGCCCCGGTCTCGCCCCGGCGTTCCTGGACCTGCAGGATGCGGAGCAGGCGCGCACACCTCGCTCGACGAGCGGGTGCGGCAGGTCGTCATCCTCTCAGTCGGCGCCGTATGTCGGTCGGAGTACGAGCTGTACGCGCACGCTCCCGTCGCCCAGAGGGCGGGCCTGCCGGAAGACGCCGTGCAAGCCCTCGCGGCGGCCGGGGTGCCTGATGAGCTGAGCGAGCCGGAGAGGCGGAACTCCATGCGAAAGCGGAAAATAGGGCTAGGTCCGCTGTAGCTGGCGCTCAGACAACAAAAATAAATCGCTCATGACAGGACCCTCCTGCCACCCTTAGAATCACGCTTCACCTTGTTAATACAAGAACTTTAATGGGTCCTGAACCTAAACGTGAAAACTCTCGCCACACCCGCAACGGCCTTTTTCGTTCGGGTTCTCGAAGGTAAATCCTGAACTGAACTTATCCGCCTTGTAGTCCATGATCGTGCCGATCAGGAACAAAGTTGCCTTGCGGTCCACCACCACGGTGACGTCCTTGTCGGCCACCACCTCATCCCCTGCCCCTGGCTGTTCCACCCAGCTCATGTCATAGGACATGCCGGAACAGCCCTTGGTGTTGATGCCGATTCGCAACAGCTTGCCGTGCTCGCCCGACTGATAAAGGGCGCGCAAGCGATCAGCCGCCGCGTCGCTTAGCTGCATGATCGGCGGCAGGCCGCGCTTAGGTTTGCTGGTTTCTATCGTGCTGCTCATTGTTATTTGCCTCAGTACATGTTCAACGCTAGCCGCGCGTCTTCGCTCATCCGGCTCGGGTCCCAAGGCGGGTCCCATACGATATCCACCGTGCAATCGGTAACACCGGGAACCGTCATCACCGCCAGCTTGACCGATTCCGGCAATTCCTGCGCGCTCGGGCAGGCTGGCGCGGTCAGCGTCATCTCGACCTTCACCTTGCCGTCACCGGCGATCTCGATCGCATAGATCAGGCCGAGTTGGTAGATATCGACGGGAATTTCTGGATCGTAAACCGTGGCGATGGCGGAGATTACGTCATCCTCATGAACGCCCGGCGCGGTTTCTCCCTCGGGCGTCCAGGTGGTCAAAGGTTCGGTTTTTCCTATAGCATCATCCATGTCAAACCTCATGTTTCAGCGCCGCCGCCAAGGCCTGCCAAGGCAGGGTGGCGCAGCGGATGCGCGAGCGGTATTCATGCACCCCAGCAAGGGCCTGCAAATCAGCGAAGGCCGCATCCTTGGGGATCACGCCGCTGCTCACCATGGCCTCGAAATCCTGCCGCATCGCCGTAACACCTTCGGCATTCCGGCCCACCGCCGCATCACTCAGAAGATCGGCGGAAGCTTGGCAAATCGCGCAGCCTTTCGTCGCGTGACGCACTTCCTCAATGCGCCCATCGCCGCCGCGCCTGATCCAGAGATGCACACGGTCGCCGCACATCGGGTTGTCGCCCTCTGCCTCGGCGTCGAACACCGCGGGCGCGCCGGCATGACGCGGCGCGCGGGCGCGTTCCATGATCAGCCGCTGATACAGATCGGCGACATCATCCAGCATCAGCCGAACACCTTTTGAATGCGTCGCAATCCGGCATCCAGCGCGTCGATCTCCGCCAAGGTAGTATAAACGCCGAAAGACGCCCGCGCCGTGCTATCGACACCCATCCGGCGCGCCAGCGGCTCGGCGCAATGATGCCCGGCGCGCACAGCGATGCCCTGCTTGTCAAGCAGGGTCGCCACGTCATGCGCGTGGATTTTGTCGAGCACGAAAGCCACCACCCCGCCGCGATCCTGCGCCTCGCCCAAAATCCGCAAGCCAGGAATACGCGGCAGCACCGCCAGCGCGTGCTCCACCAAGTCGCGCTCATGGGCGCCGATGGCGTCAAAGCCGATGGCGTTGACATAGTCGATGGCGGCGCCCAGCCCGACTGTCTCGATAATCGCCGGCGTGCCGGCCTCAAAACGGTAGGGCGGCGCGGCCCATGTCGATTTTTCGTAGCTGACAGTCGCAATCATATCGCCGCCGCCGAGAAAGGGCGGCATCGCCTCCAATAATTCGCGCTTGCCATAGAGCACGCCGATGCCGGAAGGACCATAGAGCTTATGGCCCGAGAACACGTAAAAATCGGCGTCGAGGGCGCGGACATCCACCCGCCGGTGCACCACCGCCTGCGACCCGTCGAGCAATATCTTGGCGCCGCGCTCATGAGCGAAAGCCGATAGTCTCTCGGCAGGGGTGTAGCTGCCGAGCACATTCGACATATGGGTGATCGCCAGCAGCCCAACCTTGCCATCGGCGAACTGATCTTCCAGGCTCGCAAAATCGATCTCGCCGGCATCGGTGATCTTGGCGATCCTGAGCTCGATGCCGGTGGCATCGCGCAGCATCTGCCAGGGCACCAAATTGGCGTGGTGCTCCATCTCAGAAACCACCACCGCCTGCCCCGGCTTAAGGAATTGCCGTGCATAACAATGGGCAACCAGGTTGATCGCCTCGGTCGCATTGCGCACAAAAACAATCTCTTCGCGCGCCGCGTTCAAAAAGGCGGCAACCTTGTCGCGGGTGCCTTCATAATCATCCGAGGCGCGCTCGCTCATCCAGTGCAGGCCGCGATGCACGTTAGCGTAACGATGCTCCATCGTCCGCACCATCGCGTCGATCACCGCGCGAGGCTTCTGCGCCGAGGCGGCGCTATCGAGAAACACGAAAGGCTTGCCATGCACCTTTTCGGATAGAATCGGGAAATCGGCGCGGATGCGCTCGACATCAAAGCCCGTTAGTTCAAGGGCGGCGCTCATGCGGCCTCCTTCCACCAATCGCTGATCGCTTGTTCGAACAACGCGTGCGCCGCCGGATGCGTCACCGGCTCCAGCGCCTCGTCGAGAAAGGCGCGGATCAGCATGGCGCGGGCTTCCGGCTCCGGAATGCCGCGGCTGCGCAGGTAGAAAATCTGCTCCGGATCGAGCGCGCCGATGGTGGCGCCATGGCTGCACTTCACGTCATCGGCGAAAATCTCCAGCTCAGGCTTGCTGTCGATTTCGGCCTCCGGCGAGAGCAGCAGCGCCTGGTTCATCTGATAACCATCGGTCTTTTGCGCCACCCGCGCCACCTCGATCCGCCCCTGGAACACGCCGCGCGCCTGGTCCATCAGCACCGATTTTACCGTCTGCCGCGATGAACAATGGGGCGCGTCATGCGAGACCACGCTGGTGATGTCGCCGTGCTGGGAGCCGCGCAGGATTTGTGCCGCATTTAAATGCACCGAGGCGTTAGATCCACCAAGCGCCACATGAAATTCATTGCGGCTCAGCCTGCCACCTTGGTTAAGCGTGAAGCTTTCATAAGCAGCGCCGGATGCGACATCGGCGAAAACCGTCGCCAGATGGAAAGCCTCGCCGCCTTCATTCTGCAAGCGATAATGATTGATCCGCGCGGCCTCGCCAATCGTCACTTCCATGACCGGATTATGTAGATAAACACCGCGTCCTTCATTGACCTCGATCAGCGTCAGCCGCGCCCCTTTGGCAAGCTCGATCCGATGACGCGGCGAAACCGCGACAGGCGCATCTGCCTGCGTGTAGGACACCAGCATCACCGCGCCGGCATCAACGCCTTCGGAAACCGAAAGCACCATCCCATCCGCTGTCAGCGCAGTGTTTAACAACACCAGCGGCAGGTCATTTTTCGTCACCGGCTCCGGCGCGCCGGAAAACTGGCTGAACCCCTGAATAGCCGAAGAGTTTTCCGCGTCAAACCGGCCATTGATAAAGACCAGCCGGGGCAAATCGGTGACCGGCAAATCAGCAGCGTCGATCTTCGCCGCATGCGGCGCGGCAAACGCAATGTTTCGCAGCGCCCGCAGATCAGTATAGTGCCAAGCTTCCAGCCGCTTGCTTGGCCAGCCGATCTGCTGGAACCGCGTGGCGGCTTCAATGCGATAAGCCGTATCGCCCGGCAGCGCCTTGAGATCGAGCTGGTCGAAAATCGTCACCTCGTTCATGCCGCCTCCAGCCCTACATAACCATGCGCTTCCAGCTCATGCGCCAGCTCCGGCCCGCCGGACCGCACAATTCGCCCCGCCGACAGCACATGCACCCGGTCCGGCACGATATGGTCGAGCAGGCGCTGGTAATGGGTGATCACCAGCGCGGAAAACTCCGGTCCGCGCGAGGCGTTCACCCCATCGGCGACGATTTTCAATGCGTCGATGTCCAGCCCGGAATCGGTCTCATCCAGCACGGCTAGGATCGGCTTCAGCAGCGCCATCTGCAAAATCTCGTTGCGCTTCTTTTCGCCGCCGGAAAACCCGACATTAACGTTACGCTTCAGCATGTCGTCCGGCATCACCAGGCGCTTGATGGCGGCACGGGCCTCCTTCAGGAACTTCACCGCATCCAGCTCCGGCTCGCCCCGCGCCCGCCTGACCGCGTTGACCGCGGTGCGGATGAAATTCGCATTCCCCACGCCCGGCAGTTCCACCGGATACTGAAAGGCCAGGAACACCCCCGCAGCGGCGCGTTCCTCCGGCTCCATCGCCAGCAAATCCTGACCATTGAAGCTCACGCTGCCGCCCGTCACCTCATAGCCTTCGCGGCCCGACAGCACATAGGAAAGCGTCGATTTCCCGGCGCCATTCGGTCCCATGATGGCGTGAACCTCGCCATCCGGCACAATGAGGTCGATCCCTTGCAGGATACCCTTGCCGTCAATGGTCGCCGTCAGTCCTTTAATCTCTAACATCGTGATTCCTCAGCCCACCGAGCCTTCGAGCGACACCGCCAGCAGCTTTTGCGCTTCCACGGCGAACTCCATTGGCAATTCCTTCAAAACATCACGGCAGAAGCCATTCACCAGCAGGCCCACCGCGTCTTCTTCCGAAAGCCCGCGCGACCGGCAATAAAACAGCTGGTCATCGGCGATCTTCGAGGTGGTCGCTTCATGTTCCACCTTGGCGCTTTGATTGCGGCTCTCGATATAAGGCACCGTGTGCGCGCCGCACTGATCGCCAATCAGCAGAGAATCGCATTGGGTAAAGTTCCGCGCATTGCTCGCCTTCGGCATGATCCGCACCAGGCCTCGATACGTATTGTTGGACTGCCCGGCCGAAATCCCTTTCGAGATGATCGTGCTCGACGTGTTCGGCCCGATATGGATCATCTTGGTGCCGGTATCCGCCTGCTGGCGGTTATTGGTCAGCGCCACCGAATAGAACTCGCCCACCGAGCCTTCGCCTTGCAGGATGCAGGACGGGTATTTCCAGGTGATCGCCGAACCGGTTTCCACCTGCGTCCAGGAGATTTTCGAGCGCCGGCCCCGGCAGGCGCCGCGCTTGGTGACGAAGTTGTAAATGCCGCCCCGGCCCTGCGCATCGCCCGGATACCAGTTCTGCACCGTGCTGTACTTGATCGAGGCCTCATCCAGCGCCACCAACTCGACCACCGCCGCATGCAACTGGTTCTCATCGCGCATCGGCGCGGTGCAGCCTTCCAGATAGGAAACACTAGCGCCTTCCTCGGCGATGATCAGCGTCCGCTCGAACTGCCCGGTATTGCGGGCGTTGATGCGGAAATAGGTGGAAAGCTCCATCGGGCAGCGCACGCCCTTGGGGATGAACACGAAGCTGCCATCGGAAAACACCGCCGAGTTCAGCGCCGCGTAATAATTATCGCCCGCCGGCACCACGCTGCCGAGATATTTGCGCACCAGTTCGGGATGCTCGCGTACCGCCTCGCTGATCGAGCCGAAAATCACCCCGACCTTGGACAAACTCTCGCGAAACGTCGTGGCGACGGAAACGCTGTCGAACACCGCATCCACCGCCACGCCAGCCAGCGCCGCGCGCTCATTTAGTGGGATGCCGAGCTTGTCGTACATGCTGATCAGTTCAGGATCGACATCGTCGAGCGATTTTGGCGCCGGCTTCCGCGGCGCCGCGTAATAATGCAAGTCCTGATAGTCGATAGGCGCAAAGGAAACCCGCGCCCAACGCGGTTCCGCCATCGTCTTCCACGAGGCAAATGCCTTCAGCCGCCATTCCAGCAGCCAATCCGGCTCACCCTTTTTGGACGAAATCAGCCGGACGATATCCTCGTTCAACCCTTTCGGCGCGAAGTCCATCTCGATATTGGTCTCGAACCCATATTTATAGCCAGATCCGGCCAGTCTATCGATGGTTTCAAGTGTTTCGGTAACCGCAGCCATCACAACCTCATTCAGCAACAGGAAGAATTTCGCGCTCGATACGCAGCGCGCGCGGAATTGCCGCCTCGGCCATATCGGCCAACGTGATCGCGTTCAGCGCCTCGCTGATCGCTTCGTTCACCGGCCCCCAGCGCCCCGCCATCGGGCACAGGCTCTGGCTTTCGCATTCATTGCCGCTGCCTTCAACGCAGGCGGTTAAGGCAATCGGCCCGTCGATCGCCCGGATGATATCGGCGATGGCGATGGAGGCCAAAGGCCGGATCAGCCGGTAGCCACCGCGCGCCCCGCGCTGCGAGACCACCAACCCCGCCTGCGCCATGCTCTTCAAAACCTTCGCCACCGTCGGCTCCGGGATGCCGATGGCATGGGCGACGCCCGGCGAAGTCTCCACCGCCTCGGCGCGCGATAGATGCACCAACACCACCACGGCATAATCGGTCAGGCGCGACAATCTCAGCATGGCACTCTCAACCTAATATTCCTAAACTTTCGCATGATTGGGGACAAGTCCGGTCCTGATTGAAATGGGGCATGCGACCGCCGCCGTCAAGCCCGATTCCAAGGGTTTACCTTCCAGGCCAGGCGGTTAAACATCCCCTATGCCAGAAGCCCTCCTGCGCGACGCTGCAACCCTAATCCTGCTGAGGAACACTGCCGGCGCCACCGAGGTCTTGCTGGGGCGGCGCGGCGCCGGGCATCGATTCATGCCGAACGTGCTGGTGTTTCCCGGCGGCGCGGTTGACCCCGCTGATTATGCCGCGCCCAGCGCAACGCCGCTGCGCGCTGACGTGCAGGCACGGCTGGAACGCTCAGCCAGCCCTGAACTCGCGCGCGCTCTGGCAATCGCCGCGGCGCGCGAATTGACCGAGGAAACCGGCCTCAGCCTCGGCATCCCGCCCGCCCTCGACGCGCTCGGCTATCTTTGCCGGGCGGAAACGCCGCCGGAGCATGAGATCCGCTTTAACGCGCGGTTTTTCCTGGCTGACGCAGGCCTCGCCATCGGCACCCCAGTCAGTTCGCGCGAGATGGAAGACTTGTTCTGGCATGATCTGGCGGCGCCGGCGCCCGGCACAACCTCGCTGCCCACCCGCGTGGTGCTCGATCTACTGAAACGACAGCTTGCGGATGGCGGCGATAGCGGGGCACCGGCGGCGAGCCAGCTTGTGCCGGTGCTACGCCATCGCCGTTGGGAGCGGGAATAAGCTCAGAGATTGCCGGCGAAAATCCGCTCGACCAGATCCGGCAATTCGCTGGCATGATGCGCCTCGATCGGCGCGTCCACCCGGCCATAGCCCCAGGTGACAAAAATCGCCGGCACCTCCAGGCCTTTCGCGGTCAGCAAATCATTCTGGTGATCGCCCACCATGATCGCATCGCGCGGCGCGACCTGCATCGCCTTCAAAACCTCGCCCAGATGCCGCGGATCGGGCTTGCGGTACTGAGTTTGGTCAGCGCCGATCAGCACCGGGAAAAATTGCTTGAGATGCAAGGCATCGAGGATGCGCTCGGCGGCTTGATGCGGCTTATTGCTGCAAACGCCGAGCTTGAAGCCGGATTTATGCAGAGTTTCCAGCATCGCGCCGATGCCGTCGAACGGCTTGGTCTCATCGGTCACATGCGCCTGGTAATCTGCGCTGTAAATATCAAAATCCTCCTCGGTTGGCGTCTTGCCATAGACGGCATAGCCGCGCTCCAGCAGCTTTTTCGAGCCATCCCCCACCATCGGCCGCACCTGATCGGCCGATAGCGGCGCCAGTCCGTGGCGCGCCAGCGAGCGGTTCAGCGTCGCCCGCAGATCGGGCAGCGAATCAATCAGCGTTCCGTCCAGATCAAAAATCACCGCGCGCGGATCAGCCATGACATACTCCGAAATCCGATGTTACACGGAAGCCTTTGACATGAAGCCCTGCGCGGCGCTACCCGCTGCGCATGGAGCATGTCGCCGTCATTCTCGCGGCAGGCCTGGGCACGCGGATGAAATCCGCTCTGCCCAAGGCGCTGCATCGTATCGCTGGGCAGAGCATGCTCGGCCATCTGATAAGCACCACCAGCCAGGTGTTCGATCGCATCGTGGTGGTCACCGGCCCCGGCATGGACGCGGTGGAGCGTGAAGCAGCGCCGCACGATGCCGTGATCCAGCATGAAAGGCTGGGCACTGCCCATGCCGCGCTGCAAGCGGCGAGCCAGTTCGGCGATGGCGTTGTCGCCGTGCTCTATGTCGATAATCCGCTGATCGCCGAGGCAAGCTTGCGCGCCTTGCTGGACCGGGGAAGAACCGCCGGCCTGGTGCTACTCGCCATGCAGCCGCCTGATCCCGGACGCTATGGCAGGCTGGTCACCGAAGGCGCCGAGGTTACGCGGATCGTTGAGTACGCCGAAGCCAGCGAGGTTGAGCGGGCAATCACCCTCTGCAATGTCGGCGGCTTATGCGCCAATGCTGTGGATATGCGCCGCTGGCTGGCTCAGATCGGCAATGACAATAAGAAAGGGGAGTATTATCTGACCGATCTTGTCACCGCCGCCCGCGCCGAAGGCGCCACGGTTGCTTATGTGGAAGCGCCGTTTAAGGAATGCCTCGGCGTCAACTCCCGCGCCGAACTCGCCGCCGCCGAAGCCGTCTTGCAGGCGAGGCTGCGCAGCGCCGCGCTCGATGCCGGAGTGACGATGACCGCGCCGGAAACCGTGTTCCTTGCCGCCGACACGCAATTGGCCGCCGATGTCGCCATCGGCCCCTATGTCGTGTTTGGTCCCAAAGTGCGGATCGAATCAGGCGCGGAGATACGCGCCTTTTCGCATCTCGAAGGCTGCGTGATTGAATCGAACGCCCTCATCGGCCCCTATGCCCGCATCCGCCCTGGCAGCCATGTCGGGATTGGCGCGCATATCGGCAATTTTGTCGAGCTGAAAGCGGCCCGCCTCGGCGCCGGCGTCAAGGCGAACCACCTCACCTATCTGGGCGACACCGAAATCGGCGCCGCCACGAATATCGGCGCCGGCACCATCACCTGCAATTATGATGGCCACGCCAAACACCAAACCATCATTGGCAAAGATGTGTTTGTCGGTTCGGACGTCGCGCTGGTCGCCCCCGTCAGCATCGGCGATGGCGCGATCATCGGCGCCGGCAGCGTCATTACACGAAATGTTAACCAGGATGCGTTAGCCATAGGCCGCGGCCAGCAGGTCGAGAAACCAGGCCGCGCTCGCGCCTTGCGTCAAGCCCGAGGAATATAGCCCAGAGGAAGATAACCATGTGTGGAATTGTTGGCGTTATCGGGACCCAGCCGGCGGCCCCCAGGTTGATCGACGGCCTCGCCCGCCTCGCCTATCGCGGCTATGACAGCGCCGGCATCGCCACGTTGGTGAACGGCCATATCGAGCGCCGCCGCGCCCAGGGCAAGCTGCAAAACCTGATTTCGGCGCTGGATGAGCGCCCGCTTCCAGGCCTCACCGGCATCGGCCATACGCGCTGGGCAACGCATGGCGTGCCAAACGAGACCAACGCGCATCCGCATGGCACCTCCCGGGTTTCGGTGGTGCATAACGGGATTATTGAAAACCACGTGGCGCTGCGCGCCGAACTGGAAGCCGAAGGCCAGGAATTTTCCACCGAAACCGACACTGAAACCATAGCCCAGCTGGTCGATCTCAACCTGAAACAGGGCATGGAACCAGTGGATGCCGCCGCCGCCGCCTTTCACCGCCTTGAGGGCGCCTACGCGCTCGCGCTGATCTTCGCGGGCCATTCCGAGATGATCATCGGTGCCCAGCGCGGCGCGCCTCTTGCCGTGGGCTTCGGCGAAGACGAAATGTTCCTCGGCTCGGATGCCTTGGCCCTCGCGCCCCTCACCCGCAAGCTCGCTTATCTGCAGGATGGCGATTGGGTGATTGTCACGCGCAACGGCGCAAAGTTTCATGACTCGGATGACCAGCCCGTCGAACGCGAGATCAAGCTCACCCGGCTCACCGGCGCCGCTATCGGCAAGGGCAATTTCCGGCACTTCATGGAAAAGGAGCTGCACGAAAGTCCGGTCGTGATCGGCGACACGCTGCACCGGATGATCGACCCCACAACCCGCCTGCCGGTTTTGCCGCCGCTCCCCGTTGATCTGGCGACGGTGCCGCGCATGGCGATCAGCGCCTGCGGCTCCGCCTTTTATGCTGGACTAACCGGGCGCTACTGGATCGAGGAGATCGCCCGCATCCCCGTCGATGCCGATGTCGCCAGCGAATTCCGCTACCGCGCGCCGCCGCTTGATATCGGCCTGCTCGGCATGACGATCAGCCAATCCGGCGAAACCGCGGACACACTCGCAGCTCTCCGCTATATGCGGGGCGCTAACCGCAAGGTGATTTCGGTGCTGAACGTGCCGGAGAGCACCATGGCGCGGGAGAGCGACGCGGTGTTGGAAACCGTCGCGGGACCGGAAATCAGCGTCGCCAGCACGAAGGGTTTCGCCTCGCAGCTGACCGTGCTGGCCGGTTTCGCGCTGGCCGCCGCCCATGCGCGCCGCTCCTGCCCCGACACTGAACTCGCCCGCCTCACCGCCGCCTTGCTGGAAGTGCCCGCCAAGGCGGCGCATGCGATAGCCGACGATGCCGACATTCGCGCGCTCGCCGCCGACATCGCCGAAGCGCGCGACGTGTTGTATCTTGGCCGAGGCTCCTGTTATCCGATTGCCTTGGAAGGCGCGCTAAAACTCAAGGAACTCAGCTACATCCATGCCGAAGCCTATGCGGCCGGCGAAATGAAACACGGCCCCATCGCGCTGATCGACCCCAGCGTGCCGGTCATCGCTATCGCCCCCTCCGGGCCGCTCTTCGAAAAAACCGCGTCTAATTTGCAGGAAGCCGCGGCGCGTGGCGGCCGGATCATGGTGTTCAGCGACGCCGCGGGCGCCGCCAAGCTCGCGAATATCGCGACCCGCGCCGTCATCCTACCGGATTGCGACCCTTTCGTCGCGCCGATTCTCTACGCCATCCCGGTGCAATTGCTGGCCTACCACGTTGCGGTGCTGAAAGGCACCGATGTCGACCAGCCGCGCAATTTAGCAAAATCGGTGACTGTCGAATAACGTTTCATTAAGCCTTTCTTGTTAGAGTCTCGCCAGACCTTACAAGAATGGAATGATTTTCGAATGATCAAGAAACCGGCGACGCTGCTTGTTTTGGTGGGCATGACAATTGGATTGGCGGGCTGCGGCTATTCTCCAGGCAGCCGCGCGCTTTCCGGTGGCGCCATCGGCGCTGGCGCCGGCTCCATCATTGGCGCGGCCACCGGCTTTGGCCCGGCGGGCGGCGCTTTGATCGGCGGCGCGGCGGGCGCTATAGGCGGTGCGGTCACCAACCCACGCGCCATCAATCTGGGCCGCCCTTTGTAAGCCCGCCAACCCTACGCAATCCAACGCCAAATGCCCGCTGGCCATCCCGCCAGCGGAATATGCGCCCAGGTCGCCACGAGCCAGATAACGAGGCCGCCTGCCAAAGCGTGCCAGCCAAAGCCGCCGAATTCCGCCCGGCCAGCCGCGACTGCCTCGAACGGCCAGTAGCTCGTTTTCGCCTCCCAGGCGCGCCACCTCTCCGGCTGCAGGGTTTCCTTCTTGCGGTCCTGCAGCGCCGCGCCCACCAGCGCCAAAATAATGATCGAGCTGGCAAGGATGATATTGGCGGCGATTGGGTAGATCGCGATGTGGCAGGCGCCCCATATCGCGAACGACCAATTCATCGGATGGCGCGTAATTGCAAACACGCCACGGGCGGCGTCGGGGAGTTGCCCGGGCGGCCCAGGATTAGCTAAGGCCGGATTGCCGACCACTGATCCCATCAGCAGGATTGCGGCCAGCAGCATCACGATTGTCACGATTGCCCAGAGCGTATTCCCCACATGCCAGAGCGGCGGGCTCGCGGGCGCCGCGTGATAGGCCAGCGCGAGCCCGCCAAGCGCCGCCACGGCCACGACCGAATAGACCCCGATAAAAGCGCCCTCGCCGATTGCGGCGACGATTGGCCTGCGCAGAGGGTGCGACAGGAGGAAATGCGTCCCTACAAAAATAATCGCCGCCGCCAAAACTTGACCCAGCCCCGCCATTTTAATCTCCTTACGTTTGATGGCCGTGGCGCGACTGCACGGCCCGCGAATGTTTAAAATTTTGTGCCCAATGAGTCGCCGCACCGATATTTGACCGAGGATCCTCTGCTCTAGAAGCGGCTCTGCATCCCCATCTTGAAGACGAAGCCGGGCAGGAACCGCCGGATCAGAGCGAGCTGATTGGCGTCGTTTCCAACGCGCTGGCGAAGTTTCGGGCGCGCGTCAGTCAGCGCGTGTTCGACTACCTCGGCAACACGAAGCGGTTCGATGCCGGCGCCGACACCCGTATCAAAGCCACTGCCGGCCTTCTCGCGCTTTGCGTGATACACGTCTAGGCTGGCCGCCGTCCGCACCAGATTGCCCCGCAGGGCGGTGCGGATGAAGCCAGGCTCGATCAGGACGGTGCGGATGCCGAACAGGCGAATCTCGTAGTCGAGGGTTTCCGAATATCCTTCAAGCGCGTGCTTTGACGCGCTGTAGAAGGCTTCAAAGGGCGTCGGCAGGAAGCCGGCGATGGAGCCAATCGTGACGATACGGCCAGATTTCTGCTCCCGCATCGTCGGCAGGACCGAGCGGATCAGCCTATGCACGCCGAAGAAGTTCGTCTGAAACAGCGCGAGGGCTTCATCAGCCGTGGTTTCCTCGACCGCGCCCAGCATGTCCACGCCCGCATTGTTGACGATGCCATCGATCCGCCCGGTGCGGTTCAACACTTCGGCAACAGTTGCCTCCACGCTCGCGTCACTGGTGACATCCAGCGCCAGCGCGTCGGCGCCGTGTTTGACAGGATCGGGACGGCGCATGGTGCCGAACACGCGCCAACCACTTTGCGCGAGCTTGCCAGCAATTGCTGCGCCGATGCCGCTGGATGCTCCGGTGACGATGACTGTCCGCTGCGAATTCATTACACGTTCTCCCTTAAAATTAGCCGCAAAAACTGCGGAACCTATGTTGACAAAGTCAACATACCGCTTCTGTTGACGCTGTCAACATAAAGATGCGATAAAGATTTGTGGGATTAGAGCGAAGTCGATTGACGTACCACCATGGAGATGCGCGGAACGCGCTGCTTGGGGCTGCTGCAGAGTTGTTGGAGACGACAGGTGCCGTAGGGTTGTCCCTGCGCCAGCTTGCCGAACGGGCGGGACTATCTCGCCAAGCGGCTTATAATCATTTTGCCGATAAAGAGGCGCTCCTTGCCGAACTGGTCCGCGACGGATTTGAGCGGCTTCGCGACAACACAGCGGCGGCGGGTTGTAGCGACGATCCGCCAGCGGTCCGGCTGGAACACGTGGGTGAGGGTTATATTGCTTTCGCCCAGAATGCCCCCGCGCTGTTCCGGCTTATGTTTTCGAAAGAAATCGTCGATATTTCCCGTCATCCGGAGGCGAAAGCCGCCGCGGCTGCCTCTTTTCAGCAGCTGGTCAAAGTTGTCGGCGCTGTGGCCACGCCAAACACGACAGCCGATCTCGCTCTTGCTTCATGGTCGATCGTGCACGGCTATGCCACGCTTTGCATCGAGATCGGGCTGGAACCGCCTGACAAACGCAGTTCGCGCGCTAAATTATTTGCCAGCCTAATTTCTGGCATAAAATACTAATTTTGTGCATCAATGCGCCGTAAAGCCGCCATCAACCGGCAGGGCGACGCCGAGCACGAAGCTCGCCCCGGGGCTGCAAAGCCAGAGCACTGCCGCGGCTGACCTCGTTGCGGTCCGGCGCCCCGCCCCGGTGCTCGTTCAGCGCCGGTATTGCGCGTCGCTGACGTGTTCCATCCAGTCCACCGGCGAGCCGTTCAGTTTTTCCTGGATGGCGATGTGGCTCATGGCCGTGGTAGCGGCGGCGCCGTGCCAGTGCTTTTCGCCCGGCGCGAACCACACCACGTCGCCCGGCCGGATCTCCTCGACCGGGCCGCCCTCGCGCTGCGCCCAGCCGCACCCCACTGTCACGATCAGAGTCTGGCCGAGCGGATGCGTGTGCCACGCGGTGCGAGCGCCCGGTTCGAAGGTGACCAGCGCGCCGCCCGCCCGGGCCGGATCGGGCGCGCTGAACAGCGGGTCGATGCGGACAATGCCGGTGAACCACTCCGCCGGCCCCTTGCCGGAGGGCTGGCTACCGGCTCGCTTTATCTCCATCACTCGTCTCCTTCTGTTGCGATTGGCCAAATATAGAGGGTTCGATTACGAAAGATTAAGCGCTAAAGTTCACATGGACCTATAAGCTCACCTCCTGAATGCCTCGCCTTATTGATGGCAGCCTAGGCTTTGGCGGCCTTGCGTGACGCTGGCCTGGATTTCGGTTTTTTCTTCGGCTTAGCTTTGGCGTTTGGTTTCGCTCGGGCAGCGGGTTGGGGGGGCGGAGCGGGTTTCGCGGGTTTGCCTTTGCGGCCTTTAGCGGGCATCGCCTTGCCTTTTTCGGCTAGCAGCGCCACCGCTTCCTCCAGGGTGATATTATCGATATCCAGTCCGCGCGGCAGGTTGGCGATCATCTTGCCGTGCTGGGCATAGAGGCCGAAGCGGCCCTTGCGCACCATTACGGGCTCTTTATCCTTTGGATGCGAGCCGAGCGCGCGGATGCCCTCTTGCTTTTTCGCCAGCACCATTACCGCGCGGTTGAGGCCGACCGCCAGCACATCGTCGTCGCGGTCGAGGGAGGCAAAGATCGGTCCCATCTTGATATAAGGGCCAAACCTGCCGACGCCGGCATAAATTTCGTCGCCAGTTTCGGGATGGGCGCCGACCAGGCGCGGCAGCGCCAATAGGCCTAGCGCTTGTTCCAGGCTGAGGTTATCGCCATCCATGCCTTTCGGGAGAGCGGCGCGTTTCGGCTTGGCCTTCTTGTCTTCCGGGTCCGGTTCGCCCTGCTGCACGTAAAGCCCGTAAGGGCCTCGGCGGAGTGAGATCGGCTCTCCCGCCACCGGATGCGCGCCAAGTTCGCGCATGCCATCCTTAAGAGTGTCGCCTTCGTCCTCGCCGCTGTTGATCGCCAGTTTCCGCGTATATTGGCAGGCCGGATAGTTCGAGCAGCCGATGAAGCTGCCGAATTTTCCGAGTTTCAACCCCAGCCTCCCTTCATGGCAGGCGGGGCAAAGGCGCGGATCGGCGCCGTCCTCACGGGCAGGAAAGAAATGCGGACCTAAATCCTCGTCCAGCGCGTCGATCACGTCGGAAATCTTGAGGTCCTTGGTTTCGGCGACGGCAGCGGAGAAATGCAGCCAGAAATCGCGCATCACCTCGCGCCAGTCGGCTCTGCCGTCGGAGATATCGTCAAGCTGTTCCTCCAGCGCCGCGGTAAAGCCGGTATCGACGTAGCGGGCGAAAAACGAGGTAAGAAAGGCGCTGACCAGCCTTCCCCGGTCCTCCGGCACGAAGCGCTTGCTTTCCATCCGTACATAATTGCGGTCGCGCAACACCGAGAGGATGGAAGCATAGGTGGAAGGCCGGCCAATACCCAATTCTTCCAGCTTTTTGACCAGCGAAGCTTCGGAATAGCGCGGCGGCGGCTGGGTGAAATGCTGGCTGGCGTCGATCTTGCCGGTTTTTAGCGGATCGCCTTTCGCCATCGGCGGTAGCAGCCGGGCATCGTCATCCTCCGCCGCGTCGTCGAGATCCTCGCGGTAGAGCTTTAGGAAGCCGTCGAACACCAGAACCGAGCCGGTGGCGCGCAGCGTGGTGCCGGCTGTATCGGCGATTTCCACCGTGGTCTGGTCAAGCTCGGCGGATTGCATCTGCGAGGCGAGAGCGCGCTTGAAGATCAGCTCGTAAAGCCTTGATTGGTCGTGGTTCAGGTAACGCGCGACCCGGTCCGGCGCGCGGTCAAAATCGGTAGGGCGGATCGCCTCATGGGCTTCCTGAGCGTTCTTGGCGCGAGCGGTATATTCGCGCGGCGCGGCGGGCAGATAGGTCGGGCCGAACTGGGATTTGACGGTGTCGCGGGCGGCGAGGATGGCTTCGCGGGCCATCTGCACGCCGTCGGTGCGCATATAGGTGATCAGGCCGACGGTTTCGCCGCCGATCTCGGCGCCCTCATAGAGCTGCTGGGCGGTGCGCATGGTCTGCTGGGCCGAAAAGCCGAGCTTGCGGGCGGCCTCCTGCTGCAAGGTGGAGGTGGTGAACGGCGCTTGCGGATTGCGCCGGGTGCGCTTCTTTTCCACCGAGGCGACGCTAAAGGCGCCGCGTTCCACCGCCGCCTTGGCGCGCATGGCGGCGGCTTCATCGGGCAGGTCGAACTGGTCGAGCTTCTTGCCGTCCAGGTGGGTCAGGCGTGCATGGAATGGCGCGCCGGTGGGGGTGGTGAAGCCTCCCTCAATCGTCCAATATTCGCGGGCGCGGAACACCTCGATTTCAGATTCCCGGTCGGAGATCAGCCGCAGCGCCACTGATTGCACGCGCCCGGCGCTGCGGCTGCCGGGCAGCTTGCGCCACAGCACCGGCGAGAGGGTGAAGCCAACCAGATAATCGAGAGCGCGGCGGGCGAGATAGGCCTCGATCAGCTTTTCATCGAGGGCGCGCGGGTTTTTCAGCGCGAATTGCACGGCGGCGCGGGTGATCTCGTTGAAGGTGATGCGCTCGACATGCTTGCCCTTGAGCGCGTGTCGGGCATCCAGCATCGCCCGGACATGCCAGGAAATCGCCTCGCCTTCGCGGTCCGGGTCGGTCGCCAGATAAAGAGTGTCGGCGCCCTTCAGCGCCTTGGCGATGGCGGAGACCTGCTTCTCGCCGCGGTCATCGGCCTCCCAGGACATCGCGAAATCCTCGTCGGGACGGACGCTGCCATCCTTGGAGGGCAGGTCGCGCACATGGCCGAAGGAGGCGAGGACGGTGAAGCCGTCGCCCAGATATTTGTTGATCGTCTTGGCCTTAGCCGGAGATTCAACGACGACGATGGCGTTCATGGGGCTGCGTCTAGCAGAGACTTGGGCGCGATCAAGTGCAGTTGTCTCTGGTCAACGTATCAAGGCGACGCGGTTGCCGGGGAGAGTCTCAATTTTGCCTGCCAGTTCCAGTTCCATCAGCACGGCGGCAAGAGCGGCGACGGAGACATTGCAATGGCGCGCCAGCTCATCGACCGGCAAAGGATGAGCGCCGAGCAGTTGCGGCACCTCGCGCCGGGCCGCGCGCAGCTCGGCGATGCCAGGATCGAGTTCGGGCGGCGGTTCGGCAAAGCCTGTGACCGGGCTTCTGCGGAATAGCGGGTCGCGCGACAGGCCGCTGCGATCCGGGTGATCGGGGAGATTTTCCATCACATCGGCGGCGATTTCGGTCAGATGCGCGCCCTGGCGGATCAGGTGGTTGGTGCCGCGGCAGCGCGGATCGAGCGGCGAGCCGGGCACCGCGAACAATTCGCGCCCGTAATCGAGGGTCAGCCGGGCAGTGAGCAGGCTGCCGGAACGCGGCGCTGCCTCGATCACCACGACCCCCAGAGACAACCCGGCGATGATCCGGTTGCGCTTCGGGAAATGCCGGGCCAGCGGGGCGGTGCCCGGCGGCGCTTCGGCGACCACCGCGCCGGATTCGGCGATGGCGGCCTGCAAGGCCTTGTGTTCGGGCGGATAGACGACATCAAGGCCGCCTGGAATGGCGGCGATGGTGTGGCCCGCTGTCATGGCGCCGCGATGCGCCGCGCCGTCGATCCCGCGCGCCAGGCCTGAGACGATAATCTGGCCCGCTTGAGCAAGGGCGCGGCTCAAATCCTCGGCGATCCGCCTTCCGTTGGCGGACGCGTTGCGGGCGCCGACAATGGCGACGCAGCTTTGCGACAGCAAGGTGACGTCGCCGAGCACCAGCAGGACGGGCGGCGCGTCGGGCAGCAGCGCGAGCAGCGGCGGGTAGGTTTTATCGTTAAGGAACAGCAACTTGGCGCCGATTTTGTCATGCTGGTCGAGTTCACGGCGGATGCTGGCCAAAGACGGGGCGGCAAGTGGCGTAGCGCGGCCGCCGGCTTGGGCTAAGGCGGGCAAGGCGTCGAGCGCCTCGGCCGCGGTCGCGAAGCGCGTCATCAGGCGGCGATAGGTTTGCGGGCCGACGCCTTCGGTGCGGATCAGGCGGAGGCGGTCGAGCGTGTCGTTCATCGGCGTAGATTGATGCGCGGTTCCGTGCCGGCACGCAACCGCAGGATGTTTGTGCTATGTTTTTGGAACACCAGCAAGGCGATCAGCAAAGCGAGGATGGCGACCCGCCATTCGCCAAATAGAAGCGCAATGATGGGGCTTGCCGCGAAGGCGGCAAGCGCTGCCAGCGAGGAAATGCGGCGGGCGAAGGCGACCGCCAGCCAGATCAGGCAGGCGATCAGCCCCACCCAGAAGGCTTCCGCCAGCAAGACGCCGAGGCCGACAGCGACGCCCTTGCCGCCGCGAAACCGCAGCCAGACCGGGTAGAGATGGCCGATCACCGCGAACAGGCCCGCGGCGATGGCGGAGGTTGGGCCTTCATTATGGGTGATCAGCACCGCTAGCACGCCCTTCAAGGCGTCACACAGCAAGGTGGCGGCCGCGAGGCCTTTTCGCCCGGTGCGCAGCACGTTGGTGGCGCCGATATTGCCCGAGCCAATCGCGCGAATATCGCCCAAGCCGACAAATTTTGTCAGGATCAGGCCGAACGGGATGGAGCCCAACAGGTAGCCCGCGATGGCAAACAGAATAATCCTCATCCGAAGACTCTGCGCCCGTGTTTCCAGGTGCCGATAACGGTGCCTTCTAGAGCGCGTCCGTCGAAGGGCGTGTTCTGCGCCTTGCCGGGAAGTTTTCCGGCTTCGACGCGCCAGGAACGGTCCAGGTGGAACAGGCAGAGATCGGCGGCGGCACCCTCGGCGATGCGGCCCGCATCGACGCTTAAAAGCCGCGCCGGCTTGGCGGTGAGCAGGTCGAGTGCAGCGATCAGGTTTAGTTTGCCGGAATGCACTTGTGCCAGCGTCACCGCGAGCAGAGTGGCGAGCCCCGCCCCGCCCGGTGACGCGTCGGCGAAGGGCAGTCGCTTGTCATCAGCGTCGCGCGGCTGATGGTCGGAGGCGATGGCGTCAATCGTGCCATCCGCCAGCGCCGCCACCACCGCTTCACGGTCCGCCTCCGTCCGTAAAGGCGGCGATAATTTGGCATAGCTGCGGAAATCGCCGATGGCGGTTTCGTTCAAGTCGAAATAGGGCGGCGCCGTGTCGCAGGTAACGTTGATGCCGCGCGCCTTGGCTTGGCGGATCAGCGCTAAGGCTTCAGCGGTGGAGACATGGGCGAAGTGAATGGCGCCATTGGTGAGTTCGGCGAGGCGGATGTCGCGCGCCACGATGATCGCCTCGGCGCAGGCCGGGATGCCGGGCAGCCCCATCAGGGTTGCGCGCGCGCCTTCGGTGGCGGCCCCACCCTCGGCAAGCCCGGAATCTTCCGGGTGCTGGACAATCCGCGCGTTAAAGCCGCGCGCGTAGGAAAGCGCGTGGCGCATCAGCCGCGAGGAGGCGATGGCGCGGGTGCCGTCGGTGAAGGCGACAGCTCCAGCCTGGGCGAGCAGCCCGTATTCGGCGAGGTCTTCGCCGCGGCAGCCGCGCGTCGCGGCGGCATAGGGCAGGATGGTAATGCGGCCATCCTCGGCGCCACGAGCGGCCAATGCACGGACCAGGGCAGGATCATCGATAATTGGTTTGCTGTCTGGCAATACGGCGATAGTGGTGATGCCGCCCGCCGAGGCGGCAAGGCCGGAGGAAGCAATGGTTTCGCGGTATTCATAGCCGGGTTCACCGAGCGAGGCGCGGCTATCGACCAAACCGGGGCAGAGGATTGCGCCATCGCCATCAATCGCCGCCACACCGTCGGGGCGGCCCAGCCCGTTGCCGAAATCGGCAATGATGCCCTCGCGGATCAGCAGGTCGCCATGCTGATCGAAGCCAGAGCCAGGGTCGATGATCCGGGCGCCTAAAATAAGCGTATCGGCGATCCATGCGTCACGCATTGCGGATCGCCGCGCGCGCCAGCATGTCGAGCACCGCCATCCGCACGGCGACGCCCATCTCCACCTGCTCGCGGATCACCGAGCGGGCTGGGTCGTCAGCCAAGGCGCTGTCGATCTCAACGCCGCGGTTCATCGGGCCGGGATGCATCACCAGCGCATCCGGCTTGGCCACTGCTAATTTTGCTTTGTCCAGCCCATAAAACGAAAAAAATTCGCGGGCGCTGGGAATTAGGCCACCCGCCATGCGCTCGTTTTGCAGGCGCAGTGCCATGACGATGTCGGCGCCTTCGAGGCCCGCTTTCATGTCGTGATGCACGGCGACGCCGAAATTTTCAATTTCCGGCGGAATCAACGTTGGCGGGCCGACGACGCGCACCTGGCTGCCCATCATCAGCAGGAGCAGGATATTCGAGCGGGCGACGCGGGAATGCGCCACATCGCCGCAGATGGCGACGGTGAGACCTTGCAGCTTGCCCTTATGTCGTCGAATGGTCAGCGCATCGAGCAAGGCCTGGGTCGGGTGCTCGTGCATGCCATCGCCGGCGTTGATCACCGCCGCATCGACCTTCTGGGCAAGCAAGGCTGGCGCGCCCGAACGGTTATGGCGCACCACCAGCAAATCACATTGCATGGCGTTCAGCGTCGCCGCCGTATCCAGCAAGGTTTCGCCCTTGCTGACCGAGGAGGTGGAGACCGACATATTGATCACATCGGCGCCGAGCCGCTTGCCGGCCAGCTCGAAACTGGTGCGGGTGCGGGTGCTGTCCTCGAAGAACAGGTTGATCAGCGTGCGCCCGCGCAGCACGTCCCTGCGGGTTTTGCCAGAGCGGTTGAGCAGAACATAGCTTTCGGCGAGGTCCAGCAGCGCGCTGATAGCAGGCGGCGACATTCCCTCGATTCCCAAGAGGTGCCGCGATGACTGCATGCGTTCCTTATACTGAAGCAAATTGCTGCTGGAAGCAGGCAAAAGCATTTTGTCCATCTCTTACACCACAATATTCTACCATGAATTGTGTAAAAATATTGGAGATTGTCGGAATTTTTTACGAACAACCTAAAGAAAATTTTTAAATGGTTGAATTGTTTCAAAAAGCTTTGCTGGCACAGATCATGCTTATTGATGTTCAACGTCTACGGTGGACGGGTCTGAAATAAGGAATTTACGATGAAATCGTTACAAAAAGCATTATTACTCGGCGCGATGATGATCGGCGGCATTAGCGCCGCTCATGCCGGCAATTATGGCTCGCCGGTCAGCGGCACCTTTAACATCCTGGTCTGGCAGGCAACCGGCAATGGCAGCAGCACGGCGGCCATTGAGCAGGCCGATCCCTCTGTCAACCCGCTGCTCACGCAAGCGCCGCTGGCTCAGCTGACCTATAGCGGGGCGCTCAACTTCAATGAAAGCAGTGGCGGCGCGAATTTGATCAGCAGCTTCCTGACCAGCGGCGGCGGCACCTATAACGTGTATAGCGGCAGCATAGATGGCTTGCGGCTCAGCAAGGCGCCTTTCGGCCTGACTTCGGTTTTCGCCATCTACGGCACTGGCGCTATCGGTCAATCGGGTTTCATCAGCCATGATGATGGGGCGAGCCTTTATCCGGTTTCAGGATATTATCCGAATGGGGCCGCCGAGATGTCCAGTCCGGCTCCCACCAATGAAATCTACAGCCCCTACACCCTCACCACCAACAATTTTGGGCTGCTCTATGTCGAAGCCAATGATCTTCCGGCCAACCTGACGATGACCACGGCGACACCGGTGCCGGAACCCGGCAGCCTGGCATTGCTCGGCACCGGCCTGCTTGGCATTGGCCTTGCCTATCGTCGGCGTCGTCTCGCGGTTTAAACGCTCACTTCGCGAAATCTGAAAGATTCCAAGGGCAATCGCCCTTGGAAGGCGGCATCGGGCTGAAGCTAAGGCAGTGATGGCGACCAACGTGCTATGGTTTCGCGAACTCAGCCCGCGCACTATAACGTTTCAGTTGTGCCAATTTCAGCAAGTTGTGTCGAAAATTTTTACAAACACTTTTTGTTAAATTTCTAAATTATTGAAAATAGTTAATAAATAAATTGGCATGAATAATGCTTACAGAAATTTAACGTTCATGGTGAACGTGGTTTTGGGGACGAAGGAAATGAAATCACTAAAAACGGCGCTTCTCATCAGCGCCATGATGATCGGCGGCATGACTGTTGCCCATGCCGATGTTTATGGATCACCGGTCAGCGGCACATTTAATATCGCCATCTATCAGGGCACTGGGGATGGCACTAGTTCCGCGCCGATCGAGCAGGCGAATTCGAGCAACCCGCTATTTTCCACCAAGGCGCTGGCGATGCTAACCTATACCGGTCCGCTCAACCTTTCAGAACCCGGTGGTGGCGCCAACCAGATCAGCAACTTCCTGACCAGCGGTGGCGGCAGCTACACGGTCACCAGCGGAAGCATCACAGGCGATCAACTCAGTACCGCGCCTTTTGCCTTGACCACGCTATTCTCGATCACGGGCACTGGTTACGCGGGACAGGCCGGCTATGTCAGCCATGATGACGGCGCCAGCCTGTATCAAGGCGGCAAGACGATCTTCGACAGCGCCGGCCCGACGGTTGATACCCCGACCGCCTATACGCTGACCAACTCCGGCGCGTTCAACCTGGTTTATGTCGAAGCGAATGGATTGCCGGCTAACTTGACCATGTCGGTCCCGGAACCCGGCAGCCTGGCGCTGCTCGGCACGGCAATGCTTGGCCTCGCCTTGGTGTCTCGCCGGCGCAACCGGGTTTAAGCACCTAGTCTGAGGGAGCGGTTTTGCCGCTTCACCTCTGCGACATTCCGGCGATCCGTAGGTCGCCGGAATCTTTACCGCTTCGCCGGATCAGCCTAATCCTTCCTCGCGTCCGGAAACCGAGATGTCATAGGCGTTGAGGATCACCGAAACGAGACAATAGCCGCCGACCAGATAGACCAGTTCCGCCATGCCCTGATCGCCGAAAGTGGCGCATCCGGCTTGATATGTCGTCTCCGGCAACTGGCCGCCGCGGTTCAATAAGGCGGCGACGTCGTAGGCGACGCCTTCCCCGTGTGTCAAATCGGCGGGGCGGTTGCCTGCGACGATAGTGGCGATCTTATCCTTGGTGAGACTAGTTTTTCCGCGACATGCTTATGCGCGTAAAGCTCAAAGCGTGAGCGGAATTGCGCGCCGGTCACCAATGCGCAGATTTATCAGGGTTCGCCACTTACCAATCTATATTTTGCGATACGTGCCGATGATCGAGATTTCTGGATAAGGTATGCCGATCGTGCGGCAAAGCCATTCAACCGCCAATTCGATCACTGAGGATGCTCTCCAGCGCGAAAAGCACCGGCAGTCATTGAGCTTCACGAAGCTTTCCTCGACGAAGCCGGCTTTCTCGAACAGGGCCTTTAGCTCTCGCCGGGAGTTCATCCGGTAAATGGTCGGGAAAGTGTCGCGCCGGTTGGCCTGCCAGAGCAGGGTTTTCGCCCAGTGGTGGAACTCGGTTGGTGTCCAATCGGCGATGATCGAGGACAATGAATATTTGCTCACCGTGTAAATCACGACACGGCCATCGGCGCGGGTCAGTTCCGACAGCGCCGTCAGGGCACCCGCCGGGTCTTCGATATGTTCGGCAACCATGCGCAGCGACACAAGGTGGAATTTCCGGTCCGTTCTGAAATTCTCCAGGGTGGTCTGCGCCTTTTCATGAACGTAGGGATTATCCTGGATGTTGTCGGAAGGGTCTAGCCCCACCAAGGTGCGGCAGCGGGCGGACAGGCGGCGGGCCAGCGGCAAGTTGCACGGAAACACGTCCCGGCCACATCCGACATCTAGCCACAAAGTGCCTGCTGTCACTAGATTGGCAATCGACGCTTCATACCATTCGTCGGGGGTGAAATACCCGAATTTCTGGCGAAGAATTGGCGACCAGCCAGCGCCGATGCCTTCGAACTTGATCTTGAAAATTTCTTGAAGGACTTCTTGCAGGCCGCGCGCCTGCGCAGGCCTGTCAGCTTCGTGCAGCGCAGCCTTTTCAATCAAACCATAGGGCGCTGGAGCGTCTAAATTCTGCATCTTGGCCTCCTTACTCAGAAGATATTACCAAGTATTAAATAAATTTCAATTTAATTTTGCACAATTAGAGGTTCCAATTGCCTAATCACGTTGCGTGTTGAGACGATAGAATGGTGCGGAGGAAGGCGGCGATCAGCGCTATAGCCTCGCCTGCCTGCGGGATCAGCCTGCCCATGGTGAGGAAGCCGTGGATTTGGCCAGGAAAGCGCTTCACCGCGGTGAAGACGCCGGCTTCAATCAGGCGGCGGGCGTAATCCTCGCCTTCGTCGCGCAGCGGGTCGAAGCCGGCGGTGATAATCAGCGTGGGCGGCAGGCGGGACAGGTCCTGCATCAAGATGGGCGAGGCGCGCCAGTCGCCATGGTCCTTTTCAGTCAGATAATGGTTTTGGAAATACGCCATCAGTGATCGCGTGAGCACGTAGCCTTCGCCGAACAGGCGGTGGCTTTCCTGGGTCATCGAGAAATCGGTCGCCGGGTAGATCAGGATTTGCGCCGCGATGTCCGGGCCATGGTTGTCGCGGGCATGGATGGCGGTGACGGTGGCGAGATTGCCGCCGGCGCTGTCGCCGCCGACCGCGATGCGGCGGGCGTCGATGCCGAGCGAGGCGGCGTGGCCAGCGATCCAGCCGGTGGCGGCGATGGCGTCATCCACCGCGGCGGGGAACTTTTTCTCCGGTCCCATCCGGTAATCGACGGCGATAACGATAGCGCCGGATGAGCGGGCGATCTGGCGGCAAACCGTGTCGTGGCTGTCGAGATCGCCGATCACCCAGCCGCCGCCGTGGAAATAGGCGAGTGCAGTGCGGGGTTTGCCGGGATCGCCATCGCGGTAGAGGCGCATCGGGATCGGGCCGTGCGGGCCTTCCGCGGCGAGGTCGCGGATTTCGGTGATGGCTGGGGCAGTTGGGCTGAGCGCCTCGCGGGTGCGGGCATAGGCGGCGCGCGCCTCGGTCGGGGTCAGCGTTTCCATCGGCGGCGCGCCCACCAGGCGGATCATCTCCAGGACCTTGGCGGCGCCTTCATCGAGTTCGGCCATGTTGCGCTCAAGTTTATGCGGCAATGAGGACGCCGTCGCGCAGGATCAGCGTGCGGTCCATGCGGGCGGCGAGTTCTGGGTTGTGGGTGGCGATCAGCGCGGCGGTGCCGTGCTCGCGGGTGACGCGGAGCAGTTCGCCGAAGACGATCTCGGCGGTGGCGACGTCGAGATTGCCGGTGGGCTCGTCGGCCAGCAGGAGTTTCGGCTGGTTGGCTAAAGCGCGGGCGATGGCGACGCGCTGGCGCTCGCCGCCCGAAAGCTTGCCGGGCAGATGGCCGGCGCGCGGGGCGAGGTTGAAGGATTTCAGCAAGGCGATGCCGCGTGATTCGGCGTCAGCACGGGAGCGGCCCGCGATCATCGCCGGGATGGCGATGTTTTCCACGGCGGAGAACTCGGCCAATAGGTGATGCGACTGATAGACGAAGCCGATCATGTCGCGGCGGAGCTTGGTGCGTTCGGCGTCGGGCAGGGTTCCGGCGTCGGTGCCGTTGAGGAGGACGCGGCCGCTATCGGGTTTTTCCAAGAGGCCGCAAAGGTGCAGGAGGGTGGATTTGCCGGCGCCGGAAGGCGCTACCAAGGCGACGATTTCGCCGGGGTTGAGGGTAAGATCGGCGCCGCGCAGGACGTGCAGTTCCTCGGTTTCGGCGCGGAAGACGCGGGTGAGTTTTTCGAGGCGGAGGGCTTCATTCATGCCGAAGCGCTTCGATGGGATCAGTGCGGGCGGCGCGCCAGCTGGGGTAGATCGTTGCCAGCAAGGAGAGGATCAAAGCGAGCACGATGATCTCGATGACCTCGGACCAGATCAGCTTGGCTGGCAGGGATTCCAGGTAATAGACGGTGGGGTTGAACAGTTGCGCGCCGGTGATGCCCTGGATGAACAGGCGGATTTGCTGGATGTGCAAGGTGAACACCGTGCCGAGCGCGAAGCCGGTGAGCGTGCCCAGAACGCCCACCGAAGCGCCGACCATCAGGAAGATGCGGAGGATGGCGCCGGAGGACGCGCCCATGGTGCGCAGGATGGCGATGTCGCCGGTTTTGTCCTTGACCATCATGATCATCGACGAGATCACGTTGAAGGCGGCGACGATGATAATCAGCGTGAGGATCAGGAACATCACGTTGCGCTCGACATTCACCGCGGCGAAGAAGGCATTGTTGCTGTCCCGCCAGTCCTGCACGTTGACCGGGACGTTGGGGATGGCGTTGGGGATGGCGCGGATGACCGGCTGGTCGCGGTCGGGGTTTTTCACGAAGAGCTGGATTTGCGTGGCGGCGCCTCGCGGCACGTTAAACAGGGTTTGCGCGGCGTCGATGGGCAAAAATAGAAAACCAGAATCATATTGCGCCATGCCGGTTTGGAAGATCGCCGAGACATGGAAGGTTTCGATGCGCGGGATGGTGCCGATGATGGTGGCGCTGCCTTGCGGCAGAACCAGGGTGATGCTGCCGCCATCGGCGATGCCAAGTTGGCTGGCGACGCCGGAGCCGATGGCGATGTTGTTGCCGGTGAAAGCGCCGAGCGATCCGGCGACGATATGGCTTGAGACGGTGCGGAGCGCGTTCAGGCCCTGGAGGGAGATGCCGCGGGCGACGCCGCCGATGGCGCCGCCTTGCGGGCCGGTCATCAGCACCTCGCCTTGGACGATGGGGATGGCGCTGATCACGCCGGGGATTTTCCGCAGGCGGTTGACGGTGTCCTGGTACTGGGTGATCGGGTGGCCGGCGCCGTAGAGGCCGATATCGCCGTTTAGCCCGAGGATTTGGCCGAGCAATTCCTGGCGGAAGCCGTTCATCACGCTCATCACGATGATCAGCGTGGCGACGCCGAGCGCGATGCCGACCAGGGAGAAGATGGCGATGATCGAGACGAAGCGCTCGCCCTTGCGGGCGCGCAGATAACGTAACGCGACGCGGCGTTCGAAGGCGCCGAACACTAGGCGGTGACCTTGGTCAGCGCGTCTTCCAGGGAAAGTTCGGCGCGGTCGCCGGTTTTGCGGTGCTTGACTTCCACTTTACCGGCAGCCGCGCCGCGTGGGCCGATGATGAGTTGCCAGGGGTGGCCCATCAGATCGGCATCGGCGAATTTTTCGCCGGCTCGCACGGGGCGGTCGTCGTAGAGGGCGGATGTGCCGAGTTTTTCGTAGAGGGTTTCGCAGAGCGTGTCTGTGGTTGCATCACCCTGCCGGAGATTGAGGATGGCGGCGCGGAAGGGGGCGATGGCGCCCGGCCAGATGATGCCGGCTTCGTCGTGCGATGCTTCGATGATCGCGCCGGCGAGGCGGGAGACGCCGATGCCGTAGCTGCCCATTTCCGGGGCGATACGCTCGCCGTTGGGGCCGGCGACGGTGAAGCCCATGGCTTCGGAGTATTTGGCGCCGAAATAGAAGATCTGGCCGACCTCGATGCCCCTGCCCTCGCGCTTGCGTTCGTCCGGCAGTTCGGCCCAGGCCGCCAGATCATGCTTTTCGTCGGTGGCGGCGTAGAGGCTGGTCATGGTTTCGAAGAAGTTACGCATGTCATCCGGTTTTTCGTAATCATAGGCGGCGTCCTGCACGTCGAGGGTTTCGAATTCGCTGTCGTAAAACACGCCGCTTTCGCCGGTGGGCGCCAGGATGTGGAATTCGTGGCTGAGATCGCCGCCGATGGGGCCGGTATCGGCGCGCATCGGGATCGCCTTGATGCCCATGCGGCGGAAGGTGCGGATATAGGATAGCATCATGCGGCGGTAGCTGAGCACAGAGCTGTTTTGATCGAGATCGAAGCTATAGCCGTCCTTCATCAGGAATTCGCGGCCCCGGAGGACGCCGAAGCGGGGGCGGACCTCGTCGCGGAATTTCCATTGGATTTGGTAGAGCATTTGCGGCAGGTCGCGGTAGGATTGGATGTTGTCGCGCATCAAGGCGGTGATCACTTCCTCGTTGGTGGGACCATAGAGCAGGTCGCGCTCGTGGCGGTCGCGGATGCGGAGCATTTCCGGGCCGTAGGCTTCGTAGCGGCCGCTTTCCCGCCAGAGATCGGCGGATTGGATGGTGGGCATGAGGATTTGCTGGGCGCCGGCTTTGTCCTGTTCCTCGCGGACAATGCGGGCGATGTTTTCCAGCACGCGGAGACCAGCAGGGAGCCAGAGATAGATGCCGGAGACGGTCTGGCGGATCAGGCCGGCGCGCAGCATCAGCCGGTGCGAGGCGATTTGCGCCTCGGCGGGGGTTTCCTTGAGGGTCGGGATGAGCGAGCGGGACAGACGCATGGTGATCCTGTTTTGGCCGTGAGGAAGCGGCCTTCTACAGGGGGATGACGCCGGTTGCCAGTGCCGCGGCTTTGGCTGGGTCGAGCCAGCGGTTGAGGGCGCGGCGGGCGGGGAGTTCGACGCTGTAATGCAGGATCGCGCCGAGGGTGAGGGTGAGCGCGATCATCGCGGCGCAGTAGAGCGAGGCATTGGCTTCGGGTTTTAGAGCGAAATGCCGGAAGGCCTGGGCCACTAGCAATTCGACGGGAGAAAAACTCATATAGTTCGCATAGGAGATCACGCCGAGCCAGCGCAGCGGGGGGATGCGTCCGATGGTGGCGGGTTTTTGCGCGTCGCCGTGCATGGCGAGGCCCCAAAGGATCAGCCAGAGGCCGGCCACCATTATGGCATCGCTCCCCGTGAGGCTGAAGCCTGCGAGGATCAGCAGGCCGGCGATGGCGATGGCGATGTTGGGGTAGTCATCGGCGAGGTCCGGCACGATGCGGGCGGTGGCGATGCCGGCGATGAATTCGGGGAAGAAACGCAGCAGCGATGAGCCGAAGGTGAGGTTCAGGCCGTGGAATGCCATGCTGACGGTGCCGAGGCAGAAGAAGCAGAGCGGCAGGAAGAAGATCGCGACCAGGTTGGGGATGGTGGTGGCGATGGCGATTAGCGCCGGGAACAGCAGGTAGCCCGCCCATTCGGTGCTGATTGACCAGGATTGGTAGTTCCAGGCCCAGTGCTGGGAGAAGCCCCAGCCTTGGATCAGCAGCAGGTGCTGGATGAGTTCGCCGGCGCTGAACCGGGAAGCCTGGCGCGGCGCGATGCCGAGCGTGATGCCGCCGTAGAACATCGCGGCCAGCAGCAGGATGACGGCGAGATGCACAGGGTAGAGCCGGGCCAGGCGTTTGCCCCAGAAGCGGAGAATCTCGGCGGGGCGTTTCGCCTGCTGATCGACGCGGGCGAGAATCAGGCCGGAGAGGATGAAAAATCCGTCAACGCCGAGATAGCCGTGGGTGATTAGGCCGGCGAAAGGACCGAGTCGTGGCGCGAACTGGGCGTGCAGGTTGATGTGATAGGCGAAGACCCAAAGGGCGAAGCAGGCACGCAGGCTGGTGAGGTCGGTGAGTTCGCGGCGGACAACATCAGGTTGCATTCCGCTCTTATACCTCGCTTTAAGGCGAGGAAAAGGCGGCGTTGCGGTTTGCCACTGTTAAATTGTTTCGGTATCGTAACGTTATCGGCGTGCGAAGGCGATCAGGCCAGGCTTTGCGAAAAAAGAGGCGTCGCGATGCTGGAGGTTTGGGCGTTAATGAGGGCGTCAGGCGGCGGCGTTGCGCGTGGCGGCGATGCGGCTTGGGCGGCTTGCTTTGGTGTGTCGCCGGAAATGGCGGGTGCTGGCGGGGGCGCATCGGGTGGTGGCGGTTTCGGATATAGCGACAGGGCTTGGGATTTAGGGATGCCCAGCGCGTGGCAGAGCGGGCGGAGGATGCTGCGGAGGCGCGGGTCGGCGGCGAGGAGGGCGGCGATATCCGGGTCGTCGAGGAAATTGCGGAACTGCGAGCGGGAGACGGCGGTTTCCTGGATCAGGCGCAGCAGCCAGGCGTAATGGCGCGGCAGCAGCGCCGCTCCGGTTTTCGGGCGGGGATTGGCCGCGGCGAGTTCGGCGCTATCCGCGATGATGGGGTCTGGAACGCTTTTTGGGGAGGCGGTTTGGCTGGCGTTCGGGCGGGGTGCGGTCAGGCCGGCGGCGTGGCGGGCGAGACGCTGGGCGAAGCGGGCGCTGAGGCGGTGCAGCCGCTCCCTGATCCGCATCAGCAGTTGATCGGGCAGGCGCGGGTTGGGCAGGCCGCTCAGGCCGCGCGGGTTCGGCCCGACGCACCGGCCCAGGCATTGCAGCAGGCTCCCGATGATCAGGGCCAGCCAGTCTGCCGGAGGCTGAGGAAAGCTGTTGGACACGGCGGCGATAAAACTACAATCCAGGGCAAGTGGGCAAGAAGCATCCAAGGCCAGCCCCGCGCTTATCATGAGGTTGTCTAACCCTGTGTTAGTTTGGCAACAATGTAATCGCCAAGAAAAAAGCCCGCCGGCCAATGGGCCAGCGGGCCAAGTTCAGGGAGGAAACGCCAGTCACACGGAAGAATGAAGAACCATACTCCATCCTAGACCTTATGATGCATCGCACCATGGCGCGCGTCTAGAGAAAAGTTGGGCATGTTTGGATGAAAATACAGGTTTCAGACGTAGTATGAACAGAGTTTGCGCATATAGTGTCTATTTTATAGGCGAATGCCTCTTGGATCATGACGATTGTTGATGTCATCATGCTCTGCTCATTGTTGGCGATCAATTTCAACGGGTTTATGAACCACACCGGTCATGGACGCTTCTCCTATAACAAAGTTGGCCAGCTCGATCAGGTTGAACCATCATGAAAAGCCGTGGCCTTGTCTACTTCCTGACTTTGACAACCATCGCCTTACACCTTACAGTTCAGGATGATCAAAGGTTTTCGGCACAAAGGGCTGCGGCGTTTTTTTGAAACCGGGGACCTGAGCGGGATCAATGCCCAATACGCTGCCAAGCTGCGCCGGCAATTATCCGTGCTGAACGGGAGCGAAGCGCCGGAAGGCATGGACCTACCGGGGTTCCGCCTCCATCCCCTGAAAGGTGATCGGAGTCATCAATGGGCGGTTTGGGTTTCGGGCAACTGGCGACTCTTGTTCGAGTTTGATGGTACGGATGCCGTTAATGTCGATCTGATCGACTACCACTAGAAAGGCTTAATCATGGAAATGCACAATCCGGTCCATCCAGGCGAAATCATCCGTGAAGACTGCATTAACGCGCTTGGCCTCTCGGTAACCGCGACCGCCAAGGGGCTTGGCGTATCGCGGCAATCGATGTCCGAATTGCTGAATGGCCGCACCGGCATCTCCGCCGAGATGGCGATCAGGCTGGAAAAAGCCGGCTGGAGCACGGCGGGGATGTGGCTGCGGCTGCAAGCGCAATATGACCTCTGGCAGGTCCGCCAACGCGCGGCGGACATCAAGGTCGAGCCGTTTGCCACGGCTGCGACCCTTTGATGATAGAGCATTTTCCGATCATGCTGATCCGAAAATCCTCTATCCTCTTTGGTTTATCGAGCCGATTCACCCGATCATGGATCACAAGAGTGATCCAACCTGATCGGGATCGGCTCTAGTTTACCCGCAGCACGTGGACATCGACCATGGGGCGTTTGCCGTAGCGTTTGCCGACGACGCGGCGGAGGGCGGCTTTGGCGGATTCGCGCAAGGAAGCGTCGTCGCGGCGCAGCGGCGCTGGGAGATCGCGCAGCACATTGTCGAATTCCGCTTCAATCTCGCCGCGCACCCGATCCTCCGGCTCGAACAAGCCAGGCGCGGTGATGCGGCTGGCGCCGCAGACGCGCCCTGCCCCATCCACCGCGATGCTGCCGACCACCACGCCGTTGAACAGCATCCGCCGCCTCGCCGCCATCAGGCTGCCTGACAGCGGGATCAGCCGGTTGCCGTCGACCGCCAGCCTGCCGGTGGTGACGCTATCGACGACGGCGGCTTTGCCGGGAGCGAGCTGCACGACGTCGCCATCTTCTAGCAGCAGCGTGCTGATCTGCTGGCCTTCGGCGAGTTCCGCTTGCGCCGCCATATGGCGCCATTCGCCATGCGTCGGGATGATCAGTTGCGGGCGCACTAATTGATAGAGGCGGCGGAGTTCGTCGCGCGCCGGATGGCCGGAGACATGCACTTTATGTTCGGCGTCGGTCATCACGTGAACGCCGCGGCGCACCAGCTCGTCCTGCACCAGGCCGATGGCGCGTTCATTGCCGGGGATCATCCGCGAGGAGAAGATCACCGTGTCGCCCTCCCCTAGCGTCGCGTTGCGGTGGGTGTCGGCGGCGATGCGGGCCAGCGCCGAGCGTTTTTCGCCCTGGCTGCCGGTGACCAGCATCAGCAGGTGATCGTCGGGGATGCGGTCGATCTCGTCTTCCGGGATGAAATCCGGCGCGTCTTGCAAATAGCCGCAATCCTGCGCCGCCTGGACGTAGCGGCCCAGGCTGCGGCCCACCAGCGCCACATGGCGTCCGGCTTCGCGGGCGGCGTAGATCGCGCTGGAGACGCGGGCGACGTTGCTGGCAAAGCAGGTGATGGCGACGCGTCCGCGCAGTCCCTTGATCAGCCCGGTCAGGCTTTCGCGCACCGAAAGCTCGGAGCCGGAGCTGCCTTCCACCAAAGCGTTGGTGCTGTCCGAGATCATCGCGATGACGCCGGCATCGCCGAGCGCCTGGAGGGCGGCTTCGTCGGTGGGCGGGCCGACCAGCGGGTCGGGGTCGAGCTTCCAATCGCCGGTATGCAGAACCGTGCCGAAGCGGGTGGTGATGGCCAGCGCTTCGGCTTCCGGCGTGGAATGGGCGACGCGGATGAAGCGGAGCTTGAACGGGGCGATGTCGAACGACCCGCCGGGCGGGATTTCGATGATTTTGACCTCGCGCAGCAGGCCGGTCTCGGCAAGGCGCGAGCGCAGCAAGGCGGCGGCGAAGGGGGTGGCGTAGATCGGGCAGCGCAAGCTGGTCCAGAGATGCGAGACGCCGCCGATATGATCCTCATGCGCGTGGGTGATCACCAGCCCCTTGAGCTGGTTGCGGCGTTCGGCGATGAAGGCGGGATCGGGCACTAATAGTTCGGCTTCCGGCGCGTCGGGGCCGGCGAAGCCCATGCCGCAATCGACCGCCAGATAGGCGCCGTCAACGCCGTAAATGTTGAGGTTCATGCCGATTTCGCCGGTGCCGCCGAGCGGCACGAAGATCAGGCCTCCTGAGTCGTTTTCATCGTTGTTGCCATGGTCATTATCCATTGTGTGACTTTCAAGCCGGACTTCCGCGGAAGTTAAGGAAGAGAAGGCGTTCTTTTTTGCAAAAAAGGCGCCGCGCCTGCGGAACCAAAAAACTTTTATTTTGGATCTATTCGCGATTGGTATAGACACGGCCAAATCCGTCGGTCATCGCGAGCCAGGTGTGACGATCCTGAACTTGGGCGCCCAAGCCTGGATCGCCACGCCGCTGCGCGGCTCGCGATGACGTATTGTTCAGGTAATGTTATGTCACGCCATCTGTCCCTACGAAATGCGAAAGAGCTTTTGTTTTACTTAGGCAGCGCGTTAATCGGCGTCCAGTTCGGACATGCGCTCGCGCGCCGGCGGCGCCGGATTGCGCAGTGATAGCAGACGCAGGCCTTCAAGGGTAAGGTCGCTGTCGATGCGGGTGATGCGGGCGATGCCTTCGGCGAAGAGGGGCGCGAGGCCGCCGGTGGCGATGACCTTCAAGGGCGCGCCGTATTCCGCTTCGATGCGGGCGATCAGCCCTTCGACCAGCCCGACATAGCCCCAATAAATGCCGGAGCGCATCGCCGGAATGGTCGAGGTGCCGATCACCGATTGCGGGCGGCCGATGGCGACCAGCGGCAGGCGGGCGGCGGCGCGGTGCAGCGCGTCCATCGAAAGATTGACGCCAGGAGCGATGACGCCGCCGCAATAATTGCCCTCCTCGTCCACGACGTCGAAGGTGGTGGCGGTGCCGAAATCGACGATGACCAGCGGGCCGCCATGGCGCTGCTGCGCCGCCAGCACGTTGAGCAGCCGGTCGGCGCCGACTTCGGCGGGGTTGGCGACGTTGATGGTAAAGCCCCAATCGAGCGTTGCCCGCGAGATCAGCGGTTCCACCTTGAACCAGTCGCGGCACAGGCGGCGCAGATGGTAGAGGGCGGCGGGAACCACGGTGCCGATCACCGCGCCGGTGATTTCAGCCAAGTTGACGCCTTCGCGGGCGAACAGCGCCTGCAGCCAGACGCCGTATTCATCCGAGGTGCGCTGCGCATTGGTGGCGATGCGCCAAGTGCCGCGCCAATGAACGTCGTCATGCGCGGCGAAGACGATATTGGTGTTGCCGGCGTCGATCACGAGCAGCATTGCGGCTTTGCCTCCTTCATGCGAGGCCGATTTCGCCGGTGCGGAGCGTCTCGATCCGGGCGTCGCGCGCCAGAAGCAGCGCGCCCTCGGCGGTGATGCCGGCGAATTTCCCGGCGATGCGGCCGCCATCGGCGGTGATCGGGCTGCCGTGCGGATGGGCGCAAGCGAGCCAGGCGGCGCGGAGTCTCGCGCCGTCGCCGGTTTCGATATCGCCGCGCCAGTGATCGAGCCTCGGCAACAATGTCGCGATGACCAAGGCGGGATCAGCCGCGCCGCCATGGGCGGCGAGCGATGTCGCCTGGCGTCCGGGAACCCCCGGCCCAAAGGTCGGCGAAGAGGCAAGATTAGCGCCGAAGCCGATGACCAGCCAGGAGAAACGAGCCTGCTCGATGGCGGCGTCGATCAACACGCCGGCCAATTTGGCTTCGCCGATCAGCACATCGTTCGGCCATTTCAGGACGGCGCGGGTGGCGGGCGGGAGAAAGGGCTGGAGCGCCTCGGCCAGCGCCAGTCCGGCCAGCAGCGACCACAAGCCTGAGGTGGCGGCGGCGGCGTCAGGGCGCAGCAGGACGGAGACGTAGAGATTGCCCGGCGGCGACTGCCAGCTTCGCCCGCTGCGGCCCCGCCCGGAGGTTTGCCGGTTTGCCATGATGACCAGCCCCGCCGCTTCGCCAAGCTTGGCGCGGGCGACGCAGGCATCGGAGGTCGAATCAAGCGTGTCATGACGCTCGATGCGCCAGCCGGTCATGGCGTCACCTGGCTTGTATCGCCCGCTCTTGACCAGCGGGTACTTGAACAGCGGGCGCGGGAATTTCTGTTGTCATCAAGGCCTGCGAGGCGGCTTGCGAGGCGGAAGTGACCGGGGATGGATAGAACACGAACAGGCTGGTGACGAGGGCGCTTGCCATGATCACGAAGCTGACGCTGGCGTGCCGCCGGTCGAAATTCGGCGCGCCTGCGTCGAAATACATGATCCAGATGATGCGGATATAATAAAAGGTCGAAAGCACGCTGATCAGCACGCCGATGACGGCGAGCGGCACCAGCCCCGCCTGCACGGCGGCGTAGAACACGTAGAGCTTGGCGAAAAATCCGGAAAGCGGCGGAATGCCGGCCATCGCCAGCAACAGCGCGGCGAGCGCCAGCGCATAGCGGGAATCCTCGCCGGCCATGCCGGCCAGATCGGCGATCAACTCGACCGGCCTGCCGCGGCGGCGCATCGCGATCATGCAGCCGAACACGCCGAGCGACATCACGATATAGAGGGCGAGATAGATGAGCATGCCGCGCACGCCTTGGGCGGTGCCGGCGGCGAGGCCGACCAAAGCGTAGCCCATATGGCCGATGGAGGAATAGGCCATCAGCCGCTTGATGCTGGCCTGGCCGATGGCGCCTAGGGCGCCGATCAGCATCGAGGCGACGGCGATGATCTCGACCAGGATTTGCCATTGCGGCAGCAAATGCGCGAACGGCACCAGCATGACGCGGATCAGCAGCGCCATCGAGGCGACCTTTGGCGCGGTGGCGAACAGGCTGGTGACCGGGGTGGGCGCGCCTTGGAACACGTCGGGAGTCCACATATGAAAGGGCGCGGCGGAGATTTTGAAGGCGAGGCCGACCAGCACGAAGACGACGCCGATCACCGCGCCATAGTCATGCCCGCCATTAAGGCGCAGCGCCGAGAAGATGGCGGTGAAATTGGTGCTGCCGGCGAAGCCGTAGGTCAGCGAGATGCCGTAGAGTAGCAACCCGGAGGCCAGCGCGTTGAGGATGAAGAATTTCAGCCCGGCTTCCGCCGAGCGGACATCGTTGCGGGCGAAGGTGGCGATCACGTAAAAGGCGATCGATTGGATTTCCAAGCCGATATAGAGGGTCAGCATGTCGTTCGCCGAGACCATCACCATCATGCCGATGACCGAGAAGATCACCAGCACCGGGAATTCGAAGCGGGCGATGCCGGCCCGGGCGTTGTAGTCGATGGAGAGCAGCAAGCCGCCGCAGGCGCTCACCAGGATCAGCATGTCGGCGTAGCGGGTGAAGGCGCTGGTGAAGAACAAGCCGGCGAAGATCGCGCCGCCGGGGGCTGCGAAGAGCAGGCGCGCGGTGATGATGAAGGCGACGATGGCGGCGGCGGTGCTGGCAAAGGTATGGTCGCGCCGCGCGGTCACGCCGAAAATCAGCAGGCCCATGCCGGCGACGCCGAGGAAGACCAGCGGCATCATGCTGTAGAAAATCGTCATGCTGGGACTCATGGGACGATCCCCGCCGGTGTGGCCTTGGCGTATTGCGTGGCGCGCAGAGGCGCCAGCCCGGCGAAATGGGTACTGACCAGGGAATGCACCGAGGCGTCGAAGGAATGGGTGAGCAGGTTCGGAATAAAGCCGAGCACCAGCACCAGCACGGCCAAGGGCGCCAGCATCAGCCATTCGCGCGGCCTGATATCGCGCACGCCGCCGAGCGAGGCGTGGCTGAACTTGTCGAACAGGATGCGCCGGGTCATCAGCAGCATGTAGCAGACGCTGAGGATCATGCCCGCGCCGGTGAGCAGCGCCACCCAGAAACTCACCTGGATGGCGCCGATCATCACCAGGATTTCGCCGACGAAGCCGGAGGTGCCGGGCAGGCCGACATTGCCCATGACGAAGAGCACGAGCAGGAAGGCGAAGACCGGCATTTTGGCGGCCAGGCCGCCGAGTTTCGCCAGCAGCAAAGGCTCGTTGCGGTTCAGCAGCATGCCGGCGCAGAGGAACAAGGCGGCGATGACCAGGCCGTGCGAGACCATCTGGAACAGCGCGCCTTCAATGCCGGCGAGGGTTAAGGTGAAGATGCCGACGATGATCAGCCCCATATGGGCGACCGAGGAATAGGCGATCATCCGTTTCATGTCGGTTTGCGCCAGCGCCGCCAGGGAGATGTAGATGATCGCCATGATGCCGAAGGCGAACATCAGCGGCTCGAAATAGAGCGAGGCTTGCGGCAGCATCGGCAGCGAGAAGCGCAGGAAGCCGTAAGCGCCCATTTTCGACAGCACCGCGGCCAGCATCACCGTGCCCGGCAGCGGCGCTTCGTTATAGGCGTCGGGCAGCCAGGTGTGCAGCGGCCACATCGCCGCTTTCACGCCGAACGAGGCGAGGAAGGCGATGAACAGCCAGCGCTGGGCGTGATCGGGGATCGGCGTGCGGGCGAGCGTGATCATGTCGGTGGTGCCGGCGTGGTGCCACATCCAGACCAATGCCACCAGCATCAGCATTGAACCCGCCAGGGTGAACAGGAAGAATTTTACCGCGGCGAAGATGCGGCGTTCGCCGCCCCAGACGCCGATGATCAGATACATCGGGATCAGCACGCCCTCGAAGAAGATGTAGAACATCAGGAAGTCGAGCGAGGCGAACATGCCGATGGTCATGCATTCCAGCAGCAGGAAGGCAGCCATGTATTCACGGACGCGCCGCGTCTCCGACCAACTGGCGATGATGACGATGGGGGTGAGCAGCGCCGTCAAGGCCACGAAGAACAGGCTGATGCCATCGACGCCGAGCCGGTAGGCGACGTGGAAATCCGGCAGCCACGCGGCGTCTTCGGTGAGCTGAAAGCCGCCATTGCGCGGGTCAAAGCCGATGAGCATGACGATGGCGAGGAGCAACACGATCAGGCTGGTCCAGAGCGCGATCCAGCGGGCGTTGCGGGCGACGGCCACGGCTTCGCCACGCAGGAAAAAGATCATGACAGCGCCCGCCAGCGGCAGCCAGATTAGCAATGAAAGAACCGGAAACGACATCACGCGCCTCTCAATGCAGGATCAGGAACAGGCTGAGCAGCGCCAGCAGCCCGATCAGCATGACGAAGCTATAGACGGCGATGGAGCCGGTTTGGAATTTTACCGCCTGGCCGGAGGCGCCGGTGGTCAGGCGGGTGATGCCGCTGGGAATGCCGTCGATCAGTTGCTGGTCGGCGACGTGCCAGATCAGCCGGCCCAGGCGGAAGGCGGGGCGGACCAAGAGCGCGTCATAGATTTCGTCGAAATACCATTTGTTGAAGATGAAGAGATAAAGCGGCTGGAAACGGCGGGCGAGAGCGAAGGGCATGGTGGGCCTTGCCACGTAAAACAGATAGGCGATGGCGACGCCGACTATCGCGAAAACCAGCGGCAGATGCGCTTCCCACGGCGATAGATGGTGAAAGGCGGTCATCGCGTGGATGTGGCGGGGCAGCACGATGCTGCCGGCCCAGAACCGGGCGAAATGCTTGCCGATGAAAATCGGGCCGAGCAGGAAGCCGCCGGCGAAAGCGCCGATGGCCAGCGGGATCAGCGGGCCGGTCATGCTGAGCGGCGCTTCGTGCACATGGGCGAGAGTTTTGTCATCGCCGCGCCATTCGCCGTGGAAGGTGATCAGGATCAGCCGCACGATGTAGAAAGCGGTGAGGCCGGCGCCGATGGTGCCGAGGATCGCGCCGAAAATGCCGGGGCCTGTGCCGGACGCCGCGGCGGCGGAGAGGATCGCGTCCTTCGAGTAGTAGCCGGAGAAGGGCGGGATGGCGGCCAGGGCCAGCGCGCCGATCCACATTGTGACGTAGGTTATGGGGAGCTTGCGCCAGAGGCCGCCCATCTTGCGGATGTCCTGCTCGCCGGCCATCGCGTGGATGACGCAGCCGGCGGCGAGGAACAATAGCGCCTTGAAGAAGGCGTGGTTGATTAGGTGGAAGATCGCCATCGGGTTGGCGCCGATGCCGGCGGCCAGGAACATATAACCGAGTTGCGAGACGGTGGAGTAGGCGATGATCCGCTTGATGTCGTTTTGCACGCAGCCGATGGTGGCGGCGAAAAACGCGGTGAAGCCGCCGATCACCGCGATCAGGCCCATTGCGGTGGGCGCCAAGGAGATCACCGGCGACATCCGCACCACCAGGAAAACGCCCGCCGCGACCATAGTGGCGGCGTGGATCAAGGCGGAGATCGGCGTCGGGCCTTCCATCGCGTCGGGCAGCCAGGTGTGGAAGAAGATTTGCGCCGATTTGCCCATCGCGCCGATGAACAGCAGGATGGAGATCACCTCCAGCACCGGCAGATCGACGCCGAACAGATGGTATTGCGCGGCGGCGGCGGCGGGGGCGGCGGCGAAGATGGCGGCGTAGGAGACGCTGTGGAATTGCAGCCAGGCGAGGACGATGCCGACGGTGAAGAACAGATCGGCGACGCGGTTGACCACGAAGGCCTTGATCGCCGCGGCATTGGCGGCCGGGCGGTCATACCAGTAGCCGATCAGCAAGTAGGACATCAGGCCGACGCCTTCCCAGCCGAAGAACAACTGGAGCAGGTTGGTGGCGGTGACTAGCATCAGCATGGCGAAGGTGAACAGGGAGATATAGACGAAAAAGCGCGGCTCCGTCGCGTCATCCGCCATGTAGCCCATGCTGTAGATATGGATCAGCGCGGAAACCAGGCTGACCATGCCAACCATGACCAGGACCAGCGGGTTTTCCGCCAGCGCCCAGTGCGGCGCAAAATTGCCGACGCTGATCCAGGAGCCGAGTATAACGGTGTGATCGGGCACGTTATAGGAGAAATGGCGGAAATCGCTGGCCAGCGCCGCCGCCGCCGAGACGATCATGGCGAGGACGCTGGCGCCGACGGAGATGTTCCGCCCGGCGAAGGGCCGCAGCAGGGCAGCGAGAATGGCGCCGGCGAGCGGCGCCAGAACGGCGATGGCGATGAACATCTCAGCCCTTCATCAGCGTGACATCTTCGACCTCGATGGTGCCGCGATTGCGGAAATACACCACCACGATGGCGAGGCCGATGGCCGCTTCCGCCGCCGCGACCGACAGGACGAACATCACGAAGACTTGCCCCACCATGTCATGCAGCGCCGCCGAGAAAGCGACGAAGTTGATGTTGGCGGCGAGCAGGATCAGCTCGATCGACATCATGATGACGATGATGTTCTTGCGGTTGAGGAAAATTCCGAACACGCCGATCACCAGCAGCAGCGCGCCGACGATCAGATAGCGCGACAGGCCGCCGGGAAGCGCCAGATCGGGCAGCATCAGACGATCTCCTTATTGGGCAGCGCGGGACGATGGTCGGGCTGGCCGGCGGAGTCAGGAATGGCGGCTCCGGCGCCTAGCGGCGCCCGCACCACGCTGAATGTATCAGCGATCAGCCGGTCATGCTGCGCCGTGACATCCTGACGGCGCGGTCCGCCTGGACCTACCGGGCGCGCATTGTGGGTGAGCACGATGGCGCCGATCATCGCGATCAGCAGCAGCAGCGCCGTCAGCTCGAACAGGAAAATATAGCGCGTGTAGATCAGGTTGCCTAAGGCGGCGGTGTCGGAGAGCTGCGCCGGCATCGGGGCTAGGCGGGCCAGCCCGGCGCCGGGCGAGATCGCCCAATCGGTGACGATCAGGCCGATCTCGACCATCAGGATGAAACCGACCGCCAATCCGATGGGCGCGTAGCGTTGCACGCCTTCGCGCAAGGCGGTGAAATCGACATCCAGCATCATCACCACGAACAGGAACAGGACGGCGACGGCGCCGACATAGACGATGACCAGCACCATCGCGAGGAATTCGGCCCCGGCCAGCACGAACAAGGCGGCGGCGTTGATAAAGGCGAGAATCAGGAACAGCACGGAATGCACCGGGTTGCGCGCGGTGATCACCATGCAGGCGGAAAGCAGCAGGATGGCGGAAAACACGTAGAAGGCTATGTCAGCGATAATCATTCACCGCCTCCTTTCACTCTTTTCAGTCAAGATGGCCCAATCAGAGCTGCTTCTGCGTTTAGCGATACGGCGCGTCAAGCTCCAGCCGCTTGGCGAGTTCCGGCTCCCACCGGTCGCCATTCGCCAGCAGCCGTGCCTTGTTATAGAGCAGCTCTTCCCTGGTTTCGGTGGCGAATTCAAGATTAGGGCCTTCGACGATGGCATCGACCGGGCAGGATTCCTCGCACAGGCCGCAATAGATGCACTTCGTCATGTCGATATCGTAGCGGGTGGTGCGGCGCGAGCCGTCGGCGCGGGGTTCCGCCTCGATGGTGATCGCCTGCGCCGGGCAGACCGCTTCGCACAGCTTGCAAGCAATGCAGCGCTCCTCGCCGTTCGGATAGCGCCGGAGCGCGTGCTCGCCCTTGAAGCGCGGGCTGAGCGGATTGCGCTCATACGGATAGTTCAGCGTCGCCTTGGGCTTGAAGAAATAGCGCATGGTGAGCGCCATGCCGGAAAGCAGCTCGGCAAGCAGGAAGCTGCGCGCGGTTTGGTCGAGTCGGGGCATTGGGTTAGTTCCTAAGTAAAGTCGAAGCGGTTCTTTTTTGAAAAAAAAGAACCAAAAAACTTTTTTTAATTAAGAGCACGTTGGTTCAACCGGGACAGTCTAAACTAACAAAAATTTTTTGCTTCTTTTTTATAAAAAAGAAGCCCTTCCCTTCCTTACGTATGCGGCAGCCAGCCGAAGAGTTCGAGCGCGCTGGCGGTAATGACCAGCCAAACCAGCGAGAACGGCAGGAAGATTTTCCAGCCGAGGCGCATGAGTTGGTCGTAGCGAAAGCGCGGCAGGGTGGCGCGGACCCAGATGAAGATGAACAGCATCATCGCCACCTTGAGCAGGAACCAGATGGGTCCGGCGATCCAGGTGAAGGGGATGAACGGGATCGGCGAGAGCCAGCCGCCAAGGAATAATATGGTGGCGATGCCGCTCATCAGGATCATGTTGGCGTATTCGCCCAAGAAGAACAGCGCGAAGGCCATGGCGCTGTATTCGACCATGAAGCCGGCGACGATTTCGCTTTCGCCTTCCGGCAGGTCGAAGGGTGGGCGGTTGGTTTCCGCTAGCGCCGAGACGAAGAAGATGACGAACATCGGCAGCAGCGGGATGGCGAACCAGATATGGCGCTGCGCCAGCACGATGGCGTTGAGGTTGAGGCTGCCGGCGCAGAGCAGCACGGTGACGATGACGAAGCCGATGGAGACCTCGTAGCTGATCATCTGCGCGGCGCTGCGCAGCGCGCCCATGAAGGCGAATTTCGAGTTGCTCGACCAGCCGGCGATGATGACGCCGTAAACGCCAAGCGAGGAGATGGCGAAGAGATAGAGCATGCCGACATTGATGTTGGCGATGGCCCAGTGGTCGTTTACCGGGATCACCGCCCAGGCGATGATGGCGAGGCCGAAGGTGATGATGGGCGCGAGCAGGAACAGCAGCCGGTTTGCGCCGTCCGGAATGACGGTTTCCTTGGTTAGCATCTTGATGGCGTCGGCGAAGGCCTGCCAGAGGCCGAACGGGCCGGTGACGTTGGGGCCTTTGCGGAGCTGCATCGCCGCCAGCACCTTGCGTTCGGCGTAGGTGAGATAGGCGACGCCGATCAGCAGCGGCACCAGCAGCGCCAGCGTGCGCCCCAGCGCCAAGAGGAAGATGCCAAAGTCATTCGTGGTGAAGTAACTATCCAAGTCCCTACTCCGCCGCCTGAGCATAGCCTTGCGCGGCCTTGGCGGCTTGCGCCTCGGCGCATCGCGCCATGGTCGGGCTGGCGCGGCTGATCGGGTCGGTTTGATAGTAGTTGGTCACCGGCGGCGCAAAGGGCGTGTCGCCGAGGGCGCCTGGGTCGAAGGTTGGGCCTGCGAGGTTGCTGCCATCGGCCCGCCAGGAGGTGCCGAGCGCGCCAAAGACAGGATATGCGGCGACCAGCTGCTCGCGGAGGGTTTTCAGGTCGTTGAAGGGCAGCGGTATGCCGAGGGCGCCGCTCAGCGCGCGGATAATCTTCCAATCCTCCCGCGCCTCGCCGGGCGGGAACAGCGCCTGCCTGCCCTCTTGCACCCGGCCTTCGGTGTTCACGTAAAGGCCGGGCTTTTCGGTAAATGCGGCGCCGGGCAGGATCAGGTCGGCGCGGGCGGCGCCGCGATCGCCGTGATGGCCCTGGTAGATGACGAAGGTGTGTGGGCCGATGGCCTTGGTGTCGAATTCGTCCGCCGCCAACAGCCAGAGCAGATCGACGCCGCCATTCATCATGCCGGCAAGGTTTTGGCCGGCGAGGTTCTGGCCGCCGGGACCGGGCAGGAAGCCGAGATCGAGCGCGCCTGTTCGCGCCGTAGCCTTGTGCAGGATGTTAAAGCCGTGCCATTCCGCCTTGATCATGTTGAATTTTTGGGCCAGCGCCCAAGCCGCTCCCAGGACCGCCGCGCCATCGGGGCGGGCAAGCGCCGCCTGGCCCAGGATGATCATTGGCCGCTCTGCGGCTTCAAGCAGCTTGGCGAAGTCATGGCCGCCCTCGAGCAGGCCGCGCAGGCTGGACATCTCATTGCCAAGTGGCGTGATGTCATAGGTTTGGTCCGAGGCGCAGCCGATGCCGGCGATGGGGATATCGGCGGCGTACCAGCGCTTGCGGATGCGGGCGTTCAGCACCGGCGCTTCGCGGCGTGGATCAGCGCCGATGATCAGGATGGCGTCCGCCTGCTCGATGCCTTCAATGGTGGTGTTGAACAGGTAGAACTCACGCCGGGAGCCGTCGAGCGCCGCGCCATCCTGCCGGCAGTCGAGATTGGCGGAGCCGAGCGCGGTCATCAGCGATTTCAGGGCGAACATTGATTCAGCGTCGCATTGGTCGCCGGCGATGGCGCCGATCCGCGCGCCGGGCAGGGTTTTTAGTTTGGCGGCGATGGCGTCGAATGCCTCGTCCCAGCTTGCCGGTTTTAGCATGCCATCGCGGCGTATCCACGGCCGGTCCAACCGGCGGCGGCGCAGCCCGTCATGCGCGAAGCGCGACTTGTCGCCCAGCCATTCCTCGTTCACCGCCTCGTTGATGCGGGGCAGGATGCGCAACACGTCGGTGCTTCGCGTGTCGATGCGAATGGCGCTGCCGACGGCGTCCATTGCATCGACGCTGTCGGTTTTGCCGAGTTCCCAGGGGCGGGCGATGAAGGCGTAGGGTTTCGAGGTCAGCGCGCCAACCGGGCAGAGATCGATGATGTTGCCGGAGAGTTCCGAGGAAAACGCGCCGAGGCCGTAATTGGTGATCTCCATGCCCTCGCCGCGATCCACCGCGCCCAGTTCCGGCGTGCCGGCGATTTCCGACATGAAGCGGATGCAGCGCGTGCAGTGGATGCATCGGTTCATGTTGGTTTTCACCAGCGGACCGAAATCCTTCTCCAGCACCGCCCGCTTGGTCTCGACATAGCGCGAATGATCGCGCCCGTAGCCGACCGCTTCGTCTTGCAGGTCGCATTCGCCGCCTTGATCGCAAATCGGGCAATCGAGCGGGTGGTTGATCAGCAGGAATTCCATGACGCCGCGCCGCGCCAGCCGGACTTTTTCAGTATCGGTGTAGATCACCATGCCCTCGCCCACCGGCTGGGCGCAGGAAGCGACCGGCTTTGGCATTTTCTCGATCTCGACCAGGCACATCCGGCAATTGCCGGCGATGGAAAGCTTGTCGTGATAGCAGAAGCGGGGAATCTCGCGTCCCGCCGCTTCGGCGGCTTGCAAAACGGTGATGCCGTTCGGCACCTCAATCTCCAGCCCGTCAACCGTGACTTTTGCCATGTTTATGCCAAGCGCCTTAAATAATGACTGGTAGGTAAAGCAAGGCCAGGGGCCCTCCCTCCGGGGCCTTCCAACGATGCTTCGCATCGCCGGAACCTTCCGGCCCCTCCGCCCCTGGACCCCGCCAAAGGCGGAGCCTTTGGGATCCATTTATTTGGCTCTGGTTTAGGGGGGACAAAGTCCCCCCTAAACCAGAGCCAGGTAGCGGGTTCTAAGGGCTTAGCCCTTAGCGGGGGGTTCGGGGAGCAAAGCTCCCTGATCTTGCTTTCCCAATGCATCATTATCTATGGCCCTCGCCTATTCGGCGGCAATGGGTAAGATGGCGGGCGGCAGGGCGCGGCCGCGCTGGAATTCGGCGATGCGTGCTTCCACCATGGGGCGGAAATGCCGCAGCAGGCCCTGGATCGGCCAGGCCGCTGCATCGCCGAGCGGACAGATCGTGTGGCCTTCAATCTGGCGGGTCACCTGTTCGAGCAAGTCGATTTCGGCAATATCGGCGCGGCCTTCGACGAAGCGGTCCATGGTGCGCATCATCCAGCCAGTGCCTTCGCGGCAGGGCGTGCACTGGCCGCAGCTTTCATGCTTGTAGAAGGCGGCGAGGCGGGCGATGGCCTTGATCAGGTCGGTTGATTTGTCCATCACGATCACCGCCGCGGTGCCGAGGCCGCTGCGGGCGTCGCGCAGGCTGTCGAAATCCATCAGCACCTCGTCGCAGACCGATTTCGGGATCATCGGCACCGAGGAGCCGCCGGGGATGACCGCCAGCAGATTGTCCCAGCCGCCGCGCACGCCGCCGGCGTGGCGCTCGATCAATTCGCGCATCGGGATGCCGAGTTCCTCCTCGACATTGCAGGGCCGGTTGACATGGCCGGAGATGCAGAAGATTTTCTGGCCGCTGTTTTTTGGGCGGCCCAGCGTGGAGAACCAGGCGGCGCCGCGGCGCAGGATGGCGGGCACCGAGGCGATGCTTTCGACATTGTTCACCGTGGTCGGGCAGCCATAGAGGCCCATCGCCGCCGGGAAAGGCGGCTTCATCCGGGGCAAGCCCTTCTTGCCCTCCAGGCTTTCCAGCATGGCGGATTCCTCGCCGCAAATATAGGCGCCGGCGCCGCGATGGACGTGGATATCGGCGTCCCAGCCCGAGCCGCAGGCGTTCTTGCCGATCAGCCCGGCTTCGTAGGCCTGTTCAACGGCGGCCTGCAAGTTTTTGTATTCATTGTAGTATTCGCCTCGGACATAGATATAGGCGGTGTGCGCGCCCATGGCGAAGCTGGCGATCAGCGCGCCTTCCAGAAGCTTGTGCGGCTCGTTGCGCAGAATTTCGCGGTCCTTGCAGGTTCCTGGCTCGCTTTCATCGGCGTTGATGACCAGGAAGCTGGGGCGGCCATCGGATTGCTTGGGCATGAAAGACCACTTCATGCCGGTTGGGAAGCCGGCGCCGCCCCTGCCGCGCAAGCCAGAGGCTTTGACCTCGTCGATGATCGCGTCGCGGCCCCGTTCAAGGATCGCCTTGGTGTTATCCCAATCGCCGCGCGCTTGCGCCGCTTTCAGGCCAAAATCACGCTGACCGTAGAGGTTTGTGTAGATACGATCCTTATCGCTAAGCATCTTGCGCCTCAGTATGGATGTTAAACAGCGTCGTTGGGCCACCCTCCGGCGCCGAATCCTGGCGGCCAATGGTGGAGCCGCGCGGCGGCGGGTTGCCCTGGCGGAAGGCTTCCAGCACCTCAAGTGTGCGCGGGCCGTCGAGATCCTCGTAATTGTCGTTGTTGATTTGCAGCACCGGCGCGTTGACGCAGGCGCCGAGGCATTCGACCTCTTCCAGGCTGAACATGCCATCGGCGCTGATCTCGTGGTTCTCGGCGATGCCGGTGAAGGATTTGCAAGCCGCCATCACCGCGTCCGAGCCGCGCAGCCAGCAAGGCGTGGTGGTGCAAACCTGCAGGTGATAGCGCCCGACCGGCTCGGTATGCAGCATGGTGTAGAAGGTGCCGACCTCGTAGACGCGCATCGGCGGCATGTTGAGGCGGCGCGCCACGGCATTCATCGCGGCGCGGGTAAGGTTGGCGGCGCCGGTCTCGCGGGAGATTTGTTCCTGCGCCAGATAGAGCAGGCCCATGACGGCGCTGGCCTGCCGCCCTTCCGGGTAATTGGCGATGATGCGCGGGATACGCGCTTCGCTTTCGTCGTCAAAAGCAAAGGCTTGATCGGAGACGAGGCGCGCGTCGCGGTCGCTGGTTTTCGTCATCGGTCGACCTCGCCAAAGACGATGTCGATCGAGCCGAGCACGGCGATGGCGTCGGCCAGCATATGGCCCTTGGTCATCAACTCCATCGCCTGGAGATGCGAAAAGCCGGTGCCCCGGATTTTGCAGCGATAGGGTTTGTTGGTGCCGTCGGCGACCAGATAGACGCCGAACTCGCCTTTTGGCGATTCGACGGCGGTGTAGGTGGCGCCTTTCGGCACGTGAAAGCCCTCGGTGAATAATTTGAACTGATGGATCAGCGCTTCCATCGAGCGCTTCATCTCGGCGCGGGGCGGCGGGCTGATTTTCCAGTCCTGCACCTTGACAGGGCCGAGCGGCATTTTGTCCAGCGCCTGGCGGATGATTTTCAGGCTCTCGCGCATTTCGTGGATGCGCACGAGATAGCGGTCGAAGCAATCGCCGTGACGGCCTATGGGGATGTCGAATTCGACCTCGGCGTATTTGTCGTAAGGCTGGGCGCGGCGGAGGTCCCAGGCGATGCCGGTAGCGCGCAGGTTGGGGCCGGAAAATCCCATGCCCAGCGCGTCGCGCGGCGAGACGACGCCGATATCGACCAAGCGCTGCTTGAAGATGCGATTCTCGTTCAGCAATTGCTCGATATCGAGCAGGAATTTTGGGAAGCCTTCGCTCCATTGCCAGATGCGCTCGGCGAGGCCGGCCGGCATGTCCCGGGCGACGCCGCCGGGGCGAAAATAATTCGCGTGCATCCGGGCGCCGGAAACCGCGTCGTAGAACTCCATCAGCTTTTCGCGCTCTTCATAGCCCCAAAGGCTGGGCGATTGCGCGCCGATATCCAGCGCCAAATGAACGACAGCCAGGATGTGATTGAGAATGCGGGTGATTTCGGCGAAGAGCACGCGTATCCATTGGGCGCGATCGGGGGCGACGATGCCCAGCAGCTTTTCGGTGGCAAGGGCGAAGGCGTGCTCCTCGCACATCGGCGAGACGTAATCGAGGCGGTCGAAATACGGCACCGCCTGCATATAGGTTTTGTATTCGATCAGCTTCTCGGTGCCGCGATGCAGCAAGCCGATATGCGGATCGGCGCGGGTTACGGTTTCGCCGTCGAGTTCGAGGATCAGCCGCAACACGCCATGCGTCGCCGGGTGCTGCGGACCGATATTGATGGTGCGATGGTCGTTCGGCTCGACGGCGATGGGCGGAATCGGATTGCTGGTCTGCCGGTTATCGATGACATTGCTCATGGAATGGCGCTCATTTCACGGCGCCGGAAGGAGGCACCAGGGCAGAGCCGGCAAGTTTGGGTCCGCTGATGGGTTTGGCGTCGGGGTCGGCTTTCTCATCGCCGGGCAAGGTCGTCATGCCTTCCCAAGGCGAGAGGAAGTCAAAGCTGCGGAACTCCTGGGTCAGCGAGACCTTGTCATAGACCACGCGCTTCGCCTCTTCGTCGTAATGCATTTCGACATAGCCGGTGAGCGGGAAATCCTTGCGCAGCGGATGCCCTTCAAAGCCGTAATCGGACAGGATGCGGCGGTGATCCGCCAAGCCGTTGAAGGAGACGCCGAACATATCCCATACCTCGCGCTCCCACCAGGCGGCGCCAGGCCAGATGGCGGTGACGCTATCGACGGGGGTTTGCTCATCGGTAGTGATAATGACGCGGATGCGGTCGTTGCGGGTGACCGAGAGCAGGTTGTAGACGATGTCGAAGCGCTCGGCGCGCTCTGGCCAATCGACGCCGCAAATATCCATAAACTGTTCGAAGGCGAAGCGCGGATCGCGGTTGAGGATTTGCATGAGGGCGAAGGCATCGTCACGCGCTGCGTGGACCACCAGCTCGCCGGCCTCCCGGATTACCCGCAAAGCGCCGGGCAGCGTCGCCGCTTCGGTCGCCAGCACATCGGGCACCGGGGTGGGGATTTCGGGCGGAGGCGCGCCGGGCTCGGCTTCGGGCTTAGTCACGCAGGATGGTTCCGGTGCGGCGGATTTTTTTCTGTAGCTGCATGATGCCGTAGACCAGCGCCTCCGCTGTCGGCGGGCAGCCGGGCACGTAGATATCGACCGGCACGATCTTGTCGCAGCCGCGCACCACCGAATAGGAGAAATGGTAATAGCCGCCGCCATTGGCGCAACTGCCCATCGAAATCACCCAGCGCGGCTCCGGCATCTGATCGTAGACTTTGCGCAAGGCGGGCGCCATTTTATTGGTGAGCGTGCCGGCGACGATCATCACGTCGCTCTGGCGCGGGCTGTTGCGCGGGATGATGCCGAAGCGGTCGAGGTCCCAGCGCGGCATATAGGCCTGAATCATCTCGACGGCGCAGCAGGCCAAGCCAAAGGTCATCGGCCAGAGGCTGCCGGTGCGCGCCCAGTTCACCACACGGTCGAGATTGGCGACGACGAAGCCGCGGCCGGATATCTCGCCGGTGATGCCGCGGATCACCGCTTCCTGCTCAGGCCCGGGTTGCAAAGCCTGGCTGTTCCAGGCGATGTCGGTTTGCTGCGTCGTGCTCATGTGATCATTCCCAATCCAGCGCGCCCATTCGCCACTCATAGATGAAGCCGACGGTGAGAACCGCAAGGAAGCCGCCCATCGCCCAGAAGCCGAGCATGCCGATGCGCCCCAGGCTGACCGCCCAGGGAAAGAGGAATGCGACTTCAATATCGAAAATGATGAACAGGATTGCGACAAGGTAATACCGCACGTCGACTCGCCGGCGGGCGTCGCTGAACGGTTCGAAGCCTGATTCATAGGCGGAGTTCTTCGCGACGTAAGGATTCCGCTTGGCTACCAGCATCGAGCCGAACACGAAGGCGATGCCGATCAGCCCGGCAATGCCGAGGAAAATTAGGATGGGGAAATACTGCGGCAGGATGGACTGCATCATGCGCTCAATTGGAAATTATTAACCATGATCAGGATCATAAACCACCATAATGGAGCGTATCAACCAATCTCGCGCCAGCCTTGGGAAAAGACTGCCTTGCATCAACGCATAAAGCGACACGGGACGTTCCAAGATAGTCTGCCGCCTCTACCGGCGACAAGGATGTGGCGCGAGTGACGGGGCTCGAACCCGCGACCTCCGACGTGACAGGCCGGCGCTCTAACCAACTGAGCTACACCCGCGCAATTAAAAGCGCGTGTAAAGCTGCGGGTCTCGGGCGTCAAGCTTCGTGGTGGCGGAAACCGCCGGGCAAGCGCGATGACGAAAAGCGGAAACAGAATGGGCGGTGAAGGATTTGAACCTCCGGCCCTCTCGGTGTAAACGAGACGCTCTACCGCTGAGCTAACCGCCCTTTACTGCTTGCTTTTTACTGTTCGCCCTTCACAGGTTGCAAGGTCAGCCGCTACCTGAACGAATTTGCCGTGTTGTTCAAGCTTTTACGCACGCCGACTCATGAAATCCTTCCCCCCCCCCGCGGCCTCCTTGCGCGCGTGAAAGTGGCCAGTTTTCGCTCGTCGTTATGGACGAATAAAAACTGGCCAACTGTCATACTCTTAACCCTGGCTTAGTGCGGCAGCAGCGGCGCGCCGGCTGATGGTTTGGGCGCCACGATCTCCTCTGCCGGCTCCTCCCAGTCAATCGCTTCGGGCGGCCGTGTCAAAGCCTGAGCGATCACCTGATCGACATGGGCAACCGGAATGATCCGGAGACCATTTTTAACGTTATCAGGAATTTCCACCAAATCCTTCTCGTTATCCTTTGGGATGAAGACGGTGGTGATGCCGGCCCGTAGCGCCGCCAGCAGCTTCTCCTTCAACCCGCCGATCGGCAAGACCCTGCCGCGCAAGGTGACCTCGCCGGTCATCGCGATGTCATGCCGGACGGGAATGCCGGTCAGCGCGGAAGCAATCGATGTCGCCATCGCGATGCCCGCCGAAGGGCCATCCTTGGGCGTGGCGCCTTCCGGCACATGCACATGGATGTCGCGCTTTTCGAACAAGGTCGGCTTGATGCCGAACTGGATCGAGCGGGACCGAATGTACGAGATCGCCGCCTGCACGCTTTCCTGCATCACGTCGCCTAGCTTGCCGGTTTGCTTGACGTTGCCCTTGCCGGGCAGCAGCACGCTTTCAATGGTCAAGATCTCGCCGCCCACCTCAGTCCAGGCCAAGCCGGTGACGACGCCTACCATCGGCTCCGCCTCGGTCTCGCCAAAGCGGAAACGCGGCACGCCCGCGTATTTTTCGATGGTTTCGGCGGTTATCGAAATATGCGTGGCTTTGTTGGTGACAATTTCCTTGACCACCTTGCGCGCCAGATTAGCCAATTCGCGTTCGAGATTGCGCACGCCTGCTTCGCGGGTATAGGTGCGGATCAGCTCGCGCAGCGCATCATCCGAAACATCCCATTCCTCCGGCTTTAGTCCATGCGCGATAGCCTGCTTGCTCAGTAGATGCCGCTTGGCGATCTCCAGCTTCTCATCCTCGGTGTAGCCGGGGATGCGAATGATCTCCATGCGGTCCAGCAAGGGCTGCGGCATTTTCAGCGTGTTCGCGGTGGTCACGAACATCACGTCCGACAGATCGTAATCGACTTCCAGATAATGGTCGTTGAATGTCGCGTTCTGTTCCGGGTCCAGCACTTCGAGCAGCGCGGATGTGGGGTCGCCGCGCCAATCGGCGCCGAGCTTGTCGATCTCGTCGAGCAAGAAGAGCGGATTTGAAGTTTTCGCCTTCTTCATGCCCTGGATCACCTTGCCAGGCATCGAGCCGATATAGGTGCGCCGGTGGCCGCGGATTTCGGCTTCGTCACGCACGCCGCCGAGCGACATGCGCACAAAATTGCGTCCCGTTGCCTTGGCGATGGACTTGCCGAGCGAGGTTTTGCCAACACCAGGCGGTCCGACCAGGCACAGGATGGGGCCGCGCAATTTCGGGCTGCGCGCCTGGACAGCGAGATATTCGAGAATGCGCTCCTTAATTTTCTCCAGGCCATAATGATCGTCATTCAGCACCTGTTCGGCGGCGATCACGTCGTTGCTGATCTTGCTGCGCTTTTTCCAGGGGATTCCCAGCACCCAGTCGAGGTAGTTGCGCACCACCGTCGCTTCAGCGCTCATCGGGCTCATGGTCTTGAGCTTCTTCAGCTCGGCCAAGGCCTTGTCGCGGGCTTCTTTGGAGAGCTTCGTCGTCTTGATCTTTTCCTCAAGCTCGGCGGTTTCGTCCTTGCCGTCCTCGCCTTCGCCCAACTCCTTCTGGATCGCCTTGAGCTGCTCGTTCAAGTAATATTCGCGCTGGGTTTTCTCCATCTGGCGCTTGACGCGGTTGCGGATGCGCTTTTCCACCTGAAGCACGCCGATCTCGGCCTCCATATGGCCAAACACGCGCTCTAGCCGCTCGGATACTGACAGCGTTTCCAGCAATTCCTGCTTATCGGCGATTTTTAGGCCGAGATGGCTGGCAACGGTATCGGCAAGCTTGGAAGGATCATCAATTTGATTAATTGAAACAAGGACTTCCGGAGCGATTTTCTTGTTGAGCTTGATGTATTGTTCAAATTGCGCAACGACGCTGCGGCTGATTGCTTCAAGTTCCTTTGAGTTGTCGTGCACATCAGCGCGGGGGTGGGCATAGACTTCAAAATGCGTGTCGGTCTCTTTAAAGCTGCTGATTTGGGCGCGGCTGACGCCTTCGACCAGCACTTTCACCGTGCCGTCGGGCAGCTTTAGAAGCTGCAACACCGTCGATACCGTGCCAACAGTATAGATGTCATTCGCGCTAGGATCATCCTGTACCGCGTTTTTTTGGGCAACCAGCAGAATCTGCTTGTCGTCCTTCATCACGTTTTCCAAGGCGCGAACTGATTTTTCGCGGCCGACGAAAAGCGGCACGATCATATGCGGGAACACCACGATGTCTCGCAAAGGCAGGACGGGAAATAGCTGAGAACCGAATTCCGGCTTGGCCGATTCCGGCGCGCCGGCATCGGGAGTCTGATCGGTATCGGACATAAGACTACCTTTCACTTCATCATGAACCGCCCGCTCGCGGCACGGATCACGGTGCCGGTCGATCCGGCCACCGAAACTATATTGGCGACAGCGCCGGATTTAACAATGGAGGCTTATTCAAATTAGCCGCGATCGGGCTAAGTGTCTAAGACCCTGCGCCGGCGCGTTCCTTGCCGTGCAGGAATAGCGGGTTGGACCGGCCTTCCGCGACCTCGCCATTGATGACCACCTCCTCAACGCTGTCGAGCCCGGGCAGATCGAACATGGTGGAGAGGAGAATCTGCTCCATGATGGAGCGCAAGCCGCGCGCCCCGGTTTTTCGCTTGATTGCCCTGCCGGCAACGATGCGCATCGCGTCATCGGTGAAGGAGAGCTTGACGCCTTCCATCTCGAACAGGCGGCCATATTGCTTGACCAGCGCGTTTTTTGGCTTGGTAAGAATTTCCACCAAAGCGGCTTCATCAAGGTCCTCAAGCGTCGCCACCACTGGGAGGCGGCCGATGAATTCGGGGATCAGCCCGAAACGCAGTAAATCCTCCGGCTCGACCTCGCGCAGAACCTCGCCCATGCGGCGTTCTTCCTCGCCGCGCACCATGGCGCCGAAGCCGATGCCAGAGCCTTTCCCGCGCTGCGAGATAATTTTCTCCAAGCCGGAAAAGGCGCCGCCGCAGATGAACAGGATATTGGTGGTGTCGACCTGCAGGAATTCCTGTTGTGGGTGCTTGCGGCCGCCTTGCGGCGGCACCGAGGCGACGGTGCCTTCCATGATTTTCAGCAAGGCCTGCTGCACGCCTTCGCCCGACACGTCCCTGGTGATCGAAGGATTGTCGGATTTGCGGCTGATTTTATCGACCTCGTCGATATAGACGATGCCGCGCTGCGCCCGTTCCACGTTGTAATCCGCCGATTGCAGCAGCTTGAGGATGATGTTCTCGACATCCTCGCCGACATAGCCGGCTTCGGTTAGGGTGGTAGCGTCCGCCATGGTGAACGGCACGTCGAGGATGCGGGCGAGGGTTTGCGCCAGCAGGGTTTTGCCGGAGCCGGTGGGGCCGACGAGCAGGATGTTGGATTTGGCGATCTCGACATCGTTGTTCTTTTGCGCGTGCGCGAGCCGCTTGTAATGGTTGTGCACGGCGACGCTCAGGATGCGCTTGGCGTGGCTCTGGCCGATGACATAATCATCGAGCACCTTGCAAATCTCGCGCGGCGTCGGCACGCCGTCGCGCGACTTGACCAAATGGGTGCGTTGCTCCTCGCGGATGATGTCCATGCAGAGTTCAACGCATTCGTCGCAGATGAACACGGTAGGGCCAGCGATGAGTTTCCGCACCTCATGCTGCGACTTTCCGCAAAATGAACAGTAAAGCGTATTCTTTGGCTCTCCGGACTTCGTGCTCATAACAACTCCAAAATGCGCATGGGGGCGCAGCATATCCGCGGCAACGCGACATCACGCTATAAAAAGACTAGCTATCCGCGTCTGCTCGCACAAGTTCAATCCAGGCATATCCATGATACGCGCGGAGTCTTGAACGGATTGTTAACAACCGTGCTAAAAAAGCCAAGCCTGAACGCCAAGGCCTGAAGAGGGCGCCCAGGCGCGGCTGGCTGGCTAGGCGCCGCCGGCTAAGGCGCGGCCGGTTAGGCGCCGCTGCTTGGCTTGACATCCGCCGATTTCGCTTCGCTGCCAGGCACGATCGGGTTGCGCACCACCACCTCGTCCACCAGGCCAAATGTCCTCGCTTCTTCGGCGGACATGAAGCGGTCGCGCTCTAGCGCTTTTTCAATATCTTCAAGGGTTTGGCCGGTATGATGCACGTAAATATCGTTCAGTCGCCGGCGCAAGTTAAGGATCTCGCGCGCCTGGATTTCAATATCGGCGGCTTGCCCTTGGGCGCCCCCTGAAGGCTGGTGCACCATGATCCGGGCGTTCGGCAAGGCGTATCGCTTGCCTTTTTCGCCGGCCGCCAGCAGCAGGCTGCCCATCGAAGCGGCTTGGCCGATGCAAACCGTGCTGACCGGGCTGCGAATATATTGCATCGTGTCGTAGATCGCGAGGCCGGCTGACACCACGCCGCCCGGGCTGTTGATGTAGAAGGCGATGTCTTTGGTTGGATTCTCGCTCTCCAGGAACAAAAGCTGCGCCGAAATCAGCGAGCCGACCTGATCGAAGACCGGGCCGGTGAGAAAGATAATGCGCTCCTTGAGGAGGCGGGAGAAAATGTCATAAGCGCGTTCGCCGCGGGCGGTCTGCTCGACCACCATCGGCACCAGGCTGCTCATGTAGATATCGACCGGGTCGCGGTCAGTCATAGCGTGATCCTTCTTGCGCGGCGTCATCACCGCGTCTGCAACATTAAGTCAGTGTCATAATGCTAGATAGGGATGGAACGCGCGTCTTCCAGACCTGCCGTGAAAGCCTGGCTGTCAATCCTCGGCTTCGGCGAACAGCGCTTCAGGGGTCACCTCCTCATCCGTGACATTTGCCTGACCCAGCACGTGATCGACCACCTTGTCCTCGAAGATCGGGCCGCGCAGCCGGTCCATGGCGCGCGGATTCTTTTGGTAGAAATCGATGATCATCTTTTCCTGGCCGGGGAAGCGCTGCATTTCGGCGATCATCGCGCCGCGCAAATCCTGTTCGGAGATTTGGATATTGCTGGCGCGGCCGATTTCGGCGACCAGCAGGCCCAGGCGGACGCGGCGATCAGCGATGTTGCGGTATTCCTCGCGCAAGGTGTCTTCGTCCTTGGCGGCGTCCTCGGCGTCGAGCTGGCCACGCTGCCGCTCCGCCTCGACCTGCCGCCAAATCTCGGCGAATTCCGCATCGACCAAAGTGGCGGGCACCAGGAAATCGGCGCGTTCGGCGAGCTGATCGAGCAAGGCGCGCTTCAGCTTGAGGCGGCCCGCATTGGCGCGCGCCTGTTCTAGCCGGTCGGCCATGAATTTGCGGAATTCGTCAACATCGCCGAAGCCGAGGTTTTCGGCGAAGGCAGCGTCGATGACGACCGGCTGCTTGACCTTCAGCGCCTTGGCGGTGATCTCGAACTCGGCGTCCTTGCCGGCGAGTTTTTCCGCCTGATACCCTTCCGGGAACGTCACCTTGATGGTGCGGGTTTCGCCCACCGACATGCCTTCCATCTGCTCGGAGAAACCAGGGATGAAGCCCTGCCCGCCGATCTCGACATCGGTATCCTGCCCGGCGCCCCCCTCGAAGGCTTCGCCATCGAGGCGGCCGAGAAAATCGACGGTCAGCGTCTCGCCTTTGGCGGCAGGGCGGATTTCCTCGACCGTCTCAAGCTTCGCCTGCTGTTCGGCGAAGCGCTGGATGCTATCGTCGATCTCGGTATCCTGCACCGAGGCCTTGAGCCGGGTCAGGCTGAGGGCCGAAAGGTCCGGCACGGTGACATCCGGCAGGATCTCCATCTCCACCTTGAATTCGAGATCGGCGTCGGGCGCCGCGTTCACCATCTCGACCTTGGGGGAGACGGCAGGACGGAGCTTGCGCTCGGTGACCATTTGCTCGGTTGCTTCATTGACCGAGGCTTCGAGAATTTCGGCGGCGACGGCGGCGCCGAAGCGCTTGCGCACCATGGTGAGCGGCACCTTGCCGGGGCGAAAGCCGGGCATTTGCATGGTTTTCGAAAGCTCGGATAGGCGTTTCTCCCGCCGCTCCGCCAGATCGGCCTCCGGCACCACCACGGTGAAGCCGCGCTTCAAGCCTTCGGACAGCGTTTCAGTAACCTGCATCACACCCATCATCTCCAAACTTCATTCGTCACATCGCCAATGGTCTGCGGACGAAGGGACTTGAACCCCCACGGCTTACGCCACCAGAACCTAAATCTGGCGTGTCTACCAATTTCACCACGTCCGCCAAAGCCTCTGAACAGGCGGCGGGTTAGCGCGGATCGCGGGGTTTCACAAGCGGCCTTGCAAGCTAAGAAACTTCGGCGTTACGCGACAAGGCGGGCGTTTGCGCGGGCTCGTGCCGGTCGAGCGCCGCGAGCAGTGAGGCCCGAAGCTGCGCCAGCTTGCGCTCGTTCTGGATTTTCAGGCCGAACACATCCTTGACATAGAACACGTCGACCGCGCGGACGCCGTAGGTGGTGACATGGGCGGAGGCGATTTGCAGGCCTTGCGCGCTGATCGCCGAGGTGACGTCGTGCAGCAGGCCGGGGCGGTCGCGCCCGTTCACCTCGATGACGGTATGGCGGTTCGAGGCCTGGTTATCCACCACCACGCGCGGCGGCACGTGGATGGCGCGCATCCGCGCGCTGGCCATCATTTTCCCGGCCTTCGGCATTTCGACCGAAAGCCGCAACTGGCCGGACAGCACCTGCTCGATCAGCGCGGAAACCTTGGCCAGCCGATGAGGCGCATCGAGCGGGCCGCCCGCCGCGTCCTGAATCCAGAAGGTGTCGAGCGCCATGCCGTCGGTGAGCGTATGGATGCGGGCATCGACAATGGAGGCGCCGGCCAAGGCGAGCGCCCCGGCGATCCGGCTGAACAGCCCGGCATGATCGGCGGTATAGACCACGACCTCGGTGACGGCGCGGGCCGGCAGCGGCTCGGCGGCGATGACCAAGGGCAGGTCGCGCTGCTTGGCGTCGCGGATCAGCCTGGCGTGGCGGATGATGCTTTCAGGGTCGAAGCCGAGCCAGTAGCCCGGATAGCCGAGGGTGAAAAACTGCTCCCGCTCGGCATCGGTCCAGCCCTCGAGCAGGCCGGCCACGGTTTCCTTTACCCGCGCCACGCGGATGTCGCGGTCGGTGGTGGCCAAGCCGCCTTCCAGCACTTCGGCGACGCGGGCGTAAATCTCGCGCAGCAGGGTGGCTTTCCAGCCGTTCCACACCTTGGGCGAGACGGCGCGGATATCGGCGACGGTCAGGATCAGCAGCAGGCGCAGCCGTTCGGGAGATTGGATGACATCGGCGAGATCGAAAATCGTCTTGGGATCGTCGATGTCGCGGGAAAACGCGGTCTGGCTGAGCAGCAGGTGATGCAGGATCAGCCAGGAGACCATTTCGGTCTCCTCGGGCGCGAGGCCAAGGCTTGGGCAGATCGACAAGGCAAGCTCGGCGCCGAGTTCCGAATGGTCGCCGCCCCTGCCCTTGGCAATGTCGTGCAGCAGCACCGCGACATAGAGCGCGCGGCGCGACTGCACATGGTCGATTAGCCCGGTGGCGACCGGCACGATCTGCGCCAGATCGCCGCGCTCGATGGCGTTGAGCACGCCGATCGCGTGCAGCGTGTGCATGTCGACGGTGTAGACATGGTAGGTGTCGAATTGCATTTGGCCGACGATGCGGCGCCAATCCGGCAAATATCGCCCTAGCGCGCCGGTTTCGTTCAGGATTTGCAGCCAGCGCGCGCTGTCGGCGGCGGGTTCGGGACCGGCGCCGCCGCAAAGCAGGTCAAGGAACAATGCCCCGGCCTCTTTCGTGCCGCGCAAGCCGGCAATGTGGTTGGAAGCGCGGATCATCGCGCGGATCGACAGAGGATGCAGCTCAAGCGCGCGGTCCCGGGCAAATTTCAAGATGCGGAACAATTGCAAGGGTTCGGCGGCCGGCTCGCGCCCTGGCGCGAACAATATCCGCCCGTCGGCCAGCACGAAGCCAGCATCGGCGAGCTCATGGTCGGTCGCGGGCGCGATGGCCGGCGCGCCCAGCGCGGCGCGCGTGAGCGCCGGCTCCAGCACCGCCGTGACCCTTGCCACCTCGCGCACCACCAGAAAGTAATGCCGCATGAAGCGTTCGACGCTGTCCTGCCGGCCATGCCTGGTATAGCCCATGCGGGCGCCGACCACCGGCTGTAGATCGAAGGTGAGGCGCTCCTCGGCGCGGCCCGCCACGTAATGCAGGTGAAAGCGCACCGTCCATAGATAATCCCAGGCGCGCTTGCAGGCCCTTGCCTCGCTTTGGGTCAAGATGCCGCCGCCAGGCGCCGATTGACCCACGAGTTCCGACATCGCGAAAGTGCCGAACACATAACGGGACAGCCAGTACAGGGTTTGCAGGTCGCGCAAGCCGCCCTTGCCTTCCTTGATGTTCGGCTCGACCATGAAGGGGGTGTCGCCGAACCGCTTATGCCGGGCGGTGCGCTCGGCCTGTTTCGCGGCGATGTAGCCGGCCGAGCCGGCCGCGGCGCAATCGGCGCGGAATTCGGTTTGGAAGGTGGCGAAGAGCGCGCGGTCCCCGGTCAGGCAGCGGGCATCGAGCAGCGAGGTGCGGATGGTGGTGTCGCCCTTGGCGGCGCGCAGGCAGTCGGCGCGCGACCTTGTGGCATGGCCGACTTTCAGGCCGAGATCCCAGAGCAAGTAGAGAATAACCTCGACCAGCCGCTCGACCTGCGCTGACGGCTCGACATCGCTGAGGAACAGCAGGTCGATATCGCTGAACGGCGCCAGCGTCGCCCGGCCATAGCCGCCGGTTGCCGCCATGGCGAGCCGGTCGCGCGGCAGGATTGGCGAGACGCCGAGCGCGTAGGCGAACATCGCGGCGAGCAATTCATCCATCAGCCCGGAAAGCAGGCGCGCGGCGCCCAGGCCGGTAACCTCGCCATGCTCGAACCGGGTTTCGACATGCGACTGGATATGCCCAAGCTGGCGGCGGAAAATCGCCAAGGCGACATCCCGCGGCGGTGGCGCCGCGCGCGGCAACTGGTCCGCCAGAAGGGCGGCGATCTCCGCTGCTTTACTCGGCAGGCTCACGGGATATGCGGCGATGTCCGACATTTTGTTCATTATCTACCTTGGCAGGCGGCGGGTTGCCAGAATGTTTATTATTTTCTGGGTTATTTAAGAATGTCCAGCCTTGACGTCACGCCGTTGGTAAATTTCCAGCTAGTGTGGTGGTTCTGAAATTCCTCCGTGCCTGCAGCGGCGCTTCTAGGAATTTCAGAACCATAAACCACACTAGAATCAAACATTTGCTAGTGTCCTGATCGATTCGGAAGTTCGCAGAACGCCTGGATAAGCACCTACGAACTTCCGAATCGGGACACTAGTTTCGCCTTCAAATCGACAAGCGCCTGCAAGGCTTGCAGCGGCGTCATGCGCTCGGGGTCCAGCGCGTCCAGCAGGGATTTTACCTCAGCGAGCGCGGCCTCCGCCGGCTCGTCAAGCCGTGCTTCGTCAAGCGCTTTGCCTGGGTCAAGCGCTTTGTTTGGCGTTTCGTCAAGCAGCGGGCCAAAGAGCGGTAGCGGCGCCGCCCGCTTCACCTCGCGCTCGGCGGCGCGCAGCAGGAACTCCGCCCGGCGCACCACCGGCGCCGGCACGCCGGCGAGTTTCGCCACATGCACGCCCCAACTGCGTTCGGCGGCGCCTTCTGTCACCTCATGGAGGAAGACCACGGCGCCGCGCCATTCCTTGACGCGCATGGTGAAGGCGCGCAGCCGGGGCAGCGCGTCCCGCAGCGACAGCAGATCGTGGAAATGCGTGGCGAAAATGGCGCGGCAACGCAGGCTGCCATGCAAAGCTTCCAGCACCGCCTGGGCAATCGCCAGCCCGTCCTTGGTGCCGGTGCCGCGGCCGATTTCATCGACGATGATGAAGCTGCGTGGCCCAGCCTGATGCAGGATCGCCGCGGTTTCGATCATCTCGACCATGAAGGTGGAGCGCCCGGCGGCGAGATCATCGGCAGCGCCAACCCGGGAGAATAACCGGTCCACCAGACCGATGGTTGCATGCTCTGCGGGCACTGGGAGGCCGGCCTGGGCCAGGATGATGAGCAGCGCGTTCTGGCGGAGGAACGTCGATTTGCCGGCCATGTTGGGGCCGGTCAGCAGCATCAGCCGCTGTTCAGGACCCAAATCCGCATGATTGGCGATGAAGCTTTGGCCTGGCGGCAGGGCGGCTTCCACCACCGGGTGCCGCCCCGCGACGATATTGAAGTCATGGCCGCTGGTGAGGACAGGCGCGCACCAGCGGCCGCTTTCCGCGAGATGCGCCGCCGATTGCAGGACATCGAGCAGAGCAAGCGTTGCGGCGCAGGCGGCGAGCGGGGCTTCGTGTTTGACTAGGTGGGCGAGCAGATGATCGAGGATCAGCGCTTCTCGCGCCGCCGCGCGCTCATGCGCCTCGCTGATCCGGCGGTCGAGTTCGGCGAGTTCGGGATGACTATAACGCGCGCCGGCGGCGAGGCCTTGGCGCAAAATCAGCTCAGGAAAGCGGCGCAGCGCGTCAACGCTGGCGGCAGGAACTTCCAATACATAGCCTAGCTGGTTGTGATGGCGCAGCTTGAGGCTGGCGACGCCGTAGCGCGTTGCGAAATCGCGTTGCATTCCAGCGATCACCTGTTTGGCCTCGTCGCGCAGCCGGCGCTCCGCGTCGAGTTCGCCATCGAAGCCCGATTGCACGGCCACCGCCTCGCCCAGGCGCGCCGGCGGAGTTTCCGCCAGCGCTTTTGTCAAGGAAGCCGCGAGGTCGCGAAGCGGATCGAGCGCCGCGCCCAGCGCCTCGGCCGGCGGCCATTCGCGCGGCATGGCGGCTTCGAGCAGCGTCCAAATTGTCTGCGCGAGAGCGAGAGCGTCGCGCGTAAGCCCCAGGTCGCGCGGCGATAGACGCGCCGCACCCCTCGCCGCCAGCGACAACCGGGCCAGCGCCCTGGCAAGATCGGGCGCGCCGCGCAAAGCGGCACGCAGGTCGCGCGCCAGGGTTGGCCGCGCCGCCAGTTCCCGCCAGCCGGCCTGGCGTTCGGCCAGCTTCTCCAGCGCTGCCAGAGGATTGCTGATCCATCCAGCAAGCAAGCGGGCGCCGGCGGCGCTGACGGTGCGCTTCACGGCGGCGAGCAGGCTGCCCTGTTCAGCGCCATCGCGGGCGCGGATGAGGTCGAGGCTGGCGCGTGTCGCGGCGTCCAGTTCAAGGCAACCGCCTGCTTCCTGCCGCGCCGGATGCGATAGGCGTGGCAATGAGCCGGCATGGCTGCGCTCGACATAGCGCAAGGTGGTGGCGGCTGCGGCGGCTTCAGCGTCGGTAAAGCCGCCAAAGGCCTCGATCGAGGCCACGCCAAAGGTTTCTGCCAACCTGCGGCGGGCGTCGGCGGGCGTCATGACATCATCAGCCGCCGCATCGGCGCGACGCTGGGCATAGGCGCCCAAGTCGAGCGCGGCGGGCGCTAGGATTTCCGCTGGATCAAGCCGGCCCAGCAAGGCTTGCAGGCGGTCAAGGGCGAGCGGCGCGGTTTCAAAACCGCCGGCAGAGACATCGAGCCAAGCGGCGCCGTATTGTCCGGCGCATAAGACAATGGCCAGTAGATAGCTTGCTGAACCTGCCTCGAGCAAAGCCTCCTCGGTGATCGTGCCGGGGGTGACGATGCGGGTGACAGCGCGATGGATTGGGGCGCGCCGGGCTTTTGCCGCCGCCGGCGATTCCATCTGCTCGGCGATGGCGACTCGGAAGCCGCGGCGCACCAGCCGGGCCAGATAAACATCGCGCTGCGCCACCGGCACGCCGCACATCGGGATCGGCGCGCCGTGATGGCTGCCCCGGCTGGTCAAGGCGATATCGAGAGCGGCGGCGGCGGCTTCGGCATCGTCGAAAAACAATTCATAGAAGTCGCCCATGCGGAAAAAGGCCAACGCGTCCGGGTGCTGCGCCTTGACCTCGAACCATTGCGCCATCGCAGGGGAAGCGCCTTCGGCGATATTCCGATCCATGCGTTTCTATGTAGCCGAGACCGGACCTACCGCGAAACAAGATTTGCCGAGTGCCAGCAAAGCAGGCAGAACGCGCCGCCATGAGTATGGCTGAGGCTATTCCCGCGGAGGTGGCGGAAATTCACGCGAAGAGGAGCCGTGCGAAAGGACGCTGGCGCTATCATGCTGCACCAGTCTTGCTGCTGATCCTGACGCCTGTTTTGGCCAGCGCGCTACTGCTTGCTGGTCTATTCAACAACAACCCGGCGCTGTTTTTTAGTTTTCTCGGCGTTGATCTGAGCGGCCAGCTTCTGCATGGCGCGCCGGGCTGGCTTGACCCGACCATCGCCCTGTTGACTCAGCCGCTGGGACGGCTGAGCGCGCAGGATTGGCTGCATGGCGTAGTTCCCTGGTGGAATCCTTATACCGGAATCGGCATGCCGCTGGCGGCGGAGATGCAGAGCCTGTCGTTTTTCCTGCCTTTCGTGCTGCTGCTGAAATTCTGGGAGGGCTGGCTATGGATGAAAATTATCCTGCAGATCATCAGCGGGCTGGCGATGTACGCGCTGCTCACCGAGCTAGAGTGCTGGCGGCTCGCGGCGTTCGTGCCGGGATTGCTGTTCGCGCTGAACGGCAGCTTCTTTCTGGTGCCGCACGCGATGGGCCCCATCCCATTCCTGCCCTTGCTGCTGCTGGGTGTGGAGCGCGCCGCGCGCGCCGCGCGGACTGGACAGGCGCGAGGCTGGGGCTTGATCCCGCTGGCTCTCGCCTACTCGCTCTATGCCGGCTACCCGGAGGTTGCCTATATCGACGGCTTGCTGGTGGCCTGCTGGACGCTTTGGCGCTTGGCGTCGCTGCCTGGCTTTCGCTTGCGTTTCGCAGGGAAAATTGCCCTCGGCGGCGGGATCGGGCTGGCGCTCAGCCTGCCGCTGATCGTGCCGTTCCTGCATTACGTGGCGCAATCCTATCTCGGCGCGCATGGCTTCCTGTTTTCGATCATGACATTGCGCGGCAGCGCCGCTCCCTTGCAGGTTTTTCCCTTCGCTTACGGCGCGCCGGGCACCACCTCGGCTATTTATATCGATTGGGCTGAGATCGGCGGCTGGTTTGGACTGCCGGCGATCATCCTGGCGATTGCGGCGGCGCTTAGGCCGGACGGCCGTAAAGGCCTGATTTATACCCTGCTCGGCTTTGTCGCGTTCTGGCAGGGGCGCATTTGGGGATTTCCGCCGGCGATCTGGCTGGCTGACCTGATCCCCGATCTCGCGCAGACCGACGCGGTGCGGTTCGCCGGCGTCGCCATGGAGGCGGCGGTGTTCGTCATGGCCGGACTTGGGATCGACTCGTGGCTGCGCGGCGCGCCTCTTTCGCGGCGCGCGGTTCTCGCGCTTGGCGGCATTGCCGCGCTGATCATCGCGCTGTCGTTCCGGGCCGCTTCGCCTTCGATGCTGCCATGGTATCGCCTTGATCCCGGAGCCTTGCGCTTCAGCCTTGTGATAAGCGGCGCTGAATTATTGGGCGGCGGCGCGCTGCTCGCGTTTCTCGTCATGCGCCCATCGCCGCGGCGGGCCTTGCTGATGGCGGCGATCATCGGCGCCGACGCCTTTGCGGTGGCTTTCGCGCCGCAGCTTTCGGCGCCGCGCGCTGGGCATCTCGATCTGGCCGGGGTCGCCTTCCTGCAGCGTCATCAAGGTTTGGCCAGGAGCTACACCTTGCAGCCTTTCGGCCCGGATTATCCGGCGGCGTTCGGTCTCGCCTCGATCAACGATAATGCGCTCCCGGTGGCGCGGTCCTGGAGTCGCTACATCAAGGAACGGCTCGACCCCTATGGCGATGTGGTGATGTTCACCGGCGCGCAGCCGCGCGTTCTGGCCGGCGCGCCGGATCAGGCGGCGGAACTGCGCCGGTATCTGGCAGGCTATGCGGCGACAGGGGTGAAATACGCGCTGGCATTACCGGGCGATCAGCCATTCCGTCATGGCGCGAAATTGCCGGTCGGCACGTCTCCTCATGCGGTGGCGCTCGGCGCGGGGCAATCGGTCAGCGGGATGATTCCTCCCGGGCTGCTCCATTTGCCCGCGATCAGCATTGCCGAGTTTCCCATCGGCACTTACGCTGGCGCGGCGCGCGGCTTGCTGGATTTCAAGATTTGCGCCGGCGCCGATTGTGCCAGGGGCCATGCCACGCTCGGTGATGTGCCGGATGGCAGCGATTTGCCGGTGCGACTTGATCACGATCTGGCGGTGCCGTCGGATACGCCTTTGCGCTACCGGATCACGCATGAGACCGGATCAGCGGTGGCGCTTTGGCTGGGGCGGCTGACGCCGGGCGCGCCTCAATCCTTGAGCGTCGCGCCGCGCCGTCTCGGGCTGCCGTTGCGCTTTCTCGGGCGCAAGCTTGTGCCGGGCGTGAAGGCGGTGTTTCACGATCAGGTGATGACGATCTATCGCCTGCCGCGTTACCGGCATTTCTATAGCGCCTCCGATGGCTGCGCCTTATCGGCGGAGGACTGGAATCACCTGAGCGCTGATTGCGCGCGCCCTGGTCAGTTGCTCCGGCTGGAGGCTTGGTTTCCTGGCTGGCATGCGCGGGTCAATGGGATGCCTGCGATGATCAGCCGGCGCGAGAATGTGTTCCAGGCGATCAAGCTGCCCGCAGGCAAAGCGCGGATCAGCTTCTTTTATCGCCCGCGCGGTATTGGCCTGGCGGCCGGCACGGCGTTAGCGGCGCTGCTGCTTTGGCTTGGCCTGATGGGCGGCGCGTGTTCAGGATGGCTGAGCGGCGTCCCGGCTCGCATGCAGCGGCGCGGCGATGCCGCCCGGTAGCTTGCCGCCCGGTAGCTTGTCCCCCGGTAGATTGCCCTCCGGTAGATTAGCCCCCGGAAGTATGGTCTTGGGAAGCATGGTCTTGGGAAGCTCCTTCTTCGGGAGCTTCACGGCGACCCAAAACAGGCCTTCCGGCTTGCCGATCAGCAGGGTCAGGAAACCGGGTTTCGCGGCAACCTGCCGGGCCACCGCCTTTTGCAGATCAGCCGGCGTGATGACGAAATCCGGCCCGACCGCTTCGATCAAACCATTGGCATCGATCCCGGCTTTCGCCGCCGGGCCGTCTTTGGCGACGCCGGCGATGATGACCCCGGCAGCCGCCGGATGCGTGGTTACGGAAAGTCCGAGAGCGGCGACCGCCACCGGAGACTGTTTCGGCGTCCCTGGTTTCTTGGGGTTAACCTCACGCGGTGTCACCGCGATTGTCACCAAAGCATGATGCACGGCGCCATTGCGCCAATAGGTGACGCGCGTCTGGTCGCCCGCCGCGACTTCGCCGAGCGCCACCTTGAAGGCTTGGGTGTCGTCGATGGCATGGCCGTCGATTCGCAAGATGACATCGCCTGGTTGTAGTTGATTGGCCGAGGGGCCATTGGCGGCCACGCCGGCGATAATGACGCCCTTGGTTGAATGAAGTTTCCAGGCATCCGCCATTTCATGGGTGACATATTCCACCCGTAACCCGGCCCAGCCGCGGGTCATTTTGCCATGCGCTCGCAATGCGGCGGCGACTGGCTGGATCATGCTGGACGGGATGGCGAAACCGATGCCGACCGAACCGCCGGCGGGCGAATAGATGGCGGTGTCGATGCCCACCACCTGACCCTGTTGATTGAGCAAGGGGCCGCCGGAATTGCCGCGATTGATCGCCGCGTCGGTTTGGATGTAGTCGTCAAACGGCCCCGACTGGATGTCACGATGCAGGGCGCTGACAATGCCCGCCGACACCGAAAAGCTGAGGCCGAACGGGCTGCCGATCGCCATCACCCAGTCGCCCTCCGCAAGCTTCGCGCTATCGCCGAATTTCAGGAAGGGCAATTGCCGCCCGGCGCGGATTTTTAATACCGCGAGATCGGCTTTCGGATCGGCGCCGACCAGCTTCGCCGGATAAACCTGCCCGTCTTGCAGGGTGACGCGTATTTCAGACGCGCCGGCGATCACATGATGGTTGGTCACGATATAGCCTTGCGGACTGATCAGAAACCCCGCGCCCAGCGCCTGCTCGGCGCGGGGTGGCGGCGCGATCAGCGTATTGGTATCCGCCGGCTGCGAGTGGGCCGCCGCCGGCTCCATCGCTGAATGGGCTTGATTTTTCATCGGATCAATGCTCTCGACGCTGACCACCGCGGGAAGCGCTTGAGCGGCAACCGGCGCCAAAGCCGGCGGCATGGGCATTGCCGCCAAGGCTCCGTGAAGCGGAAGCGCCGTCATCAGGCCGGTCAACAGCATCAGAGACGCTAGGGATCGAATTATTCTCATAGAATAACTGTGATAGCGGTTCGCGCAACCGGCAAGTGTAAATTGATCTGGAATCCGCCGTGCCTTGCGATGATCTATTCGATGACCGGCTGGCCAGCTTGAACTTGCGCCCATTCCAGATTATGAGCCGCGTCAACGTCCCGTTCGTCTAGAGGCCTAGGACACTGCCCTTTCACGGCGGCGACAGGGGTTCGAATCCCCTACGGGACGCCATGCTCGAACAAAACTGGGCACCACACTGGCTGCTGGTAGTTCATTCAGAGACACGGCTTTCGCCAACGTGGCTTTTGAGCCCGATATTGAAATCTCTGCATCGCCGACTATCACCGTGTCCACGAATAAGCGCAGATAGGCCTTGCGGAACGCCGGGTCGTCGCTTTTCATGCTTTGCCGAATGAGTTCAGCAAAGCGGGCAAGCTTGCTGTCGGTGATCATCGTGTTTTTGGTCGATATTGATTGCTCGAGCAGGTCTACCTCTTGTGCCGCCTGCGTCCGCTGAGCTTTCAAGGCTTGCAGTTGCGCCAATAGATCAGGGTCATCGTTTTCCATCAAGCCGTTGGCGACCATCTGAAGCAGTCTGGCAATTTTTCCACCGATCTCGGTCTGGCGCTGCCTGGCTATGGCGAGCTTGCGGATACGCTCAGCCTGAGCGCCAGAGGATTGTTCGACATAAGCTTGCAAGATCACCCGCAAGCGATCAGGCGTGAACAAGCGATCCATCAGGTTTTCGAGCACCATGCCGTCAAGCGCCGCCATGGAGACCGAGCGGCCGGCACAATGGGTCTTGCCCTTCTGCGCGCAACCGGCACAGGTATAGTAACGGTATCGGCCCGATTTGCCGGTGCGTATGGTCATGCCGCTGTCGCAACTCCCGCAGCGAGCAATGCCAGTAAGTAAGGTCGGGCCGCTCACGACCCGCGGCGGCGTGCGTTTTGGGCTGCGCGCGCTTAGGCTTGCCTGGACCTGGTGAAATTCAGGCTGAGACACGATGGGGGGAACCGAGGATATCACCCACTCATCCCGCGGCTTGATCTCTCCCGTCTTGCCGCAGCGTTGGTTGAAGACGTGCTCGCCGATATAAGTGCGGCTGCTCAGCATCCGGTGGACGCTGGAGATATGGAACTGCTTGCCGTTAAACCGGATGCCCTCGCCGTTCAAGCGGTTCACGATCGCTTTGATGCCAAGCGGCGGACCATGCCGCCCTAGTGCAAAATCGAAGATGAGGCGCACCAGCGTGGCCTCCGCCTCCAGAATCGCCAGTCGCTTCTTGACCTTCGCGCCCCGCCGCTCGACCTCTTGCACTTCGTAGCCGAAGGGCGGCCTCGAGCCGTTCCAGAAGTCCTGGCGGGCGTTCTCCCGCATCGCTCGCAGCGTGTGCTTAGCGTTCTCTTTGGATTGGTATTCGTCGAACAGGCCGAGAAACTGGCGCATCATATTGCCAGTCGGATCGTTCTCGAATGGCTGGGTGATGGAAATGACCTCAACGCCTGCCTTGCGGAGCTTGCGGATGTAGAACTCAGACTGGAACTGGTCGCGAAAGAAGCGCGACATTGAGTGCACCAGAATGATGTCAATCGGCCGGTCGGCGATCATTGCCGTGTCAATAAGCTTTTGAAATTCCGGGCGGCGATCATCGGTAGCCGAGGCACCCGGTTCAATAAACCGCTCCACCACCGTCCACCCCTTGGCGGTGGAAAAGCTTTCTGCCTGAGCGATCTGATCGGGAAGAGATAAATCCTGCTCGGCCTGTCGGCTGGTCGATACTCGGGCATAAATGGCGACACGCCGGATGGCCGTGATATCAAGCGGTGCCGCCGTCCGCGTCGTGTTTGTGGTATTACTGCGCGTGATCGGATTCATTCGTCCCTCATGATGAGGCCTATGCTAGCACCGAGAACGCTCAGCACTAGATCAATTTCAGCTTTGGTCACCGGTTCTGCGCAATTAAGATGTGAGATAATTGAGTGTCGGCTATCCAAGCCGTGGGCACGAGACCGGCACCGGCGCTTAATCGACGGCGCGACGACGACGTCCATTACTCCAGCATCTGACTGCTGGGACAGGTCGTCCGAATTAATGACGCTGGTCCATTCCATGGGCCAAGAAAGCCGTCACGACTTTCCGAACGGGAGATCCGGCGATTCGCAGACACTGCGGCGGCATTAATGCGGACTGGGGCTATCTACATTCTTACTGTCTGGAAATTCTTACTGTCTGGAAATTTTATTACCGGATAACCGCCTGGGCGGGCGGGGCCGTCGTTCGGAGCTAGGACGGCAGGAGGCGCGTTGCGAATGCCGTAGCCATTGCTCTACCGGCGCCAGCCGATACATGTATCGTACGCTCCGAGTCCTTGGGCGATTGCGTCTAAGTTTGGGCAATCAGTAGGATGGGGTGCCGACCACATATTAGATCCACTTTAATGCCTGGAGTTGGGCGCTGGTCGTGACGCCTTGTCGCTCATCAAATGAGCACTGCGCCTCATTACACGAATTGATGAGGTGTCGGTAGGATATGGGTCGGAGAGGTAGTAGCGTCAGGGTGGCTGGACCTACTGCGGCATAAGTAGGTACCTTAGGCCTCCAACTAATCGTCACCCTGTCATGAAGCACCTAAACTTGTCGAGATAAGGCTGCATATCCTTTGCTTCTTCGGCATTTGATGCGGTCAAGTTGGTAAGTCAGCCGGATGCTTATTTGCCGCCTCGCTCGTGCCTTATTGCCGCTCCTACCTCGGCGCCGCCAATGTCCTGATCCGGCTGCTTGGGCGGCAAGCCAAAGGACCAAGCTTGGGTGCCAGCATTAGAAGTTTCGTACGAGCCCTGTTGCGACTCGGTAATCGGCGAGACGCCAGCAGGTCGTAATGAGTTGGGTCACGAGACCCTCCATATATCCGACATCATCTTCGTTGTGTTACCCCGCGCACCAGAGTTTCAAGGCCGCGATCACGATTCCAATTACCACGGCGCCCGCGGTAAAGCCGGCCATTGCAGGTTTCCATCTCGTAGTGTGGAACAGTTTTTCCGGCGTCTTCAAGTTGGCGGCACGAATACGTTCATGCTGTTTCTGGTAATTGCGTCGATACCGCCCCTTTAAGTTCATGAATTTCCCCTCATGGCTGTCGATTGCCGATCCCATAAAAACGTTTCAGGGCGAGGTGTTGTTAACAAATTCTTGAGAGCCAGCCTCGTCGGTTTGCCGAGGGCACTTGGCAGCTGACAGTTCCAAAAAAATGCGCCAAACTGATTATGAATCGGAAGATGGTGAAGCCGGCGGCAGGTCGTGACGGAATAATCAGCCCATGAGCACCGTCATCCGCCCACCACACGTCGCTTCCTTGATCCAATCCGCCCCAACAGGCGGGCGGGATGGCGCGGTCGCTCATCCGGTTGTCGCGCGCCAGGCTGCCGTGCCGAACTCCGGTCCCTTCCTCTGCGGTCGCATCAAAGGATCGACACCATGATTCCCTCTACATCCCGAACCCCGCGCTTCTTTGCGGTCTCTGACGTTGCCGAATTGTTGAAGGTTTCCACCAAAACGGTGCGCCGCTGGATCAATGACGGCAAGCTGCATGGACACTCGTTTGGTCGCCAATACCGCATTGCCGAGGAAGACTTCCGGCTCTTCCTCGCCACCAGCCGGCGGTGACCGCCATGTCCGCTAAAGCGCTGTTTTGTCCAGCGATTCCGATGGTTCGTGAGAACTCCCGGTCAGCAACGTCATCCCTTTCTCATCAGGAATTTTCACGAATGTCCGCTCATAGTCACTCACGTACTTCCAAAGCCGATGCAGGCCAGGCTGCGTTCGACTTTCAACCTCCGGAACCACTGCCAATCCAGGTATCGGCCGCCACTACTCTTGTTACTGTGATTGTTGAAGATGTGACCCTCCCGCTCAGAGCCAATCCAATACTGTCCGTCCGCAGCAAACGCGGCAGGGTTTCGGCTGTGCTTACCCTTGAGCAGCTGACCGACACCCGGCTTGCCGAGATGCCGGCGATCCCGTCAAGCCTGAACCAGGCTTGCCAATCCCTTTCATCTGGCCGCAACGTGTTACCGCCCGTAGCTCCGGACGTGGCTCCGGCTGCTACTACTCTCGCTGATGTGGTGGCCCGGCTCCAAGTCGATCCGGCACTATCCATCCGTCGCCGGCGCGACCTGATCTCAGCGGTGCGCACGCTCGGACGTTTGGCTGGTACACGGCTTGCCGACATGCCTACGAGCCCGGCAAACCTGCGCCAGGTCTTTGACACCCTCTCACCCGCCGCTGCTGGCCTCAGCGAGGACCGATGGAACAATATCCGCAGCCTGGTCCCTGCTGCGCTCAGGCATGCCGGCGTCCGGACAATGGCGCGCCGGACCCGCGAGCCGCTGGCGCCGGAATGGCAAGATCTCCGCGAGCAGCTGCCGACGACTAGACTTCGTATTGGCCTCTCCCGGTTCATGAGCTCTTGCAGCCTTGAAGGCATTTTGCCGGCTGATGTGACAGGGCCGATTTTCGAGCGGTTCGCTAGGGCGTTGCGGCAGGATACCATTATTGAGAAGCCGAAGCAGGTCTATCGAACCACCTGCCTGTTTTGGAACCAGGCGGCACAGGAGATCACAGGCTGGCCGAAGCTGTCGGTGCCAGTACCGAATGAAAACCGGCGCTATGCCATGTTCTGGGAGGAACTCCCTGCCACATTTCAGGTCGATGCCGAAGCCTTCCTCAGCCGGATGGGCAATCAGGATCCTTTTGCGGAGGATTATGCTCCGTCAGTCCGGCCGCGTACGGTGGAACTGCGCCGCAAGCAAATCCTGCAGATGTCCACCGCCTTAGTGCAATCAGGCGTGCCGGTTGATCGTATCATCAACCTCGCCATCCTGGTCCAGCCAGACAATGCAAAACGCATTTTGCGTTTCTTCCTTGACCGCAAGAAGGCCAAGGAGGCAAACAAGCTGAGCACGTATCTCCATCAGCAAGCCATCCTACTGAAGACAATTGCCCGGCATTGGGTGAAGCTACCCCCAGACCAGGTTGAGACGCTCGGCACCTTTGCCCGCAACCTCGCGGTCAAAAAGACCGGTATGACGGAGAAGAACCGGTCCCGGCTGCGCCAATTCGACAATCCGGCCAATGTGACCGCCTTGCTCCATCTGCCCGCCACAACCCTCGCCACGGTCAAGCGCAAGAATGACCAGAGCCGATCCAGTGCGCAGCGTGTCATGCTGGCGCTGGCGGTGGAATTGTTGTTGGTCGCGCCGATGCGCATCGAGAACCTGGCTGAGCTCGAGTCGGAACGTCACCTTCCGCGGGTCAAGGTTGGCAGCTCCACGACCACCCATGTCGCCATCCCGGCCAAGGAGATCAAAAACGGTGTGCCGATCGAACTCGAATTGCCAGCGGATACGGAACGGCTGCTGTCGATCTACTGCGCCGAGTACCGGCCTCGCCTTACCTCGACCGCTGGTCCTTATCTCTTCCCCAACGGGCAGGGCAAGCAGCGAAGTATAACCCCCTTTGCCCAGGCGATCTGCGTCTTCATCAAGCGTGAGACCGGCATCAAAATGAACGTCCATCTCTTCCGGCATTTTGCGGTGAAGCTGCATCTTGAGGCACATCCGGAGGATATCGAGACAGCGCGCCGAGTGCTTGGCCATAAATCCACGACCACAACGTTGCGCGCCTATGCCGATCTGAAGACCGCCTCCGCCTTCCGCCGTTACGATGCGCTGATCGCCAATCTGCGGGCACAGCCTGCAGTGCCGGTCCGCCGGGCTCGACGCTCGGGAGGCGCATCATGAGCGAAGCAATGGTGGCGCTATCAAACCGCTGTTGGCCCATCGCGAAGTGGCCGGCGCAGGATCAGGCTGCTTGGACGGCAGCGCTTCAACCAGGTGATGTGCTTGATGCAGGCGGCCTGGCTGCCGGCTGGTCACCGGCAACCCGCTGGATGGCCGAGAATGGTTATGGCCGCTGGCTCGGCTGGCTCGACCAGAATGGCTTGTTCGACCCTAGCCTACCGCCCGAGACGCGGATCACCAAGGAGCGGGTTGCCGCCTATACAAGTGAACTAAGCGCCACCATGGCGCCATTCAGCGTGCAGACCCGGATCCGCCAACTCGGCAGTGCCCTGCGCGCTATGGTGCCGCAGGGGGATTGGGCTTGGATCTTACGCGCAGCAGATCGCCTCCGCGCCTCGGCGGTGCCGGTGCGCGACAAGCGGAGCCGGCTGCAATCGCCCGACCGGCTGGCCGAGCTGGGCCAGCAGATTATGGCAGAGGCAGAGACCGCCACTGTGGCGAGAGAGGTTTGGCGGGCGGGGGATTATCGTGATGGGCTGATCATCGCCCTGCTAGCCCATCGCCCGATCCGGGCCTGTAACATCACGATGATCGAGTGCGGCCGCCACCTCCGCCAACACAATGGCGGCTGGTGGCTGGCTTTTGCCGCCATTGAGACCAAGAACCACCAGCCATTAGAGATACCGTTTCCAGGAGAGCTTGTCGCCAATCTGCAACACTATCTCGACCGGCACCGCCCGGTGCTGCTCGATGTGGGGCAACGGCATGGGCGGCCGCCCACGGAGGCGCTATGGATCTCGGCAGTGGGGCGGGCGACATCCTACGCCAATATCAGCCTCCAGGTTCGGCGCCGCACCGAGGCCGCCTTCGGCAAGCCGATCAACCCGCATCTGTTCCGCGATTGCGCCGCCACGTCTATCGCCATTGCCGACCCTGAGCACGTTCGGATGATCCTGCCGATCCTGGGACATGCGAGCCTCGCCACTTCGGAACGCCACTACAATCAGGCCCAGACACTCGAGGCAGGGCGGCGGTATCAACAGACCATCGTCGAGATCAGGCAGCGTGTAACAAAACTGGACATGCCGGAGCGGCCACCTCCGCCTTATGCGCACGGTGAGCTACGGAGTTTAAGCCTTCCGTCTTGACATCGGAGGAGATCGAAATCGGCGAGCGAAACCTCTGGAACCTTCACTTGCTCAAAAAGCTTTAGGCTTATCATCAACGGCAACTCGAACAAGCGTTTCCGATTAAACGCAAGATCATGCCTTCGGCGAAAGACCGTCAATTTTTTGGAACGGCAATCCATACCCAGACGAAGGTTGCCAGCAGCGCCCCGGCGGTCACCACGAATACCCAGCGCAATCCGAGCGTCGCCGCGACGACCCCGCCAGTCAGCGGGCCTAGTGAATTGCCGAGAAAGGTCGCCGATGCAGTCAGCCCGTACACCAACCCCCGCTCAGAGGCCGGCACCAGCCGGCCCACTAGCGCATTGGCGGTCGGCAGGATGCCGCCGAGGAACATCCCGACGCCAAATCGCTCGGCGACAAAAGCCGCGTAGCTACCGGCGAAAGCCTGCGGCAGGCTGAAAAGCGCGGCGCCAAACAGGCTGATCAAAAGCACCCGCCGATAGCCCAGGACATCGCTGCGTTTGCCCAGAAAGGGCGACGCGATCACGTCGGCAAGCCCGGTGACCGAAAAGGCGATGCCACCAAGCGTCGCCAGGTTCGGCGCGTTGCCGACCAGCGACTGTACGTACAACGTGATCACAGGCTGCACCGTTCGCACACCGAACTGCGCGAAAAGCAGCACCACGAAAAGCGGCAGAAGCCCAGCCGATCCTGTCAGCATGCGCAGCCCGGCAAACGCGGATTTTTGATGCTGGCCGGCTCCGGGCGGCGTGAAGCGTTCTCGTACCAGCATCCAGGCCAGCACCATCGCCACCGCCGCCATGAGGGCTGTAAAGAAAAACGGCGCCCGATAGCTGCCGGTCATATCGGCGACCAGCCCGCCAACGATAGGTCCGGCGAGACCGCCCACCAGTTGTCCGGTGCTGAGCCAGCCAAGCGCATATCCAAGCCGGCGCTCGGGCACCTGCGTCGCGACCAAGCTGATCGCGGCTGCGGAGAACCCCGCGAAGGCGCCCATCATCCCACGCAAGGCCAGGAACTCCCAAACGTTCTGTGACAGGCCCATCAGAGCGGTGAACAGGCTGATCGCGATGCCGGAGCGGAGCAGCATCAGTTTCCGGCCGCGTCGATCGGCAAGTTGCCCCCATAGCGGTGAGACAAAAGCTGCGACCATTGAGGCCACTGAATTCAATATCCCTGTCCAGAGTTCAATCGCTGACGAATCGTGCACGCCGAGCTGTGGCAGGAAAAGCGGCAGGATCGGACTCAACACCGTGAAGGAAAGCGTCATAATAAATTGGATGCCGACCATGACCCATAGTGTGTGCGACCATTTATGCGGCTCCGGTATATCGGAGCCTGGCTGCGGATAGCGGGACTCGGCGTCCATCATTCGGCTTGCGGCACGATCGGCAGACCAAGATCAGTGAAAAAGAGCTGAACCGCCGCCTCCGCCGAAATTTTGCTATCGTGGTCTTGGCAAGACATGCTCCGGATATTAACCGATCAACAATGGCCGGATTTCCGAAACCGCTCCACGTAGCGCTGGCAGAAACTCCGCTTCCATCCGCTCCTTGTTGACGCGAGTTGCTTGCGTGCTGATATGCAACGCCGCCACAACCTTGCCCATGGCGTTGCGCACCGGAACCGCAATTGCCCTCAGATCGTGCTCAAGTTCGCCGTCGATGAGGCAGAAATCGTCCCGCCTGATTTGATCGAGAAGCCTTCGTAGTTTCCGCTCGTCCGTCACCGTCTGATGGGTAAACTTCTGGAGGACGACCCGCTTGAAATAGGCGTTAAGCTCCGCGTCTTCGAGGCTGGCAAGCAATATCCTGCCCATCGAGGTGCAATAGGCCGGCAAGTTCTGGCCAACATCGCGATGCACCGAGGCCGCCCGTTTAAGGGTCGAGCGCGCAACATAAATAACCTCGTCACCCGTCAATACGGAAAGCGAACAAGATTCGCCCACCCTCTCGCTCACCTGCTCGATAAATCGCTGCGCGATCCGGGGCAGCGGGTTCGAGGAAAAATAGGCCTGCGACAGAGTGAGCACCTGTGGCGTCAGGCGGAAATACTTGCCGTCTGTCTCGACATAGCCAAGCGCATTCAGGGTGATCAGACACCGCCGCACCGTCGCTCGCGGCAGATCGACCAGCTTCGAAATTTCCGCAAGGGTCAGCCGGTCGCGATGTCTGGCGAATGAGCGCATCACCGAAATTCCGCGCGCCAGCGCGACGATATAATTCTGATCCGCAAGGGACGCGCCGTCATTGCCCACGACCGCAGCGGTTCTTTCTGTATCAGATTTAGCTTGTTTGTTCATGTCATCCCACTGTCATGGCTAATCGCCGCATTCGCGGCTTCATCACGGCAACTAGCTGTCGCCCCAGCTTCTACCAAGCCGGATACTGCACGAACCGTCCCCAGGCCACGATGTCACAGGCTCATTATTGTCCGTTGAGACGAGATGACAAGGGATGTCAGCGGATTATCGCGGCACGCGCTGAACAGAGCGCGGGGCCTCAATATAGCGGCGCCCCGCTCACCGAAGCGAGTCTCGGGATATCAGGTAAACACGGATTTCCATTTCGCGACCAAGGCTTCCTGTCGCTTGATCATCGTGAGCGTCGCGTTGTAATCGAGCGGGTAAAGACTCACATGCGCCGCCTTTGCCCAAGCGACCGCCTCCGGCGATTTCGCGGCGGCGACGAGCGCGTCCGACAAAGTGGCGACGATTTCGGGCGGCACGGCGGGTGGCGCGGCAATCGGCCGCCATTGGAAAATCTGACCGAGATCCGGCTGATCGATGCTCGTCGCATCGTCGATGCCGGGAAGCGGGCTCTTGTCCTGGAAGACGAAAATGGTGCGCACCAGACCGGCTTTTTCCATGCGCTCTAATATCGAAAGCGAGTGGACAACCGCATCGACATCGCCCCGCGCGACAGCGACGATTGTCGGCGCGGAGCCGGTATATCCCAAGATCTGGTGGAAGTTCAGCTTGAGGGCGGATGCGAACACCCGTGTGGCGAAATAATCGGTCGATCCAAACCCTGTGGAGGAGAACAACACAGGCCGCTTGGCTCCAAGAATCCGAAGGTCCTTAATGTTGTGGATCGGACTTTTCGCCGATACCGCCAGTCCATAAGAGTCCCGGCCCAGGTTGGCGATCCAGGTGAGTTTGTCCAAAGCAAGCGCCTTTGCATTCTTCCGGTATTGCGAAGTAAGGATACCTGGCACATTCACGATCCCGATTGTGTAACCATCCGGCCTGTCGTGAAGGATATTGAAGACAGCGACCGATCCGCCGGCGCCTGGCATGGTCAGCGGCTCGACATTCACCGAAGGCTTCAGCGTTTTTTCAAGCATCTCGGAAAACTTGCGCACATAGGCATCAAAACTACCGCCGCCGCTGTCCGGAACTATGAAATTAATGGTCTGATCTGGATAAGCCCCGGCATAGGCTGGCCGGCGCATCCCAAGACACGCCACAGACGTTAAAGCCGCAACCGCCGGCAGAACCTGTCGTCTCGTCATCGATAAAGTCCGTGGCATCGTTCCCTCCAAAGTTTCTTGTTCTGACAGACAAAAACCGACAACTTGGCTAAAGAATTCCGTTCATGAGGAGGTAGCCCGAAAACACCTCAAGATTAAGAAACCAGCCGAACACGAACCAAGTGAAAGCATAGAACCCAGCCGCAAGCGCGATGGACCAGATCAGCGAAAGCTTTGACACAAACTTGAAAAAGCAGAACAGAAACAGAGGAATTCCGACATAAAATCCAAAGGCGAATACCAGACCGATCAGACTGATTATGAACCCATAGATTTGGATCGCGCGCCGCCAGTCGCCGCCGTCAACTTTGCGCGCGCTTGTGACAAGTTTTCGTTTCTCGTTTGCTGGTGTTCTAAAACTGAGAAAGAACACCAAAATCGAAAGACCAAGCAACGCCCGCCCATAAAGAATTGGAGCTTCCGCGGAGGTTGCGTCCTGGAATCCGCTGGCGATAATCAGGTAAACAATCGCGATGGCGGCAAATACCAGCGGAGGCAGATACCGCCGCGCCTCAAACCGCCGCTTGATATGTTCCAGCAACGTCTGCTCCTTGGTAGGTTCCTGCACCCTCATGCGGCATCATAACAGGGCCGAACCGGCTTTGGCTGAAATGCGGAAGCCGAGCGGCATTTCAATCGGAATATCCCGGTGATCAATTCAAAAACCTGGGGCATTCTGAATCTGATCGAACCAATCGAACCCCATTTCCTTGATAATGCGGTTGCTGATCACGATCAGCCGCGTTTCGTCCGCGCCGTCGCAAAAATGCTGATGCAGCGTAAAAGGCGGAATATATATGAAGTCGCCCCGCTCCCAGGTCGATTTCTTGGGCTCCTTCTCCCAGGACCATTCGAATTCATCAATGCAGTCGAACTGCAAGTCCCAATGCAGATCATATCCTGATCCTTCGGCGACGAAGACGACCTCTTCCCACATATGCCGGTGCTTGCCAGACCTTTCCCCAGGCTTGAGGAACTGCATGTAGGATTCGACGCAGCACTCGCGCGTTTCCATTTTGTTGTGCACCAGATGTTTGATCAGGCCATCCGCCGAATTTTCGAACGGCATCTCCTCCGCATGCACGACATTGCGCAGCTTTTCGTATTCCTGGCGAAACTGCTTTGACGCAGCGACATCGTCCCCGCGGAATGTGCACGCTGCTGCCCCTGAATGGGCGAAATCTTTTTCATTGAGAACTGACATCAGAATCCTCTTGCATTGGTCAATAGCCTCAGCGCCTCGCTCACAGATCAGCCGGCGGACGGAAGTCCTCGTGGCCTGTCTCCGGTGGAAACGAAACGATCTTCTGGAAAATCAGATGCATGAAATGAAAGAGCGGCTTGGCCTTGAACACGAGCAAAACGGCTCGATTATCAGGATCGTCGTTGAAATGCTGATGCACGCAGCCGTTCTCGACGATCATCACGTCTCCGGCTTTCCAGTCGATCCGCCGTCCGTCATGCACGTCGTGTCCGCGCCCTTCGAGAACATAAAACACGGCACTATTCAAATGCCCGTGCTTCTGGCCATAGGCTCCGGGCGCATAGGCCTCGATATGCGTTTCTATCGATTGCGTCACATGGGCATGCTGCGGGCTGATAATGTGCTTGCCGTACAGCCCGGGACCGCCCTTCCAGGGCTCGTCGCGTGACTTGTAAACGCGCGGCTGGTTGATCAGCTGCTCATAGAGATTGCTGTAAGTGCCCTTGAGCTCGCGCACGAATATGCGTTCCTTCGCCCAGCGATCCCATCTCGCTCCGTCCGGTCCGCCAGCCTCAGCATGATCATGCCCGGCATGGACATGCCCGGCATGATCATGGGCGTGTCCATGAGGAGGCTCAAACTTTGGGTCTTCGGGTGGCGGTCCAACTTGGTCGGAAGCCTTGCGATCATATAATCCTGTCAAAATTCACGTTCCTTTTGCCGGTAGAAAAGCCGGACGCGGCAGGGAAGCGACATATTCAGGCTTACCGGCCGCATCCTCAAACGATATGTTAGAAGACGAACTGCAGGCGCATCTCGCCAATGCTTGGACTGTACCCGTTATACGCCCCGCCGTCGACTTTGAAGACTTTAACGTAATCGAGATCGAGCCGCGTGAACGCCGTCGGGTACCAGTTAAACGCGAGACTAAGATTGGTCTCGCGGCCGCCCTGAACCTTATAACGCCGGTCGTTTAAATTAACCGAGTCGAGGCGCCCGGCGATCTGAAATGCTCCTATGCCGCCGTCGTTGATAGGATGGAGCGGGTGCACACCAACATAGTTGCCGAGCTTGGTGTCATACGGCCGCACCTCTCCGGTAAGGAAAAAATCCGCCTGCGCATACCAGCCAGTGAATGTCGCCCGTGAGGACGTCGAGTTAAGGCCCCTCGTATAGGCATCGGAACGACCCTCAGGCTTTACAATGTAATAGGCGCCCCGGACAGATAGCTGATTGTACTGAAAGGCGAGATTTGGCGAATAGATCAGGTCGCTCCGTGCGCCGAGCAGAGCCGGAGTGCTGATCAATCTGGCGCCATAGTAGTGAGCGTCGGGCGTTGTCTCGAACCTTACCCCCTGTGACGAAAATTCGTTGTAAAGCAGAGTGTTGCCAATACGAATCAAACGCCCCGGCTTGTTCACCAGATTGATGGCCAAGTCGCCCGATGCCGCAAAAGTCGAAAGTCCTCCGTAGGGCGTGCTCGAACCGCCAGGATTACGGCCGTCAAACGCGCCGTACCAGAAATTCCAGTGCTTCTGCGACGACTGGCCAGTTAAACCAGTCTCCCGCGCCGGCCGGAACGCGGCTGTCGGCAATGAATGGTTCATAAAAGTTATAAAGTTAGAAGGCGTCTGGAACCCGAACGGCACATGCTGGTTGCCGGCAAGGAAAATATTATAGACGCCGCCAATATTTCCATGATAGCCGAGATAGGCGTCCTTAACGCCGGCGGAAGGCGTGCTGCCGTTAAAGTTGTACTGAAACTTGTAAATCCAATACTTGTCGAACTGCCCCTCAATGCCGAGCCGTATACGACGGAAGCTAAAGTCGGTCGAATAGCCTTCGCCATCTGGCAGCTTTCCCGCATGAGGAACCTGCCTCAGGGTTCCATCCAGCTGAAATCGACCAAAAATTTTAACGTAGCTCTTACCATCATTCGAAACAAATTCTGGAAGCGGCGACGACTCGCTACCTCTCAAATACCAATTTCCCTTGCCCTGTGGCGCCTGCTTAAGCTTCAGCTGAGCGATTTCATTCTGCAATGCGTTAAGTTGATCTTGCACATTGACAGGAACCGCTGCTGACGAACCGTTACCGCCGGCTGTCATGGGCATCGCTGACTGAGCATTTGCGTATCCAACACTCAACAGACCGCAAGCAAGCAGGGCTATCAGGCTCGAGGATACATTCCTCATCAGTGTTTTGTTGTTCACGACTAGAAGCTCCCAATTGACGGATTACTAGTTATGGCGCGCCAATTATTACAAAACATGCCGCCATTTATTGACAAGGCCTTGTTGCACTTTCAGCATATCCAATATTTGTGGCTGAGCGAGCGGATATAGAGTTGTATGGATGTTAGCGGCCCAGGCCACGGCGTCGGGCGATTTCGCCGCCGCGACCAAAGCGCCGGACAAGGTCGACGCAATCGCAGGAGGCAGGCCGGGAGGGCCGACAATTGGCCGCCATTGGAAAATGTGGCCTAGATCGGGCTTATTAATGGCCGTCGCATCCTCGACTCCGGGAATAGGCGACTTGTCCTGGAAGACGAAAATGAGCTTAACCAGGCCCGAGGACTGCATTTTCTCGATCGTTGTCAGAGAGTGAACAACTGCATCCACGTCGCCGCGAGCGACGGCAACCGCTGAGCTAACCGACCCTTTGTATCCAGTAACAATTTTAATTTTCAGCCCTAACGCAGCAGCCAGAACCTTGGTGGCGAAGTAATCGGTTGATCCGGCGCCCGTGGATGAAAAGACAATCGGCCGCTTGGCCGAAAGCTTTTGTAGATCCGCGATTGTTTTGACCGAAGTTTTCGCGCCCACCGCCAATCCGTATGAATCGCGGCCAAGATTAGCGAGCCATGTTAGCTTATTCACATCAAATCCTGTCTTCGCTTTGCGAAGCAGGATTCCCGGAACATTGATCATACTGATGTTATAGCCATCAGGACGATCGTGATAGAGCTCAAAAATCGCCTCTTCGCCGGCAGCGCCCGGCATGTTCACCGGCTCGACGTTGACGTGCAAGCTTTGATGCAGAAGCTCGGAGAATTTGCGGCCATAGGAATCAAAGCTGCCGCCTGGACCATATGGAATAATGAAATTGATCGGATGCGCCGGGTAGGACGCAGCGGCCCGTGCCTGGCCGCCGAAACCCAGCCATCCACCGGCGCCCATCGCCGCTCCAGCCTGGATCAACTGCCGCCGATTAAAATAAGGCTTTGACATGACATTTCCTTTTAATCATAGTATGTGCGTATATCGCACTTTTGTTTTCGATTTCTTACCTCTTACGCTTTCGTTGTGTCAATGGATTAAAAACGAAAATATCAAGATTCTGAAAAATGCTAACGGTCATGGCAGGAAGTCGATTGACTTCCTGGCGCGAGAACCCGCGGGTTCAAGGGCGGTGCGAAAGCCGACAAGGCGCGTTTGTCAGCGCAGAATTGCCCGGCTCGTGTCACCCGCGCCGGGCACATGGAAACTTGTGGTTCATGCCTGCGTCAGCAGCACGCTCCCCGCCGCCACGACTGCAAGCAAAACCATCGGATTCAACTTTGTGAACGTGAGCAGCAAGGTTGCCACCAAGGTGGTCGCCAAAGCCGTGAAGCTATGCTCGGTCGATCTTATCAAGATGATCGCGCTCGCGAAAATCAAGCCAACCGCAATTGGCGCCAGCGCGCGTTCAAGAATCGGCAGCCATGCAAAGCGTTCCGCCTGACGCCAGGCGCGCGCGCAGCCAAAGGCCAGCAGGCACGAAGGCGTGTACATCGCGAGGCCGGCCACCAATGCTCCAGTGAGGCCCTCAACCTTCTGGCCGATCAGCAGCACGATCGTGCTGCCCGGTCCTGGCGTCGCCCGAGTAATCGCGAAAAGATCGAGAAACTCCCGCGCCGACATCCAGTGATTCGCATTGACCACGGTCAGCTTCATTTGCGGAATGATCGCATTGCCGCCGCCGAACGCGAGCAGCGACAAGATGCCGAATGACACCGCAAGCTTGAGCAGAACCTGCATCATTTCGCTGCCCGGTACTCGATCAGGATGTTCACCGGCACTATCACCGCGAGAATCTCCAGCAGGGAGATCCGCGCCCCGCCCGCGGCAATCGCCACCAGCCCCACGACGATCATCTGGCGCAGGCGGATGTTGCGCCGGGTCAGTTGGATGCCGTTCGCGAGATTCATGCCGACCGCGACCGCGCCTAATCCGCTGATCGCGGCTTCGAACGCAGGCAGGCTTTTTTCGGCGAAATAGACCTCTCCGAGGGCCAGCACGAGCACCACCGGAAACAGCATCAGCCCGGCCAATGCGACCACCGATCCCGCGGCGCCGCGCAGCGTGTTGCCAAGAAAGACCGTCAGGTTCATTGGGTTCGGCCCGGGCACGATCTGGCTGACGGCAAGCGCCGACAGGAAATCCGCATCCTCCATCCAGTGGCGCTTTTGTATCACCTCACGCCGTATCCAGGCGGAGAGTCCGCCCCCGAAGCTCTGAACGCCGATCATGAAGAAGCAGTGAAAGATCGCGGTCAGGCTTGGCCGTGCCACGCAGGTCGTCGTCTCGGAGAACATGATGGCGCTACGCGCCCAGGGCGTGCAGCAGATCTGCGAGACAAGCTCCGTCACTGATGACGGCAAGGGTATGGGTCCAGGGACGCATCATGCGCAGGCCGGCGGATATCAAGCCTGGTTCCGCCTCACTATCCGCGACCAGCACGCCCGACACCTTCACGTCCTTCAGCACGCACGCCTCACCGATCGCTGCCACCGCGCTCAGATTCTGGCCGATCGAGCCGACAATCACCACCAGATCCAGATCCGTTCGATCCAATGCCGCCCGCCAATTCTCGGCTCCCGCGGCATTCGACATGTTATGCGGTTCAAAATTGACAAATTGCGTCCGCCGCCAAGGATGCTCGTCGAGACGGAGTCCGAGCCGGGCGCTTGTCGCCTCGAGTGCCACGACCAGGATGTTCCGCGCCGCCGAATTCGGCGACTGGACCCTGAAGCTCGACTCCCAAAGCCCCGCATGCCGCACTGATTGACTCAACATCGCGCAGACCTATGACCGGCAGCGTATGGCTTCACATCAGCTATCCTTCAGACCGACCAGAACGGTCTGCCCGGCTTCACCTTCAGCCACTCGCCGCCGTCATGCATGAAGGCCTTCTCGGGATCCAGGATAACCGCGGCCGAACGAACCTGCTGCGCCTCGGGGTCGCGGCCAGGCGGCGGCACGCCCTTGTCGGCCAACGCCCGCGCCGCGCGGATCAGCTTCATCCGCGCCATGATGATCCCGTTATCGGTCGTCGTGAGGTTCTCCTTCGTGCGATCCACGATTGGCCCCATGCTCTCCTGCAGCGACGCATCTTGCATGCCGATGCCTTCGACGCCGCTATAGCTGGTGCCTGCCCGCTGCGCCGCACGATCGATCAGGTAGTCGTTGTCCTTGTTCGCGTGCGGCCGGTAGGTTCCGGGAACGTATTTCACATGGATACCCTTGCCGTCGCGCATGGCGCCAATCTCGGTATCGCTCAGCTTGCGCGTCGGGTGGTAGTCAAAGCTCCACGCCCAGCAGTTTTCGTCATCGATCGGGACCCAGAAATGCCCATGAATCGGATGATCGCCGCGCGGCGGCACCATGGTGAAGCTGGGCATCAGCCACGGCGTGATCCGCCAGTAATAGTTGCCTTCCTCGGCGCGCCGCCGGGCGCCAATGTAAAGTCCCGCCGCATGCTCGACGACCTCGAAGACCGGCTGCGAGTCGTTAAGGTTGTACTGATTGCCGCGCGCTCCCTTGAACAGCGGGTCCGAGTTCAGATTGCCCCGGTGCAGGAAGGAGACATGCGCGCTATCGATGCCGCCTTCCATCGCCTGCAGCCAGTTCGACTCCTGCAGCCGCTTCGAGGTGAAGGTCTGATCGGGCGGCACCATGATGAACTCCCATTCCGGCGGCTCCGGCTGGTGCTCCGCCGGACCCATATAGGTCCAGAGAACGCCGCCGCGCTCGATCAGCGGGTAGGATTTCAGCTTGATTTTCTGCCTGAAACCGCTTGCCTCCGGCTCCGAAGGGACGTCAAGGCACGCGCCGGTGACATCGTATTTCCAGCCATGATACGGGCAGCGCAGGCCGCATTCCTCGTTGCGTCCGAACCATAGCGACACCCCGCGATGCGCGCAGAACTCATCGATCAGGCCCAGCCTGCCTTCGCTGTCACGGAAGGCGAGCAGACGCTCGGAAAGCAGCTTGACGCGCACCGGCGGGGAATCATTTCCCGGCAGTTCCTCGGCAAGGAGCGCAGGGATCCAGTACCGGCGGAACAGGTTACCCATCGGGGTTCCCGGGCCTGTTTGCGTCGCAAATTCGTTCTGTTCAGCTCTCAGCATGTCTGCACCTTGATGATTTACGTCGATAATGTTGATTGATGGGCGGTGGATAGCGCTGCCTGATCGCGCTTGAGCCGGCGCACGAGCTCCGGCAGGGCGACGCCGGTATCCGCTAGCATGGCTGGAGAAACCTCGACTCCCATGGTGATCAGTTCCCGCGCCGCCCGCAATTCGCGCGCCGCGTTCACCCCGATCACGCAAAGAACACGGTCATCTCGGAGCTGGAACAGCAGCCACGACCGCATATCCTGCCTGCCGCGCATGATGGTGTAACTATCGGCCTCGGCGAGGCCGGTAATCTGCAGGTTCACGTCATACTGGTCGCTCCAGAACCACGGCACCTCGGCATAGGGTAGGCGGGCGTCGCCGCGGGCGATGTTCTGCGCCACCGCGATTGCCTGGTTCTGCGCGTTCTGCCAGCTTTCCAGCATGATATGCCGGCCGAACCGCGGATTAAAGGAACGCGCCACGTCGCCCGCCGCGAAAATAGCGGGATCAGTCGTCATGCCGAACGCATCGACAACGATCCCCCGCTCCACCGCAAGACCGGCATCCGCGGCCAGTTCCGCGTTGGGAATCACGCCGACACCGGCGACGATGGTATCGGCCACAAAGACCTCTCCAGCCGCCGTGGTCACAATCAGCTGGGCGTCCCGGCGCTCAATCGCCGACACCTGCGTTCCGAACCGGAAGGAAACGCCTCTTTCGGTATGCAGCGCCGCGTAAAAGGCGCCGACTTCAGCCGGCGCGACACGGCCAAGCGGCAGGTCCGCCACGTCCAGAACGCAGACCGAGCAACCGCGCTGAATTGCCGCCGCGGCGACTTCGAGCCCGATGAATCCTGCGCCGATTACCAGAAGACGCGAGCCTGGCGCCAGTCGCGCGCGAAGTCGCCGGCTATCCTCCAGCGTCCGCAGATAGGTGCAGGCGTCCGGCGCGATATCCTGCCCTTCGATCCGACGCGGACGGGCGCCGGTAGCGATGATCAACGCGCCGAAGCCGATCGCACCCCCATCGGAGAGAGAAACGCGGCGGCTGGCCCGGTCAATGCCTGTGGCGACGACACGAAGCAGAAGCCCGATATCCTGAGCCTCGTAATGCTCCGGCGCATGAACCCAGGCGATGGTCTCCCGGGTTCCATCGAGGAGCATCTCCTTTGACAGCGACGGCCGTTCATAGGGGCGCTCGGCTTCGGCGCCGATCAGGGTGATCGATCCCCGGAAGCCTTCGCCCCGCAAGGCCTCGGCGGCGCGGCCGCCGGCCTGGCCGGCGCCCAGGATGACGATCCCGTCGGCTCGCGCCCGGTCAAGAACCTCGCTCATGACGCAACCCGGCGTCCCGCGCCGGAGGACAGCTTCATGGTCATGGCGTCCCTGGTGATTGCTGCCGCGCGTCCACGTAGATTTTTCCGTCTCGCACGGTCACCTTCCAGGTCTTCAGCGCTTCAGTGCAGGGCGGCGCCGTCGGCAAGCCGGTAATGATGTCGAACTTTCCCTGATGAAACGGGCATTCGATTTCGGCGCCCTCGACATATCCCTCGGACAACAATCCCGGCCCATGAGTGCAGGCATCCTGAGTCACGTAATACTGGTCAGCGACCTGAAATATCGCCACATCCGTGCCGTTCAGCTTGGCCCGGAACGGGATGTCGAGACTGACATCCGCAATATTACACAGTTCTACAAGAGCAAGTTCATGGTCCATCACGAAACGAATTCCCTCATATTCACGGCAAAACACAAAATGGCGCAGTAATCACGAGAGCAACCGAACCGGATTCGACATTCAAAACGTCCCGACATCTTTTTCCCTCGCCTCACGATAACAACGCAGCCGGCACCGCCACGCAGCAGCAAATGAGACAGCGTTACCTACGTATACTCAAAATGTGCGCATATCGCACAATTGTTATAATAGGTAAAGTCCCTGCCAACGTCAATTCGCCAGACTGTCAGCCCGCGCCACAAACGCCAATCAGCGGCAGGACAGGACGACAGTTTTTGCTAACCAGGCGCCGGTCCCGGGCATCCTAAATCCTGAATGCCTCCAGAGTCTCGGGCGCAAACAACTCCTCGGGTTGCAAAAGCCTGTGCGATAGCCCTTGTTCATGGTGGTATCGAAGAAATGTCTCGAGCACGTGGCGGTTTTCGGTGAACCCATAGGACCACCAGTCCTCCCCGAGCAACGAGATCGCCTCCTCGACGGCCGCGGTCTGCCACGGCAGCGATGTCTTGAGAGCGGCAGTGATCCGGAGGTCACTGTAAGTGATGCGCTTCGCCTCGATGAACGCCTTGTACAGGGACTGCGCCGCCCACGGATGGGCGCGATAGACGTCCAGGCGCAGCACGATGACGTGCATGATCGGAAACATCGACGTCCGGCGGAAATATGCCTGCTCGATTTCGACATAATTCTCGAACAACCTGCGCACCCGCTCAGGCTCGGTATAGAACGTACTCGGCGCGCGCGCCGTGTACAGGGCATCGATCGCCCCCTCCGCGATCATCCGGGCGAGCGTCTGCTCCGGCCCGATCCGCTGCAGCCTGAATCGCGCGGGCAAGTCGAGTTTCAGTTTCTCCTCCCGGCCTGGCTCCTCCTCGCCGCCAGTCATATGGGTCACGGCAGATGGCCCCACGCCGTACTCGTCCTGCAGGATGCCCCGGATCCAGACCGGCGCGGTCATCTGATACTCCGGCACGCCGATCCGCTTGCCGATCAGGTCCTTCGGCTCGCGGATGCCGCTCGCTTGTGAGACAAAGATGCAGGAGTGCCGGAAGAACCGCGAGGGAAACACCGGAATCGCGATGAACGCCGGATCGTCGCGCAGCAATGACACCGCATAGGATGAGAGCGACAGTTCCGCGGCGTCAAATTCGCGGAACCGCAGCATTCGGAAAAAAGTTTCCTCCACCGGCAGGCTTAGATAGTTGAGATCAATGCCGTCGGCGGCAACGCGACCATCGCTCAGCGCGCGCGTGCGATCATAGTCCCAGCACGCCAAAGTCAATGGTAGCTTCTTCATATCTAATCCTCCGACAGCGGAACCGCCGCCACTTCACCCAGGCATTGGCAGCCGGATCACCAGACAGGATGACAGGCTTTTATCTCGCTGATTATTTCACTGGCTCGGACGCGCCATGCACGGTGGTCGCGAAATTCGCCCAGTCGAAATCTCGTACCTTGTATACCTTGGGGTCCATCAACGAGGTAAGGTTGCGCTTGGCGAGTTCGGCCTCGAAGCGTTCCCGTACTTCCGAAGCCTCATCGACATATTCAATCTGGTCTTTTGCCCGGTCGGTCACCTTCTCCGCGTGGCCATGGAACTGCATCGGCGGATGCATCGCGAGATAACGCGCCGGGGCGTCTCCTACATTGAAATGCTGATGGAACCAGCGGTTCGGCGGCACGAACATGCTGCATTCATGCCAGGGGATGACAACCTTATCCTTGCCCTCCTCCCACATGATGGAATAGCCTTCGCCGACCGGAATGATAATCGCTCGCCCCGGTCCGTGCCGATGCGCCTTCTTATAGGTACGGGCGGCAAATTCGGACATATGCGCGGATAGTTCGGTGTCCGGAAACTGGCAATACACGCTGGTGCTGCCCGCGCCCCGATGCGTGTTGTCGTCCATCTTGTCCCAGGCCTGCATGTCGGGAAAGAAATTGCCAAACCAGTAGACGCGCTTGCCCAGATAGGCATCGCCCGCATCCGTAGGCTTCACCATCTTGGCTTCCGAATAGAAATCCTCGGGATCCGCATGGCTGGGCATTAGTGGATTGCCGAAGTAGAACTCCGGATCCGGCACCGCCGACATCGCCATCGGCAGATAGTTGAAGAACAGCAGCCGCGCCGGCTTGCTGCCGTCGGCGTTCGACAATTGATAGGCGCGATGCCGGGGCATGGTGAACATGCTGTGCGGCTGCCACTCGAACACGCGCTTCGAACCGTTCGCCAGTTCGTGCGTCGTCAGCCCATGGCCGTTCAGCGAATAAACGATTTCATCAAACGCCGTGCGCTGCACCTGCAGCGTCTTTCCCGGCGGGATCTCGATGATCCTGGTCGAGGTTACGCCTTCCTGGCCGACCAGCTGAATGAACGCCGCCTGGCATTGGCGCGATGCCCACCAGCCCAGCTCCGCAGTGCGCAGATCCGCGATATAATAGCCGCGATGGATCGGAATTCCTTGCTCTTCCATCCATTGGTCATAGGTGAATCTCTTGGTCCAAAGCCGGGTACTGGCTTTCTGATCTGTCGCTACCATCAAATTCTCTCCTGCTGCCGTATGTTATTCAAATGCGGGTCGATTAGCGCCGCCTGGGCGCGCCCCGCCTGTCAAAGAAGCCGCTCCGACGAGAAAAGCAGCGACTTCACGGTGACGGGAAACAAATCCATCATGCTCATCGGCTTGCCGATATCGATGTAATCAAGATCGCCGACCATGATCCCGTCGATGCAGATCAAGGCATTCGCAAGCTTGATCTCGTTCTTCAGGATATTGCCAAGAACTTTCGCGATATCCTGCTCGATCGTTATGATGGCCGGGCAAGACGGGTCGCTCTTGAAGGCCTCCGCGACGCCGAGCGCGATATCCTTGAGCGCGCCGTATTCGAGTTCGCCCTCGACCGCGAGCGAGAGCACCAGGCCCGGGCCGAATGCTTCGATGTCGAACTTCCGGAACGCCGCGGCGAGCGCGTCGGCGAATGAAGTTCCGGTGCGGTAAGGCACATAGACCACCTTGAACCCGAATATCGGCAAGGCCTCGATCGAGGTAAAGAAGCTCGTAGCGCCGCTCACCTGAATCGTATATTCGCTGGCGCCGATCACCGTCGCCCGGATACCCTGTTCAGGTTCGAGCAACGTGCCGCGCGGCAAGGTGTCCAGGAACCCCCGCAGCGTCTGGCCGAGCACCGGCCCAAGATCACCGAAATCAAGATCGGTATGGCGGTAGACATATTCGGAAACCCCGCCCGAGACGACGATGTAATCGATATCGTCAAGTCCGTGATAAGCCTCGATCGGCGGCGTGATCATCAGCTGCCTGGCACGCGCAGGCAGACCGTCACGCGGATTTATTGTATCGATCAGCGTCTGTCCCATGAGAACGCCGATTGCCTGCCGCGCCGCATTATCGAGCGCATCGCCCACGGCGACGGTAAAACCCGCCTCGAGAGCCAGAATCGCGCCGGCTTCCTCCAGGCGGACAATATGGCCGCTCTCGTCGCAGGCGATCAGCCGCGCTCCAATATTGATCGCGGCGGTCTGCGCGATCATGCCGTCGACGATGAGCGACAGCTTTGTCGTGCCGCCGCCCATATCGACATTGAGAATGCGGCTGCGGCTCACCTTCGACAGCCGGACCGCGCCGCTGCCATAGGCGGCGAGCAGCGCCTCATGATGCGGGCCTGCCGAGGCACAGATAAATTTCCCCGAATCGCGTGCGAAATGCTCGATGATCGGACGCGCGTTCTCTTTCTTCAGCGCCTCGCCGGTGATCACCACCGCGCCCGTGTCGATGTCGCGTTGCGACAAACCCGCCGCATGATAGGCTTGGTGGATGAACTCCCGAATGCGCTCGAAATCTATCAGAGTTTTGGAAAGATACGGCGTCAGCAGAATAGGCGACGACCACAGAACCTCGCGGTCGGCAACCTTGAACTGTCCGGAATGAATGGCGCCCTCCCGGCGCAGTGTCAGCCGGGAGAACAGCAAATGCGTGGTCGAGGAACCGATATCGATGCCGACGCTGGTCAGCGTCAGCTTCTCGATCCCTTCAATATCGACGGCCTCGCGATAGACTTCCTCATGATCGTGAGAGAATTCAGCATCGTGCATCCGATTATCTCCTCCGATAATGCGGCCATCCGGATGGAGCGCGAGGCGTCACTCCGCCGCCTTGGCCGCCTTGGCCGATTCCGCGAGTTCAGCCTGTTCAAAGACATAGGCCTCGCCCATGTTCGGCTGCAGGCCTTTCTCGGCGAGAGCCTCGGCGAACATATTCCGCACCACGGGCATTTCGTCCGCATAGTCAATCTGATCACCGCCAAGCCGGCGGCTGATCCAGGCCTTCGGCACGCCCTGCGCATTGCGGATCGACACCACCTCATGCTTGAACGCAAGGTAGCGTGCTGGCGTGGTTCCCGTGTTGAAATGCTGATGGAACCATAGGTTCGGCGGCACCACCATCGATCCCGCCTTCCAGTCGTAGCGCTTCGGCTCGGAACCCTCCGGCCACATCAGCGAATAGCCCTCGCCGCTCAGAATGATCACATGCGCGCCGGGCCCATGGCAATGCGCCTTCTTGTAGGTGGCGACAGGAAACTGCGAAATGTGGCAGTTCATTGAGCCCTTCGCGAGGTTAAAGCGGATATGGCCGCCGCCGGCGCCGCGCTCCTTCGCGCTGATCAGCGGGAGGTTGATCGCATCGGCCACGAAATTCGTCTCCAGCAGCAGCCCCTTCTGAGTGCCGCGATTGGCGAAATAATCCGGCTCGCCGTTGAAGCGCGACTTGAAGTCATGGCGCGTGTTGAAGACGAAATCAATGTCTTCGTAGAGATTGATGATGCCAGGGCTGTTTGTCACCGCAACGAAACGAGCGGATTGCTGGCCGCTTCCATTAAAATGCTGGTGCCAGCAATTGAGCGGGATGGCAAAAAGAGAACCCCGGCCCCATTCGAAGGTGATACGCGCGCCCTCGTCGTTCCAGACAGTCGTCGAGCCGCTACCATCAAGAATATAAATCATTTCCTCGAACAACTGCCGCTGCGGCTCGAGTTCGCCGCCCGCGGGGATCTCGCAAACATAGCAGTCATTCGAGGTGCGGGATGCCTCATGATTAATGTAGACGCCGTGGCCACCACGGCGCGGCCATGGCTTCAGATCAACAGTGTTCAGATCCTGGATATAATGCGCGCTGATGATATCGAGGCCTTCCGCGGCCACCCAGCGGAGGTAAGGCGTGTCCTTTTCCGTCGCGAACTTCTTCGCCATCTCTTCTGAGACGATTGCATCCTTGGCCATGAAAACCTGTCCTTCCTTTTGCTGGCGGCCTGACTAGGCCGGCCTGGTGATGTGGCGTTTGCCCGGTGTGTCTATTGCTCGGTGACCAATTCCATGCGTGGATCCTTCAAGAACAACAGCGACTTGATGGTAATCGGCACGATGTTCGAGGGTTGCCTCATCCGGCCGAAATCAATGTAGTCGAAATCCGACAGCACCACTCCGTCGACGATCAGAAGCGGTGCCTTGACCTGAAACTCGTCGCGCAGAATGCGCCCGAGCGTGCGCGCGATATCGCCATCCAGAACAATATAGATCGGCCGTCGTGCCGCGATCACACCGGTAAGCCCGAGTGTCAGTCCGGCGGCAAAAGCCGAAATGCGCGCATAACTCGGCAGGCCCTGCCACTGAAAGGCAAGCGCGATTGTTTCGGCGGCATCGGTCGCATTGAATTTCGCCAGATGAGACCTTATCGCGTCGGCGACCGCTACGGGATTGATGTCATACGGAAAGGCGCAGCGCGGCTGCACGACGCGAAGGTTGCGGCGCGGCAGCACCACATCAGCGTCCGAAACATGAATCGTGTTGCCGCTGAGCTGAACAGAATATTCCGAAAGCCCGAGCGCGGTGGCGCGGATGCCGGCACCAGCCGGCAGCAACGGCCAGGGAAGTGCGCCATTGCCGATACGTTCCGCGAGCTTCCGGCCGAGCACCTTGCCCATGTCGCCGAAGTCGCGCGACTCGCGGCCATAGACATATTCCGACACGCCTCCCGAAAACATCACGCCGCCAATGCCTTCGAGCGTCGGCAACGTATCGGTGAGGAGCAGGCCGTGCCGGATGCCTTCGGGCGCGGCCGTCGCCACGGCAAGGATTGCCTCCGCCATCGCCGCGGCCAATCTTTCGATCTCCGCCTTGCTTGCCCTGCTGCCCAAATCCCAGTGCAGTCCGACATCGGCGGCAAGAAGCTGTCCGACAGGTTCGAGCCTGACCAGCGCATTATCGCGATCAAAGACATGCAGCCGGCCGCCGACATGGATCGCGGCGGTGGCGGTTACCCGCCCCTGCTCGACGATGGCGAATTTGGTGGTCCCGCCGCCGATATCGATGTTCAGGATCCGCGTATGCCGTTCGTTTGACGCCCAGGCAGCACCGGACCCGTAGCCGGCCAGCATCGCCTCGATATGATGCCCCGCCATCGTGCAGACGAACTGGCCGCCACGCACGGCAAGGATATCGGCAATTGCACCAGCATTCTCCCGCCTCAGCGCCTCGCCGGTGAGGATCACGGCACCGGTATCCACAAGCTCCGGGGTCATGCCTGCATAGCGATAGGCGTCGTCGATGATCGTGCCCAGCGCCGCCTTGTCGATCAGCAACCCTTTCGCATAGGGCGTCAGCGAGACCGGCGATTCATAGAGTTGCTCGCGCGCGACCACGCAATAACGGCTTGATAGCGCGTCGCCAAGCCGCTGCATGTGAATCCGCGAAAAGATCACCTGCGTTCCTGACGAGCCGATATCGATGCCGACGCTGATCAGCTCGACATTATCAGCCTGCCAGAGACCATCGATTTCGGGATCGTAATCGATCGCGTAATCATCATGATCGTGATAATGATCGCCATTCTCATGCAGCCGGATGACAGCCGCCAGACAATCCCAGCCTGGCAACGCTCCGCGCCCATCCGGTCCGGTGAGTCCCGTCACGCCAATCATGACTTCACCATTCGCCAAGCTCCTGTTGTGACCGGCATTTCGGCGCCGAGTCGTTGAGAGATTTGCTCGGCCATTGATCCCAGCGCCGGCAGAAACGACATCAGCGTCCGTTTACCGAGACGCTGCACCGGCCCCGCAATGCCAATCGCGGCAACCACTTGATTGTCGTTGCCATGAACCGGCGCCGCAATCGCCCGCACCCCGGCTTCGCTCTCTTCGTTGTCAATCGCGTAGCGGCGCTCCCGAACAAGCGCCAGCTCCGCTTCCAGCGCATCAGGGTCCACGATGGTCTGCGGAGTCCGCCGCGGCAAGCCGCCTCCGATAATGCGACCGGCATTTTCCGGCACGCTGAAAGCAAGCAGAACCTTACCCTCGGCGGAACAATGCGCAGGCATGCGCATTCCCAACGTCGAGACCACCTTGATCGCCTTTGGGCTTTCAAGACTGTTCAGGTAAATTACATAATCTTCGTGCAGGATAGCCAGGTTGATCGTCTCTTCGGTCTGCTCGCGCAGGTCCCGCAAAAAATTTTTGGCCTCGTTATAGACATCCACTTTCCGCCGGACACGCGAACCCAGTTCGAAAATCGTCAGGCCAAGATGATATTTTCCGGTTTCCTTGTTCTGCTCGAGCATGCCAGCCTGGACGAGCGTCACCGCAAGCCGGTGCACCGTGCTTTTGGCGAGCCCGAGGCGCACGGCAAGCGCTCCGATGCCTAGCTCGTAATGCTCTTCAGTGAAGCATTTCAGCAGCAGCATCGCGGTGGCCACCGAGGAGAGCCTCGTCTTGTCTCGAAAGTTATCGTTCTGCATAGAAGAATGTTAATCCTTTATACGGAACGAGATAAACTTTCTGCTGATCCTCGTCAAGAAAACTCGTTCATCAAGCGCTGCTCTAAGAGTCCGTTGCTAAAAGTGCTTGACGAACCGATTCATGTGCGTATGTTGAGACAAAAGTGCGTTCAACGCACACGAGATATTGATCAAGAGGAAATGAACAAGCGAGGTCTATTCCCAAGCGCCATGCGCCAGCAGTTCAGGCCTGCCTGACCGGCGATGGCGCCAGCGTCCAGAATGCGCGGCCAACTCCAGTAAGATGTCCGCCAATGACAGCGGCGGCAACACGATGATTCGGGCGCGCCCGTATCCTGATACCTCAAAGATTATTCCAGAAGGCTAAAGATGGTATTTCAAGCTTGGATGAGCGGTTTCGAAAGTCTCTTCGTTTTAAGGGACATCATCTACCTGTTCCTCGGCATGGCATTCGGCATGTTTTTCGGCCTGGTTCCGGGTCTTGGCGGCACCACCGGGCTCACCTTGCTGATCCCGCTGACCTTTGGCCTCGATACGCCGACGGCGATCGCCTTTTCCGCTGGCGTCATGGGCGGCGTCCCGATGGGCAGTTCGATCTCGGCGATCCTGATCAATGCGCCTGGATCCGCGCCTAACGCGGCGACCTGTCTCGATGGGTTTCCCCTCGCCCAACAGGGCAAAGGTGGTCTTGCAATAGGTGCTGCCGCCAGCGCCAATGCCGTGGGCGGCATTTTCGGCACCTTCTTTCTGCTCGCAATCATCCCGCTCGCCCGGCAGATCGTGCTCTCCTTCGGGCCGCCGCAGTTTTTTCTGATGTGCGTCTTCGGCCTGGTCATCGTCTCTCTTACTTCCGGCGGCAGGCTGCTCGAAGGGCTGCTGGTTGGTCTGTTCGGTCTGATGATCTCGACCATCGGTTACGACGCCGTCACCGGCAATATCCGTTACGCCTTCAATATTCCTTATCTTTGGAACGGAGTGCCCCTGGTCCCTGCCTTGATCGGACTCTTTCCGGTCACCCAGATGGTCAGGCTTTTCGTCAGCGGCGGCGCGATTGCCGAAACCTCCAATAAATTCCGCATGACCGATACGCTTGAAGGGGTCTTCGCGACATTCAAGCACTGGAGGGTTGTCCTCTCCGGCTCCCTGATCGGCACATTGATCGGCGCGGTTCCCGGCGTCGGCGGCGTCGTCGCCGCCTTCGCTTCCTATTCAGTCGTCTCCCAAATGGCATCCGACAAGGCTTCCTTTGGCAGCGGCAACATAAAGGGCGTGATCGCACCGGAAGCGGCGATCAACGCCAAGGACTGCAGCACGCTCGTCCCTACGCTTGCCTTCGGCATCCCCGGCAGCGCGGAAATGGCCGTATTCCTCGCCATCCTGATCCTGCACGGCGTCGATCCCGGCCCGCTGCTTCTTATCCAGCACCAAAATCTGATTTATGAACTGATCTGGGCACTGGTGGCGGCCTGCGTCTTCGCCTCCATTTCCGGCATCCTGCTGGCGAAATATCTCTCCAAGATCACCATCGTCAAAGCCAACATTCTCGTGCCATTGGTTGTCGGCATCTCCATCCTCGGCAGCTGGGCGGTGAATCAGACCATCGGCAACATCATCATCACGCTGGCCTTCGGGATTATCGGCTACATCATAACCGTCATCGACTATCCGCGACTGCCAATCGTCATCTCTCTCATCCTTGGGGGGGAGATCGAGCGCTACTACGATCAAAGCATCATGATATCAGGCGGCAGTCTCAAGATATTCGTAGAAAACCGGGTATCGGCAATTCTGCTCCTGTTACTCATCCTGGCGATTTTGTATCTTCCCCTCACCTATATGTTGAAACGGCTGCCATGGATCAAGGGGCGCCGCCTGCTGCCGCCTTATGGCCGGCCAAAACGTTGACAGCCCGCACGCATTTCACGATACTATGACAATTGTGCGATTAGCGAACACTTGAGGAAACCATGACTCAATCCGTATTGGCTGCCGTCCGAACCGGACCCAGCAAGACCGAATTCCGTGAATTTCCCATGCCCGATATCGCCGAGGACGCGGCGCTGCTGAAGATGGAAGTCGCCGGCATCTGCGGCACTGATGTCAAATTTTATAAATCGCCGCCGATCAGCGCCCCCGTCATCATGGGCCACGAAAATATCGGCTATATCGCCAAATGCGGCCGCGAGTTCACCCGCCGCAAGGGCTTTAAGGAAGGCGACCTCGTCTTCGTCGAGCACTATGTCATGTGCGGCAAATGCGAATGGTGCCACAAGGGCGAATACCGCCTCTGCGAAGCCACCGACTGGCGTTCCAATCCTGAGGGAATCCGCTACGGCTATACCTCTGCCGAAAAAGCGCCGCATCTGTGGGGCGGCTTCGCCCAGTACGTCTATCTTCCTTGGAATTCCGTCCTCCATCACGTGCCCGCCGGCGTCTCGCCCGAACTCGCGGGCCTTGTTACGCCGATGGCGAACGGCATCGAGTGGTCGCTGTTCGACGGCGGCGTCGGCTATAATTCCACCGTGCTGATCCAGGGGCCCGGCCAGCAAGGCCTGTCGCAGACCGTGATCTGCAAACAGGCCGGCGCCTCGCTGATCATCGTCACCGGCACCGCGAAGGACACTAAGCGCCTTGAGGTCGCGAACGCTCTTGGCGCCGATCACGTCATCAATGTCGATGCCGAAGACCCGCTCGCCCGCATCCGCGAGATTACCGGCGGCGCCGGCGTCGACGTCATGCTCGATTGCACCGCCGGCGCCGGCACGATCCCGATCACCCTCGGCGTCGAGGCCCTCAAGCGCAAGGGCGGCACAATGGTCATCCAGGGCGAGATGGCGGAATTCCCGAACTTCCCCCTCGGCAAAGTTGCGGTGAAATACATCACCATGAAGAGCGCCCGCGGCCATAGCTATCGCGCCTGCGAACTGGCGCTGCAGCAGCTCGCCTCGAAGCGCTTCAATCTCGATCTGGTGACGACACACCGTTTCGGCCTGCGCGATGTCGATCTTGCCATCCGCTCGTTCGGCAACGCGGGCGTGAAGGACGTCATCCACGCCTCCCTCATGCCCTGGGAATAACCGGATCCGCAATGGCCGCCGATGTTCCTACGTTCTTCAAGCGGCACCCGGCCCAGCGCGAGGCCATCAGCCGGCTCAAGGACTGGACGCGCGAGCGTTTTCGCCTGCCCGATGCCGATGCGGTCCTGGTGGCCGAACTGACCTGCGCCGTCCCGGGCTGCCCGCCTGTCGAAACCGTCATTGCCTTCTGGCCGGCGCCTGGCGAGCGCCGGCAGTTCAAGATATTCAAGCCCGCCACCGCCATCGACCTTGAGGATATGCCGCCCTGGTGGATGAAGGACGCGCTCATGCCGCCCGACTCGCTGGATTGTCAGTGCTGCTGACAATCCAGCTTTGCCTATGCGAACCGCAAGCAACCCGGTGAAACCGTGCTGAACAAGCTCAAGCTGACAATCGCCATAGCTGACTACCCATACACCGAGGCGATCAAATCGGGACGCATCCCCATCGAGGGGATCGAACCGGATTTCGTGACAATCGTGCCCCAGGTCGCCGCTTACCGGCGCATGGTGCGCGCGCAGGAATTTGATGTCTGCGAACTGGCCCCTACCACCTACCTGATCGCCCGCGCTCACGGCGCGCCTTTCATCGCGCTGCCGGTCTTCGTCAGCCGGCTGTTCCACCATGGCGGCTTGCTGGTTCGTCCGGAGGCCGGGATTCGTGGCCCGAAGGATCTCGATGGAAAGAAGGTTGGCGTCCGCGCCCACTCGGTCACCACCGGCGTCTGGGCACGGCAGATTTTCATCGATGAGTTCGGTCTTGACATCGCCAAGGTCACCTGGGTGGTCGACGATGAGGAGCATGTCAGGGAACTCAGGCTGCCCGCCAATGTCTTGCACGCGCCGCCCGGACGGTCGCTCTTCGCGATGATGGAGTCAGGCGAGATCGACGCCGGTTTCGCCGGCAATGCCGGCATCGGCCGTTCCGGCGCGCCAGGCGGCGGCTGGCGCGCCGAGGATACCGCGCGCTACCCCGATCTGTTCGCTAATCCGGCGGCGCTTGAAGCGGAGTGGTATCACCGGACCGGCATCTACCCGATCCACGCGACGGTCGTAGTCAAGGATGCGGTCATCGCCGAACACCCCTGGGTCGCCCGCGCGCTATTCGATGCCTTCACCCGCGCCAAGATGGAGTGGCTCGCAAGCCTGCGTACAGGCGCCGCCAGCACACCGATCGACCGACGATACCGCGCCCTGTCGGCGATCGTCGGCGACGATCCGCTTCCCTATGGGCTTGCGGCCAACCTGCCGACAATCACAGCGCTCATCGATACCGCGTTCAAACAGGGACTGATACCGAACCGGCTGACGATCGGCGACAGTTTTATCGATCCCGAGCAATCTTGAGCCGCAGCGCCAACCCATTGGAAGGGCCGAACGATGCCGAAACCCCGCTTTAAAACCGTCACCCGCACTCAGGGCAACAACCAGGCACTCAAGAATGGCACCGTCAGGCCATCGACCTTCGACTTCGATTTCGAGGAAATCCCCATGTTAGTCGATGGTTTCCGACGCATGGTCCGCGGCAACGAGTTCGACATTTCCGAGATGGCGATCACGACTTATATTTGCGCGAAGGCCCGCGGCAAACGCTTTACCGCTCTGCCGATCTTCCTGGTCCGCGCCTTCCACCACGGCGCGACCCTTTATAACACCAAGGCCGGCATCCGCGCACCGGGCGATCTCGAGGGCAGACGGGTCGGCGTCAATCGCGGCTACACCGTCACCACCGGCGTCTGGGCGCGGGCGATTCTGCAGGAGGAGCACGGCGTCGATCTCGGTAAAGTCACCTGGGTTCTCTCGGGCGATGAACACGTCGCCGAATACCGTGCGCCGGAAAACGTCGTTCCGCTGAACTCGGACCGCAAGATGAGCGACCTGCTCGCTTCGGGCGAACTTCCGGCAGCGATTGGCGTCGAGGCCAAAAATCCAGATGTTCAGCCGCTCATTCCCAATGCCCTGGAAGCCGGACTCGCCGCTCTCAAGGCGCGCGGCCATTATCCGATCAACCATCTGATCGTGGTGAGGGACGAACTTCTTGAGACCTACCCCGATCTCGCCGCCGATATCTTCGCGGCCTTCGCGGAATCGAAGCGCATTTACGTCGACGCGCTCAAATCCGGTCGCATCGTCAATCCGACGCCGACCGACCAGGTTTACCGCCGCGTAATGGATATCACCGGCGATCCGCTCCCCTACGGCATCGCGTCCAACCGGCTTGTGATCGAAAACCTGATCGGCCACGCCATCACACAGGGCATTATCGACGCGCCTGTGGATGTCGACAGCCTGTTCGTCCCGACCCTGTGCGACGTCACGGCCTGAGAGGGCTGGCTCAGCCCGCCGCGTTGTCGGCACCGGCGAGAAAGCCGAGCAAGCGGGCGGCGCTGGCTTCCGCTGTCTGCTGATCGACCGGCGCGTTCCAGTAATCCGAGTGCGGCAGGCACTCCTGCAGATAACGCGCGGCCGAGGTCGCATGCGAGGCGTCATTGCCCGGGACGATCAAAGCCGGAATATCGCAGCGCATCAGATCCTCCGGTTCGGCCCCCGGTGCGGTGTCGCGGTCGAGCAGCGTGCGCGCCATGCCGATGACGATCAGCCGGTAGCGGTCCGGATCAAGCGCAGCATAGGCCGCGGCGAATGCCGGATCACTCTTGATCGTCGATGCCCAGGGACCGCCCCGCGGGTCGCCGCCGAACGGCTTTCCCGTCTCCTTCACCAGTCCGACCACCGCTTCCAGCCCCTGGCTTGCCACGAAGGCAAGATGCTCAGCGAAGCGTTGATGCCCGTTGATGCGATATTTCGCGCCGCCCACCGGCCAGTAAAGAATCATGCTCGCCGTCGCGTCCGGATGAGCGATGCCGAACGCCATCACCGGCGAGCAACCCATGCAGCCGCCCATCAGATGGGCGCGGGCAATGCCCAGATGATCGAGCAGCCCCTTCCCCTGCGCCACGTAATGCGCCCAGGTCACGCGCTCGACCACGCCGCCCGACTGGCCGCATTCCCGCCGGTCGAAGACGATGCACATATGACGCGCGGCCAGCTGATCGAGCGGCCTGGTCTTGGCGTAAATCCCGAGGGTCGACCATTTCTCAACGGTGGCATCGAATCCGCCAGGCGAGAACATCAGCAAGGGAGAGCCGGTGCCGACAGTCTCGTAGCGCGTGGCGATTCCGTTGATTGAAGCTACCGGCATGCCATCCTCCCGGCGATCAAGAGCGTCCGGCGATGGCGCGCACCCGATCAAGCGTAGCGAAACTGCGCGGCGCCGCGCACATCAGCATGCGGTAACCTTCGGCGATCACTCGTTCGGCATTCGCCGCATCGACATGCGGATGCCCCACCACCACGCCACATTCCTTGCAGATGGCGGCGATTTCGGCCATGGCCTCAACTACGGCCTTATGCTCGGTCTGCCGCGGATAGCCGAGCTCCTGCGACAGATCCCCCTCGCCGATCAGCACGGCGCCGATTCCCGGCACGTTCTTCAGCATGTCGCGCAAATTGGCGATGCCGGCGATATCCTCGATCTGGATCACCACCAGGATTTCCCCATGCGGCGCCAGCGGCCATACATCCGCGCGGGCATAATATTCGGCTTGCGTGATCCCCCAATACCTCACGGCCTGCATCGGGCCATCACCGCGCATTCCCGCGGGCTCGTAGAGCGGCTTATCCTTCAGCCGGGCGTAGCGGCAAGCGGAAACCGCGTTATAGGCCTCCTCGACGGTCGATATATGCGGCCACATGATGCCGTAGCAGCCGAGATCGAGCGCCTGCTTGGCGAGAAACTGGTTCCGCTCCACGCCATTCGCCGGAATCCGCGCAATCGGCGTGACCGCCGGCGCAACCGACCCGGCGCGCGCGATCTGCCCGCGATTCAGCAGATATTGCAGGCTGTGGCGCAGCGCCCGGATGTCCCAGCCATTATGCTCGCCCTCGAAACACACGCTGTCATAGCTCGATCCCTGCAGGGCGATAGCGACATCAATCTCGCAAGGCGCGAAGAGCGAGAAGGCGTGCTGCCCCGATTCGAGGGCCTTGATCAGCCCGTTCAGCCGCGGAATTGTCATCGGAAGCCTTCCTTGATTCTGTCAATCATGCGTCACGCGTTGATGAAAAATCTCTAGACCGCCTGGTTCGGGACACCACGCGCGCGCAGCAACGCATTGAGACGCGGATAAACCCTGCGAGCGTTGCCCTCGAATATCTTGTGCCGGTTCTGCTCGCTCAGCCCGGTGAGCTGGTCGAGATACCGCTTGGTATCGTCAAAATAATGCCCGGTCTCTGGGTCGATTCCCTGCACCGCGCCGATCATCTCAGAGGCAAACAATACGTTATCCACGGGCACCACGGCGGCCAAAAGTTCAATGCCCGGCAGATGATAGACGCAGGTGTCGAAGAACAGGTTGCTCATCAAATGCTCGATGAGCGGCGGCTTTTTCAGCATCATTGCCAGCCCCCGGTAGCGGCCCCAGTGATAGGGAACCGCGCCGCCACCATGCGGGATGACAAATTTCAGCGTCGGGAAATCCTTGAACAAATCACCCTGGAGCAACTGCATGAACGCAGAGGTGTCGGCATTGATGTAGTGCGCGCCGGTCGCGTGGAAACTCGGATTGCATGACGAGGAAACATGGATCATCGCCGGCACTTCGAGTTCCACCAGCGCCTCGTAGAGAGGATACCAGTACCGGTTGGTAAGAGGCGGATCAGTCCAATACCCGCCGGACGGATCGGGATTAAGATTGACGCCGACAAAACCAAGCTCGGTCACCATCCGCCTGAGTTCGGGGATGCAATTTGCCGGCGGCACTCCCGGATGTTGCGGCAACTGCCCGGCGCCGACGAAACTCTCCGGCAACAGCGTGCAGATCCGGTGGATGAGATCATTGGAAACCTGCGTCCACTGGACGCTGATTTCCTCGGTCCCCACATGGTGCGCCATTCCGGAAGCCCGCGGCGAGAAGATGGTAAGATCGCTACCGCGCTCTGTCTGGAAGGCGAGCTGCCGCTGCACGCTCTGCACCAGAGCCTCGTCGCTGATCCCAAGGTCGGTCGAAGTGGGCCGGCGCGCGCGGTCCGCCAGCCCGGCCAACTGCTTGTCGCGGAACAAGTGAACCGCTTGCGGCTCGGTCGTGTAGTGGCCGTGGATATCGATGATCATTGCCCGCAAGGATCTCCTGCTGAAAAGACTAACATGGCTAATTCAGTGCGCCCGCACCCTACGGATTTCGCTCTTTCCGCAGCCTAAGATATCACGAAGCGTTCTGCCATTTGTGGATGAGTGATTCCTGCGCGCTCAGCATGCTGATCGTCTGCTGCTGATCGAGCGGATACAGCACCGTGTTGATCTTTGCAGCCCAACTTTGAGCATTTGGCGTGCGCGCGGCGGCAACAAGGGCTTCCGACAAGATCGATGCGATCGCCGGCGGCAGTCCGGGCGGTCCGGCAATCGTCCGATACTGGTAAATCTCGCCGAGGTCGGGCTTGCCGACCGCCGTCGCATCCTCCACGCCCGGAATTTCCGATTTGGGCTCGAAGGTAAAAATCGGCCGGACCAGCCCCGCCGATTCCAGCCGCTTGATCGCTGACAGAGAATGCACGGCCGCATCCACATCCTTACGGGCTACCGCAACCATCGAGCTGACCGACCCTTTGTAACCGGTAACGATGTTCACCCGCAGCCCCAAGGCTTTGGCCAAAACATTGGTCGCGAAATAATCCGTCGAGGCTAGGCCGGAAGACGACATGCTGATGACGCGTTGAGTTGAAAGATGTTGAAGATCGGCAATCGACCGGATCGGGCTTTTGGCTGCCACCGCGAGGCCTAGCGGATCGCGGCCCAGATTGGCGAGCCATGTCAGTCTGTCTATATCGAAGCCGGATTTCGTCTTGCTGCGGAGAACGCCAGGAATGTTGATCAGGCTGATGTTATAGCCATCGGGACGGTCTCGGTAGAGTTCGAAAATCGCCTCATTTCCAGCCGCGCCTGGCATGTTCAGCGGCTCGACATTGACATGCAGGCGCTGGTGCAGAAGTTCAGAGAACTCCCGTCCATACGAATCGAAACTCCCGCCGGCAGCGTAAGGGATGATGAAATTGATCGTCCGGCTCGGATAGGTCGCCGCCTGCGCGCGAGTGCTGTGAAACCCCAGCCAAGCCCCCGCGCCAACCTGAACGATCTGCCTACGCGTCAATCCGTTACGAATCCTCATCTTTCCCCCCCCATTATCATTTGTACGCTTGACGCACATTTGTTAATTTTTTATGTCGAGCAGCTTTCTGTGTCAATCGCTTGGCTGCAAGCGCATCCTGCCGCGCGACCCTATCGCGACCCGATATAGAAGTTAAAGCTTCCAGTCCCTCATCAATCTCCGTGAAAGGCATCTGCCGCGCTCATGTCTGGAGCCAGCGCATCAGCCAATCAGGGTGTTGGATTGCTATATGGCGTTGTGGCTGTGATCGGTCGTACCGGGGCCATGGCGATGGCGTGAAACTGACGGCCTGAGCGGGATCATGTGCAGGTTCGTATATCGCACCCCGCGCTGCGCCGTGAGCGAGTTTGCCAGCTTCTGGATCGCATCCGCCGGACCGCGCAGAATGGCTACCTCCAGGCAACTATCATGATCGAAATGCACATGCATCGTGGAGATCCCGAGATCGTGGTGATCGTGCTGCGCGTTCGCCAGTCGCTGAGAAAGTTCGCGTGTACCATGATCGAACACGTAGCTCAGCGCCGCGACACAGGGCGCGCGGCCGGCACCGGCATGATCGTGCTTCGCGCCCTCCCTCATAAGGTCGCGGATCGCCTCGGACCGGCTCGGACAACCCCGCTTCGCGACCAGCGAATCGACGGTCGCAAGCAGTTCATCGTCAATCGTGATGGTAATGCGCTCCATATAGCCAGACTCCTGCCTCGATTGGTTGCACCATGCCGTCTGCCTGTCGCAACATTAACCGGAGAGCATAAGGACCGGCAGCGGCGAAATCGTATGATGTTTGCTGCTTTACTTCATACCGTCAGCTCAGTAAACGATAGTCACGCCGAAGGGAGAATTCAAAACGTGGCTGGTTTGATCAACGGTATTTTCAGCGACGGCACTGCTGATCTGCGCAGCAAAATCATTGGCATCTACACGCTCCTGATCGTCGCCAATCTTGGTTCTTGGGCCTTCGCGCTCCTGGCTTTCCATCATTATCCGGTCCTGATCGGCACCGCCTTTCTTGCCTACAGCTTCGGCCTGCGCCACGCGGTCGATGCCGATCATATCGCCGCAATCGACAACGTCACGCGCAAGCTGATGCAGGAAGGCAAGCGTCCGGTTGGGGTTGGCTTTTTCTTCTCGCTCGGTCATTCCACGGTCGTTGTGGGACTCTCGGCGGCGGTGGCGATCACGGCGGTCGTGCTCAAGAGTCACTTCAGCGTGATCGAGAACTTTGGCAGCATCGTAGGCACCCTGATCTCGGCTGGATTCCTGTTCGCCATCGCGATCATGAACAGTTTCGTACTGATGTCGATTTACGCTACCTTCAAGCGCGTGAGAGACGGTGGCCGGTACGAGGACGAGGATCTGAACCTCCTCCTCGCCAAGCGCGGCTTCTTCGGGCGTTTTTTTCGGGGCCTGTTCGCCCTGGTCGATCGGAGCTGGCACATGTACCCAATCGGCCTGCTGTTCGGCCTCGGCTTCGATACCGCGACCGAGGTCGGCTTGCTCGGCATTTCCGCAGCCGAGGCCTCAAATGGCATCAATGTCTGGTCGATCATGATATTTCCTGCCTTATTCACCGCCGGGATGTTGCTGATCGACACGACAGACAGCATCATGATGCTAGGCGCCTATGGCTGGGCCTTCGCCAAGCCGATCCGCAAGCTCTACTATAATCTGACTATCACCTCGGTTTCCGCCATCGTGGCCGTCGTGGTCGGCGGGATCGAGACGCTGGGCCTCGCGCAGGGGAAATTAAACCTCTCCGGCCCATTCTGGAATCAGATTGCCGCAATCAACAATAATTTCGGCATCCTCGGCTATCTGATCATCGGCATTTTTGCCGTCAGTTGGCTGGTATCGATCCTGTTCTACAAACTGGGGCGTTACGACGATATCGAGGTCACTCTGGCCGAATAGCCGCATGAAGGCAGCATTTTGCCGTTCAGCAGCCGGACGGCGCGCCGCGTGTTATTTGCGATTGACAACTAACGACTGGTCTCCTAGCTTATTATGACAATCATTCGCACAACGAACAAACGAAATTGCCTTTGAGAGTGCTAATCCGGCACTTCGTCCTGCCGGCAATAGACCTTGCATTATAGCGCGTTGCTGAACCGGGGAACGTGATGTCAAAGAAAATCATTCTGCACGTCAACGGGACGTCGCACACGATTGATGGGGCGCAGCCCGACATGCCGTTGCTCTACGCGCTGCGCGACGAACTTGGAATGAACAACCCGCATTTCGGCTGCGGCCTCGCCCAGTGCGGCGCCTGCACGGTGCATGTGGACGGCGCCCCGGCCCGATCCTGTGTCCTGCCCTTGGCCGCTTTGGACGGCGTCAAGATCACCACGCTCGCCGGCCTGGGCACGCCGGAACACCCTCATCCGCTGCAGCGCGCCATAGTCGACGAGCAGGCGTTCTTTTGCGGCTACTGCATGAATGGCTGGGTAATGACGGCGGCCGCCCTGATCCGCGATAAGCCGCATGCGACGGAGGCCGAAATCCGCGCGGGATTGACCGGGATCAAGTGCCGCTGCGGCGCCCACATGTCGATCATCCGGGCAATCAAGCGCGTGACCGGCGCGGCATAAGGAACCGATGATGGAAAACGCCGGAGCCGCCGTCACCCGTAGGAATCTTCTGCGCACAGGCGGAGCGCTCGTGGTTTCCATTCTGGTCGCCGGGCCAGGAATAGCCGCGGCCGCCGGACAACCCGGATATAAGCTGACGCCGGGCGGCAAAGCCAAGCCGCCGCTCGTGCCCGCCGAACTGGATTCATGGATCGCCGTCCGGCAGACTGGCGAGGTTGTCGCCTATTTCGGCAAGACGGATGTCGGTCTCGGAATCTATGTGGCGATCGGTCAGATTGTCGCGGATGAACTTGACGTTCCTTTTGAGAGCGTGACGGTCATCATGGGAGATACCGCCACCACGATCAACCAGGGCGGCGCAAGCGGCAGCACCGGGATCGAACGCGGCGCCGTCCCACTACGCAACGTCGCGGCCGAGGCGCGCCATGTCCTGTTGGGCATGGCTGCAAGCAAGTTCAACGTGCCAACCGAACGGTTGCGGGTCGATTCTGGCGTGATCACCGACGCCAGCGATCCGGCGAAACGAGTTACCTATAGTGAATTGATCGGCGGACGCTATTTCGATGTGTCGCTGCAATGGAATGGCAAGATCGGCAATGAGCTGGTCGTCACCGGACAGGCGGTTCCGAAGAATCCCGCCGACTATAAAGTGGTGGGCCAATCGATCCCGCGCAGCGACATCTCTAATAAAGTATTCGCTCTCGAGGATTTCATTACCGACGTCAAAGTTCCCGGCATGGTGCATGGACGCATGATCCGGCCACCGGTGGCCGGCTCCGTGCCGGTGCAGGTTGATAAGATGTCCGTCCAGCAGATTCCCGGCGCACGGGTGGTATGGAAGGATGGATTCCTCGGCGTCGTCGCTGACAAGGAGTGGGATGCGATTCGCGCCGCCCGGCAACTGAAAGTCCTCTGGTCCGAAACCCCTCCCCCATTCCCCGAACAGGCGACGCTGTATGAAGAGATCGCCGCCGCCGCGCCGGCGGGCAAAGGCGGCGGCAAGGAAAAGGGCATGGCCGATATGGCGCTCGCCGGTGCCGCCCATGTTGTCGCGGCGCGCTATCAGTGGCCGTTCCAATCACATGCCAGCATGGGCCCAGCCTGCGCGTTTGCCGATGTAGGGTCCGATCACGCAACAATCTGGACCGGCGACCAGAAGCCGCATTACGTGCGCGACGGTGTGGCGGCAATCACCAAACTGCCGCGCGACAAGGTGCACGGGATCTGGGTGCCCGGCCCTGGTTCATATGGCCGCAACGACAGCGCCGATGCGGCAATCGACGCCGCCGTGCTGTCGCAAGCCGTCGGCAAGCCTGTGCGGTTGCAAGGAATGCGCGCGGATGGCACCGCGTGGGATCCGAAAGGCCCCGCCTCGGTGCATGACCTGAAGGCGGGACTGGACGCTAACGGCAATATTGTCGCCTATGTCTATAACAGCAAAGGCTTTTCGCGCGACGATATCGGTTCCCATCCCGATGATCCGCGCCAGAGCCTGGCCGGGCAGCTGATGGGTATGCCCTTGGCGCCGAAACAGGAATTCGACCTGCCGGCGGAGGGCTACGATTTTCCCAACCAGAAGCTTGGCTGGGAAACCGTGCCGGCGCTGCTGGCGCGCGCATCGCCGCTGCGCTCATCGCATCTGCGAGACCCGGTCGGGCCGCAAATCAATTTTGCCAGCGAGTCGTTTATTGATGAACTTGCCGTCGCCAGCCAAACCGATCCTGTAGCGTTCCGGCTGCGCTATCTGAAGGATCCGCGCGGCATTGTGGTCATCAAGGCCGTAGCGGAACGGGCTGGCTGGCAGCCACGCCTCGCCGCCAGCCAGCCGCGTTCCACTGGCGATGTGCTAACCGGCCGTGGAATCGCCTATGCGCGCCGCAAGGAGACCAGGGTGGCCGTGATCACCGAGGTGGAGGTCGACCGGCAGACCGGGAGGGTCTGGCCACGGCGCTGGTTCGTTGCCCATGATTGCGGCCTGATCATCAATCCCGATACGCTGCGCCGGGTCATCGAGGGCAACATTTTGCACGCCACCAGCCGCGCGCTTTTCGAGGAGGTCAAATTCGACCGCCGGACGGTGACCAGCGTGGACTGGCTGACCTATCCGATCCTCGACATCACCGACGCTCCCCAGTCGATCGAAGTCGTGCTGATCAATCACCCCGATAAACCGCCACGCGGCGCCGGCGAGCCATCATCCCGGCCGGTTGCATCGGCGATTGCGAACGCAGTGTATGATGCGACCGGTATCCGTATCCGCGAGGCGCCGCTAACAAAGCAACGAATTAAGGCCGCGCTGGTGTGATATCGAGCGGCGTGGAAATTGATCCATCGCGAAGACAAGATCAAGGGCGTTGCCACCCGAACTTGCACTGGTTTTGGAAGGCCGTTCGCGAGGTGAAGCGGCAATGCAAAGCAGCATGGACCGGCAAACTCTGCGCGACTGGGTACACCGCTTTAATGCCGCTACGGGATTCACGGATTTGACTGGTTGGCGATAATTAGGCCTGTGGCCATGGAAGCGAAGCGAGCCCATCCTGCGCGCATGGTTTTTGGTCCTGGCGGCTTGTAATAGCAATTCCATCCGCAGAGGCGGGCGATGATCCAGGCGAGCCAGGCGAGGGATCGCGGTGGATGGGGATTTTTCTGTCGTGTTGTCCTGCCTTCGAGCGTGGGGCCAATGGCCTCGGCGGCCGGGAGCAATCCCGGGTCGATAACATCGGTTGCCGGCCGGTCACTGCCGTCGCGCGCATCGACGAGCTGGACCGTGCGGGTCGCTGCGGCAAGGCCGATCAGGGCCAGCTTGAACAATCGTCCGGCATCTTGCATCTGGGTTTCTTCAAGCCTGAGGCCGTCGCCTTTCAGAGAACGAAAATTTCTTCAATTCTCCACCTCAGCCGATAGAGGCGTACGATTTCGGCGGCGCCGTCTGCGTCGATGGTCTCGATCGTGGTGAGCAGGCGCCACAGCAGCGGCGCGCCTTCGCCATTCCAGTCGACCTCGCGCGCCTCGATCATGGTCAGGCGTAACTGTGCCGGCCCGTCCGCGCCATGGCAACGAACCTGACGCCCGCCGCATCTGACGCTGACGATGATCGAAGCGCATGAGGTCGATGCCCCGAGTGGGAACACGCCGCTGCTGTGCCAATTGCTGACCACGCTCGATGTCACCGATGCCGCCGGTGCGGCGGACATTGTGCGCCTGTGCCGGCTGCGCTGGCGCATCGAAGAAATCTTTAGGTCCTTGAAAAGCGATGGGCTGCCGCTGGAACAAACCCAAATGCAGGACGCCAGGCGGCTGTTCAAGCTGGCGCTGGTCGGGCTTGCGGCGGCAACCCGAACCATCCAGTTGGTCGACGCGCGCGATGGCAGCTCACGACCTGCAACGGATGTCATCGACGCCACCCTGATGCCGGCCGCCGAAGCCATCACCCCGACACTCGAAGGCAAAACAGCCCGGCAGCAAAATCCTCATCAACGCCAGTCTCTCGCATGGTTGTCCTGGATCATCTACCGGCTCGGTGGCTGGAATTGCTACTACAAGGGGTCACGCCATAGAACGGGCAGGATAGCACGGTTAGCATCTAAGCTTCTGTCTAAACAGCGAAATTCTGCCTTTCAGCCTGATGCGTAGCCTTTGTCCCAAATGAACTTTAGTCTGTTTGGGCCAAAATAGCTCCCAAGAAAATCAATGAGTTGCAAGTCGCCGGGCGGTTCCAGTTCAATTGGGACAGGCACCAACCGCTGATGTTTCCAGTTTATACCTTGAACCGTGCTATCCTGCCCGTTCTATGGCGTGACCCCAACACGGCGACGAGAGCGGCAGATGAAGCGGTTCAAATCAGCTGGCCAAGCGCAACGTTTTCTCTCCGCCCATGACCAGATCAACAACCTGTTTTATCTCCGCCGTGATCATACCACCGCAGTCCGGTACCGCGCCGCCAGGATGCAGGCACTTCAGGTCTGGCAGGAAATCAGCGGCCTCAGCGCTGCGGCATAACTGCCGGCGAACCGACCTGAGGCCATTCTTTCGTCCGCCGCTCAATAAGTTGACTGCCGCCGAGCAGAATGCCGCGCCTGAGGCAGGCGTTGTTCGCGCCATGGAAAGCAGCGCTCAGGAACGCAAGGAACCCGCCTAAAAACATGGCGCCCACCCGTTATCGAAGACGTAAACCACGCTCGGCATCCGCGCCTAGCGCGCCGTCCAGCCGGGGGCGCGCCGGGCCGCCTTCATCTCGCGCGCCGGTTTCACCAGCTCCTTCACCGCGCCGCTGAGCGGCAAAGCGAGTCCGGCCTGGTCGGCCATCTTCATGACGATCTGCATGTCCTTGAGCGCCCAGGTGAAGGTGGTCTGGTCCCAATCCTCTAGCGCCTGGCTCTTGCCGGAGCTCATCATCAGCGCGTCGCGCAGGCGCGGCAGGTCGATCCCCGTGGCGGCCGCGACCTGACCCGCCTCGATCAGGCCGATGGAGGTGATCCAGAGCATCAGGTTGTTCATCGCCTTGCCGACCTGGTCGTGGCCGACCTCGCCCAGATGCGCGATGTCCGAGGAAAAGCAGGAATAGACGGCGCGGCTGCGCTCGACCACAGGCTCGGTGCCGCCGAACAAGGCAAGGAGCTTGCCCTCATCGGCGAACCAGCGGCCACGGCAGATCGGGGCGTCCAGAACGTCGCTGCCTTGCGCGCGGGCCGCTTTGTCCAGGGCCTTTACGGTGTCGGGCGAGACCGTGGAGGACACGGCGATGATGCCGCCGGCGGCCAGCGTGGCCAGAATGCCGGAGCTGCCATGGCAGACCGCGTTGACCTCGTCGTCATAGCCGACGCCCAGAATCACGAAATCGTTGGCCCGGCCGATCTCGGCGCCGTCTTCAGCCAGCCTGGCGCCCATGGCCTCGGCGGCGGCGCGGTTTTCGGCATTGATACCGCAGGCGGTAACCTCATAGCCATGCGCCAGCATGTGCTTGATCATGGGCTGGCCTATGCGGCCCGCGCCGATGATGCCGATGCGTTCCTTTCTGTCCATTTTACGCTCCGTTATCGAGAAAAGGCTTGTTTTTCAAACACCGGGCTGTTTGTGATAGATCTTGCGCGCCACCGCCGGCGTGACACAGCCTTCCGCGATGTCCTGGCGCAACGCGGCTTCGTCACGCTCCGCCGGGTCGCCATAACCGCCGCCGCCGGCGGTCTGAATCATGAATCGCTCGCCTGCTTTCATCTCAAAACGGCCGGACTGGCGGATCTCCCGCTCCGATTCCGTTCCAAGCCCGACCACGGAGCGGGCGCCGCCGCCCTTGCCGCCGCCGGCGACGCCGCCCGGCGGAAAGCGGCTCTTATCAAAGCGGCGAACCACCAGCGCATCTTCCAGAAGATGGTATTCGCGCCGGAAGGCAAGGCCGCCGCGCCACTGGCCGGCGCCGCCGCTATCGGGCACCGGCTCGAACGCCTCGATCCGGCAGGGAAATTCAAATTCCAGGATTTCGATCGGCGTGATGTGCAGGTTGCTGAGATGCGCCGCCGTGCAGGAGGCCCCGTCATGGTCGCGCCCGGCGCCATAGGCCGAGCCGACGATCTCGTACTGCATCGTCGACTGGCCTGGCCGGGCCTTCGCCCAGGAGATCAAGAAGCGCGCTCGATGAACCGCCATGCGCATTGGCGCGCGACGGGTTGAGCTGCCCCATGGCTTCCAGGAGAAAATCGACGAGCTTCAGATTCATCATCTGATAGTTCGAAACCGGCGCAGGCGGCGAGGCGTTCGTCACCGTGTTGGGCGCGTAGATGATGTCCACACAGTCGCGCATGCCGTCATTGAAATGCAGCTCCGGCCCCAGGCTGCCGATCAGCGCATAGAACACGCAGGCCTCCACCATCGAGGGCCGCAGGTTGACCGGCCCCTTCGTCTGCTTTTCGCTGCGCGAGAGGTCGAATGTCGCCCGGCCGCCCTCGATCGTGACCGTCGCAGCGAGTATGATCAGGCACTTTGACCGCGGCACCCAGCAGGCCGATGACCGACCGCAGCGCTCCCTCCGTCTGACGCAGCGACAGATGAAGAACCAGGCGCAGCGCCAGTCCTGTCTCGATCGCCAAATCGGAGTAGAGCGATTGACCGCCGCCGAAGCCGCGCGCCGGCGCGTGCCATGCCGAAACCGCCTCCTCCGTCAGCCACACCGTCTGATCGCCTCGCCGGACCAAAGCTGCATCATAGTCCGGCCAGTTCGTCACCCGGTACTTCGCCTTCGCGAACTTATGGCGCCGGTCGTCGTTCGTCTTGTTCAGCATGCGGTCCCTGAAGCCATCCTGTCCGTCTCGCCGATCCTACTTCGTTAGCAGCCCGTCGTCACCAAACAGCCACAGCGGGAGAAGGCGAAAGATCATACAATCAAAGGGCTATTCCTGCACTAATGCCATGTCTCTTGCTCACCGGGCCTGTGACCTCTTGCCGGAGACCCCCCACGCCCCAGGCAGCGGCATGGTACCGAAAGAAAGACGCTCACCTCCGCCGACGTCATCGGTGCCGTGCGGCTCGCTTTGTGGGGCAGCGATATTTATCAAACGTGCCCGTAGTACGCCCGAGACATGCGCGAACATCCCACCACAACGCCTCACGCGCATGGCCGAAGCACTTTGCTCCGCAGCTTAATGTACAAAGTTGAGCTTAGCACCCGCGATCTGGCGCCGAGAGTCAATCTCCGCTTCTTGGCGCGCTGCTTGGCGTATCATTGCTCCGAGGCGAGCCATTCGTGACACCGACGCCACCGGTGGGCTTCATTTTACGCGCACTCGAACCTCGTTCGGCGCCTGCGGTGCCGCTATTTCCCATGCCAGCGCCGCGTGGCGCGCTGCTTGGCGTATCATTGCTCCGAGGCGAGCCGTTCGTCACGCCCGTACCCCCAGTAGGCGCCATCGAACCGCCGGCTGTATCATTGTTCTGCGCGAGCCTTACAGCGTTAGTTCGATCCGAACCATGAGAAGGACCCTGAACCATTATTGCCGGCCCGGAAAGCGATCCGGCAAACGCCACGCCAGCGTTCATCATCAATGCTGTGCCGACCAACATGATTGCCGTTATTTCGATATGCATCAAGCTCTCCTTGTTTTGACAATGGTTGCGGGCAAGCAACGTGCCGTCCATGACTGCCGCCGAAAAACCATGCGCCAAACACGTATGCCCAAGAGGACTCAGTCCAGAAAAGAATATGGTCATTCTGCTACGACATCTAAGTTCAGCTGAGTTAAATGCGGATTAAAAAACATTACTCAGCAGACGCGGGACAAGATAGTTCAGCCTGCCGTGAAAAATCCGGATCGTTGTGGACTGGCAGCAACCGTCGTTGTATCGCCATGCCGGAATGACTGGGACATGGCGGCTGATACTGGTGCGGATTCTGCGCAGCCTGGGGCAAGGCGCGCTGTTTGTCGATTTTGCCTTGTACGCCCGCGCGCTGGATTGGTCTGCGGTTTATCTGGGCGCGGTCCTCGGCGCGGCGATGCTGGTCAATGCCGGATTAACCGCATTGTTCGGGCCTTTGAGCGACCGGTTGGGTTGCCGGCGGCTCCTGCTGGCCTACGAAATGCTGATCGTCGGCGTGGGCGTGATGGCGTTTTCTTCGGGCGCGCGCTGGGTGGTCACCTTGGCGGCGATTCTGGGCGGGTTCGGCCGCGGGTCAACGGGCGCCGCCGGACCGTTCGGTCCGGTGGAGCAATCCTGGATGGCGTCAATCGTTCCTCTCCAACAATGGGGGAGCGTGCTTTCATGGAATGCGGCGGCCGGAGCCTTCGGCGCGGCTCTGGGCGCGTTGCTAGCGACATTACCTGCCGTGTGGACAGGCCTGCCGCACCCCACGGCGGCCGATTATCGGCCGTTATTTCTGCTGACCTCGGCGGCGGCGGCGCTGGCCCTTCCCCTGCTGTGGAGCGTGCCTGACCGGCAGCGCCACAACCGACGCCAGGCCACGGAAACAACCAATGCCACCGCTCAGAATGAGAAAGCCCGGCAGCGCGAGCGCGGGCTGCTCTTGCAGCTGGCCGGGCTTAATGTGCTGAACGGCGCGGGGAACGGGCTGGTGGGACCGCTGATCGCCTATTGGTTCGCGGCGTGCTTCGCACGCGGACCAGAAGAAATCGGGCCGGTGATTGCGCTGTCACTGGCGCTGGCTGGCGTTTCCGGGCTGGGAGCCGGCTGGCTAAGCCGGCGGATCGGTTTGGTTCCTACGGTTCTGTGGATGCGCGGGACTTCGCTGGCGCTGCTATTCGCGCTGCCATTTGTTCCGAGCTTCCTGGCAGCGGCGGCGATGTATATTCTGCGCAGCGGACTGAATCGCGGCACGATGGGGTCCCGGCAGGCGCTGACCCTGGGGCTTGTACGAGAGCACAACCGAGGCATGGCTGCCAGCGTCAACGCTGTTTCCATGCAGTTGCCGCGCGTGATCGGACCGGCCATTGCGGGCATTTTCTTCGCCACCGGAGCCTTTAGCGTGCCGTTCCTGATCGCCGGGCTGTTTCAGGGCTTGTACCTTATCTTCTACCGGCGCTTGTTCGGGCGTTACGGCCACAAATAAGGGGCCGCACTGCTTATTGACAGATCACAAGGCACCATTTATCATTTTTGTAATTAGTGTTCGTTTAACGAACGTAAATCTTATGAGTTGGAGCGCGACCCTGCAACAGACGGTAACCGGTTTGGTGACCGTCGAAGCAGGTTAGGATGATCGGTTGCAAAGCGTTCGATCTTTCAGCCGGGACCTGCGCTGATTTGCACCCAACTCAGGGGGGGAAACCGTGAAAAACGTCAAAAGAGAGTTTAATCTAGGCAAAAAATCCGGCTTCGGAACCCGGCCTGTATTCGTCAATGCCGCATCCGCGACGACCGGTTCGTCCAACGGAACAGGCGCCTCGCTCGCCGCCTCCAAGGTGCGCTGGCACTACGTTTCGCCGACGCTCCTGGTCATCTGGATCATCGGCATGCTGGACAAGAGCAATATTTCCATAGTCATCGCCAATCCCAAGTTCCTGAGCGATCTTGGGCTTGAGCATCAGCCCGTATTGCTTGGCTGGCTGACCACCGGGCTGATCATCGCCTACGGCCTCGCCGCCCCGGCTTGGGGCTGGCTGGTCAGCGCGATAGGCGCGCGCCGCGCGGCGATGCTCAGCCTGGCACTTTGGGCGGCCGTCTGCTTCGTTTCCGGCGCGGCGATCAGTTATGGAATGCTGCTCGCCGCCCGCATCGCACTAGGGCTTGCCGAAGCCTCGCTCTACCCGATCACGCTTGCTTTGGTTGCCAACTGGTTTCCCTTGAAGGAGCGCGGCCGGGCGACCGCCTACTGGTGGATCGGCACGATGATCGGCCCGATGCTCGCCGGTGTCGTGATCACCGGGCTTATCCTATCCTTGGGCTGGCGCGCGCAATTCTATGCGCTCGGCGTGCTTGCTATCGCGTTGCCGCTGCCCATGGTCTGGCTGCTGCTGCGCGACAACCCGGACCAGCATCACGGCGTCAACACGGCTGAAATAGACCTGATCCGCGGCGGCGACATCGAAATGAACCAGGATGCGCCCGGCCGCATCCTCAGACAGACCAGATCAAGCTGGTACCAAAACCATCGCTACTGGCTGATCGTCGCCTCAATTATCTTCAACTCGATCTTTTTCTGGGGCTGGGCCGTCTGGTTGCCGACCTATCTGAAGACCGTCCGGCATTTTTCCTTCAGCAAGGCGGGTTACCTGACCTTCCTCATCTATGGCTGCGCCGTGCTCACGATCATCGCTAGCGGCCTCGTATCGGACCGCCTCTTTCGCCGCGCGCCGCTCGCAGGATTCGGCTGGCTCCTGAGCGGCGTCTTCCTGCTTGCCGCGACCATGATCCCCGACCGCTCGGCCTGCGTGGCGCTGATGACGCTCTCGCTCTGCGCCCAGCAAACCGGAGTGAGCAGCGCCCAAATGCTCTATCACAGCGTTATCGGCACGAAGGACATGGCGAAAAGCCAGGGCTGCGCCACGGCATTCATCCAGATACTTGGCTCATTCTCTCCGGTACTGATTGGCTATTTCCTGAAAATCTCGGGTGATTTCACCGCCGGCTTCATCTTCCTCGCCGCCGCGGTGCTGGTCGCCGCCGGTTGCATGGCCAAGCTCGCGCTGGAGGGGCTGTAGCCGTCGCGGGCTGGACCGCATTCCTCCTTGCCGCAAACCTCAGAAGGATATTCGATGATCAGAACGGTTCTCGGCGACATGGATATTCCAGATGGTCCCATACTGACCCATGAACATCTGCAGATCGACCTCTCCCACAACAAGGGCGCCGACAACATTCTGGGACCCGGGGAGGAGGGCGATGTCACCGCCGATCTTCGCGAGGTCGCCGCAGATTACGGACTGAAGGCCGTTGCGGATCTCAGTGTCGTCGGTTCCGGCCGTGATATCGAGGCGCTTCGCCGCATCGCGCGTAACACCGGCCTTGCCGTCATTGCCGCAACCGGATTCTATTGGGATCCGCTCCCGCCCGCCGTGATGGACAGCACGGAGGAACAACTCGCGGCCTTCATGATCAGCGAGATCGAGATGGGCATCGGCGATACGGGCATACGCTGCGGAACGATCAAAATCGGCACTGGTGACGGCGAACCGACCGCTGCAATCGAAAGCCTCTTCCGCGCCGCTGTCCGGGCGGCGAAGATTACCGGCGCTTCGATCATTACCCACACCTCCAAACCGTCACAGGCCCGCTGGCAGCTCGATGTGCTGGACGCGGACGGAATGGATCTCTCTCACGTGCTCATCAGCCATCTGCACAAGCTGCAGGATGTCGCCGAGATCATTCGCATCGCCGCGAGCGGCGCATTCATCGGCATCGACCAACTCGGGTTTAAAAAGGGCCCCAGCCTTGAATATATCGCCGAGTTGGTTACCGAACTCATCGGTCTCGGCCTTGGCAAGCAGCTTATCTTCTCGGCCGATATCGCGCGCAAGTCGCGCTTGATCGGCAATGGTGGACACGGATACGCGACCACGTTTTCCAAGTTCCTCCCGCTGCTGAGAAGCCGGGGCGTCTCCGGCGCTCAGATCGAACAGATCATGGCCGACAATCCGCGGACTGTTCTAGCTCTTTGCCGATAAGTTCCGCGTCCGATTCATCGGCGAAATCCCATTCCAGCCAGAAGGTTTTCTTATGAACGAATTAACAGCCTGCCAAGCGAAAACGCCGCCGCAAACAGCGAAATCCTATAAAATGCTCATCGGCGGCCAGTGGCAGGATGCCAAATCGGGCGAGATCATTGCAGTCGTGGATCCCTCCTCTGAAGAGGTCATCGCCCGCGTTCCCGATGGCAATGAGGCTGACATCACAGAGGCCGTCGAGGCAGGCAAAGCCGCCTTTGCCGAATGGCGCACATTCAGCGCCGCAAAGCGTCAGAAAAAAATGCATGAGCTGGCCGCGCGCATGGAAGAGCGCGTCGAGCATTTCGCCATGCTCGACACCATGGATTCTGGCAATCCACTCACCGGCATGCGGGGCGATGCCAAAAAAGCCCCGGATGAAATTCGTTATTTCGCGAATATGGCTTCCGAAATTAAAGGCGTCTCTTTCGAAGCGCCTGACGACGTGGTCTGCTTTTCAGTCCGCGAGCCTTTCGGTGTGGTCGGGCGGATCATTCCGTTCAACCATCCATACCGGTTTGCCGCTAAAATCGCCCCCGGGCTCGCCGCCGGCAACGCGGTCATTCTCAAACCCAGCGAAACGACGCCGCTCTCTGCCCTGGAATTCGCCGAGCTGACCCTGGATATTTTCCCGCAAGGCCTGATCAGCGTCGTCACCGGCTATGGCCACACCGCCGGCCGCGCAATCGTCCACGATCCCGACATCATGCGCATCGCCTTTACCGGCAGCGTGCCCACCGGCCAGGCGATCATGCGCGAAGCAGCCGATCATATGAAGCGGCTGTCGCTCGAACTTGGGGGCAAGAATCCGATGATCGTATTTCCCGATGTCGATATCGACAAGGCCGCCCAAGGGTGCATCAAAGGCATGAACCTCGCCCGCAGCATGGGCCAGTCCTGCCAATCGAACTCCCGGGTTTTCGTCCATGAAAAGATTTATGACCGGTTCATCGCGGCGCTTCTTGAGCGTGTCGCCAGGCTCAAGATCGGCGATCCGCGGGACGAAGCAACCGCGATTGGCCCGGTCAACCACAAGAAGCACTATGATCGCATTCTTGGCTTCATCGAATCGGGAAAGCACGAGGGCGCCAGGCTTGCCTTCGGCGGCAAGCGGCCGTCTCAACTGAACAAAGGCTATTACGTCGAGCCCACGATATTTACCGATGTAACCATGGACATGCGGATCGCCAAGGAAGAAATTTTCGGCCCTGTCGTCAGCGTTTTACGCTGGAACGATCTGGACGCGGTGATCAAGCAGGCCAATGGCACCCAGTTCGGCTTAACGGCCAATATCTGGACTAATGATCTAACACTGGCGAACAAGACAGCGAAGGCAATGCAGTCAGGCTTGGTGTGGATTAACGGCGCTGGCGGCCGGGTGCCCGGCGTTCCGTTCGGCGGCTACAAATTGAGCGGGCTTGGCAAGGAGGGCGACTTGTCGGACCTCCTGAGTTACACGCAGGAAAAAACCATCATTACGCATCTGGTCTAATCATCATCGGGTTCATTCTCCTGGGCATCGCACTCACGGTTTCTTGTAGGCGATTTGATCTGTCTGAAAGCAAGGTGTTCTTATGAGTGAAAAAAATCCATCCATTGTTTGCCGTCGTCTGGCAGGTCGCGTCGCCATCGTCACCGGCGGAGGCCATGGCCTGGGCAAAGCCTATGCGCAACGCCTGGCCGCGGAGGGCGCCCATGTCGTAGTCGTCGATATCGATGGCAAGGCCGCCTATGCGGTTGCTCAGGCGCTAACGGATCAAGGCTTCGCCAAAGCACTCGGAGTCATGGTGGACGTCGCCAATGTCGCCAGCCTGGATGCGATGGTCCGGCAAATCATCGAGGCGTTCGGCCGCATCGACATCCTGATCAATAACGCGGCGATTTTTGCCACGATTCCCATCTCCCGCCTGCCGTTCGATGAAGTGCCTGTCGAGGAATGGGACAGGACCATGGAGGTCAACCTGAAGGGCGTCTGGCTCGCCTGCCGCGCCGTCGTCCCCGAGATGAAAAAGAACAATTACGGAAAGATCATTAACATTGCCTCCGGCACTGCCTTTAAGGGCACCGGCGGGCGCATCCACTACGTCACGTCGAAAGCCGGCATTCTCGGATTCACGCGTACTCTGGCGCACGAACTCGGAGCCTTCAACATCACCGTGAACTGCGTGGCACCCGGCAGCACTCTAAGCGAAGAACGCCCGGCCGAGGACATCCAGAAATACCGCCAGGGCCGCGCGTCCTCACGCCCCTTGCAGCGAATGCAATTACCCGAGGATCTGGTGGGCTCCATCGCATTTTTCGCATCGGGCGATAGCGACTTCATCACCGGGCAGACCCTGGTGGTCGATGGCGGTGCCTATATGCACTGAAGCCATTTACCAAAGGCTACCCGATGATCTCGCCCAGCGCGCGGTCGCTCAGGTTGCTCATCTCGGCCATCGCCGCGCGATGCTCCCGATAGGCGTTAAAGACGTTGGCAAGGATTGAAATGAACGGCCTGGCGCCGCCGATACTCTCGCGCAGAACGGAATTGGTCGCGTCCTGCATCGCGGCGGGATCAGCACGGTAATCGCCGAGCCTGTGATATTGTATGGAAGTAGCCATGGTTGCCTGTTCTTTCAGATGAGGATGTTGAGCCGGCACGCTGGCAGAGCATTATTGCCCTCTCGTCATCGTGCCGCACTGCAACATAAACCTTTTAATGCTTAAATTGCAGAGAGAACTTCTGCCATCAGCCATTCGTTTCTAGCAAGTTCTGATGGATGAGTTATGAAAATCAAGCATGCCGTGGAATTCTGTAATATATTGCCGGCATGCGCCACGGGTTGACGCGAGACCCCTGCTCTATGTACAATATTTATAATTAAGGTTCGTAGAACGAACAGTTGATCTCGGAGGGATGCGTGTCCACAAATTTTCCAGCGAGACGCCGTCAGTTCTTGCAATTGTCAGGTGCTCTGGGTGTGGCCGGCTATTGCAGCGGCGCCTCACCCGCCTATGCGGACACCTATCCAAGCCGAACGATTACTTTCATCATACCTGACGGCATCGGCGGCGGCGCCTCGACCTATGTCCGTGAGTTCGCGCCGTTACTGGCAAATTACTTTCACCCCCATGTAAACGTTGAACCGCTGAACGATCAAGGAGCGAACGGCCAGAAGGCCGCTTTCGATCTCTATCATGCCGCCCCGGATGGGTACATGATCGGGATGCTCGGCGATGTCCTCTCTGTATCGCAAAAAGGCAACAACCTGAGCAACCTTACCTGGATCGCCACTCTGGGACGTTCATTATTCGGAATCGCGGTTGGCCATGACAGCAAGATTTCTTCTGTTCAAGACCTTCAAAAACTGTCTCGGGAACGTCCGATTGTTTTTGCTTCATCGGGTAAAACCGCACTGAGTTATTTCGCCATCAAGGTCTTTTGCCAAGTCAACAACATACGCGCAAAAATCGTCACCGGCTATAAAGGCTCGACGGGCTCGATGATGAGCGTCGCGCGCGGCGATGTCGATGCCATCGCCCAATCGCTTCCGACATTGAAGGTGATGCAGGATGCCAGATTGATTCGAATTATGTTTGTCTATTCCGGCAAATCTCCCATTCCAGGTATCCAGGACGCGACATCAATCAAGCAACCTGACCTTGGTGAGATTGTTCAATGGCGTTTTGTCGCGGGACCGCCGTCACTGCCGAAGCCAATTGTGGATAAGTTATCGCATGCGCTTATCGCGATCTCGAATGAACCTGCAACAATAAACTGGTCAAAAAAAACAGGGGTTCCGCTTTATCCTCTTGGTCCGCGTGAAACTAAGCAAGCTGTCGAAGCGCAGTTTGCTGTAGCGGCCAAATGGGAAGGGAGACTATGATCAAGCCTCCTCTGATGTCCGGTAAAGAACGCGATTGCCATGCATGATGGCCCCGGCGATCATGAGCATTTCACCGAAGAGGACACTCAAGCCTTCGCGCAAAGCATCTGGCGTCAGGAGACTGTCGAACTCACCACGGTTGGCATAGATATAGGGAGTTCCACTTCGCATCTTCTGTTCGCGAGGCTTCTTCTCCAGCGCCAGACGCAAGGGCTTTCCAGCCGGTTTGAAACCGTCAAGCGCGAGGTGACCTGGCGCTCGCCCATCGGCCTCACTCCTTTCCTGCCTGACGGCACAATTGACGCTGAAAAACTTGCAGCATTCATCGGAGAGCAATTTCAGCATGCCGGCCTGGATCGGGCCGGTATCGATACCGGGGCGGTCATCCTAACAGGCGAGGCGATCAAGCGGCGCAATGCTCGCGCCATCGACGATCTGTTCGCCGAACAGGGCGGCAGGTTCGTCTGTGCCACGGCTGGCCACAGACTTGAATCCACCCTCGCTGCCCATGGTTCGGGCGCTGTTGAATATTCACGCCGCTCAGGCCAGTGCCTGCTTCATGTCGATATCGGCGGCGGCACCACGAAGCTTGCGCTGATCGATGCCGGCAAGGTTCTCAGCGTCAGCGCTTTCGCCATCGGCGGCAGGATCATCGCGCAGGAGGAAAACGGTTCCTGGGCGCGGGTTGATGATACCGCCCGCCTTCTCGCGGAAGAACAGGGTCTGGCGATCACGCCGGACATCCTTGCCGATCCGGCGGTTAGGGCAAGATTGGCCGAACGGCTTGCGGAGCTTGTCCTTGATCAGATTGCCGGCGCACCGCTCGACGCGCTCGGCCAAAAACTGGTTCTGACGGAGGTCTTGCAGCGTTCGAAACCTCCTCAGGCGATTAGCTTTTCCGGCGGCGTGTCGGAATATATGTTCGCGCGGGAGACCAGGGAATTCGGCGATGTCGCGCGGCTATTAGCGATGGCGATTCAACGGCAGTTCCGGGCGCGCCTGGAATTGCCCATGATCGATCCCGGCCAGGGAATTCGGGCGACGGTGATTGGCGCGTCTCAATTTACCGCACAGGTCAGCGGAAAGACGATCTACTTTTCCGATTCGGCGCATCTGCACGTTCATAACGTACCGGTCGTCCATCTTGGCGATCATTTCTCGGCGCGCAGTACGCCGGCTGAATGGGCAGCGGCGATCACTGCCGCCGCTCTCCGGCACGACCTTGCCTCTGATCAACGCATGGCTCTGGCATTCCGCTGGATTGCCTCGCCGGATTATCGCCATCTCCGCGCCTGCGCCGAGGGCATCCGCGCTGCATTATGTCCGGCAGGCGACCGCGCTGAACTTCTGCTGCTTTTGATCGATGGCGATGTCGGCCGTTCGCTGGGCTGCATTCTTCGTGAAGAACTGCATCTTGCCTGTCCGCTTGTTTCGCTGGATGGGGTGATCCTGCAGGAATTTGACTATGTCGATATCGGTGACGTTATCGAACCGCCGGGCGTGGTGCCCGTCATTATCAAATCGCTGATCTTTTCATGACGACGCGAGAAGCAGAAAGAGGAAACCACTCGATGGACCAGGTTGCCCCGGCACGCTACGGCATCGATCCCTATCTCGACTGGGTCAACGAGGAAGGCGTGCCAATCGTCGAAGGCTTTGGCATCGATCTTTTCGGCGTCACAACCGGCCCATGGGCGCGTTATGGCGTCAACGGCGCGGCCGTTCATCTCAAGGGCCGCGGCGATTTCTGTAATATGATGTTATTCGAGATTCCGCCGGGCGGGTCCACCGCGCCGCTCCGTCATCTGTATGAGGATGTCATCTACGTTCTCGAAGGCCGCGGCAGCACGGAGATCGAACTTCCGGACGGCCGCAAGCGCAGTTTTGAATGGGGCGAAAAGAGCCTTTTCGCGATTCCGCTCAACGCCAGACACCGTCATTATAATGCGTCCGGGCAGAACCGGGCGCTTTTCGTGACCACGACTAATCTGCCTTTGCTCCTCAACGCGTTTCACAATATCTCGTTCATCTTCGAGAATCCTTTCCAGTTCGCCGAGCGCGCAGGTAAGGACGAATATTTTGACGGTCAGGGTGACCTCATCACCGTGCGCCAGGGCAACCATATGTGGGAGACGAATTTTGTTCCCAGCCTCGGTGATATTCAATTGCAGGCCTATGACGATCGCGGTCCCGGCAGCATGAATATCAAGATCGTTCTCGCCGACGGCTCGATGCACGCCCATGTTTCAGAGATGGCATCGGGCACCTATAAAAAGGGCCATCGCCACGGTCCCGGCTTCCATGTCATGTGCGTCCTGGGCCACGGTTATTCCCTGGCGTGGTATGAGGGCGAAAAGGATTTCGTGCGCCTCAACTGGCAACACGGTTTCGTGTTTCCACCGGCGGATCGGCAGTTCCATCAGCATTTCACGACCAGCGCTACACCGGCCCGTTATCTGGCAACGGCTGTTGGCGGCCTTCGCTATCCGTTCACCGCAGCCAACCGGCGGACTTATCTTGGCGCCAAGCCAGGAGAAAAAGGCGCTTCATCCACCAGCATCAAGGATGGCGGCGATCAGATCGAATTCGAAGATCAGGACCCACGGATTCATCCGACATGGCTCGAAGAGATGAAGAAAAACGGCATCGAGCCGCGCATGGAAGTTCCGGCAAAAACATGACCCCGTCCCTACCTTTATGAAGCACGGTATCATCAACCCTGCGGGCCACGGAAAAACCTCGCTTGCTGAAATTCATGCAGGCCTGCCGATATGATGCTGCGAAACATTCGGCTTGGAGGGTTTTGCTCATGTTCGTGAAAAGCGGCGACATCACGGTTCATCTGCAGGCCGAGGGAGCGCTGGGGGCGCCGCCGCTGGTGCTGCTGCACTCGCTGGGCACCGATCTGCATGTCTGGGACGAACAGGCGGCAGTGCTGGCGCGCTCCTTCCGCGTCATACGCCCCGATCTGCGCGGCCACGGGCTGAGCGGCGCGACTCCAGGCGATTACAGCATGGCACTGCTGGCGGGTGATCTGGCCGGGCTGCTCGATGCCCTGAAAATCGAGCGCGCACATATCGGCGGCATCTCGATCGGCGGCATGATCGCTCAGAGCTTTGCCGCGGCGCATCCGGACCGGGTGGCCTCGCTGATCCTCTGCGATACCGCGATGGCGATTCCACCGGTATCGACATGGCAGGAGCGCATTGCGAAAGTGCGGGCGGAAGGAATAGCTGCCATTGCCGATGCGGTGATGGCACGCTGGGTGACGACAGCATTTCAGGATTCGCCGGAGGCACAAGGGCTGCGGGCGATGCTGCTGCGCACGACGGCAGACGGTTACGCCGGCTGCGCCGCCGCGATAAGGGACGCCGATCTCGCCCGATCCACGGCGGGGCTGCGCGTCCCGGCTTTGGTGCTGGTCGGCGATCAGGACCAGTCCACGCCCGTCGCTTCCGCCGAGGCGCTCCGCGATGCGGTACCAGGCGCCGGGCTGATCGTGATCGATGGCGCCCCCCATATCTCAACAGTGGAGAAACCGGGCGAGGTCACCGATGCCATGGTGCGCTTCCTCACGCCGCATCATGAAAATTCCTATGAGGCCGGGCTTGTGGTCCGCAGGCAGGTGCTGGGCGAGGCGCATGTGAACCGCTCGCTCGCCAATGCCACAGATTTCGACCGTGACTTCCAGCATTTCATCACCGTAACGGCCTGGGGCAGCGTCTGGACCCGACCGGGGCTGGATAAGCGCACCCGTTCGCTGCTGACCCTCGTCATCACCGCCGCTTTGGGGTGGGAGGAGGAGTTCAAGCTGCATCTGCGGGCGACGCGCAATACCGGCGCCAGCGCCGGAGAAATCGCCGAGGCGCTGATGCACATGGCGGTCTATGCCGGCGTGCCGGCGGCCAATGCGGCGTTCCGCATGGCCAAGGAAGTCCTCAGGGAGATGGAACCATGACCACCGATACCTTGCCGTTCCGCGCCCTCCAGCCGGGCACCCAGCCGCCTCATCTGGCGCCGGGCTATCGCAGCACGGTCATGCGCGCGCCACAGCAACCGCTCTTGAAAATCCCGCAGACCGTCAGTGAGATCGGCGGCCCGCATTTCATCGAAGCTCGGTTTCCCGCCATCGCCAATATCGCCCTGTGCGACGGCCATGAGGCGCAGGGCGAGCGGATCATCGTCGCTGGCGCAGTGCTCGACGAGGATGGCCGGCCGGTGCCACATACCATGATCGAAATCTGGCAGGCCAATGCGGCCGGGCGCTACAATCACCCGGGCGACACGCATGACGCGCCGCTCGATCCGGGCTTCCGGGGTTCCGGCCGGGTGTTCAGCGACGCCGAGGGGCGCTACCGCTTCATTACCATCAAGCCCGGCGCCTATCCCTGGGGCAATCACCATAATGCCTGGCGGCCGAACCACATCCATGTCTCGCTGTTCGGCCCCGGCTTCGCGACAAGGCTGATCACTCAGATGTATTTCCCCGGCGACCCGCTGCTGGCGCTCGACCCGATCTTTCTCGCCACCGCCGACGAAGCGGCGCGGGCACGGCTGGTCGCGGATTTCGATATCGGCATCACCGAATCGGGCTACGCAATCGGCTACCGGCTCGACATCGTGCTGCGCGGCCGCGCCGCCACGCCCATGGAGGCTTGAGCATGCCGTTGGCGAGCGCGAGCCAGACCATCGGCCCCTTCTGGCATCTGATCCATGAACCGGACTGGGCGGACCTCACGCGCTTCGGCGCGGCAGGCGAGCGCATCGTCATTGAAGGCGTGATCACGGATGGCGCGGGCGCGCCCGTCACCGATGCCGCGGTCGAGCTTTGGCAGGCCTCGCCGGACGCTTCCGACCACTTCACCGGCTATGGAAGAGCGGCGACCGACGCGCTAGGGCGCTACCGCTTCACCACCATCAGGCCAGAGCCTTTGCCCGGCCCGCGAGGGTCGCGCGGCAATGTCCGGCAGGCGCCGCATTGCGCCATCGCCATTCTGGCGCGCGGCCTGCTCAAGCCGTTATTCACCCGCCTCTATTTCCCAGATGAGCCGTTGAACGAGACCGACCCCATCCTGTCGCTGATCAAATCCGGAAAGCGACGGCGCACGCTGATCGCACACCGCACCGGTGATGACGCCTACCGGCTCGATCTCTGCCTGCAGGGCAGCGACGAGACCGTGTTCCTGGAGTTCTGAAGAATGGCCGAAGCCATCGTCCGCGCGCTGATTGGGCTTACATGACCGGACCCGTCCTCGGGCTTTCCCTCGCTCAGGCGATGGCGTCCACCAGCGCGATGCGCGCCGCCTTCGATGCGCGCGCCGGCGCGCAGGCGATGCTGGATGCCGAGGCCGCGCTCGCCCGCGCCAATGCCGCCATCGGCGCGATTCCCGTTGATGCCGCCGAGGCGATTGCCGCCGCCTGTGATGCCGCCACGATGGATGTCGAAGCGCTGGAGCGTGACGGCATGGTGGCGGGCACCGTGGTCATCCCGTTGATCGCCTGGCTGCGCGCTCGCGTCCCGGACCATGCGGCCTTCGTGCATTGGGGTGGAACGTCACAAGACATTATTGATACCGCGCTGGTGTTGCAGCTCCGCCATGGCCTTGCCCTGATCGAGGCGGATCTTACCGCCGCCGCCAGCGCTGCCGCCGGCCTCGCCGCTGATCATGCCGGGACGCCGATGCTCGCGCGCACGCTGATGCAGCCGGCGCTGCCGGCGACATTCGGGCTGAAGGCAGCCTATTGGCTCGCCGCGCTTGACGATGCGAGAACGGCGCTGCGTAACGCGGCGGCCGACGCCCTGGTGCAGCAGTTCGGCGGCGCCGCCGGTACGCTCGATGCCTGCGGCGAGGATGCGATGCGGATCTCCGCGGCCCTGGCCGCCGAACTTGGTCTGCAGCTGCCGGTTCTGCCCTGGCACACCCGTCGCGCGCCGCTCGCCCGCCTGGGCTGCGCCATCGCCGCTTCGGTGGGCGCCGCCGGCAAGATCGCCACCGACATCACGCTGATGATGCAGGCCGAGATCGCCGAAGCGGCCGAGCCCGCCGCTCCCGGACGCGGCGGCTCCTCGGCAATGGCGCATAAGCGAAACCCGACGCTCTCGATCGCCATCCGTGCCGCCGCCTTGCGCGCCCCGCATCTGGCGGCGACGCTGCTCGCCGCAATCCCGCAGGAGCATGAGCGCGCCGCCGGCGCATGGCAAGCGGAACAATCAATCTGGCCTGAGCTGGCACTCATGGCCAGCGGCGCCTTCGCGGCTTTGCGCGAGGCGCTCGAAGGGCTGACGGTCGATGCCGAAGCGATGACCCGCAACTTGCGCCAAGCCCTAGACAAACCCGCCTCTTCCGCCATCCCCCAGCTCATCGCGCGCGCTCTCGCGGCCCATGAGAGGGTTTTGTAGCGAAAGACCCAAGGCGCATTTCAGCCGGGCGACTGCCGCTCGCATTATCTATTCCAGGCGTCTGTTCCTGGAGAAATCGTCATTCCGGCTTTTGCCGCTCTCAAAATCCCAAATCACGCGATCTCCTTGCCAAACTTCTGTGAACATCCGGTTGCAGCCGATACCGCCGCCATGACCCGCAGCACGGGCTTTGCAAGCGGCAACAGAAGACGATCCCGTTCGGTCAGAAAGGGCTCAAGAGCTTCAAAGCGGGACTTGATGGCAGCAAGGTCAATGATCCTCACAAAATAGGAGAGTTATGCACTTTAAGTAGGAAACGCTAACCAACCACTGGTTCGGCTCCTGGCATCCCGACATCTCGGTCGCGGGCGAGGCGAAGGATATCGCCAAAGCCTTGTCCGCTGATTGCTGGAAGCGCCTTTCCGCAGGCCACGGCACCAAGGGCGAGCGGTTTTATGATTGGGCGGAGCCGCTCAAGGTTCCACGTGCAAAGCACGTGGAAGGGCGGCGGAGGGGTATTGTCCGCTCGCTGATCTCAATGCCGACGACTACGACGCGCCCGTTCCTGGCCTCTGGACCCGCGGCCTGTTGATCCGCCGTAGCATCGTCGATGGCGAACTTGCCGACTTTACCACCTGGTGTTCCAAAGGCACTTCAATCGAGACCCTCGTCCAGATCGAAGGCACACGCTGGCGCATCGAGGAAGGCTTTGAAACTGCCAAGAAGGAACTCAGCCTCGACCACAACGAGACCCGCTCCTGGCATGGCTGGCACAGGCACGTGTCTCTGGTCATGTTTGCCTATGCCATGATGGCCGCCGTTCGGCATCAAGCCAACGCCACGAAACCAAAAAAACACCGCCAGTAGAAAGGCGAACCTTATCCGCTGGTCAATCCAGGAGATCCGGCGCCTTGCCCTGAAACTGGCGCAGCGTCGCATTCCTGCCGCTTACATCCTCGCATGGTCCAGCTTACGGTGCGCGCACCAAGCTGCCGCCAGACAATCACATCTCCAACGAAAAATGCAACTGTAGTGCTTCTGTAATGGGCCTTTTGGTGTCAAGTCCTCCGAGTGATTATCTCGTCGCCAGGATAATTCTTCTGTCCGTGGTCAGCACTGAAGACTGCCACATCATGCCATTAGATCCGGAGCCGGCAGGTCAATCTGGGACGCGTGGTTTGCCGAGGCTTCCACAGCACTACACCCGACCTTGCCTGGCCCTCGTCCCAGCGACGGGACCTCAGAAGAAGCGGTGCCGGAGCCGGCCCGTCCCCTCGAAAGCTTGCTCCTCCTTTACGCTACTACTGCGTCTTTGGTCCAACGGAACTCGGTTGCGTCAACCCACATCCGGTGCAGCACCACCGCAAGCTTGCGGGCGAGCGCGACTTTCGCCCGCTTCATGCCGCGCCGCTTTGCTACCCCCATCGCCCAGCGCTTCAGAGCAGAAAACCGCGTTGCCCGTGTCAACATGATGTGCGCTGCCTCAAAAAGCGCTGTCCGCACCATGGCATCGCCGACCTTGCTGACCCCGCCGTCGATGTCGGTTTCGCCGGATTGGTATTTCTTCGGTGTTAATCCGAAATACGCGCCAACCATCCGGGATTTGCAGAACCGTTGGGGATCATCGATCGCCGTGCGATAGGTAATCGCGACAAGGGCACCAACCCCTGGCGTACTCATCAACCGCCGGCAGACCTGGTCAGCTCGCGCGATCTTCAGCATCTCGCGACGCAGACGGGTGAACTCGCTCCACAGCGCGGCTCTTGCCTGCAGCAACGCGCCGATTATCGTCTCGAGCGTGGCATGCCCTTCAGCAAGATCGCGGATGCGCGCTTCGAAACGCCCCCGGCTCACCTCGCCGACCTTGAGACCGAAGCCGCGCAGGATGCCCCGAATGCTGAGCTCTACGTCAAGCAGCTTACTCTGCAGCAGCTTGCGTCCGACCAGCAACGCACGCACCTCCTGGGCTCCACACGATTTGGCGTGCACCGGCCGGAACCATCCCATCCGCAGCAACTGCGCTATCCCGCGCGCATCCTTCCGATCGGTCTTCACCGTCATCGCCGACAGCGCTGCCTTCACATGCCGCGTCTCGAGCAGCACCACCTCGAAACCAGCATCGACGAGCCCCTCACGCAGCCATTGCGACAGCGGGCCCGCTTCCAAACCAATCCGGGTCACCGGAAAACCAATCCCGCAGACTAATCGGTGGAGCGCTTCGGGCTCACTCGCCGCTTTCGCCTCACGCACGATTTTCCCCTGGGCATCCATCACGCACACGCTGCTCTCTTTCAGCGAGACGTCAATTCCAACATAATACTCCATGACTGTTCCTCGATGATGCTTGGGACCGACCCATTCGGACCCCGTTCAACACAACACACCATCACTCTGCGGGACAGCCACCACGTCGCCTATACTTGGCCGCTGGCCCATTACGGCATCTAGACGTGAAGGCATATTCCATCGGTGCGTGATCATGATGGGCTTCACCCCAATAAAACCAACAATTTCCATTGCCCAGTTTTATATTGTACGGGACGCCATGATCGAACAAACTACGCATCACTGCGCGGCGGGTGGCAGTTCGTTCATAGCCGCCGCTTTGCCAAGGTCGCCTTGGCTCCCGTTATTGTAATCTCTGCATCGCCGAAAGATCGGGCGGAGCAGATAGAACGACTTCACCTGCTGGCTGTACGCTATGCCAAGAGTTTGTGGACCGTATCCAGCGCCAAATTTATCCCCCCTGATTAAACAACTGTTTTCTTCACGCGGACTGCGCGTCTCCAAGCTGCGCTGCCGTGGCCTTTCCTAACTTCGCCCTCCGCCGCCCAATTTTCGGACAGGCCCTCAGCGGAAAACATTGCTTGACCTTTTAAAGGCGTTGTGATTATTTTTGCAGAGCGTACAAAAAAAATCACAACGCCTTGCATGATGCAGTGCGATCAAAGAGGAAACGTATTATCAGCGACGATGTCGAACTGGCTACACGCGCGGCATGGCTTTACTATGAAGCGGCGCTGACGCAGGCTGAAATCAGCCAGAAGCTGCGCGTTCCGCCAGCGAAAGTGCAGCGGCTGATCGCCCGCGCTCGCGCCGAGGGGCTGGTTCGGATCATTATCGAAGGCGATTTAGCGGGATGTTTTCTGCTGGAGCGCGATCTGAGCCGCCAGTTTAAACTGGAGTTTTGCCGCGTCGTTCCGGCCCTGCCATCAGGCGGCAATCTGTTTTCCGCGCTCGGCCGCGCCGCGGCGCCCTATCTGCATGATGCGCTGAACGCCCGCAAGCACAAGATCATCGGCGTCGGCCATGGGCGGACATTGGCGGCGACTGTCGATCATCTGGCGCGGGATTCGTTTCCTGGTTTGACGATTGTTTCGGTTCTAGGCGGCGTGCCTCGACGCATCGCCGCCAATCCATTCGACGTCGTGCAAGCGCTGGCGGAAAAAACCACGGCGTCGGCGTATCTCCTGCCGGTGCCTTTTTTTGCGAATACAAAGCAGGACCGGGCGGTGCTGCTTGCGCAGCGTGGCGTGCCCGAAGCCTTTAAGGTGGGCGAAACCGCCAGCCTGTTCGTGGTCGGCATCGGCGAAGTTAGCGAGACCAGCTTTCTCTGTGAAAGCGGCATGATCCTGCCGGAGGAGATCGCCATGGCGCGGCGCGACGGCGCGATGGCGGAAGTGCTGGGGAGTTTTTACGATGGCGATGGCCAGCGCATCGCCACCACCTTGCATGATCGCGTCATCGCCTTGCCGCCGGAGGCCATGCGCGGCCGTGATGCGCTAGGCATTGCCGGCGGGATTGAAAAGGCCGCCGCCATCCACGCCATGCTGAAAAGCCGACTGCTTACCGCATTGGTTACCGATGAACGAACCGCGCAAGCGATCATCGGCGCCGCCGCTCACTGCGCGAAGCCAAAAATCAGTATCATAGGGAGTTGACCATGGATGAAAAAATAAAGGACGCAGCGAAAGATTTCCTGGCCGGCGGGATGGACCGGCGCGGCTTCGCCAAACGCGCCGCGGCGCTCGGCGTAAGCGCTGCCGCAGCTAATTTCGGGTTAGGAGGAGCGGCGACCGAGGCGATGGCGGCGAATTTCGACTGGCAGGCGCATAAAGGCAAGACGCTGCGCCTGCTGCTGAACAAGCACCCTTACGCTGATGCAATGACCGCCGACCTTGCGCATTTCAAGACGCTCACCGGCATCGACGTGCAATACGACATCTTCCCGGAGGATGTGTATTTCGACAAGGTGACGGCGGCGCTTTCCTCGCACTCGAACCGCTACGACGTGCTGATGACGGGCGCCTATCAAACCTGGCAGTATGGCCCGGCGAACTGGCTGGTCGATATGAAGCCCTATATCAATGATCCGTCGAAAACCGCGGGAAACTACGACTGGCAGGGCATTATCGCTAACTTGCGCCATTCCGATGCCTGGTCCGGCGTGCCGGGCGAGGCGCTAGGCAGCAAGAACGCCAAGCAATGGGCGGTGCCACTGGGTTTTGAGCTGTACAATGTCAGCTACAATAAGCGGATTTTCGATAAATTGAAGCTGGAGCCGCCGAAGAACCTGCCGGACATGATCGAGGTCGCGACCAAGATTACCAAGGACGCCGGTGGACCTTACGGCGTCGCGGTGCGCGGCAGCCGCTCCTGGGCAACGATCCATCCCGGCTATCTCTCAGCCTATACCAGCTACGGCGCCAAGGATTTTGAGGTAAAGGGCAGCAAGCTGAGTTCGGCGGTGAACTCGGCGCAGTCGAAGGAAATGAACAAGCTCTGGGTCAAGATGATTCAGCAGGCCGGGCCGAAGAACTGGGCCACCTATACCTGGTACGAGGTGGCGCAGGATTTGGGCGCCGGGCGCGCCGGCATGATCTATGACGCCAACATCATCGGCTTCTTTGAAAACTCGCCGGGCAACAAGGAATCTGGCCATATCGGCTACGCGGAATTCACGCCTAACCCGAAGATGGACCACCCGACTTCAAATGTTTGGATTTGGTCGCTCGCCATTACCAGCTTCTCGAAAGAGAAGGACGCCGCTTGGTACTTCATTCAATGGGCCAGCGGGAAGAATTTTGGCATCTATGGCGGGGTAGAGAAACAGGTTGTCGATCCGGTGCGCAACACGACGTTGCAGAACCCGGCATTCAAGGCGCGCCTCGCCAAGGGCTATCCCGGCTTTTACGAGGCCTTCGAGAAGACTCTGCCAGACGCGAAGATCTACTTCACGCCGCAGCCGCTGTTCTTCAACGTGACCACCGAGTGGGCAGCGGCATTGCAACGCATGGTCGCCAATCAAGTCAGCGTCGATCAGGGACTCGATCAGTTGGCCTCACATATCAACAGCGAAATAACAGACGCTGGTATTTGAGGCGGCGGCGGCGCGGCGCGGGATGGTTCCCCTCGCGCCGCGCTTCTAGCGATTGATCGCTTAAGCTGACCTATAGCCCGAAACGTGTATCAGTCGCATTCGTAAAGAAGTTAAAGCCTGGTTGGTTCGACCTGAACCGATCAGGCCTTGACAGGGAGGGTTCGCCATGAGCGACATGCCACTTGAAAAACCGGTCGCGCCGGCTGTGCGGACGAAACGCCGCATAAATTTCCTGCCCTATCTGCTGAGCCTGCCGGCGCTTTTGGTTTGCATTGGCATCCTGATCCCGTTTTTCACCGCGGCTTGGTACAGCCTTGAACGCTACAACATGGCTTTTCCGATGGGCAAAGGCTTTATCGGGCTCCATAACTACATCAATTTATTCGGCAGCGCCGATTTCTGGAACACCATCCTGGTTTCGATGGAATATATGGGCTTTTCGGTGATCCTTGAATTGCTGCTCGGCCTTGGCATCGCGCTGCTGCTGCGCGAGCGCACCCGGCTCAACAACGTGATTTCGGTGGCGCTGCTGATGCCGCTGATGGTGGCGCCCGTCATCGCTTCGCTGATCTGGAAGCTGATGACCAACCCAAATTTTGGCGTCTATGCCTGGATCGTCGGCGGGTTGGGCTTTTCTGGCTTTCGCTGGGCCTCGTCGCCGAATTCAGCGATGTTCACCGTCGTGCTGATCGATCTCTGGGTGAACACGCCCTTCATCATGATCCTGCTGCTGGCAGGGCTGCGCAGCCTGCCGACCCAGCCTTTCGAGGCGGCGAAACTCGACGGGGTGCCTGGACGGTTCGTGTTCTTTCGCATCACCTTGCCGATGCTGATGCCCTATATCGTCACCGCAACGTTGTTTCGCCTGCTCTCCGCGATCCAGGAATTCAGCATCGTTTATGGCATGACCCAGGGCGGCCCCGGCGATTCGCTGATGGTGTTCCAAATACGTTCGTATATTGACTTCTACCAGAACACCAATGTCGGCCGCTCATCGGCAATTCTGATGGTGTTATGGGCGATCACCTTCGCCTTGTCGAAACTCTTCGTCAACCAATGGCACGCTATGCGTGAACGGAGCAAAGCCGGTGCGTGAACTCGTCATCCGAGGCCTGCGCGGCCTCGCATTGCTGATCGTGGTGCTGTTTTTTCTGTTCCCGATCTTCTGGATCGGCGTGATGTCGTTGCAAACGAACGCGCAAATTCTCAGCCTGCCGCCAAAACTGATCTTCCAGCCTAGCCTGATCAATTACGCGGCTTTGATTACCGGGCATCTCAAAACTTCAGTAGGCACGCTGAACATCGCCTTCATGCGCAATCTGTGGAACTCCTTCCTGCTTTCCGCTTGTTCGGTGCTGCTGGCGCTGGTGCTCGGCGTGCCGGCGGCTTACGCCTTCGCCCGCTACAAATTCCGCCTTGGCGAGGATATGGCGTTCACCTTGCTGTCGCTGAAATTCGCCCCGCCTTTGTTAGTCTTGCTGCCGCTTTCGCTATATTTCCAGCAGATCGGCCTCGACAACACCTATATCGGCCTGATCTGGATTTATCAGCTGATCACCCTGCCGCTGATCCTGTGGATCGTGCGCGGCTATTTCGAGGATGCCAGCCCGGATATCGAATACGCCTATCGCGTCGATGGCCATTCCTGGGGGCGCGGCTTTATTAAAATCGCGATTCCGCTGGCCGGGCCTGGCATCGCGGCGGCGGGGCTGCTCGCTTTCATCTTCGCCTGGAACAATTTTATTTTTGCCCTGGTGCTGGCTTCGGGGTCGAAACAGCCGGTGACAGTGGGGGCGTTGGCCTTCGTCACCGCCTCGGGCATTCAATATGGCCAGATCGCGGCAGCGGTGGTGCTGTCGATCATCCCGACGCTGGCCATCGCGCTTTACGCGCAGCGCTGGCTCGTCGAGGGTTTGAGCCTGGGAGCAGTGAAAGGATGAGCGCCCAAACAATGAAAACCGCGCTGGCCGTTCGTTCGTTATCGGTTAGTTTCAAGACCAACCAGGTGCTGCGCGATATCAGCTTCGAGGTGCGCGAGCGCGAGCGGGTGGTGCTGTTCGGCCCCTCCGGCGTCGGCAAGACGGTGTGCTTGCGCGCCATCGCCGGGCTAGAGCCGAACGCGACCGGCCAGATTGAACTTGCTGGCCGCGATGTCACCGATCTGCCGCCGGAGGCGCGGCATCTCGGCGTCGCTTTCCAGAATTTCGCGCTTTATCCGCATATGCCGGCGCGGGAGAATATCGCGAGCCCGTTGCGGGCGCAGAGGCTCTCAGCGGCCGAAATCACGCAGAAGGTCACCGCGGTGGCGCAGCTTTTGCGGATCGAGCATGTGCTGGATCATTTCCCGCGCCAGCTCTCCAACGGCCAGAAGCAGCGCACTGCGCTTGCCCGGGCGATGGTGGGCGAGCCACGCCTCGTTTTGTTTGACGATCCGCTGCGCAATGTCGATGCCAAATTGCGCTACGAGATGCGGATCGAATTGCCGCGACTGCTGCTGCGGCGCCAGACCTCCGCTATTTACGTCACCCAGGATTTCCGCGAGGCGATGGCGATCGGCGAGAAGGTGATCGTGCTGCTCGACGGGCAGATCGCCCAAAACGCTACGGCCGACGAGGTGTATGACCGTCCAGCGACGCTGGCCATTGCCCGGCTGTTCGGCGATCCGCCGATGAACTTGCTGCCCGCGCAGGCCGAGATGCATGGCAACGGCACAAGGGTGCAGGCCGCCGGCCTGATGTTTCATTTCGGCGTCAGGCCGCCAGCACAGGCTGTATTCGGCCTGCGCCCGGAAGCTGTGATGCTGACGGATAAGCCGGGTGCGAGGCGGGTGCCCGCCCATGTGGTCGCGGTGACGCCGATCAACGAGCGTTATCTGGTGCTGCTGCGCACCCGCGATGGCAGCGAGCTGGTCGCCGGGCACGAGTTCCCGCCGCCGAAAGGCGAGGAGATCTGGATCGAGGCCGAACCGGGCCGCGGCGCGCTGTTTGATGCCGCGACCGGGCTTTGCGTCTCGGCGAAGCCGATGACCGAGGAGGTCGCCGCATGAGTCTCAATCTTAATTCGGTTAGCAAAATCTACGGCCAGAATGGCCGGCATCCGGTCCATGCGGTGCGGACCATTGATCTTGGGGTGAATGACGGCGAGATCATCGCCCTGCTCGGCTCGTCAGGCTGCGGCAAGACCTCGACGCTCAGGATGATCGCCGGGTTTGAGACCGTCACGATCGGCGAGATCAGGCTGGCCGGGCGGCGGATCGACACGTTGCCGCCGGCGCAGCGCCGCGTCGCCATGGCCTTTGAAGGCTACGCGCTATATCCGCCGCTGACCATTGCCGAGAATATCGGCTTCGCGCTTAGGGGCGATAAGGCGGCGCAAGGTGTGCCGGCGCAAGTAAAAGAGGTCGCCGATCTGCTGGAAATCGGGCCTATTCTCAATCGCCGCCCGAACGGCTTGTCGGGCGGCCAGCAGCAGCGCGCCTCGCTGGCCCGCGCCCTGATCCGCAACGCCGATCTGCATCTGCTCGACGAGCCAATGGGGCAACTGGAACCGCAGCTTCGCGCGGTGCTGCGCGGCCGGGTCAAGGCGCGCATCCAGGAGCGTAGGTTTACGGCGGTGCTGGTGACGCATGACCAAGGCGAGGCGAACGCGATGGCTGATCGCATCGCCGTCATGGAGGCCGGGGTGCTGCAGCAATACGGCACCCCGGCAGAATTGCGCGACCAGCCGGTGAACCTGTTCGTGGCGACGTTTTTCGGCGAGCCGCCGATGAACATCCTGCCAGCCCGTTCCACCCCGTCTGGCCTCGCCATCCTGCATGATGACCAGGTGGCGTTCACGATCGCTTCGGCGCGGGCGAATCAGTTCGGCGACGGCCGCAAACTCGTGCTTGGCTTGCGGCCGCACCGGCTAATCCTGGGCGGCAGCGATTACCAAGGCGTGGTGGTCTCCAACCAATGGCTGGGCGATCAGGCGCATATCGCCTTTGAAGCCGCGGGGCGCACCTTGGTCGCGGTGCAGCCAGCACGGGTGGCGGCGCGGATTGGCGACACCATCGGTTTCGGCTTTGATCAGCAGGATCTGCATATTTTCGACGCTGAGACCGGCGTCGCCTTGGCGCATGGCGGAATCGCTTGAACCCTCGCCAGCTTATTCTCGCTTTGGATGCCGGCACTTCGGTGCTGAAGGCGGTCGCCTTCGATCTCCATGGCCAGCCAGCCGGCATCGCCAGCCTGCCGAACCATTACACGGAGCGGCCGGGCGGCATCGCCGAGCAGGACATGGCGGCGACCTGGGCTTCTGCGGCAACGGTGATCGCCGAACTAACAGCGCGGCTGGGCGACACCGAAATCATCGGCCTCGCCGTCACCGGCCAAGGCGACGGCACCTGGCTGATCGATCGCGATGGCGAGCCGGTCGCGCCGGCCTTGCTCTGGCTCGATGCCCGCGCCGGCGGCATCGCCGAGCGGCTGCGCGCCAGCGCGGCAGGGCGTGTCGCCTTCGCTGAAACCGGCACCGGCATCGCCGCCTGCAACCAGTCGGCGCAACTGCTTTGGCTCGCCGAGGCGCGCCCGGAGATGCTGTGCCGCGCCGCCACCGCCTTTCACTGCAAGGACTGGCTGTATTTCAAGCTGACTGGAGTGCGCGCCACCGATCCGTCCGAGGCCGCCTTCACCTTCGGCTCCTGGCGCCGGCGCGATTATTCGGATGCCACCATAGCGGCGCTCGGCCTTGAGCGGCACCGGCATCTGCTGCCGCCAGTGGTGGATAGTACGCGGACTTCGCATCCGCTTGCCGCCCAGGCCGCGCGGGCACTGGGGTTGAAGCCCGGCCTGCCGGTGGTGCTCGGCTATGTCGATATCGTCTCGAGCGCCCTCGGCGCCGGCGTGTTCGGCACGGGAAATGCGGAAAATCAAGACGGCGGCACCTCGATCATCGGCAGCACCGGCATCAATATGCGGCTCGCCGATGATGATTTCGAGCCGCCCGCCAATGCGCCGATCAGCGGCTACCGCATGGCCTTTCCGGCGCCGGGCAAGACAGCGCTGGTGCAATCTAGTTTAGCCGCGACGCTGAACATCGACTGGCTGCTCGGCATCGCCGATCAGGCGGTCGTAATCGCCGGACACCAGCCGGACCGGCAAGCGATGCTGGCAGCGCTGGACGCTTTGACGCTGGCGGCGCGTCCGGCTTCGGCCATCTATCACCCCTATGTCTCGGCGGCGGGCGAGCGCGGCCCGTTTACCAATGCCCATGCCCGCGCCTCGCTGGCCGGGATCGACCGCGGCCTGACTTTGCCTGGGATGATGCGCAGCGTCTATGAAGGCCTCGCCCTGGCGGCCGCCGATTGCTACGCGGCGATGGGCGGCGCCCCCGCTATCATCAGCGTCACCGGCGGCGCCTCCCGCTCGGCTGCCTTGCGCGCCATTCTGGCGGCGATGCTGAACCGCCCGGTGCGGATCATCACCGAGCATGGTAGCGGCGCCTTGGGCGCGGCGATGGTGGCGGCGCTTTCTCTTGGCGTGATGCCGGACATGGTAAGTTGCGCCGAGCGCTGGGTAACGCCGCTGCTCGGTCCGGCGGAAGCGCCGGACCCAGAACTCGCCGCGCTCTACGCGCCGCTGCTGCCAATCTACCAGCAGGCGCGCGGCGTGGCGCCGGCCTTCTGGCGGGATTTCGGCGCCTATCAGGAGGCGCGCCATGCGGTATGACTGCGCGATCATCGGCGACAATTTCATGCGTCCGGAACGATTCGTCGAAGCGATTGCCGGACGCTGCGACGGCAAGGTTTCGATGCGGAGCATGACCCTGCCGTTTCCCGACGCGCCGATGCATCATGGCTACGCCGTGCCGGGTCTCGAAGGATTGCGCGAGTATCAGGGCGATCCCGATGAGATCAGCGGCTTTGTGGGAGAGGCGGCAATCCTGGTCACCCATCTGGCGCCGGTTTCCGCCTCGATGCTGGCGCGCATGGGCGGGCTGCGGCTGATCGCGGTGGCGCGCGGCGGGCCGGTGAATATCGACATGCACGCTGCCCGCGCCCGGCAAATCCGCGTGGTTAACGCGCCGGGACGCAATGCCAGCGCGGTCGCCGAATTCACCATCGGCGCCATACTGGCGCAGACCCGGCTGATCGGCGCCGGGCACGAGGCCTTGCGGCGAGGCGAGTGGCGCGGCGATCTCTACCGCGCCGACAGCACCGGGCGGGAACTTTCGGAATTGACGGTGGGCGTCATCGGCCATGGCCAGATCGGTTCGCGCGTGGTCCGCCTCCTCGCCCCCTTCGGCTGCCGCATCCTGGTCCATGATCCTTACGTCGAACTGCCCGACGGGATCGAGGCGGCGGCGCTTGACACGCTGTTAGCGGAGTCGGATGTGGTGACGCTGCATCCGCGCGTGACGCCCGAAACCACCGGCATGTTCGATGCGGCGCATATCGGCGCGATGAAGCCGGGCGCCTATTTGATCAACACCGCCCGCGGCCCGCTGGTGGATTACCAAGCGCTCACCGCAGCGCTCGAAGCCGGCCATCTCGGCGGCGCGGCGCTCGACACCTTCGGCATCGAGCCGGTGCCGGCGGATTGGCGGCTATTAAAGCTGCCGAACGTGACGTTGACGCCGCATATCGCCGGCGCTTCCGTCAAGACCATCACCATCGCGGCGGCAGCGGCGGCGGCGGAAGTGTATCGTTTTGTCTCGGGGGAAGTGCCCCTTAATCCATGCTGAAAGAAAAAATAGTGGTTCTTTTTTGCAAAAAAGAACCAAAAGACTTTCTTTTGTTGTGGCCTCTGAATGGCCCGTGCCCCTGCTGGGGCGGTTTTTTGCAAAAAGAAGTGCTTCTTTAACTCTTTGAGGACGCAACCATGACCGAACACGACCAACGATCCGCCTTGATCCAGGCCTGCCGCCAGATGAATGCGCTTGGCATCAACCAGGGCACATCCGGCAATATCAGCGTCCGTCACGGCGATCGGATGCTGATCTCGCCCTCGGCCACGCCCTATGACCAGATCGAGCCGGAGATGGTCGCTGCGATGCCGATCAACGCCGATTACGGCAGCTGGAACGGGCCGAAAAAGCCCTCCACCGAATGGCGCTTTCATCTCGACATCATGCGGGCGCGGCCTGAGGTGAACGCCATCGTGCACAGCCACCCCACTTTCGCCACCGTGCTTGCCATCGCCCAGCGCCCTATCGAGGCCTGTCACTACATGATTGCCGCCTTCGGCAGCACCGATATACGCTGCGCGCCCTATGCCACGTTCGGCACCAAGGCGTTGTCGGTCCATGCGGTAAAAGCATTGGAAGACCGGATGGGCTGCCTGCTGGCCAATCACGGCATGATCGCGCTTGGTGAAACGCTCGACAAGGCGATGTGGCGCGCGGTCGAGCTGGAGACTATCGCCCGGCAGTATTACTACGCGCTGTTGCTTGGCAAACCGCATATTTTGTCGCGCCATGACATTGACGAAACGCTCGGCCAATTCGCCGGATATGGGTTGCAGGACGAGAAGGCGGCGTGAGCGCAAGCCGCGTGGCCGCGACTTACGATCTGCTGGTGATTGGCGGCGGCGTCAACGGCGCCGGCATCGCGCGCGACGCCGCCGGGCGCGGGCTGAAGGTGCTGCTCTGCGAGAAGGATGATTTTGCCCAAGGCACCTCCTCGCGATCCGGCAAGCTGGTGCATGGCGGGCTGCGTTATCTGGAATATTACGAGTTCCGCCTGGTGCGCGAGGCGCTGATCGAGCGCGAGGTGCTGCTGCGCGCCGCGCCGCATATCGTGTGGCCGATGCGCTTTGTTTTGCCGCACAGCCCGGAGCAGCGGCCGGCCTGGATGGTCCGCACCGGGCTGTTCCTCTATGATCATCTGGGCGGGCGGGAAAAACTACCCGGCAGCCGCTCGCTCGATCTCAGGCGCGATCCGGAAGGCGCGCCGGTCAAGGAGGCCTTCGCCAAAGGGTTCGAATATTCCGATTGCTGGGTCGATGACGCGCGGCTGGTGATCCTCAATGTGCTTGACGCAGCGGCGCGCGGCGCCACGATCTGTCCCCGCACCCGCGCCGCCTCGGCGCGACGGGAGAATGGCGCCTGGGCCGTCATCCTGGAGAGCGAGGGCGGCGCCGAGACTGTCAGCGCCCGTATCCTGGTCAACGCGGCGGGGCCTTGGGTGGAAAACATCCTGCACGGCGTCGCCGGGCTGAATACCCCCTCCCGCGTGCGGCTGGTCAAGGGCAGCCATTTGATCGTGCGGAAATTCTGGCAAGGGCCGCAAGCCTACCTGTTGCAAAACGACGACAAGCGGGTGATCTTTGTCAATCCTTACGAGGATGATCTCTGCCTGATCGGCACAACCGACATCCCCTATGACGGCCGCGCCGAGGATGTCGAGGTGGAGGCCGCCGAGCGTGCCTATCTGCTGCGCGCCGTCAACCGCTACATGAAGCGCCAGCTAACCGAGGCCGATATCCTCGCCGAATTTTCTGGCGTCCGCCCGCTTTATGACGACAAGGCCGGCAATCCTTCGGCGGTGACTCGCGATTATGTTTTTGATGTCGATGATTCTAACAACCAGGCGCCGCTGCTTTCGGTGTTCGGCGGCAAGATCACCACCTACCGCAAGCTCGCCGAGCATGCGGTCGAGAAGCTCAAGCCCTTCATCCCCACTCTTGCGCCGAACTGGACCGATAAAGCCGCCCTGCCCGGCGGCGACATGCCAGATGCCGATTTTGACGCCTTTCTCGCCGATCTCATGCGCCGCCACGACTTCCTGCCGCCACCGCTCGCCCATCACTACGCGCGGCTCTACGGCACCCGCGCCGGCAGCTTGCTGAACGGCGCCACTTCCATCGAATTCCTGGGCCAGCATTTTGGCGGGCTGTTCTACGAACGCGAGGCGCGCTTCCTCATCGACACCGAATGGGCGCGCACGCCGGATGATATACTTCGCCGCCGCACCAAGCACGGCTTACACTTAAGCGAAGCCGAACAACAAGATTTTGCCACATGGATTGAAAATAGGCGACTCGAATGATGATGCAGCCTCCGCGACTGAATTAATCGGCGAGGCGAACAGCAGCTCATACGCGGTGCAAGGCCCGAGCGGCATGAGGTCAAGGCGAATGACATCGGGGGCGCCGTACCCTTGTAATTTTGCTCGCTCGAAGCCGCGACGTTCACCGTGCCGTTAATGATCTGAGGCCGGCTTGCCGTCCTTCGCAAGTCCCACCTCTTTGCGGAGATGATCGATCCGCTTGGAGGCCTCAGCCTTCGTCAAATCTCCTTCGGCTTCGTCGGGGTGATCAGCCTGGTCCGCCAGCGTGTGCAAATAGGATGATTGGGCGCCGGTCATCGGTTCGTCACCCGTCGTCCAATCATCGGGATTTTTGATAGTGTTCGACGTGGTTTCGCTTTTAGTCTTTGACATGGGACCTCCGACTGCTGGGTTGTTCGTGTAATGTTCTTTAGATAGTCAACGCGTCGCTACTGTTCAATGATAAATTTGGGCGTCCGTGCGTAGAAGGGAAAAGCCCAAGAAGGGCGAGGCCACCCTCTAGCCTTGCGGAAATTCATAGCGTGGCCGGATCCGGCTGCTCTACACGGCCTTTTAGTGGTCTTGGCGGATGGATGTTTATCGTCCGAAAATCATGATAGAATAGGCCTATGCCGCGGTTCACTTACCTTTTGATCCTTTATTGTCTGTGCAGTGTCTCCTCTGGAGCCGGCGCGCAAACCCAGATGATGCCGAATGGCGCTGGCGGTTACGGCGTCTACGGGCCGGATGGCACAACTCCGGTGAAGCCGGATAGCGGTGGTGGCTACAGCACCGACAGCCCGCGTGGATCAACCCAATTTGTGCCAAATGGCGCTGGTGGTTATAGCGCTTACGGCCCGAACGGGTCGACTCAGATTACGCCGAATGGCGCTGGCGGCTACACCACCTATGGGCCAAATGGAACAACCGAAATGATGCCGAACGGCACCGGCGGTTACACCGTTTACGGTCCGCGCGGCACGACGGAATTCGCGCCAAAATCCGCTGATAATGGAAAAAAATCAGGAAACCTTCAGCGAGGCAGCTTACCGCCCTGAAGCTGCATGGTCCTCGACCTTCCGATCCCCGGAAGCTCCTGGGAGAGCTTGGCAGGCTGGTCGCGGATCGGCTATGGCAGCAGGAAAATTTTCATCGAGCCTCTTCTTGTAGGCAGTCGCCGGCGAAACAAGTAGAGAGCGAGCATTCCCGCAATGATCCGGCCAAAACGGCGCAGCCTATATGGAAATCCACATGATGGCCGCCTCCCGCTTGTCCGACCGCCCGCTGTTAACTGTGTCCACGCTGCTTGCTGGCCGGCTTCGGCGCCTGCTGCGATTGATAATTTTATGCGCGGCTGGCGGACTCGCCGCTTGCAGAATGACGCCTGAGTCAAAAACTGTGAAGACGCCGGCCGTTACGCCCGCGCCGTCGCATGCCGACGCTGCCCGACAAGAGGCGCTTAGGCTGGACCAACTTCCAGCTCTGCCCGCTCCACATTCCGATCATCCGCCACTCGATCATTCAGGGCGAAAAGAGATCGGTCAGGCGTCGTTTTACGCGCGGCGCTTCGACGGCAGAAAAACGGCTGGTGGGGAACGCTTTAACCCGGACGCGAGTACGGCCGCCAGCAAAACCCTGCCGATCGGCACGACCGCCAAGGTCATCAACCTTGCCACCGGTAAGGCGGCGACGGTTACGGTGAATGATCGCGGCCCTTACGTGCCCAGCCGCATGCTCGACGTCACCCCGAAGGTCGCCGCCAAGCTGGATATGCAACATGCCGGGGTCACGCGCGTGGTGGTGGAGCCGATCAGCGTTCCGCAACCGAATGGCACGGTAAAGCTTGGCGCCGGCGCCGCGGCGACTCCCGCAAAAAAACTGCAGGACGCGGTGCAAACCACCAAGCGAATGACAGGAGACTCCGGCAATCAATGAACCGCGTCTTGGTTCATCGTGGAATTGCAACCGATTGCAACGCCATCTGCCAAACAGGCGGTTTTTCCGATATTGTTACAGCCATGGAACCCATGCCGCATATCCTGGTGGTGGATGACGACCGAGAGATCCGCGATCTGCTGGCCCGCTTCTTGGAACGGCAGCGATTCCGGGTCACCACCGCGCGGGATGGACGAGAGGCCCGCCGGGCGTTTCTCAACGGTCATTATCAGCTTGTCGTGCTGGATTTAATGCTACCCGGCGAATCGGGACTTGACCTCGCGCGCTGGCTGCGCACTGAGACGCAGGTGCCGATCATCATGCTGACCGCAATGGGCGAGGAGACTGACCGGATTATCGGCCTTGAGCTAGGCGCCGATGATTATGTCAGCAAGCCGTTCAACCCGCGCGAACTGACGGCGCGCATCCGCGCCGTGCTGCGCCGCGCTGGCGATGGCGAGGAGCGCGGGCGCGAGACGGCGCGGGTCTATCGGTTTTCGGGGTGGCTGCTGGATACCACGCGGCGGCGGCTGCTCGATCCGCAGGAGGTCGAGGTGGCGCTAACGGGCGGCGAATATGATCTGCTGATCGCCTTGCTCGACCGGCCAAATCGCGTGCTGACCCGCGACATGCTGCTCGACCTGCTGCGCGGCCGGCAGGCCGGGCCGTTCGACCGCGCCATCGATGTCGCGGTGTCACGGCTGCGGCGCAAGCTGGAGGATGACGGCAGGCGCGCGCAGATCATTAAAACAGTGCGCAGCGGCGGCTATGTGCTTTCCGCGCAGGTCGAGCGCGTTTGAAGCTGCGTTCATGGCCCGCCAGCCTCGCCGGGCGCACCGCGCTGACGCTAATTATTGGTTTTGCCGTGGTGCAGGCGGTAGGGCTCGGCATCCATACATTCAATGAGCTTAATATCGAGCGGTTGATCGAGCAGCAGAAAATCGCGACGCAAGATGCGCGCATTTACCGGAAGATGTCCCAGGCGGCGCCGGCGGATCGGGAAGCCTTGTTAAAGCGGCAGAACACCAGCCCTGACCTGGTGGCGACGCTCGCGCCGCGTCCTGACACGCTTGATACCTTTGTCCTGCCGCTTCCCGCCCAGCAGACAATCCGCGGCAGTTTTTTCACTGCAGGCTACAAGAAATTCGCGCATCCTCATGGTTTCATTTTGCGTGGCCGGTTTGAGCCGCCGCGGGTGGTCGCCAGCCTGCGCCTGCCAGATGACAGCGCCTGGCTGATCATCACGACGCGCTTCATTCCCCCGGCGCCGTGGCACAGCCCTGGTTTTGCCACCGCCTTCATCGCCATGTTCCTGCTTGGCGCGCCGCTGATTTTATGGGCGGTGCAGCACCTGACCGCGCCGATCCGCACTTTGTCATCCGCCGCCGAACAGCTAGGGCGGGATGTGACGAACGCGCCGGCGCTGCCGGAGGATGGCCCCGCCGAGATTGCCGCCGCCGCTATTGCGTTTAATACCATGGCGGCACGCATCCGTCGGTTCATCGATGACCGCACATTTCTGCTCACCGCCATCGGCCATGATCTCCGCACGCCGATCACCCGGCTGAAACTGCGCACCGAATTCCTTGATGACGAGGAGCAGCAGGCGAAGTTTCGCGCCGATCTCGATGAGCTGGAGGCGATGGTCGCCGCCACCCTCGCCTTTGGCCGCGATGTCGCGCAGAGCGAAGGGATGGCGCCCATCGATCTTGCGACGCTGCTGCGCACACTGCTCGACGAGGCCGCCGATGCGGAGCCGGAAGCCTCTGGCAGGCTGAGCTATTCCGGCCTGGAGCATCTCACGGTGCGCGCAAGGCCGTTGGCGCTAAAGCGGGCATTAATTAATCTGATTGGAAACGCACTAAAATATGGCGGCGCCGCACGAGTGCGGCTTGCCGTGGAACGGAATTCATTGGCCCGCGTTGATATCGAGGATGACGGGCCAGGCATTCCGACTGGCGAGCTCGAGCGGGTGTTCGAGCCGTTTCGCCGCATCGAATCAAGCCGCAATCGTGAAACCGGCGGCACCGGTCTCGGCCTTGCCATTGCCCGCAACGCCATCCGAGCGCATGGCGGCGAGATTATGCTGGCAAACCGGGCGAGCGGCGGGCTGATCGCCAGCGTGACGTTGCCGCTGTAGAAGCAAGCGCTGCTTTTTGTAAAAAATCAGGCAAAAACTTTTATTAGCTTGGGCCACATTGTTCGAAGCAATTCGATTTACTAACAAAAGTTTTTTGGTTCTTTTTTCCAAAAAAGAACGACTTGCTTTATGCCGTGCGATCCCCGCCCTTCCCCAGCGCCGCCTGCGCCGCGGCGAGTCGCGCCACCGGGACGCGGTAAGGGCTGCACGAGACGTAATCCAGCCCCGCCTCCTCACAGAAGGCGATGGAGGTTGGATCGCCGCCATGCTCGCCGCAGATGCCGAGCTTGAGTTTCGGCTTGGTGGCGCGGCCTTTCTCAACCGCGAGCTTGACCAGCGCGCCAACGCCCTCAATGTCGATGGAGACGAAGGGATCCTTCGGAAGAATGCCTGATTCGATATAATGCGGCAGGAACTTTCCTGCATCGTCGCGCGACAGGCCGAATACCGTCTGGGTGAGATCATTGGTGCCGAAGGAGAAGAAATCCGCGGATAGAGCGATGGCGTCAGCGGTAAGTGCTGCGCGCGGCAACTCGATCATCGTGCCGACGCTGTATTCAAGAATTTTCCCAGCGGCCTCGAAGGCGGCTTTCGCCATGCGGTCGACCTGCGCGCGGGTAATGTCGAGCTCGCGCTTGGTGCCAATCAGCGGGATCATGATTTCCGGCACCGGTGCCTTTCCAGTCTCTTTCGCGGTTTCCAGCGCTGCCTCAAAAATCGCCTGCGCCTGCATCTCGTAGATTTCGGGATAGGAGACGCCGAGGCGGCAACCGCGATGGCCGAGCATCGGATTGGCCTCCTCCAATTCGGCGGCGCGGCGACGGATCGCCTCCACGCCCAAGCCAAGCGCTTCCGCCACCTCGCGGAGTTCTTCCTCGCCATGCGGCAAGAATTCATGCAGCGGCGGATCGAGCAGGCGGATCGTCACCGGCAATCCCGCCATGATGCGGAACAACTCGATGAAATCGGCGCGTTGAAAGGGCAGCAGGATGGCAAGCGCGGCGCGCCTGCCGGGTTCGTCAGTGGCCATGATCATCTGGCGCACCGCGCCGATCCGTTCGGGGTTGAAGAACATATGTTCAGTGCGGCAAAGGCCGATGCCTTGGGCGCCAAATTTGCGGGCGGTCTCGGCATCGAGCGGAGTTTCCGCATTGGCGCGCACTTCCATGCGCCTGATCTCGTCCGCCCAGCCCATCAGCTTGGCAAAATCATCGGAGAGCATCGGCTCGATCATCGGCACTAATCCCACGAAAATCTCGCCCGTCGCGCCATCGAGGGTGATGGTGTCGCCGGCGCGGACGGCGACGCCACCCGCTGACAAGGTCTTGCCGCCATAATCGACATTGACGCCCCCAGCGCCGGCGACGCAAGGCCGGCCCATGCCGCGCGCCACCACTGCCGCATGGCTGGTCATGCCGCCGCGGGTAGTGAGAATGCCGCGCGCCGCGTGCATGCCGTGAATATCCTCGGGGCTGGTCTCAATGCGCACGAGGATCACTGACTCGCCCTTCTGCGCGCGCATCTCCGCCTCATCCGCTGAGAAGACCACAATGCCGGAAGCAGCGCCCGGCGAGGCGGGCAGGCCTTTCGCAAGAAGCTTGCGGGTCCCCTTGGGGTCGAGAGTCGGGTGCAGCAACTGGTCAAGCGCCGTGGGATTGACCCTAGTCACCGCCTCGTCCTTGCCAATCAACCCAGATTCGGCCATCTCGACGGCAATGCGCAGGCTGGCGGCGGTGGTGCGCTTGCCGTTGCGGGTTTGCAGCATGTAGAGCTTGTTGCGCTCAACGGTGAATTCGATGTCCTGCATGTCGTGATAATGGCGCTCCAGCGTCTCACGCACTTGCACCAGTTCGCCATAAACCCCCGGCAGCGCAGTTTCCATGCTGACTTCGCCGGGTTTGGCGGCGGCGTTGGACAGTGGGCGGGGCGTTCGGATACCCGCCACTACGTCCTCGCCCTGGGCATTCACCAGATACTCGCCGTAAAAGGCGTTTTCGCCGGTGGAGGGGTCGCGGGTGAAGCAAACGCCGGTGGCGCAGTCATCGCCCATATTGCCGAACACCATGGCCTGCACGTTGACAGCGGTGCCCCAGTCGCCGGGGATTTCGTGCAGGCGGCGATAGGTGATGGCGCGCTGGTTCATCCAGGACTTGAACACGGCGCCGATGGCGCCCCAGAGCTGGTCATGCGGGTCCTGCGGGAAGGGCTTGCCGGTTTCGGCCTGCACCATCTCCTTATAGCTATCGACGACGCGCTGCCAGTCCTGCGCCGTAAGTTGGGTATCCTCCATGGCGTTAGCGTCGAGCTTGACGTTTTCGATGATTTCCTCGAAGCGATGATGCGCGACGCCGAGCACCACCGCGCCATACATCTGGATAAAGCGGCGGTAACTATCCCAGGCGAAGCGGGCATCGCCGGCGGCATCGCTGAGGCCTTCGACCGTTGAGTCATTGAGGCCGAGATTGAGCACGGTATCCATCATGCCAGGCATTGAGACGCGGGCGCCGGAGCGGACGGAGACTAACAAAGGATTGCGCTTATCGCCGAACTTGCGGTCCACCGCCTGTTCGACATGGGCAAGCGCCTTGGCAACCTCGTCCTCTAGGCCGTCCGGATAGTTGCGGTTGTTGTTATAGAAGGCGGTGCAGACCTCGGTGGTGATGGTAAAGCCGGGCGGCACCGGCAGGTTGATGCTGGCCATTTCCGCGAGATTGGCCCCCTTCCCGCCCAGCAGATTTTTCATATCCGCGCGGCCTTCGTTCAAGCCCGCGCCGAAACTGTAAACCCATTTGGTCATGGTGCTTCCTCAACCTTCAATTTTCGAGAAGTCAGCGATTTGGTGTATGATGTCACGCAGTTTTGCGAGCAGCCTGAGCCGGTTTTTCCGAAGCTTCGGTTCCTTGGCGTTCACCGTCACCTTGTCAAAGAAGGCATCGACGGGGGGGCGAAGGCTGACGAGATCGGCGAGCGCCGCCGGAAAATTATGCTGCTCAAGATCACTTTCGACCGCCGTCACCGCATTATCCAGCGTCAGCATCAGCGCTCTTTCTTCTTCCAGTTCCGCAAGATCGGCGTCGATGCTACCTGCATGCGGCCCGTCCTTGACATTTTCAATGCGCAGGATGTTAGCAGCTCGGCGATAAGCGGTCAGTAGATTCCCGCCATCTCCGGTGTCGAGAAATTCACTAACAGCCTTGGTCTTGCCGAGCAGGCTGACAATATCGTCATTCTCGCCAACGGCGAAGACCGCGTCCAGAACATCGTAGCGCTCGCCTTGCGATCTCAGCAGGACACGAAGGCGTTCGATCAGGAAGGCAAACAACTCGTCATTGCCGCATATTCCCTTGAGATGCAGGCGAAGAGCATTTTCTCGAATGATGCGGATGACGCCGAGAGCGGCGCGGCGCAATGCGTAAGGATCACCGGAACCGCCCGGCTTTTCGCCTATGCGGAAAAACTCCCGTAGCGTGTCGAGTTTGTCCGCCAGTGCAACCGCGCACGGCACCGTCCCATGCGGCACCTCATCGCCAGGGCCTTTAGGCTGGTAATGAGCACGAATGGCGGAGCCGACAATTAATGGATCCCATCCATGATGCCTGCGCTCGGCATAATACCCGCCCATGATGCCCTGAAGCTCAGGGAACTCACCGACCATCCCGGTGACGAGATCGGCTTTGGCAAGAAGACCCGCCTGCTTGGCCTGTTTCGCTATATAACCATCCGCGCCGAGCAGATCGGCAATCTCATGTGACAAGGCGGCGATCCGCTCCGCGCGCTGGTATTGCGATCCCAGCCGGGCGTGGAAGGTGACACCTTTTAGCTTCGGCAGATAGTCGTTCAGCGGATGCTTAAGGTCCTGGGTCCAGAAATGCTCGGCATCGGCAAGGCGCGCGCGCAGGACCCGCTCATTGCCGGCGATGCTCGCGGCACCGCCATCATCGGCTTCGATGTTAGCGACAAAAGCAAAAAACGGCGCGGGCTCTCCTGTTTGGTCACGCAGCGCGAAATAACGCTGGTTCACCTTCATTGAAAGCTCGCGCACTTCCGGCGGCAACGCCATGAAGCGAGGAGCGATGCGCCCAATCAGCGGCACCGGAAACTCAACAAGGCCGGTGACTTCATCAAGAAGAGCGTTATCCTCGACGAGCGATAGCCGCTTTGCCGCTGCCTGTTCCGTCAGCCCTTCAACAATCATCCGCCGCCGCTCGTCGGCGCTGACGATGACCTGCCGTTCGCGCAGCTTTTCTTGCCAGTGTTCCGCCGACGCGACGGCGAAAGCGCCGGGTGCCATGAAACGGTGGCCTTCCGTCATGTTTGACGCCGTCACCGGACCAAGCGTGACCGGCACCACCTCGCCATCCAGAAGGCATACGACGCGCCGCAACGGGCGCACCCACGTGAACTCGCCGCCCTGCCCCCAGCGCATCGATTTCGGCCAGGGTAAATCAGCGACCAGCTTTGGCAGTTCCGCAAGAATGGTTTCGCGAGCGGTCCGGACTGCAAGCTTGCGGCGCAGAACGAAATAGCTGTTTTCGACTACAAGCTGATCATGTGTTGCTTCATGCTTCTTGAGAAACCCCGCCACCGCTGCTTCTGGCGCGTTTTCGCGCGGGCCTCGTGCTTCCGCCATGTCAGATTTGCCTGCGCTATCGTCAGCCTCAACAATCGAGGCAAATGCGATACGCCGCGGTCCAAACCAGAAGCGGTTGTTTTGGGGGTTTAGAAACATCAATCCTGCTAGACACTGGCGCTGCAATTCCGCCGCTGCGCTCGCCTGCATCCCTGCCGGGATTTCCTCCGAGAACAACTCCAGAAAAAACTCCGGCATCAGGCGGCCTCGGCCACGCGCTCGCCCGACACCCAGGATTCGGCGCAGGCTTTGGCCAAGTTCCGCACCCGCCCGATATAGGAGGCGCGTTCGGCGACCGAGATCACCCCCCTGGCGTCCAGCAGGTTGAACAAATGGCTCGCCTTGATGCACTGGTCATAGGCAGGCAGCGCCAGCCTATGACCAACCAGCGCCGCGCATTCGGTTTCGGCGTCGGCGAAATGGCGGATTAGCATGTCAGTATCGGCAAATTCGAAATTATAGGCCGAGTATTCCCGCTCCGCCCGGAGAAACACCTCGCCATAGGTGACACCGGCGCCGTTAAAATCGAGATCATAAACGTTCTCGACCCCCTGGACGTACATGGCGAGACGTTCCAACCCATAGGTCATCTCGAAGCTCGGCAAATCAACCGCGATGCCGCCGACCTGCTGAAAATAGGTGAACTGGCCAACCTCCATGCCGTCGCACCAAACTTCCCAACCCAGCCCCCAGGCGCCGAGAGTCGGGCTTTCCCAATCATCCTCAACGAAGCGGAAATCGTGCAGCAGCGGGTCGAGGCCGATCTCGCGGTAGCTCTGGATCAGCAGGTCCTGCGCCTCCGCCGGCGACGGCTTCATGATCACCTGGTATTGGTAGTAATGCTGCAAGCGGTTGGGGTTCTCGCCATAGCGGCCATCGGAAGGCCGGCGGCAGGGCTGCACATAGGCGGCCTTCCAAGGTTTCGGTCCCAAAGCGCGCAGCGTGGTCGCCGGGTGGAAGGTGCCGGCGCCCATTTCCATGTCATAGGGTTGCAGGATGACGCAGCCTTGCGCCGCCCAGAAGCGATGCAGGGTCAGGATGATGTCCTGAAAGCTCAGGGTGCGGGTTTGCGTCTCTTTCATCGATCCATGCTAAACCAGGTTTCGCGGCGAACCATTACGGCGCGCGCCGCATGAGGGCAAGGATGCCATGATGGTTCGTCTGGAAAGGCGGGATTGGCGTGATCTCGCAGTGATCGTCATAGTGGGCTTCGGCTTCTGGGTGTTCCGGGAACTGACCATCGTGCCGCGCGTCTATGGCAGCTCGTGCACAATGGCGCAGCCGCCCTTCATCTGCGCGCCGCGCCAGGCGGTGCTGTGGGCGCAATATGAACGGCTGTTCGGGATGGCGGCCCTGCTGGCCGGACTGATCGGCTGGGCGCTGGGCCAACGCTTGCTGACGGTTGCGGCGATGGCTATCGGCGCCGCGGCGGTGGTGAACTACAACGGCACCGAAGGCATGATCGGCGTGGCGCTGGGGCTTTGGGCCTGGCTTGGCCTGCGCACCGGGCGCTATGCACAGGTTGCGAAATAAGATTGCGCGGCGCTGATCAGGCGGATATGGCTGTCGCGAGGAGAACGTCATGCTGACTAATAGCGGCTTCGCGCTTGATTATGATCTGGGGCCAGAGATCGACGCGCTGCGCGACTCCGTGCGGCGCTTCGCGGAAGCGGAAATCGCGCCGCGCGCCGCCGCCATCGACCATGACAATGATTTTCCCGCCGATCTATGGCGTAAATTCGGCGATATGGGCCTGCTCGGCATCACCGTGCCGGAGGAGTATGGCGGCGCCGGGATGAACTATCTCGCGCATTGCGTGGCAATGGAGGAAATCTCCCGCGCCTCCGCTTCGGTAGGCCTCTCCTACGGAGCGCATTCAAATCTCTGCGTCAATCAGATCAAGCTGAACGGCAATGAGGCGCAAAAGCGTGACTATCTGCCCAAACTAATTTCCGGCGCGCATATCGGCGCCCTCGCGATGAGCGAGACGGGCGCGGGATCGGATGTGGTTTCCATGAGGCTGCTCGCCGAACGGCAAGGCGATTCATACCTGCTGAACGGCAGCAAGATGTGGATCACCAACGGGCCGGAGGCCGATACGCTGGTGGTCTATGCGAAAACCGATCTGCAAGCAGGGCCGCGCGGCATCACCGCCTTCATTGTTGAAAAGGGCATGGCCGGGTTTTTCTGTGCTCAAAAACTCGACAAGCTCGGAATGCGCGGCTCCAATACCGGGGAACTGGTGTTCCAGGATTGCCATGTGCCCGCCGAGAACGTGCTTGGCGGCATCGGGCGCGGGGTCAACGTGCTGATGAGCGGGCTGGATTACGAGCGTGCGGTACTGGCCGCAGGTCCCTTGGGGATCATGCAGGCGGCGCTCGACGCGGTGATCCCTTACGTGCATGAGCGCGAGCAATTCGGCCAGAAGATCGGCGAGTTCCAGCTGATCCAGGCCAAGCTCGCTGATATGTACGTGACGATGAGCGCCGCGCGGTCCTATGTTTATACCGTGGCCAAGGCAGCGGATCGTGGCCAGGTGACACGCAAGGATGCCGCGGGGGCCATTCTCTACGCCGCCGAACGGGCTACCTGGATGGCGCTGGAGGCGATCCAATGTCTCGGCGGCAATGGCTATATCAACGACTACCCGACCGGACGGCTGCTGCGCGATGCCAAGCTCTATGAAATCGGCGCCGGCACCTCGGAAATCCGCCGGATGCTGATTGGCCGCGAGTTGTACCGCGAAACCGCATGACGCTGACGACCAAGATCGATACGCGTAGCCCGGATTATACCGAAAACCAGGCCGCCATGCAGGCGCTGGTCGATGATTTACGGGCGACCGCCGCGCGTGTGGCCTTGGGCGGGACGGCGCAGGCACGGGAGCGCCATGTCAAGCGCGGCAAGCTGCTGCCTCGCGACCGGATCGACACGCTGCTCGATCCCGGTTCGCCCTTCCTCGAAATTGGCCAGCTTGCCGCCTTCGGCGTGTATGACGAGGAAATCGCCTCCGCCGGCATCATCACCGGCATCGGGCGCGTCGCCGGCCAGGACTGTATGATCGTCGCCAACGACGCGACGGTGAAAGGGGGCACCTACTACCCGTTGACGGTGAAGAAGCATCTTCGCGCTCAGGAAATTGCCGCGCAGAACCATTTGCCCTGCATTTACTTGGTCGATTCGGGGGGCGCCAACCTGCCGAACCAGAGCGAGGTGTTCCCCGACCGCGACCATTTTGGGCGGATTTTCTACAATCAGGCCAATATGTCGGCGGCGAACATCCCGCAAATCGCCGTGGTGATGGGGTCCTGCACCGCCGGCGGCGCCTATGTGCCGGCGATGGCGGATGAGGCGGTGATCGTTCGCGAGCAGGGTACGATTTTCCTCGGCGGCCCGCCTTTGGTGCGCGCCGCGACTGGTGAAATCGTGACAGCGGAGGAGCTTGGCGGCGCCGATGTGCATACACGGCTCTCCGGCGTCGCCGATCATTTCGCCGAATCTGACCATCATGCGCTAGGCATCGCGCGACGGATTGTCAGCACGCTGAACCGGCGCAAGCCCGCGCAACTCGCGCTGCGCGAGTCATCGCTGCCCGCTGCCGATCCTGAAATCCTTTACGGCGTCATCCCTGCTGACCGGCGCAAAAGCTTCGATGTGCGTGAAGTGATCGCTTGCCTTGTCGATGGATCAGAGTTCGATGAGTTCAAAGCCCGTTATGGCACGACATTGGTGACAGGTTTCGCCCATCTGCACGGCGTACCGGTTGGTATTGTCGCCAATAACGGCATTCTGTTCTCGGAATCGGCGCTGAAAGGCGCGCATTTCATCGAGCTTTGCGCCCAGCGCGGCATCCCGCTGATTTTCCTGCAAAACATCACCGGCTTCATGGTAGGGCGCAAATATGAGCAAGGCGGCATCGCCAAGGACGGCGCCAAGCTGGTGACGGCGGTGGCGACCGCGAAGGTGCCAAAATTCACCGTCATCATCGGCGGCAGCTTCGGCGCCGGCAATTATGGCATGTGCGGGCGCGCCTATAGTCCGCGCTTTTTGTTCATGTGGCCGAACGCGCGTATTTCGGTGATGGGCGGCGAACAGGCGGCATCGGTATTGGCGCAAATCCGCCGCGATGCCCTGGAAGCGCGCGGCGACAAATGGGCGCCCGAAGACGAAGCCGCCTTCAAGACGCCAGTCCGCGAACAATATGAGCGTGAAGGCCATCCTTATTATGCCTCGGCCCGGCTTTGGGATGACGGGGTGATCGACCCGAAGGATACCCGCGCGGTGCTCGGCCTCGCCCTTGCCGCCAGCCTGAACGCGCCTATCGAGGAGACGCGCTTCGGCGTGTTCCGCATGTGATCACCTCCCTATTGATCGCCAATCGCGGCGAGATCGCCTGCCGGATCACCCGCACGGCGCGACGTATGGGCATCCGCGTGATCGCCGTCTATTCCGAGGCGGACCGCAACGCGCTGCATGTGGAAATGGCCTATGAGGCGGTACTGATCGGTCCCGCACCGGCGCGCGAAAGCTATCTAAACGTCGAACGGATCATCGCGGCGGTACAGGCGACAGGCGCGGATGCGGTGCATCCCGGCTATGGATTTCTCTCCGAAAATGCCGGTTTCGCCGAGGCCTGCGTTGCCGCAGGATTGATCTTTGTTGGGCCGCCCGCGTCCGCGATCCGCGCCATGGGATCGAAAGCCGAAGCCAAGCGGATCATGGCGGCAGCCGGCGTGCCTTTAGTGCCTGGTTATCATGGTGCGGATCAATCCCCTGCCCTGCTTGCCGCCGAAGCCAGCCGGATCGGCTTTCCAGTGCTGATCAAGGCCTCGGCGGGCGGCGGTGGCAAAGGCATGCGCGTTGTGGAGCAAGAGGCTGATTTCCCTCTGGAGCTGGCCGCGGCGAAGCGCGAGGCAGCCTCTTCCTTCGGTGACGACCGGGTGCTGATCGAACGATATTTGACCCGCCCCCGCCATATCGAGGTGCAGGTTTTCGCCGATAGTTTCGGCAAAACCATCGCCTTGTTTGAGCGGGACTGCTCAATCCAGCGGCGGCATCAGAAAATCATCGAGGAAGCCCCGGCGCCCAACCTGCCCGCCGCCATGCGCGCCGCCCTGGCCGATGCCGCTTGCAAAGCCGCAAGCGCCGTCAGCTATGTCAATGCCGGCACAGTCGAGTTCATCGCGCAGGACGACCATTTCTATTTTATGGAAATGAATACGCGGCTGCAGGTGGAGCATCCGGTGACGGAGTTCGTCACCGGGCTCGATCTGGTGGAATGGCAAATCCGCGTGGCCGAAGGCGCGAGACTACCCGATGCGCCCAAAAACCCCATCGGCCACGCCATTGAAGCGCGCCTCTACGCCGAAGACCCGGCGCGGGACTTCATGCCGGCGACCGGGCGGATCGAAGTTCTGCGAACACCAAAGCCGCAGCCTTGGCTGCGCCTCGATTCCGGCGTCCGGCAAGGCGACAGGATCGGCACGCATTATGACCCGATGATCGGCAAGCTGATCGTCCATGGCGCCGACCGCGACGATGCCGTGCAGAAGCTTCGCTACGCGCTTGATGAAACCGCGCTCCTTGGCCTGCACACGAATGTTTCCTTGCTTGCCGCGATAGCCTGCCATGAGGCCTTCGCCAAGGCCGATCTCGATACCGGGTTTATTGCCCGCAACGCGGACGATCTGACGCCGCCTGTTCCGGTATTGCCCTTGCTGCTGACCGCGGCGGCAGTGATCACCGCCCTTGAAACGCCTCTTGGCACGGCATCGGGATTCCGCCTCAACCTGCCACCGGCGCCGATGTTGCTTGTCCTTGCCACCAGGAACGCATCCCATCAGGTGACGGTTGCCCTTAAGGATGAGGCTTATCACGTGCGTGCCGATGCGCTGGATGTCCAGGCCATCGCATGGATCGAGGATGATCGCCTGATCCTGACGCTTGAGGGCCAGCGGCACGCTTTGCCGTTCCACTCGCACGGCGCGGTCATCTCGCTTTGGCTCACTGGCGCTGCCCATGATGTCAGGCTCATCGATCCGCTGACGCCGCCAGCCGCCGCGGAGGCCGCCACTGGCGGCCTGGCAGCGCCCATGCCCGGCACGCTGATCCGCCTCCATGTAAAAGCCGGCGAAGCCGTCGCACGTGGTGCGCCGCTTGCAGTGATGGAGGCGATGAAAATGGAACTGACGATCAGCGCCCCCCATGAGGGCGTCATCGGCAAGGTTCTCTTCGCGGAAGGTGATCTGGTGCCGGAGGGCGCAGTATTGTTCGCCCTCAACCCGCCGCTGGCCCCAGCGTAATTCTATGCTAAAGCCCACCGCTATGCGTCATTTCCTGGACTTCGAAAAACCGGTCGCGGAACTCGAAAACAAGATCGAGGAACTCCGCCGCATGACCGAGCCTGGCGAGATCAACATTGCTGAGGAAGTTGGACAGCTCACCGAAAAAGTCGAGCGCCAAATCCGTTTGATCTACGGCAAGTTGACGCCCTGGCAGAAAACCCAAGTGGCGCGTCACCCCGACCGGCCCAAGGCGACCGCGGTAATCAACCGGCTGATCAGCGATTTCACGCCGCTTGGCGGTGATCGCGCCTTCGCGGAGGACGCGGCGATCATCGGTGGCCTCGGACGATTTCAGGGCGAGCCTGTCGCAGCCATCGGCATCGAGAAAGGCGATGATCTGGATTCGCGGCTCAAACATAATTTCGGCATGCCAAGGCCGGAAGGCTACCGCAAGGCCCGGCGCATCATCGAACTAGCGGGCCGGTTCGGCCTGCCGATCCTCACCTTCATCGATACCTCCGGCGCCTATCCTGGGATCGACGCGGAAGCGCGCGGCCAGGCGGAGGCCATCGCCCGCGGCATCGAGGCCTGCCTCGCGGCGCCGGTGCCGGTCATCGCCAGCATCATCGGCGAAGGCGGTTCCGGCGGCGCCATCGCCATCGGCGCCGCCGACCATGTCATCATGCTGGAGCATGCGATCTACTCGGTGATTTCTCCAGAAGGCTGCGCCGCGATTCTCTGGGAAGACAAGGCCGTCGCCGCGCAGGCGGCGGAGGCCATGAAGGTGACGGCGCAGGATTTGAAGCGGCTCGGCATCATCGACTGGATCGTGGCTGAACCGGTAGGCGGTGCGCATCGAGCGCCGGAAGCCGCCATCGATGCTCTGGGCGAGGCAATTGTCACTTGCCTGACGCCTCTGCGAGCGCTGAATGGCGCCGCATTGCGCGCCAAGCGCCGTGAAAAATACCTGGCTATGGGACAGGCGCCGCAGGGGTAACAGAGGCCTCGCTGGCGGTTTAGAGCGGGATGTTTTTGGCTTGAATTGCATTGGGATTCCATACGGTACGGGATGCGACTCAAGGTGCGGGCTGAGCGAGGCCAGCACGCATGCCAAGGGCTTATTCGGTTGATTTACGTGCGGTGTGGACGTTCGTGCACGCTGAAGGGCTCAGCTTAAAAAAAACCGGATCGACGTCCCAGGCTGCTCGTGAAAGCGCTATGGATCATATCGAATTTCATCTATCGACGCCAAGGCAATTCATGTTAGGTAAACACCTAAGCATCTCTTGAGTTTCGCTTACGCGTGCCTTGCGAAACCCGCTCAGTCGAGTCGAGTGGGCGTCGGTTCTCGATTGCCGGAGCGCAGCAGCTTTGCAGGCTCTGAATCTCGGCGCGGAAAAGCGGCGTCAGACGGCTATTATTCTAGGATTTTGCAACGCGCCCTGAGTAAACATTAACAACATAGAAATGGGAGTTAACCATGTCCATATTACAAAACGCCCCGGAAACCTTCACGTCATCCTCAGCCACGCCATCATCGGCAAGCGATGCGGCGGCCATCGAACGGCTTCATCAGGCGTTTGCCGCGCAGCGCGCCGCTTTCGCGAAGGACCGCTACCCCAGCCTCGACGAGCGCAGGGCGCGGATCGGCAAGCTGATCGGGATGCTGCTGGGCCATCGCGAGCGCATCAGCGCCGCGCTCAGCGAGGATTTCGGCTGCCATCCCGCGCCGGCCTCCGACCTGATCGAGGTGCTCGGCCCGGTCGGCCGCGCGCAATATGTTCTGGAGCGGCTGGAGGAATGGATGAAACCGGTGGCGCGGGAGACCGATACGGCGACGCTCGGCACCGCGCGCGCCTATGTCCAGAGCCAGCCCAAGGGCGTCGTCGGCAATATCGTGCCGTGGAACTTTCCTTTCGACCTCTCGGTGGGACCAATGATCGAGATGCTTGCTGCCGGCAACCGGGTGATCGTCAAACCTTCCGAGTACACGCCCGCCTGCGCGGCGCTGCTGCGCGAGATGGTCGAGGCGACCTTCGACCCGACGCTGGTCCATGTCGCGATCGGCGGCCTCGACCTCGCGCGCGCGTTCACGGAACTGCCATGGGACCATCTGCTCTACACCGGCAGCCCCAATGTCGGCCGGCAGGTCATGCAGGCGGCGGCGCATAACCTGACCCCGGTGACGCTGGAACTGGGCGGCAAATGCCCCGCCGTGCTGACGCCGGGCTCGATCAATCCGGCGAATATCCAGTCGGTGATCGGCACCAAGACGGTGAAGAACGGCCAGATGTGCATTTCGGTGGATTATTGCCTGGTGCCGCGCGCCGAGATGGAGGAATTCGTCAAGCTCTCGGTCGATTTCCTACAGAAAGCCGTGCCGGATTACTCGCGCAGCGATGACTGCACCGGCATCATCTCGCTGCGCCACCTCGACCGTCTCGCCGAGATGCTGCGGGAGGCGAAGGACCGGCAGAGCCGGATTGTGGCGCTTGAGCCGGCTGGCCGCACCGACCGCGAAACGCGCCGGATGCCGATGTCGCTGGTGATCGACCCGGCGCCCGATCTGCGCATCATGAAGGAGGAGATTTTCGGCCCGATCCTGCCGGTGGTGCCCTATGACGATGTGGACGAGGCGATTGAAAGAATTAACGCCGGTGAGCGGCCGCTCGGCCTCTATGTCTTCGGCGAGGACCAGGCGGCAATCGATCATGTGCTCAACCAGGTCGTCTGCGGCGGCGCCGCCGTCAATACCTGCGCGCTCCAGGGCGCCTTGCCGTCGCTGGGCTTCGGCGGCGTCGGCATGAGCGGCATGGGACGCCACCATGGCATTGACGGGTTCCGCGAATTTTCCAACCAGCGCGGCGTCGTGGTGCGCGGCGAGGGCGATCATATCGACGCGTTCTTCGCGCCCTATGCGAAGGCGGCGGCGCTCGTGCAGGCGGCGCTGGGCTAATGGATCTTGCTGGAAATAAAGGTTTCTAATCCATGGCGCTGAACGACTTGCGGGGCAAGCGGGTGCTGGTGACGGGCGCGGCATCCGGTATCGGCCATGAAACGGCGCTTGCCTTCGCCCGCGAAGGCGCCGAGATTCTCGCCGTTGATCTCGATGAGGCGCGGCTCGGCGAGACCAAGCGCCTGATCGAGGCATTGGGCCGGCGCTGTCTCGTTTTCGGCTGCGATGTCAGCGATGCGGCGGCGGTCGCGGCGCTGGCCGCGACAGTCGCGGCGGAAATCCGGGCGCCGGATGTGCTGGTCAATAATGCGGGCATCGGCTTTGTCGGCCCGTTTCTTGACACGCCTGTCAGCGCCTGGGAGCAGGTTCTCGGCGTCAATCTGATGGGCGTGGTGCATTTCAGCCGCGCCTTTTTGCCGGCGATGATCGAAGCCGGCGGGGCGCGCCATCTGGTCAACGTCGCCTCCGCCGCTGGTCTCCACGCGGTGCCCAATCTCAGCGCCTACTCCGCCTCGAAATATGCGGTGCTGGGGCTTTCCGACGCGCTGGCGATGGAACTCAGGGACACCCGCATCGGCGTGACGGTGGTGTGTCCAGGAATCATCAATACGCCGATTGTTCGCAACCGCCGGGCGGTTGCGCCGAGCGTGCCCGATTCGGCGCTCGACAAAATTGAACGGCAATACCGGGCGAAAGGCGCGCATCCTTCCGTGGTCGGCGCGCGCATCGTGCGGGCGGTGAAGCGGGGCGAGGATATGGTGTTCGCCGGCCCTTCATCCGCGCTGGTGTTCCATGCGCGCCGGCTATCACCGCGGCTGCTGCGCAAGGCCAGCATCTCCGGCTCGCGGCAGCTTGGCTATATCTGGTAGATAGAGCCAGCCCCGATCACGTTGGATCACCCTTGTGTTCCATGATCGGGTGAATCGGCTCGATAAAATAAAGTCCCGCCAGATCGGATTGATGAACGATCTGGCGGGTGACGTTTCGGCTATTCCGCCGCTTGACCCCTGAAACCCGCCAGTTCGCGCTGCACGGCGGCATCGTGCGCGGCCTCGTCGGCGCGGGCGGCGGCCGGGCTCCAGCGGCCGCGCATCACGAAGATGGTGGCGATGAACACCACGATGCCGGCGATGCAGATGTCATACCAGTTGCGCCATTCGCCCGGCGAGGCGGCGGCGGCGGCCTTGATTGCGCCAAGCGCCGAAAGCAGGGCTGGGGGCGGGGCGGCATGGGTGGCGAGAGCATGCTTGTAGGCCGCGATATAATAGGGCGCGGCGATCAGGGTGTTCACCGATTTCACGACAGCCGGCAGGGCGATGAAGCAGGCGGTCACCACCACCCGGAGCAGCCAGCCCCAGACGGCAAGGCCGGTCGCCGTCAGCGCCGGATTGCGGGCTTCCACAGTCTCGGTGAAGCTTGCCATCCAGGTGACGTAGGCGAAGCCCACGAAAATCGACTGCACGACGCTGATGATGGCAAGCTCCTCGAAGCTCGGATGCAGCCCGGCCTGGAGGCGGTAGATCACCGTGGCAATCACCGCGCCGATGCCGCCGATCAGCATGAACGGCTTGCGCACGCGCAGGCGGTCGGACAGCAAGCCGGCGATGACCAGGGCGACAGCATTGGCGCCCCAGGTCCAGTTCGACAGCGCATTCGCCTCGGCGACGCTAAACTGAAAGACAGTGACCAGATAGATAATCCCGAACGCGACGGCGGTGTAATAGAAAATCAGCAGGACCGAGACACCGAGGGCGGAGGCGATGATGTCGGCATGGAACATCTGGCGCCAGGGATTGCGCAGGCTGGCTTCTATATCGAGGCCTTTGGCCTTGAGTTCGATGAGCACGCGGTCGCGCTCGCTCACCATCAACTGGTCGCGCAATGCCGGCGTAAGTTCGCGGAGGAACAAGAAGGCCAGCACGAACACGGCGAGGCAGACGGCGCCGCAGATGACGTACTGGCTCTGCCAGGTCTGATAGCTTGGCAAGGTGGCCGTGTTGATGACGCTGACGGTGAGGCTGCCGAGCACCGGGCCGATGGTCCAGAACCCCATGGCGGTAGCTCTCCCCACCTGCGGCGAAAAATCGCGGATCAGCGCCGGGGTGGCGACCAAGATGATGCCCTCGACGAAAGCCACCGCCCAATAGGCGATGCCCCAGCCGAGCGCGGTGGTGACGTTAGGGATCCAGAGCAGGGTGATCAGCGCTACAATGAGCAGGCCATAGACCACGAGATTGACGCGCCCGAAACGGTCGGTAAGGCCGGCGATTAGCGAGGCGAAGGCGCCGAGCAGATTTCCCGCCGCCAGCAGATAGACGAAAACTAGGAACGGCATATGAAGCTGCGGCAGCATGATCGTGGCGACGCCACCAGCGACATAAAGGGCATAATAGAGAGCGATGGTGATCACCACGACCAGCAGCAGCAACATGCTGCGATGAGCGCGGTCGGGATAATGAACAAGTTCGCGCCGGAAGGGCGAGAAACCCTGGCGCGGCGAAGCGGCGGCGGTGGCTGAGGACATTTCTGTTGGTCTCCCGGTTATGCGATCTCGCTTGCATCGAGGCCGCTTAGGTGTTTACCTAACATGGATCGGCGTGGTGTCGCCAGGAAAATTTTCGCGAGAAACGTCTAGCGACTATAGCGAGAAACTCGGAGCAAGCAGATGAACGTGCAGCATGTTGATGTCTTGATCGTTGGGGCGGGGCTTTCGGGGATCGGCGCCGCGTGTCACCTGAAAATCCATTGTCCCGGTAAAACCTATGCGGTTCTGGAAGCGCGCGAAGCGATTGGCGGAACCTGGGACTTGTTTCGTTATCCCGGCGTTCGCTCGGACAGCGACATGTTCCTGCTGGGCTATTCGTTCAGGCCCTGGACCGAGGCGCAATCGATCGCCGGCGGCCCGGCGATCCTGAACTACATCCGGGAAACCGCCGCGGCCTATGATGTGGACCGGCATATCCGGTTCAGGCACCAAGTAAAACGGGCCTCCTGGTCATCCGACCAGGCGCTGTGGACGGTCGAGGCCGAGACGGATGGCGCGGCCGTGCGGTTCACCTGCAACTTCCTGTTCATGTGCAGCGGCTACTATGACTACGCGGGCGGCCATGCGCCGGTATTCGCCGGGTCGGAGCGGTTTCGCGGGCAGATCGTGCATCCGCAGCATTGGCCGGACGATCTGGCCTACGCGGGCAAGCGCGTGGTCGTGATTGGCAGCGGCGCGACAGCGGTGACGCTGGTGCCGGCGATGGCGGCGCAGGCGGCGCATGTGACGATGCTGCAGCGCTCGCCCACCTATGTCGTGGCGCGGCCCGCGGAGGATGGCTTCGTCAACATGGTGCGGCGGCGGCTGCCAGCGAAGCTCGCCCATGGGGTGACGCGGTGGCGCAACGTGCTGTTCGAGATGTATTTTTACCAGCTCTCGCGGCGCAAGCCAGCCTTTGTCAAGAAGGAGATATTGAAGCAGGCGCGCATCCATTTGGGGCCGGATTACGACGTGAACACGCATTTCTCGCCGCGCTATAATCCATGGGACCAGAGAATGTGCCTGGTGCCGGATGGCGATTTGTTCAAGGCGCTCCGTGAAGGCGCCGCCTCCGTGGTGACCGACACGGTGCAATGCCTTACCGAAACAGGGATCAAGCTTGGATCTGGCGCGGAACTGCCGGCGGACGTGATCGTGACGGCGACCGGGCTGAACATGAAGCTGATGAGCGGGCTGGAGGTCTCGGTGGACGGGAAACCTGTCGAAATGGCCAAGACGATGAGCTATAAGGCAATGATGAACAGCGACGTGCCGAATTTCGCCTCCACCTTCGGCTATACCAACGCCTCATGGACGCTGAAATCGGATCTGACGGCGTTATTCGTCTGCCGGCTGCTCAATTACATGGACCGGCGCGGCTATGCGCAGGCGACGCCGCGCGGCAATGCGGCCATCGCCGAAGCGCCATTCCTCAACCTTACCTCCGGCTATGTGCAAAGGGCGCTGGACAAGATGCCCAAGCAGGGCACGGCAAAACCGTGGAAACTCTATCAGAATTATCTGCTGGACATGATGGTGCTCCGCTTCGGCGCTTTGGATGACGGGACGCTGGAATTCGTGCGGCGCAAGCCAGGCACGGCGCGCAAGCGGCCTGCGGCATCCTATGAAATGGCGGATTGAAATCCCATTCATGACGGTGCTCGACAAAATCAAGGCAGAACCAGCGCCAGCGCAGCGCGCGCTGATGCCGGGCAAGTCCGCAAGGCGGGCGCCGACCCGGCTGGCGCCCGACACTCCGGAGGCCGAAGCGGTCCGGCTGCGCGTCCTGGATCGCTGCCGGCGCTTGTTCAACGAGGAAGGGTTTACCGGCGTGACGATCGCGCGGATCGCCGAAACGCTCGACATGAACGAGGGGCATCTCCATTATTATTTCAACACCAAGCAGCAGATCGTGCTGGCGCTGTTCGATGTCTTCGAAAAACTGGTGGTCGAGGCGGCAGCGCGCGGCCTGGACGCAACTGACCGGGCAGATCGTTATGCCGATTATCAGGAAAACTGGTTCATGCTGATGTGGCGCTACCGGTTTTTCTATCGCGATCAACGCGGGCTGCACCGCGTGGCGCCGGCCCTGCAAAAGCGGATGGCGCGGGTTTACGCCAAGGGACAGGCGCAGTTCCGGCACGTGCTCGACGACATGGTGGCGCTGGGCCTGGTTGTCGCAAATCCCGACGAGCTTGAGCAGTTGGTGATCAATGCCTGGATCATCTCAAGCTACTGGATCGACTATGTCACCACCTTGCGAGGGACGGCCGCGATCACCCATAGCGATCTGGAAGCCGGGATGCGCCAAATCGATAGCTTGTTTGCGCTCCATGTGACCGAGACAGGGCGAATGCGGAGAAAAGGGCGAGTTCTGGATTTCGATTAGGCGTGGTGGCCAGCTGCGTACCCGGCAAGATTCGGATGAACGCCGGAGCGGCTATTGATCTCTCATAGTGCGGCGTCTATATCGCGCAGCCCGATAGAGACCAAGCTCAGCGGGGTCATAGCTCAGTTGGTAGAGCGCTTGAATGGCATTCAAGAGGTCGGGGGTTCGATTCCCCCTGACTCCACCACCCCCTCAGCCGCGCAAGGCGCGCGCCGCGGCCACCATGTTGACCAAAGCAGGCCGAACCTCCTGCCAGCTTCTGGTTTTCAATCCGCAATCGGGATTGACCCAGATTTGCCACGGCTCCAGCCGCTGCAAGGCGCGCCGCAGAAGCTCGATCATCTCGCTGGCTTCCGGCACGCGCGGGCTGTGGATATCCCAGACCCCCGGCCCGATTTCGTTCGGGTAGCCGCGATGCGCAAAGCCGTCGAGCAACTCCATGCGGGAGCGGGTGGCCTCAATGCTGATGACATCCGCATCCAGCGCCGCGATATCATTCAGGATGTCATTGAAATCGGCGTAGCACATATGGGTATGGATCTGGGTTTTATTGGCAACGCCGGACGCCGCGAGCCGGAAGCTTTCCACCGCCCAGCGCAGATAATCAGCGCGTTCATTCTCGCGTAGCGGTAGGCCCTCACGAAGCGCCGGCTCGTCGATCTGGATGACGCGAATGCCGGCCGCCTCCAGATCGGCCACCTCGTCGCGCAGCGCCAGCGCGATTTGCCGACACATTGTCTCGCGCGGAATGTCCTCACGCGCGAACGACCATTGCAGGATCGTCACCGGCCCAGTGAGCATGCCCTTCACCGGCTTTTCGGTCAGCGACTGAGCAAATTGCGCCCATTCCACCGTCATCGGCTTGGCGCGCGAGACATCGCCCCAGATGATCGGCGGCGCCACGCACCGGCTGCCATAGGATTGCACCCAGCCATGCCGGGTGAAGGCGATGCCAGCGAGCTGTTCGCCAAAATAGCGCACCATGTCGTTGCGCTCGAATTCGCCATGCGTCAGCACGTCGAGGCCGATCTCCTCCTGCCAGGCGATGGCGGCGCGCGTCCAGGATTGTAGCATAGCCTGGTAAGCGTCATCCGCCAGATCGCCGCGGACATGAGCGGCGCGGGTGGCGCGCACATCGGCGGTTTGCGGAAACGAGCCGATGGTCGTGGTCGGAAATTCTGGCAACGCCAGCGCCTCGCGCTGCGCCGGGCGCCGGACGGCAAAGGCCGAGGCGCGCCGCGCCATTGCGGGCGTGATCGCGGCCAGCCGCGCCGCGACCGCGCCGTCATGCACGGCATGATGCGCCCGCATCGTGGCAAGCGCGGCGTCGCTGGCTTCGAGAGACGCGGCGATGGCTGCCTCGCCTTCATTAAGGCCTTTCGCCAAGGTCGCCACCTCCGCCAATTTTTGCGCGGCAAAGGCAAGCCCGTCGCGCAGCCCGTTTGGCAAGGCGGTCTCGGCGTCGAGATCAATCGGCACGTGCAGTAGGCTGCATGAGGGGGCGATCATCAATCGGTTGGCATCGCGCTTCTCGGCCACCTGCCGCGCCAGGGCAAAGCCGCGGCGCAGATCGGCGCGCCAGATATTGCGGCCGTTCACCACGCCCAGCGACAAAACGAGATCGGGCCGCGCATGGCGCAGAACCGGCGCTAGATCCGCGGCGCCCCGGCACAGATCGAGATGCAGCCCGGCCACCGGCAAGGCCAGCGCCGTGGGAAGATTATCGCCGATCGGCGCGAAATAGCTGGCGAGCAAAATTTCCGGCGCCGCGCGGCTCAGCGCGGCATAGGCCTCGGTGAAGGCGGCGCGGGCGCGCGGTTCCAGATCGAGCGCCAGCACCGGCTCGTCGATCTGCACCCAGGCAACTCCGGCCTCGGCCAACTCGCGGAGGATCGTCGCGTAGACGGGCAGCAGCGCGGGCAAATGGTCGAGCGGATCGGCGCTTGCGGTTTTCGACAGGCGCAGGAAGCTGACCGGGCCGAGCAGGACCGGCCTCGTGCGCAAATTCCTCGCCAGCGCCTCGCGGTAAGCGGCAAGCGGCCGGTTTTCGGTCAGCACGAAGCGCTGGGCCGCGGCAAGACGCGGCACCAGATAATGATAATTCGTGTCAAACCATTTGGTCATCTCCAACGCCGCCGCCGGATCATCATGCCCGCAGGCTCCGGCGCCGCGCGCCAGGGCAAAATAGGTGGCAAGCGAGACCGGACCTTTGCCGGCCCAGCCATAGCCGGGCGGAATGGCGCCAAGCATCGCCGCCATGTCCAGAACATGATCATACAAGGCGAAATCATGGCTGGGAATGTGATTGATGCCAGTGGCGTGCTGAAGGCCCCAGTGTGCCCTACGCAGCGAGGAAGCACTGGCTTGCAGTGCGGCTTCATCGGTCTTTCCAGCCCAAAACGCTTCAAGCGCGATCTTCAAGGCGCGCTTGTCGCCGATTCGGGGAAAGCCCAGGTTGCTGGCGATGCTCATAGGGTGGCATCGCCGGATTGCTGAACTGTGGGCGCGCAAAAGCGCGAACGGCTTAAATAAGTCGCTTGGTCGGTCATGATCGTCGCTCCGCAACCGGTGCACCCCGCCCGGCCGAACTGGTTGGTGCCGCGACGGCAGGTCTCCTGGCTCACGGGTCATCGCGCCAGTCCTTGGCCTTCCCGGCTTACCGCCAGTGGCTGTCCCCTGAACAACATGAGGACGATAGGACCGGCACTCTCCGCTGACAGTTGCGGGGGCAGCTGCCGACTCCGCCTTCGAGGACGCGCCCCGGCCAAGGCTTCACGGCATTCCCTTTTGATCCGCTCGCGCGGAACCGTCGCTTAGCGTTCCTACAACGCTTCATAGGCCAATGCCAAGACGGAGCGCCAAGCGTTCAGCGCGGCGCAAGCCGTTGTGGTAGCCTGCCGCCGATGTTCGATGAATACCTTACAACATGGAAGCTGATACCGGACGGCGCGCCAATCCTTACACGCGCCAGCGCTTTGCTGCCGGTGCGTCATGACGGCGCGCCGCTCATGCTGAAAATCGCCTTGGCGCCAGAAGAACGGTCAGGTTTCGCGCTCATGTCATGGTGGAACGGGCATGGCGCCGCCCGTGTGCTAAGGCGGAAGCAGGCGGCGCTGCTGATGGAACGCGCGGAAGGCGCCGGCTCGCTCGCCAACATGTCATGGGGTGACCGCGATGATGAAGCCAGCCGCGTTATCTGCGCGGTGGCCGGCGCGCTGCATGCGCCGCGGCGCGCCCCGATGCCACGCCTGACGCCGCTCGACTGCTGGTTTCGCGCGCTATGGCCTGCCGCTTCCCGCCATGGCGGGGTTTTCCGGCAAAGCGCCTCGGCCGCGAGAGAATTGCTCGCGGCGCCGCGCGATGTGGTGGCGCTGCATGGCGATATTCATCACGGCAACATCCTTGATTTTGGCAAGCGCGGCTGGCTGGCGATTGATCCGAAAGCTTTGCGGGGCGAACGCGGCTTTGATTATGCCAACCTGTTCTGCAATCCTGATACGGCCATCGCCGCATCGCCCGGACGCTTGCAGCGGCAAATTCAAGTGGTGGCTGAGGCTTCAGGAATTGACCACTCGCGCCTGCTGCAATGGGTGCTCGCCTACGCTGGACTTTCAGCCGCCTGGAAGCTGGATGACGGGCTTGATCCTCAGCCGAACGTGACGATCGCCGAAATCGCGGCGGCGGAAGTTGCGTAACGCCACAGCCTGTCTGCTTATCGCAAGCTGTTCACCAATTTTTAAGCTTTTTCAATTATCCATCAGGCGATTTTATAATCTTGCAGCCAAAGGCTTATTCATGCGCGTCTATTATCTTGCCGCCGCCTTGTTTTGCGCGACGCTGGGCACCGCCCACGCGAATTTAATCATCGACGGCTCGTTCGAGTTGCCAGATGTCGGCAAGGGATATCAGATTTTTTCCAACGGTTCGGTTCCCGGTTGGACCAGCAATCATAATGAACTGGAAATCGACTATACCAATATCCTTGGGGGACCGGCTTACGCGGGCCGGCAAAGCGCCGAATTAAATGGCAATACCTTCGATACGATTAGCCAAACCGTGTCGAATTTGACCGTCGGCGGCCAGTACATCCTGTCCTGGGCCTATGGCAGCCGCCCAGGTTACGGGCAGCAAGAGGCGAGAGTGACGTTCGGCGGCGCAACGGTGGCGACAGATTTCAGCAGCGGCGCTCCCGGTTCGATGGACTGGAATTTGAACAGCTTTGTCGTTAAAGCCACGGCGCCGTCGGAGGCGCTGCGTTTTGCCGCGCTGGACATCCCTGGGTATAGTCAGAATGGCGGCAACGAGATTGACGCGGTCTCCCTGGTTCCCGTGGCGGTCGCCGAACCGGCTTCCATCTTGATGTTTGGCACCGCTTTGCTCGGCTGCCTCCTAGCCTACCGGACGCGCGGCAGGCGAGATCGGCTTAATTTAAAGCAATAGCGGACACATCGGCTCTTTGTTCGGGCTGCCCCGCCCTAATCCATGTTACAGGTCAAGCCTTTTGCAGTTTATTGCTTGACTCTCTAGCGGTTCCAAGAGCTTCGCTTTTTGTTCAAGAAGGAAATAAATTCCCCTGATTTTGCGGTTGCCGCGCTTGAATCAAACCCACTCGCTTTCATGAATCACAAGCAACTTCATCGTCTCCCAAAACGATCAGGCGACGGATAAAGTTCCATCAGCTAGTGTCTTGTAGCCCTGGATAGGGTAGTCTTGCGCTTTGCAGAGTCGCGTCGACGGCTTTGTCGCAGCATAAACCTACTCAACCAAGGATGGTCTCTATGTCCGCCCATGCAGAACAACCTGCCTCGTTCAACCTGCTGACGGAAAATCCGGTGTATAAGCCTTTTCGCTATCCTTGGGCCTATGAAGCTTGGCTGACCCAGCAGCGCGTGCATTGGCTCCCCGAGGAAGTGCCGTTGGCGGACGATGTGAAGGATTGGCACAGGAACCTTACGAAGAGCGAGCAAAATCTGCTGACGCAAATCTTCCGGTTTTTCACCCAAGCGGATGTTGAAGTGAATAATTGCTACATGAAGCATTACAGCCAAGTCTTCAAACCTACCGAAGTGCTGATGATGCTATCGGCGTTTTCGAATATCGAAACCGTGCATATCGCCGCCTACTCGCATTTGCTCGATACGGTAGGCATGCCAGAAGTCGAATACTCCGCCTTCATGAAGTACAAAGAAATGAAGGATAAATACGATTACATGCATGGCTTTCGCGTCGACAGCAAGCATGAAATCGCCAAGACTTTGGCGGCGTTCGGTGCTTTCACCGAAGGGCTGCAGCTCTTCGCGTCTTTTGCAATTTTGTTGAATTTTCCTCGCTTCAACAAGATGAAAGGCATGGGTCAAATTATCTCTTGGTCTGTGCGTGACGAAAGCTTGCACTGTATCTCAATTATTCGCCTCTTTCGTACCTTTATTTCAGAAAATCCGGAAATTTGGACCGATGACTTACGTCAGGAAATTTATTTGTCTTGTTCTACTATCGTTGAGCATGAGGATGCGTTTATCGATCTGGCATTCGAATCCGGCGCGGTAGAGGGACTGACGGCTGCGGAGGTAAAATTATATATTCGGTTCATTGCTGACCGGCGGCTGTTGCAGCTCGGTCTGGAGCCGATCTTTTATGTTGAAAAAAATCCTCTGCCTTGGCTCGATGACATGCTAAATGCGGTGGAGCATGCGAATTTCTTTGAAAATCGGGCAACCGAGTACAGTAAGGCGTCGACGAAGGGATCTTGGGAGGATGCTTTCGCAGAATTCAATCCGCAGGCGGCAAGCTTGGCAATGACGGATATGTGATGATATTTTTGCTGCTATGCCGCCGATTCGCACAAGGCTGTTATTTTTCATCTCCCCTAACAGGATTACATGAAGTATTGTTTATTACTGATAAACAAGATTGGATTGAATCACGTGGCAAATGATAATGACAGTGATGTTGATGTAGATGATGATGCAGTCGCCGATCTCGGCGGCAAATCTGGTGGCGCGCCGGTCAGGTATAGCCGCCGCTTATCAGACAAGATATTGATTGCATTTCATCATGCTTGTGATCAGGATGATTATGAAATCGCTCAGCGCCTGCTGCATATACTGGAGCTAATGCTGAACCGCCGGCCCACGGCGCCTGACGCCAATCGCCGGAAAAGCATTGAAAATCTTGTGGCGGCGCATGAGAGGCTCTGGCATCTGCGTCATCCCGAGCAAAAATTTGGGTAGTGTCTCAGTTTGAATTTCCGTTGAGAGTTCTAACTTGAGATATCTATTGAAGGTGATATTATACTGGCCTTGGTGATGGAGGCTGATGGTGTCAGCAGATGGGCTGTGCTGCAAACGGTGTGAGCGGTCGGACTATGTGAAAAGCGGCGTAGTGCGAGGTCACCAACGTTATCGTTGTCGTGATTGTGGCTGCAACTTCACGGATACCCCGGCACGAGGCAAGCCACCCGCGATGAAGGCGCTGGCCATCCTGCTTTATGGGATGGGGAACATGAGTTTCAGCATGATTGGGCGCCTACTAGGTGTGAGCGACGTGGCGGTGCTGAAATGGGTGCGGGCCGAGGCGTCTGCTTTGCCGGAACCTGAAGTTCCAGCCGAGGTGGCCACAGTCGAGGTGGACGAGATGTGGCATTATTTGAAAAAAAGACTGCCAAGCTGTGGGTCTGGCGTGCCTATGACCTTGATACACGGCGCGTTGTGGCCTGGGTTCTGGGTCAGCGTGATGATGCAACCTGCCGCCGGTTGCTCGACAAGATCGGTATGAGCGGCAAAACGTTTATTACCGATGATTGGGAAGGTTACCACCGGGTGATCCCGGAGGATCAACTTTTCACCGGCAAGGACCTGACATTCCCCATCGAGCAGGACAACAGCAACGTCCGCCATTACTTGGCCCGGTTCCGCCGTAAGACAAAGGTCGTCTCCAAGTGCCGCACCATGGTCGATCTGTCATTGCGCCTGCTGCACCACCTGCAAGACCCCGCGAATTATGCTGCATACGCTAAAACATTCTCTTCTATCTTTGGTTAGAACTCACTTTCCGTTTAACGCCTGAAGCGTATAGCCGGGCCGAATTTAACTGGTTTGAGTAGTAATGCGCTGTTCTTCGAAATAAAGCGCGGAAAGTTTCACTTTCGCGCATCCTATTGCGCATTGCTAAGTTTGAAAGATTTTGAGGCGTGCAGGGACTGGCAGGTCGCATTATTGACCATTACGAGCGTCACGCTCGCGCATGGGATGCTGATCGGCAAATGGCAGAGTGGAACGACAAACCGTGGCACGACCGTTTTATCGCGGCCTTGCCAAGCGCCGCGAATATCCTTGATTTGGGTTGCGGTTCAGGTTCGCCGGTTGCGCAGTATATGGTTGAACATGGCTTCCATGTGACAGGCGTTGATTCCTCGCGCACCCTCATTTCCTTGTGCCAGCAACGCCTTTCCGATCAGGAATGGCTGGTCGGAGACATGCGATCGCTACAGCTTTCCCGCCGGTTTGACGGCGTGCTTGCCTGGGACAGTTTCTTTCATCTCAAACCTGACGACCAGCGCCGCATGTTCGGCGTATTCGCCCAACACGCAGCACCTTCGTCCGTGCTGATGTTCAATAGCGGGCCAAGTCATGGTGAAGCTGTTGGAGAATATCGAGGCGACCCGCTTTATCACGCCAGCCTGAGCGCCGATGAGTACAGAGACCAACTCCGCCGCATCGGGTTTGAGGTCATCGCTCACGCAGTTGAAGATTGGCGGACCGGAGGTGGTCGTACCGTATGGCTTACGCAAGCAATCGCAGGGCGGGCGGGACAGAATCCCTAATTCTTACGGCACGCTGAAACACCACCCAACCTATCCAAGTCGCAGCTCAAAATTAGACACTGCGAAACCCGGCTAAATATTCAGTATGGCCTTAGGCCATTCTGCAGTATGGCCTGGCTAATGCCTCAGCCAGAACAGAGCTTGCTTAATCATCGAACGAGTTTTTCAATTCAAAGCCTTGCCGCGGGCGCGATTGGCAATCTGCTTGAGTGGTATGATTTTGGGCTTTATGGGTTTCTGGCGCCGGTTATTGGCCGGCTGTTTTTTCCGTCGCATGACCATGTCGCATCGCTCATGTTCGTTTATGGCGGCTTTGCCATCGGCTTCGCGGTGCGTCCGCTGGGGGGCGTGGTGTTCGGCCATATTGGCGACCGGATCGGCCGGCATGCGGTGCTGATCCTCTCCGTGGTGCTGATGGGCGCCGCGACGACGTTGATCGGCTTCTTGCCCACCTATAAAAGCATCGGCATCGCAGCGCCTCTCTTGTTGTTGATGGTGCGCATTTTTCAAGGATTTTCCGTCGGCGGCGAGTTCACCGGCTCAGTTGCCTATCTCGTGGAAACCGCGCCGCGCGGCCATCGCGGCTTTGCCGGCAGTTTCGCCAATATCGGCTCGATGGGCGGGTCTCTGCTCGCCGCCGCAGTCGCCGCGCTGACGCTGAACCTTGCCAGCAAGGCGGCGCTGGATCATGGCGTCTGGCGCGCGCCCTTCCTGATCGGCGGCGTCATCGCGATATTCGCCATCATCATCAGGAGCCGGCTGACCGAAACCGGCTACCAGCCCGAAGCCGAGACAGCGCCAAAATTCCCGCTCAAGGAGGCGTTCGTGCAGAATCCCCGGCTGATGATCGTGGCCATGCTGTTCACCGCCGGATACGGGGTGAGCTTTTACCTGTCCATGGTGTTCCTGCCGAGCTTTGCCGGCACATTCGGCGATATTTCCGTGGCGCAGGCTTTGCCGGTCAATACGGTTGCCCAGGCCCTCGCGCTTATTCTGGTGCCGCTCTCGGGCTGGCTAACCGATCACGTCATCACCCGCCGAAGCATGTTGATCCTTGCTTTTGGCTCGACTTTAGTTTTGGCGATACCAGCCTTTATTCTCGCCCATGGCGGCGGGATTGGCGGCTTTTGGGCGGCGCAACTCGCTTTGGGGATCGCCATGTCTTTCGTGATGGGCGCGGAACCCGCGATGATGACGGAAATCTTTCCCTCTAAATATCGCCTCAGCGGCTATTCCGTCGCGTTTAATATCGGCCTTGGCATCGCCGGCGGCACCGCCCCTATCGTGGTGTTGGGCCTTATCAAGTTGACCGGCATCAAGATCGCGCCCTCGTGGTATTTAGTGTTTGGCGCCGCGCTGGCTGCCGGGGCGATCGCCCTGCTGCAGGACCGCAGCCGCGAGCCGCTACGATAACAGCGGCCCGAAGCCGGCCCGATGATGCGCCGTAACGCCGATTGTCATGATCGCGGTCCGGTGGGTTACCGTGGCGTAGCCGGCGTTGCGCGCCCAGGCGAAGCCGGGGTAACGCGCATCCAGCCGGGTCATCAGCCGGTCCCGCGTGATCTTGGCGATGATCGAGGCCGCGGCGACCGACAGGCTTAGGCCATCGCCGCCGATCAGCGCGCTGCAGGGCATGTCGAGCGCCGGCGCGCGGTTGCCATCGACCAGCACATGGTCGGGCCGGCGCGGCAGGCGCTTTACCGCCCGGCGCATCGCGAGCAGGCTGGCGTGCAAGATATTGATGCGGGCGATTTCAGTCACCGAAGCGGCGCCAATGCCAATCTCCGCGCCATATTCGATAAGCAGCGCGGCGGCATGGCAGCGCTGAGCGGCTGTCAGACGCTTTGAATCATCCAGCGCCTCCGCTAAGCGCTCTGGACAAGAGGCGGGCAAGATCACCGCCGCCGCCAGCACCGGACCCGCCAGAGGGCCACGCCCTACCTCATCCACCCCAGCTACCAGACAGCCGAGCCGAGCCTCGAAGCTATAGTCAGGCATGGAGTCGCCTCTCTCCTGATCGCTGATGCCGCCACGATTAACATGGCCACAGCGAACACGCCAAGCAAAGTCAGGAGCCCAAGCTCAGGAGCTACGCGCGGTGGAGGATGCGATGCGCCTGCCATGGCTGATCCGGCGCAAGCCCACCAGGAGGATGAGCAGGCCGAGATCGGCGGCAACCAGCATGGCGGGGCTCAGCCGCATGACGCTAAAATTGGCATCCAGCACCAGACGCGGGTTAATGCCTGACTTGAACGCGTACCAGCCAGCTTCCCCCAAAGCCGTAATCACAATCACGGCGAGGCTCAAGCCGATCAGTCCGGTCCAGCTCCGGCGGAGCGCCGCGGGTTCAGTCCGCCAGAGCAGCAGCCAGATCAGCAGGCCGGCAGGGACCGCCGCCAGGGTGATCTCCACCTTCTGGGTCAGGAAGAAATGCCAGAAGGACAGGATGGCGATAGGATAGACCAGCCAATGCAGCCGCTTCCAGTTGCGGCCCAGCCGGGATATCGCGGCATCCGATGAGGTCATGGCAAGAACGATAAAACCAACCGTCGCGATGGTGCCGAGCAGCAGGTAGAACACGAAAAACATCTCATGCAGCACGAAGCCCCAGGCGAAATTCTGCTGCGCCGCGTAGAAGATCAGATGCGCGATGGTGTAGGCCGCCGCCGCCAACCCCATCATGCGGCGAAGCTGCACCACGCGCGGCCAGTCGAGCAGCGTGCGCGCCGGGGTGATGGCGAGCGAGACCAGCAGGAAGCGGATGGCCCAAATGCCGGTATCGAGCATGAGCTGAGTGATCGGCCTGGGGCCCAAACCCTCGGTGATCCAAAGAAAGCCCATGTAAACCGCCGGCGCGATGCAAAGGGCGAGGGCGATGGTCTTGAGCCAGGAAAATCGTCCGGCGGGATCGCGCCAGGGCGGCGCGAACCAGCGCCGCCTGGCGACCCGGCGTTTTTGGATGATCGTTGCGGACATGGCACCAGTATAAAGAGTACTGATCGGCGCGCCATTAAGTTTTGGATCACGCTCACGTGGCAAGATGATATTTTCGTGAGACAGCCCCTATCAAAGCTTCAACTTGTTTCGGTTCCACATCTGACCTATGACTGGCCAAACCGAAGGTATTTTAACAGCATGTTCAATCTGGATGGCGAAACATTATCGGCATGAAGCGTCGCTTGCGGACAAGAACCTGTACGCCATTAGAAGGTTAAGCTTGGACAGGATGTAGCGGTGCTTCGAAGGCAAAGCGGGCGCTTTGATAGAGGAAAGCACTTATTGACCTATAGAATTGGGTCCATTGGAATTATTTATCTTTGGGTAACAGCTCTTTTCGCCAGTTACATTGACATAACGACGGAATTCGGGATTCAGAAATCGATTCAACCTCATGGGTATATTCTTGCTGAGCTAGGCTGGCTAGGACCCTTGGCGGGCAGCTTCGCATGGTACGCGAACATACCTTTGGCGGTCAGTGTCGTTACAACGTTACTATGCAGGCCCCCCAAGCTAAGAACGGCCATAATCATGATGATTTTAGCGTTAACGGCCCTCTTACCCGCGTTTGTCTTTGACTTTGAAGTTGATGATCGGTTCCACGCTCAATTCGTATCCGGGTCAGCCGTTTGGCTTTGGCTTGGCGCCTTCTTTCTTAACTTGGTCTTGGCGGCGGTTGCTAGGCTACAGCAGCAGCATGGGGCCTGAACAAATTTCAGGGCTGGTTGAAACTGATTTCTGTCAGTTCGCCGGAATATGCGCCTAGTCCTTGAATAATTTAGGTCACAAGTGTCCTCGCCCGCCAGTCGAGCCGCATCCGGTCATAGAGGCGCGGCGGCGTGCGGTACGGCTCCTGCGGGCGCGGCACTGTGTAGGTCTGCACCTCTAGGATTTCGGCGGTGATTTCCAGGCGCAGGAAACCGAACCGGTCATCGTAATAGCTCTCCAGCGTCACCTTCGGATCGTTCGGCGCAACATAGGGCGTAATGATGTCGGCGCCATTCACCTTCGCCATGCGGTGCAGGTTGTGATAGCCGCCCTGCCCGGCCACGATGAACGGCAGCACGCCATCGGCGCGCCGTGTCGTGAAGCGCTGGTAGTTATGCACATGCCCGGCGAAGACGATGCTCGGCGTCCGTCCCGTGGCGCTGATGGCGTCCTCCAGCAGCGCCGCCATGGTGCGGCTGCCGCTGTGATAGGCGTCGAGCGAGTGGATCGGGTGATGCAGGGCGAGGATCACCGGCTTGTCCTTGTCGGCATCGGTAAACTCGCCCTTGAGCCAATCCGCCTGGTCCGGATGCACCACGCCGCCCTCCGGCACGTTGGTGTAAAGCCCGATAAAGGTGGCGAACGGCGTCTCCAGCGTCCAATACACATTGGGCTGGATCATCGCGGTGCGCGGCGTCTCCCGCGCTTCGGGATTATGCACGCCCGCTTCCGTCGCGCAGAAATTCCGCACGAAGCCGGTGAGCGAAGGCACATTATCGACCAGCTTTCCCCTGTCGTAAATATCGCCGTCATGGTTGCCGGGAATCCCCATCATCGGCAGCGGGTAATGCTCATAGGGCAGATAAAATTGCGGATAATACTGATCCACCTGCCCATCGAAATAGATCACGTCGCCCAAATGATAGAAAAACGCCGGCTTGCCGAGCGCGCTTGCCACCGCCGCGTCAGCCTCCATGCCGGCAGCGACTAGAAGCTGCGGCGTCGGGTCCTGCACGCCGCCGGTGTCGCCCACCATATGCAGCGCCATGCCGCCAGATTTCGTCATCGCCGCGACCTGCGCCGGGATGATCTTGGCAAGATCAAGCCGGTACGGCGCCGCGCCGGTCGGCGTCGGCAAAGGCTCGAATGGGCTGCCATGGTAGAGCGGGCTCAGCTGTGAATGCGGTTGACGCTGGGAGGGGCGTTCGGCGCCGAAATGATGCTTTTTGCTCATGAGCAAGCGACCTTAAAGTGAAAGTAAGCAAGCGCTGCTTTTTTGTAAAAAAGCAGCAAAAAACTTTTGCTAATTTAGGTTAGGGCTACTGAATAGAGGATGATTGTTTGATGACGTTACCCGCGGAAATTGTCCTTGGCCTGGCGCAGCCGGCCCAACTCGCCAGCATCCTTGGCGCGCAGGAACGGGTTGCACGCAAGCTCGCTGGCCAGCCGGACCGGAACCGTCGCCTCGCCTGAAGCGCGCAGCCGGTCCACCTCCGCCGCGCGGGCTTGCAGCGCCGCGTTGCCGGCATCGACCGACAGCGCGAAGCGGGCATTCGACTGGGTGTACTCATGGCCGCAGCAGATCATTGTTTCAGGTGACAGCGCCGCCAGCTTGCGCAGGCTGCCGAACATCTGCTCGGCGCTGCCCTCGAACAACCGGCCACAGCCGAGGCTGAACAGCGTGTCGCCGCTGAGCAGCACCGAATCGGCCTCGAAGGCGTAGGCGATGTGACCGACAGTATGGCCGGGCGTATCAATAATGCGGGCTTTCGCATCGCCGAGCATGAAATCATCGCCTTCGGCCAGCGCGATATCCAGCTTCGGCAGACGCCGCTGGTCCGCTTGGTTGCCGACGGTTTTAGCGCCTGTCATGGCCGCGAGCTTGGCCGCGCCCGCGATATGGTCGTCATGGTGATGGGTGAGCAGAATGAAATCGAGCCTGCCGTCCGCGGCTTGCACAGCCGCCATGGCCGCATCCGCATCCGCCGGATCAACGAAACCGGCTATGGCGGTTGCCTGATCCGTCAGCAGCCACGCGTAATTATCGCTGAGCATCGGCACGCGCCGCATGGTTAAAGCCATATTGATACCCCTTTGCCTAATTTATTGCTATGATAGCGCCATGGCCATAGATGCGACCGATGCAGCCGATTTCTACGGCACCAGGCTGGGCATGACGGCAGCGCGGCTGATCCGGGCGCGGCTATCGGCGCTCTGGCCGGATCTGCGCGGCGAAGCGGTGCTCGGCATCGGCTATGCGGCGCCCTATTTGCGACTCTGGCGAGAGCAGGCGGCGCGCACCATCGCCCTTACCCCAGGACAGATCGGCGTGGCGCGCTGGCCGTTGCACAGCGCCAACCTGTCCTGCACGGCGGAGGAGGATGCCCTGCCCTTTCCCGATCTCAGCTTCGACAAGGTGCTGATGATACACGGGCTGGAACAGGCGGAGAATGTCAAACGCTCCTTGCGCGAGGTCTGGCGGGTACTCAAGGATGACGGGAAATTGCTGGTTGTCGTGCCGAACCGCAGTTCCATCTGGGCCTATCTCGACCGCACACCGTTCGGCTATGGCCATCCCTACTCGCCTTCACAGCTCGGCCGCCTGCTAAATTCCTGCCTATTTCGGACGGAAAGGCGCGATACCATGCTGTATCTGCCGCCCTTCGGCGGCAAGCTAGCATTAGGCGCCGCCGATCTCGCCGAACGTGTCGGACCCTTTGTCATGCATGGCATGGCAGGGGTGATTCTCGCCGAAGCCAGCAAGGATGTGATGGCGGTAATGCCGCTGCAGCCGTCGCGCCGGCGCCGCCTGATTTTGGCGGAGGCGGCCTGAGCCGCACTAAGCCGCGTTAATGGCGTTGCACATGATTATCCTAATCCTTGCCGCATTCGCGGCGGGCGCGTCCAATGCGCTGGCCGGCGGCGGCACGTTTGTCCTCTTTCCGGCGCTGCTCTATGCCGGGCTGGATGCCCGCGCCGCCAATATTACCTCCACAATTGCCTTGTTTCCCCAGCAGATCACGACGGGGCTTGCCGGGCGCGCCATGGTGTCCGGCGCCGCGGGCGTAAGCTTTGCCGCCTTGTTTTGGATCAGCCTAATCGGCGGCGGCATCGGCGCTTTGCTGCTGCTCGCCACCCCGTCCAGCCTGTTCGCCAGGCTGGTGCCGTATCTGGTGCTGTTCGCCACGGCGGTTTTCGCCTGGGGCAGTTTTTTCCGCCGTCCGCCGGACGCGCAGGCAGCAGCGGGATTAGGGCCGCGCGTCGCCATGATCATCCAATTCATTATCGGAATCTATGGCGGCTATTTTGGCGGCGGCATCGGCATTCTGATGCTGGCGGCGCTCACTGCCGCCGGACAGGCGATACGCGCGGCGGGCGCCAGCAAGAACGTGCTGGCGGGGGTGATGAATGCGGCGGCCGTGGTGATTTTCCTGTTCAAGGCGGCTATCGCTTGGCGGCTCGTGCTGGATGTCGCGGTGGCGGCGATCATCGGCGGCCAGCTTGGCGTTTACGCGCTAAAGCGGGTGAACGAGCGCGTGTTGCGCGCCGGCGTCGTGATCATCGGGATCGCGCTGACCATCGGCTTGTTCATCAGGGCGCCCTGATCCATAATCCCGCCATGGACGCATTGACCGAACAACGAGCGCCGCTGCGGATCGAACGCGACGCGCGCGGCGTGGTCAGGCTGACGCTGGACCGGCCCGCTGCCTTCAATGCGCTGTCGGACGCGATGCTGGGCGCGCTGCAAACTGCGCTGGATGATCTGCGCGAGGATCACCGGGCGCGGGTTGTTGTGCTTGCCGCGGAAGGACGCGCGTTTTGCGCCGGGCATGACCTGAAGGAAATGCTTGGGCATTCGGCTCAGGATGAGTATCGGGATTTATTCGCCCGGTGCAGCCGGGTGATGCTGGCGCTCCAGGCGCTGCCGCAGCCGGTCATTGCCCGGGTCCAGGGCGTCGCGACCGCGGCGGGCTGCCAGCTGGTCGCCATGTGCGATCTCGCGGTGGCAGCGGAGAGCGCGCGTTTTGGGGTCTCGGGCATTAATCTCGGCCTGTTCTGTTCGACGCCGAGCGTGGCGCTTTCCCGCAACATTTCGCGCAAGCAGGCAATGGAAATGCTGCTGACTGGCGAGATGATCGATGCCGCCGAGGCGGCGAGGCGCGGCCTGATCAACCGCGCGGTTCCCGCCGATGCGCTGGATGACGAGATCGAGCGCCTGGTCACCGCCATTCTGGCAAAGCCGGTTGACGCCATAGCCATCGGCAAGGCGCAGTTCTATCGCCAGATCGAATGCGGCATCGCAGCCGCCTATGAAGTGGCCGGCGAGGCGATGGCCTGCAACATGATGGAGGCTTGCGCGCAAGAAGGCGTCAGCGCCTTTGTCAACAAGCGCCGGTAATCCAAGACCGCTCACCGCGAGGCCGCTCGGCGCGAGGCCGCTCGGCGGCAGCATTGCCCTGGTGACCGGGGCGAGCCGTGGCTTGGGCGCGGCAACCGCTATCGAACTGGCGCGGCTTGGCGCCCATGTGGTGATCGCGGCGCGCGACGATATCGGGCTGGCGGCGACCGATGATGCCATCCGCGCGCTCGGCGGCGAGGCGACGCTGCTGCCCGCCGATCTCACCCGAGGCGAAATGACCGACGCGATCGGTCCCAGCCTGTATGAACGGTTTGGCCGGCTCGACATTTTCGTCCACGCGGCGGGCAGCCTGGGGCTGCTGACGCCCATTTCCCACAGCATGCCGGAGCAATGGGAATCAACGCAGGGGATCAACCTCACCGCCACCTGGCGGTTGATCCGCACCACCGAACCGCTGCTTTGCGCGGCAAGGCATGGCCGGGCAGTGATCCTCACCACCGGCCATGCCCTGCGTCCACGCGCCTATTGGGGCATGTATGGCGCGACCATGGCGGCGCGGCACAATCTGGCGCTGGCTTGGGCGCAGGAAGTGGCCAGCACCACGCTGCGCATCAACCTGTTCGACCCGGGCAAGGTGGCAACCGGCCTGCGCGCCGCCGCCTATCCAAGCGAGGATGCGGCCACATTGCCGCAACCCGTCGAGTTAGCGCCGGAAATCGCAGCGCTCTGCCTGCCGTCGGAGACGCGGCATGGCGCGGTGATCCTCCGGAAATAGGCTATTCCGCCGCCGCCGTCATCGGCGCGGTTGGCACCACCGTCCGCTTCGGGCGGAAGAACAAGATGCCGATCACCAGCCCGCCAATGCCGACAATATTGGTCACCTTGTTGAAGGTGGTGATCGCGTAGATCGCCATGACGAAGAGGAAAATCGCGCTGGCCGCCGGGAACAGGCAGAGGCCGATCCAGCGGGCCACCGATTCCTTGTAGAGATCGCGCAGCATCCAGGCGGCGACCAGCCCGGCCAGCCCGTAATAATAGGCGACCTGGATGGCGATGGCGTTCACCGAATCTGTGATGATGGCGTTCACCGAAGGCAGCAGCGAGGACACCCACAGCACCACCAGCCCGACGCCGATGAGCAAAACCATCGCCCGCACCGGCGTTTGCGTGCGCTGATCGACCACGCCGAAGCGCGTCGGCATCGCGCCGTCCCGGCCCATGGCGAACATGGTGCGGGAGAATTGCAGCATCGTGGTTTCTAGGGTTGCGATGGAGGAGAGGATCACCGCGATGGAAGCGAACAGCCCGCCGGTGCGGCCAAGGCCGGAAGCGACGGCGATCTGATAGACGATATTGTCGCTATAGCCCTGCGCGTCCTTCAGCGTGAACAGGAACAAGGCGGCCAAGGTGAAGGCGACATAGAAGGCGATGGTGACAAAGACGCTGCCGAACCCGCCATTGCCGGCATTGCTGGCGCCGTCCTTGGTTTCCTCGGCGAGGTTAGAGGTCACGTCCCAGCCCCAGTAGAAGAACACCACCACCAAAGCGGCGGCGCCGAAGCCGGCGGCGGTGTAGTGAAAGCCGAACCAGGACCAGGAGAACGGGTTTACCGCGCCATGGCTCGCGGTGTGGACGAAGGCGGCGATGGCGACCGCCGCCAGGATCGCCAGCTCGATTGAGGTCATGATCACCTGGATGCGGCTGGTGATCTTGATGCCGATGATCAGCACAGCGGCGATCAGCAGGAACCAGAAGGTGGCGACCAGAGTGGTGACATAGACGCTTTTAACCAGCGCCGGCGCGATGAAATTCAGCGTCGCGGTGGCGATGGGCAGGCTGCCGGTAACCATGAACACCATCGAGGCAACCAGCAAAGCCCAGCCGGAGAAAAACCCCATGAATTTGCCGAAGACGCGAGTGGTCCAGTCATAGGCGGCGCCGGCATTGGTCATCCGTTTGGTCAGCGCCTTGTAGGCGACGGCGATGCCCAGCATCGGCACCGCGAAGATCAGCAGGCTGCCGGGCGATAATAATCCGGCGGTGCCGATCAGCGTGGCGGCAGTGACCGCGATGGTATAGCCGGGCGCGCTGCCCGCGATCCCCATCACGATGGATTCCATGAACGAAAGAGAATTCGCCCTTAGTTCTGTGTTCATTTGTCTGCTCCTTGTTGACAACCCCTGACCCGTGTTCTGGCATTTGTTCTGGCGCTCTGGCCGCTTTTTGATCCATGCGGCTTTTTGATTTTACGCAGCGGATTTTGGTTGCTGCTGCGTAATACAGTGGATATTGCCGCCGCCAAGCAGAATTTCGCGCGCCGGCAGCATGACGATATCGCGGCCAGGAAAGGCGTCCGCGAGTATGGACCTGGCGGCATGATCGGTCGCCGCGCCAAAGGCGGGGGCGATCACCGCGCCATTGGCCAGATAAAAATTAACGTAGGATGCGGCGAGCCGCGCGCCGGCGTCCCGCGCCATATTAGTGCCGCCCGGCTGAATCCCCGCCGCCTCGGCTTCGATGATGAAGAGCGGCGGCGGCATCGGCAATTTTACGATCTCGATGCCGTGACGCCGGAGGCGCGCCTCGGCATCGCGCGACACCGCATGATGCGGATCGGCGGGATCATCGCACCAGGCCAGCAACACCTTGCCCGGCGCCGCAAAGCAGGCGAGATTGTCGATATGGCCGCCGGTTTCATCTTCGGGAATCCCCTGCCCTAGCCAGATGATTTTCCGGATACCGAGATAATCGGCAAGCCAGCTCTCCATTTGTTGGCGTGTCACGCCGGGGTTGCGCGCCGGATCGAGCAGGCAGGCCTCGGTGGCCAGGGCGGCGCCCTCGCCATCGACATGGATCGCGCCGCCCTCCAGAACGAAATGCGCGCGATAGCAGGGCAAGCCGAGATGTTCACATAGAGCCGAGGCCAGCCGATCATCCGCGTCATAAGGGGCGTACAACCCGGCCCAGGCATTGAACCGCCAATCGACGCCGCGCAATTCCCTGCCATTGGTGACGAAGCTGGGGCCGATATCGCGCGCCCAGGCGTCGTCGCTCGGCAGCGCCATGACTTCGACGGACGCGGGCAGCGCCGCGCGCGCCGCCGCTATCTGGTCAGGCGAGGCCAGCATCGTCACCGGCTCGTAGCGCGCAATCGCCGCCGCCACGGCGGCGAAAGCCTGCTGCGCCGGCGCCGCGTTATCGCGCCAGTTATCCGGGCGCTCCGGCCAGATCATCCAGCAGCGCTCATGCGCCGCCCATTCCGCCGGCATGGCGAAGCCATCGCCGCGCGGGGTGGCGAGGGTCATGCGGCTTGCCCGTCCAAGGCGAGCAAGGGCTTATAGAGATCGGGCCGGCGATCGCGGAACACGCCCCAAGCGGCGCGCGCGGCGGCGATTTCATCGAGATTGAAGCGCGCCGTCAGCGCTGATTGGTCCGTCCGGTTGGCTTCCGCTACCTTCGCCCCATGATGATCGGCAATGAAGGAACTGCCGTAGAAGGTGATGCTGGCGTCATGCGCCCCGGCCTCGATGCCGGTCCGGTTGCTGGCCACCAGCGGCATCAGGTTCGCCGCCGCGTGGCCTTGCATGGCGCGCTGCCAATGGTCGCGCGAATCAAGCGAGGCGTCCTGCGGCTCGGAGCCGATGGCGGTCGGGTAGAACAGCAACTCCGCGCCGAGCAGCGCCATCGCCCGCGCGCATTCAGGAAACCACTGATCCCAGCAGATGCCGACGCCGATACGGGCAAAGCGGGTGTTCCACACCTTGAACCCGGTATCGCCGGGCGAGAAATAGAATTTCTCGGTATAACCCGGACCATCAGGGATATGCGATTTGCGGTATGCCCCGAGCACGGCGCCGTCTGCGTCGATGATCGCGACCGTATTGAAAAAGCTTTGACCGGCGCGTTCAAAAAACGAAATAGGCAAGACCACGCCAAGCGCCGCCGCGACTTTCTGGAAATGCCGGACCGCCGGATTTTCGCCGAGCGGTGACGCCAGTTTGAAATGCGCGGCGATCTGATCCTGACAAAAATACGGCGTCTCGAACAATTCCTGCAACAAGATGATGTTAGCGCCATCCTGGGCCGCTCGCCGCACCAAGGCCTCGGCGCGCATGATGTTAGCCTCTCGATCCTCGCCGCAGGCCATCTGGGTAGCCGCGACAGTGACTTCCTTGGTCATTTCATGCGTTTTTCAAATAGGCGTCATATTCGACATCGGAAATGCGTCGCCGGAACTCGGCGATTTCCTGCCGCTTGCAGGCGGCGAAGATCGACTGGAATTTTTCACCGAAAATCCGCCCCACGCACTCGGATTTGGCGAAGCGGTCGGCGGCGGCGGTCCAGGCTATGGGAAGCTTCGGCGCCAGCGCCCCGGTCTTGTCGCCCAAAGTCTCCGGGCCGGGATCAGCGCCGGTCTCGATACCCTCCAGAACCGCGCCAAGCAATGCCGCGAAAGCGAGATAAGGATTGCAATCCGCCCCGGCCACGCGATGCTCAATTCGCGCCGCGCGCGGTTCCGCGTTGATCACCCGGATCGCCGCCATCCGGTTGTCATGCCCCCAATCGCCATTCACCGGCGCATGGGTGCCGGGCGCGAAGCGGCGGAAGGAATTGGCGTGCGGCGCCAGAGTGAGCATGGTGTCCGGCATGGCATGCACCAGGCCGCCAATGGCCTGATACAGCGCCGGCGATGGACGTTCCGCGTCGCCGGTAAAGATGTTATGTCCTTCGCCATCGAGCACCGACATATGCGCATGCATGCCGCTGCCTGCCCAGTTGCCGAACGGCTTGGCCATGAAGGTCGCGGCCAACCCATGCTTGCGGGCGATCTGCTTGATCGAGCGTTTGAACAGCACGGCGGAATCGGCGATCAGCATCGCATTGCTGGCGTAACGCAACGTCACCTCGAATTGGCCTGGCCCGTTTTCGCTGATCAGTGTATCGAGCGCGATGCCTTGGGCATCGGCGGCGCGCAGCATGTCGCGCAGGATCGGTTCGTAGTCGTGGATTTCCCATAATCCCATCGTGTCGCTTTGCCAGCCGCGCCAGAAGCTTTCATCGGCGCCTCTGGGCGCGATGCGCTGGCCACCCGGCCGCGTCGGATCGACCAGATAGAATTCCAGTTCAACCCCCAGCGCCGGTGTCAGTCCGCGCACGGCAAATCGTTCCAGCACGCGGGAGAGCACGCCTCTGGGATCGGCGTAGAACAATGAGCCATCGGTCTCCCGCATGGTCAGCAGCGCCTGCACCGCCTCGCCATCCGACCAATGCATCTTGGCGACGCTATGCGGCACCGCGACGCAGAGCCCGTCAGGATCGCCGGTATCAAAGGCGATGCCGCCCTCGAATATATCGCGCCCCCAGATATCCAGCAGATAGGCCGAGCGCGGGATGGCGATGCCCTTGCCAAGCAGCGCGTCCGCCTTGTCCTTTTGCAGCCATTTGCCGCGCGGCACGCCGTTCACGTCGATGATAAAGGCTTCGATCAGGTCGCAGCAGGCAAGCAGATCACGCTTCGCCTGATGATTTTTCAGCGGAACGTCCATGACGCCTCTCCCTGCTGAGGTCAGGCCATCTGGCCGCGGACCATCTGATAGGTGGCGTCAACGGCGCGGGCCGCGCGACCGGCGAAGTCATCGATTTCGGCCTCGGAAATGATCAACGGCGGCGCGAACACCATGGTGTCGCGCACCGCCCGCATCACCAGGTTTTCCTTAAAACAGAAATCGCGGCAGATTGCGCCGACCTTGCCGCGATTTTCAAAAAACCGCCTGGTGCGTTTCTCGGCGGAGAGTTCGATCGCGCCAATCATGCCGATGCCGCGGATTTCGCCGACCAGCGGATGATCGCCCAGCGCCGCTTCAAGCGCGTCCCGCAGCCTCGCCCCCATGCGCGACGACCGTTCGACAAGCCCATCCCGTTCGATGATGTCGAGATTGGCTAGCGCCACCGCGCAGGCGACCGGATGACCGGAATAGGTGAAGCCGTGATAAAACTCGCCGGTCTCGTTGATCAGCGCTTCCGCCACCCGATCCCCCACCAGCACGGCGGAGAGCGGGATATAGCCGGAGGTGATGCCCTTCGCCAGCGTCATCAAATCAGGGGTTATGCCGTAGGTTTCGCTGCCGAACATGCGCCCGGTCCGCCCAAAGCCGCAGATCACCTCATCGGCAATGAGTAAAATATCGTTGTCGCGGCAGATGCGGTTGACTTCCGGCCAATAGGTCCCGGGCGGGATGATCACCCCGCCGGCGCCCTGAATGGGTTCGCCAATGAAGGCGGCGATGTTGTCCGGCCCGATCTCCTTGATCTTGTTTTCCAGCTCCCGCGCCGCGTAGAGGCCGAATTCTTCCGGACTCATCTGGCCGCCATAGCCGTACCAATAAGGCGGCGCGACATGCACGAAATCCGGCTCCTTTCCTGCCTGCCGGTGCATATCGACCATGCCGCCCGCCGAGGAACCCAGAGTGGTCGAGCCGTGATAGCCGTATTCCCGCCCGATAATCACCCGCTTTTGCGGGCGGCCCTTGGTGATCCAGAAAGTGCGCGCCATGCGGAGCGCGGTATCGACCGCTTCCGACCCCGAACAGGCGAAAAACGCATGATCCAGCCCGGCGGGGGCCATGGCGGCAAGCCGTTCGGCGAGCTTGATCACCGGCATCGTCGCGGTTTTGAAAAACGTGTTGTAAAACGGTAGGGTCTCCATTTGCGACGCCGCGGCATCGACCAGTTCCTGTCGTCCGTAGCCGATATTAACGCACCACAGCCCGGCCATGCCGTCGAGAATTTCATTGCCGTCCTGATCGGTCAGGAACACGCCCTTAGCCGAGGTGATGAGCCGGATTTTTTCCTGATGCAGCGCCTTGTGATCGGAAAACGGATGCAGGTGATGCGCCGCGTCGGCGGCCTGGAAGTCAAACTCTGGCGATATGTTATCGAGCATTGTCAGCCTCATACGTGATCGGTTTCATCAAGCCGTCCCAATCAGCTTGATCGGGTGGCGAATACGGATCAGAGGCGGGGCGGGCTAAAGCCGATACGGGCGCAAAGCCGTAAAAGCTCGGCCTGGCGATTTGCTATTGTTTCACAAGAATGCGGGGAACTGCCCTTAACGAGGGAAATTGGAATAGCGCTACGCTGATGAATACTGGCCGACATTGGCGTGCAATGATTTCCTTCATCGAAGTGAAACATAAAGTAAACTTGCTTACAAGCAAATTCGAACAAGTAAACTCCAGTGACGTCGGTTTCAGAAGCTCGGCGGCGTGTTGGCGCTGATCACCTCGCAAGGGGCTTCCGAAACATTCCTAAAGCGATGCGGAATATTGCTGCGAAAGTAATAGGCGTCGCCCTGCTCCAGCAGTCGCTCCTGATCGCCCACCGTGACCAAAAGCTGGCCTTTGGCCACCACGCCCGCCTCCTCGCCTTCATGGCGCAGCATCGCCTCGCCGGTATCGGCGCCAGGCTGGTAGACCTCGTGCAGCATCTGCAAATTGCGGTTCTTGAGGCCGCGACCAACCATGCGGAAGGAGATGCGCTCGCCGAACGCGATCTCGGTAAGGTCCGCAGCCCCAAAGAACGCGCTTTCCGAAGGCGACAGATCGAGGGTGAAAAAATCCGCCAGCGACATCGGGATGCCATCGAGGATTTTTTTCAGCGAAGAAATCGACGGGCTGACGCGGTTCTGCTCGATCAGCGAAATCGCGCCGTTGGTGACTCCTGCCCTGCGGGCAAGCTCGCGCTGGGTAAAACCGAACACCTGCCGCATCTGCTTTAGCCTGCCGCCAATGCCTTCGGTTTCCGCGTCAGCGCCTTGTTGAACGGCCGACATCGTCAGGCCGCGATGGCCTGTTCGGCGGAAACCATGGTTTCGCCGAGCGCCTCGGCAACCGCGGGATGCACGATTTTACCGGAGGCGACATTCAGCCCGGCGCGCAGATGCGGGTCCGCCTTGAGCGCCGCCTTCCAGCCCTGGTCGGCTAATTTCAGCACATAGGGCAAGGTTGCCTGCGCCAGCGCGAAGGTTGAGGTGCGCGGCACCGCGCCTGGCATGTTGGCCACGCAGTAATGCACAATGCCGTCGATGATATAGGTGGGATCAGCATGGGTGGTCGGCCGGCTCGATTCAAAGCAACCGCCCTGGTCGATCGCGACATCGACCAGCACCGCGCCCGGGCGCATTTGCTTGAGCATCGCCCGCGTCACCAGCTTCGGCGCCGACGCACCCGGCACCAGCACGGCGCCGATCACCAGATCGGCCTGGAACACCGCCTCCTCCACCGCTTCCGCCGTGGCAAACACGGTTTTCAGCCGCGGCCCGTATAAATCATCAAGCTGGGTCAGCCGGGCGATTGATTTGTCGAGGATCGTGACATCAGCGCCGATGCCGAGCGCGATGCGCGCCGCATTGGCGCCGACCACCCCGCCGCCGAGCACCGCCACCCGCGCCGGCGGCACGCCAGGGACGCCCGCCAGCAGCACGCCGAACCCGCCATGCGCCTTTTGCAGCGACACCGCGCCCACCTGCACCGCCATGCGTCCCGCCACCTCGCTCATCGGCGCGAGCAAGGGCAGCCGGCCGCGTTCATCCGTTACCGTTTCATAGGCGATGGCGACGGCGCCCGAGGCCATCAGCAATTTCGCCTGTTCCGGGTCCGGCGCCAGATGCAGGTAGGTGAACAAAATTTGGCCAGGGCGCAGGCGCCGGCATTCTTCCGGCTGCGGCTCCTTTACCTTGACGATCATTTCAGCCCGTGAAAACACTTCGCCAGCGCTGCCGAGGATTTCGGCGCCGGCTTTCGCATAGGCCTCGTCATTCATGCCGATCCCGATCCCGGCGCCGGTTTCCGCCAACACCGCATGGCCATGCGCCACCAGTTCACGCACCGAAGCCGGCGTCAGCCCGACCCGGAATTCGTTGTTCTTGACTTCCTTTGGCACGCCGATCCGCATCGCCTCCACCTTTCGCCTGCCAGGCATCAATCTGCCTGTTTAGAATAATTGACGGTAACATTGTTCCACTGCCTACAAACTCGCCGTCATCCGCGCAAGCGAAATCATCGCGAGGCGTAAACACGGCAGATCCGGCCGCCATCGCCAACATCTTGTCGGATTTCGAAACTAGTTTTTTATTTTCGAAGAACGTTGATTATTCTTGACGGCGAATGCGGCTTTGAGAGAAGATCGAGGGAAATCAACACCGGGTTCCCGTGCCGCGTTTTTTTCATCATAAGTTTGGGCCATCACGAGTTTGGGCTTGTCACTCATGAATGATACGGCAATTCTGCCTGCCATGCAGGAAGTCACCTTGCCGCCCGCTCCGCCGACGCCGCCGAGACAGGCAGCGCGCGGCGCCATTGCCCTCAGCGCGATCAGCAGGATTTTCGCCGGCGGCACAGTCGCGGTTGATGGGATCGATCTTGAAATACGCGCCGGCGAATTCTTTACCCTGCTCGGCCCTTCAGGGTGCGGCAAAACAACGTTGCTGCGCATGATCGCCGGATTTGAGACGCCCGATGCGGGACGCATCATCATCAGCGGACGCGAGATGCAGGCGGTGCCGCCGCACCAGCGCGCGGTGAATACCGTGTTTCAGTCCTACGCGCTGTTCCCGCATCTCGATGTCGCGCAAAATATCGGGTTTGGCTTGAAAATGCGCGGCATCAAAGGCGCTGTCCGGCGGCAGCGCGTCGACGATATCATGACGCTGCTGCAGATCACCCAGTTTGCGACGCGGAATCCCGCTCAGCTTTCCGGAGGCCAGCGCCAGCGCGTGGCATTGGCCCGCGCCTTGGTCAACGAGCCGGAGGTGGTGCTGCTGGATGAACCGCTCTCGGCGCTCGATGCTAAATTGCGCGCGGAATTGCAGATTGAATTGCTGCGCATGCAAAAGCGCCTTGGCATGACCTTTGTGTTCGTCACCCACGACCAGCACGAGGCGCTGGTGATGAGCGACCGGATTGCGGTGATGGAGCGTGGCAAGCTGCTGCAGATCGGCCCGGTGCTGGATGTCTATGAACAGCCGGGCAGCGTGTTTGTCGCCGAGTTTCTCGGCCTTTCCAATATTTGGCCGATCACGCCGGCCGGCGCCGGCAGCGTTGATACGCCGGTCGGACGCTTGCAAATCGCAGCGCCCCTCGGCGGCGAGCGGACGGCGATGATCCGCCCGGAGAAAATCTGGATTTATAGCGACGCGAATATTCCGCAGGATCGTCCAAACATTTTTCCGGGAATCGTGCGCGAGGCGATTTATATGGGCGCCTCGACGCAATACCGCGTCGAAATTCAGAACGGCCAGAATTTGCTGGCGCTTGACACCAATAACGCGGCCGCGGAGCGCAGCTGGCGGCCCGGCGAAGCGGTCGCCGTCGAGCTGAAGCCGGCCAATATCGTGCTCATCCCGGCATGATCGGCGCTTGCTGAATGTCGGTCTCCGCCATGCCAGCAGCGGCGGGCGCCGCTTACCGGGCGGAACGCTTCGCCCGCGCCTTCCGCGTCTGGATCACCGCCGGCCCCGGCCTCGCCTGGATCGTTTTGTTCCTGATCATTCCTAGCGCCATCCTGCTCGCCATCGGATTTTTCTCGATTGGCGATTACGGCAACCCGAAACTGCCCTTGACGCTGGACCCGCTGCGCGAGGTTGCCGGCTACTCCATCCTGGGCTGGAGTCCGGGCAATATCACCACCATCCTGCGCTCGCTGGCGCAGGCGGTTTCGGCCACCGCGCTGACCATTTTGCTGGCCTATCCGGTGGTGTTTTTCATCATGTCGCGGCCTGCCGCGATGCGTCCGCTGCTGCTGCTTTTCGTTATCCTGCCGTCCTGGACCAATCAGGTGGTGCGGACCTATGCCTGGATGGAGCTGCTCGGACCGCAATCCGGCCTTTCGCATCTGGCGCAGTTTTTCGGTTTCATCCCGGAGCATCTCGGATTGCTGCCGGGCGTTTTCGCCATGCAAATCGGCCTCACCTATAATTATTTGCCCTATATGGTGGTGCCGCTTTACGCCGCGGCGGAGAAGCTCGATTGGAATTTGGTGGAAGCGGGACGCGATCTCTACGCGTCCGGCCAGAAGCTGTTTTGGCACACGGTGTTTCCGCAAACCCTGCCTGGCCTGCTCTCGGGGATCATTCTGGTCGCCATCCCTGCCTTTGGCGATTACGTAGTGCCGACTTTGCTGGGCGGCGGCCGCTCGATGATGATCGGCTCGCTGATCGCCGCGCAATTCACCGATACGCCAAACTGGCCCTATGGCGCGGCGCTGACCATTTTCATGCTGGTCTTCACCTGCGGCGGCCTCATTGTCTTTCGGGTCCTAAGCAAGCGCTTTGGCGGCGCCACGGGGGCGGTGTTGTGAGGCCCCTCCCATGACTCAGGCCATGCCGAAATCGGTGCGCCGCGCCTTATTCGGTTTCAGCGTGCCGGTTTATATTCTGCTCTACGCGCCGCTCGCGCTGATCGCGGTATTTTCCTTTGCGCCGGCCTTCCACAGCGCCACCCCGGGCTTCTCCTGGTACGCGAAACTGCTGCATACCCCGCCTATTCTCGCCGCCTTCCGCCGCTCGCTGACCTTGGCGATTTGTTCATCAATCCTGGGCACCATTCTGGGCACGATGATGGGGTTTGGCCTTAACCGCTTCCGCCCTACTGGCGCGCGCGGCATCGGCGCCGCCTTGCCGAGCCTGATCATCTATACGCCGATCATCATGCCAAGCCTGGTTTTCGGCATTTCCGAGTTGATATTCTTCAACCTTGTCCACCGCTCGACCGGCTTGTTCCCTGCCGGGCTGCTCACCATGGGGATCGCCCATGTGACATTTCAGGCGCCCTATGTGGCGCTGGTGGTGTTCGCCCGCATGGCCGGGCTGGACCCTAATTTGTTCGAGGCCTCGCATGATCTCTACGCCAATGCGCGGCAATCCTTCGTCCATCTCACCCTGCCGATTATCCGGCCGGCTTTGGTCGGCGGGTTTTTGCTGGCGTTCACTTTATCGATCGATGACTTCACCATCAGCTATTTCACCTCCGGCCCGGGCAGCACCACATTGCCGATCTATATTTACGCGGCGGTGGCGCGAAAAGGCATCGCCCCGGACATCAACGCCCTGGCAACGCTGATGATCGCCGCGGTGATTGGCGTGGCGCTGCTGCAATACGCCTTCAACCGCCAAGGCGAGCGCAGGCTCATCGCGCGGCCAGGAGACTGACCCTCATGACGCATAAGCTGACGCATACCCTGACGCATGACAATAGGAGGCCGACAATGCTTAAATTCGCGAACCATGCGAGGCTGAAATCCATCAAACTGGCGGCGCTGGCGACGTTCGTCGCCGCCGGTTTCGGTTTGGCCATCGCGCCGCCGGCGCGCGCCGCCGACTCTAACACGTTGTACTTGTTCAACTGGGAAAACTATATCCCTGAAAACATGATCACCGAGTTCGAGATCGATTGCGGCTGCAAGGTGGTCGAAACCGACTATGATTCGAATTCGGCGATGGAAGCCAAGCTGAAAGCCGGCGGCGATTCGCAATATGACGTGGTGGTTCCCTCAAGCTACTACATTCCGCAAATGGCGCATGAGGGATTGATCCAGAAAATCGACCACTCGAAGCTGTCAAACTTCAAGAATCTGTACCCGAAATTCCAGAACCCGAGCTACGACCCGGGTGATCAGTATTCTATCCCTTATCAATGGGGCACCACCGGCATCGCCTACCTCAAGGGCAAGTTCAAGGACCCGAAACATAGCTGGGGAATGCTGTTCAATCCGGCGGAAAACCCATCCTATCCTTTCGTGTTGATGGGCGGCTCCGGGCGCGATACCATCGGCGCCGCCTGCGCCTATCTCGGCTACAGCTTCGACTGCACTGACAAAGCGCAATGGATCGCCGCGGCGAAGCTGGTCCAACAAACCATGAAGCGCCCGAACTTCACCGGCTTTGCCGATGGCGATCCGGCGATGGGGCAGATCAAGCGTGGCGTCGATGCTGTCGGCATGACCTTCAACGGCAGCGTCGCCACCTGTTTCTCGGATGGCAGCTGCAATAACAGCGCCTATTTTCTGCCCAGCCAGGGCACCGAAATTTGGGTGGACACCATGGCGATCCCCGCGCATTCGCCCAACCCGAAGCTCGCCTATGAATTCATCGATTTCATTCTGCGCGCCCATGTCGGCGCTGAGCTTTCCAACTTCAATCTCTACGCCAGCCCCAATCAAGCTTCGCAATCGGCGCTGACCTCCAGCCTAAACGATCCGCTCAGCACGCCGACGCCGGCGCAGCTGAAGCGGCTGACCTTCATCCCGCCGCTGGCGGGTGCGAAGCTGCAGGAATTCAACGCCATCTGGACGGCTGTCAAGCAGCATTAAAGCGTAACCGGCGGCCTGCCGCACCGGCGGGCCGCATTGAGGATCCCATGATCGATACGCCTAAAACCGATCTGAAAACCTGGTTCGATGAACATCGGATCACCGAGGTGGAGTGCCTGGTGCCGGACATTACCGGCATCCCGCGCGGCAAGATCATGCCGGCGCAGAAATTCCTGCAAGGCGGCGCGCCGCGTTTGCCTGAATCGATTTTTATTCAGTCGGTGACAGGAGAATATCCAGAAGACCCGGATGATGTGCTGACCGATCCGGCGATCATCGATATCCGCCTGACGCCTGATGTATCAACCGTGCGCCTGGTGCCCTGGGCGCATGAGCCGACGGCGCAGATCATTCATGATTGCCACTACGCCAATGGCAAGCCGGTGCCGATCGCGCCAAGGCAGGTGCTGAAGCGCGTGCTGGAACTCTATGCCGAACGCGGCTGGAAGCCGGTGCTGGCGCCGGAACTGGAATTCTATCTGGTGGGCCGCAACACCGATCCCGATTATCCGCTAGCCCCGCCGGTTGGCCGGTCCGGCCGGCAGGAGACTGGCAGGCAGGCCTATTCGATTGACGCGGTGAATGAATTCGATCCGCTGTTCGAGGAGATGTATGATTTCTGCGAGGCGCAGGAGCTTGATCTCGACACCCTGATCCATGAGGAGGGCGCGGCGCAGGTCGAGATTAATTTCCTGCACGGCGATCCGGTCGATCTCGCCGATCAGGTGTTTTTGTTCAAGCGCACCGTGCGGGAGGTGGCGCTGAGGCACGACATCTACGCCACCTTCATGGCCAAGCCGATGGGCCAGGAGCCGGGCAGTGCGATGCATGTGCATCAAAGCATCGTCGACGCCGAAACCGGCGAAAACCTATTCGCCGACCGTGATGGCCGCGCCAGCCCGCTATTTCTCTCCTATATTGCCGGGCTGCAAAAATACATCCCGATGATCATGCCGATCTTCGCGCCGAACGTGAATTCTTATCGCCGGCTCACAAGGTTTTCCAATGCGCCGATCAATCTGCAATGGGGCTATGACAACCGCACCTGCGGATTGCGCGTGCCTTTAGGCGAGCCTTCGGCGATGCGCGTCGAGAACCGCGTTCCCGGCGCCGATGCCAATCCCTATCTCGCTTTCGCCGCCTCGCTCGCCTGCGGCTATCTCGGCATGATGGAAGGCCTGGTTGCCTCGCCACATTACCGCGGCTCCGCCTATCAGCAGGCTTACACCCTGCCGCGCGAATTATCGCATGCGCTAGAGGTGATGGAGCAGTGCAAACCGTTGCATGATATTTTGGGCGAGAAGCTGATGCAGGTGTTCGTCGCGGTGAAGCGGATCGAGTACGAGACCTATCTGCGGGTGATCAGCTCCTGGGAACGCGAGCATCTGCTGCTGAATGTCTAGCTATTACGACGCCACCGCTATCGGGACGCGCGAAACCAGCGCGCTTGACGCGGACATCACAGCGGATGTGGCGATCATCGGCGCCGGCATCACCGGCTGCTCGGCGGCGCTGCATCTGGCGGAACGCGGCTACAAGGTCGCCGTGCTGGAAGCCGGTCAGATCGGCTTCGGCGCTTCCGGACGCAATGGCGGGCAGGCTCTGCCAGGATTCGCGGCGGATCAGGTCAAGGTCCGGCGAATCATGGGCGACGCCGCCGCGCAACGGCTTTGGGAGATGTCGATGGAAGCGGTCGATCTGCTGCACGCGCAGATCGCTCGGTTCAATATTCCTTGTCATCCGGTGCGCGGTTATCTGCATGTTGCCACCAAACCCCGGCAAGTGCGCGAACTGGAAGACTGGGCTGAGGAGCTTGCAAAGCTAGGCGCTAACGAGGAGCGCCTGCTGCGTGGTGCCGCTTTACAGGAGCGGCTCAGAAGTCCGCGCTATCTCGCGGCGCTTTATGATCCGGTGGCAGGGCATATCCATCCGCTGAACTACACGCTGGGCCTGGCGCAAGCGGCGATGGCTGCCGGCGCGCAAATCTATACCCGGACGAAGGTTCTGGCGGTCGAGCAAGGCGAAACAGTCACCCTGCGCACGGCAAGAGGCAACGTCACCGCCAAGTTCTTGCTCCTCTGCGGCAATGCCTATCTTGGCAATTTGATGCGCCCGATCGCCAGCCATGTGATGCCGGTCGGCACCTATATTATTGCGACCGAGCCGCGCGACGACATCCCGGACTTGATTCCAGGCGACGAGGCGGTGGCGGACCTCAATTTCGTGCTCGATTATTTTCGCCGTTCCGCCGATAACCGGATGCTGTTCGGCGGCCGGGTCTCCTACTCGACGCTGCCGCCGCGCAACCTGCCGGCGGCGATGCTCGCCCGTGCCAGACGGGCTTTTCCGCAGCTAAGCGACGCACGGGTTGACTTCGCCTGGGGCGGCAATGTCGCCATCACCCGCAACCGTCTGCCGCATTTTGGCAAGATCGGGCGCAACATCTTATTTGCGCAGGGTTTCTCCGGCCATGGCCTGGCGCTCACTGGGCTGGCGGGCAAATTGCTGGCGGAAGCGGTCGCCGGACAGGCGGAACGGTTCGACGTTTTTGCCAGCATCCCACATGCCCGCTTCCCCGGCGGTCCATTGCTGCGCATGCCCAGCCTGGTGCTGGCGATGGCGTGGTTCCGGTTGCGGGACATGCTTTAGCGCGTGATCGTCGAAGGTGAAATCACCGGAGACGTGAATCACCCGCTAAAACAAATGTAACTTTTGGTTGCGTTCGGGCGCGGCGGATGCCAAAGCCGGCCCTATGCCGCGCTTGCGCCGCCTCCCGTTATTCGCCTTCGCCGTCCTGGCGCTGCTCAGCGTCGCCTGGTTGCGCGGCGGCGAATACGATGAATATTACAGCGTCTTTTTGGTCTCCGGCGACGCCCGACCCGCCTGGCCGACCACACCCTTCACCGCCGGTTCGGTCCGTGGTCTTTATCAAGGACAAAGCAGCGCGGGCCGGATCGCCCGCGACTTGCGCCAAGGCGACGTGCATCCGCCGCTCTATTTCTGGGCGCTCTCGCTCTGGCGCGGCATCGCCGGCGACACGCTGTTCCGGTTGCGATTATTTTCTGTCCTCACCACGCTGGCCTCGCTCGCTTGCATCGCCTCCATCGCCAAGGCGATGGCGCTCGATCAAATTCTTCCCGTCCTGTTCACCCTGCTATCCTACGGCTTCGCCTATACCGGCATCCTCGCCCGCGACTTCGCCTTGGCCTCGCTGTTCCTGCTGCTTGGCATCCGCCTGCTCATCATCGCCGAGCGGCGCGGCCATGCAAGGCTGGCCCTGTTGGGCGGCTTGGCCCTCGGCGCCGCGGGCTTCACCAATTATTTGGCGGCGTTCACCGCGCTCGCGGGCATAGTTTGGCTATTCATCATGGCGTCGCCAAGGCCACGCTTGTGGCTTGCGGCAGGGCTAGGCTGCGCTGCCTTTCTGCCCGGAACCCTGTGGTTTTTCCTTGCCCAGCGGGATTCCCGCTTGGGCCAGTTCACGCCCTTTCATGTTATGCATGCCCTTGGCCTGGTGGCTCGCGATCAGGCTGGCGCGATGTTCGGCGGCCTGCCGGCATACGCGCCGCCGCTAGTCGCCGCGATCCTTGCGGCATTGCTCGCCCTGCTCCTGCTGACGCTTATCATTGTGATCATCCGCGCCGCGCCGCGCCATCTGCCGCCAGGCTACACGCTGCTCTGCGCCCTTGGCGTCATCGCTCAGCCGCTCGGCCTGCTGGGCTTAGGCGCAATCTTTGACAATACGCCCATCGAATTGCGCTATTTCGCCTTTGGCCTGCCCTATCTCGGCCTGCTGCTTGCCGCCGCCTTGCGGGAAAAGCCGCGCCTCGCCGCGCTGGCGCTTGCCGTGCAGGCGGCGTCGATCCTCGGCCTCGCTATCGCTCCCGCCACCATGCAGCCCGCCGCCCGCCTCGCCCATGCGGCGGCAAGGCAGGCCGGGCCGCAGACGCTGGTGCTGCTGCCCTTTGGCAATGACGGCGTCGGCATCCCCGGCCCCTTCATCGCGGCGGCGCCGGATTCTCTCCATATTGCGCTGATCCGCCACGCCACGCCGCGCCTTCTGGCCGAAGCCGCCGCCTTTCATCGCGCGCTCATTCCCGATATCGCGGTGGACCGGCAAAGCCGCGCCATTCTGCCCGCGCTCTCCCGCCTATTCGCCGCTGACCCTTGTTGGCAGACAGAACCCGCCGCGCATGACATCACCGCGTTCAGCAATCTGTGTCAGGCCGCGCCGCATGCGGCGCTGCAAAGCTTCCTGTCAGGCTGAGAGCGCCACCGGCTCGGTTCGCGCCCGTTTTACCAGCAGCTTGTTCAGCGCGTGGACATAGGCGCGCGCCGCGGCGACGATGGTGTCGGTATCGGCGCCCTGGCCATCGACCATTTTGCCGTCCTCTTCGAGCCGGACGCTGCAGCGCGCCTGGGCATCGGTGCCTTCGGTCACGGCGCCGACCGAGAACAGCCGCAAAATCGCGTCATGCGGGAAGAGCTGGCAGATCGCGTTGAAGGTGGCATCGACCGGGCCGTCGCCATTGGCTTCAGCCATGCGCACGCTGCCGTCGATCTCCAGTTCGAGCACCGCGCGGGGCTTGGCGCGCGAGCCGGACCAGACATCGAGGGAGACGAATTTGATCCGGCTGCTATCGCGCACCACCTGGTCATCGACCAGCGCCACGATATCCTCGTCATAGACCAGCTTCTTGCGGTCGGCGAGGTCCTTGAAGCGGCGAAAGGCGTCGTTCAGCTGGTTGTCGCCAACCTCGCCATAGCCCAGCGCGCGCAATTTATCGCGAAAGGCGGCGCGGCCTGAATGCTTGCCCATGACCAGGCTGGTTTTCTGCCAACCGACGGATTCCGGCGTCATGATCTCATAGGTGGCGGCATTTTTCAGCACGCCGTCCTGATGGATGCCACTTTCATGGGCGAAGGCGTTGCGGCCGACGATCGCCTTGTTAGGCTGCACGTCGAAGCTGGTGATGGTCGCCAGCAGCTTCGACGTGCGGAGGATTTTTTCGGAGGCGATGGCGTTGGCGTAGGGGTTTTTATCGGCGCGGGTGCGGATCGCCATCACCACCTCTTCCAGCGCGGCATTGCCGGCGCGTTCGCCGATGCCGTTGATCGTGCATTCGATCTGCCGCGCCCCGGCGCCTAGCGCTGCCAGGGTGTTGGCCACCGCTAAGCCGAGATCGTTGTGGTTGTGGGTGGAAAAGATCACGCCATCGGCGCCCGGCACCCTTGCGCGGAGCATGGTGAAGATCGCGGCGATATCCTCCGGCAAAGCGTAGCCCACGGTGTCGGGGATGTTGATGGTGGTGGCTCCGGCCTTGATCGCCGCTTCGACGCAGCGGCAGAGGAAATCGGGGTCGGTGCGGCTGCCATCCTCGGCGGACCATTCGACATCGTCGGCGTAATGCCGCGCCAGCGTTACCGAAGCCGAAACGGCGTCCAGCACCGTCTCCGGTTCCATGCGCAATTTGTATTTCATGTGCAACGGGCTGGTGGAGATGAAGGTGTGGATGCGCTTGCGTTCGGCGGGCCGCACCGCCTCTGCCGCTCGCAGGATATCCTCGCGACCGGAGCGCGCCAATCCGGCGATGACCGGGCCTTTGATGGTCTCGGCGATCCGCCGCACGCTGTCGAAATCGCCGGTGCTGGCGATGGGGAAGCCTGCCTCGATCACATCGGCGCCGAGTTCCGCCAGCGCCGCCGCCATGCGCAGTTTTTCGTCGAGATTCATCGAGAAGCCGGGCGACTGTTCGCCGTCGCGCAAGGTGGTGTCGAAGATGATGACGCGGTTTTCGTCGATTGCGCCGAAATTCGGATGGTTGATGGTCATCGGATTGTCTCGCCTGGCTGGTTGAAGGGGGTGTCAGAGCCGAACCCCTGAACGACGACCGGCAATGCCTTGCCGGGGCTTACGTCCAGGGGACGATAAGTCGAAGCTCCAGAACCAGGACCGCGATGTGCCGTAGATCGGACATTGGCCTTGTTCCTATCACGTTGCCGCCGCGCGGCCAAGGGTTTTGCGGTACACGGAAAAGGCGAATTTTCTTGACAAAACCGGATGGAAAAAGTAAATTTTTAGCAATAATTTTGTAAGGAGACGGAAAGATGTTATGGAAATTATGGGCGGCGGCGGCCGTCATTGCCGCCGCGACGCCGGGCATCGGCAAAGCGAGCGTGACCTACACCTTCTTTGACAGCTTCACGCCCGGCCAGAACGATCTGTCATTCAGCGTCGCCAATCAGCTTTCGCCTGCGAACACGCCGCAAGCCCTGACTAATCTCGGCGGTGTCTATGCCGCGGATTTTACTGGGCAAAGAGTCGAGTATCTGCAAGGGGCGCCTGGGTATCAGCCCCTTTTAAGAAGTTTAGGATCATTCGGCAGCTACCTCTTTCAAGTGGTTTTCACTTCTTTCCCGTTTGGGAATAGCGCCAACGGGGTGCCCGGCAACGGCAGTTTTCGGATTTCGGGCTTGATTGCAGATGGCAACCTCAATCCTGTCGCGACTCTCGGGAGCGCCAGTATCGCCGGCGTGCCAGCGACGCCGGTGCCGGAGCCGGGATCGCTCGCTTTGCTGGCGACCGGCGCGCTTGGACTGCTTGGCCTTTCGGTTTCACGGAAAAAACGGTTTTTTTAGGCGGCACTATCGTCGCCAAGGCTTTTTGTTGCGATAGCGTAACGTTTTAGGCGTGCCAAGGCGGTTATTCGGGGCGTGGTAGCGTGGAGGCAAGCGGGACGTCAGGCGGCGTTGCACCCGGAGGCGAGTCTATGGGCGGAAGCGCGGCTTGTACTGTTGGCGGCGGCGGGGCGTCATCGGGAGTGAGGGGCGCTGGCGGTTGCACTTCAGGCGGTTGCGGGGCCGGCTGCTTGGGCGGTTTGAGCGGGTATAGAGATGGGACCTCGTTGCGGCGGAGGCCCAGGATGTGGCAGAGCGGGCGGAGGATGCTGCGGAGTTGCGGGTCTTGGGCGAGGAGGGTTGCCATTTCGGGATCGGCGAGGAAATCGCAGAACTGCGACCTGCCATGGGCGGTTTCCTGGATCAGACACAGCAGCCAGGCGTAATGGCGCGGCAGCGGGTCCGGCTTGCGGGGCCGGGCCGCGCCAGGCTGGGACGGGCGCGGTTTGCGCAAGCGGGCCGGAATGGGGACGGGGTTGGCGGCGTTGCGCGCGATGCGCGCCGTGAAGCGGAAGGCGATGCCGCGCAGGCGCTTCCAGATCTGGAACAGGAGCTGGCCAGGCAGGCAGGCTAGGCCCAGACGCCAGTCGCTGCGCCGGCCGATCACCTGGCACAGGTTCTCGATGATGTAGGCGAGGCGTTCTGCCGGGGCAAGGGAAGCGATCTGGTTCACTAACCGGATAAAACCACAAACCAAAGCAAGTGAGCAAGCGGAATTTGCGATTGATGACGGATTTTGTTAGCCGCGCGTTAGTTTGGCGACGGGCTGCCGCCTTTGAGAAGGCAATAGTACCGTTGCCAAACACAGTTGTGAATCACCCCGGAGATGATCCAGGAATGGTGCGGCGCCTCGGTATCGGCATCGCACGGCGTCCATGCCTTCGGCAACATTTCTGGATTGCTTCGCTTCGCTCGCAATTGTCTGTTGGAGTTGTGGTAGGTTGTGGCTGTTCCGTGCAAATGGGATGTCCTGGGCCGGACGGCCGTCCGGCCCAGGACGCGGACAGCTGGACCGTCTCGCAATGGGGTTTTAACGCCCGTCGTCATCATGGTCCGGCTGTCCGCTTCTCTGATCGCTTGATGAGTTGCGGGGGCCTCTGCGCTGGACCGGCGCAAGCCCGAAGACAATCGGGGCCGCCCAGGCGCAAGCTTCACGAGGCTCAAGCTCCATGAGGATACCGGCAAATGACCCATCTGGCTACAGCTTTTTCTCACTTCATCGGCTGCGATGTCGGCAAGGCCGAGATTGTTATCTTCGACAGCCGGAGCGGCAAGACCACCATCCTTAAAAACCACAAGAGGCCGCTGGCTGAGTTCGCCGCCAGCCTGGATAAGGCCTGCCTGGTGGTCTGCGAGGCCACCGGCGGCTATGAGGCTGGCCTGCTCGATGTCATGCTCGATGCGGGCATTGCCGCGCACCGCGCCGATGCACGCAAAGTCAAAGCGTTCATCCGCTCGTTTGGCATCCGCGGCAAAACCGATGCCATCGATGCCGGCGCCCTTAGCCAATATGGCCGGGAACGCTGGCAAGCCCTGACGCTTTGGCAAAAACCAGAGCCGGCGCGCCAGCGCCTGCAAAGCCTGGTACTGACCCGCGCCGACCTGATCAAGCAGCGCGTCGCCTACAAGAACCGCCTGGCTGCTCCGGGTGCGGAGCATGTCAGAACGCCGCTGCAAAACCTGGTCATCTGCCTCAACAAGCAGATCGCCCTGATCGAGGAGCAAGCCAAGGCGCTCATCAAGGATGACCCTAAGCTTGCCCATGATGCCAGCATCATAGGCGGCATCGAAGGCATCGGCAGTATCATTGCCACAGGGCTTCTGGCGTTGATGCCAGAGCTTGGACACCTCAATCGCCGCCAAGCCGCGGCCCTTGCCGGTGTCGCCCCGCATCCCAACCAAAGCGGAGCAAGAGATGGCTACCGGAAAACCAGAGGTGGCAGGCCAGAGATCAAAACCATCCTCTTCATGGCAGCCCTCGCCGCCAGTAGAAGTAAGAAAAGCCTCGGTCACTTCTACCAAACCCTCGTCAAAAACGGCAAAAAGAAAATGGTCGCGCTCGTTGCCCTCATGCGGAAAATCATCGTCATCGCAAACGCAAAGCTGCGTCAAACAAACCAAACACAACTGAGTTGATGACGTGGGTTATTCTGAAAGGCTCAGCTCGCGCTTCAGCGCGCATCTCATCTGCGTTAATCTGCGTAATCTGCGGATAAATCTAAGGGTGATCCGCAGATTACGCAGATTAACGCAGTAAGAGAGATTCAAAGGCGGGATGTGATGCCAGGATTGCTCACTTGGCATTGGCCGATCAGGCTGAAATGAGCAGGGGCTGAGGCGCTACTGCCGCGGGCGGCGCAGCAAGACGCGCACCGCGCCTGGGTTGCCGTTCTGCGGATAGCACGCCGCGAGCACCAAGGGTCGCAAGGAGGGCAGGTTTAGCCAGAACGGCAATTCGCGTTTAAGTACGCCGCCCGCCTCGCCCGCGCCGCGTCCGGTGACGATTTCGACGCAGCGCTGGCCGCGCCGCGCCGCGTCATTCAGCGCCGAGAGCACGGCATGATGGCCGCGCGCTGCCGTCATGCTGTGCAGATCGAGCTTGCGGTCCGGCGTGATCTTTCCTGATTTCAGCCGCAGCCAAGTCGAGCGGTCGAGGCCCGCCGGCGGCATGTCGATGGGCAGCTCGGCGCTTGGCCGCGCCGGCGCTTTGACGGCGGCGACCGGGGCTAGCGCCGGCGGAGCGGCTACCGGCATTGGCTTTAGCGGTTCGGACCCCGCCTTGGCCATAAGCTGCTTTCCCGCAAGCGGACGCACATGCTGGACATAGCGCGCCCAGGCATCGAGATCGGCCTCTGAAAGCGGCTTACTCCGTGGCTTGGCTGGCAAGATCGCCGGCATCGCCGACATTCAAAATTTTGTCGGCGACGCCGATTAGGACGATATGCAGCCGGCGCGGGCCGTGCGCGCCGAGTTCCAGGGTGCGTTCGATATCGGCCGAGCGGGAGGGGCCGGTGACCAGCATGACGTTGCGGGGCATGAAATGACCGGTCGCGCGCAGCCGGTCGAAGGCTTCTTCATAGGCGCCGACGATTTCATCGGCGTTGAGCACGACGATTTCGGTGTCCGGCAGCAGGTTGAGCGTGGTCGGCGTGGCGCTTCCGGAAGGCAGCATCAGCGTTCCCGTCTCGGCGATGCCGGCGAAGCCGCGCTGCACCGAGACCATGTCAGCCGATTCGGCGCGGCCATAGCGGATAGTCAGCAAGGGCGAGGACGCCCAATCCACCGCCTGCAACTCAGGATGCGGGGCGACCACCAGCTCCGCCGGCAGGTTTTGCGATTTCAGATAGTCGCTGACCGCTTCCGGCACCGCGGTTGCATCGGCGACATGGGTGAAGGTGACGAATTGCAGTTCCGCCATCTCGATGAACAAAGCCACCCGCGCCGCATGATCGATCGCCGTGCGGGCGGGAATCAGCTGGCGCGGATGCGCGTCGAGCCTGGCGCGCAGCATCATCGCCTGATCGGCGGGCAGCGGGCCGCGATTGAGGCCGCGCCGTATCGTGCCCAGGATCGCCGCGCGGCTATCGCTCATCGGCGGCTCCGTTTCGCATAGGCGGCGAAGAAGGTTTCGCCTTCGGGGGCGGGCATGTCGCGCGCCGTGGTCCAGGCACCGGCGAAGGGCAATTTGCTGAAACTGCCCTTCTTGCGTCCGGCGAGGCTCAGCGCCTGCGCCACCGTCCGCGTCGCCGCGCGATACAAAGGCGGGCGCTTGGCGAACCAGGCCCAGAGGCCGATATTGCTGCGCATGGTGGACGGCGTCAGATGCCGCTCGAACTCGCGCTCCCGCCAATGGCGCATCATGCCGGTGAGCGGGATTTTCACCGGGCAGACGCTTTCGCATTTGCCGCAAAAGGTCGAGGCGTTGGGCAGCAGCCCGGCATGTTCGACGCCGAACAAAGCCGGCGTCAGCACGCTGCCCATCGGGCCGACATACATCGAGCCATAGGCGTGGCCGCCGACCGCGAGATAGACCGGGCAGTGGTTCATGCAGGCCGAGCAGCGGATGCAGCGCAGCATGTCCTGGAACTCGGTGCCCACCATGTTGGCGCGGCCGTTATCGAGCAGGATGACATGATACTGTTCCGGGCCGTCGAGATCGTTTTCTCTCCGTCCAGCAGTGGAAAAGGTGGTGTAGACCGAGAATTCCTGTCCGGTGGCGGACCGTGCCAGCACGCGCAGGAGGGAAAGCGTATCCTCGATGGTCGGCACCACTTTCTCGATGCTGGCGAGTGCTATGTGCACGCGCGGGATGGTCTGCGTCAGGTCGCCATTGCCTTCGTTGGTGACGATCACCGAGGAGCCGGACTCCGCGATCAAGAAATTGGCGCCGGTGATGCCGACATCGGCGGCGAGGAATTTTTCCCGCAGCACGGCGCGGGCTTCCGCCTGGATGTCGCGCTTCTCGGCGAACACCCGGTCATTGGGCAGATGCGTGTGCGCGGCGCGGAAACTCGCCTCCCAATCCTCGCGGTTCAAATGGAAGGCCGGGCCGATGATATGGCTGGGCGGCTCCTTGCGCAGTTGCAGGATGTATTCGCCGAGATCGGTCTCGACCGGCTCGATGCCTTGGGTTTCCAGGAATTCGTTCAGCCCGATCTCCTCAGAGATCATCGACTTGCCCTTGGTGACGGTTTTGGCGCCGACATCGCGGCAAATGCCCAAAATGGCCTGGCGCGCTTCCTCGGCGTCGCGGCACCAATGCACCTTGCCGCCCTTGGCTTCGACCTGTGCCGCGTAGTGCTCGAGATAGAAATCGAGATGGGCCAGCGCGTGGTTCTTGATGCCCTTAGCGGTCTCCCGCAACGCCTCGAATTCCGGCAAGGACGCGGCGCCGGCGGCGCGCGAGGCGGCGAAGCCCGGCTTCGAGCGGACCAGCGCCTTTTGCAGGCTGGCGTCGGCGAGCGAGCGCTTGACGTTTTCCTTGAAGGCTGAACTGGTGGCGAGCATCGGCAATCTCCTTGCCTTCTCTGTAGAGCGATCTCGCGAGAATGGGAATGCAACCTGCCGCAACCGGCTTATGCGGAATTAATAAAAGTTCTTTGGTTCTTTCTTTCAAGAAAGAACATTTTATTGTAACTAAGCGCTTCTTTTTTGTAAAAAAGAAGCAAAAAACTTTTATTAGTTTTAAGAATTTTCAACTGAGACACACCCAAAAGGTTTTGCTGTTTTTTACAAAAAGCAGCGCTTTCTATAGGTTGTTGAGCTGCGTGCTTCTATGCCGCGTCCACAAACAGGATTCCAGGAATGGCGAGCTATCAATACGTCTACACGATGAAGGACCTGACAAAGGTCTATCCGGGCGGCCGGGAGGTGTTCAAGGGGATCACCCTCTCCTTTTTGCCCGGCGTGAAAATCGGCGTGCTGGGGGTGAATGGCGCCGGCAAATCGACCTTGCTGAAAATCATGGCGGGGATCGAGACCGAGTTCGGCGGCGAAGCCTGGGCGGCGGAAGGCGCGCGGGTCGGCTATTTGTCGCAGGAACCGCGTCTCGACCCGGAAAAGACCGTGGGCGAGAATGTCGCCGAGGCGTTCGGCCCCTTGCTGGCGGCGCTCACCCGGTTCAACCATATCTCCGAGGAATTCGCCGAGCCGATGGACGACGAGCGGATGAACAGCTTGCTCGCTGAGCAAGCAAGCTTGCAGGAGAAGATCGACGCGGAAGATGGCTGGGATGTCGATCGCCGGATCGACATCGCGCTCGACGCGCTGCGCTGCCCGCCCGCCGAATCGAGCGTTACGACCTTGTCGGGCGGCGAGCGGCGCCGGGTCGCGCTCTGCCGGCTGCTGCTGGAAAAACCGGATTTGCTGCTGCTCGACGAGCCTACCAACCATCTGGATGCCGAAAGCGTCGCCTGGCTGGAGCGGACGCTCGCCGATTACGCCGGCACCATCATCATCGTGACGCATGATCGCTATTTTCTTGATAACGTCACCAACTGGATTCTGGAGATCGAGCGCGGCCGCGGCTATCCTTTCGAGGGCAATTACTCTTCCTGGCTGGAACAAAAGCAGAAGCGGCTAGCGCAGGAGGAGAAGGAGGAATCGTCCCGCCAGCGCGCGCTCAAGGAAGAGCGGGAGTGGATCGCCTCCTCCCCCCGCGCCCGCCAGACCAAGAGCCGCGCCCGCATTCAGCGCTATGAGGACATGCTGGCGAAATCGCAGGAGTTGGTTGGGAGCGCCGCCGATATCGTGATTCCGCCGGGACCCCGGCTTGGCGGCATTGTCATCGAGGCGGTGACGCTGCGCAAAGGCTACGGCAATCATTTGCTGATCGATAATTTGTCCTTCAAGCTGCCGCCGGGCGGCATTGTCGGCGTGATCGGCCCGAATGGCGCCGGCAAGACCACGCTGTTTCGCATGATCACCGGCGGCGAACAGCCCAGCGGCGGCACGCTCACCATCGGTGAGACGGTGAAGCTCGGTTACGTCGATCAGTCGCGTGACAGCCTGGACGGCAACAAGAATGTCTGGGAGGAAATTTCCGGCGGCACCGATGTCATTCACCTGGGCAAACGCGCGGTGGCGTCGCGCGCTTATGTCGGCGCCTTCAACTTCAAGGGATCGGATCAGCAGAAAAAGGTCGGCATATTGTCGGGCGGCGAGCGCAACCGGGTGCATCTCGCGAAGATGCTGAAGGGCGAGCACAACGTGATTTTGTTGGACGAGCCGACCAACGATCTCGACATCGACACGCTGCGCGCCTTGGAAGAGGCGCTGATGGAATTTCCCGGTTGCGCGGTGATTACCTCGCATGACCGCTGGTTTCTTGACCGGCTGGCGACGCATATCCTCGCCTTCGAGGGGGATTCCCATGTCGAGTGGTTCGAGGGCAATTTTCAGGCCTATGAAGAGGACAAGCGCCGCCGGTTGGGGGCCGACGCCACCGAGCCGCACCGGATCAAATATCGCCCGCTCACGCGGTAGGACGCCGGGGAAATTCCGATGGTCGTGCGGGGGCGGGCTTTAGGGTTGCCATGAACCCGGCCTGGCGCATCACGACGGCGCGGCTTGATCTGACGCCGGTTTGCTGGGCGGATTTGGCGGAGATGCAGGCGCTGAAAGCCGATCCGCTGGCGTTCGCGCTGATGCTGGGCGGCGTGCGGACGCCGCAGCAGGCGGTGAAGGAGTTGGCCGAGGATATCCAGGCCTGGGGGGCGCGCGGCTATGGGATGTGGACGGTGCGCGACCGCGCGAGCCAGGATTTTATCGGCATGACGGCGCTGGCGGAGCGCCCCGACCATCTAGGCGTCGCGCTCCGCTTCGCCTTATGGCCGCAGGTCAGGGGCAGCGGGCTGGCGCGCGAGGCAGCGGGAGCGGCGCTGCGTTACGCCCATGATCGGGCAAAGTTAAAGCGCGTGGTGGCGGTGGCGCGGGTGGATAATTTCGCGTCGCGGACCGTGCTCGGGGCGATCGGCATGAGCGAGCATGAGACGTTCGAGCGCGATGGCGTCGCCATGCTGGTTTATCAAAGCGTTGGGAATTTCCGTTCTAAAATTACTTTATTTTAATTATTTGGAAAGTTTTGTTGCACAAAATCACTCATCATTGAAACTTCATAATCTTCTTTGAAAACCCGGCCTAAAACGGGCGTTACAAAAAAGGGGAGATCATCATCATGCGCCGTAACCACTCGAGGTCCGCTTTGGTTGTTGCCGGAGCGGCGCCATTTATCCTATTCGCCAGCTTGGCGTGTAGCGTCACGCCGGCGAACGCCGATCCTGTCACGGGATCCGGCTATAGCGTGAAGCTGTTGGCAGCCGCGCCATCCGGCGCCACCGGCGCCGATTCCATCACCATCGCCGGCAGCGACATTTTCGTGGGCTTCGGCAATCATGCCGATCCGACCGGGCTTAACGCGGTCTCCACCATCGCCAAATACTCGCTTTCGGGTCAATATCTGGGCGATATCAGCCTGGCCGGGCATAATGACGGGCTGCGCTACAACGCCTCGACCGGCCAGATTTGGGCGTTGCAAAACGAGGACGCCAACCCGAACCTGGTGCTGATCAACCCGGACACGCTGGCGAAATCCAGCGCTTACGCGATCCCGAACCCGCATGGCGGCGGCTATGACGATGTCGCCTTCGTCAACGGCCGGGCATTTCTGAGCGCCTCCAACCCGGCGAACAACCCGAATAGCGAGCCGGCCTTGATCAGCGCCGCGATTCCGGCATCCGGCCATACGCTGAGCATCACGCCGGTGCTGAGCGGCACCGCCTCCGCGCTCGACGTGAACACCGGCAAAACCACGGCGCTGAATCTGCAGGACCCTGACGGCATTATCAAAACCCCCGGCAACGGCGTGCTGTTCACCAGCCAGGGCGATCAGCAGGTCATTACCGTCGGCAATCCTGGAACCGCGGCGCAGACCGCCGCCGTTCTCAATCTCAACCAGCAGATCGATGATACCGCCTTTGCGCAAAAAGCCGCCGACACCCTGCTCTATACCGACACCGTCACCAATAATGTCTATGAGGTGACCGGCCCGTTCGCGGACGGCGCCGCCTATACCGCGGGCAATGGCGCTGACGGCATTGCAGGCGGCGCCGGGAATATCAGCGCGCTGAACCTTGGCAATGGCGTATTCACGCCGATTGTCAGCAATATCAGTCCGGGCGGCCTCGCGTTTTTGTCGGGTGCGACAAATGTGCCGGAGCCTGGCAGCTTGGCGCTGCTGGCAACAGGGCTGCTGGGCCTCGCCGCGCTGAAACGCCGCGCTGTAGGCTCGCGCTGAGCATCGGGTTTCGCGGAGCGCAACTAGGCGAAGACAAATCTTGAAGCCTTGCGCCACGCAGCCAGGGCGGTTGCGTGGCTTTTGGCGTGATGCAATGCTACACCCAGGCAGGCACAACGCGCAGGGGCAGCATGAAATCGGCGCCAAGCTACGGCAATAATAGTTTGGGGTTGCTGGCAGGGCGGGTGCTGCTGGCGATTTTGTTCATCAGGTTCGGGCTGCTCAAGGCGGGAAATTTCCCAGGCACGCTGGCCGAGATGCATGCCGTTCACACGCCGTTTCCGCTGCTCGCCGCCATCATCGCCGTGGTGTGCGAGCTTGGCGGCGGCTTGGTGATCGCGATTGGGTTTCAGACCCGCATTGTCGCCCTCATCATGGCCCTTTATACCGCCGGCACCAGCTATTTCGGGCATCGATTTTGGCTGATGCATGGCGCGGCGGTGATGGCCAATGAAATCAACTTCTTTAAAAACCTGTCGATCATCGGCGCCTTCATTATTCTTGCCTCGGTGGGGCCTGGGCGGTATTCGGCGGATCGGGGATAGCCGCGAAGGAACCCGCCATGCCGAATAAGCCGGTGATGCTGATCATTCTCGACGGTTTCGGCTGGCGCGAAGAGGCGGCGGATAACGCCGTGGCCCTTGCCGATACGCGGAATTTTGACCGGCTCTGGCAGTCCTCGCCGCACGCTTTTCTTGCCGCTTGCGGTGAGGATGTCGGGCTGCCGGAAGGGCAGATGGGCAATTCCGAGGTGGGCCATACCAATATCGGCGCGGGACGGGTGATGATGCAGGAATTGCCGCGCATCGGTTATGCCATCGAAACCGGCGAGCTGGCGCAAAATCCGGCGCTGAAGCGGTTCATGGGCGCGCTTAAGGCATCCGGTGGCGTCTGCCATTTGCTCGGGCTGATTTCGCCGGGCGGCGTGCATTCCCACCAGGATCACATCGCGGCCTTGGCGCGGCTGGTCGCCGCCGAGGATATCCCGGTGCAGGTGCATGCGGTGACCGATGGCCGCGATACGCCGCCGGAATCAGCCGCGGGGTATCTCAAGGCGTTCCAGGCCATGCTGCCGGAAACCGCGCAGATCGCCACGGTGGTGGGCCGCTACTTCGCGATGGATCGGGATCATCGCTGGGACCGGGTGAAGCTGGCCTATGATCTGTTCACCGAGGGGCGCGGCACGGCCGCCGATCACCCTGTCGCCGCCATTGAAGCCGGGTATCGGGCCGGCGTCACCGATGAGTTCATCAAGCCTCTGGTTATCGGCCATTATGCAGGCATGCGGGATGGCGACGGGGTGTTGTGCGGCAATTTTCGGGCCGACCGGGCGCGTGAAATTCTCGACGCGCTGCTGATGCCGGGTTTTGACGCGTTTCCGCGCGGCAAAATCGTGAAATTCGCCGCCGCTCTTGGCATGAAGTCCTATTCGAACGCGCTTGATCGCTACATTCACTGCCTGTTTGCGCCCGAACCGCTGGATGAGCTGCTGGGCGAGATCGTCGCGAAGGCGAACCGCAAGCAGCTGCGGATCGCGGAGACGGAAAAATACCCGCATGTCACCTATTTCCTGAATGGCGGGCGAGAAGCGCCCTATGAAGGCGAGGACCGCATCATGGTCCCCTCGCCGAAGGTCGCCACGTATGACTTGCAGCCGGAAATGTCCGCCCCCGAGGTGATCGAACGCGCGGTCGCCGCCATCGATAGCGGCGTCTATGACCTGATCGTCCTGAATTTCGCCAATCCCGACATGGTCGGGCACACCGGCAGCCTGGACGCGGCGATCCGCGCGGTCGAGGCGGTGGATCAAGGGCTTGGCGTCATCGCCTCGGCAATCAAGCGCCAGGGCGGCGCGCTGCTGGTCACCGCCGATCACGGCAATTGCGAAGTGATGCGCGACCCTGAGAGCGGCGAGCCGCATACCGCGCATACGCTTAATAAAGTGCCGGCGCTATTGGCTTATGGACCGGCGGGCGTTGCATTGCATGATGGAAGATTGGCTGATTTGGCGCCGACGCTCCTTGCCCTGCTCGGCCTGGCGCAGCCAGAGGCGATGACCGGGATCAGCCTGATTGATGCGCGTCCGGCGCTGTCTTAGCATCGCCCTGTCGATCGTCGCGTTGCTGGGGGCGGCCCGCGCGGCGTCCGCGCCGGTCGGCGAAGCGCGGCTGGCCCAGGCGCGGCAGAGGCTGGAAGCCGCGAAGCGCGAGGCGGCGCGGCATCGGGCTCTTGCGGAGATCGCCAGCCAGCAAGCCAGCGCGGCGAGCCAAGCCCAGGCCGCGCTTGTGCAAAAAGAGGTGGCGGAGGCCGCCAGCCTGCGCGCCTTTGAAGCGGCGACGGCGGCGCATGCGCACAAACTCGCGCAGCTGCAAGCAGCTAGGCAGGCCGCCGGCGCCGAGCGCGCCGCCGATGAGGCTGCTATCGCGCCATTATTGCCGCTGATGACGCGGCTCGCCTTGCATCCGGCGGCGACGCTGCTTGCGGCGCAATCGGGCGCGACAGGCTCAGCTTCAGCCCGGTCAGGCGCTGAGCGGCCCCGCTCTGGCGACGCGGTGAAAGGCGCGTTGATCATGCAGGGGTTGACCCGGATGATCACCGCGCGCGCCGCCGCCTTGCGGCAATCGGAGATACGCCTTGCCAGCCTTAGCGCGCGGGAAGACGCGGCGCAGGCGGCGATGACCGCCTCGGTCGCTGTTCAGCAGGCGCATGAACAATCGCTGAATGACGATATCGACGACGCGCAGCGCCTGCGAGCAGGCGCCGATCAATCCGCCGCGGCGGAAGCCGAGGCGGCGGCGCGCGCCAGCGACACCGCGCAGAGCTTGAGCGGCGTGATCGCGCGGCTGCAAGCGGCGGCGCGGCGGCGCGCGGCGCTGGAACGCAAGGAGGCGGCGCGTAGGGCGCGGGCGGCGAAGCTGCGCGCCGAGCCAGCCGCGGCGCGGATCATCGCGCCGGAATCCGCCCCGCCGGCGGGCGCCGTTTCCATCGATCCTGTCGCGGGGCGGCTGGTGAAGCGTTTCGGCGCCGCCACCTTGGCCGGGCCCGCCACCGGCGACACTTACGCCGCGGCGCCAGGAGCCGCCGTGACAACGCCTGCCGCCGGCACCGTGGTGTTCGCCCGGCCCTTCCGCAAATATGGCAAGTTGCTGATCCTCGATTGCGGCCATGGCTATAATTTCGTGCTTGCCGGATTGCAGGGTTTCGATGTCCGGGTCGGCGCGAAGGTGGTTGCCGGGCAGCCGGTCGGACGCATGCCGGGCTTCAAGCCGGCTGAGGCGGGGCAGCAGCCAGAGCTTTATGTCGAATTGCGGCATGACGGCGCGGCGGTCGATCCGGCGAGCTGGCCAGGCGCGTCATCGCGCCATGGCTTGCCGAACGGGTAGACCGCGCAAGATGACGCATTCTTGCGCCGCGACACGCTTGTCATCGAGCAAGCTTATTATGGATAAGCCTGATGAAATATGCCAAAGAGGCATCGTAAGAACGAAAGCTGAACCTAAAGGATGTCCCGCATGAAGTTTCGGACCGGATTGCTGCTCACCGGGGTTTTTGTTGTTGGCGCCGCGGCGGGCGTGGTCGCCCCCGCCATTCATGAGGCGCTGGCGCAGGATCATCCCGCCAACGAGAGCAGCGCCGCGACCTATCAGCAGCTCAGCCTCTACGGTAAAATTTTCGAGCGCGTTCGGGCCGATTACGTGACGACCGAACCCTCGAAAAAATTGGTCTATGATTCGATCAACGGCATGCTCACCGGGCTTGATCCGCATAGCGGCTATATGAACAGCGAGCAGTACAAGGACATGCAGGTCGAGACCACCGGGCAGTTCGGTGGCCTGGGCATCGAAGTTTCCGAGACCGAGGGCTTCATCCGGGTGATCAGCCCGATCGACGGCACGCCGGCGGCGCGGGCGGGGATCAAGCCGAACGACCTCATCGTCGATATTAACGGGCGCACCACCAATGGCATGACGCTCGACAACTCGGTGCATGCGATGCGCGGGCCGGTCGGCAGCCCGATCACCCTGACCATCAAGCGTGTTGGCGTAGACAAGCCGATCACGGTTACCTTGAATCGCGAGATCATCGAGATCAAGGCGGTCCACGAGCGGCTCTACGGCGCCATCGGCTATATCCGCCTTTCAAGTTTTTCTGAATCGGCGAATGAGGATCTCCGCCGCGCCATCCGGCGGCTTAAGCAGCAAAGCCACAATCATTTGCGCGGCTATATCCTCGATATGCGCAACAATCCCGGCGGCCTGCTCGATCAAAGCATTGCGGTGGCCGACGATTTCATCAATTCCGGCGAGATCGTCTCGACCCATGGCCGGCATTCCGAGGATGACGAGGTTTGGTACGCGCATCCGGGCGATATCGCGGGCGGGCTGCCGATGCTGGTGCTGGAGAATTCAGGAACCGCTTCGGCGGCGGAAATCGTCACCGCGGCCTTGCAGCAGAACAGCCGCGCTTTGGTGATGGGAACCGGCAGTTTCGGCAAGGGTTCGGTGCAGACGATCTTTAATATCGCCGGCCATGGCGCGCTGCGCCTGACCACCGCGCTCTATTACACGCCGTCCGGCAAGTCGATCCAGGATTACGGCGTGAAACCTGATATCGTGGTTCACGAGACCCGCAATCCGAAGGATCATTTTCCGCAGATGCGCGAAGTCGACCTGCCGCATGCTTTCCATAATCCATCAGGACTGACGGCGCCGCCACTGCCGCCGAAGCTCACTTTGCCAGCCGTTGCGCAAACCATCCAGCCGCGCCCGCCGGTTGGCTGGCCGAAACTGACGCCGGATAAGCCGAATACGGATTATCAGCTGCAAATGGCGTTGAAACTGGTTGCCGCGATGATTGCGGATCACCCAAAAACCTCGTTGAGATAACTGGGCGTTCGCCGGAAGCTGATGCGCTTGTGGTTTCGCCTGGCATCGCTATGCGGCGTTGCCGTCATGCTTGGCGCGGCGGCGCCGTCGCCGAACCGCGCGCCTGCCAAACTCGCGCTGATGATCGCCGGCATCGGCTATGCGGAAGCGCCGAGCCTGGCCGCGGTTGAACTGCCGCCGGCAATCGGCCTTGCGATGTCTCCTTATGGCGCGCATCTGCAAGCAATCAGCCGGGCGGCGCGCCAGGCGGGGCACGAGCTGATCATGGGACTGCCGATGCAGCCGGACGACAGCCTGACCTCCGATGAAGGTCCCAAGGCGCTCGACCCTGACGCGACGCAAGACGCAAACCAGCAGCGCCTTGATTGGGCGTTGGCGCGGGCGAAAGGCTATGATGGCGTCACCAATGCGCTCGGCGCCGCGGATGGCGGTGGCTTCATGCAGCGACCTTCCGCGCTGACGTGGCTGACCGGGGCGCTGGCGAAACGGCATTTGTTTTTTGTTGCCACGCCAGCCTCGGCCATGAGCATTCCGGCAGCCCACGCCACGGCGCTGATCGATCCTGATCAAGGCGTCGCCGCGACGCAAGGAGCGTTAAACCAGCTGGTCAGCCAAGCCCGCGCCTCGGGCAGCGCGCTTGGCATTATTTGTGAACCAGCCCCAAAAACCCTGGCGCTGCTAGGGCCGTGGCTACGGCAACTCGCCGGCAGCGGCGTGACGCTGACGCCGGTGCGCGATTTGGTGTCTTCCCGATGACAGAGCAGGGGCTGCCATACCGGCTCAATGTCGGCGCCATGCTGTTCAACCGGCAGGGGAAAGTGTTCATCGGCCGGCGCGCGGGCCTGCGCGCCGATCAAGTCTCGCTGGGCTGGCAGATGCCGCAAGGCGGCATTGACGCCGGCGAAGATCCGGCGCGCGCCGTGTTCCGCGAGCTGCGCGAGGAAATCGGCACGGACGCCGCCGCGATCATCGGCGAATATCCTGGCTGGCTCAGCTACGATTTTCCGCCGGAACTTGCATCGTCCTCTCGCGGCCGGTTTCGCGGCCAGACCCAGCGCTGGTTCGCGCTGCGCTTTACCGGCTCGGATGACATGATCCGCCTGGATGCCGATCCGCACCCGGAATTCGACGCCTGGCGCTGGGCGGCGCTTTACGAGCTGCCGAGCCTGGCGATCGGCTTCAAGCGGCCTATCTATGAGGCGCTGGCGCGGGAATTCGCGCGGTTTGCAAACATCGCAACCGAGGATCCATCATGACGAGCGGAATGATGACGCTGACAGCCGGTGACGGCCATACATTCCAGGCCTATGCCGCCGGCGACGAGGCAGCGCCCCGCGCCCTGGTGGTGACGCAGGAGATTTTTGGCGTCAACCGTCACATGCGCCTGGTCTCCGACCGTCTCGCGGCAGCTGGTTACCGGGTTCTGTGCCCCGCCTTGTTCGACCGCGCCGAGCGGGATGCCGAACTCGGCTATGGCCAGGAGGATATGCAGCGCGGCGTCACGCTGCGCGGGCAGATCAGCGAGGCCGACACGATGCGGGATATCGAGGCCTGCGCGGCGGCATTGGCTTCATCGGCGAGCGGGTCGCGCGCCACCGGCATCATCGGCTATTGCTGGGGCGGCACCATTGCCTGGTGGGGCGCCACAAGGAGCCGCTCGTTCAAGGCCGCTGTGACCTGGTATGGCGGCGGCATTGCGGCAACCAGAACCGAGCAGCCGCATTGCCCGGCGCAGATGCATTTCGGCGCCGAGGATGGGCATATTCCGCCCGCGGATATTGAGGCGATCAAGGCGGCGCATCCTGATATTCCGGTGTTTGTCTATGATGGCGCCGGTCATGGCTTTGGCTGCGAAGAGCGCTTCAGCTATAACCAGCAGGCAAGCGATCTCGCGGAACAACGCAGCCTCGCCTTCTTCGCGGAGCATCTTGGTTAAGCAACCCCCAAAGACTTGCGCTCAATCCGGCTTAAGACCACCTGCCCTGCTTTCATTGAGGCTTGAAGGAATCCGCGACGCATGGTGTTGAACTAGCATGAGCGCGGAACGGATTTTGATTCTCGATTTTGGCAGCCAGGTAACGCAGCTCATCGCCCGGCGGTTGCGCGAGTCCGGCGTGTACTGCGAGATTTGGCCGTTCGACGCTGATCCCGTGCGCATCGCCGCGTATGCAGCGCGCGGCTTTATCTTGTCCGGCGGCCCCGCCAGCGTCACCGAAGACCTGACGCCTCGCGTGCCCGATATTGTATTCGCGTCAGGCATGCCGGTGCTTGGGATTTGCTACGGCGAACAGGCGATGTGCGCGCAGCTTGGCGGCGCCGTCGAGATTTCCGATTATCATGAATTCGGCCGCGCTTATGTCGATGTGATCGCCGGTTGCCGGCTTTTTGACGGCGTGTGGGATCAATCGACGCGCGCCCAGGTTTGGATGAGCCATGGCGACCGGGTTGCCGCCTTGCCGCCGGGGTTTCAAGCGGTGGCGGTTAGCGAAGGCGCGCCTTTCGCCGCCATCGCCGATGACAAGCGCCGGTATTACGGCGTGCAGTTTCATCCCGAAGTCGCCCATACGCCGGATGGCGCCAAATTGCTGCGCAACTTCACCCATGGCGTCTGCGGCCTGTCCGGCTCCTGGACGATGGCAGGCTTCCGGGACGCCGCCCGCGCGGCGATCCGCGCGCAGGTGGGGGGCGGCCGGGTGATTTGTGGCCTGTCGGGCGGCGTTGATTCATCGGTGGCCGCCGCTTTGCTTCACGAAGCGATTGGCGACCAGCTTACCTGCATTTTTGTCGATCACGGCCTCTTGCGCGAAGCCGAGGCCGGGGAGGTGGTCGCAACGTTTCGCGACCGGTTCAATATCAGGCTGGTGCATCGCGACGCGTCCGATCTATTTTTCGCGGCGCTGGATGGCGTGACCGATCCCGAGGCCAAGCGCAAGACCATCGGGCGGCTGTTCATCGAGGTGTTCGACGAGGAGGCGCACAGGCTTGGAGGCGCTGATTTTCTGGCGCAAGGCACGCTTTACCCGGATGTGATTGAAAGCGTCAGCGTGCGCGGCGGGCCGAGCGCCGTGATTAAATCGCATCATAATGTCGGCGGCTTGCCAGAGGCGATGCGGATGCGGCTGGTCGAGCCGCTGCGGGAGCTGTTCAAGGACGAGGTTCGCGAGCTAGGCCGCGAACTGGGCCTGCCGGAGACCATTGTGGGCCGCCATCCCTTCCCTGGCCCTGGCCTCGCCATTCGCATTCCGGGCGCGGTCGACCGGGAGAAGGTGAAAATTCTCCAGAAGGCGGATGCGATCTACCTGGAGGAGATCCGCGCCGCCGGCTTGTATGACGCGATCTGGCAGGCTTTCGCGGTGCTGCTGCCGGTGCGCACGGTGGGCGTGATGGGCGATTACCGCACTTACGACTTCGCCTGCGCCTTGCGTGCGGTCACCAGCACGGACGGCATGACGGCGGATATCTACCCGTTCGACATGGGGTTCCTGAGCCGGGTCGCCAGCCGTATCGTTAACGAAGTGCGCGGCATTAACCGGGTCACCTACGACATCACCAGCAAACCGCCCGGCACGATTGAATGGGAATGAAGCAATGAGCAAGCATAAACCGGGACGGCTGTTTTTCGCCAATCCCGGGCCGACGAACATCCCTGACTCCATCCTGCGCGCGATGAGCCAGAGCACCGTGGATTTCATGCACGCGGATTTTCTCGACGTGTATGATCAGGCGGTGGCCGGGCTTAAACGTCTTTTGTTCACCAGCGGCGCGGTGTTCATCTATACCGCGAGCGGCCATGGCGCCTGGGAGGCGACGCTCGCCAATTTGTTCTCGCCGGGCGATAAAATCCTCATGGTGGAAACCGGGTATTTCTCGGTCACCTGGGGCGCCATGGCGGCACGGCTCGGCCTCGATGTCGAAATCCTTGCCGCTGACCCGCGCGAGGGCGTCGATGTGGCTTCGATCACCGCGCGGCTTGCCGCCGACGCGGGACATGCGATTAAGGCGATCTGCGTCGTCCACAACGAGACCTCGACAGGCGTCACCCTGCCGCTCGCGGAGATCCGCGCCGCCATCGATGCCGCGGCGCATCCGGCGCTTTATCTTGCCGATACCATCTCCTCCTTCGGCTCGATGGAGTTTCGCATGGATGACTGGGGAATCGATGGCGTGGTCGGCGGCAGCCAGAAAGGATTGATGCTGCCGGTCGGGCTTTCCTTTACGGCGGTGAGCGCGAAAGCCATGGCGGCGCATGAGCAGGCAAGGTTGTCGCGTTACTATTTTGATTGGTCGCTGATGCGCGAGCGCCGGCATCGCAGCTTCATTGGCACGGTGCCAACAGCGCCGTTCTACGGCATGAACGAGGCGATCCGGCTGATTGAAGAAGAAGGCATCGAGCAGGTCTGGCAGCGTCATCACCGGCTTGCGGCAGCGACCCGCCAGGCGGTGGAAGTTTGGCGCGGGCCATCCTTGCGCAATGATGACGGTCCGTCATTCTTCTGTTCGGCGCCTGGCCGGCGCTCGGATTCAGTGACGGCCATTCTGATGCCCGACGGCCAGGATGCCGAAACCATACGCAAAATATCCTATGACCAGTTCAATGTCTCGCTAGGCGGCGGCCTTGGCGGGCTTGGGGGCAAGGTGTTTCGCATCGGGCATCTGGGGGATTTGAACGAGCCGATGCTGCTTGGCACATTGGCCAGCGTCGAGATGGCTTTCGGGATTGCCGATGCGCCTTATGCCAAAGGCGGCGTGCAGGCTGCAATGGAGTATCTTCAGAGCGCTGCGATGGCATGACCAGGTTGCCATGTCGATTTTGTAAGAAAGCAATTCAAGCCGCGCCGATTTAATCGGCTGTTTACCAATTCCTGGCACAATCATCCTCAATCGTTAATAGGTTGACAGCATGACTGTAAGCTTGGTGGTATTCTTGCTGGACTGCGCGTTCATTGCCATTGCATGGCCAATTGCCCTATGGATTGCCGTCCCCGGCCTACGGCTTAATCTCCAGCAGCCTTTGCTCTTTATCATACTCCTCTACCCGCTGCTCGACCTCACCATGCTGTATGCCATGGGGCTGTACCGGCGCGACGTTATTTTGAAAACCCGCGAGTCGCTGAGCCGGCTGCCGCTTGTTGTGGGCGCCGGCGTGGTGGCCGCTACGGGAAGCGTCGTCATCTTGCGGCAGATATGGGCATCATTTTCAAGCGATGAAACGTCGGTGACGCCGTCGCTGCTATTCGCCGCCGGCGCTGCCTGTTTTACCCTATCCGGGGCGCTGGCGCGGCTTGCTTTTCTGCTCCTGCGGCGGCACGAATTTTTGCGCCCGCGATTGCTGATCATAGGCGCCGGGCGGCGAGCCTGGGACTTGCTGTGGCTGCTGCGGTCAGAAGGCCGCAATCTGCATTACGATGTAACCCTTGTTCACAACAACACATTCGGCGGCATTGATCCGCGCCTTGCGGATAATCCCGCGCATCGGATTGTTCAGTCGGATGGCAGGCTGCTTGATGTCGCCCGGGAAAACCGCGCGGATCAAATCGTTGTCGCGCCTGATGAGAGGCGCGGCATGGCGTTGCAGGACCTCATCGCCTGCAAGACCGCCGGCTATCCGGTGCTGCAATACATGACTTTCCTGGAAACCGAGATCAAGCGCATCGACGTAAAACGTCTGGATGTATCCTGGTTGCTCTATTCCGATGGATTTTCCTTCAACATGCTCGACCGACTTTTGAAGCGTGGTTTTGATATCGCGGTCAGCCTGGTTTTGCTCATTCTCAGCTCGCCTTTTCTGCTGCTGGGGATGCTGGCGATATGGCTGCAAGATCGAGGGCCGGTTTTTTACGGGCAAACCCGCGTCACCTATGACATGCGCCAGTTCCGCATTCTCAAGCTGCGCACCATGCGCGTCAACGCGGAAGCGCAGGGCGCCGTTTGGGCGGCCGAAGCGGATCATCGCATCACCTTCATCGGCCAGTTCCTGCGGCGCACTCGAATTGACGAAATTCCGCAGCTTTACAACGTGTTGAAAGGCGAGATGTCGCTGGTCGGCCCGAGGCCGGAACGCCCAGAATTCACCGCAGCTCTTGCCGAGCAATTGCCTCTCTACAATGAACGCCACAGGGTCAAGGCCGGGCTGACCGGCTGGGCGCAGATCAATTATCCTTATGGCGCCTCGCTTGACGATGCCCGCTCGAAGCTCAGCTATGACCTTTATTACGTCAAAAACTTTTCTATTTTGCTTGATATCGTAATCATTTTGCAGACTGTACGCGTCGTCTTATGGCCGAGCGGGGTACGCTGATAACGCTTGATAGACCCGGCTCGTCATGCCTTTGTTTTGCTACGAGAGGCGGCGCGCCCCGAATCTACGGAGGATGCGCGCAAGCGGCAGCACGGCGCGCAGAGCGCGCGGCGCTTCGGCCCAATCAAGCGACAATGCAAGCCGCGTTAAGGTTTCCGCCCGCGGGCGCAGTTCGTGTAGCTCCCGGTCCCGCTCCGCGATACTCTGGTGCAATGTCGTGATCTCGCTGTCGCGTGCCATGATGTCCTGGTCGCGCGCTTGGATGTCCTGGTCGAGCGTTGCGATCGTCCGGTCCCGCGCCTGGATGTCTTGATCCCGCGCCTGAACATCGAGGTTCCGCGTCTTAATTTCACGATCGCGCGCAAGGATCTTGCGGTCAATCTCGGCGATCCGCTGGGCGCTTTCTTCACGGAGATGATCAAAATCCTTGCGGATTCGCGCGCCCTCTGATGCTGACGAAGCGAGCATTTGCGCGAGCGCCGCCGCCTGCCGCTCAGTCACTCTGAATTCATCGCGCGCCAGAGGCCGTTCGAGCAAAGGGATGAACGCCTCCGCATGATCCGCCCGAACCAGATAGCGCGGCGTTTGCGGCGCTCCTCCATTGGGCCGGACGCGGCAATAGCCTTCAATGTCATCATCCGCCAAGCTAAGCGCGACCAAAGGCTGGGTGGCGATCAGCAACGCGGCGTCGAGGCGTGGGCCGGCAAATCGGATGAAGCCAAATGGTTTCGCCGCGCGCCATAACTCGTTTTCACCATCATCGGTTCGATCATCAGAGATCACCGTCGCATTGGGCCGCGCCGCTTGCCAAGCTACGCGCCGATCCGCTGGCGCCACGATGATGCCACGCCAGCCGGAGAGATCAAACCATTGTGACACCGAATCTGTCACAGGATCGCCAGGATTAATTTCGCCATAGGCCAATCCCGCCAGCGATTCCAGGCAGCGCTGCAACAAGACATCCTCGAAAAACGGCGCGTCGCTCAGCATCATAGGCAAACAATATCATGTCGGTTACCAGAGGGACATGACCGCGAGCCGGACCTTGCTGATCGATGCGCGCTGCCTGCAACACCCGGATTTCGCCCGGCGCGGCATTGGCCGTCATATCGAGACAATGCTTCACGCGGCGCCCGGCGCGATGCGGCGCGACTTTGCCATGACCGGGCTGATCGACCAAGCCCTGCCGCCGCTACGGGAACCCGTAGCGGCACTATTTGATCGGCTTACCACCACCGCCTATGCCGCCAGCCGATCAACCGGCTCGGTCTTTCTTAACCCGGCGCCGCTTTCGTTTTCGCATTTGCCCCTGGAAAGGCTGTTGCACGCGCTGGGCGTGCTTAGCATCGCGGTTGTGCTCGACTTCATTCCGCTGGAGTTCCCGCAACTTTATCTGGCAACTCCGGCGGCCAGGCGACAATATTTTGGCGCCCTCGCCGCCTTGCGCCGCTATGATCGATTTCTGCCGATTTCGCGCGCCACCGCCAGACGGCTTGATCAGGCGATTCCCGGCATGGCGCGTCGATCAACGGTGACCGGCGTTGCGGTGCGCGCGTCCCTGATGCCGCAACTGGGCGGTTGCGCGCTTCCCTTGGCGGAGCGCATCGCGGAGATTTTCGTTCTTGCTGGCGATGATCCGCGCAAGAACCCGGAAGTCGCGGCGCGCGCTCATGCCAAAAGCGCGGCGCTGCAAGAAGCCGGCATCCGGTTGCGCTTCGCGGCGGTCCATGATCCGGCCACCCAGAAAATGCTGGCGGCGCTGCACGCGGCGAATGGCGGCGCTGCCGCCCTGCTTGAATTTGCGCCAATGCTCGATGAGGCCAGCCTGGCAAGAGCCTATTCGCGCGCCTTGCTCGTAGTGGCGCCCTCACGGGCGGAAGGATTTTCCTTGCCGATCATCGAATCCATGGCGCACGGAACGCCGGTGCTTGCCGCCGATGAACCCGCGCAAGCCGAGTTGGTCGCCGATGCGGCTGATCGCTTCGCGCCCGATGATGCGGCAGGGTTGCGCGCCGCCATGGAGTTGCTGTCTCTCGATCCGGCGCGCTGGCAAGAGGCTGTAACGCGGCAAGCCGGCCTATGGCAGAACTTCACGCCGCGCGCGGTCGCCGCGCGGTTTTGGCGGCCCCTTCTTCAACTGCCGGCTCCCGCTCTGTCGCGGCCGGCTCTGTTAGATCGGGCCAAACCGCGCATCGCCCTGCTCTCCCCCTTGCCGCCCGCGCCATCTGGCTGCGCCGACCACGCCGCCGCCTTGCTCGCGGCCTTGACGCCGCTGGCCGAGGTCACGGCTTTTAGCGACACGGCATCTCCGCGCCTGCCCTCAGGCGTCAATTTCGGCGGCCGCGCCGACGCCTCGGTGATGAAATCACCGCGTCATGACGCGGTCATCACGGTGATCGGCAACACGCCGCTCCACCGCAGCGAAACCCGCTTGTTGCGCGATCATGGCGCCGCCGCCATCGTGCACGATGCGCGGCTAGGGGATTTATACCGTTCCGGCTTCGGCGATGCGGCGGCGCTTGGCATCGCCATTGCCGAATCGGAGAAGAATGTCACGTTTGAACAGCTTGATGCCTGGGAAGCCGATCAGGCGACAATGCCGCTGCGATTTCTTGGCGAGATCGCCGCGGCGGCGACGCCGATGATCGTCCATGCCGCCAGCACCGCGCAATGGGTCGCGGCAAAGCATGGCATCGCTCCGCGTTTCTTGCCGTTTCCGCCCTACCGGCTGCCTGATCCCGCCAGTATGACGGAACCAGGACGCCAGGCAGCGCGACGGCGCCTTGGCATTCCAGCCTGCACGTCTCTCATCGTTACCCTTGGCCATATTCAGCATGACAGGGCACCGGAAACGCTGATCCGCGTGGCGTCGGCGCTGCGTCAAAACATGAAGCTTGTTTTGGCTTTTGCCGGCCCCGCAAAGCCGGCTCTTGTCACGACGCTGCGCCATCTGGCCAGGACATTCGGGATCGAGACGGAAACCCTGATCCTTCATGCCGAACTGATTTCCGAGGCTGCCTATCGCGATTATCTGGCAGCGGCGGATTGCGCGATACAGTTGCGCCGCGCCCCGCCCGGGAGCATTTCGGGTGCCCTGATGGACGCCATTGCCGCGGGCGTGCCCGCGGTTGCCAGCGCGACCCTTGCCGATGCGATCGCGCCGCCCTCTTATGTTTATGCCGTGCCGGATGATGCGGCGCCGGAAGCGATTGCCGCTTCGGTTCGGCAGGCGCTTGATCAGGGACGCGCCACGCAGCCAGTCGCCACGCAGCCAGTCAGGGAGCGGTTTCTCGCCGAGCGCAGCATGGCGCGTTACGCGGCGCAATTGCTCCGGACAGTTTTGCATTGATCTGGGCTGCATTGGTATGGCGGCTTTGATGTGTCCGCTTTCCTGGCTTGTGCCGGAGGGCAACCTGACCTAATTCCAGCGTCATGAGCGACAATACAGAACAATTCGAGCGGAATTCCGGCATGGCGGGCGATGCCGCGCCGGAACTCGGCGATACGGCGCGCCAGGATGGCGCCAGTTTCGAGGAACAAATCGCCCGGCTTGAGGCGGAGCGCGACGAGTTCAAGGATAAATGGCTGCGCGGCGAGGCCGAGATGGCCAATTTGCGCGCCAGAACCCGGCGTGAGGTGGAGGAAGCGCGGCTTTACGCCGTGCAAAAATTCGCCCGCGACGTGGTGGAGGCGGCGGAAAACCTTCGCCGTGGCATCGACGCCCTGCCGAAGCACGAGGCCGGCGAACCCGCGTTGGTTACCAAATTGCGCGAAGGCTTCGAAGGGGTGGAACGCAGCTTCGTCGCCTTGCTCGAGCGCAACGGCATCACCGCGCAGGATCCATCAGGCGCGATGTTCGACCCTAATCTGCACGAGTCGATGTCGCAGCAGCCGAGCGCCGATGCGCCGCCTGGCACCATATTGCAGGCCTGGACCCGCACCTGGACGCTCAACGGCCGGTTGCTAAAGCCCGCAATGGTCGTGGTCGCCAAGGCGCCAGACAATGCCGCTTCGCAACATGGCGTGGATACCATTGCTTAACCAAAGACAGGTAGCTTCATCAATTTTGCCGTGTATCGGCAAGGACAGGGCTTGTGCCCGGTCATCTGGCTTAATAAATAGTAACAGTCATCAATAGGGGCGCGCCCGATGCTTCGGGTCCGGCGCGTCCGCTGAAAGGAAAAAAACTATGAGCAAGGTCATTGGTATCGACCTCGGCACCACGAATTCCTGCGTCGCGATCATGGAGGGCAAGGATGTCCGGGTGATTGAAAACGCTGAAGGCGCAAGAACTACTCCATCCATGATCGCCTTCGCCGATAATGGCGAACGTTTGGTCGGCCAGTCCGCCAAGCGGCAGGCGGTTACCAATCCAACCAATACGCTTTACGCGGTGAAGCGGCTGATTGGCCGCCGCTATGACGATCCGCTGGTCGAAAAGGACAAGAGCCTGGTTCCTTACCAGATCGTCCGCGGCGATAATGGCGACGCTTGGGTGGAAGCCCGTGGCCAGCGCTATGCGCCTAGCCAGATCAGCTCCTATGTGCTGACCAAGATGAAGGAAACCGCTGAAGCCTATTTGGGCGAGCCGGTTTCGCAGGCGGTGATTACTGTTCCCGCGTATTTTAACGACGCGCAGCGGCAGGCGACCAAAGATGCCGGCAAAATCGCCGGGCTTGACGTTCTCCGCATCATCAATGAGCCAACCGCGGCGGCGCTGGCTTACGGCATGGATCGCAAGGAAGCCGGCACCATCGCCGTCTACGACCTCGGCGGCGGCACCTTCGACATCTCCGTCCTCGAATTGGGCGATGGCGTGTTTGAGGTGAAATCCACCAATGGCGACACCTTTCTGGGCGGCGAGGATTTTGACCAGCGGGTGATCGATTATCTGGCGGATGAGTTCAAGCGCGAGCAGGGCATCGACCTGCGGCGCGACAAGCTGGCCTTGCAGCGCCTTAAGGAAGCCGCCGAAAAGGCCAAGATCGAGCTTTCCTCTTCCAAGGAAACCGAGATCAACCTTCCCTTCATCACGGCTGACGCTTCTGGGCCAAAGCATCTGGTGATGAAGCTCACCCGCGCTAAGCTGGAAAGCCTGGTCGAGGACTTGATCGCCCGCACGATGGAACCGTGCAAGGCGGCGTTGAAGGATGCCGGCGTGACGGCGGGCGAGATCAAGGAGGTCATCCTAGTCGGCGGCATGACCCGGATGCCCAAGGTGATCGAGGCGGTAAAGCAATTCTTCGGCCGCGATCCGGCGCGCAACGTCAACCCTGACGAGGTTGTCGCCATTGGCGCTGCGGTGCAGGGCGCGGTGCTGAAGGGCGATGTCAAGGACGTGCTGCTGCTAGACGTGACGCCGCTATCGCTCGGCATCGAAACGCTGGGGGGCGTGTTCACCCGGCTGATCGACCGCAACACCACGATACCGACCAAGAAAAGCCAGGTGTTCTCCACCGCTGATGACAATCAGACCGCGGTGACCATTAAAGTGTTCCAGGGCGAGCGCGAAATGGCCACCGATAACAAGATGCTCGGCCAGTTTGATTTGATGGGCCTGCCCTCGGCACCAAGAGGCGTGCCGCAGATCGAGGTGACCTTCGATATTGACGCGAACGGCATCGTCTCGGTTCAGGCCAAGGATAAGGCGACGGGCAAGGAGCAGCAGATCCGCATCCAGGCTTCCGGCGGGCTAAACGAGGCGGATATCCAGCGCATGGTCAAAGATGCCGAGGCGAATGCCACGGCGGACAAGGCAAAGCGTGAACTGGTCGAAACCCGTAACCAGGCCGATAGTATGGTCCATCAGGTGGAGAAAACCCTGAAGGAAGCCGGCGACACGGTCTCAGCCCAGGACAAGGGCGAGGCCGAGGCGGCCATCGCGGCGGCGCGCACCGCATTGGAAGGCGAGGACGCGGCGGCGCTTAAATCCGCGACTGAGCGGCTGTCGCAAGCGGCGATGAAGATCGGCGAGGCGATGTACAAGGCGCAGGCTGACGCGCAGGCTCAGGCTGGAGCATCGGCGCAGCCGGAAGCCGGATATTCGCAAGCCGGTCATCCTGAAACCGGCCCGAGTGGCGAGAAGGTTGTCGATGCCGAGTTCGAGGATGTTGACGACAAGAAGAAATCCGCCTGATCCGGCGCGCAATGCGTCAGATCTAAGCATGTTTCAAACCTAAAATGAATGAACAAATCCCAGGCTTTCCGAGGCCTGGGATTTGCTTATTTCGAGCCAAAAGCTGGTCAATGCGCAATAACGATCAGGTTGCCCTAGGAATCCACCGCAATGTCTAAACAGGATTATTACGCAACGCTTGGCGTGGCCCGTGGCGCCAGCGCCGAGGATATGAAAAAATCCTACCGCAAGCTTGCCATGCAATATCACCCGGACCGTAATCCCGGCGATCATGTGGCGGAGCAGAAATTCAAGGAGCTTAACGAAGCCTATGACGTGCTGAAGGACGATCAGAAGCGCGCGGCTTATGACCGGTTCGGCCATGCGGCTTTTGAAAATGGCGGCGGCGGAGCTGGCGGGTTTGGCGGGTTTGAAGGCGGCATCGGCGATATTTTCGAGCAGATGTTCGGCCAGGCGATGGGCGGACGCGGCGGACGCACCGCCCGCACCGGCGCCGATATCCGCGCGGCGGTGGAGATCGATCTGGCGCAGGCTTTCTCGGGCGCCAAAACCGAGGTGCGCGTGCCGACCCGGGTCGCCTGCGATGCCTGCGATGGCACTGGTTCCGCCGACAAGCAGGCAGCGCGTGATTCCTGCCCGACCTGCGGCGGCGCCGGGCGCGTCAGGGCGCAACAAGGATTTTTCGTGGTCGAGCGCACCTGTCCGACCTGCGGCGGTTCGGGCCGCAGCATCCGCAATCCTTGCCGCGTGTGCAACGGCGCCGGCACGCTGCCGCGCGAACGGACGCTCGCGGTTACCATCCCCGCCGGCGTCGAAGATGGCACGCGCATCCGCTTATCCGGCGAAGGCGAGGCAGGCGGCAGGGGCACGCCCCCGGGCGATCTCTACGTTCATGTCGCCATCGCGGCGCACCCGATTTTTCAGCGGGACGGCGCCAATATTTTTTGCCGGGTGCCGCTGCGGATGACCCAGGCAGCCCTGGGCGGCGATATCGAGGTGCCGGCGATTGATGGCACGCGGGCCAAGGTGAAAATCCCGTCCGGCGCGCAAACCGGCGATCAGTTCCGCCTGCGCGGCAAGGGGTTTTCGGTGCTGCGCAGCGCCAGCCGGGGCGATATGTATATTCAGGTCGCGGTGGAGACGCCGCAAAACCTGACGCGCCGCCAACGTGAGTTGCTGGAGGAGTTTGAAGCGGAAGCGCAATCGCATAAAACCGGCAGCCCGGAGCATGAAGGCTTCTTCAGCAAGGTGCGCGAATTTTTTGACGGGCGCGCCTAATCTCGCATGAACATCACTTGTTACGGATGGTTGCATATCAGCACTTTTTCGGCTGCGCCGCCCAGTGTAGATTAGCGGTGTAGATTAGCGATCATTCGATTAGGATTGAGTTCCATGAGATTTGCCACATCCGCTTCCGCCCTTGGTCTTGCGCTGGCACTCAGCCTTAGCGCTTGTTCGGTGCAGCCGCCCATGGGTCCCACCGTGGTGGCGATGCCGGCGCCGGGAATGTCTTTCGACACGTTCCAGCAAATTGATCAATCCTGCCGCTATTATGCAACACAGGCGAGCGGCAATGGCCGCGGCGCGCAGGCGGCGGGGCAATCCTCCACCAATACGGCCATCGGCGGCACACTGCTTGGCACCGCCGCGGGCGCGCTGCTCGGCGCCGCCGGCGGCAATGCCGGCGTCGGCGCAGCGATCGGCGCGGGATCAGGCCTGCTGCTCGGCGGCGCGGTAGCGGGCGGCCATTCACAAAACGCGGCGGATTCGCTGCAGGCGCAATATAATGTCGCCTATGCGCAATGCATGGTAGGCCATGGCGCGCGGATGCAGCCGCCGCCAGTGCCTTATGGCGGTGGTTATTCGCCACCAGGCTATCCGCCGCCCGGTTATCCAGCCCCTGGCTACTAAGACCGGCGTCGTTCGGTCTCGCTTCGGCGCCCCGCTTTCACCAGGCGTCTCGGTTACGGTTCCACGATCGGCAAGTGTCCGCATCCGGATCGCGCGGCTCAGTCCCCGGCACACGCCGCTCGGCCCGTTGCCCGGATCGCTTCTGTTGCATGCGGCGCTGCTCGCAATCCTGCTGATTTCATTCGAGCGGCGACGGCCTGAACTCTCGCTGCCGCTCAACGGCGTTTCGGTAGTGTTTGAAGGCGGGCTGCGGCAGAGCAGCAAGGTGAACGCGGCGCCGAATCGCCACGCCACCACGCAGCCATCGCCAGAAAAGGGGCTGCCGCCGCCGCCTGCGCCGGCGCCGCCGGCGCCCTCAGCCGCCGAGCCTGACGTTCATCTCGGCGAAGTTGAGCCGCAGCCCTTTCAGGCGCCGGAAGCGGCAGCGCCGCAATTTATCATACCGCCGCCGCAGCCTCATGCAGCGCCGCGCAGCGCGCAGCGTCTGCAGAAGCAGCATTTTCTGGTAATGAACGGCATGTCGTTCCACGGGCCGCCAGCGCCGCCCGTGCTCAATCCTGGACATCAGGGGCTTGATCTGGCGCCCTCCAACAAGAACGCTACCCAGCATGACGAGTTGGTCGAAATCAAAGGCCATGTCGGTTCGGGGTGGAGCAATGCGCTGAAACGATGGGTCAAAGAGCATGCCTATTATCCAGAGGCTGCTGTCCAGCAAGGACAACAAGGCGATGTGACAGTCGACATCAAGATCGACCGTTCCGGCAAAGTTATTACCGAACGGCTCGTCAAGGGATCGGAGTCAGCCTTCCTGAACATGGCGTGGTACGGCCTGTGGCGCGACGCGCAAGTTCCGCCTTTCCCGAAAGGAACCAAGGATAAAACTGTCACGATCAGATACACGATTGAATACCGGCTGATTCCTTGACGATGGCGGCATTGCCGCCGCCGCGTGCGGCGACTCCAGCGCCTCGTCGATGGATTGCACCGGCCCGGCGGGCACTCCAGCGCGGATCAGCGTCAAAGCCAGCGCCGCGCCGTCTTGCCAGCGCCTCGCTGAGCAGCCAGGCCACGCTCAGGCTTGGCTTGGGCGCGGATGGCGCTATTTATGTGCAATGACCTTTCCCGCCTCCGACCATTTCGATGGCACGCATTTCTTCAATCCCGAAGGCCGGCGTTTTGATCTGCCAAGGCCCGACCCTAGCGCCGCCGCGCCGAAGCGCGGACGGCTCGCCGTTTTTCGCTGGATGACGCGGCGCGAAGGCCGCGCGCAATGGCCGGATCACATCGTCAACGCGCCCTACCCGCCGCCGCCGGATGTCGTGGAGCCCGGCACCGCGGCGCTCACCTTTATCGGCCACTCGACCTTCCTGATCCGCCTGCCCGGCCTCAGCTTGCTGACCGACCCGGTGTTCTCGCAGCGTTGTTCCCCGGTGCAGTTCGCCGGGCCGAAGCGGGTGCGCGATCCCGGCATCGCGCTCAAGGCGCTGCCAAACATCGACGCCATCCTGTTGTCGCATAATCATTACGACCATCTCGACATCCCCAGCCTGCGCGCTTTGAAACGTCGCTTCGGTCCGATCCCCATTGTAACGCCGCTCGGCAACCGGGACTGGCTCACCCGCAAAGGCCTTGGCCCGGTTACCGAGCTTGACTGGTGGCAAAGTCATCGCCTCGCTGATGCCGAGATTATCGCAACGCCGGCGCGGCATTTCGCCGCCCGCACCTTGAAAGACCGCAACGAAACCTTGTGGTGCGGCTACCGCGTTCGCCATCAGGGCAAGGAGATCCATTTCGCTGGCGATACCGGCTATACCGGCTATTTCCGCACGACCTATGAGCGGCTTGGCGCTCCCGATCTCGCTTTGCTGCCTATCGGCGCTTATGAGCCGCGCTGGTTCATGGGCAGCGTGCACATGAACCCCGCCGACGCGGTGCAGGCCTTCCAGGATTTACACGCAAAGCACGCCGTCGGGATGCATTTCGGCACCTTCCAACTCACCGATGAAGCCATCGACGCGCCGCTCCACGACCTCGCCACCGCTCGTTATGAAGCCGGCGTGACGGAGGAGGCGTTCGGCGCGCTGGACTGCGGAGAAACCAGGATTTTTTGCCTCGATTAGAGCAGCATCAGCCAGACTGGAACAGGCTGGCTGATAAAGCTGCTCGCAAAAACAAAGACTTAGAGCGCGCTGACTGTTTACAGTCAGCCTGAAAGCGCTCTAACTATCCGCACGCGGCACCCAAGGAATCCGGGCGATCGCGATGCCGTCCTCGGCGAGCGCCTCGGCCTCGGCGGGGCTGGCTTCGCCGTAAATGCCGCGCGTTGGGCTTTCGCCATCATGAATGCGCCGCGCCTCGGCGGCGAAATCACGCCCGACATAATCGCAGCGCTCCTCGATCTCGCGCCGCATGCGCGACAGCGCCGCGCGCATTGAGTCTGGCATTGTCACCGCCACTTCGCGGCCCGGCGGCGTCTGAGCCGCGTCCGCCACCGTTTCGGTGGGGGCTGCGGCCACCGGCGCCACGGCGGCCTTGCTGATGCGTGGCGCCATCATCGCGCGGATCACTTGGGTATCGGCGCAGCGCGGGCAGGAGAGCAGTTTTTCCGCGGCCTGGGATTCAAAGGCGTCGCTGCTCCTGAACCAGCCATCGAATTCGTGGCCGGACGCGCAGCGGAGCTGATAGTGGATCATCGAGAACAATTTCCGATCAAGCTGATCTGAAAATGCTCTTGCCCTTTTATTTTATCGAGCCGATTCACCCGATCAGGAATCAAAAGGCAATCCAACTTGATTGGGATTGGCTCTGGCCAAGATCATGCGGCAATCAGCGGATCGAGGCCACCCTGACGATCCAGCGCGTAGAGCTCATCGCAGCCGCCCATCGGCTTATCATCGATGAAAATTTGCGGCACTGTTGAACCGCCGGAACGGCGTGCCGCCTCGCGCCGCGCCTCGGAGCCGTTCGGCGCGTTAATTTCCTGATAGGCCACGCCTTTCTTGCGCAAAAGGGCAATGGCCCGCGCACAATACGGACAGAAGACCTGGGTGTAGATTTCAACCTTTGCCATAAACGTCACATACGCGATCAGGAATACACTGCAAGGGCCTAAGCTGACTTACAGACCTCAGCGATTCGTGCGCACGCAAATCTGTAGAGATTTGTTTAGGCCATCTGCGGATCGATGACCCGCGCGAGAGCCAGCACGTCCACGGCTACCGCGCCGGCATCGAGCAGCGCCGCGGCGCAGGCCGAAGCGGTGGCGCCGGAGGTGAGAACATCATCGATCAGCAGGATTGACCGGCCCTTGACCGCCGCCTCGCGCTGCGGCCTGACCGCGATAGCGCCGGCCAGCGCCCGCCAGCGCGCGTCCCGCCCCAGTTCGCCCAAAGCCTGTGTGCGCTTGAGCCGGGTCAGCGCATCGACGCTGACCGGGCGGCGGGCCAGCTGTCCCAACGCATTCGCCAGCAGCGCCGCCTGGTTATAGCCCCTGGCGCGCAGCCGGCTGCGATGCGCCGGCACCGGCGCCAGCAGCTCCGCCCGCTCCAGCAGGGCAGCGCCCGGTCGCAGCATCAGCCGCGCCAGACCGGAAGCCGCTTCGGGACGGTCAGAATATTTGAACGGCAGGATCAGCCGCTTCGCCAGCTCGTCATAAACAAAGGCGGCGCGCGCGGTGCGGAACACCGGCGGATCGATGGCGCAGCTCTCGCAAAGCGGCGTCACCTGCCGCCCCATGACCCCGGGCAGCGCCGTGCCGCATCGGTTGCAGAACGGCGCCGAGATGAAGCTCGCCTTGGCGAAGCAATCCGCGCAAAGCAAACCGCCGGGGCCGGTCTCGGCATTGCAGGCAAGGCATTGCGGCGGCAGCGCGACATCAAGACAGGCGCGCAAGGCCTGCGCCACGAGCGCGCCAACTGCGTTCATCGGGCCGCGTTCATGAGCATGCCTTTGCGATCCGTTGTTTGAGGCGCACATAGCGGCGCATGAGCGATGCCCTGCCGCCTGGCGCCATCATCTTTGACCGCGCCGCCGTGCGCGCCCATCGCGCGCGCGCCGCGAACCGGCTCGATCCGCTGCGAAAGACGTTGAGCGACCTGGCAGAGCGTGTGCTGGACCGGCTGGATGATACCCAAAGACGTTTTACCATCGCGCTCGATCTCGGCGGACGCGGCGCCGTGGCGCCATTGCTGAGCGCCCGCGGCATGACGGTCATTTGCGCCGATCTGTCGGCGGCGATGGCGAGGCGCGCGGGCGGCGTCGCCATCGCCGCCGATGAGGAGATTTTGCCCTTCGCCGAAGGTTCCTTCGATCTGATCGTCGCCCATCTCGTCTTGCACTGGGTCAACGACCTGCCGGGCGCGCTGATCCAGCTCCGCCGCGCGCTGAAGCCGGATGGGCTGTTCATTGCCAGCCTGCCGCTGACCGGCACGCTCGCCGGCCTGCGGGCGGCGCTGCTTGAGACCGAAGCGGAGCTTGCCGCCGGCATATCGCCCAGGATGTCGCCATTGGCTGATCTGTCCGACTGCATGGCGCTGATGCAGCGCGCCGGGTTTGCCATGCCGGTCGCCGAAGCGGAGGAGATCACCTTTATGTACCGTGACCGGCTGACCTTGCTGCGCGATTTACAAGCGGCCGGCGAAAGCAACGCGTTGGCGGCGCGCTCCCGGTCGATGCCGCCGCGCCTGCTGTTTCCTTCAGCGCTGGCCCGCATGGACCCCGGCGCGGAACGCATGAGTGCCCGGTTGCGCATGGGGATTATGACCGGCTGGGGGCCGGGACTCACAGCAGGCCGAGCCGTTTCAGGCTGACCCATTTGCCGTTGCCGATGATCACGTGGTCGTGCAGTACGATAGAAAGCGCATGCGCCGCTTGCTTGATCTCGCGGGTCATCGCGATGTCCTCCTGCGAGGGCGACGGATCGCCGCTCGGGTGATTATGCACCAAGATGATCGCCGTCGCATGGCGGTCAAGCGCCCGCTTGACTAGTTCGCGCGGATAGACCGGGCTGTGATTGACGGTGCCCGCGCTTTCCGCCTCGTCGGCGATCAGCCGGTTGCGATTGTCGAGATAGAGCACCCGGACCTGTTCGACTTTCTCCCGCGCCAGCACGGCGGTGAGATACTCGATCAGCCTGTCCCAGTTCGACAGCACCGGGCGGTACAGCACCTCGGCGCGGATCAGGCGGATCGAGGCCGCCTGGACGATTTTCAGCGCCGCCGCGCCTGCCTCGCCCAAGCCTTCCACTTTCAGCAATTCCGGCACGGGCGCCGCGATGGCTTGGGCATAAGAACCAAACGCGTTGATCAGCGCGCGGGCGATCGGCTTGGTGTCGCGCCGGGGCAGAGCGAGAAACAGCACCATTTCGAGCACTTCGTGATCGGCCAGCGAGTCCGGTCCTGCCTTCAGCAATCTAGCGCGCAGCCGCGCTCGGTGGCCTGAGGCGCCCAGAGCCGATGCCTCCGCAGAGAAATTTGCGCCGAGGCTGGGCTCAAGCTGATCGAGCAGGCTTTGTTCGGCAACACCGGAAGAGATATCGATTCGTTTTGGCACAACCACACCGTGCCATGGCCGCTGGCTTTGTGAAAGCGTTAAGTTTCCTGGCTAAGTTTCCACATAAGGAAGCGTATGGTAACCCATTGGTGATAAGGTAAAAATCTCGTAGCCGGTTTCTGTCACGCCTACCATGTGCTCGAACTGCGCGGAAAGGCCGCGGTCGCGCGTTACGGCTGTCCAGCCGTCATCGAGAATTTTCACCTCGGGACGGCCGGAATTAACCATCGGCTCAATCGTGAAGAACATCCCCGGACGCAGCGCCGGTCCATCGCCTTTGCGGCCAAAATGCAGCACGTTGGGCGGTTCGTGAAACCTCTGGCCGATGCCATGGCCGCAAAAATCCCGCACCACGGAAAACCGCTGGCTTTCGACATATTTCTGGATGGCAAACCCAATATCGCCGAAGGCGCCGCCCGGCTTCACCGCTTGCACGCCGCGCATCAGCGCTTCATAGGTCACGTCGATCAGGCGGCGCGCCTTGGTGGAAGGCTCGCCCGCCACGTACATGCGGCTGGAATCGCCGTGCCAGCCATCAAGGATCACCGTAATGTCGATGTTCAGTATGTCGCCATCCGCCAAGGCGCGCTCGCCGGGAATGCCGTGACAGACCACATGGTTGAGCGAAATGCAGGTCGATTTCGGGAAGCCGCGATAGTTCAGGGGCGCCGGAATCGCGCCCTTCGCCACGATGAACTCATGGCAGATCGCGTCCAGCGCATCGGTGGTAACGCCAGGCCGCACATGCGGCGTGATCATGTCGAGCGTTGTTGCGGCGAGTTGTCCCGCCGCCCGCATCGGCGCGAAATCCGCCGGTTTATGTATCGTAATCTGCCGCTGTTCGCCCGCGCCGTCCATGATGTAGCCTTGGCTTTCAGTAAATTGCTTTCGTTAGATGATCCGCGCGGATCGGCTTGGCAAGTCAAAACCGTGTTTCATCGGGCAAGTCCTGCCCTGCGCAGGATGAGCGCCAGCGCGAAGCCGGTGGCCAGCAGCGCCGCGATCATCGCCACCACGCCCGGCCAGCCGGCCACCGCCCAGAACCAGCCACCCGCCGATCCGGCCACGCTTGATCCCAGATAGTATAGGAACAGGTAAAGCGCCGCGGCCTGCGCCTTCGCGGCGCGCGCTTGCGCGCCAACCCAGGAACTCGCCACCGAATGGCTAGCGAAAAAGCCGAAGGTCACCAAAGCGATGCCAAGCACCACGAGCCATAGCACTCCCGATAGCGTCATCAGCGCGCCAGCCAGTTCGATGGCGATGGCGACCGGCAGCACAGCCTGCCGCCCCAGCCGGCTGGCGAGCCCGCCGATCCAGGCGGAACTTACCACGCCCACCAGATAGACCGTGAAAATCAATCCCACCTGGGTCTGGCTGAGCGCGAAGGGCGGCGCCAGCAGCCGAAAGGTGATGTAGTTATATGCCGTGACGAAACCTCCCATGATCAGGAAGGCTTCGGCGAAGAGCAGCCGCAGCGTTCTGTCCCGCAGATGCGCGACATAGGCGCCGAGCAGCGCGCCGACCGATAAGTCGCGCCGCTCGAAATGACGCGAGGCCGGCAGGCTCACGAGGAACAGCAGCCCGCTTGCCAGTCCGATCACCCCGATGACGGCGATAGCGGCGCGCCAGCCGAAATGATCGGCGAGGACGCCGGTGAGCAGCCGCCCGCTCATCCCACCAAATCCACTGCCGCCGACATAAAGCCCCATCGCCAAGCCGACCGATTTCGGGTGCATTTCCTCGGCGATATAAGCCATCGCCACCGCCGGCAGCCCCGATAGAACCAGGCCGATCAGCGCGCGCAGGACCAGGAACAAGCCCCAATTCGGGGCGAAAGCGGAAGCGAAGGTCAGCGCCGCTGTCGCCAGGATCGACGCCGCCATGACCAGCTTGCGGCCAATGCTCTCTGAAATCGCGCTGGCCACCAGCAACGACAAAGCCAGCGTGAAGGTGGTGAGCGACAAAGCGAGGCTGGCCTGCACCGCGCTGACGCGGAATTCAGTGGCAAAGGATGGCAGCAAGGGCTGCACGCAATACATCAGCGCAAAGGTGGCGAAACCGGCGGCGAACATCGCTAGATTGGTGCGGCGAAACTCTGGCGTGCCGCGGGTGATGAAGGGTTCTTCCAAGAACTCTGTCACGCTCCCAGGCAAGCTGCTCTCAACCAAGCTCAGGAAAATCCTCTTCGCGATATTCCCCGGACGGCGGCGCTTCACCGCGCGCCGCCTCGCGCGCTCGCAGCTCCACCCGGCGGATCTTGCCGGAAATTGTCTTTGGCAGATCGGCGAATTCGATCCGGCGAATGCGCCGGAACGGCGCCAGCGTCGCGCGGCTATGGCGGAAAATCGCCAATGCCGCGTCGCGGTCCGGCGCCACGCCTGCCGCCAGCACGATGAACGCCTTGGGCACCGCCAGCCGCATTTTATCAGGCGACGGCACCACGGCGGCCTCCACCACGAAATCATGCTCGATCAGCGCGCTTTCCAACTCGAACGGGCTGATCCGGTAATCGGCGGCTTTGAACACGTCATCGGCGCGGCCGACATAGATGAAATTGCCGTCCGGCGCGCGCCGCGCCACGTCGCCGGTACGGTAGAAATCACCGGTAAGCGGGGCGATCCCGCCATCCTCCCGCTGATATCCCGCCATCAAGGCCAGCGGCCGGACCGCGAGATCGAGCGCGATTTCGCCTTCCTCCGCCGGATTGCCCGCCGCGTCGAGCAAGGCAACGCGATAGCCGGGCATCGGCCTGCCCATCGCGCCAGGGACCACCGGCGCGCCGGGCGGATTGCCGATCTGCAGCGTGGTTTCGGTCTGGCCATAGCCGTCGCGTATGGTGACGCCCCAAGCCTGCTCCACTTTGCTGATGACTTCCGGGTTGAGCGGCTCGCCCGCTCCCACGGCCTCTCGAAGGCAAACCTTCCAGGCGACAAGATTTTCCTGAATCATCAGCCGCCAAACCGTCGGCGGCGCGCAAAAGGTTGTAACGCGGCTTTGAACGATTAAATCTAGCAACGCGGGCGCCGAAAAACGCGGCTGATTATGCGCCAAAATGGTCGCCCCGGCATTCCAGGGCGCGAAAAAACTGCTCCAGGCATGTTTGGCCCAGCCTGGGGCCGAAATGTTCAGATGCACATCGCCGGGTTGCACGCCGATCCAATACATCGTTGATAGATGGCCTACCGGATAAGATTGATGCGTGTGCAGCACCAGCTTGGGCCGCGCCGTGGTGCCGGAGGTGAAATACAGCAGCAAGGGATCGGTGGCTTGGGTTTCGCCCTGCGGGATAAACGCGCTTGACTCCGCCGGCGCTTCATCGAGCGCGATCCAGCCCGGCACATCGCTGGTCGCGAAACGGGTGATGCCGAGCGGCAGAAAGGCAAGCCGTTCAGTGACATCCGCCTGCGCCACCACATGCCGCACCTGTCCCCGGCTGACGCGATCCTGCAAATCGATGCCGCCGAGCAAGGTGGTTGCGGGGATCACCACGGCGCCTAGCTTCATCGCCGCCAGCATCACTTCCCAGAGCGGCCTGATATTACTTAGCATGAGGAGAACCCGGTCGCCCCGCGCGACGCCATGCCGGCGCAAAAAATTGCCGAGCCGATTGGACCGCGCCGCAAGCTCGGCGAAGCTTAACCGCTCCTCGCCCGCCGCATCTACGATACGCAGCGCGATGCGGTCATTATCCGCTGCCATCCGATCAAAATAATCCAGCGCCCAGTTAAACTGCTCGAGCTTTGGCCAGCGGAAATCACGGCAAGCCGTGACGGGATCGGCGCGGTGGCGCAGCAAAAAATCACGCGCGTTCAGGAATGGAGCCGCATGATGGTCTTTGATAACGGCCTCCCGCCAGAAAGCCGTTCAACCCTGCTTCCAGGGCAGCCCTTCATATTTCCATCCGGCGATGGTGCCGCGATGGCCGCGCTGGTCATGCGGTCCTTCAAACCCGTCACGGATGTTATACACGTGCTTGAACCCGGCATCCTTGGCGGCTTTCGCCGCGGCCATGCTGCGACCGCCGCTGCGACACAAGAAATACACATGATGCTGCGGCGTTAGCCCCGCTTGCTCCAGACCGGCGCTGAACTCGTGGTTCGGCTGCATTGAGGGGTAAACCTGCCAGTGGATCAGCACCGGCTGCTTGCCGGTCTGCGAAAGATCGGGCAGGCCGACGAAGTTCCATTCCGCATCGGTCCGCACATCGCACAGCACCGCGTTGGGGTTGCTCATCAGCGCCTCCCATACCTGGCGCGGCGCTACATCCTCGACCATCCTGCCCTCCCGTCTTAACGCTTAGAAGTCATGGCCAATAGCTTGGTCTTGTCGCGCCTCAGTTGCAAGACGATCTATCGACTGACAGCGAGGGAACGGAAGCGCTGATGAACGACAGACCAATAGATGCCATCGCCGACGGGCTGACCGGCGCGATTGGCGACACCAAGCTGATCCGCCTGCGGCGCGCTTCGGAAGCGACTGGCTGTCAAATTTTCGGCAAGGCCGAGTTCATGAATCCTGGCGGATCGGTGAAGGACCGGGCCGCGCTTGCTATCATCCGCGATGCCGAAGCGCGCGGCGCGCTCAAGCCGGGCGGCGCCATTGTCGAGGGCACCGCGGGCAATACCGGCATCGGCATCACCTTGGTTGCCAATGCGTTAGGCTATCAATCCATCGTGGTGATGCCGGAGACCCAGAGCCGGGAGAAAATCGAGTTTTTGCGGATGATCGGCGCCGATCTCCGGCTGGTGCCAGCCAAGCCTTATCGCGACCCTGGCAATTACGTGCATGTGTCGCGCCGCTTGGCGGAGGAAATGGGCGCGGTCTGGGCGAACCAGTTCGACAATCTCGCCAATCGCGAAGGCCACCGCAAGACCGGAGAGGAGATTTGGGAGCAGACCGGTGGCCGCATCGACGCCTTCACCTGCGCCTGCGGCACCGGCGGCACGCTAGGCGGCGTATCGCTGACGTTAAAGGCGAAAAATCCCGCCATCCGCATCATCCTTGCCGATCCTGAAGGCAGTGGCCTGTATGGCTGGGTAACGTCAGGCGATCTTGCGGTGACCGGCTCCTCGATCACTGAAGGCATCGGCCAGTCGCGCGTGCCGGCGAATCTCAACGATGTCGAGATCGACGACGCGCTGAAAATCTCCGACGCCGAGGCGCTCGAACAGGTGTTCGAGCTGCTGATTCACGAAGGGTTGTCCGTCGGCGGCTCGGCGGGCATCAACGTTGCCGCGGCGATCCGCGTGGCGCGCGAGCTGGGACCAGGTCACATCATCGTCACTATTTTGTGCGACGGCGGCGCGCGCTACCAGTCGAAATTGTTTAACCCGGAGTTCCTGCGCAGCAAGAATCTGCCGGTGCCAGAGTGGATGGCTTGATCATCGTGTTACTCTTGTTTTGCCTGGCGCTGCCTTGCGCGCCGCTCCGGTCTCCCGCACCAGCGAGGTGACGCCGATACCGACCACCACGATGATCACCAGCAGGAATGGCAGGCCAACCGTGTGCAGGTTGTGCACATGCAGCCCGGTGCTGAACGAAAGCCCGGCGATGTGTGGGAAGATCAGACCAAAAACTCCGGCAAGCACGAAAGCGGCGCCGCCCCAGGTGAGGGTGCGAGCGGCAGTGATCAGCGCGGCGCGGCGGATCAAGTCGGGGTTCAGGCCGCGCTTGGCCGCCCATAGACCGAAGGCGGCGCCGATCAACACCTGGATGATCGTGGTGCCCAGGCCGAAGGCGGCGCCCGGCGCCCAACCCAGCGCGGCATTTGGCATCGCCGGCGCCAGAACCGTGAAGATGATCAACGCGAAGGCGCCGAAGCCCCATCCCGCGATAAAGCCGTGCAGCGCCGGCATCCAGGGCCGAGGGTCGCGCAGGGTGTCCTCGGCGCTATGCGCGTGCAGGCCTGGAATATGCAGATGCCCCGGCTTGCCGCGCCTGACGATGGTGACGCCGGCCAGCGCCATCACCGCGCCCACCACGATATAGACAACGTAATCGCTCAACGCATGGGTGAGGATGCGGGAAAAGCCAAGATAGGCGAGTTCGCTGGCGATGGCGCGCTGCACGGTGAAGGCGAGCGAAAAGGTCAGCCCTGCCACCATGCCGCGCCGCGTCGAATAGCCGCCGACGGCATAGCTGAAGGTGATCGGCCAGGTGTGTTCGTCCGGTGTCACGCCATGCAACATGCCGAGCAGGAATGCGGTCAGCAGGTCGATGCCGAGCGATACATGCGACGGATTCCACAGATTGATCATGCCGATTTAATCATCTTAGGCGCCAGTCCGGGGCGACAATCCGGGGCGGCAATCTGGGCAGACGCCGCTCAGCACGATGTCGTGGGTGGTGATGGCAAAGCCGGTCTCTGCTTCCAATGCTCTGAAGTCAATCCGGCGGGCGAGACAGGATACCGGCGCGAGACGTCCGCATTTAACGCAATGCAGGTGATCGTGATGCGCGCCATTTGGCTCGAACCGCGCCGGCCCTTCATCGACATGCAAGCGGCGCAGCGCGCCCGCCGCTTCCAGCCGCTCCACGGCACGGAACAATGATGAAAAATCCGCAGCCACATGCAGTTCCGCCAGATCGGATTGGATTTCCTCCAGCGTCCAGGCATGGCGGATTTGGGTTGCCATCAGGCTGCTGATCGCTTGTGGAATGCGAGATGGACGGGCCATGCCTAAACGCTAGGCCGGGACCATGGGTTACGCAAGCGGTTTGTGAAATCGCCTCTTGCCGTTTGCCCTGAAATGCACGATCTATGGCGAGAACGGACCGCACAGGTCCTGTATTTGTGGAGATCGCCAATGTTTATCGAAACCGAACCCACGCCTAATCCGGCCACGCTCAAATTTTTACCAGGCCGCGATGTGCTGCCGGGCAGTTCCGCTGATCTGGCGACGCCGGAAGCTGCCGAGGCCAGCCCGCTGGGCGCCGCGCTATTTTCCTTGCCGGGCGTCACGCGGGTGTTTCTTGGCGCTGATTTCATTTCGGTCACCAAAAATGAGGCTGCCGAATGGGCGGCATTGCGGCCGCAGATTCTTGCCGCGATCATGGATCATTTCGTTGCCGGCCGGCAGGTGATGCTGTCGGAAGCCGAAGCTACTGCCGAGGATGTCGATCCTGCGGATCGCGAGGTTGCCGATCAGATCAAGGAGTTGCTGGATACGCGGGTGCGGCCTGCGGTGGCGGGCGATGGCGGCGATATCGTGTTCCGCGGCTTTCGCGATGGCATTGTGCGGCTGCACATGCAGGGCGCCTGCTCCGGCTGCCCTTCCTCCACGGCGACGCTGAAGATGGGCATCCAGAACATGCTCAAGCATTATGTGCCGGAAGTGAAATCGGTCGAGCAGGTCGCTGCCTGAGCTAATCGGAGCCTGCCATGCCTTTGGATGACGCAGCACTCGATATCGTGTTTCGCACGGCCCGCACGAAATATGCCTGGACCGATCAGCCGGTTACCGATGACGAGTTGCGGGCGCTGTACGATCTCCTGAAATTGGGCCCGACTTCGGCCAACTCGTCGCCGGCCCGATTTGTTTTCATCCGTGACAGGGAATCAAAGGATAGGCTGAAGCCCGCGCTCAGCCCGGGCAATGTCGACAAGGTCATGGCGGCGCCGGTGACGGTGATTGTCGCCTATGATCCGTTTTTTTACGATCACCTGCCGAAATTATTTCCGTTCGCTGACGCGAAGTCCTGGTTTTCTGGAAATCCTGATCTCGCCGATGAGACGGCGTTTCGCAACGGCACGCTGCAAGGCGGCTACCTGATCATGGCGGCGCGCGCCATGGGGCTGGATTGCGGACCGATGTCGGGCTTTGACAAAGCAAAGGTGGATCAGTTTTTCCTCGCAGATCATGGCTGGAAGTCAAATTTTCTTGTCAGCCTTGGACACGGCAAGCCGGAAGATGAGCATGAACGCGCCCCGCGCCTCGATTTCGGTGATGCCTGCCTGCTGGTGTGAGGCGTGACGCCACGCCGGATCCTGACGCTTGACGCATCGACAACGCAAGCCTGCATCGCGATCATTTACGACAGGCATGTCATCTCCGCGCGGACTATCCAAGCGCCGCACGGCGTTGCGGACGCGCTGCCTCAGTTGCTTCAGGCCTGTCTGATTGAAGCGGCAGCGAGGCCCGGCGAACTCGATGCGATTGCGGTCACTATCGGGCCAGGCAGCTTTACCGGCTTGCGCGCTTCCATCGCCTTGGCGCGCGGTTTGGGTCTCGCGGTGGGGGTTCCGGTTTATGGCGTTACCCTGACCGAAGCTTTCGCCAAGTCTGCCGCATTGGGCCGGCCGCTTTGGATTGCGGTGACGGCGCGGCGTGGACGGGTATTTCTGGAGCGCAACGGCGTTGCCGCCTCTTATGCCGATGACGCCCTGCCCTTGCCTGGCGGGCCGGTTGCCATCGCCGGCGATCAAGCGGCCGCGGTTGCCGGCCGCCTTGCCGCCGCCGGGCATGACGTGTTGTTGACCTCGGCTTGCTATCCGCAACCCATAGCCATGGCGGATGCTGTTCGCGACCGTCATGCCGCCGGGCTGCCGCCGCGCCTGGCGGTTCCCGCCTATGTCGATCCGCCGGAAGCCAAGCTCCCGGCGCCACGCCTGACATCCTTCCGATAATGGCTTACATCTTGGCCGAGCCCGCCACATCCTGCCACTCGCTGGTCATCGCGGCGATTCACCAGGCCGCCTTTGGCGCGGCATCGTGGAGCGCCTCGGCCTTCGCAGCGCTGCTTGCCAACCCTTTCGCCTTTGGATTGATCCAAGACGGCGGCTTTATCCTGGCGCGCGCCGTCGACCGCGAAGCCGAAATCCTTACGCTTGCGGTGATGCCCGAACAACGGCGCCGAGGCATTGCCTGGTCGTTGCTCGCCGCATCGGTGGCGGAGGCCGAGAGGCGCGGCGCGCATGAGATATTCCTGGAAGTGGCCGAAGACAACAGAGCCGCCATTGCCTTATATTTCGAAGCCGGATTCGCGCAGGCCGGACGCCGGCGCGATTACTATCGAATCGGCAAATCGGCGCTGCTGCTGCGCCGCGCTTTGAAATCATCCGGCTGATCAGCCGCCCTTGCACAGCACCAGGATCGCCGTCCCATCCGGTTGCATCAGCAAATCAAGCGGATCATGCCCCTGATCGGCGGCGGCGCGCGGCACATTGGCAATCGGATCCTCGCCCTTCAGCCGCACCAGTAAAACCTCTCCCGGCGCCATTGAATCGAGGGCCAGCCTGGTCCTGACAAAGGTCATCGGGCAGGTTTCGCCGGTAATATCAATGGCGCGATCATGTCGCGGCAAGTCGAGCGGCTGAGCCGCTGGAGTTATGCTGGTTCGTTGCGGTCTGCATTCCGCCGGCGGCGGCTGATTGATTGTCATGCTTGATGCGATCTATCCATTATATCATCCGGCTGCGCCGGAATCCCGCTTTGTCGATACTGATTGGTCGATGACGGCAACTCGCCTTCTTACACTTAGGATAACGTAATGGCTAGTATAAGACAAAGTGCAAGCATCATCAAATTTGCTGATAAACTTGAAAATAATGTTACTTAAACTGCGTGGCTTTACTTGCATATTATGGATGTAATGACCTAAATAAACTAAATCTACGATTCTTAAGGAACGCAAATGTCTGACACACAATTCAATGATCAACTTCTGAGCCTTACTGCCCAAATTGTCTCCGCTCATGTTTCACATAACGCAGTGACGGCAGATGCCTTGCCAAGCCTGATTCGCGAAGTCTATCGCAGCCTCTCCGGTTCCGAAACCAAGATCGATGAAGTGACGCCGCGGCCAGAACCAGCGGTAAATCCGAAGAAATCAGTATTTCCAGACTATATCATTTGCCTGGAAGACGGAAAAAAACTGAAAATGCTTCGCCGTCATTTAAAATCTGCCTATAACATGACGCCAGAGCAATATCGTGAACGGTGGGAGCTCGACAACACCTATCCGATGGTCGCGCCGAATTATGCCAAGCAGCGTTCATCGCTTGCCAAGAAAATCGGCCTCGGCACCAAGCCAGGCGGCAAGCGCCGTTAGGGTGTCTCACCCGCCGGCGCGCGAGCTTGCGCTGGCCCTGAACTGATGTCCTGTCTGCCGGCGCGGCGCGCCTGGCGGGCAACAGGGGTAGATCATGAGGGGTAGACCATGAGGGGGAGATGGTCCACAACGCCCAGCATGGAGACCCGCATCGAGCGTCAATGCGTGGCAAGCGGCGTGAGAATGACCGGTCCGCGCCGGATCATCGCTCGTATCCTGTCTGAAGCGACGGATCATCCCGATGTGGATGAAGTGCATCGCCGTGCCTATGATCTTGATTCGCGTATTTCGCTCGCCACTGTCTATCGCACTGTCCGGTTACTGGAACAGCATGGAATTCTCGAACGCCGCAATCTCGGCAGTCGCCGCGCCCGCTATGAGCAATCCGGCGAGCACGATCATTTTCATCTGGTCGACCAGGAGACGGGGCGGGTGATCGAGTTCGACGATCCAGAAACCGAAGCGCTGATGCGACGGATCGCGGCGCGCCATGGCTTTGATCTCGTTTCGCTCAAAATCGAGATGTTCGGCCGCCGTTCTGCAGAGCCGAGGCTTGGCGGCGAGCAACAGGGCAAGCCGGGCGCATGATTGCCTCCGCGCCGATTATCGCCATGATGCCCGGCTTCGCCGAGATACGCGCCGGTAATCTTGGGGTGCGGCTGGCGGCCTCCGCCGCCGAGATTGATGCGGTGCAGGCGCTGCGCTACCGGATTTTCTATCAGGAAATGGGGGCGATGCCGGATGCCGAAGCGCTAGCCAGCCATCGCGACCGCGACCGGTTTGACGCCATCGCCGATCATCTTCTGGTGATCGATCATGATTTGGGCGACGGCGCGCCAGGCGTGGTGGGCACTTACCGGTTAATCAGGCAGGACGCGGCCGCGCGGATCGGCCGGTTCTATTCCGCCGATGAATATGATATTTCGGCGCTTCAACAATTTCCCGGCCAGTTGCTGGAATTGGGACGCTCCTGTGTCGACACGGCGTATCGGTCGCGCGCGGTGATGCAAATGCTGTGGCGCGGCATTGCGGCCTATGTATTTCTGCACCAGATCGACCTGATGTTTGGCTGCGCCAGCCTGCCCGGCACCGATCCCGACGCGCTGGCCAGCGAATTGAGCTATCTCTATACCGCGCATTTGGCGCCCGAACCGATACGGCCGCGCGCCCTCCCCTCGCGTTTTGTTCCCATGCAGCGCCTGCCGTCGGACAGCATCAACAGCAAGTTGGCGCTGAACGCGCTGCCGCCGCTGATCAAGGGCTATTTGCGGCTCGGCGGCTTCGTGGGCGATGGCGCGGTGATCGATTGGCAGTTCAACACCACCGATATCGCGGTGGTGGTGCAAACCGATTTGGTGACGGAAAAATATTACCGGCATTATGAACGCCAACAAAGCGGATAACGCAAAACAGCTCGATACCGATGGTTTGGCGCGCTTCATGATGACCTGCCGGGATGAGCTGCGGGGCCTTGTCCTGCCGAAGCTTGGCATGCGCGGCAGCGCGTGGCATGTCTGATACAGGAGTATTGCCTGATGGCTGAAGACGACACCGAAATACCGGATAGCCTGCTGCCTTATGACCGCTGGACCGAGGAGGCCCTCCGCCTGGTGGTGGTGCGCGCGCTTGGCCATGCGGCAAGCGCCGGCCTGCCCGGCGGGCATCATTTCTACATCACGTTTCGGACCGACCATCCAGAAGTCGTGGTGCCGGAGCGCATTTCCACCAAATATCCGGAGGAGATGACAATCGTGCTGCAACACCAATTCCGTAATCTGGTGGTTGACGAGGCGGCTGGACGCTTTTCGGTGACATTGGATTTCTCCGGCGTGCCGACGCCGTTGACCATTCCCATCGACGCAATCACCACCTTCGCCGACCCCGAGGTGAGGTTCGGGCTGCGTTTCACCGTCGATGAGGCGGAAGAGGCGGCCGAGCCTTCCGAGGCGCCTTCGGAAGCCGAGCCTGCTCCCGACGCCGCGCTGGGCGCTGCCACGCCGAGCGCTGCCACGCCGGGCGACGCCGCAATCGTCAGCCTTGACGCCTTCCGGCGCCGCACGCCGCCCAAGCCTTGAGTTCACCACCTCCACATGATGAGCATGATCCATGAACGCTGAACCGCAGCGGCCCGTCGCCATTCCACGCTCCCATGCCGCTTATACTCCGATGTTCCCGCTCGGCGACGACAAGGCGAGTTGGCGAAAGCTTAATATTGGCGGCGTATCCAGCTTTGAGGCTGGCGGCAAAACCGTGGTGACGATCGCGCCCGAGACGCTTGCCGCCCTGGCTTTCGAAGCCTTTCGCGACATCGCCCATTTGCTGCGCCCCAGCCATCTCGGTCAGCTCCGCGCCATACTCGATGACCCGGAAGCCTCGGAAAATGATCGCTATGTGGCAATGGAATTTCTGAAAAACGCCAATATCGCCGCTGCCGGCGTGCTGCCGATGTGCCAAGACACCGGCACCGCCATCGTCTTCGGCAAGAAGGGCCAGCGCGTCTGGGTCGGGGGCAACGAAGAAGAGGCGCTGTCGCAGGGCGTCGCGCGCACCTACACCGAAACGAACCTGCGCTACTCGCAAATGGCGCCGCTGACCATGTATGACGAGGCGAATACCGGCACCAACCTGCCGGTGCAGTTCGATATCTTGGCCGCGCCCGGCGAGAATCACGCGGAGGAATTTGAATTTTTGTTCATCGCCAAAGGCGGCGGTTCGGCGAATAAGACATTTTTGTTCCAGGAAACCCGCGCCATCCTGTCCCCCGCGGCGCTGATGAAATTTATCGAGACCAAGGTGAAAACCCTCGGCACCTCCGCTTGCCCGCCTTATCATTTGGCCATCGTCATCGGCGGCACCTCGGCGGAACTTACCTTAAAAACCGTGAAGCTTGCCTCGACCCGCTATCTCGACGCGCTGCCCAGCGAAGGCTCCGCCGAAGGCCATGCCTTCCGCGATCTCGATCTGGAACGGCAGGTGCTGGAGATGACCCGGCAGATCGGCATCGGCGCGCAATTCGGCGGCAAGTATTTTTGCCACGATGTCCGGGTGATCCGCCTGCCCCGCCATGGCGCGTCGCTGCCGGTGGGCTTAGGCGTCTCCTGCTCGGCGGACCGGCAAATCCGCGCGAAAATCACCCGTGACGGCGTGTTCCTGGAACAGTTGGAACGCGATCCGGCGAAATATTTGCCGGAAATCACCGGCGCCACGCTCGGCGGCGAGGTTGTGCGGATCGACCTTGAACAGCCGATGCAAGCCATCCTCGCGGAACTGTCGAAACACCCGGTCAAGACACGGGTGGCGCTTACTGGCACCATCATCGTCGCGCGCGACATCGCCCATGCCAAGCTGAAGGAACGGCTCAACCGTGGCGAGGGCCTGCCGGATTATTTCAAGAACCACCCCATCTACTATGCCGGGCCGGCGAAAACTCCCGCTGGCATGGCGACAGGCAGCTTCGGCCCCACCACCGCCGGGCGGATGGATAGCTATGTCGCCGAGTTCCAGAAGGCCGGCGGCTCGATGGTGATGCTCGCCAAAGGCAATCGTTCCTCGGCGGTGCGCGAGGCTTGCAAGGCCTATGGGGGCTTCTATCTCGGCTCGATCGGCGGCCCGGGGGCAACGCTTGCCCGCGACAATATCCGTAAGGTGGAGCTGCTGGAATATCCCGAACTCGGCATGGAGGCGATCTGGCGGATCGAGGTGGAGGATTTCCCGGCCTTCATCGTGATCGACGACAAGGGCAACGACTTCTTCGCCGGTCTCGTCTAGGCGATGAAATTCACCGTCGACCGCATTGACCATGTGGTTCTGACCTGCGCTGACATCGACGCCACCGCCGACTGGTACGAGCGGGTGCTGGGCATGGAGCGCGACGAATTTGGCGAAGGCCGGGTCGCCATGCGGTTCGGGTCGCAAAAGCTTAACTTGCACCGGCTTGGCGCGGAATTCCTGCCGCATGCCAATGCGCCGCGCACAGGGGCGCTCGATCTCTGTTTCGTCACCGCGCTGGGCGCCAACGACGTGGTGGCTCACCTAAAGTCACAGAGGATCGACATTGTCGAAGGGCCGGCCAACAAGTTTGGCGCGCTGGGCATGCTGCGCTCGGTCTATTGCCGCGATCCGGACGGCAACCTGATCGAGATTTCCACTTATCTTGAAGTTTAGGCGATGGACGTCACCGCCGCGCGCAGCGCCGCGCAGTATTGGGGCATGCTCGCCTTCCTGCTGTTTCTTGCCGCCATCCCGCTATCGAACTGGCTAATCGGCAATGTCGGCGAAGTCTGCCTTGCGCACGGCCCTTGCCTGATCCCTGTTGCCCCTGGCGTCATGGCGCCCTCCGGCGTGCTGACGGCGGGGGCAGCGCTGGTTTTACGGGATATCGTGCAGCGCTGTCTCGGCGCGCGCCATGGCGTGATGGCGATCCTGCTCGGCGCGGTGGTTTCGATGACAGTCGCGCCGGTTTCCCTAGTGCGCGCCTCCACCGTCGCCTTCCTGCTCTCCGAACTGGCGGATTTCGCGATCTACACGCCGTTGCAGCGGCGCGGGTTGGTGCAGGCGGTGCTCGCCTCCTCGGCGGTCGGCATCGTTATCGACTCGATCATATTTCTTTCGCTGGCATTCGGCTCGCTGGCGCTGCTGCCCGGTCAGGTGATCGGCAAGATCTGGTCGATCGGCATCGCCGTGCCGCTGATCTACCTCACGCGCAGGCTGGCCCCCACGCCGGCTTGAACCAATGTCATGAACATCGCTGAATTCGACTACATCCTGCCGCCGGGGCTGATCGCCTCGCATCCGGCGTCACCGCGTGATGCCGCGAGGCTGCTGCATGTGGCGCCGGATGCGCTTCATGACCGGCATGTGCGTGACCTGCCCGCTGTGCTCCGCTCCGGCGATTGCCTGGTGGTGAACGACACGCGCGTCATTCCCGCCGAACTTACCGGAGCGCGCGGCGCGGCGCGGATCGGCATCACGCTTGACCGGCCTTTGCCCGACGGGACGTGGTTCGCCCTGCTCCGCAACGCGCGGCGGGCGCGGCCGGGCGAGGTGATCGCAATCGACGGCGCCGCGAATTTTACCGCCACGGTCATCGAGCGCAATGACGATGGTTCGGCGCGCCTCGCCTTTAACCGAAGCGACGATGCCTTTCGCGACGCGCTCGGCGAGGCCGGGCGGCTCGCCGTGCCGCCCTACCTCACCCGCCCAGAAGGCGCGACCGAGCAGGACCGGCAGGACTACCAGACCATGTTCGCGGCGCGTGAAGGCGCGGTCGCGGCACCTACCGCGGGGCTGCATTTCACCAAGGCCTTGCTGGAGCGGCTCGCGGCGCGGGATATCGGCTTGGCGCGGGTAACGCTGCATGTCGGGGCCGGCACCTTCCTGCCGGTGCGCAGCGACGATGTGACGGCGCACCGGATGCACGCCGAGCGCGGCGAGATCACCATCGGCAATGCCGCCATCATCAACGCGGCGCGCCGGGCGGGGGGCAGAATCATCGCCGTCGGCACCACCAGCCTCCGGCTGCTCGAAACCGCCGCGGATCAACAGGGATTCGCCTGCGCCTGGCAAGGAGAAACCTCGCTGTTCATCCTGCCCGGCTACCGGTTCCGCGCGATCGACATGCTGATGACCAATTTCCACCTGCCGCGCTCCACCCTGCTCATGCTGGTTTCCGCTTTCGCGGGCATGGACCGCATCCGCCGCGCCTACGGCCACGCCATCGCCACGGGTTATCGTTTCTACTCCTATGGCGACGCAACCCTATTGGAGCGCGCGTGAAATTCGGTTTTTCATTGCTGGCGACCGACGGCGCGGCGCGGCGCGGGCGGATCGAGACCGCCCATGGCGCCGCCGAAACCCCCGCCTTCATGGCGGTCGGCACCGCCGGCACCGTCAAGGCGATGATGGCGGGTTCGGTCCGCGCCACCGGCACCGAAATCGTCCTCGGCAATACCTATCACCTGATGCTCCGCCCCGGCGCCGCGCTTGTGGCGCGGCTTGGCGGGTTGCACCGGATGATGGACTGGCCCGGCATCATCCTTACCGATTCCGGCGGCTTTCAGGTGATGTCGCTCGCCGGCTTGCGGAAAATGACCGAGCAGGGCGTCACCTTCCAGTCGCATATCGATGGCGCCAAGCATTTCCTCTCGCCAGAACGATCGACCGAAATCCAGCATCTGCTGGACGCCACCATCACCATGGCGCTGGATGAATGCACCCCGCATCCGGCGACGCATGAAGAGGCTGCCAAGTCCATGGGCATGTCGATGCGCTGGGCCGAACGCTCGCGCAATGCTTTCATGGCACGCGACGGCTATGGCCAGTTCGGTATCGTCCAGGGCGGCGTCTACCCTGACCTGCGCGCGCAGTCGGCGGCGGCGCTGACCGGCATTGGCTTTGAAGGTTATGCCATTGGCGGGCTCGCGGTCGGCGAAGGCCAGGCGATGATGTATGCGATGATCGAGGCGACGGCGCCGCTCCTGCCCGCCGATAAACCGCGCTATTTGATGGGAGTCGGCACGCCGGATGATCTGCTCGGCTCCATGGCGCGCGGCATCGACATGTTCGACTGCGTGATGCCGACCCGCGCCGGCCGCACCGCTCGCGCCTTCACGGCGAGGGGAGTTTTCAACCTACGCAACGCAAGATTTTCCGATGATCCGCGTCCGCTAGACGCGGATTGCCTTTGTCCGCTTTGCACGCGCCACAACCGCGCCTATCTGCATCATCTATTCCGGGCACGGGAAATCCTTGGGCCAATGCTGCTGACCTGGCACAACCTCACTTACTATCAACGCCTGATGCAAGGCGCACGCGACGCGATCGAAACTAGGAGATTTAACGATTATGCGGCCGCAACCCGCGAAGGATGGGGAAATGCCGATGACTGACAGCTATGCCGGGCTGACTCAATTAGGCCATGAAACCACGGCTCCGCGAACACCCGAGGAGGCAAAGCTCGAACGTGTCCCGGCGCCGGCGCAAGGCCAAGATTATGTGGTGCGCTTCACCTGCCCAGAGTTCACCTCGCTCTGCCCGATCACCGGCCAGCCGGATTTCGCCCAACTCGTCATCGACTATATCCCAGGCGAATTCCTGGTCGAAAGCAAGTCGCTGAAACTGTTCATGGCGTCCTTCCGCAATCATGGCGCATTTCACGAGGCCTGCACCATGATGATCGCCGAGCGGCTAATGGCGTTGCTGGAGCCGCGCTGGTTCCGCATCGGCGCCTATTGGTATCCGAGGGGCGGCATCCCCATCGACGTGTTCTGGCAATCCGGCGCGCCGCCCGCAGGCGCCTGGATACAAGATCAGGGCGTGGCGCCCTATCGTGGCCGCGGCTGACTTAAAGCTCGCGATTGCCGAGCGCGCTCGAACCCTCGGGTTTGACGCAGTTGGCTTCGCTCCCGCGACCCTGCCGCCGGAACACCGGGCGCGGCTCAACCAGTTCCTCGCCGATGGCGCGCATGGTTCGATGGACTGGATGGAAGCGCGGGCAGAGCAGCGCGCCGATCCGCAAGCGCTCTCGCCGGAAGCGGTGACCATCATCTCCCTCGGCATGTCCTATGCCCCGGAAGGCGATCCGCTAGCGACTTTAGAGAGCAAGGATCGCGGCAATATCTCGGTCTATGCGCGTGGACGGGACTACCATGATATTATCAAGGGCAAGCTCAAGCATTTGGCGCAGTTCATCGCCGCAAAGACTGGCGCCGGAGCAAAAGTTTTCGTCGATACCGCGCCGGTGATGGAAAAACCAATCGCGCAGCTTGCGGGAATTGGCTGGCAGGGCAAGCACACGAATCTCGTCTCCCGCGCCCATGGCTCCTGGCTGTTCCTCGGCGAGATTTTCACCACCGCCGATTTGATGCCCGATGCGCCGCATCCAGATCGCTGCGGCTCCTGCGACAAATGCCAGGTCGCCTGCCCCACCGACGCCTTCCCGGCGCCCTACCGGCTGGATGCCCGGCGCTGCATCTCCTATCTCACCATCGAGCATGACGGACCGATCCCGGACGAATTCCGCCAGGCGATTGGCAATCGGATCTATGGTTGCGATGACTGTCTTGCCGCCTGTCCGTGGAACAAATTCGCTCAAACCGGGCGGGAGCAGAAGCTGGCCGCGCGGGACGAGTTGAATGCGCCGCGCCTCGCGGAACTGGCCCTGCTGGACGACGCGGAATTCCGGGCGCTGTTCTCCGGCAGCCCGATCAAGCGCATCGGCCGCAACCGCTTTGCCCGCAACATCGCCATCGCCATCGGCAATTCAGGCGATCCTGCGCTGCTCCCCGCCGCCAGGCGGCTTGCCGCGGATGGGGATCCGGTGGTTGCCGAGGCGGGAGCTTGGGCAATGCAGCGGCTTGACAAACCCGTAGCGCCTCCGAATTGAATCGGTTAAGGATTTCACACCGAAAAATTCTGGGGGATAACGAATATGGCGAGACTTCACGAGCCTGCCTGGATCGAGGAATTCAAGAAATTCCTGATGCGCGGCAATGTCATCGATTTGGCGGTTGCCGTGGTGATCGGCGCCGCGTTTACCGGCATTGTCACCAGCCTAGTCGGCAATATCATCAACCCGATCATCGGCATCGCGACCGGCGGCGTCGACTTTTCCGATCACTTTGTAACGCTCAGAGGCAAATCGGAGGCGACTCTCGCCGCTGCCAAAGCCGCCGGCGCCACGACGTTGAATTACGGGCTGTTCGTGAACGCAGTGATCTATTTTCTGATCGTCGCCTTCGTGGTGTTCTGGATGGTGCGGTTGGTCTCAAGACTCCATAAGCCGGCCCCTGTCGTAGTGCCGCCGCCGACCAACTCCGAGGTGCTGCTGGCGGAAATCCGCGACCTGCTGAAATCGCGCATCTAATACCAGGTAGCATAAAGATTGACACATCGCGAAAGCGAGATCAGAGGGCTTTGCCCCCTGAAACCCCCACTAAGGGCACAGCCCTTAGAACCCGCTAGATGGCTTTCCGCTGGGAGGGGTCAAAGACCCCTCCCAGCGGAAAGCCAGGTAATGGATTCCAAAGGCTCTGCCTTTGGCGGAGGTCCAGGAGGCGGAGCCTCCTGGACCTACTCTTGCTGATAGGTCAATCTTTATGCTGCCTGGTATAATCGACTCGGTTATGCGGGCTGGCGCCTGCCAGCACCGCGTCGATTCCATCCAGCGCCAGCATGCCCATGGCGGCGCGCGTTTCATGCGTGGCGCTGCCAAGATGCGGCAGCAGCACGACGGTTTCGAGGTCGAGATAAATCTCCGGCACGTTCGGCTCCGCCTTGAAGACATCGAGCCCAGCCGCCGCCAGATGGCCCGATTGCAGCGCCTCGACGAGGGCTTCGTCATCAACCGCGCCGCCGCGCCCGGTATTTACCACGATAGCGCCCTTCGGCAATTTGGCGATCCGTTCGGCGTTCAGCCAGTTCTGCGTCGCGGCGCCACCTGGCAGATGAATCGACAGCACATCGCAATGCGCCAAGAAGGTATCGTCATCGGAGTGATAGACCGCATCCGCCTCGTGATGCGGCTCGAGCCTCGCGCGGTTGCGGTAATGGATCTGCATGGCAAGCCCACGCGCCATCGTGGCCAGCATCCTGCCAATCCGCCCCATTCCTAAGATTCCCAAGCGCTTGCCTTGCAGGCTGGTGCCGAGCATGAAATCCGGCTGCCAGCCGCCCCAGCTTTTGGCCCGCACCACCCGCTCGCCCTCGCCCGCCCGCCTTGCCGCCATCAGCATTAAGGTAAGCGCGATTTCAGCGGTGGCGAAAGACAGCACGTCCGGCGTGTGCACGACCGGCAGGTTTTTTGCGTGCGCCGCTTTGAGATCGATATGATCAGTGCCCACCGAAAAGGTGCCGATGACCTTGATCCGTGGCGGCAGCGCCTCGATTATGCTAGCGTCAATCCGATCCGCCGGCGTCACCAAAAGCGCATCGGCCTCCTGCGCCGCCTCGAGAAATCGCGTGGCGTCAAAGGCGCCGTCGAAGCCCAGCCGGCGCAGCTCGTAGTCGATTTCGGCGCGGTCGGCGACCGTTGGCGGCATTTTCCGGGTGATCACAAGCCTTGGTCTCATGACGTCTAGGCCTCCTTCTTTAACGCGGCAATCGCTTCCGGCGTATCGAAATCGAGCAGGATCGACGAGGTTTCCACCTCAACCTCCGCCACCTGCTCCATGTGCAGGCGGAACAGGCGGCGCGCCCCGGCATCGCCTTCGAGCGCTGAGATTTCGGCGAAAAATTTACGGTCCCACAATACCGGATTGCCCCGCCGTCCGCGATTTGTCGGCACGATGATCGAGCGGCCCTCGTCAGGATCGAAAGCCGCGATCAGCCGGTTCAGGACGCTATCTTCCACCAGCGGCATGTCGCCGAGACAGATCAGCGCGCCATCGGCATCCTGCGGCAGCGCCCTGAGCCCAGCCCGCAGGCTATGCGCTAATCCCAAGGCGTAGTCCGGCGCATGCGCCAAGCGCACATCCAGCCTGGCGAGCCTTGCCTCGATCGCCGCCGCGTCATGCCCGGTCACCACGATAACCGGCGCGATTCCAGCGGCCAGAACATGCTCGACTGTCGTCTCGATCATGCTCCTGCCATCCGGCAGTTCGACCAGCAATTTATGATCCGGCGCCGCTCGGGTGGAACGCCCCGCCGCCAGCACGATCCCCGCGATGCGCCGCGTGCGCGGCGCCGGCTTGCCGGCGCGCTTGCCGATACGAGGTTCGGGGCGTTGGGAAAATTCCTTGAGCAAGCCGCCAATCGCCATTTGCGCGATCATCTCCGAGGTCAGCGCATCGCCGGCGAACACCCGATCCAGCACGAGATCGATGCCGTTCAGCTTCGGGCTGCGCGCGCAGCCCGGGAGGATGATCGCGGGTGTGCCGTCGGCCAAAGCGCCGAAACAGATAAGATTGCCCGGATCGACCGGCATGCCGAAGCGGGTAATGCCGCCGCCCGCCGCTATGATCGCCGCGGGCGCGATATCGGCCCGGTCGGTCACCGCCGATGCGCCGGCGATCAGGATGATCTCGGCGCCTTGACTTCGCAACGTCTCGATGGCGGCGGTGATCGGCGGAGTTTCATGTGGCGTCTCGAGCGGCGGCAGCAGTGTTCCGCCTCTGATAGCGACCCGATATCTCGTGGCCTCGATGGTGTGCCGGATCGCGGCGTCCTTCAAATGCGGCAGGCGGGACAGCACAAGCCCGATACGCAACGGCTGGAACGGCTTGAGGGTGAAGAGCCGCGCTTTGCCGAGTAAGCCACTAGCCGCCGCCATGGTCGCGCCAGGCACAGCGAAGGGGATGATCTTCAGCGTGGCGATCATGTCGCCGGCCGCCACGCGCGAGGCGTCTGACAGGCAAGCCAGCGTGACCGCTTCATCAATCAGGTTGAAGGCGGTGATTCTCGCCTTGTCCAGGGTCAGCAGCCCGGCGGTTTCGGCGAAGAGATTGACGCGGCCATGCACGGGATCGGCGATCCGCAAGCCGTTCGCCGCGAGGCGCACGCCCAGAAACCGCGCCGCTTCGGCTTCCGGCAGGTCGCCCGGCTCCAGCCGGGCCACGGTGACACGCTTAACGCCGGCATCGCGCAACGCATCGATCAAGTCCTCGCCAAGCGCAGTTCCCTTGGCGATCAGCCGTGACCCCGTTCTGGCAGCATGGGCGATGATTGCGCCCTTTGCCTGATCAAGCGCCACTTCGCCGAAAATCATCCAGCATCACGTGTGGCGAGCGCGCCGCCACGCCTTGCCGCGACAATCTCGGCGATAATGGAGAGGGCGATTTCCGGCGCCGTCACCGCGCCGATGGCCAAACCCACAGGACCCCTGATGCGCTTTGTCTGGTCTGGCTGAAACCCCGCGTCGCGCAACCGCTGCAGCCGTCCGGCATGGGTTTTCCGCGACCCTAGCGCGCCGATATAGAAGGCCTCCGAACGCAGCGCCTTATGCAACGCCGGATCATCGAGCTTGGGATCATGGGTCAAGGTGACCAAAGCGGTGCCGCGATCCGGGCGTAGCGCATCGAGCGCCTCGTCCGGCCAGTCGGTGATCAAAGCGATGCCCGGAAACCGCTCATCCGACGCGAAAGCGGTGCGCGGATCGACCAGCGCCACGTCAAATCCCGCCAGCGCCGCCAGCGGCGCCAGGCTCTGCGCGATATGCACGGCGCCCACCAGAATCAGCCGCGGCTTCGGGTTGCGCGCCTCGATGAACCAGGCTTCGTCATCCAATGAAATCGTGGCGCTGCGGTCCGCCGTTAAAAGCTCTTGCGCCTTGGCGGCAAGCGCCGCGGGCGCCGCTGCATCAGGCAGGATATATTCAGCGCCATCGCGCAGCCGCACCGCGTATGCGACGGCTTGCCGGGTTTGCCGCGCCGCGTTCAAGGCTGCGATGGTTGCGGGAGTCATCCGAGGCGCTCCACGAACACCTTGACCTTGCCGCCGCAGGCGAGGCCGACTTCCCAGGCGCGTTCATCGGTAACGCCAAAATCGAGCAACTGCGGCTTGCCTGTGGCCAGCGTATCCATCGCCGCCTCGGCCACCGCGCCTTCGATGCAGCCGCCGGAGACAGATCCGGCCATCTTGCCGGATTTGGTTACCGCCATGCGGCTGCCCGCTGGTCGTGGGCTACTGCCCCAGGTTTCGGTGACAGTGGCAATGGCGACCGCCTCGCCCTCCTTGTTCCATAAAGCTGCAATATCAAGAACATCTTCTCGATCATTCATGTGTTAGCTCCCATTGGGCAAGCGCCGAGCCACGCGGCGGCGCGGCGCGCGACAAGGCGGCGATCAGCGATTTCAGGCTGGCCAGATTGTGCACCGGCCGGAATTCATCGACATGCGGCAAGATCGCGCGCGCGCCCTGCGATTTTGGCGCAAAGCCATCATAGCGCAAGAGCGGGTTGAGCCAGATCAGCCGGCGCGAGGAACGGTGCAGCCTTGCCATATTGAACTCCAGCCCCTTCGCGCCATCGCGATCCAGCCCATCGGTCACCAGCAGCACTACCGCGCCTTGGGCCAGCACCCGCCGCGCCCAATCGTGATTGAAACGCTCCAGCGCCTCGCCAATGCGGGTGCCGCCGGACCAGTCTGGCACCATTGCCGACACCATCTCAAAAGCAATTTCAGGATCGCGGCGCTTAAGCTGGCGCGTGATGTTGGTCAGACGGGTGCCGAACAGGAACACCGAAACCCGTTCCCGGTCATTCGCCACCGCATGAAGAAAATGCAATAAAATCCGGGCGTAGCGCGACATCGAGCCGGAGATGTCACAAAGCACCACCAAAGGCGGCGGCCGCGTTACCGCCTGTCGCCTCTCGATGGTCAGCACTTCGCCGGCATTGCCGATGGCGCCGCGGATCGTGCGCTTTAAGTCCACCTGCCGCCCACGCGACGCCGGCCTGGCGCGCCTGGTCCGCCGCGCATCGAGCGGCAGGCGAAGGCTGCGAATCTCCACTTTCGCTTGGTTGATCTCGCTGGCGCTCATCGCTTCGAAATCCAGGCGCTCCAAGCGTTCCCGCTCCGAAGAGGTGAGAACGGCATCCAGCTCGCGCGGAATATCCTGATCCGGGCGCGGCTTTTCGCGGCCTGCCGCCATGGCTTCCGCCAGCCGCCGGCTGCCCGGCGGCGCGCGCTGTTCTTCCGGCCGGCGGCCTTCCATGGCGGCAAGCAAGCCGGCGATCCGAGCGGCGTCCGGATTGCGCCAAAACAAGGCAAATGCCTGATCAAACAGCGGCTGATGCTCGTGGCGGCGCACCATCACCGCGCGCAAAGCCGCCTGCGCCACCTGCCGATCCGAGAGATCAACATGAGTCAGCGCTTCGGCTGCCGCCACCGTCTCCGCCGGACCTACCGGCAGCCCGGCCCGGCGCAGCAGCCGCGTGAAATGCATGACATTGAGCGCCAGCATGCCGTCACTGCTCATGCGGCCTGGATCATCCCTTGCTTGGCGGCCTCCTTTGCCGCGCCGATCATCCGGCTGATCTCGCCTTCGTCAAGCTTTGCGATATCATCCTGATATTTCAGGAGAACGCCAAGCGTATCGGCAACTGCGCCAGGCGCCAGCTCGGCCTGATCGAGCGCGGTCAGGGCGGCCGCCCAATCGATGGTTTCGGCAACGCCTGGCAGCTTATAGATATCCATCGAGCGCAGTTTTTGCACGAAGGCCACCACTTGCGTTGACAAGGCTTCCGGCACATGCGGCGCGCGGTGGCGGAGGATTTCGCGCTCACGCGCCGCGTCCGGATAATCGACCCAGTGATAGAGGCAGCGGCGGCGGATCGCGTCATGCACCTCGCGCGTGCGATTGGAGGTGATCACCACCACAGGCGGCACGCCAGCTTTGATGGTGCCGTATTCCGGGATGGTGATCTGAAAATCGGCAAGCATCTCCAGCAAGAACGCCTCGAACGGCTCGTCGGCGCGGTCCAGCTCGTCGATCAACAGAACGGCCGGCGGCGCATCGGGATCGATGGCGGACAGCAAGGGGCGGGAGAGCAGGAATTCTCGCGTATAAATGTTGCGCGATAAGCGATCGCGATCCGCGGGATGGCCGGCTTCTGCGAGCCGGATCGCCATTAGCTGCCGCGCATGATCCCATTCGAAAGCGGCGGCGGCGAGGTCGAGCCCGTCATAGCATTGCAGGCGGACCAGCCGCCGGTCCAGCCCAATAGCCAGCACCTTGGCGATTTCCGTTTTGCCGGTGCCTGGCTCGCCTTCCAGGAATAACGGCCGGCTCATCGCCAGCGCGAGATGAACGCTGGTGGCGAGCGCGCGGTCCGCCACATACTGTCCCCGCGCCAGCAGCGCCGCCGTTTCGCCGACGGAAGCCGGCAGCATCAGAGGAATTTCACCAGCACGATGATCACCATGACGATGGCGATAACCATCGGAATCCAGATGCCCAACGGCAATCCGGCGACCACCGGGTTGCTATGGTCATACTCCGGCTCGCCCGCTTGGGCATGGTCATGATCGTGGTCATGCGCATGGTCATGGACAACAACCTGCTGTTGCGGCTCCGCCTGGCGCGCGGCGACGCTTTCGACAAGCACGGGTTCCGGCTGATGCGCTGCGACGCTTTCGACAAGCGCGGGTTCCGCCGCGGCCAGGATGGGCGTGGCCGGCGCGACGTGTTCCGAAAAGCGGGTGAAGAAGGTTTCGGCATAGGATTTGGCGGTCGAATCGATCAGCCGCGCGCCGAGTTGCGCCATCTTGCCGCCGATCTGGGAATTTACCACGTAAAACAGGCGGGTGCCGTCCGCCTCGTCGACCAGCCGGACCTTGGCACTGCCCTTGGCGAAGCCGGCGACGCCGCCCTGCCCTTCGCCGCTGATTGTATAGCTATTCGGCGGGTCGACTTCGCTGAGATCCATTTTACCGGTAAAGCGCGCGGAGATCGGCCCGAGCTTGACCGCGGCCAGCGCCTTCAATTCATTCGGGGAAATTTGCTCAATTGATTCGCACCCTGGAATACAGGCTTTTAGCACTTCAGGATCGTTCAAGGCTGTCCAAACCGCTTCGCGGGGGGCGGCGATCAACCTTTCGCCTGTCATATCCATAGATTCTGCGCTCCTTCGTGCATGACCTGTCATTGCTCCGGCGAACCGGTGGCCGCCGTGTTCCCGTGCAATGTCGGCCATGCCAGCGGCAATGACAAGGTGCGCATGCCGTGATCCCTGGTGTATAGAATGGCGCGAGACCTTGTTTTCGCGATGGAGCTTGCCATGACCTACCTTGTCGCCGCCGATCAACCCGAGGCATCCGCTGGCCAGCGGTTTCGCGATTTGCTGGGCCGTGCCGGCATTCTTGGCATTCCTGGCACCCATAACGGGCTGGCGGCGCAGCAGGCCAAGGCAGCCGGATTTGAGGCCTGCTATCTTTCAGGCGCCGCGATGACCGCGTCGATGGGCCTGCCTGATCTGGGCATCATTACCGTCGATGAGGTGTGCTTCTTCATCCGTCAGGTGTCGCGCGCTTCTGGCCTGCCGGTGCTGGTCGATGGCGATACCGGCTATGGCGAGGCGCTCAACGTCATGCACATGGTGCGCGCTTTCGAGGATGCCGGCGCCGGCGCCGTGCATATCGAGGACCAGCTGCTGCCAAAGAAATGCGGCCATCTGAACGATAAGAAACTGGCCGCGCCGCAGGATATGGCGGCGAAAATCGCCGCCGCCGCAAAAGCCCGCCGGCATCTCTATCTGATCGCCCGCACCGACGCCGCCGCCAGCGAAGGCATCGAGGGCGCGGTGCAACGAGCGAAACTCTATATCGAGGCCGGGGCGGATGCGATCTTTCCCGAAGCGCTCAATACCGCTGAAATGTTTCGCGAATTCGCGCGGCAAATGCCCGGCGTGCCGTTGCTCGCCAATATGACCGAATTTGGCCGCACACCCTTTTTCACCAAAACCGAGTTCGAGGCGATGGGCTACAAGATGGTGATCTGGCCGGTCACCTCGCTGCGTGTAGCGGCAAAGGCGCAGGAGGAATTATACGCCACGCTCCAGGCCGAAGGCAGCACCGAGAGCCTGTGGCCACGAATGCAAACCCGTGGCGAGCTCTACAAAACCATTGGCTATGACGAGTTCGAGGCGCTCGATGCCTCCATCGTCAAAACCGTGCTGCCGAACGCGGCTTAATATAGACGAAGAATTGTACGTGCGACCTAAGCCAGTTTGGTCCTTCCATCCAGGCCGCCCTCGATCTGTTCGAGGGTCCGGCCCTTGGTTTCCGGCACCAGGAACCAGGTAAATAGAATGGTGACGATCGTCAGGATCGCGTAGATCAGGAAGGTCGGGCCGCGGCCGATGCCGTTCACCAGGTCAAGGAAGGTGAAGGAGACGATCATGTTAAACGCCCAGTTGGCGATAGTGGCGAGGCTCATGCCGCGCCCGCGTATCGCCAGCGGGTAGATCTCGGCGATCAGCAGCCAGAACACCGGCCCTAAGCCGATGGCAAAGAACCCGACATAGGCGGCGACGCAGATCACCGTGACCCAGGATAAAGCCCCGCCAAGCCCGATCCAGAAGCAGATCGCTAAAATCAGCAGGGTCGCCGCCATCCCCGCCAAGCCCCAGAGCAACATGGGCCGCCGCCCAACCCGATCCAGCAGGCGCATTGCCACCAAGGTCATGATGACATTGACCAGGCCGACCCCGGCGGTCGCCAGAATGGAAACCGAGGCGGAGGGCAAGCCGGCGGACTGGAAAATCGTCGGCGCGAAATAGATCACCGTGTTGATGCCGGTGATCTGCTGGAAAATCGCCAATCCTACGCCAATAATCAGCGGCATCCGCGCGCGGGCAGCGAATACCTCGCTCCACGGCGCAGTCTGACGGCTTTCCTGGACGATGTCCTGGCGCATGGCGTTGTACTCCGCCGTCACATCCGTGCCAGGACGCAGCCGTTGCAGCGCCTGCCGAGCCTGGGCGCCGCGCCCATGCCCTTCCAGCCAGCGCGGGCTTTCCGGCAGCACCACCATGCCGATGAACAGCACAATGCCAGGCACCGCGCCAAGACCCAGCATCCAGCGCCAGCCATCGCCCAAATGCGACAATAAGTATCCCACGACATAAGAAAGCAAGATGCCCAAGGTGATATAGAACTGATTGATGGTGACGATGCCGCCGCGGCGCTCCGGCGGCGCCATTTCAGACAGGTAAAGCGGTGTCAGCATGGACGACACGCCGATAGCCCCGCCAACCAAGATGCGCCCGGTCAGTAGAATGCCAAGGCTCCAGGCGATGGCCGAAAGCAGCGAGCCCGCGACAAAAATCACCGCTGTCACCAGCAGCACGATGCGGCGGCCAAACGAATCCGAAAGCGTGCCGGCGAAGGCAGCGCCCACCGCCGCCGCCAACAAGGCGATCGAAACCAGCAGGCCCTGCATGGTGGCGGAGAGGTGAAAGACATGACGGATATAGAGCAGCGCCCCGGAAATCACCCCGGTGTCATAACCAAACAACAAGCCGCCCAGCCCGGCGATGATCGCGATGAAGGTGAAACTCATGGCGCGCCTCCCGCGTTTGCGATCATCTACTTGGGATGGCAAAATTCGGTTTCAACGACGCAGCGCCGCGCCCCTACAGCGTTCAACGCCGCAACATGATCGCTTCAGCGGCTAGCGCGGTGATCGCTCGCCAGTCATTCGCCTGAAGCGCCTTGTCTGGCGCCAGCCAGGAGCCGCCGACGCAGATCACGTTTGGCAGCGCGAGATAGGCCGGCGCGTTGGCGATGCTGATGCCGCCAGTCGGACAAAACGCGACTTCCGGGATGGGCGCTGCGATCGCCTTCAGCATCGGGATGCCGCCCGCCGGTTCGGCGGGGAAAAATTTCTGATAGCGGTAGCCGGCTTCCAGCAGCGCCATCACCTCGCTCGGCGTCGCGGCGCCGGGCAAAAACGGTGACCCTCCCTGTTGCGCGGCGTCACGAAGCGCGGGCGTGAAACCGGGGGCGACGCAAAACTTCGCGCCTAGCTCGCTGACCTGCCGGTATTGCGCCGGGGTTAGCACAGTGCCGGCGCCGATCACTGCTTCAGGCACGCCCTTGATCATCGCGGCAATGGCGGCCAGTCCCGCTTCGGTGCGCAAGGTGACTTCCAGCACCTTGATGCCGCCTTCGACCAAAGCGCGGGCTAAAGGCACTGCCTGTCCGGCATCCAGGATGGTCAGCACCGGGATGACGACGGCGCCGCGCAGAACCTCGTCCAGCCCCTCCTGCATCCGGTTCATGCGAATACCGAGGCGCCTTCGGCGGCGCTCCCGGCCATCGCCCGGAAAGCGGCGAACAACTCGCGGCCCGTGCCATGATGATTGCGCGACAAATCCACTTCAGGCGGCAAGCGGCGGCCAAACTCGGCGGCATCGACCAGCGCCTCCAGCCGGCCATGCGCACAGTCGAGCCGGATCATGTCGCCGTCGCGGATCAGGGCGAGAGCGCCGCCCGCCGCGCATTCCGGCGTCACATGAATGGCGGCGGGCACCTTGCCGGAGGCGCCGGACATCCGCCCGTCGGTCACCAGCCCAACCTTATAGCCGAGGTCCTGCAAGACGCCGAGCGATGGCGTCAGCTTGTGCAGTTCCGGCATCCCGTTGGCGCGCGGTCCCTGGAACTGGATCACCGCGATGAAGTCCTGGTGCAAATCGCCCGCCTTAAAAGCGTCGAGAAATCCCTCCTGGCTGTGAAACACCAAGGCAGGCGCTTCCACCACATGATATTGCGGCTTCACCGCCGAGATTTTCACCACCGCCTGGCCGAGATTGCCGGCGAGGATTTTCAGGCCACCATCCTTGCTGAACGGCGCTTCGGCGCCGCGCAAAATTGTGTCATCCTTCGTTTTGCCGGACCCAGTATGCCAACCAAGCGCGCCATCGGCCAGCGCCGGGCGGGTACGGTAGGCATCCAGCCCCTCGCCCCATACGGTCCGCACGTCATCATGCAGCAGCCCATGATCGAGCAGCGAGCCGATCAGCACGCCCATGCCGCCCGCCGCCTCGAAATCGTTCACGTCCGCCGAGCCGTTCGGGTAAATGCGCGTGAGCGAAGGAATGTGCTCGGAAAGCTCGGCGAAATCGAGCCAGGTAATTTTCACGCCCGCCGCCGCCGCCATCGCCACCAGATGGATGGTGTGGTTGGTCGAGCCGCCAGTGGCCAATAGGCCGATGATGCCGTTGACGATGGCGCGCTCGTCGATCATCTCGCCCATCGGCGTGAATTCATTGCCCTGGGCGGTAATTTGCAACACCCGGCGGGAGGCTGCCTCGGTCAACGCGTCGCGCAACGGCGTGTTGGGATTGACGAAGGAGGCGCCGGGGATATGCAGCCCCATCATCTCCATCAGCATCTGGTTGGAATTGGCGGTGCCGTAAAAGGTGCAGGTGCCCGGGCTGTGATAGGATGCGGCTTCCGCCTCCAGCAGCTCGGGTCGCCCCACCTTGCCTTGTGCCGCAAGCTGGCGGATGCGAGTTTTTTCGGTATTCGACATTCCTGATGGCATCGGCCCGGCGGGCACGAAGATCGACGGCAGATGGCCGAAGGAGAGAGCGCCGATGATCAGCCCAGGCACGATCTTGTCGCAGACGCCGAGCAGCAGCGCGCCGTCGAACACGTCATGCGAAAGCGCGATGGCGGTGGACATGGCGATGACGTCGCGCGAGAACAGCGATAATTCCATCCCCGCCCTGCCTTGGGTGACGCCGTCGCACATCGCGGGAACGCCGCCCGCCACCTGTGCCACGCCGCCCGCCGCGCGCACCGCCTCTTTGATGACGCTGGGGAACCGCTCGAAAGGCTGGTGCGCCGAGAGCATGTCGTTATAGGCGGTGACGATGGCGATATTGGACTTGGCGTTGGCTTTCAGATCGGCCTGATCGGCGACGCAGCCCGCCGCCGCGTGGGCGAGATTGGCGCAGGCCATGCCGCCGCGCTGCACACCTTTCGAGGCGGCCTCCCGGATTTGAGCCAGATAGGCTTCGCGCGAGGCGCGGCTGCGCTCGATGATCCGTTCGGTAACTTTGGTAATGTTTCGGTTTACCATGCGGCACTCCAATTTAGCAAAGCAAAGCGCTTCTTTTTGTAAAAAGAAGCAAAAACTTCTGTAAGTTAAGGATATTCCAACAACGACCAAATATCATCTAAAAGTTGTCGTATTCTGTCCTAAATCTCGCATTATGGCCGCAGAACGTCATCCTCTTTTTAGACTTGCAATACACGCGTAGCTACGTGATGGCCATATCTTGATCGTTGCCCATAAACGCGCACCGTTTGACCGACAGCAGGCACTTTATCCGAGTTTTCCAGCGCCTCCGGTCCAAAGATAATATCCTTGCCGGAACCCTGCGGCGTAATGCGCCCCTGCCAACTTGTTCCTGCCGGAATGATGGATTTTACAGTTCCTATGCGGTCAAAGCTGGGTTCAAATACATCGCTAAAGCTTAGGCCAGTAAGACCAGCCTTCTTAACTGCCGCTTTAAAGCGCTCATTACAAATCACCGTCGGTGGTGCGGTTTTGAGGCGGAATGCACAGTGCTCTCCAACAATTGTTTCATCGATAGCCAAGCTATAGGAGCCCATAAGCTTATGAAACTTTAAGCCATCTTTGCGGACCTCACTTGCGACCGTTGAGCGTTCCTCATTGATGGCATCCAGAACAGACACCACGTCACACAGCCAATAATTAACCGGATCAAAACCAGTATCAAATTCCGTATCGACGGATAAATAAGTAAAATCCGTTTGATTAAGTCCATCGAACACCTGTTTCGCGCGCTCCGAAACAAATAAATATCCCGAATAAAATTCGATGTCGTATGGAGTTCTACCGAGCCTCTTACTGACATGGAAGCGTGGTCTTATTGAATACTGTCTAAAGCCACGTTCAAAAAGAGAAGGCGGAGTAAGAATATGCGCGCCAGAGTCGCGGCAAACCTCGGCATGATTTATGATTTCTCTGCCTGAAGCGTTATATCGCGGCGAATCATATAACCGATAAAACCTTTTTCGCTTCTCATTGCGTGGCTTGGCGTCACCAGACATTAATTGTCCTTTGAATTCTGATTAGTCCGCATTATCCGACAAACCAAGCCTTGATCGGCCATATTTTGAAATATGTTCAGTCTTTTAGATCCCAACCAAAGAAGCTCTTTCGCAGAAAACTGCCTACTTTTGCTGACTAATCGTTCAGAAATCGGTGTTTTGCTCGTCGAACCAAGTTCGGCCATCGCGCACCACGAGGGCGACCGCTTCCGATGGTCCCCAGGTTCCCGCCGTGTAAAGCTTAGGCCGGTTGCCGGAGTTTTGCCAACCATCGAGGATTTCATCGGCCCAAGTCCAGGCCGCCTCCACCTCGTCGCGCCGCATAAACAACGTCGGATTGCCGCGCACCACATCCATCAGCAGGCGCTCGTAGGCGTCGGGTAGATGGTTCTTGAAGGTCTCGGCGAAGCTCAGGTTGAGCGCAGCCGAACGGACGCGCAGCCCGCCCGGCCCTGGCTCCTTGGTGGAGAGATGCAGGCGGATATGCTCGTCGGGCTGCACCCGGATAACCAGCCGGTTGGGCATCGAGGTGCTCGATCCGGTCGGGAAAATCCAGTAGGGCACCGGGCGGAACTGGATGACGATTTCGGAGACCTTTTCCGGCAACCTTTTGCCGGTGCGCAGATAGAACGGCACGTCCGCCCAGCGCCAGTTGCGTACTTGCGCCTTCACCGCGACGAAGGTCTCGTTGCTGCTTTGTTTGTTGATGCCCGCTTCGTCGTGATAGCCCTTCACCGGCTTGCCATCGACGGCGCCGGCGCGGTATTGGCCGCGCACCGTGTTGATTTCGATATCGTCCTGAGTGATCGGTTGCAGCGCCCGGAGAACCTTGAGTTTTTCATCGCGCACCGCCTCGCGGTCCAGCGAATAGGGCGGCTCCATCGCCACCATGCAGAGCAGTTGCAGCAGATGGTTCTGCACCATGTCGCGCAGCGCGCCGGTATGGTCGTAATAGCCGCCGCGATCCTCGACCCCCACCGTCTCGGCCACGGTGATCTGCACGTTATCGATGGCGTTGCTGTTCCAGATCGGCTCGAACAGCGAATTGGCGAAGCGCAGCACCATTAAATTCTGCACCGTCTCCTTGCCGAGATAATGATCGATGCGGAAAATCTGATGTTCGCCGAACACCTTGCCGACCTCGTCATTGATTTCCTGCGAGGAGCGCAGATCATGCCCCATCGGCTTTTCCAGCACCACGCGGCTATCCGGCGTCGCCGCCTTGTGCTTGGCGATCTGCTCGCAGATCGGGCCGAACAGCTCAGGCGAGGTCGCCATGTAGAACACCCGCACCTTGCGCGGATTGTCATCGAGCAGCTTGACCAGGTCGGGCCAGCCGCGGGTATCGGCGGCATCGACCGAGACGAAGTGAAGCCGTTCGGCGAAGCGCTTCATCGCTGCCCGGTTGATCTCCTCCTTGTGGAGGAATTCGTGCAGGCTTTTATCGACCATCTGTTGATAGTCCTCGCGGGAGAGTTCACCGCGGGCTACCGCGATGATCCGCGAAGTTTCCGGCAGCTGGCCGTCCATGTCGCGCTTGTAGAGCGAGGGCAGCAGCTTGCGCCGCGCCAGATCGCCGGTGCCGCCAAACACCACATAATCGAACGGGTCGATCACCGGCTGGGAAAAGTTCATTTTTTCACAATCTCCACTTCGTTGCCCGACATATGGCATATCGCGGCGCGGTCTCAATGTTACGCTTGCGGCAGGCGGCAAAGGGTGACAGAGGCCGTGCGAGGTCAACACAGGATGACACATTTTATGACCACCCCGCCGCTGCCGTTCCGTATCGTGCTGGGCCGGCCCCGGCTGTTCCTGGCTTTCGCCTTGGGGCTGATCAGCTATCCGTTCCTGCCGCATCGCCTGCCGGTCGATACCCGCGCGGTTTTCGCCTGGGACATCGCGGTGCTGATCTATCTGATATTCACCGCCATTCATTTCGTCCGCTCGGATCATCAGCGGATCGCGGTGGATTCGGAAAATCAGGAAGAAGGCGAGTGGGCGCTGTTCTTCCTGATCCTGGTGGGCGCGGTGATGAGCCTGCTGGCGATCATCGCGTTCTCCGGCCTTGGGAAATCGCATAAGGCTCTCTATGTCGGCTTCGTCAGCGCCACCCTCGCGGCGTCCTGGCTGATGACCAATGTCAGCTTCGCCTATCGGTACGCCCATGAGTATTATTCGCGCTTTGAAGACGGCAGCTTCGAGTACGGCCTGAAGTTTCCTGATGAGCCGAACCCTGATTATTGGGATTTTATTTACTACGCCTTCGTGATCGGCATGACGTTTCAGGTTTCCGATGTGAACATCACCTCGCGCAAGCTGCGCCGGCTTGCCACCGTGCAAGGGCTGATCGGCTTCGTGTTCAACACGGTTATTCTGGCGCTTTCGGTCAATATCGCCGCGGGCTTGATTTGAGTTTCTTGGAAGCGTCATGCGAAAAAACTTGACATAAAGCGAGTCGAGGCGGCGATATTAGGGCCTAGACTAAGAGGTGACATCACGGCCTTGCGCTTGACCATTTGGCATAGCCCCTTCATCCATCCGCCGCGACTGCCGCCGGATGGAGTTTCATGACTGTTACCAATTTTCGCACCTTGCATATCGTCACCTGGGGCTGCCAGATGAACGTGTATGACAGCGACCGCATGGCGGATGTGCTGGCGCCTTTGGGCTACCGGCGGGCGCCGGGACCGGATGCCGACATGATCATCCTCAATACCTGTCATATCCGTGAGCGCGCCGCCGAGAAATTGTTTTCCGAACTCGGCCGGCTGCGCGAAATAAAGGAAGCCCGCCCTGGCGGCATGATCCTGGCGGTCGCCGGCTGTGTCGCTCAGGCGGAAGGCGCCGAAATCCTGCGCCGCGCGCCTTATGTCGATCTGGTGATCGGCTCGCAAAGCTATCATCGCCTGCCGGAGTTGCTGGCGGCCCATGAGCGCTCCGGCCAGCCGGTGATCGGCACGGAATTTCCCTTGGAGCAGAAATTCGACCATCTGCCGGAGGCGCAAGCGCCGCGCGGCACGGTCGGGTTTCTGACAGTCCAGGAAGGTTGCGACAAGTTCTGCGCCTTTTGCGTGGTGCCCTATACGCGCGGCGCCGAACAAAGCCGGCCCGCCGCCGCCATTCTCGCCGAGGCCAGGCGCATGGTGGCGCAGGGCACGCGGGAGATCGCCCTGCTCGGCCAGAACGTCAATGCCTGGCATGGCGAGGGGCCGGATGGACGGATATGGAGTCTGGCGCGGCTGCTTCACGCGCTTGCCGAACTCCCTGGCCTGCTGCGGCTGCGCTACACCACCTCGCATCCGAACGACATGAGCGATGACTTGATCGCGGCGCATCGCGACAATGCGAAGCTGCTGCCCTTCCTGCATCTGCCGGTGCAATCAGGATCTGACCGCGTGCTGCGGGCGATGAACCGCAAGCATGATGTCCGGCACTTTCGCCGGATTGTCGAAACCCTGCGCGCGGCGCGGCCCGATATCGCGCTTTCCTCGGATTTCATCGTTGGCTTTCCGGGCGAGACTGACGCGGACTTTGCCGACACAATGCGGCTCACCCGCGAGACCGGCTTCGCGCTTGCCTATAGTTTTAAATACTCGCCGCGGCCCGGCACGCCGGCGGCCTTGCTCGATCAGGTGCCGGCGGCGGTGATGGATGCGCGGCTTCAGGAACTCCAGGCGCTGCTGCGCGATCAGCAGCACCAATTCAACCGCGATCAGGTGGGGCGGGAGTTCGAGGTGCTGTTTACCGGCATGGGCCGCCATGCCGGGCAGATCGCCGGGCGTTCGCCCTATTTGCAGCCTGTTGTGGTGGAGCATCCCTCCCCCCTCACTGGAACAATGCAACGCGTGAAAATCACCGCGGCCAATCCAAATTCGCTGATAGGACAACTCTTGAACATCGAGGAGCAACAAGCCGCTTGAGCCAGATCATCGCCGCCCCTACCCAGCTTTCCCGCACCCTCACCTTCACCGATAATCAGTTCCTTTCTGTGCTGCTTGGCGATCATGACCGGAATTTGGCGCGCGTCGAACAACGGCTTGGCGTGCGCATCGCCTGCCGGGGCAACCGCATTTCCATTACCGGCCCGGCGAGCCGGGTCGAGGCAGCGGAGGCGGCGCTGTCCTCGCTGTATGCTCGCATCGCGCGCGGCGAGACGGTCAGCGGCGCCGAGGTTGATGCCGCGGCGCGGATGTCGGACCCGGAAGCCGATCCGCGCTTGCCTTTGTCCGATTTGCCGGCGATCCGCACCCGCAAGGGCGCTGTCGGGCCGCGCAGCCCGGGGCAGACCGGCTATATCGATTTGCTGTCGCGCTGCGAGATGGTGTTCGCGCTTGGCCCGGCGGGGACTGGAAAGACTTATCTGGCGGTGGCGCAGGCGGTTGCCATGCTGACCTCCGGCCGGGTGGATCGCATCATCCTCTCGCGCCCGGCTGTCGAGGCCGGCGAGCGGTTGGGATTTTTGCCGGGGGATATGAAGGAGAAGGTCGATCCGTATTTGCGGCCTTTGTATGACGCGTTGCAGGACATGCTGCCGGGCGATCAAATGACCCGGCGGATGGCGACCGGCGAGATCGAGATCGCGCCGCTCGCCTTCATGCGGGGACGGACGCTGGCTCATGCTTTTGTTATTCTCGATGAGGCGCAGAACACCACCGCCGTGCAGATGAAGATGTTTTTGACGCGCATGGGCGAAGGCACCCGCATGGTGATCACCGGCGATCTGTCGCAGATTGACCTGCCTGCCGGCATACGTTCCGGCTTGGCCGACGCGCTGGACACGCTGGAAGGGCTGCCCGGCATCGGGTTTGCGCGTTTCACTTCCGGCGACGTGGTGCGCCATCCGCTGGTTGCCCGTATCGTTGATGCCTATGACGCGCGGGGCGAGGCCAGCCGCGAGCGACGCTTGCGAAACCAGGCGCATGATGGCGCCGGCTGAAATCATTATCGACGATCCGCTTTGGCGACGGTTTATTCGCAAGCCTGAATTTCTTGTTGTTCGCGCCCTCGCCTTGACGGATTGCCGGGCCAGCGTGGTTTTGACGGATGACGCGACGGTGAAGCGCCTCAATGCGCGCGACCGTCGCCGCAACAGGCCGACCAATGTGCTGACCTATGAGCAGCCTCCGGAAATTATCCTGGCGCGGGGCGTGGTGCTGCGCGAGGCGTGGGCGGCGGGGAAGCTTCCTGCGCATCACCTCGCGCATCTGGTCGTGCATGGGGCGCTGCATCTGGCGGGGCATGACCATCATGAGGCGGGCGACGCCCGGCGGATGGAACGGCTGGAAACCCGGCTGCTGGCGCGGCTTCGCGTGCCTGATCCCTGGAAACACTTATGAGCGGGACCTCCTGGTTTACCCGGCTGCGGCAGAAATTGCGGGCGGAGCCGGATTTGCGCCGGCAGATCGACGCGCTGATGCAGGAATCGGTGGATGAGGCGGGCGAGGAAGGCGATACCGGGCTTGATTTGCAGGAGCGGGCGCTGATCGCCAATGTGCTGCGGCTGCGCGGCACCACGGCGGATGACGTGATGGTGCCTCGGGCCGATATCGTGGCGATGCGCGCCGATGTGACCTATGACCAGGCGATTGAGCAGATCAGGCGGGAGGGGCATTCGCGGCTGCCGGTGTTTGACCAGCATCTCGATGATATTTTGGGCATGGTGCATATCAAGGATGTGTTCAGCCATGCGGGACCGACGGCTGAGTTCTCGCTCCGCGCGGTGTTGCGCAAGCCGCTGATGATCGCGCCGCAGATTCCGGTTTTGGATTTGCTGTTGCAGATGCGGCAGAGCCGCACGCATCTGGCCTTGGTGATCGATGAATATGGCGGGGTTGATGGGCTGGTGACGATTGAAGATTTAGTGGAAACGATTGTCGGCGATATTTCCGACGAGCATGACGAGGTTGAAGGGCCGATGCTGACCGAACGCGAGGATGGCGGTTTTGATTTGAATGCGCGCCTGCCCGTGGAGGAATTCGAGGCGACGTTTGGTCCGGTGCTGACGGAAGAGGAACGTGACGCCGATCTGGATACAGTGGGCGGGCTGGTGTTCACGCTGGCGGGACGGGTGCCAACCAAAGGGGAGATCGTGATGCATCCTTCGGGGATTGAGTTTTTGGTGCTGGATGCGGATGCAAGGCGGTTGCGGCGGTTGCGGGCAAAAAGGCCGCCCGCCGCGGCCGCGTAAGGGTTTTCATTTCGATATCGTAACGTTTTAGGCGCGCGGAGATTGCCTGGTTATGCAGGCAAAGGCGGCACGATGGGCGGCCAATGCGGCGGCGTTGCCTGGGGAGGCGATGCGGCGGAAGCCGCGAGCGGCGGGGCTTGGGCGATGGGCGGCATTGCGGGCGGCGCATCAGGCGGTGCGGGCGCTAGCTTGGGGTACAGGCAGGGGACCTGACTGGGGCGGATCGAGAGGGCGTGGCAGAGCGGGCGGAGGATGCGGCCAAGCCGGTGGTCGGCGGCGATGAGGGCGATGGCGTCGGGCTGGTTGAGGAAGTGGCAGAGCTGGCTGGCGGCGCCGCCAGTTTCGGGAATCAGGCGCCGCAGCCAGGCTTTGTGGCGCGGCACCCTGTAAGGTGATGCGGGGCCGGGTGATGCGGGCTTGCTGGATTTGCGCGCGAGGACGGGTTTGCGGCGTGGCGCGTAATGGGTGACGAGGGTGCGGAGGAAGCGGGATTTGATGCCGCATAGCCGGTTCCAAATCAGGACGAGGAGCGGGCCGGCGATGTTAGCGCAGCTAAATCCAGGACTGCCGCGCCGGGTGATCGCCTGGAACAGGCCGTCCATGATGGCGGCGAAGCGGTCGGCGGCGGAGAGGGATTCGAACTGGTTCACAAACGACTATAAACCACAAACCGGCGGGGGTGGGCAAGGAGGATTTGCGAGGGCTTCGTTATTTCTCCTAACGCGGCGCTTTTGCCTTCGGCGAGATTTCTGGATTACCTCCGCGGCTTTCCAACAATCCTTCGGATCGCCGGAACCTTCGCCGCTCCGCCTCGTCGCTGCGCGCCTCGCAATGACGTTCATTCAGTTGGGAAACGCGCTGACATTGGCCGGGTTTGCTGCGCCTGGAGTCGGAATGACGGCCGCTCAGGTGGGAAAGGCGGCGGTGTAGGCGGTGTTGATTTTGGTCATTTGGGCGATGGTGAAATCGAGGATGGCGACGATGCGCTCCACGTTGGTGACCTCGTCCAGCGTTAGGGTGCGGGCCTTGCGGGATTTCAGGTATTTTTCCAGCACCTGGTAGCCACCGATGTGGAAGTTCCAGATGGCGGGCGGCACCGGGGCGAAGGATTGGGTTTGGTTGATATAGACCGCTTGTTCGGCTTCGCTGTAGCGCGGTTTTTCGACCGCGTTATCGCCCTTGCCGCGATACTGGCCGAGTTTTGATTTTTTCAGGTTTTTCATCAGATGGGCTTGGGCCAGTTCCCAGCCGAGAGCGGCCAGCGCCTCGAATTGGGCGCGGGTTTCCGTCAGCGGGATGCGCGGGAAGTCGATGCGGAGAAATTCGGCGTAGCGGGCACGATAGGTTGGGGCGTGCAGCACCGCGTAAACATAGCCGAACACCTGCTCCGGGGTAAGATGCGGTTCGCCGTAACGTTGGTCCAGTTCCGCGCGAAAGTCCGCGCCGATATTCTCGATCCGCGCCTTGCCTGCGAAGGGATCATCCTCGCCGAATAGATCGTGTTTTGGTTTTTTGTTTGTCAGGTCAGACGGGTAGAGGTAGAGGGGGAAGACGTTTGATCCGTCTTTGATCTCAACAAATACCGCTGGTGAGGGAGTATCCGAAACCATCGCATGTTGCCATGCGTCAGATTTAGTTTGCCTGACCGTATTCAAGCAAATATTAGATTTTTTGAATACATGAGTGAGTAATTCCCGCCTTGGCCGGTCCATGGTTGTAGAACCGTAGTGACCAAATCGGATATCAAGAGGCCGATAAGCTAACCTGACAACATCTTGTTCCCAGCGCTCAAATTTTCTAACATTTTGTCGTTTTTCGGCAATGTTATACGGAGCGTTACCAATTATTGTAAATTGCTGGCGAAACACATCATCGGTTAAACCAATATCGCGCATGGCTCGAATACGAGCCTCGATATCTTCCTTCGTAAACCCAATCGCGAAATCATCCCGATGCGTCTGAAACCCAAGCACATTGACCGGAAAGATCTCCGTCACCGAAACGCCCTGCCGGTATTCGGCTTCCAGCACCGCATCGCCGGCCTGGAACAGATAGAAGGGCGTGGCGGGCACCACCTTCTCCCAGGCGACAGCGGAAAACTCCGTGCGGGCGCAGGCTTCGTATTTGGCGAGGCGCGATCCCCATAAATCCGCCCGCCAGACGCCGCGCTGTTCCGGGTTGCGGGTTTTAATGAAGAGCGAGATGGCGACGCCTTGTTCAATATCGAAGACGTTCTCATCCTTCGAGCCGTCCGGTGATTTTTCTTTTTTCTTGGCGTTGCCGTGCAGGTCCAGCACGTAAATGGCATCGAAACTCGTCATCAGCGATTGCCGCATGCCGCGAAAGGTCGGGTTGTCGAGGAAGGAGTGGTTGGTGATGATGCCGATGACGCCTTCCGGCACCGCGTCGATCTTGCTTTGGGCGAAGCGGATGAATTTCACGTAGTCGTCGTTTAGCCATTTTGGATTCCGCTCGCCCAAGGGCTTGCCATCGACGAATTTATAGGAGTCGATGCTGCGGGCGCTGGCCTCGCCCTTGTTCTTGGAATGGCCGGAATAAGGCGGATTGCCGGTAATCACCAGGATCGGTCTTTTTTTAATTTCCTGCGCCGCCTCGGCCTCGGCGCTCAGGGCGGGCAATAAAAAGTTCGGCTGGGGGGCGATGGGCTCCAGGGTGTTGGTGAGGTAGATTTGCAGGCGCTCGCTCGCGGTCAGCGGAAAGCCCTTATCGGCGAGATATTGCGAGAGCTTGAGATGGGCGATGGTGTAGGGGGCGATCAGGTATTCGAAGCCGAAAATGTTGCGCAGGATGTGCTCGCGCACCAGCAGGCCGCGCTTGGCTTCGCTGCCGCCGATGGTCTCGAACATGGTTTCCAACGCTTCGAGAATGAAGGTGCCGGTGCCGGTGGCGAAATCGAGCAAGGTGACGCGCTTGTGGTCGGCCAAGCCATCGGCGATGTTGAAACTCTGCTTGAGGATATCGTCGATGGCGCGGATGATGAAATTCACCACCGGCGGCGGGGTGTAATAGACGCCGCGCGATTTGCGCAGTTTGGCGTCGTATTTCGCCAGGAAATCCTCGTAGAAATAGACGAAGGGGTCGCGCTCGAACAGGCGGTGCTCTGCCTCGGAGCCGGCGCGGACGGTGCGGCGGATGGCGCGGCGGTTGGAAAAACTCAAATCCTGGCGGATCGCGGCGAGATCGAGGGCGTTCATGATCGAGAGAATCTCCTCGACCAGCCAGCGGATCGCCGCGTAATCGGGGGCGCGCAATTCGGTGATGAAATCGACCAGTTCGCGGATCAGCGGGAATGCGCCGGGGATGAACTGCCTTGCGTTGTCGAGGGTGACCGGCTGATCGGCGTTCAGCCGGGCGAGGAACAGGCCGTAGGCCAGCATTTGGGCGAAGGCATCGGCGAATTCGGCGATAGTGAGTTCATGGAAGACCTGGGCGCGGAAAGCGCCGAGCAGGCCGTAGAGCTTGCCTTGGGTATGCGCCGCCTGTTGATGGGTTAGTGCTGCCGCCAGCCCTTCGCGCAGCAGATGGCTCCGGGTGGCGAGTGCCGAGGCCAAATCCTGGGCGCGGTTGATGCCTTCGGGCGCTACCGAGAAAAAGCCGCCAATTAGGTTGGCGATGATCGCGGCGCGGTCGGGGTTTAGCTTGAATTTCGGCTGCTCAAGATCGGAGGGAAAGGCGAGATTGTCGCGCTGAATGCCGTTCGGCCCCAGCCAGATGAAGTGCAGGTAGTCGGTGAGCAGGATGTTCTTGGATAGCGCGCTGTATTTCTTGATCTGCTCGGATTTCAGCACGGCGTCGAGATTGGCGCCGATTTGCTTCACCTCGACATAGCCGAGGATGGCGCCCTTGATGGTGATCTTGAAGTCCGGCGAGCCTTTGTCGTCTTGCCGTTTGGGTTCGTGCTGCACCAGGATATCCGGCCCGGCCAAGGCGGAGAGCAAGGCTTCCAGGGCGCCGCGGTCGGTGTGTTCGGTTTTCTGATCGAGGGGGGTTTTGCGCAAGGCATCGAGATAGGTCTGGAAGTCGTGCGCCATCGTGGCCATTGCGAATCCTTTGCGGCGGCTTGCTACCTAGCCGTGTTAAAATGACTATGACGCGGCGGCGGATTCTGTCCATCCTGGAGTAAACTGCGCTATTGTGCTTGGTAGCCTTGATCTTAAACCGCGGCGCGGGTCATCACGAGCGGCGAAGCGGCGTGGCGATCCGGTTCCTTGACGCCGGCCCTGGATTGCTTCGTCGCTGCGCTCCTCGCAATGACATCTGGTTTGGTAGGGTACTCTCGTCGTTATGAAAGCAGCCGAACCGTCCTTCCCCGCGCCTTGATCAGCTTTATTGCTTGCTTGTCGAACGAGACAAAGACCTCGCCGCCGAGCCATTGGCCCTCATAGGCGATCACGCCGTCGGTGAAGTCGCCGCCGGCGTTGAGCAGGGCGAGGCCGGCCTCGGCGGCGGGGCGGTTTGTCGCTACGTTGGCGGCGTTGATCAGGCGGCGGATTGCTTCGGCGATTTCGGCGGGTTTGATTTTATAGCCTTGCGCCAGAACCCAGGCCAGTTCGCAGAGGACGGGCAGCGGCACGGCGATCAGATCGGCCTTTGCCAGTCCGGCGCGGGCGATGGCGCTTTGGCGCGCATTGTCGCCGGTGATTGCGCGGACGAGGATGTTGGTGTCGGCGGTGATCCTCAAGGGAAATGCCTACCGGCCCAGCCTTTCGCGGTGATTTCGTTCATCTCTTCAATCGACAGCGATGGTCCGCTCTCTTGCTTTAGGACATTGAATATGTCGGAAATCCGGCCTTGCGCCCGGGCCGCCTTCACCTCGATCCGGCCATCAGGCAGGGTATCGACGATGATTTTATCACCGGGACCGACGCCAAGATGCCGCAATACGTCCTTGCGCAGCGTCACCTGCCCTTTGCCGGTGATGGTCAGCGTGCTCATGATCTCCTCCAGCCTGAAGCGCTTCATTGTAAGGTAAATCAGCCTTACTTACAAGAATTTTCGGTGAAGCCAGGCTTGTGAAGCCAGGCTTGTTGAGCCGCCGCGATCATCGCCATAATTCTCGGCAAGTTTCGCCAGTCCCAAGTTTCGCCAGTCCCAAGTTTCGCGTGTCCGTGGTAGCAATCCAGTCAAAGGAGGCGGCGATGGCACAAGATGAGCGCGCCGAGACTGCTGATCCGGGCGAGCGGGCGCATGGGCGGCACGCCGACCGGCCCAGTCAAATTCCGGCGCCTGGCCTCAAGGATATTCTGGCGCGCGTCTGGCGGAACACGCTCAGGAAGAATCTCGCCCTCGTCGCCGGCGGGGTGACCTATTACATGCTGTTGGCGCTGTTTCCGGCGCTGGCGACGCTGATCTCGGTTTATGGGCTGATCGCCGATCCCACCCAGGTCGGGCGCACGCTCAACTTACTCTCGAAGGTGATCCCGGCGGCGTCGCAGCAGCTGATCGCGGCGGAATTGCGCCATCTCGCCAAAGCCTCGAATATCGCGCTGAGCGCTCGCGCCGTGATCGGGCTGGTCATCTCGCTCGGCCTGGCGTCGTTCGGGGTGAGCGGGATGATCAACGCGCTCAACATCACCTATGACGAGGAAGACCGGCGCAGCCTGTTCCGGTTTTATCTGATCACCGTCATCCTGACGGTCGGCATCATCATCAGCGGCGTCATCGCGCTGGTTTTGGTTGCCCTGCTGCCGGTGATCCTGGCGCATGTGAGCGCCAGTCCGACGATGAAATGGGTGGCGCTGACCGTGGAATGGCCGCTGCTGATCGCTTTTGTCATGGCGACGTTGATGGTGCTGTATCGCTTTGCGCCGGATCGCGAGGATGCGCGCTGGGAGTGGATTACCCCTGGCGCGCTGATCGCGACGCTGCTCTGGGTGGTCGTGTCGCTGCTGTTCACCGTCTATGTCGCGCATTTCAACAGTTATGACGCGACGTATGGCGCGCTCGGCGCGGTGGCGGTGCTGCTGACCTGGCTGTGGCTGTCCTCGTATATCGTGTTGCTGGGGGCCGAGATCAACGCGGAGGCGGAGCGGCAGACCAAGCGCGATTCCACGACCGGGCCGCCGGAGCCGATGGGGGAACGCGGCGCCACCGTGGCGGACACGCTGGGCAAGACGCGCAGCGAGGCTTGATCCTTGAAACCACGCGCGGGATGCTGACATGCATGGCCGACAATCCCGCACCGAAAGGCGATCATGGCGCTGAAAATCAAAATCGGGCCGCCGCAACTGGCGATCCATCAAGGCCATACCGTGCTGATCACCGAGAAGGACGGGCAAATCTCCTGGCCCAGCCAGAAAGGGTTGTTCTATAAGGACACGCGGCTGATCAGCGCGTGGTCGATCTACGCGGATGGCGTGCCGTGGGAGCTGCTGAACAGCGGCGCGCTGACCTTTTTCGCGCAGCGGATTTTCCTCACTAACGCGAAGATTTCCACTCAGGATGGCGAGATCAAGGAACATACGCTGGGGCTGGTGATCGGGCGGCAGGTGGATGGCGGCATCCGCGAGGATTACGTGCTCACCAATTATTCGCTGAAACCGGTGCGGTTCAACATGGAACTCGCGATCCGCAGCGATTTTGCTGATTTGTTCGAGGTGAAATCCGGCAATTTCATGCGCCGCGGGCAGATCGAGACGGCATGGTCGGCCAGCGAGCAATGCCTCACCACCACCTATCGCAACCAAGATTTCACGCGCGGCGTGTCGGTGAAGGTGCTGGAAGCGTCCAGCATCGGCGTTTATGCCAATGGCCGGCTCAGCTTCCCGGTCGAATTGGCCGCCGGGGAAAGCGGGACGGCCAGCCTTGCTTATATCCTGCATGATGATGGCGAGACCATCGGCGGCCCTGAACAATCGATCGAGCATTATGGCAGCTCGAAGCTGGCCCGGCATCTCGGCGAATGGCATGACAGGCTGCTGTGCCTTGAAGCCAAGAACGCTGATTTTCAGGCGATGTATGAGCAGGCGATCACCGATATCGCGGCGTTGCGGATGACGATGCCAGGGGATGGTGATGGCGATGGCGACGAGGTTGTGTTGCCGGCGGCCGGCCTGCCCTGGTTCGTCGCGCTGTTTGGCCGCGACGCCACCATTATTTCGCTGCAAACCGCGATGATCGGCGCCGAACTGACGAAAGGCACGCTGACCATGCTGGCGCGCTATCAGTCGGAGGTTTATGACGATTACCGCGATGCCGAACCCGGCAAGATGCCGCATGAGCTGCGCCTTGGCGAACTCGCGCATTTCAAGCTGATCCCGCACACGCCCTATTACGGCACGGCGGACGCGACGCCGCTTTATCTGATCAATTTGCATGTCATCTGGCGCTGGACCGGCGACAAGGCGCTGCTCACCGAATTTCTGCCGGTGGCGGAGCGTTGCCTGGCCTGGATCGACGATTATGGCGATCTCGATGGCGACGGGTTTCAGGAATATAAAACTCGCTCGAGCGCGGGGGCGGAAAACCAGAGCTGGAAGGATTCCGGCGATGGCGTGATGAATGTGGACGGTTCGGATGTCGAGGCGCCGAAAGCTTTGTGCGAGCTGCAAGGCTATGTCTATGACGCCTGGCTGCGGATGGCGGAAATTTTTGACGCTCTCGGCCAGTTTGGAAAAGCCGAATTGCTGCGCGGCAAGGCGAGCGCCTTGTTCAAGCGGTTTAACGAGGTGTTTTGGGACGAGGAGGCCGGGTTTTACGCGCTGGCGCTGGATGCGGAGAAGCGCCGGGTGATGAGCATTGCCTCCAATCCCGGCCATTGCCTGTGGTCCGGCATCGTGCCGCCGGACCGGGCGAAGCGGGTGGTGGAGCGGCTGATGCGCCCCGATATGCGCAGCGGCTGGGGCATCCGCACGCTGTCGGACCAGCATGTGTCGTTCAACCCGTATAATTATCAAACCGGCGCGGTATGGCCGCATGATAACGGCATCATCGCGCTCGGCTTCAAGCGCTATGGGTTTCATGAGGAGACTGCCTCGATTGCCCATGACATCACCCGCGCCGCGAGCTATCTGATGCTGCATCAATTGCCGGAGCTTTATGCCGGCATCTGCCGGGACGACACGGATTTTCCGGTGCAGTATCTGGGCGCCAACGTGCCGCAAGGCTGGGCGGCGGGTTCGGTGTTCTCGCTGTTGCAGGCGATGCTCGGCCTGACGCCTGATGCGCCGAATGGTCGCTTGTATGTCGATCCGGCGCTGCCGGAGTGGCTGCCGGAACTCACGTTGCGGAATTTGCGGCTGGGCGAGGCGGTGTTCGACATCAAGTTCGCAGGCGACAGGTTTGAGGTGTTGCGCGGCGAGCGCGCGGCGGTGCTGCGCCGGGGCATCGCCGCGGCGAAAGGCGTGAAAGTGAAGGAAGTGTCGGAATGACCATCAATATCGGCTTGCTGCTGTTTCCCGACGTGCAGCAGCTTGACCTGACGGCGCCTTATGAGGTGTTCGCCTCGCTGCCTGGCACGGCGATGCATCTGATCTGGAAGGACCTCGCGCCCGTTACCTCCGTCACCGGCCTGGTGCTCACTCCGACTGTTACGTTTGCAGACGCGCCGCAGATGGAGGTGCTGTGCATTCCTGGCGGCGCGGGCGTTAATCCGTTGATGGAGGATGAGATTGTGCTTGATTTCGTCCGCCGTCAGGCCAGCGGCGCGCGCTTCGTCACATCGGTTTGCACCGGCGCCCTGGTGCTGGGCGCCGCCGGGTTGCTGCAAGGCAAGAGGGCGACGACCCATTGGGCGTCGCATGACTTGCTGCGCCGGTTTGGCGCGACGCCGGTGCAGGACCGGGTGGTGTGGGATGGCAGGCTGGTGACCGGCGGCGGCGTTACCGCCGGACTGGATTTCGCGCTGACGGTGGTTGAGGAACTCGCAGGACGGGCGGCGGCGGCGGCAATTCAACTGACGCTTGAATACGCGCCGGCGCCGCCGCTGAATGCCGGCAGTCCGGCGACCGCCTCGACACAGACTACGGCGGCAATCCGCAAAAGCTCGGCGCCGATTCGCGAGGAGCGCGAGGCGATTACCGAGCGGGTGACCGGCGCGGGGTAAGCGGCGCATTGTATTATAAAAGTTTTTTGGTTCCGCAGGCGCGGCGCCTTTTTTACAAAAAAGAACGGCTTGCTTCGCTGTCCTTTCTTAACGCACACAAGCCATACCGAAACCATGGGTTTCCCCTTCTAAGCATCGTTGCGATGATACCGCCATGAAATTGGAGGATGACGACGAAACAGGCATGAGCCCGCGCGAGATGCGGGTGACCGCGCTGATCGTCGCCACCGCTTTGTTCATGCAGAATTTGGACGGCACCATCGTCGCCACCGCTTTGCCGGCCATGGCGAAGAGTTTCCATGCCGATCCGGTGCATATGAGCCTGGCCTTGACCTCCTATCTGCTCAGCCTCGCGATTTTTATCCCGGCTTCGGGCTGGTTCGCCGACCGGTTCGGCAGCCGCACCGTGTTTCGCGCCGCTATTATCGTTTTCACCATCGGCTCGATTCTGTGCGGCCTGTCGAATAGCCTTGGCGCGCTGATCGGCGCGCGCATCCTGCAAGGCGTCGGCGGCGCGATGATGGTGCCGGTGGGGCGGCTGCTGCTGCTGAAATCGGTGCGGCGCCGCGATATGGTCGCCGCCACCTCATGGCTCACGATGCCGGCCTTGATCGGGCCGGTGCTGGGGCCGCCGCTTGGCGGGTTCATCGTCACCTATATTTCCTGGCGCTGGACTTTCGACATCAACGTGCCGATTGGCATACTCGGGGTGGTCGCGGTCAGCCTTTACGTGAAGGAGGTGCGGGACACCGAACATGCGGGACGGCTTGACATGATCGGCCTGCTTTATAGCGGCGTTGCCATGGCGCTGCTGATGATCGGCTTTGAAACCATTGGGCGCGGCATCGTGCCGATCCGCTGGAGTTTGGCCGCTTTTGCGGTGGGCGCGGCGGCGGCGGCGCTTTATGTCCGGCACGCGCGCGGCCATCCGCATCCGGTGCTTGATTTGAGCTTGATGAAAATACCCACCTTTGGCAATTCCACCATTGCCGGGTCGTTCTTCCGCGTGCTGGCGGGCGGCACGCCGTTCCTGCTGCCGTTGATGTTGCAGCTCGGCTTCGGCTATTCGGCGGCGAAAAGCGGCACCGTCACCTTCGCCGCGGCGATTGGCGCGCTGGCGATGAAGCCGCTCGCCCAGCCGATGCTGCGCCGCTTCGGCTTTCGCGTGGCGATGGTGTGGACCGGCCTGCTTTCGGTGGTGTTCACCGCCGCCTGCGCCGCCTTCCGCCCTGGCTGGCCGGTGCTGGCCTTTGATGTGATTTTACTCATTGGCGGCGTGTTCCGCTCGCTGCAATTCACCGCCTTCAACAGCATCGCCTATGCCGACGTGCCGAGAGACCGGATGAGCGCCGCCACCAGCTTTTACGCCACCTTCCAGCAGATCACGATCACCTTGGGCATATCGATTTCGGCGGGGTGCCTGGAGCTCGCCACCGCGCTATCGGGCCATGCGCGGCCGAGCATTGACGATTATGCCTGGGCCTTTTTGATTATCAGCCTGATCGGGCTGGTTTCGGTGCCGGTCTGCGCCCGGCTTGACGAGCATGCCGGCGATCTGCTCAGCGGCCATAATGTTGACCAACAAGCGGCGCATTGACCCATGCGTTGACCCATGCGTTGACGGGGCGTGGCCTGCGCGCCGATAAAAGAATCGACTCTGAAACCGAGGATGGTTTGGCGGCTTTTATTGCAAATCCGGTTGAGCCCAGCACGCGCGCCTTGATCGGCCGGCTGTGGCGCGACCATATCCGGCTGTTCCGGGGCCGCGTGGCGCTGATCGTGGCGCTTACCTTGGTCATGTCCGGCACGACGGCGCTTTACCCGGCGCTGATCGACCGCGCCTTCACCATGTTCGCCGACCGCGATCCGCGCATGCTCTATCAGATACCCGCGCTGGTCCTGGCGGTGACGCTGGTGAAGGCGCTGGCGCAGTATTTTCAGACCATCGCGACGCAGCAGGTGGTGCTGAACACGATCAGGCGGCTGCAGAACGCGATGTTCGCGCATTTGACGGATGCCGAGCAGGCGCGGCTTGACCGCGAATCGCCGGCCTCCCTCGCCGCGCGCTTCACCACCGATGCCACGGTGATCCGCGAATCGCTGACCCGCGCGGTGAATGGCGTGGCGGACGCCTTCACGCTGATCGGCCTTGCCATTACCATGGTCACCATCGATTGGCAGCTTAGCTTGATCGCCGCGGTGCTGTATCCGCTGGCTGGGCTGCCGGTGCAGCGGATCGGGCGGCGGATCCGGCGGGCCTCCGGCGGCATGCAGACCCGCATGGGCGAGACCGCCTCGGTGCTGAACGAGAGCTTTGCCCAAGGCCGCACGGTGCGGACTTACGGGCTGGAGGCGCATGAAAAACTTCGCGCCGAACGGGTTTTCGCCGATCTCTACAACGCGCTGATGCGGATGATCCGCGGCCGGGCGGCGCTTGATCCGGTGCTGGAAGTGCTAGGCGGCGTCGCCATCGCGCTGGTGATTGGGTTTGCCGGCTGGCGCAATGCGATCGGCGCCTCCGGGCTTGGCAATTTTACTGGCTTTGTCGCCGCTTTGCTGATCGCCTCGCGCCCTTTGCGGGCGCTAGGAACGATGAACGCCGCCGTGCAGGAAGGCATGGCGGGCCTGACCCGGGTGTTCGGCGTCATCGACGAGCGGCGCATGGTGCCGGAGATCGCTTATGCGCCGGCCTTGCCGAAGGGCCGCGGGCGGGTGGAATTCCGCAATGTCGCCTTCGCCTATCCTGACGGCCGCGCCGGCTTGCGGGATTTGTCGTTCATCGCCGAACCTGGCCAGACGCTGGCGCTAGTCGGCGCTTCGGGCGCGGGAAAATCGACGGCGCTGGCGCTGATCCCGCGGCTCTACGATCCCGATGACGGCGAGATCCTCATCGACGGCGCCGATATCACGCAAGTTTCGCTCAGCAGCTTGCGCAGCGCTATCGCCTATGTCGGCCAGGACGCGCTGCTGTTTGACGACAGCATCGCAGCCAATATCGCGTTCGGACAGCCGGGCGCGACGCCGCATGAAATCAAGGAGGCGGCCGACGCGGCGGCGGCGCAATTCATCCGTGAATTGCCGGAAGGGTTTGCAACAAGGGTCGGCGTTAATGGGCAGCGGCTTTCCGGCGGTCAGCGCCAGCGCATCGCCCTTGCTCGCGCGTTGTTGCGCGATCCACGCATCCTGCTGCTCGATGAGGCGACCAGCGCGCTTGATGCCGAAAGCGAGGCGGCGGTGCAGCAAGCGCTGCTGCGCCTGCGCAAAGGCCGCACCACGATCATCGTCGCCCATCGCCTGTCCACGGTGCGGGACGCCGATATGATCCTGGTGATGGCGGAGGGCCGGATGCTGGAAAGCGGCAGCCACGAGGATTTGCTGGCGCGCGAGAGCGCGTTCACCCGGCTGGTCCGGGCGCAGGCTTTCGACTTAGTTTGAAAGCTATCTAAGGATTATAAAACGTTTTCTTTTAATCTAAAACTTGCAGATTATACGTTCGTTATGTTGATTTCCTAGAAATCTTACTCGTTGCGCCGCTCCTAATCGACAGCATGAGTTAAACAAGCTGCGAAAGCTTTTATATCGACGGCGGAATATTGTATCGATTAGAACAATAGAGCCGATTGGCTTGATGTAGGGGAGTGTTAAGTGCCTAGAAATTCCATAAAATCGAATGTCCCAGCCATCCTGCTGGTGGTGACCGGCGCTTGCTCTTCCTTGGACGCAAGCGCGCAGACAGGGAAAATTTCGGTTCCCGCTGCCGAAGCGACTGAGCTATTTGGCAAATATTGTCTTGACGCGCCTCCGAGTTTCAGTTCGATTGATCGTCGCGCGTCAGATTCGAATTTCAAAGTGTTCCAGGATCGCAGGATCGGACCGGGCGGTCACCAAAAGGAATGGCTGGTCCCCGCCTCGTCCAAGGCCGCGCCGCTGCTTCTCACTGTCGAAAATGGCCCATCGCCGGATGGCTCGGCAGACGTGACCATGTGCGGCATATCGGCATTGGGGGCACCCGGACCTGACCTACAGCGCGCGCTTTCTGATGATCCTCGACTTGGACAACCAATCAAAGTGGTAAGTCCGGCGCCACATGGCGGCACGTTGGTCTTCTGGCGAGTACGGTTTGCTAGCCCATCGCCATCTGGCGAAGCCCAGGTCATGCTCGCTTACGACGTGCCGGGATTGGCCATCAACCCGATCAATCTACTGTTCAAGCGCCCGCGACAATAAGCTTAATGATCCCAACTTCTTAATTAAAAAAAGCTTTCACCCGTTCTGGTAGTAGAATGTTAACGACTATGCTACTAAAAGTCGCTGATGCGCGCTCTTGCTCCGAATGCCGTTGCTTTGGGGATGATTCTGGTCGTGGCCGGGTTCGGCGGTTGCGCGCTGCTGCTGCCAGGACTGATGCCGCCTGCCCTGGCCTTAATGCTGGGGATTTTGCTGATCGCCGCTGGATATGCCTTGCCGGTTCAGTCGATGTTTCTCTGGTTGTTGGTGGTGGAGACGACGCCGGAGATGTGGCTGTCGGATTTGATCGGCGATCATGAACTGGTCATCGCGGCGCTCAAAATTTCCGGCCTTGGCTTAATCGCGCTATCCGCCTTGCGCTACGGCTCCCGGCTGGATCGGTTCAATCCTGGTTTCGCTTTTCTCGCCATGTTTACCGGCGGCTTTGTTCATGGGCTTTGGCCGGGTCTCAGCGTTGTCAGCTCGCTGCGTTCGCTGATCGGCTCCGCCGCGCCCTTTGCGTCGGGATTTGTCGCGGTGCCGCCGCGATGGCGGCGGGCGGTGGTGCGGGCGGTGATCATCGGGCCGATGGTGACAGTTGGGTTCGGGTTGATTCTGACGGCCTTGGGCATCCGGGGTTTTTATTATTCCGAACTGGGCGCGATCCGGCTGAATGCCTCCAGCAATCCGGCCTTTCTCGCTGGCTTCGCGCTGACCGCGATCTACGCCGGGGTGGTGGAGTTCCTGCGCGCCGGGAAAACCAAGGAACTTTGCTGGCTTGCCTTGAATCTGCTGATCCTGGTGGCGACCGGCGCTCGTGCGCCGCTGTTTTTCGCGGTGAGCATCCTGATTCTGGTGTTCGGCTTCATCGGTTCGCCTTACCTGCCGGCGCGGCGCCGGGTGATGATTCTCGCTGGTTGCGGCATCGGCGTGGCCGGCATCCTGATGGCAGCTTCCACCCTGCATTTCGTCCGGGTGATCGATCTGGTCGATCTCGGCGATGCCAGCGACCTTTCGAACCGGAATCTGGTCTGGCCGGTTTTTGAGAAAGCCATCACCGCCTCGCCCTGGCTTGGCTGGGGGGTGGGGGCCGGCAAGGTCATCGTGCCCTTGCACTCGGCGCTTGGCACGTTTCTCGGCACCAATGCCGCGCATGAGGAGTATCTGCGCATTTCGGCGGAAGGCGGCGTGCCGGGCGCTATTTTCCTGGTGCTGATGCTCGCGCTTTGGGCAGTGCGCGGCAGCGCCGCGCTTCCCTCGGCGCAGCGACAGGCGATCAGGCTTGTCTTCATCGCTTTCGCGCTGCATTCTGCCACCGACAATACCTTGATCGCGACGACAAGCCTGGCCTTCTTCACCTGGACGCGGGCGGTTCTCACATTCGGCGAAAGGCTCGATTAATCTCGATGATTGATGGCATGAAACTCTCCCGGCGGCAGTTGATCAGCCTGCCGGCGCTTGCGGCCGCCGGCGCTGGTTTTGCCCAAGCAGGTCTTGCGGCACCAGGCGTCGCGGCCGAGGCCGCGCCAATTGCCATCGCAGCCGGGGCCGCGCCCATCGCGATCGTGATGAACTCGGGCGGCGGCACCATGTCCGAGATCGACATGAGCACCAAGCAAATGTTGCGCGAGGTGCCGGCGTTGCGGGAGCCGAGCCATTGGGCGCTCAGCCCGGATCGCTCCAAGCTTCTGGTGAGCGACGCCTCGGGCAACGCGGTGCTTTTTCTCGACCCGGCCACCGGCAAGGAATTGGGGCGCAAACTCATCCCCGACCCTTATCAGCTCTGGTTTACCCCGGATGGACAGTATCTCACCGTCACCGCGCTGCGGCTCAACCACGTGGATGTCTATCACGCGGAATCGCTGGCGCCGGTGAAGCGGTTCAAGCCGGGCTCGATGCCCAGCCACCTTGCCTATACGCCTGATTCGCGGTTCCTGTTTGTTTCCCTGCAAGGCGCCAACGCCCTCGCCTGCTTTGACCTGCATGACATGAGCCAGCGCTGGCATAGCCTGGTTGGCAAAACCCCCGCCGGCGTCATGCTGCACAAGGGTCAGCTTTTGGTCGGCATCATGGGCGCTGATCATGTCGCGGTTGTCGATCCGGCGAATGGCCGGACGATCCGCCGCGTCAAAACCGCGAAAGGCGCGCATAACCTGTTCCGCACGCCGGACGAGACGCAGATCTATGTGACCAACCGCGTCGCCGGCTCGCTTTCGGTGCTCGATGCGGTGAGCCTCGACGTGGTGAAAACCATCAGCATGCCCGGCGGTCCGGATGATCTTTGTTTCGCGCCGGATGGCAAGTTATGGATTTCCATGCGCTTCGCCGCCGCAGTCGCGGTCTATGATCCGGTGACGGAAAAGACGGAGCGGATCAGCGTCGGGCGGTCGCCGCATGGAATTTTCATCTCCACCTTGCTGACCGATCAAGCCGCCCGCCGCGCGATGGCGATCGCCTGATGCTCGCGGCGCACCCGTTCAACGCGGTCGCTGCCTGGATTGAGCAGATCGCCGTGCTGCCCGTGCTGTATCGGTTCGACCTGATGCGCTGGGAGGAGCTTTCCTTTGGGTGGACGCTCATCGCTGTTTACGGGGTGACGCAGGTGCTGCTCAGCCTTGCCATCTGCCTGCCGCTGGAGCGGAAATTCCCGGTCGAGCGCTGGGCGACCAGCAAGCCGGTTTGGACCGATATTGGCTATACGTTGCTAGCCCGGGTGGGTATCCTGCCGGTGATGACTTTCGTTTTGTTCTACCAGGCGCAGGTCGGGCTGGATGGCTTTCTAGCCGATCGCGGTTACGTGCCGCCGATGCTGGAAACCATGATACCAAAGCTATTCGGCCATCCGGTGATCGTGTTCTGCCTTTACGCGCTGATCCTCGATTTCGCCGATTACTGGCGGCACCGGCTGTCGCATAAATTCCGCCTCTGGTACGCGCTGCACGCGGTGCATCACGCGCAGCGGCAGATGAGTTTCTGGTCGGATGACCGCAACCATCTGTTGGATGAGGCGATCAGCTTCCTCTGGTTCATGGGCGTCGGGCTGTTGATCGGCATTCCGCCGCTGCAATTCCCGGTGCTCGTGCTCATGCTGCGCTTCGTCGAAAGCCTTAGCCACGCCAATATCCGGCTGTCTTTTGGGCGGATCGGCGAACGCCTGCTGGTCTCGCCACGTTTCCATCGCGCCCATCATGGCGTGCTCGCGGCGGGGCAGCGTTCCTGCAACTATGGCGCGGTGTTTCCGGTCTGGGATATTTTGCTCGGCACCGCCGACTTTACCCGCGGGTTTCCGGCGACCGGCGATGACGCCGCGCCGGAAGCCATGGCCTCCGGCGGCTATATCGCGCAACAATGGGCGGGAGTGAAATTTTTGGTCAAGTCGCGCGCCTAGCACTTGATCGAGCCAGTTCACTCGATCAATAGCTTAAGGAAGGGCTTCTTTTTGGAAAAAGAAGCAAAAACTTTTTTTGAATTAGATCATGCTGGTTTCATTGCAGATCTATAATAATAAAAATTTTTTGGTTCTTTTTTATAAAAAAGAACCTTTTATCTTACTTAACTTGTTCTTAGACAGACACTGAGTATTTTCAGTCACTGTGAGGTGATGCGGGTGTTGTTGTTGTGTTGCGCGCCGACGACGTTTGCGAGGCCGGTATGAATGGTGGTTTCCACCGAAAGGCCCGGGCGCAGCAGGGCCGCCAGCTTTTGGTGGGGCGACACCAGGATTTTCACCGGCAGGCGCTGCACGATCTTGGTGAAGTTGCCGGTCGCGTTGTTTGGCGGGATTGGCGAAAAAATGGCGCCCGACGCCGGCGGCAGGCTGCCGACGATGCCGTTGAGATCGATATTATAGGCATCGACATGGATGCGCACATGCTGGCCGGGCAGCACGTGGCGCAGCGCTACCTCAGGGTAATTCGCCGTGATGTAAATTCGGTTGAGCGGCACCACCGTCATCAGCGTGCTGCCGGCGCTGACATAGTTGCCGACCTGCACGCTGCGCTCGCCTACCGTGCCGCCAAATGGCGAGACGACGCGCGTGTAGGACAGGTTTAACTCGGCTTGGGCGAGTTGCGCCTGATCCGAGTGAACCGTGCCCTCCGCCGCCTGTCGTTGGGTCTTCAGCGCCGTGAGTTGGTGTTGCGCGGCGGCGAGCGAGGCCTCGGCGCTTTGCAGCGACGCCTGATCCGACCGCAAGGTGGTGCCAGCGTTTTGGGTCTGTTCGGCGGTGACAGCGCCGGAGGGCACCAGCCTGCTGTAGCGCAGAAAGTTCGACTGCGCGAGGGAAAGCTGCGCCTTTGCCTGCTCGACCGCCGCCTGCTGCTCCAGGATCAGTGACGGTTGCCGCGTGACGTTGGCGGCGGCATAGCCGACCTGCGCGCTGTCTCGCGCTAGCGCCGCGCGGGCTTCGTCGACACTGGCCTGGTAGTCGCGCGGGTCAAGCGTCAACAGCACCTGTCCGGCGCCTACCGCCTGGTTATCATTCACATCCACGCTCGCCACTTGGCCGGACACGCGCGGCGCGATGTTGGCGTAATGGACCATCACATAGGCGTCGTTGGTCCAGACATTCGGCGTCGGCGCGAAAATGATGTAGAACACGACCACAAGAAAGGCGAGCAGGATGCCGCCGCCGACAAACCAGGGCCAGCGCGCCGGGCGCGCCTCCTGTTCCGGTTGCTGATCGCCCTTTTTCTGATCGTCCTTTTTTTGGTCGTCGTCCTTGTCGCCGTCCTTTTGCTGGTCGTCGCTCTTTTGTTTGTCGAGCGTCCTGGTGTCATGATCCGCCATCGCGCTTTCTTCCTATTTCTTTGCCATCTGCAACCGGGGCGGCAAGGTTCGCTCGGGCAGCACGATGACGACGACCATCAAGAATACGGTCAGCGCGGCGAAGATTAGATAGGTATCGCTGATCGTCAGGATATTCGCCTGCTGCGCCACCAGCTGGGCGAATTGTTGGAGGCTGCCGGGCGAGCGCGGCTGGCCGTTCGCCAGCAGCGGCGGCGTGAACTGCGGCAATACGCCGTGGCCCTGGATGATCCGGTAGCGCTCCTGCCCGACCTGATCGGCAATCCGGTTATAATGCAGGTCGCCGCGCCAGCGATTGATCAGCTGCGTCAGCCAAGTTCCCGCCGCGGTGGCGACGGCACGGGGCATGTTGATCATGCCGGAGACCAGCGGCGCCTCCTCCGGTCCCTTCACCGCGTTGCTGGCCATCAGCAGCAAGGGCATGACCACCATCGGCTGGCCGATCGCCTGGAATATCTGCCAAAGGTAGAACTGTTCGCGATTCCAATAGATCGTCAGGTTCGAGCAGCCGATGCAGGCAGCCAGAATGAAGGCAAAACCGATGAAGCTGACCACCCGCGCATCCGCCCATTTACGGTCGAGCAGCAGCGCCATGGCCGGCAGCATCACCAGCTGCAAAAGCGCGATGACCGTGGTGATTTGATAGATTTGGATCGGCTTGAAGCCTTGCACCTGCCGCAGGAAATTGGCCGGCAGGGCCGAGGCTGATTGGCCGATGATGAGGAAGGTGAAAAACGCGATCAGCCCGTAGGCGAGGTTGCGCCGGCCGAGTATTTGCGGCTTCATCAGCGGCAGTTCGTGAAACCACTCGTTGATGATGAACAGCGGAATGCCGATGACGCTCAGCACCGCCAGCACCGAGATCAGCGGCGAATCGAACCAGTCCAGCCGGTCGCCCTGCTGCAGCATGATGCTCAGGCTGCCGAAGCCGATCAGCACCAGAGCCGCGCCGCGCCAGTCAAAGATGCGCAACCGCTCATAGCGGACCGGCTGCTGCGGCATGCCGTACCAGACCAATAGCGCCGCGACCACGCAAATCGGCACCGTCTCCCAGAAGATCAGTCTCCAGCCGACGCTGCTGGTCGCCAGCGCCGCCAGCGCCGGCGCCGCCGCCGGGGTAAAGGTGGCGGTGAGCGCATAGATGGCGAAGCCGAACAGGCGGATTTCCGGCGCCAGCACCTGCAGCGCCGTGGTGAACAGCATCGGAATGACGAAACCCTCGGACAAGCCCTGCAGCGAGCGCAGAATATAGAGCGCTGGCGCCGCGTGGGTGAACGGGATCAGCCCGCTCGAAACCGCGGTGAGCATCAGCGTGAACAGGGCGAACTGGCGGATTGAGAAGGTGATCATCGTCCAGGGCGACAATGCCATGCCGAGCACTTCCGCCGTGACGTAAAGGCTGGTGAACCAGGTGCCGGGATTATGGCTGAGCGCAAGATTGCCGGTTACCTCAGGCAGCGCGATTGACGTCACCTGGTCGTTGAAATCGACCGCGGCCGCCGCGATGATGACGCCGAGCAGGCCGAGATTCGGTTTGATGTTCGCCATCGCTCCTGCCTCAAGGAATGCAGCCAACCGGCGTCGGCGCCCGTCTTAGAAAAGAGCCGTCCCCCGAAACTTCAAGTGGCTCCCCATGGCGATGCGCTCGTTTAACGGATTCCGCCGTTGCGGCGGCAAGAAAATCTGCTCGCAATTTTCCTCGACATCAGGTTGTTAATTTTTGTATAAAACAACCTTAAAATGAGTTTAGGAGACGCGCGTGGCTTGGGCAAAGCTGTTCCGCACCAACGGCAGGCCGGCTGATGCCGAAATGCCACAGGCCGCGCGAGCCGATGATGAATTTCCGGATGCACCTCCCCGTCTCGCCGCCACAGCGTTCGCGGCGGCGCCAAAACGCATCCGGCGCGGCTTTTCCGAGGAAAACAATTTTCAGGCCTCGGCGCTGCCGCCGGCGGCGGCAACGCACGCCGTGTCAACAGCCGATGAAATTGCGATCTCGCCGTTCGCCAGCATTGGTCCGCAAGGCCACCGGGCGCGGATGCGCGAGCGCTTGCTCGAACGCGGCGCCGACGGCCTCGCCGACTACGAACTGCTGGAAATGCTGCTGTTTTTCGCCTTTAAGCGCGGCGACACCAAGCCGATGGCGAAGGCGCTGATCAACCGCTTCGGCTCCTATGCGGGCGTGCTCGCTGCAACGCAGGACGATCTATTCGCCATCGAGGGCATCGGCATCCACGCCGCCGCCGCGGTAAAGCTGGTGCAGGCCTCCGCGATCCGCCTCTCCCGCGCCGAAATCGCCGACCTGCCGGTGCTCAACAACATGGACCGGCTGATCGCCTATCTTACTGCCGCGATGGCGCGCGAGGCCATCGAGCAGTTCCGCATCCTGTTTCTCGACAATCGCAACCGGCTGATCGCCGACGAAGTGGCCTCGCGCGGCACTGTTAACCATACGCAGGTTTATGCGCGCGAAGTGCTCAAGCGCAGCCTGGAGCTGCACGCGACGGCGCTGATCCTGGTCCATAATCATCCCAGCGGTGATCCGCAGCCGTCGAAGGACGATATCGTGATGACCAAGGAATTGCAGGACGCTTTGCAATTCATGGAGATCACCCTGCATGACCACGTGATCATCGGCAAGGGCGACTGGTTTAGCTTCCGCCAGCAAGGGCTGTTCGGCGCGAAGAAGCCTGGAGCATGAGCATCGCGCGGGTGCAGACCTTCGCGTTTTCCGGCATCGAGGCTTTGCCGGTGGAGGTGCAAGTGCAAATCGCCCCTGGCCTGCCGGTATTCCTGGTGGTCGGCTTGGCCGACAAGGCGGTGGGCGAGGCGCGCGAGCGGGTGCGCGCCGCCCTCACCTCGATGGGTCTGGCGCTGCCGCCGAAACGCGTCCTGATCAACCTGGCGCCCGCCGATCTCTTGAAGGAAGGCAGCCATTTCGACCTGCCGATCGCCCTTGGCGTGTTGACCGCCATGGATATCCTGCCGTCCGAGGAGATCAGCCAGTTCGCCGCCATCGGCGAACTTTCCCTGGATGGTCGCATCAATTCGGTGGCCGGCGTGTTGCCCGCGGCGCTGGCGGCTTCGGCGCGTGATCTTGGGTTGATCTGCCCGGAAGCGCAAGGCGCGGAAGCTGGCTGGGCCGGCGAGATCGGCGTGCTCGCCAGCCCCGACCTGCTCTGCCTGATCAACCATTTTCGCGGCGAGCAAATGCTCAGCCCGCCGCCACCCGGCGCTATCGGCGCCGGCGGGCCGATGGCCGATCTTGCCGATGTGCGGGGCATGGCGGTGGCGCGGCGGGCGCTGGAGATCGCCGCCGCCGGCAATCACAACATGCTGATGATCGGGCCGCCCGGCGCCGGCAAGTCGATGCTCGCCGCGCGGATGCCGGGTTTGCTGCCGGACCTGACGCCGCGCGAGGCGCTGGAGGTCAGCATGGTGCACAGCGTCGCCGGGCTGTTGCAGGACGGCCGGCTGGTTACGCGCCCGCCGTTTCGCGATCCGCATCATTCGGCCAGCCAGGCGGCGCTGGCCGGTGGCGGCAACCGCGCCAAGCCCGGCGAGATTTCGCTTTCGCATCGCGGCGTGCTGTTTCTTGACGAACTGCCTGAGTTTCCGCGAGCGGCGCTCGAAGCGTTGCGCCAGCCGATGGAAACCGGCAGCACGACGGTGGCGAGGGCAGCCGCGCATGTCACCTATCCGGCGCGATTTCAGTTGATCGCGGCGATGAACCCGTGCCGTTGCGGCTATTTAGCGGATGCCTCCCGCGCCTGCGGCCGCGCGCCGCGCTGCGGCGAGGACTACCAGAGCAAAATCAGCGGCCCGCTGATCGACCGCATCGACATTGTTGTGGAGATCTCGCCTTTGGCGCCCGCTGAACTGCTGCACGCGCCGCCCGGCGAGGCAAGCGCTGTTGTGGCTAGCCGGGTAGCGACGGCGCGCGAGCGTCAGCGCCGCCGTTATGGTGCGGATGGCCCCGCGAGCAACGCCGAAGCCTCGATCGATCTCATCAAGATGCTGCCTGACGCGCGCAGCTTTATTGAAAGCGCAGGCGATAAATTGAGGCTTTCGGCGCGCGGCTTTACCAGGGTGCTGCGCGTCGCCCGCACCATCGCCGATCTTGCCGGAACCGGCGAGGTGCGCCGGCCGGATGTCGCCGAGGCGCTGTCTTACCGGCACCGGATGCCGGGCCGCAATGTGCTCGACCTGCCGATTGGCGCGCGCCAGAAAATCGCCTAGCTCTTACATTGGCGGCGTCACGCCATCCTTGCCGGCGGCGACGAATTGCGCGGTGACCTTGCCGTTGTCATCCGTCCCCTTGATAAACACTTTTGTCCCGGATTTCACAGCCGAGCGCGTTGCTGGCTGGAAGGTGACGATCGGCGCGTTGGCCGGCACCAGAATGGTTTTCTCGCCGCCTTTATAGGTCACGATGATTCGCTTGGAACCCGCCGCGCCCGCCGCTGATTTGACATTGCCATTGGTCATCGCGCTTTTCACCGTATTGCCGCTCATGGCGCTCTGCACGTTGCCGTTGGTCATGCTGCTGCTCATTTTGGTGTGGCCAGCCATCGCTGGGTCCGGCAACTTGTCCCACGCGTAATGCCCCTCGCCGGCGCCGCGCATGGCAGGCGGGAACACCACAACTTCAAGCGCTTGCCTGGCGTTGCCAGTGCCGGTGGTGGCGGTGCCGATATAGCTGCCGGGCTTGACCTGGGAGAGGCTTGACTTGACCACATAAGCGTAATGCGTGCCGCTATCCAGCATGACGTTCACCGTCTTGCCGCTTCTTGAGTGAACGACCATGGTGTCGCCGCTGATCGAACTGACGGTGCCGCGCACCCGATCCGGCTGCGACGCCGCCATTGCCGAGAGGGTCAACGCGGCGGACGCTATAAAAGTGAGGCCGAGCATTCGTTTCATGATGCGATTTTCCTTACTGATGGTTGGAGATTTATCAGCGAAGCGCATACATGGGGCGGCGGCGGCATAAATCGAGCGGCCGCGCCGATCCGCTTATCCAACAAGGAGACTTTTGATGTCTAAATCGACCAAGCTTGCGATCACCCTCGTGGCATTGCTCGGCGCTGTGCCGTTACTGAGCGCCTGCCATACCACAGCCGGAGTCGGACGGGATTTGTCGCAAGGCGGTCATGCCTTAACCAATAGCGCCAACTCCAACGCGCCCAGCAAGCCAAATCCTTGAGCCAAACCCGCAACTTTTGAAAAGGCAGGAAAGCCAGGATGATGCCTGGTTTTCCAAGCTTCGCGTTTAAGGATAAGAGGCCGCTAGATTGTTCCAGTCGAGCTTGGGAATAGTGGCGATCTTGTTGCCATTGGCGGTAAGTTGCTGGTTGCGGGCGGCTAAATGCGCCTTGAGCTGCTGCGCGCCGCCTGGGGCTTTCACCATATAAGGCTGCAATCCCGACGTCATTGCGCTGACCGGCGCGATCAAGGACGGATAGGCATTGGCGATATCCGCCAGGAACTCGCCCAATTGATCGGCGATGACATCGGCGTCGCCAACGGGTTGCAGGTTTCCGTCAAAGCTGAACTGCCCCGTTGCATGGGCTGTCGCTGGACCCAGCCCGAGGCCCAGAGAGAAATCGCCATGGCCGCCGCCTTTGGCCCAAGCTTTGAGCGCCGGCGCCGCGGCTTGCAGCGATGCCCGCGGATCACTGGCGCCGCTGCGCATCGACGCCTGCATCCGATGCGCAGCAGCGCCAAGATCCGGCGGCACCGGGCCGGATAAATCGAGCGACACCGCCAGTGATTTTATCCGGCCATTGAACGGCAGATGCGCGAGGGTGACGAAAATCGGCGACAAGGCGAAGCCGCCCAACTGCTCGCGAAGGCGCAAGGCGGTGGCGCTGGCGCCCGCCGCATGGTGAAGCTCGGTGGCGCCAGTCAAGCTCGCGATGCTGATCAAGGTGAAATTGGTGTTGGCGCTATCCAGCCTGAAGCCGGTCGCCGTGAAGGAGCCGCCGCGGAACGGATCGCGCTTCGGATCGAACATCGCCTGGCGATTGATCCGGTAGACGGCATCGAGGCTGGTGAAGATGACCGAGAAGGACGGACCGGCTTGCACGGCGAGCGTTGATTGCAAGGGCAAGTCGAGGCGCAGGATGAAGGGGCTGCCCGCATCGACATGAGCGCCCGCCTGCGGCAGGATCAGGGTCGGCTGCGGCGCGCCCGGGCTTTCTGGCGGTGGCGTCAGTTTTAGGTTGGCGATGCTCACGCGGGCGGTCAGTGGCGATGATCCGCGGCTGATCTCGCCATGGCTGATCTGCCAGCCATCCGCCCGCGCCACCGCTTCGGCGTGGCGGAAGCCCAGGGCCATGCGGCTTTCCGCGTACCACCAGCCGCCGATCCAGACGATGACGAGCACCAGCGCCAGCGCCAGAACAAATCTTAAAACCCCTCGCATGAAGCAATCCTTTGCGGCTTCTGCGGCTTATCCGGGATTGCCGCTTTTGGCACAAGCCGTGCGAGGCGCGCCATGCGAGGGCGGGTTTCCTCAGATCAACCAGTAGCCGGTCACCTCGAAGGCATTGTTGAGCAAGGTGAAGCCGACCAGCGCCGCGAGCAGCGGATAAAACAACCAGCGCTGGCTTGGGCGCCGGCCTGGGCGCCGGCTTGGCGTGAACAAGACGCCGAGTCCGATAAACAGCGCGATGGCTGGATAGAGCAGCCGCGGCGTCGCCTCGAGATTTTGCCCGGTGGTGGTGATGAACCAGGTATAGCCGAGAAACACCGTCAAGGCGGCGCCGGGCAGCGCCAGCGGCCTGACGCGCAGCAAAGCGGCGGCGATACCGGCAATGCCCAGCAGAAAGATGAAGCTGCACAGCACGCCCTGCTCATGCCACTGGATATGCGGCATGAACGACGCGAGCGGGCGGCCCGTGCTGGTCCAGGCGCGATACACATGCGCGTAATATTGCACGGCCTGGGTTGGCAGTTCGGCGTACCAATGCGGACTGAAAAATCTGTTCAGCCGCAGCATGAAAGGCGGCGAGACGCCCCAGGCCTCCTGCGCCTTAATGAAGGTGAAGGGGTCGCCGAATTTGATGAACTGGAAAATCATGTAGCCGAGCAGCCCGCCTACGGTCAGCAGGCCGAAGCCGATCAACCCCGGCACCTCGCGGATCGCGCGGGCGCCGCGCAGCCAGGCGATGCCGCGGTCGAGGCAGAGCGCCACCGCGATGAACACCACGGTGGGCGCCGCCGCGGTGCCCAAGCCGCACCAGAACGCGGCGCGCCAGAACCGCTTTTCCACATAAGCGGCGAGCGCGGCGATCACGCATAGATTGATCAGCCCGGTCGGGTAGCCCATGGCGAAATAGATCGCCGCGGGCCAGACCGCGTAAATCGCGGTGGCGCGCCGCGCCGCTTCAGGCGCCGCGACCCGCGAAGCGAGGCGGTGGAAGGCGAAAATCGAGCCGATGCCCAGGCACACGCCGAGGATGACGATGACCGCCGGCGTGGTGTTGCCGGTGATCATCATGACAATATGGTCCACCAGCGGATAAAGCGGATAAAAATCCGTGCTCTGGTAATGGCCCGGCAACTCGCCCACCTTTGGGTCCCAACTATAGCCCTGGATGCCGATCTGCGCGTACCAGTTGCCGTCCCAGGACAATAACTGGTTGAAGATGCCGCCGCCATGGCGCCATGGCCCATTCGGAAAGAAGGCGAGGCCAAGCGCGCCGCCGATCACCAGCAGCGCCAGCATCACCAGGCTCATCGCCAGCGGGAAGCGCCAGTCCCATGCCGCCACGGCGCGCGCGCCGTCGCTCGCGGCAGGCGCGCCGAAACCGGCCGATGCTTCCGTTGGCTGGCTCATCCGATATCCTCTTTCGTCAGATCAAGAAATAATTCGCGGCGGCGAAGGCGGCGTTTAAAACAGTCAGCACCGAAAGCAACCCGGCCAGCGCGAAAATCATGGTGCGCGAACGGCTAGCGACCGCCGCAAGCCCCATGAACATCACGAGCGCCGGATAGATCAGCCGGGGCGCCGAGGTGATGTTCTGCTTGGTTGTGGTGATGAACCACAGATAGCCGAGCAGGCCGGCCAGCGCCGCCAGCGGCAAAGCCCGCCAGCGGATATAGCGGAACGCGGCGAAAATGCCTGTCGCCGCGAGCGCCAGCGACAGCGCGTTCAGCAGCCATTGCTCGCTGCTTTCGAGCGTGCCGTAAACTGCGTTCAGGGTTTCGCTGGGGCTGTTCCAGCGCCGGTACAGGCTTTCAAGAGCCCATAACGCCCTTTGCACGTTTCTCCAGTACCAGAGCGGATTGACCAGCCGCGCCAGGCGTTCATGCACGGGCGGCGGAATGCCCCAGGCGTTTTGCGCCTTGAGAAACACCAGCGGGTCGTGCAGCGTGATAAACTGATAGAGGATGAAGGCGATCAGCCCGGAGATCGACAGCAGGCCGAAACCGATCAGCCGGGGGATCTCGGCGAGCGGCGCGCGCTGGTTCAGCCATCGCAAACCCTGATCGAGACAGAGGCCGACCGCCGCGAATTGCACCGTCGGCGCCGCCGCGGCGCCGATGCCGCACCACAAAGCGGCGCGCCAGAACCGGCCATCGATATAGGCGCCGAGCGCCGCGATGACGAACAGATTGATCAGGCCTGTCGGGTAGCCCATCATGCAATAGACGCTGGCCGGCCAAAAGGCGAACAGCACGGTCGCCCATTGCGCGCGGCGCGCCGGGATCACCCGCATGGCAAGATGATGGAAGGCGAATACCGAAGCCACGCCGAACACGATCCCCGGCAACAGGATGATCCAGGGCGCCGAACTGCCGGTGATGTCCATGATCACCCGCTCGATCAGCGGGTAGAGCGGATAAAACGCCGGATTTTCGAAATGTTTCGGCAGCACGCCCAGAGCCGGATTCCAAACATAGCCGTGCTTGGCGATGTCGAAATACCACAGCCCGTCCCAGGCAAGCAGATGATCGGCCAGGGTGGCATGCACGGCCGCGCTATGCGCCGCCACGCCATGGATCATCGCATCGGGCGGCACCCAGCCGTGATGCCATTTTCCTCTTCCCAAGGGCAGGAACGATGCCCCAAGGGCAAGGCCGATTGCCCATAAGGCCAGCATCGCCAGGCTCACCGTGAAAGGAAACCGCCACGCCTGCACGCGGTCAGACCGATTTCCGGCCAAGCTTGTGGTTAGGTTATCCGCCGTCGGATTATTTGTTCGCGCCATTGAGCCCCCTCGCGTCAGACCAGAAAATATCCTTTCGCAGCAAAAGCGGCGTTGCAAATAGTTAAAATTGAGAAAATACAAAATAATCCCGTAAAAACCGTGCGGGATCGCATGGCGAGGATGCCGAGGCCCGCGAAAATCATCAGCGCCGGGAAGATCAGCCGCGGCGCCGCGGTGATGTTCTGGTCGGTGGTGGCGATAAACCAGAGATAGCCGATCATGCCGATCAATCCGGCCAAGGGCAGCGCCAGGGGCTTGACGAAGCGGAACGCGCTGAGCAGGCCAAGGCAGCCCGCGAGGAGCGAAATCCCGTTCAGCAGCGACTGCTCGGCCTCGTTGAAATGGCTCCAAAGCCAGGCCGCGCCTCGGCCGCCGCTGCGCCATAGACTGAAAATCCGGCGGACATCATGCGCCGCCTGGCTGATCGGCGTAAAATACCAACGCGGGTCGATGAAGCGCGCGAGACGCATTGCGAAGGGCGGCGGCGCGCCCCAGGCATCCTGCGCCTTGATGGAGGCGAACGGATCATGGAAGGAAATCACCTGATAGGCGATAAAGACAAGCAATCCGGACACGCTCAGCAGGCCAAAGCCGATCAGCCGGGGGATGTCGCGAACCGCGCGCGAGCCGCGCAGCCAGCCTATTCCCTGGTCGAGACAGAGGCCGGCGGCGAGGAAGACAATCGTCGGCGCCGCCGCGGTTCCCAGCCCGGCCCAGAATGCCGCGCGCCAGAACCGCCTTTCGGCATAGGCGCCGAGCGAGGCGATGGCGCAAAGATTGATCAATCCGGTCGGATAGCCCATCGCGAAATAGACCGTGGCCGGCCAGACCGCGTAAAGCGCCGTCGCCCGCGCCGCCGCCACTGGCGTCAGCAGCGACAGCGCCAGGCGGTGAAAGGCGAAGACCGAGGCGACGCCGAAGACGATGCCTGGCAGCAGGATCACGGCGTCCGCGTGGCTATGGGCGATAAAAAGGATGACCCGCTCGATCGCCGGATAGAGCGGGTAGAAATCGATGCTTTGATAGCGGCCTGGCAGAGTGCCCCAGCTCGGGTGCCATTCATAGCCGTGCCGTGCGACATCAAGGTACCAAATGCCGTCCCAAGACAGCATTTGGCCAAGCCAGGTCGCATCGTAATGGAATTTCCCAAGCGGCAGATAATACTGCCCATTCGGAAGCAGCAAATGCCCGGCGATTATGCCGGTCAGCCAGAGAGCGAGCATGATTGCCGCCGCGAGCGCGGGAAGCTTCCAGCCCATCCGGGCTGATGGCCATCGCCGGGTCAAGCTCTTTGGTCGCGCCGCCAAGGCGGCGTTCAGCCCGGTATCGGCCGGCATTGCTTAGCTCCTTGTATCGTCACGCTCTTGACCTTGGCTGAAGCTTGATGGCCTAGAGACTCTTTTATTTTAGGCAAGCCGCTTAAGCTTTTAGGGAAGCGCCTGGGCTTTTAGGGAAGCATAAGGGCTAAAGCAATTCACCGCCTGCAACCTCTGGAGGCATTATGCCATCTTGCGTTACGTTCGACCAGCTTGAGATCGGCCAGACGGCCTCGCTTGGCAAAACCATCACCGAGGCGGATATCCTGCTGTTCTCGGCGGTGTCGATGGACACCAACCCGGTGCATCTCAACGAGGAGCTTGCCGCCGAAACCCTGTTCAAGGGCCGCGTCGCGCATGGCATGTTGTGCGGCAGTCTGATCTCGGCGGTGCTCGGCACGGTTTTGCCTGGTTTAGGAACCATCTACCTCACCCAATCGATGCGCTTTCGCAGTCCGGTGCGGATCGGCGAGACGGTCACTGCGATTGTTGAAGTCGCAGCGCTGGATTTCGAGCGAAAACGGGCGACGATGCGCACACGCTGCTTGGTGCGGGGCCGCGTAGTGATCGAGGGCGAAGCCGTGGTGATTCCGCCGACTGACGCCGTGGCCGCCGTGGCCGAAGCCGCGGAATAACGATCGCCGTGATCGAGATCATCCAGGATTGGCGCGGCGTGCCGGAGGCGGCGCGCGGCGCGTCGGTGGCGCTTGGCAATTTCGACGGCGTGCATCGCGGGCATATTGAGGTGCTGCACGCGGCGCATGCGGCGCGCCCGGCGGCGCGCCGCGCGGTGTTGAGCTTCCGCCCGCATCCGCGCGAATTTTTCCGCCCCGACGATCCGCCGTTCCGCCTGATGCTGGATGCCGAGCGCGCCCAGGCGCTGGCTTCAGCCGGGGTGGAGATTTTGTTCGACCTGCCGTTCGACCAGGCGTTTTCCGAATTGAGCGCCATGCACTTTATCGATCAGGTCTTGCATGCCGGCATCGGCGCCGCGCATCTCGCCTGCGGCGCGGATTTCGCCTTTGGCCATCGCCGCGGCGGCACTGTTTCCCTATTGGCCGCCCGCGCCGAGGCGCTCGGCATTGGCCTGACCATTGTACCGCCGCTTGCCGATGCGGAAGGGCCGATCTCCTCCACCCGCATCCGGCGGCTGTTGCAGGACGGCTATCCCGAGCGCGCGGCGGCGCTGCTTGGCCGCCCGCATGTGATTCGCGGGATCGTGACGCATGGCGATGCCAGGGGGCGCACGATCGGATTTCCCACCGCGAATATTGCGCTGGGCCGTCATCTGGAGCCGGCCCGCGGCGTCTACGCCATCACGGCGAAGCTGCCTGACGGAACCAGCGCCAAGGGTGTCGCCAATATCGGGCGGCGGCCCACCGTGGCGGAAGGCGCGATTTCCCGCCTTGAAGCGCATTTATTCGATGTTTCGGATGATCTGTATGACGAGGAGCTCGCGGTTTCGCTGCATCATTTCATCAGGGCGGAACGGAAATTCGCCAGTTTCGAAGAATTGCGCGCGCAGATCGGGCTTGACGCCGCGTTGGCGCGTGATCTGCTTGACCATAATGGCGCGACACCGTCATAACACGCGCATGTCGATGAATCTCCCCCAGCGAATTATCCGCCCGGCCTTCTGACCAGGCCGGGTCCCTGCCGATTTTCGTCCTTCATCGCTGGAAACATGATTATGAACGACGCCGACACCACGACACGCGATTATCGCAACACTGTCTTCCTGCCGCGCACCGAGTTCCCGATGCGCGGCGATCTGCCGAAGCGCGAGCCTGCCTTGCTCCGGCGCTGGCGTGACATGGACCTGTTCCGCAGGCTGCGCGAGGCCGCGGCGGGCAAGCCGCCCTTCATCCTGCATGACGGACCGCCTTACGCCAATGGCAATCTCCATATCGGCCATGCGCTGAACAAAATTCATAAGGACGTCATCAACCGCGCCCGGCAGATGGCCGGGTTCGACGCCGATTACGTGCCCGGCTGGGATTGCCACGGCCTGCCCATCGAATGGAAAATTGAGGAACAATACCGCAAAAAGGGGCGCGACAAGGACCAGGTGCCGATCCTCGATTTCCGCCGCGAATGCCGGGACTACGCGGCGCATTGGCTGGCGGTGCAATCCGGGGAGTTCCAGCGCCTCGGCATCGAGGGCGACTGGGCGCATCCTTACGCCACCATGGATTTCGCCTCGGAAGCCGCCATCGCCGGCGAGATCGGCAAGTTCCTGCTGAACGGCGCGCTGTACCGCGGCCTCCGCCCGGTGATGTGGAGTCCGGTCGAGAAAACCGCGCTGGCCGAGGCGGAGGTGGAATATCAGGACCGTAAGGATACCGCGATCTGGGTGCGGTTTCCCGTAACTTCCGGGGCTTTCGCCGGAACCTCTATCGTGATTTGGACGACGACCCCCTGGACCATCCCCGGCAATCGCGCCATCGCCGCTGGCCCGACCTTCGGCTATGCGCTGGTCCGCGCTGACGCCATCAACGAAGGCAGCTTCGCCAAAATTGGCGAGACAATGCTGATCGCCAGTGACCTCGTGGACAAATTCTGCGCGGATGCCGGGATGACGGCGCATTCGGTGCTTCGCACAATCCAGGGCGAGGATTTGGAGGATGTCCACTGCGTCCACCCGCTACGCGGCAAAGGCTATGACTTCGATGTACCCGTCCTGCTCGGCGATTTCGTCACCACCGATGCCGGAACCGGCTTCGTGCACATGGCCCCCGCCCATGGCGAGGATGACTTCTATCTCTGCCAGCAGCACGGCATCGGCGTGCCCGAAACCGTGCTGGATGACGGCATCTATGCGCCCGACGTGCCGCTATTCGCCGGCAAGCATGTCTATAAGGTCGCCAATGATGTTTGTGACGAGCTGACCAAAGCCGGCGCCCTGCTAAAACGGGAAGAATTCCTTCACTCCTACCCGCATAGCTGGCGCTCGAAAGCGCCGCTGATTTACCTCGCCCGGCCCAACTGGTTCATCCGCATGGATGGGCCGGAGCACATTCGCGTGCGCGCGCTGGATGCTATCGACGAGACGCGCTTTGTCCCCGACCAAGGCCGCAACCGCATCCGCTCGATGGTGGAAAGCCGTCCCGACTGGTGCATCTCGCGCCAGCGCGCCTGGGGCGTGCCGATACCCGTGTTTGTCAACAAGCAAAGCCGGGAGCCGTTGCGCGACGCGGCGGTGTTGGCGCGCGTCATCGATATCTTCAATGCGGAAGGCGCCGATGCCTGGTATTCCCGCCCGCCACAAGACTTCCTTGGCAACGACTACCACGCCGAGGATTACGAGCAGATCAAGGACATCGTCGATGTCTGGTTCGAGAGCGGCTCCACCCACGCCTTCACGCTGGAAGCGCGCGGCATGCCTTGGCCCGCCGATCTCTATCTCGAAGGCTCGGACCAGCATCGCGGCTGGTTCCAGGCCTCCTTGCTGGAAGCCATCGGCACCCGCGGACGGGCGCCGTTCAAGGCCATCGTGACGGACGGCTTCGTGCTCGACGAGCAAGGCCGCAAAATGTCGAAATCGATGGGCAACGTCACCGCGCCGCAAACCGTCATCGACCAATACGGCGCGGATATATTGCGGCTCTGGGTGATGAATTCCGACATCCACAACGATCTTCGCATCGGCGGTGAAATTTTGAAGCAGCAGGCGGATCTGTACCGCCGCCTGCGCAACACGCTGCGCTGGATCCTGGGCGGACTCGACGGCTTCACGGATGCCGAAAAGATCGAACCGGAAGCCATGCCGGAACTGGAGCGGCTGATGCTGCACCGCCTGGCGGAACTCGATGCGCTGATCCGCCGCGCTGTGGATTCCCATGACTGGACCGGCGTTTATCCCGCCATCCACCAATTCTGCGCCGCCGATCTCTCCGCCTTCTATTTCGATATCCGCAAGGATTCGCTGTATTGCGACAGCGCGGACAGCCTCACCCGCCGCGCCTGCCGCACCGTGCTCGACCTGCTGCATCGCTGCCTGGCGCTTTGGCTGGCGCCGGTGCTGCCTTTCACCGCCGAAGAAGCCTGGCTGTCGCGCTTTGGCGAGACTGCTGAAACAAGCGTGCACCTGGAGCTTTTCCCCGAGATTCCGGCTGCCTGGCGGGACGAGGCGCTGGCGAAGACCTGGGCGCGCATCCGCGAGATCAGAACCGTGATCACCGGCGAGATCGAGGCGATGCGGCGCGACAAGACCATCGGCTCCTCCCTCGCCGCCGACGCGCTGGTCGATGACGACGCCTTGGCCTTGCTCGACCAGGAGGAATGGGCGGAAGTCGCCATTGTCTCGTCGGCGAGGCTGGCCGGGCGGCAAGGCGCCACGACCGCGCGCGGCGCCAAATGCGCCCGCTGCTGGCGGGTGCTGCCGGAAGTTGGCGAAAACGCCGGACATCCCGATCTCTGCCGCCGCTGCTGCGAGGCGATTGCATGAACCGCCGCTTCGCCGGGCTGTTTCTCGGCCTGCTCGTCCTGCTCGCCGATCAATGGTCGAAATACTGGATGCTGTACGGGCTTGATCTGCCGCGTCGCGGCATGGTGCGCATCCTGCCGGTGCTGAACTTCGCCCTGGTCTGGAATCATGGCGTCACCTTCGGCATGCTGGCGGGAGACCATGCGGCGCCAATCCTCATTGCCGCCGCCGTCATCGTCGTCGCGGGTTTGCTGACCTGGCTGTGGCGGGCGAAAACCCTGGCCACCACGCTCGCGGTGGGCGCCATCACCGGCGGCGCCATCGGCAACATCATCAGCCGCGAACGCTATGGCGCCGTGGTGGATTTTATCGATGCCCATATCGGCGCCTATCACTGGTACGTGTTCAACATCGCCGACGCGGCGATTGTCTGCGGCGTCGCCAGCCTGATCATCGAAGGCAGCGCCGCCAAGCAGGCAAGCCAGAGGCCTTCGCCCGCCGCGCCCTTGCCCGATACCCGGGCGGGCGATAAGGAAGCGCCATGAAGCGCAGCACCAGCTTGACCATGCCTCTCGTTTTCGGGCTTGCAGCACTCACCCTTGCAACATTGGGCCTTGCCGGGTGCAGCCAAGGCGCGAAACAAACCTTCGGGCTTGAGGTTACGCCACCGGATGCGTTCGATGTGGCGACGGAAGCGCCGCTCTCAATGCCGCCAGAGCTTGGCCAGTTGCCGCCGCCGGCTCCTGGCACGCCGCGCCCGCAGCAGGTTTCACCCAGCCAGCAGGCGGAAGAAGTGCTGGCGCCGCAAACCGCGCTGGCAAATGACAATGCCGCCATGGGTCCTGGCCAGCAATCGATCCTCGCCGAGGCGGGACCGCCGCCGCCGCCCGATATCCGCTCCGTCGTCAATCAGCAGGCCAATTTGGAAAGCCGCAGCCCGGGTTTTGTCTCCTCGCTGATGTTCTGGAACCAGAAGCCGGGCAGCCCGGTGGTGAACGCCCCGGCGGAGCAGCGCCGGCTTCAGGAAAACGCGGCGCTGGGACAGCCGCCGACCCAAGGCACAACGCCGCAGGAAGCCCCTGGCAAGCCTGGACTTCTCGGACGGCTGCTGAACTTTTTCTAATCCTGTCGTATTTGCGTCATCATGCGCTAATATAGCAGGACAATGTCTCAAGTTCTGGATGCACCTAAAGGAAAATCAGCCGCCGCCGGCGCGCCATCGGCGGCGCTGACAATCACTTTGGCGGCGGCGGCGGGCGCGATCGTCGCCAATATTTATTATGTCCAGCCCTTGATTGGGCAAATTGCGCCAGCGCTGGATTTGCCGCGTGACGCCGCGAGCCTGTTGGTCACCCTTACCCAATTGGGCTACGCCGCCGGGCTGATCCTCTTGGTGCCGCTCGGCGACCTGTTGGAAAACCGGGCGCTGATCGTTCGCACTGTCGCGGCGACATCGCTTGCCTTGGCGCTCGCCGCGGCAGCGCCGGATGGCACGATATTTTTCATCGCGGCTTTGCTGATTGGCCTGACCGCCTCTGCGGTGCAGATGATCGTGCCGATGGCGGCGCATCTCGCGTCAAGCCAGGTGCGCGGCAAAGTGGTCGGCAACGTGATGGCGGGGTTGATCCTCGGCATTTTATTGGCCCGGCCGCTTGGCAGCATCATCGCCTATATCGCTGGCTGGCGAGCCGTGTTCGGCATCGCCGCTTTGGCGATGCTGGGGGTAGCCTTCGCCCTAAACCGCAGTTTGCCGCCTCATCAGCCCGGGATGGGGCAGAACTATATCGGGCTGCTGCGCTCGATGCCGCGGCTGATGCTGCGCGAGCCTGTGCTGCGCCGCCGCTCGCTTTACCAGGCAGCGGCTTTCGGATCGTTCAGCCTGTATTGGACCGCCATCCCCCTCCTGCTGATAACCGAATTTCACTACACCCAATTGGGCATCGCGGTATTTGCGCTGGTCGGCGCGGCGGGCGCCATCGCCGCTCCGCTTGCCGGACGCCTTGCGGATCGTGGCTGGAGCCGGGCTGGCACCGCCGCCTCGCTTCTGCTTGTCCTGGCCTCCGCGGGATTATCCGCCTGGGGGGCCGCGCGCCACAACGTTGTCATCCTGGCGCTGGCGGGGGTGGCGCTCGATTTTGGCGTGCAAGCCAATGTTGTGTTTGGCCAGCGCGCGATTTACGCGCTGGCGCCGGAACTCAGGTCTCGGCTGAACGGCGCGTATATGGCGACCTTTTTCCTGGGCGGCGCCATGGCTTCGGCGGCGGCGAGCTGGCTGCTGTTTCATGGCGGCTGGAACGCGGTCGCCCTGGTGGGAGCGGCGCTCCCCGCCCTCGCCCTCGGCTATTTTTTCATGACTCTGATGCGGCGGCACCACGGATAAAAGCGGCGCTTTCGTCAAGCGTTTGGCGGCCTTCCGGAACGATGGCGTGAAACAGCGGCCAGACATGCGCCACCACCGGCCAGATCCGTAGCTGGCTGGCAACTCCGGCCTCGCGAGCCTTCACATCCAGCCGCACCGAATCATCGCGCAGCACCTCGCGCTCGCCAACATGGATCAGCAACGGCGGCAGGCCCGATAAATCGCCATAAAGCGGCGAGGCCAGCGGATCACGCGGATCGGCGCCATTCAGATAGACCATGGCGCCTTCGCCGCATCGGGCGCCGTTGATCATCGGATCGCGATCGAGATTTGAACGCAGGCTCTCCCCGGTCGCCGCGAGGTCGGTCCAGGGCGAAAACAATACGCAGCGCGCCGGCATCGGCAGGCCTTTGGCCTTGGCGGCGAGCAGCACGGCAAGCGCCAGCCCGCCCCCCGCCGAATCCCCGGCAATCGCCAGCCGCGTTGGCGAAACACCGGTCGCCAGCAGCGACTCAAAGGCGCTTAGGGCGTCATCGAGCGCCGCGGGATAAGGAAATTCCGGCGCCAGCCGGTAATCCGGCGCGAAGACCCGGATGCGGCGCGAAGCAAAGCCGCCGGTGATGGGCCGGTGCGTCCGCGCCGAACAGGCGACATAGCCGCCACCATGCAGATAGAGCAAGGTCATCGCCGCCGCCGGACCATGCGGCGCTTCCGCCCACTCCCCGTTCACCCCGACAAGCGCCGGCATGAAACGGATGCCGCGCGGTCCCGGCAAAGGGTTTTTGCCAAAGGCCCGGCGCATCTGCCCCACATCGGTTGCGCCCTTCAGCTTGCGCTTGACCTGGTAGCGCAGGAACGGGTTGAGCAGATGCGCCGCGATGCTGGTCATGATGTTGCCTTTACAGAGGAACGAGGCGGCCGAGGAATCCGGTTCGCGCGCTCGCTATTGCCAAAGGAACGCCGCAGGCTCCGCCAGTACTGCGCCGGGCTGGCGCGCTGGATCAGGTCGATGGCGATGGCGTCGCTGCCGATCAGCACGCGCGGGCTTTGCCTCTCGATGCCGCGCAAGATCAGCAAGGCCGCTTCGTCCGGACTGGTGCGCAGCGATTTCTCGAATTCGGCGATGCCTTGCGCCGCCAGCGACGCGTCGAATCCGGAGGCCATGCGGGCGTTGCGCGCGATACTGGTCCGAACGCCGCCCGGATGCACGATGGTGACCCCTAGCCCGGTATCGGCAAGCTCATGCCGCAGCGCCTCGGCGAAGCCGCGTATCGCGAATTTGCTGGCGGCGTAGGCGGTCTGGCCGGGCGGCCCGATCAGCCCGAACACGCTCGACAAAAACACCAGCCGCGCCTCGGCTTGCCCTAGAAGTAACGGCAGAAATGCCCGCGTCATGCGGACGCCGGACCAGAAATTGACATCCATCAGCGCGCTGAATTCGGCATCGGTGATCTGATCGAACCGCCCCGCCATCGCGGCGCCCGCATTGTTGATCAGCGCCGCGGCGTCAGCGCCCTGATGCGCGGCAAGCACCTGCTCCGGCAAGGCGGCGATCGCCGCCGGATCGGCGAGATCGGCCTGATGGACGGAAACCTTGACCCCGAACAGCCGCATGTTGCCGGCAACCCCATCCAGCCCCGCGCCATCGCGATCAATCAGCGCGAGATTGGCGCCGCGCACCGCCAAGCCACGCGCCAGCGCCGAACCAATGCCGCTCGCCGCTCCCGTGAGGACCACCAGCCGGCCGTTTACGCTGAATTTCATGGCGTTCCCCTTCTTATCCGTGATTCTTATGCCTGTCATAAATAGCTTCCCTTACGGCATATCCCGCCCATCGGATAGCCGCGGGATAATCAAGGCTTTGCCCGAATACGCTTTGCCTGAATGAAGAGGGCCGCGTAAGCTGCGGCCATGCCGATCCGCCTGCTCTCGCCGCAAGCCGTCAATCGCATCGCCGCTGGCGAGGTGATCGAGCGTCCGGCCGCGGCGGTGAAGGAGCTGGTGGAAAACGCGCTTGACGCCGGAGCGCGGCGCATCCGGATCGCCATTGAAGGCGGCGGCGTCAGCCGGATTGAGGTCATCGATGACGGATGCGGCATTCCGCGCGACGAGCTGGCGCTGGCCATCGAGCGCCACGCCACCTCGAAGCTTGCCGACGAGGCTTTGATCCGCATCGCAACCTTGGGGTTTCGCGGCGAGGCCTTGCCCTCCATTGGCGCGGCCGGGAAATTGACGCTGACCAGCCGCCCGGCGGGCGCCGATAGCGCCTGGCGCATCGTGGTGGCCGGCGGCGCGGTCAGTCCCATTGCGCCGGCCGCCGCGCCACGCGGCACCAGCGCGGTGGTGGAGAATTTGTTTTACGCCACGCCCGCGCGCCGCAAATTTTTGCGTTCGGCAAGCGCCGAGGCGGAGGCGGTGGCGGCGACAATCCGGCAGCTCGCGCTGGCAGCGCCGGGTTGCGGCATGGCCTTGGCGGTTGATGGCCGGGTCTTGTTTGACCTGCCGCGGCAAGACGAGCGCGCCCGCGCGAGCGCGATTTTTGGACGGGACGCCGATATCGCGCTGACCGACATCGCCGCCGAACGCGATGGCGTTGCCCTCGCCGGCCTCGCCAGCCCGGCGACGCTGCACCGCGCGGCGCCGCGCCATCAGGCGTTTATCGTCAATGGCCGGGCGGTGCGCGACCCGTTGCTGCGCATCGCGCTCCGCCTGGCCTATCGCGATGTCATCCCCGAAGGGCGGCATCCGATCGCAGCACTCTGGCTTTCGATGCCGCCGGAAGCGGTCGACGTGAACGTGCATCCCGCCAAGGCCGAATTGCGCTTCGCCGACCCAAACGGCATTCGCAGCCTGATCATCGGCGCCTTGCGCCGGGCGCTGGCCGTGCCGGGACAAACCGCCAGCGCCCCCGGCTTCAGCTTCCCGATACCTTCACAGAGCTTTGCCCTGCCGAGCGTCGCGGCGCGCGGCTTCGCCGAACGCGAACTCGCCTTGCCGTTCGACGCGCCGCCCGCCGGCCGCGGTTTCATCTCGCCAGAAGCAGCGGCGCTGGAAATGGCGCGGCCGGATCAATCTCCCTCCAATCAGCGCCCCTCCGATGAATTTCCTTTGGGCGCGCCGGTGGCGCAGATTTTCGGCACCTATGTGCTGGCGGTGGCCGGCGATGGCGCGCTGGTCATCGTCGATCAACACGCGGCGCATGAACGGCTCACCGAGGAAAGGCTGCGCGCCGAATGGGCGCAAGGCGGCATCGCCACGCAGCCTTTACTCAATCCGGTGCCCATCGACCTGCCGGAAGACGACGCGGCGCGGCTGGCCGATGCGGCGCCGGCGCTGCTGAAACTTGGCCTCGAGCTGGAAGCCTTTGGCCCGGGCGCCATTCTGGTGCGCGCCATGCCGGCGGCGCTGGGCGGCGCGCATCCGGCGCCGCTGATCCGCGATCTTGCCGATGGCTTGTGCGAAACCGGCGAAGCAACGGCGCTGGTCGCCAAGCTTGACGCAACGCTGGCGCGGATGGCGTGCCACCGCTCGATCCGCGCCGGGCGGCAGCTCAATCTGGCGGAGGCGGCCGCATTGCTGCGCGACATGGAAGCGACGCCGCGGGCCGCCACATGCAGCCATGGCCGGCCGACATTCCTCAAGCTGTCACGCGAGGCGCTGGAAAGCTTGTTCGGCAGGCGCGGCTGAAACATTCGCCTGCTCGAGACGGCCGCGCGCTGATTTATAGCCGCCTTCAGCCGCTCGCGGCGTCGCAAACTTGGCAAAGCCCACCGCAGGCATGTCGAGATAGATCGCCTCCATGCCGCCGCGCATCCGGTAGGTTTCGTGCCAAAATCCGGTGCCCTTGCCATCGCGCGAGAACTCTTTCCACCAGTCCTTATGCGGCGCGCTGCGGGTGAAGCGCTCCAGGCTTTCAAGATCGCGCCAATATTGCCGCATCCCGATATGCGATAATCCCCAAATAATTGTTTCATGCGCCAGCAGGCCCTCCGGCTTGCCGGCCACCGAAGCGCCAATGCCCTTGCCCAGCCCCAACACCGTCATAACGCCGCGCCAGCGCTGGACCTTCATGCCTAAGTAGACGACGACAAGATCAGGCCAGGCGCTGAGATCGACAGCGTGCCGCTTTCTTGCAGATTCCATCAAGCCCTCCTATGTTTACAGAATAAACATAGGAGGGCTTGCTTACGTTGTCAACATCCTATCATCATGCCGATTTACGCGCGGGCCTGATCGAGGCTGGATTAAAACTACTCCGCGAAGGCGGCGTGGCGGCGCTGACATTGCGCGCCGCGGCGCGCGCCGCCAATGTCTCCGCCATGGCGCCCTATCGCCATTTCACCGATAAAGAGGCGCTGCTGGGAGCCATCGCCGCACAGGGATTCGAGCGGCTGCGCGCAGCGCTCAGCGAAGCCGATCAGGCGACAAAAGCGATCGACGCGCTGCGGGCGCAGGGCGTTGCCTATGTGGCATTCGCGACAACCGAACCAGCCTTGTTCCGGTTGATGTTTGGCAGCGAGCGGAGCCGGGTCGATCCCGCGCCGCAGGCAAGCGGCAAGGCCTTTGCCGTTCTGGAAAACCGCGTCGCCACGCTGGCGCCGCCGGAGGAACGGCAGACGCTGACTTTGGCGTGCTGGTCGCTGGTGCACGGCCTCGCCGCCTTGATCGTTGATGGCCAAATCGAAGATGCGGCGGCTCCTAGCGAAATCGCGCGCGCGGTGACGACGATGATGACTCGCCTGTTTGGCTAAGGCCCGCGCCGGATGATGGCGTCGCCAAAGCGGCGACGCAGCGCGTCAATGGCGTTTTGCCGCGCCGCCCGGCGCGGCGCGTCGCGATCCACCAGATCGCCTTGATCGGCGTGATCGGCGGGCGCCAGCGCGGCAGCGCCGATGCCAATCAACCGGTACTTCGTGCCATCCGCCACAGGGCGCAGCGTATCGCAGGCAGCGTGCCAAATCGTCTCCGGCACCTGAGTGGGAAATGCCAATGAAATTGCTTTGGTATGAACGCGAAAGCCGGCTGTCTTCAGTTTCAGGGTAAGCCCACTCGCGGCAAAGCCAGCGAGCTTTAGCCGCCGGCCCAGTTTTTCACATAACGGATAAAGCAGCCGTGCGAGTTCATTGAATTCAGAGACATCGTCATGGAAGGTGGTTTCCGCGCTGATCGATTTCGCCTCGCGCACCGGATCGACATGCCGGAAATCGATGAAATTCGCGCGCGCCACCAGGCCTGCGCCGTCATCGCCCAGCCAAAGCCGCGCCTGCCGCGGCGCAAGCTCCGCCAGCTGACCGATGCGGGTAATGCCATGCGCCGCCAGCCTGGACGCCAGCGCCGCGCCGACGCCAGGCAGCAGCGTCACCGGTTCAACGCCCAGAAGCGCCGGCGCGTCGCGGCCAAGCACGGCGAAGCCGCGCGGCTTGTCGCGTTCGGCGGCAAGTTTGGCGAGCAGGCGGTTGGGCGCCAGGCCAATCGAGACGGTAACCCCCGCCTCGCGCTCGACAATGCGGGCGAACCGGGCGAGCACCAAAGCCGGCGGGGCGCCGTGCAGTTTTTCGGTTCCGGACAGATCGAGCACCGCCTCGTCGATCGAGAGCGGCTGCACCAGCGGCGTCAGGTCCATCATGAGCCGCCGTATCTGGCGGGAGACCAGGCTATATTTCGCCAGGTCGGGCCGGATCACCACGGCGTCGGGGCAGAGCTTCAATGCCTTGAACATCGGCATGGCGCTTTTCACCCCCGAGAGCCGGGCGATGTAACAGCAGGCCGCCACCACGCCGCGATGGCCGCCGCCGACGATCACCGGCTTGGCCGCAAGCTCCGGCCGTTGATGCTTCTCGACGCTGGCATAGAAAGCGTCGCAATCAATATGGGCGATGGCGAGGCTGGTCAGCTCAGGATGCGCCACCAGCCGGCCGCCATCGCAACGCGGGCAGCGCCGTTCGGCGACGCCGATGAAATCACAATCCCTGCAAAGCGTTAGGCCCTGCAAAGCGTTAGGCCCGGCAAAGCGTTAGGGCGCCGGCCATAGCCAAGCGGCGCCGCGCACACCGGAGGAATCGCCATGTTTGTGACGGCGAATCGGCGTTTCGAACGTGTCGCTGATCACATAAGGCTTCATCAATGACGGCAGGCGTTGATACAGATGCTCCAGATTGGACAAGCCGCCGCCGAGCACGATGACATCCGGATCGAGGATATTGGCGATCATCGCGAGGCCGCGCGCCAGCCGGTCGGCATGTAGATCGAGGGCGCGAATCGCCCTTTCGTCGCCCGCGGCGGCGCGCGCCGGCAGGCCGCCGGCGTCTCGCGCGCCGATGCCATCCGCTTCGGCGGCCAAGGCGGGGCCGGCTAGATAAGTTTCCAGGCATCCGGTCTTGCCGCACCAGCATTGGCGCATCGGCATCTCCTCCATGCGCGGCCAGGGCAGCGGCGTGTGGCCCCATTCCCCGGCGATGCGATGCTTGCCTTCCAGCACCTTGCCGCCGATGACGATGCCGCCGCCGCAGCCGGTGCCGATGATCACGCCGAACACGCAATGCGCGCCTGCTCCCGCGCCGTCCGAGGCCTCGCTCATCGCGAAGCAATTGGCGTCATTGGTGATCCGCACCGGCCGGCCCAGCCTCGCCTCCAGATCGCGGTCGAACGGGTTGCCGTTCAGGCGCTCCGAATTGGCGTTCTTGACCAGCCCGGTGGCCGGGCTGATGGTGCCGGGAATGCCAACGCCGATACTGGCCGCCGGCCCTTCCGCCGCTTCGGTTTCGGCAACCAGCCCGGCAATGGTTTCAATGGTTGCCCGGTAATCCGGCGGCGTCGGCAGGCGTTTGCGAAACGCCAAGGCGCCTTCGGCATTCAGCGCGGCAATCTCAATTTTGGTGCCGCCCAAATCAATGCCAATGCGATAGCTCATGGTTTCGAACTCATGTCTGGTCCTGTTTCCTCTCTCATGGGCGACCGCGACGCCCCTTGCCGAAGCGCGCGTTAGGCCGCATGAACCACCGTAATGACGGAAATCCTGATCGATGCAAAGTATCTAAAAGGGCCGATGCCGGTGCTGCGCGCCGCCCGCGCCCTTCGCGCGCTTGAGCCTGGCGTAAAACTGCGCGTGCTTGCCACGGATCCCGGCACGGTCGCCGATTTCCGGGATTTCTGCCGGGATAACGGCCATGCCCTCGTCTCCTGGAGCGAGATGAAGGGCGTATTCAGCTTCACCATACGTTGCGGAAAGGCGTGAAACCATGCCCCCTGAAGACATGCCTCCTGAAACTAAGCCAGTCATCCTGATCACCCATCCGGCCTGCCTCGATCATGACACCGGGCCGCATCATCCTGAACGCCCTGACCGGCTGCGGTATGTGTTGCGCGCCTTGGACGCGCCGGAATTCGCGCCGCTGCGCCGTGAGGCAGCGCCGATGGCCCCGGCCGAGGCGCTGCGGGCGGCGCATACCAACGCCCATGTCGACACGATTTTGGCGCTGGCGCCGCGCGAGGGCAGGCTGGAGCAAATCGACGCCGATACGGTGATCAGCCAAGGCTCGGTCGAGGCGGCCTTGCGCGCCGCCGGCGGCGCCATGTTGGCCATCGACGCGGTGATGACCGGCCGCGCGCGGGCGGCGTTTGTCGCGACCAGGCCGCCAGGGCATCACGCCGAACCCGACCGGGCGATGGGGTTTTGCCTGTTCAGCAACGCCGCCATCGCCGCGCATCATGCCCGTGCGAAATACGGGCTGAAGCGCATCGCCGTCGTGGATTTCGACGTGCATCACGGCAACGGCACGCAGGCCTGCTTCGAGGCGGACGCCGACCTGTTTTACGCGTCAACGCATCAATATCCTTGCTATCCCGGCACCGGGGCGCGAAGCGAGCGCGGCGTTGCCGGAAATATCGTCAACGCGCCGCTGCCGCCCGGTTCAGGCTCCGCCGCCTTTCGCGCCGCCTGGGAGCGCGAGCTAATCCCCGCCTTGCTCCGTTTCGCGCCCGAATTGCTCATCATTTCCGCCGGGTTTGACGCGCATAAGGCCGATCCGCTCGCCAATTTGCAGGTGGAGACCGCGGATTTTCACTGGCTGACGGCGGCGCTGCTCGAGGCGGCGGATGCGTGCTGCAATGGCCGTGTCGTCTCCTTGCTCGAAGGCGGCTATGATCTTGATGCGCTGGCCGCTTCGGCGGCGGCGCATACACGCGCGCTGATGCGCGTCTAAAAGCCGGAGGCAATGACATGAACAGTTCAACCGCGGCCGAGGCGGATTCCGTCGGCAATATGGCGTTCGAGGACGCCTTGGCAGAGCTCGAACGCATCGTGCGCGGGCTGGAATCCGGTCAGCAAAGGCTAGAGGAGGCCATTGCCGCCTATGAGCGCGGCGCTGCCCTGAAACGGCATTGCGAGGCGAAATTGGCGGAGGCCGAGATGCGCGTGCAGTCCATTGTCGCCCGCGCCGACGGCACGCTGGGCCTTAAAGAATAACAGCTTCAAATTGAAGCCGTTCTTCTTTAATCTATCAATCAACGCGACTGATCAACGGTTCAGGCTGTGGTCCAGCCTGCAAGGATCAGGCGCCGAACCGGAGGCATGAATGGCTCTTGATCTCGTGGTGAACGATAATGGCCTTGCCGACGCGATGGCAGAGGCGGCATCGCTGATCGAAGCCGAACTCGACGCGCTATTGCCGCTGGCCGAAGGCGCCGAGGCGCGCCTTGTGGAGGCGATGCGCTATGCGGTGCTTGGCGGCGGCAAAAGGTTGCGCGGCTTCATCGTGATGGAGGTGGCGGGGCTGTTTTCGGTCAACCAGACCTGCGCGGCCAGGGTCGCCGCGTCGGTCGAGATGCTGCACGCCTATTCCTTGGTGCATGATGACTTGCCCTCGATGGATAATGACGATCTGCGCCGCGGCAAGCCGTCTTGCCACAAGGCCTTCGACGAGGCGACCGCCATATTGGCGGGCGACGCGCTGCAGGCGCGGGCTTTCGAGGCGCTGGCCGATGAAAACACCCATTCCGACGCCGAGGCGCGGTGCGAATTGGTGGCGGCGCTTGGCCTTGCCGCCGGCGCGCGCGGCATGGCGGGCGGCCAAATGATCGACATGGTGACGGAGGGGCAGGCGCTGAGCGGTCCAGAGGTGACGCGGTTGCAGGCTTTGAAAACTGGCCGGCTGATCCAGTACAGCGCCGAGGCCGGCGCCATATTGGGCCGGGCGCAACCCTCCCACCGGCATCTGATCGGCGCCTATGGACGCGACCTTGGCGCGGCGTTTCAGATCGCCGATGATATTCTCGATGCCGAAGGCACCAATGCCAGCCTCGGCAAAACCGCCGGCAAGGACGCGGCGCAAGGCAAGGCAACGATGGTCGCCGTGCTGGGTCTCGGGCGGGCCCGCATGCAGGCGGAGCGCCTCGCCGAGCAGGCGGCGACCTATCTCGACAGCTTCGGCGATAGGGCTGAACGGCTGCGCGCGCTGGCGCTGTTCACCGTCGCGCGCCGAAAATGACGTCTTGGCCTCGCGCAGACCAAAACAAGAAAACCCTTCAATGATAAAAAGTTTTTGCTGCCGCGGCGCGTAGCCTTTTTACAAAAAGCAGTGCTGTCCTTTGCGAGAACCGTCAGGACGACTTACGGCCTGAACCGGATTTCTTGCCACCGCCATCCTGCTTGTTGACGGTTGCCCAGGCGCGGCGTTCGGCCTCCTTCTCCGAGAGGCCGCGCTTCTCGTAGCCTTCCTCGATATGCTCGGCCTTGCGCTTTTGCTTGCCGGTATAGGCGGATTTATCGCCCTGAGCCATGAGGCGTCTCCTTGTTGAGAACGTGATGGTGAGCCTTGGCGGTTCTTGAAAAGCTGGCGAAAACCATACGTTTTTTAAATCCGTCGCGCCGCGTTTGTGATGATCTTCGCCTTGCAATCATTCCGCTCAAGCAAACCTTTGGCCTATCAAGGACACCAACATTTGTGGCTTTAGGCAAAAGGAGATTGAGCGATGGCGGTATCGGGCATGGAAATCGCGTTCCTCGCGACCAATGGCGTGGAACAGGTCGAGTTGACCAAACCCTATGAGGCGCTCAAAAAGGAAGGCGCGCAGGTAACCTTGGTGTCTCCGCAAAGCGGCGAAATCCAGGGCATGAACCATGATGAAATGGGCGACAAGATCAAGGTCGACCAGCCCCTCTCAGCGGTCCAGCCTGACCAGTTCGATGCGCTCGTATTACCCGGCGGCGTCGCCAATCCTGACAAGCTGCGGGTTGACAAGCAGGCTGTCGCCTTCGTCAAGCATTTCGTCGATCAGAAAAAGCCTATCGCGGTGATTTGCCATGGACCCTGGACGCTGATCGAGGCGGGAGGCGTGAAGGGCAAGAAAATGACATCTTGGCCGTCCCTGCATACCGACCTCGCGAATGCCGGCGCCAATTGGGTCGACCAGGAAGCGGTCACCGATGGCTTGCTCGTCACCTCCCGCAAGCCGGACGATATTCCCGCCTTCATCAAGGCGTTTACCGAGTTGCTGAACAAGCATGTGACCAAACAGGCCGCGTAAGCCTTTTGACGAAGCCCAGTTCGCCGATCAGCGAACTGGGCTTTTTCATGTCCTACGGCTTGGCCAGCAGCTCCCCGATGATCCGCTTGCCCTGATCGGCGAAAAAATCGCCATAAAAGCGGTTGCTGCCGATGAAGTGAAAGAACTTCGCTTTCTCCTGGTCATGATGCAGCGGAAACGTCGTGTATTCAGGAAATGGCAAAACCACGGCGCCCAGCGCATTGGCGATCATGTAATTCGAGCCTGATTGCTCGGTGCCCCATTCCTTCCAGCGTGTGCCAAGGCATTGTTTCATCTGCTCGTGAAACTCATTAAGGTCGGCGATTGAAAACGCGCCCTTGGCAAAGCCGGAAAAGCCGGAAGACCCCCGGACATAGTTTGTGGTTCCCGATGCCGGCCAGTCTGCGAAACTGCGTTCCAGCACGTCGCCGATATAATCGGAGGTCTCCGCGCTGGCCTCTTCGGCGATCTCCGCCAAGGTTTTGATCGCCCAGCCATTATCGGCATAGGTAAAGGAGAGGTTTTTTTCAATGCAATCAAGCACTTCGGTCACGTTTGGTCCGGTGACCAGAGTATCTGAATCGAGCTGGATCACGTATTCCTCATGCGACCGGCGTATCAGATAAACCAGCCGCTCCCAGGTGCCGCCGCGCTGGCAAGGGCTGGGATCGATGGCGTCCAGCCTCTCGAAGCGGATGCCGGGGAAATGATGATTCAGCGTCTTGCCATGCGCCGCGAGCGTTTCGTCATCGGTAATGACGATGATCTTGCCTTTGCCGAGCCGCCGGTAGAAGGATTTCATCGACAGGATATACATCAGGATATCCGGGGTCGGCTTGCCGAGCAGGCTGACAATGCTCCAGGGCGCATCGACCACCGGCATCGGCGGCGTCCGGCGAATATCGGCGATCTGCCGGTTAAAACGCCGGCGCGCCGCCTGCTTTTTTAGATTGTAAAACAAAACTCTCCTCGCGCGTTGGTCCTCAAGGAGCGGTATAGACAGGTCTGCGGGCGTTTCGCAAAGCCGGAAAACGCCCCTCAGGGCTTATACCAAGCGGCATAGGGATTAACCTATGCGCAAGAGTAAGGCTAGGAGGCTCTGCCTCCTGGACCTCCGCCAAAGGCAGAGCCTTTGGAATCCATCACTTGGCTTTCCGCTGGGAGGGGTCTCTGACCCCTCCCAGCAGAAGCCATCTAGCGGGTTCTAAGGGCGGAGCGGAAAGGTTCCGGCAGTCCGAAGGAATGCTGGAAACCGCGGAGGGTAAGCCCTTAGTGGGGGTTTCAGGGGGCGAAGCAGCCGAAGGTTCCGGCGGCGTAAGCCGCTGGAATGGCTGCGGAGGGAAAGCCCCATGATCTTGCTTTCGCGATGGGTTAATCCCGATGCCGCTTGGTATAAGAGGGGTCATTCGAGATACGGCGTTAGCACCTCTTCAATCCATTTCATGAAGGCGCGGACGCGGCGCGACAGATTGCTCCGATGGGCGACCACAAGGGACACGGCGAGCGCCCGGCGCCGAAAATCGGGCATGATCTCCACAAGCGCTCCACTCTCCAAGTATCGGCGAATCCCCAACAGTGGCGCCTGAATCAGGCCAAGGCCGGCCAGGGCAGCGGCGTCGTAGGTCTGCGCGCTGTTGACGTGGAGCGCACTGGGCAACTGAAGCGTGGCAAAGCTGTCGCCGTCCGGATATTCCCACCCATAAGGTCTTGCGCCCAGCATTGTCGAAAAATGGATTGCCCGATGTCCCTGACGCTGGAGATCTTCCAGCAATTGGGGGACGCCATGGCGCGCTAGATAAGCGGGACTGGCGGCGTTTACCATGCGCAACTGACCGAGCGGGCGGGCAACCAGCGTCTCGTCCCTTATAGGCCCAAGCCGCAAGACGCAGTCGAACCCCTCTTGCACCAGATCAACCTGCCAATCCGTGCTCGAGATCTCCAGCTCCAGCTCGGGGTGGGCCGCCATGAACGCCGGCAAGGCCGGCACGATCGTTGTGCGCGCCACCTCGGTCGGCAAATCAACCCGGATACGCCCCCGCAGTGCCGCGCGATCTCCCGCGAACATCGAATGCAGGTCATCGACATCGGCCAGCAGATCGCGGGCGCGCGCATGAAAGGCGCGTCCGTCCTCCGTCAACTGCACGCTGCGCGTCGTCCGGTGCAGCAGCCTCACGCCGACATCGTCTTCCAGCCGCCGAACCGCTGTTGACGCCCTGCCTTTTTGGATGCCGAGGCTGTCAGCGGCGCGGGTGAAGCTCCCCATTTCCGCGACCCTGATGAAGATGAGGATGGGTTCGAGATTCCGCATGTTCGTGCCTCGGTATTGTTCACCATACAAACAACAATGTGTTCGCTTTGTTGATGTTTATCACATTCAAGAGACACAGTAAGCCATCCGAAATTGCCTAACCACATTGGAGACCAACAAATGTCCGAAACGATAAACCTGCATCAGGCGCCTGAAACGATCACCTTGTATCGCGCCCTGTGGGCCGGCCGGATCATGAGCGCGTTTGTTGTGATCGCTCTGGCGGCCGACGGAACGATTCAGCTTTTCGCGCCGGCGCAGATCGCGAGCATGTTGCGGGAAACCGGGTTCGCGATGGCCCTGACCCGTGTCGTGGGTCCGGTCATCCTCGCCTGCGCCATCCTTTACGCCATCCCGGCCACCGCCATCCTCGGCGCGATCCTGGTGACCGGCTTTTTGGGAGGCGCCATCTGCGCCCATGTCCGCATCGGTGAGTTGGGATCGCCGCCGGAAATCATATCCATGCTGCTAGGCGTGATGACGTGGGGTGGCCTTTACCTGCGCGATCCCCGTATCCGCGCCGTTCTGCCGCTTATTCGTTGAACCAAGCGGGCGTTGAACCAACAGGGGCAGTGCTCTGTCCCTCAAGATCAGGAGAAAACAGATGTTTTTAGTCATGGGAATCACGGGAAAAGTGGGCGGCGCAACGGCCAAACACCTGCTGGCGCACGGCAAGGAAGTACGCGCGCTGGTCCGCAATCGCGAGAAGGCGGCTAACTGGGCGAACCAGGGCGTGGAACTGGTTGATGGTGATTGGAATGATATGGCAGCCATCGAGCGGGCGCTCAAAGGCGTCGAAGGCGCGTTTGTCATGTTGCCGCCTGTCTGGGCGCCCTCGCCCGATTACAAAGAAGCAAAGGACGTGATTGCAAACTATGTCGAGGCGCTCACCAAAGCAGCGCCGCCGCGAGTGGTGGCACTTTCGTCAATGGGTGCGAATAGGACCAGCGGGCTGGGGATGATCACGGCCTTGTCGCTTCTGGAGCAAGGGTTTCGCGAGTTGACATCCCCAATCGCCTTTGTGCGCGCAGGCGGATTCTTCGAAAACTTCCTCTACGGCTTGCAGGTCGCCCAGGGCGGAACGCTGCCGGTCTACTACAATCCGACAAATCGGAGATCGACCATGATCGCGACGAACGACATCGGCGCGGAGGTCGCAACCCTTTTGACCGGGCCAGCCTGGTCAGGACAGCGCGTCGTCGAGCTTGGTTCGATGGTCACCGCGGATGAAGTCGCGGAGCAATTGGGTGAAGTCCTGAATCTCGGCGTGAAAGCCTTTGCGGTCCCGCGTGCGGGATGGGCGGAAGCGTTCGAGCAGTTCGGCATCCCGAAGGGCCATACCGGACCTGCCGAAGAAATGTTTGATGCCGTGAACGCGGGATGGATGGACCTCGGAGCCGAGGGTACGGAGCACGTAGCGGGCAGGACGTCCGCACGCGAAGTATTCGAGGCTGCACAGAACGCCGCCAAGACGTAAGTCCGGGAAGGATTCTAGATCAACATGGCTTTAAGTTGAACCACGAAGTGGTTCATAAAGCCATGAAATTGATCGCAAAAATAAAGCTAGAGCGGGTGAACGCAAGTTCATCCCGCTCTAGGCGTGATGACGTGGGGTGGCCTTTACCTGCGCGATCCCCGCATCCGGGCCCTTCTGCCTCTCAGCCGTTAGTTCGTCAAAAACTTTAGTCGCAATCAGGAATAATCAACATGACCCTACCCAGCATCACGACCGCCGTCGTCTATCACTCAGGCTATGGGCACACCAAACGTGTCGCGGAAGCTGTCGCCAAAGGGGCTGCCGCCTCGCTGATCGAGATCGATGCCGAAGGCAATATCCCGGAGGAGGGGTGGGCGACACTCAACGCCGCGAACGCTATCATCTTTGGCTCACCGACCTATATGGGCGGTCCAAGCTGGCAGTTCAAAAAGTTCGCCGACGCCTCTTCAAAACCCTGGTTTGAAGAGAAATGGAAGAACAAGATTTTCGGCGGCTTCACCAACAGCGCCAGTATCAACGGTGACAAGCTCAATACGCTGCAATATTTCGTTCTGCTGGCCGGCCAGCATGGCGGAATTTGGGTCAGCCTCGCCCTCAAGCCGGCGAACGTCAAGGCATCCAAGCGCGACGATCCGAACAGGATGGGCTCGTACATCGCGCCAATGGCGCAATCGGACGCGGATGCGGCGCCAGGCGAAATGTCGCAAGGCGATCTTGAGACCGCCCGGCTTTACGGCGTCCGCGTTACGGAGATCGCCAGCCGATTTGCGGCGGCGCCGGCCGCCTCAGTGTCCGCCCAATAAGGGCAGCCGGGGTTGGGGTGAGCCGTTCATCATCGTGGAGCGGTAATGGCGCTGGATGACGCTTTCGGAACCGCGGCTTTCGCAAGCGAAATCGGCGTTACCCGTATCGGCAACAAAGCGGCGAAAAGCCTGCGCCAGAGGTCTTTCTTGCGTTCAGTGACGCTGGCGATGACAAAAACGATCAACGGCGTGCCAAGGTAAATGAGCGCGATGTTCGCCAGTGATTGCCTTGGCCAAGGCGTTTCGACCGCGAGAAATTGCGCGACCGGCAGGTGAAACAAGTACAAGGTAAAGGTCGCCCCCGCCATCCAGTTGATCGGCTGGGCGAACCTTAACAATACACGTCCGAAACGCTCTGGCAGAAACCGAAAGCCGATCAGATGCAGGGCGAATAAAGAGCCCACAACAAAATCCTGAATGATCAAGTCGCGGCCAAACAAGGGGTTGATGACCGGCCGGCCAAAGCGCCAGGCCAAAATTTCATACGCTAGCCACGCGAGCGGCGCGCCGATGAAAAGCCAGGCGGCCTGCGCCGGGCGCAGCGTGGCGCGCTTGCACACATAATAAGCAACAACGCCTAGCAACCAGATCGGGAACATGCCGGCGATTTTCGGACCGACGAAGAATAGCGCGGCAATGGTGGCCAAAACCCGCCACCGCTTCGGCGTGAACAAAAAGATCCCAAAAATGACATAGTACCAAATCTCAAAACCAAGCGACCAGAACGGCTTGTTGGAGCCAGGCGTGACATGGACAAACCAAAGCCTGTTGACGAAGGCGATATTCGCGAGGAACTGCGCCATCCTGTCATGCCAGTGATAACCCCACCATCCGGCGTACAGCGAGGGATCAGCGGCGCGGCCAATGGCATCAAGCAAAAACGTCACGAGCAACGCCGGAAACGCCACCGAATAAATGCGCGCGGCGCGGCTGATCGCATAGGTTCGCGCATCCGTCTCGCGCCCATCCGTCACATAAGCGATGACAAATCCCGACAAGACAAAGAAAACAACCACCGCCTCATTGCCGTAAGGCTGCATCTGCCACAACAGGCCACCGGCAAAGCGGCTGCCGCTGACATGGGACAGAAACACAACAAAAGCTGCCGAGAACCGGATCAAATTCAGATAAACAGAGGTTTGCTTGTTCATGTTATCTAATTAATAAGATGTTCTTATTTTTATAACGCTTCTTGAACATCTTGTCGAATCTTATCTTATTTTTTAGCTAAACCTTTGGATTATAGGGATATGTATCGCTTGCGCATGGCGCAAAAGGCGCCACTTAGCGCAGCCAAAAAACAGGTTCATTTTCCAATAAAAAAAGGCCGCCACCGCAGCCCTTTATCTTGGCGCCGAAGCCGCCAAAAATATGGGTAGTGTCTTAGTTTGAGATTCTCAAAAACTAATAAAAGTTCTTTGGTTCTTTCTTACAAGAAAGAACTTCTTTTATAATAAAGCGCTTCTTTTTTGTAAAAAAGAAGCAAAAAACTTTTACGAGTTTGAGTGCTGGCGGTTTGAGCGAAATGTGACCCTAAAGTATTTGATACGGCTGATCCCGAATCAGTGCCCAGCGGATTCACCCGAAAAATCCGGCGCCAGGCCGCTTGCCGCCAATTGCGAGGCTAAGGTGCTTTTCAGGCGCTGCAACCCGGCGTCCGAACTCGCCTCGGCGCGGGCCACCAGCACGGCCTGGGTATTGGAGGCGCGAAGCAGCCACCAGCCATCCTCAGTGGTAACGCGCACGCCGTCAGTATCGGAAACCTTGGCGCCGTCATCGCGCAAGCGGCTTGCCACTTCCTCGACCACGGCAAATTTGCGGTCTTCCGGGCAATCGAACCGCAATTCAGGCGTATTGACGACATGCGGCAGGCTTTCGCGGAAAGCGGAAAGCGTTTCCCCGCTGCGGGCGACAATGCCGAGCGCGCGAACCGCGGCGTACAGCGCGTCGTCAAATCCGTACCAACCATCCGCAAAGAAGATATGCCCGGACATCTCGCCCGCCAGCGGCGCGTTGGTCTCCGCCATCTTCGCCTTGATCAGCGAATGGCCGGTCTTCCACATCAGCGGCGTGCCGCCAGCCTTCGCCACTTCATCGAACAAAACCTGGCTCGCCTTGACATCGGCGATGATGACGCCGTTCGGGTGGCGGCGCAAAACGTCGCGGGCCAGCAGCACCAGCGTCTGATCGCCCCACAGGATCGCGCCAGTGTCATCGACGATGCCGATCCGGTCGGCATCGCCATCAAAGGCGATGCCGATATCGGCATGGTGCTTTTTCACGCCGGCGATCAGCTGTTCGAGGTTCTTGGCGACCGTCGGATCCGGATGATGGGCGGGAAAGCGGCCATCGATCTCGCCGTTCAAAACAATATGGGTGCCGGGCAGGCGCTTTGACAGCATGCCGAGCACCTCGCCCGCCGAGCCGTTGCCGGAATCCCATACCACCGTCATCTTACGGTCGCCGCCATCCCAATCCCGGGCGATGCGCGCGACATAGGCTTCGCGCACATCCTTTTGAGTGACGCTGCCCTTGGCTTCATCAACCACATCGCCCCGCGCCGCCGTCGCGCCAAGCTCCTGGATCTGCTTGCCGAAAAACGGCTTCTTGCCCAGCATCATCTTGAAGCCGTTATAATTGGCCGGGTTGTGGCTGCCGGTCACCATCACCGCGCCATCGGTGTTTTCGATGGTGGCGGTGAAATACAACATCGGCGTCGGGCCGACGCCAATATCGATCACCGCCATGCCACTGGCCACCAGCCCGTCGATCAAAGCGGCGCTGAGTTCCGGCGAGGATAGCCGGCCATCGCGCCCGACCGCCACCCGCTTCCCGCCGGCGCGGGCGACAATAGAGCCAAAGGCCCGGCCTATCGCGAAGGCGTCTTGCTTGTGCAGAGTCTCGCCGACAATGCCCCGAATATCGTATTCGCGGAGAGAACTGGCGGGAAACAGATGGGAGAATTTATGCATCCTGATACGCCTTTAAAAATTGCCGTATGGCTGGGCTGAGATCGGGCCGCGCCAGCCCGAAGGCGATCTGCGCTTCAAGAAAGCCCACCTTGTCGCCGCAATCGAAGCGGCGGCCTTCAAATCTCAAGCCGTGGAAGGGCGCATGGCCGATCATTTTCGCCATCGCGTCGGTCAACTGCACCTCATTGCCGGCGCCGCGCTCAAACCGGGCGAGATGCGCGATCACCTCCGGCATCAGCACGTAGCGCCCGATGATCGACAGGTTGGAAGGCGCCACTTCCGGTTTCGGCTTCTCGACCAGGCCAAGAACCTCGACGCGGTTGCCGGCGATCTCCCCGGTTTTCAGAATGCCGTAGCGTTGGACTTGTTCGCGCGGCACCTCCTCAATCGCCACCACATTGCCGCCGGTCTCGCGATAGACATCGGCAAGCTGCTTCAGGCAGGGCGTCTCGCTCAGAACCAGGTCATCGGGCAGCAGGATGGCGAACGGATCATCGCCAATAAAGGCGCGGGCGCACCAGATTGCATGGCCAAGCCCAAGCGGCACTTGCTGGCGGACCGTGGTGATGGAACCAGGCGCCAGCGCCGCGGCGCGCAGCATCGCGAGTTCGGCTTCCTTGCCGCGCTCGGCAAGCGTCGCCTCCAGCTCATAAGCGATGTCGAAATGATCGATCAACGGGGTCTTGCCGCGCCCGGTGACCAGGCAGAACTGCTCGATGCCGGCGGCCAGCGCCTCGTCAATCGCGTATTGGATCAGTGGCTTATCGACCACCGGGAGCATTTCCTTGGGAATCGCCTTGGTGGCAGGCAAAAATCGCGTGCCGAGGCCGGCGACCGGCAAAACCGCTTTGCGTAATGGTTTGATCGACAAGTCCTGCTCCCTTGATAGCCTCGTTTTCCGTATATCTATATCCGATTGCGATGGCCGGCGATCAGTGCCATGGCAAAGGCCGGCAAGCAAGAAGTCGCGAGATCAGCGAACGGATAGGCGGACTAGTCGTGCACGACAGATGGTGACGCCGGGGGCTGAATTCGAGCGGGTTGTCACGTTAAACGGGGCAGCGCCCCCTGGCGCCAGCCCGCTGCGCCGATAAAGAGATTGACCGAAACGGAAGATGGATCAAAGCTGGCGGCTTATCAGGAGGAGCCAAACCATGAACATCACCACGAAAATAAATCCGCCCCAAGGCATTGATGAGGCTGAATGGAAAATCCGCTGCGATCTCGCGGCGCTCTATCGGCTGGTCGCGCATTACCGGATGAGCGATTTCATCTATACCCATCTCAGCGCCCGCCTGCCCGGCCCCGACCATCACTTTCTGATCAATGACTACGGCGTGATGTTTCATGAAATGCGCGCTTCGGATTTGGTCAAGATCGATGTGGAAGGCAAAATTGTCGAAGACGGATTAGGCCGGTCGCGCCGGATCAACCAGGCCGGCTTCACCATCCACTCGGCCATCCATATCGCGCGTCCGGAGATCATGTGCGTCGCGCATACCCACACCTCCGCCGGCATCGCGGTTTCCGCCCAGGAGCAAGGCCTGCTGCCGATCAGCCAGCACGCGATGAAATTTTACGGCTGCCTGTCCTATCATGGTTATGAAGGCATCGCGCTCGATCTCGACGAACGCGAAAGGCTGGTCGCCGATCTGGGACAGAACAAGGCGATGATCCTGCGCAACCATGGACTTCTGGTCTGCGGCCGCACCATTCCGGAGGCCTTTCACGAAATTTATTTCCTGGAACGCGCCTGCCAAGCGCAGGTGGCGGCGTTGTCCGGCGGCGCGAAACTCGTTTTTCCGCCAAGGGAAGTCTGCGAACACACAGCGGCGCAGTTCCGCATGGACGAGGCGCAGCGCATGGCGCATTACGAGATGGCCTGGCAGTCCGCGCTGCGGCTGGTCGAGAGCGATTATTGCCAATAACCGGCTCTAGCGCGTGATCGTCGGAGGTGAAATCACCGGAGACGTGAATCACACGCTAGAACAAAGGGCTAGAGCATGAGCCGTGAGCGAATGCGAACAGATCATGCTCTAGATCAATATGGCTTTAAGTTGAACCACAAAGTGGTTCATAAAGCCATGAAATTGATCGTAAAAATAAAGCTAGAGCGGGTGAACGCAAGTTCATCCGCTCTAGTCGCCAATCAGGGATTGCCCTTGCGAAACGAGTGACCCAAGGATAAGCACGCGCGGGCTCGATGCGCGGGCCACTCTCACCATCGGAAGGAAGACCATGACATATTGCGGGTTTTTGCGGCGTCTCGCGGTTGGGCTGCTCACCGCCGCCGGCATCATGCAAACGGCGCATGCCGATGAAATGAGCACGATCAAAAATCGCGGCACGCTGATCGTCGGCGTCAAGGCCGATTATCCGCCCTTCGGCTACCGCGCGCCGAGCGGCCAGATCATCGGCATCGAGCCGACATTGGCCGCCGATGCCGCGAAACAGCTTGGCGTGAAAATCGACTATGTTCCGGTCAACGCCTCCAACCGCATGCAATTCCTGCAGCAGGGCAAGATCGACCTGATGATCGCGACGATGAACGTGACGCCCGAACGCGAAAAAATCGTCTGGTTCGTCAAGCCCTATTACTATGCCTCCGGCTACAACGTCATGCTGCCGAAATCGCTCAAGGTGACGGACTGGGCCGATCTGAAGGGCCAGACGCTCTGCGGCATTCAAGGCACCTATTACAATAAGGACGTGCAGGAAAAATACGGCGCCCATATCGTCGCCTTCACCGGCACGTCGGAGGCGCTGACCGCGCTCAAGCAAGGCCGTTGCATCGGCTTTCTGTTCGACAACACGGCAATCCAGGGCCAGTTGCTCAGCGGCCAGTGGGATAGTTACGGCATGAAGCTGAAAACCCTGGACGCCAAGCCCTGGGGCGCCGCGACCCGCTTGGATGACAAGAAATTCCACGCTTTCATGGACAAGGTCTCGGAAAATTGGGCAAAAAGCGGGATGATCCTCAATCTGGAGACGCAATACCACATCCAGCATTCCGACTATGCCGAGGCGATGCACAAAAAATACAGCGGGTCATAGGACCGCGTTCGTTCTAAATGACGGCGCTTGATCGCGGCGATGTGATGGGAGCGCTTTAAAATGAACGCTGTCGCCGCCTGGTTCAAGCATTTGTACCAGACGACCGGCATCAACCTGACGATCATCTACGATCCGTTCGACCGCGCCCGCTTCCTGCACGGCCTGGTCGTCACCATTGAATTATCGATCATCTGCATCGTGTTGTCCGTCATCATCGGCGTCATCGGCGCGTGGCTGCAAGGATCGCGCCTGGTCTGGACGCGGCGCATCGTGCAAGGCTATATCCAGCTCTTCCGCAACACGCCGCCGCTCGTGCAAATCTATTTTTTCTATTTCGGCATCAGCAATCTGCTGCCGAAAACCACCAACCCTATCGGCCTGCAGGCGCCGTTGGTCAGCGGTTTCACCTGGGTCTGCATCTCGCTCAGCTTCTTCGCCGGCGCCTTCAACGTGGAGATTTTCCGCTCCGGGATCGAAGCGGTGCCGCACGCCACCATCGAGGCCGCCGAATCGCTCGGCTACACGCGGCTGCAAGCCTATATCCATGTCGTGCTGCCGCTCGCCTTCCGCGTCAGCCTGCCGGCGCTGAACAATAATCTGGTCAACCTAGTCAAAACCACCACTCTGGCCTACGCGGTCGCCGTGCCGGAATTGCTCTACGCCTCGGCGCAGATCTGGTCGGACGACGCCAATGTGCTGGACATGATGATCGTGCTGCTGATCGCTTATTTGGCGCTGGTCGGCATCCTCGTCGCCATCATGCACCGGCTGGAGCACCGGCTGCGCCTGCCGGGATATTCGCGATGATGCCGGATGGCCCGGCGCTTGCCGTGCTCAACCCGCCGCCGCCGGTTGAAGCGACGCCGCGGTTGCGACTCTGGCATGGGCTAGGGCTGGCGGCATTGGTGCTGTGCAGCGGCGGCGTCGCCAATGCCGCCTTGGCGCCCCATCAGGCCAGCGTTTTCGCGATCCTCGCAAAGTGGACGCCGCTGCTGTTTCGCGGCTTCCTGTTCGATATCCTGATCAGCTTCCTGTCGATGGCGCTCGGCACCGCGCTCGGCGCCTTCCTCGGCATCGGCCTGATTTCCCTGCATCGATGGACCCGCCTTGCCAGCTGGTGGGTCACCCAGTTCTTTCGCAACGCGCCCTGGCTGGTGCTGCTATTCTTCGCGATCCTGCTGATTCCCTTCCAGATCAGGATCGGCGGCGCCGTCATCCCGCTGCCGGGATGGATCAAGGCAGTGATCGGCTTCAGCCTGCCGGTGATGGCGAACGTCGCCGAAATCGTCCGCGGCGCGGTCGCCTCGATCCCGTCCGGCCAATGGGAGGCCGCCGAATCGCTCGCCTTCAGCCGCCGGCAGCAAATCTGGAGCATCATCCTGCCGCAATGCGTCAAGCGCATGCTGCCGCCCTGGATGAATCTCTACGCGATCCTGACCACCGCGACCGTGCTGGCCTCCATCGTCGGCGTCGATGAGGTCATGACCCTCGCCAGCCAGGTCACCGCGGCGGAAGGCGGACGCACGGATATCCTGACGCCGCTCTACGGCTATATCCTGATCTGGTTCTTTCTGTATTGCTATCCGATCGCGCGTTACACCGCCTATCTGGAACGGCGTTTCGCGGTGAGGATTTGAAAGGGGAGACAACCATGTCCGCACCGGCCGGCGCCGCCTCCGCGCAGGAGCCGATCATCGCCATCCGGGACGTCCACAAATCCTATGGCCAGATCGAGGTGCTCAAGGGCGTGTCGCTCGATGTGGCGAAAAGCGAGGTGATCTGCGTCATCGGCCCCTCCGGTTCCGGCAAATCGACGCTGATCCGCTGCATCAACGCCCTCACCCCCTTCGAGCGCGGCTCGATCCGGGTGATGGGCACCGAAGTCCACGATCCAGGCCTCGACAAGCTGGCGCTGCGCCGCCGGGTTGGCATGGTGTTCCAGCAATACAATCTGTTCCCGCACCGCACCGCGCTGCAAAACGTCATGATGGCGCCGATCCAGGTGCTGAAGCAGCCGCGCGCCGATGCCGAGGCGCGCGCCTACGCGCTGCTGAAAAAAGTGCGCCTCGAAGGCCGCGAGCAATCCTATCCCGGCGAGATGTCCGGCGGCCAGCAACAGCGCGTGGCCATCGCCCGCTCGCTGGCGATGAACCCGGACATCATGCTGTTCGACGAGGTAACGGCGGCGCTCGACCCGGAAACCGTGGGCGAGGTCTTAATCACCATCAAGCAACTCGCCGAGGAAGGCATGACCTGCATCCTGGTGACGCACGAAATGCGCTTCGCCCGCGATGTCGCCGATCATATCTATTTCACCGATAAAGGCGTCATCGTCGAGCACGGACCGCCCAAGGCGCTATTTTCCGCGCCGCAGGACCCTCGAACGCGGGAATTCCTCAGCCGGGTGATGTAGATAAGGGTAGGAAAGCGCTTCTTTTTAGGAAAAAGAAGCAAAAACTTTTATTTGTTTTCGATAGCTCCGCGGGAAGCTATTGGACGAAACATAAAGTTATCCATACCGCCGAGGGCGTGATGAACTTGATTCACCACGCTCTCCAGCAGAACCTAGAAAGTTACCTACCAAACAAGCCTAACCGCCCAGCCTTAACTGCACCGCCTGCCGCTGCTCGGCGCGCTGATCAGCCACCTGCGCCTTCATCGACTTCTGCAGCTTCTCGAAAGCCCGCACCTCGATCTGCCGTACCCGCTCGCGCGAGATATTGTAATGCCGCGAAAGGTCCTCCAGCGTAGTGGCGTTATCCTTCAAACGGCGTTCGATCAAGATATGGCGCTCCCGGTCGTTCAGCGTCTTGAGCGCGGTGGCGAGCAAGGTCTTGCGGCCCGACAACTCCTCGCGATCCGCGAGTTCTTCTTCCTGCGTCTCGCCATCATCAATCAGCCAATCCTGCCATTCGCCTTCGCCATCCATCCGGATCGGCGCGTTCAAGCTATGATCCGGCGCCGCCAGCCGGCGATTCATGCTGACAACATCCTGTTCCGGCACTTGCAGCACCCGCGAGATTTTCGCCACCTGCTCAGGCTGGAGATCGCCATCATCAATAGCCTGCATCTGGCCCTTCAGCCGGCGCAGATTAAAAAACAGCTTCTTCTGCGAAGCGGTGGTGCCCATCTTCACCAGCGACCACGAATGCAGGATATATTCCTGAATCGCCGCCCTGATCCACCACATCGCATAGGTGGCGAGGCGAAAGCCGCGATCCGGATCGAAGCGCTTAACCGCCTGCATCATGCCGACATTGCCCTCGGAAATCAGCTCACCGACGGGCAGCCCATAACCCCGATAGCCCATCGCGATCTTGGCGACCAAGCGAAGATGCGAAGTGACCAGCTTATGCGCCGCCTTGTGATCGCCATGATCGCGCCAAGCGCGCGACAAACGATCTTCCTCTTCGGGAGCCAGCATCGGAAATTTACGAATTTCTTGAAGATAGCGCGATAGGTTTCCTTCGGGAGCCATATTCATGACAGCTGCGACCATAACTCGTTCCTTTTGTCCCTTTGCGGCGCCGGCAAGACAATTGTCTCAACCTGTTGCGACGCCGTTGCCTCATTTGAGGCGTGCGCCGATCCTACATGAGTAACGGATTTCGCTGCATCACGAGCCTGAGAGAACCCCTGAAAAGGCAGTAACGTCCAGGCAATGCAGCATGGTAGTTTCGGCATCAGATCAACTGAGGGCAGTATAGGCAGTCAACGCCGTGAAGTCAATAAAAACCGTACCTCTACGGTCCTGTTTGATTCATAGGACGAAGTTGCGTGATCAATCGTTCAAAATCCTCAGGCCAATTCGTTGCAAAGCCTAGCATTTTCCCGGTTCTTGGATGGCGAAACCCCAGTCGCGCCGCATGCAGCGCCTGGCGCGGAAAATCCAGCGCCGCTCGCTGAACCGCGGGTGAAAAATAGGCCGCCGCGGCCGGGCGTCGGCGCAGATACACCGGATCGCCGATCAGCGGATGCCCGCGATGCGCCAGATGCACGCGGATCTGGTGCGTGCGCCCGGTCGCCAGCCGCAGAGAAAGCAGCGCCGCGCCCAGTCCCGCCGCAAGGCCGAAATTTTCACGCAGTTCATAATGCGTTAGGGCCGCCTTGCCGCCGCGCGCCAGCACCGCCATGCGCTTGCGGTCGCGCGGGTCCCGGCCAATCGCCCCTTCGATCTCGCCGGCAGCCGGGTTAGGCACCCCCCAGCACAGCGCCAGATATTCCCGGTCGAGATCGCGCGCGGCGAAAGCGGCGGAGAGCGCCGCATGGGCGAATTGGGTTTTTGCCGCGACCATGACGCCCGATGTGTCCTTGTCGAGCCGGTGCACGATGCCTGGGCGCTGCTCGCCGCCGATGCCGGTCAGGCCGTCGCCGCAATGGGCGATCAGCGCGTTGACCAGCGTGCCACCGGCGTTGCCCGGCGCCGGATGCACCACCAGCCCCGCCGGCTTGTCGAGAACGATCAGGTCGGCGTCCTCGTATAATATCGGAAACGGAATAACCTCGCCTTGCGGGCGCGCGGGTGTAGCCGCGGGCGTTGCAAGACGATATGACCACCCGGCCTTGACCGGCTCCGAAGGGTCGCGGATGACGGCGCCATCGCGGCTGACGGCGCCGTCGAGAATGAGGTTTTTCAGCCGCGAGCGGGACAGGCCTTGCGGATCACCGGCCAGCGCGAGCGCCAGGAACCGGTCGAGCCGCTCGCCTGCCTGTTCGGCGGCAACGGTGATAGCCTGTGAAGGATGGGAATGTGGATCGCCGGACATTGGAGGGCACAGTTCAAAAGGACAGTTTGCGCGGGTTAAAGGCGCTGGTGATCGGCATGGGCGTGTTGATCGTGCTCGGCACGGCGCTGGTGATCGGCCTGGTGATCAAGCGCCTCTATGACGCAGGCGGCCCTCGCTTGAAAGCCGCCCATGCTGTGAGCCTTCGCATTGCGGCGCCGCCGGGCGCGGTGATCGCCGGCGTCACCGCGCTTGACGGTGAGTTGGCGATCTGGATCAAGGACGGCCCAAGCAACAAGGGGGGCGGCAAAGTGGTGCTGGTCGATCCGCGCACCGGCAATTTGTCTGGCACGGTGACGTTATCGCCAAAATGAGGCGAAAAGCCGACTTGCCCAGCAAGCTTTGCGCCGCTTGCGGCAGGCCGTTCGCGTGGCGGCGCAAATGGGCAAAAGATTGGGACAACCTGCGCTATTGCTCCGATGCCTGCCGCGCTGCAATGAAGCGAGACCGGACAAAACGGGCTGGAGACACGGAATGAATGAATCGCCTCTCAATATCGCGCCCTTGCAAAGCGTCGCCTGGGGACCGGCAAGCGGCGGCCCGGCCAAGCAACTAGTGGCGCTATGCCATGGGCTGGGCGCCGACGGCAACGACCTGATCGATCTGGCGCCTTACTGGAGCAAGGCGCTGCCCGATGCCGCCTTCGTGGCGCCCCATGCGCCCAGCCCCTACGACATGCTGCCGCCGGGGTCCGGCATGACAGGGCGGCAATGGTTCTCCATCGGCAATTTCGATCTGGCGACACTGACGGCCGGGGTGCGCGAAGCGCAGGCTGCCTTGAACATCTTTCTCGACGCGGCGCTGCAGCGGCTCGATCTGCCCGCCGGCGCCTACGCGCTGATGGGGTTTAGCCAGGGCGCCATGACCGCGCTGTTCACCGGGCTGCGCCGCGCCGTGCCGCCGCGCGGCATTCTGGCGTTTTCCGGCGCGCTGATGGCGCCCGAGTCGCTGGTCGCCGAAATGACCGGCAAGCCGCCGGTGCTGCTGGTGCATGGCGAAGCAGATCCGGTGGTGCCGGTCTCGCGCTCGCGCGACGCCGAGCAGGCCTTGCGCAGCGCTGGCGTGCCCGTGCAGAGCCTGTACGCGCCCAGGCTGGCGCATGGCATCGACGATGCGGGACTTTCCGCCGGCGCTTTGTTCCTGCAGCATTGCTTTGCAAATCAATGACAAGAGGCATGGCATAAGCAGGATGGCTTGCAGGCCCCGGCAGGGTTTGTCATACTCCATTTAATGGGAACGCGATCCTTAAGAAGCATGGCCTGCCCAATCTGCCGAATCGGCCCGGCCGGTCGCCACGGCAGCCTGCTTGGCGTCAGGCTTTATGGCCGTTTTCTCTATGCCTGGGACCGGTTCAGTCGTGCCTGACGGCGGCATGGTTTTCCCTGCCCTCGTGCTGAACGCGGATTTCCGTCCGCTCTCCTATTTCCCGTTATCGACCTGGGCTTGGCAGGACGCCGTGAAAGCGGTGTTCCTGGATCGGGTCTCGGTGCTGTCCGAATACGAGCGCGAGGTGCATTCGCCGAGCTTCGCGATGCGCCTGCCTTCGGTGATCGCGCTGAAGGATTTTATCCCCTCCGCCCGCCAGCCCGCCTTCACCCGGTTCAATGTTTTTCTCCGCGACGGCTTTATCTGCCAATATTGCCATGACCGCCGGCCGGCCCAGGAACTGACCTTCGACCACGTGATCCCGCGCGCGCGGGGCGGCCGCACCACCTGGGAAAACGTGGTGACCGCCTGCGGCGGCTGCAATTTGCGCAAAGGCGCGAAACTGCCGCGCGAATGCCGGATGTTCCCGCGCCACCCCCCCCGCCGCCCGACCAGCTGGGAATTGCAAGACCGCGGCCGCGGCTTCCCGCCCAACTACCTGCACGAAAGCTGGCGCGATTTTCTGTACTGGGACAGCGAATTGGAGATTGGGTGATGCCGGAGCTTGTGTTCTACACCAACCCGATGTCGCGCGGGCGCATCGCCCGCTGGATGCTGGAGGAGACCCGCCAGCCGTACCGCACGGAATTGCTGGATTTCGGCGGATCGATGAAGACGCCGGACTATCTGGCGATCAACCCGATGGGCAAGGTTCCGGCAATTCGTCATGGCGATATGGTGATCACCGAAACCGCCGCGATCTGCGCCTATCTCGCCGACGCCTTTCCCCAAGCCGGGCTGGCGCCGCCGCCCGCCGATCCGCTGCGCGGCCCCTATTACCGCTGGCTGTTCTTCGCCGCTGGTCCGGTCGAGGCGGCAACGAGCAACAAGGCGCTCGGCTTCATCGTGCCGGAAGGGCGCGAAAGGATGATGGGTTACGGCAGCTTCGAGGACGTGATGGCAACGCTTGAGGCGGCTGTCACGGCGGACGACTACCTGCTCGGCCGCCAGTTCACCGCGGCGGATGTGTATCTCGGTTCGCAGATCGGGTTCGGGATGCAGTTCGGCATGATCGGCCCGCGGCCGGCCTTTGAAGCGTATTGGCAACGACTGCAGGATCGTCCGGCGGCAATCCGCGCCCGGGAAATCGACGACACGCTAATCGCCGCGGCGCAAAATTCCGGGACGGGCTAGAGCGCGATCGTCGTAGGCGGAATCGCCGGAGACGTGAATCGCGCGACAAAACAAAGAGTTAGAGCATGATCCGTGAGCGAATGCGAAGGGATCATGCTCTAGTGTCTCGATTCGACGGCAGGATCGTCCAGCGGCGATCCACGCCCGAAAATCGGCGAACAGGATTCTCCAGGCGATCCTCCCGTTGCCAAACGAACACGCGGCCAGCCAAACCCGTCACCGATGAAAGATGTCGCCTGTCATCCCATCAAATTCATGAACCTCCCTTTCTGCGTAATCTGCGCAATCTGCGGATCATCCTTAAGATTTATCCGCAGATGACGCAGATTAACGCAGACCAGATCAAGCCCGGCATGCCATGCGCGCTGAAACCCGAACTGAGCCTTTCAGAATAATCCACGTCATTGCGAGGCGCGCGTAGCGCAACGAAGCAATCCAGAAATGTTGCCGAAGGCATGGACGCCGTGCGATGGCGATACCGGGGCGCCGCACCATTCCTGGATCATCTCCAGGGTGATTCACAACTGGGTTTGGCAACGGTACTATCGCCTTTTCAAAGACAACGGCCACACTTCCGAACTAACGCGCATCTAACAAAATCCGTCATCAACAGCGAATTTCCCTTGCCCACTTGCTTTGATTTGTGGTTTTATCCGGTTAGTGAACCAGACCGTCCCCCTTGCCCCGGCAGACAGCTTCGCCCTCATCATCGAGAGCCTGTGCAAGGTGATCGGCCGGCGCGGCGACTGGCGCCTGGGCCCGGCCTGCCTGCCTGGCCAGCTCCTCGTCCATATCTGGAACCGCCTGCACGGCATCGCCCGCCGCTTCAGAGAGCGCATTACGCGTAACGCCGCCAACCCCATCCCCGCGCCGCCCCGCTTGCGCAAGCAGCGCCCAGGGCGGCCCCGCAAGCCGGACCCGCTGCCGCGCCACTACGCCTGGCTGCTGCGCCTGATCCAGGAAACCGCCTTTGGCGGCTCGCAGTTCTGCCACTTCCTCACCGATCCCGAAGTGGCAACCCTCCTCGCCCAAGACCCGCAACTCCGCCGCATCCTCCGCCCGCTCTGCCACATCCTCGGCGTCCGCCGCGACCAGGTCCCGTCCCTATACCCGCCAATCCCGCCCAAGCAGCCGCAACCGCCTGCGCCCCCGCCTGACGCGCAACCGGCTGCGGCGCCCACTCATCCCATCATTCCTCCAGAGCAAGCAACACAAGCCGCGTTGCCTCCAGGCACAGCGCCGCCGCCTGACCCCCCGCCTGATCCCGCAACGGACACTTGCGCGTAATCACCTTCGCACGCCCAAAATGTTACGGTTACGTAACAAAATGCTCTGGCAAGGCGAAATGCCCCGGCAGTTTCGCTTCGCGCCTAGATCGGCTATTCCGGCAATAACGGAGAGCCGCCATGAACAAGCCAATCCTCAATTCTGCTCGCCATAATTCACTTCGCCCCAACTCCCTGCGAACCGGCCCCGACGAACGCGGCCGCTTCGGCGATTACGGCGGCCGCTTCGTCGCCGAGACGCTGATGCCGCTGATCCTGGAACTCGAAGCCGCTTACGAGGCGGCGAAGCGCGACCCTTCGTTCCAAAGCGAGTTCGACTATTACATGAAGCACTACGTGGGCCGCCCCAGCCCGCTCTGGCTCGCCGAACGGCTGACCGCCAAGCTAGGCGGCGCTAAAATCTACTTCAAGCGCGACGAACTCAACCATACCGGCGCGCACAAAATCAACAACTGCATCGGCCAAATTCTGATGGCCAAGCGCATGGGCAAAACCCGCATCGTCGCCGAAACCGGCGCCGGGCAGCACGGCGTCGCCACCGCCACCGTCGCCGCCTTGTTCGGCCTGCCTTGCGTGATCTACATGGGCAAGGTCGATGTGGAGCGCCAGCAGCCCAACGTGTTCCGCATGAAATTGCTCGGCGCCGAAGTGCGCCCCGTCACCTCCGGCGCCGGCACGCTGAAGGACGCGATGAACGAGGCGATGCGCGACTGGGTCACCAATGTGCGCGACACGTTTTTCCTGCTCGGCACCGCCGCCGGCCCCCATCCCTACCCAGCCATGGTGCGGGATTTCCAGTCGGTGATCGGCGCCGAGGCGCGGGCGCAGATGCTGGAAGCCGAAGGCCGCCTGCCCGATATCGCCATCGCCGCAGTGGGCGGCGGCTCCAACGCCATCGGCCTGTTCCACCCCTTCCTCGACGATCCGGTGCGGCTGATCGCCGTCGAGGCAGCGGGGCATGGCCTCGATTCAGGCGCGCACGCCGCCTCGATCTCGCGCGGCAGCCCCGGCGTGCTGCACGGCAACAAAACCTATCTACTGCAAAACGCCGATGGCCAGATCACCGAGGCGCACTCGATCTCGGCGGGGCTGGATTACCCCGGCATCGGCCCGGAACATGCGCATCTGCACGATATCGGACGGGTGGAATATGTCGCGATCACCGACAGGGAGGCGCTGGAGGCCTTCCAGTTGTGCTGCGCCACCGAGGGCATCATCCCCGCGTTGGAACCCTCGCACGCGCTGGCGCATGTAGCGGCCATCGCCCCTGCCCTGCCCGCCGAGCACATCATCCTGATGAATCTCTGCGGCCGCGGCGACAAGGACATCTTCACCGTGGCGCACCATCTGGGCGTCGCTTTGTGAGCCGAATCGAAACCACATTCGCCCGGCTGAAAACCGCGGGCCGCGCCGGCTTGATCCCCTTCGTCGAGGCCTTCGACCCGGACCGCGAAACCTCCCGCGCCCTGCTCGCCGGTATGGCGGCAAACGGCGCCGACATCATCGAAATCGGCATCCCCTTCACCGACCCCATGGCCGATGGCCCCACCATCCAGATGGCCGGCCGCCGCGCCCTCAAGGCCGGCGCGTCGGTTACCGGCGTGCTCGATCTGGTGCGGGAATTCCGCGCCGCCAACGACATCCTGCCGCTGGTGCTGATGGGCTATCTCAACCCGATCCTCGCCTATGGCGTTGATCATTTCACCGCCGATGCCGCGAAAGCCGGCGTCGATGGGCTGATCATCGTCGATCTGCCGACCGAAGAGGCCGATCTCATGCTGCCGGCGATGCAGCTGAACAGTCTGGACCTGATCCGGCTGATCGCCCCCACCACCTCGGACGAGCGGCTGCCCAAGGTTCTCAATGGCTCCTCCGGCTTCGTCTATTACGTCTCGATCACCGGCATCACCGGCACCCGCACCGCCTCAGCGGATGATCTGGCGCGCGAAATCCCGCGCATCCGGCGAATGACCGATCTGCCCATCGCAGTGGGTTTCGGCGTGCGAACCCCTGAACAAGCGGCAATCGTCGCCCGCCACGCCGACGCAGCGGTGGTCGCCTCCGCACTGATCGACCATCTGGCGGGAAGGCTTGACTTGGAAGGACGGATTTCACCAGGAACAGTAGAAGCGGTGCTGGACGATGTGGCGGCGCTGGCGGCAGGCGTGCGAGGCGCGCGGCAGACCGCTTAGGCAACTTCGGATAAAGGCCGGGCCACGTCTTCCAGCGAGACGCGGGCGGCGTTCACGCCAATGAAGAATTCAAATCCCGCCGCGATCAGCATCAGCCCGCCGCCGAGCAAGTAGCCGTACAAAACATTCACCCTGGCGCCGCTGCCGATCAGCGCGCCGAACAGTGCCGGGCCGATAATGCCGCCAAGCCCGGTGCCGAAAGCGTAGAAAATGGCAATGGCGATGGCCCGCACCTCCAGCGGAAAACTCTCTCCTACTGTCAAATAAGCGGAGCTGGCGGCGGCGGAAGCGAAAAAGAAAATCACCGTCCAGGCAGCGGTCTGGCTCGCCGCGCCCAGCACGCCGCTGACGAACAGAAAGCCGGTCAACGCCATCAGAATCCCGGAAAGCGCGTAGGTTCCGGTAATCATGAACTTACGGCCCAGCGTGTCGAAAAACCGGCCCAATAGCAAAGGCCCGGCGAAGTTGCCGAGCGCGAAAGGCAGGATAAACAGGCCGATCCGCCCGGTATGGACGTGATAGAACTTGGTCAGCACCATCGCATAGGTGAAGAAAATCGCGTTGTAACAAAAGGCCTGCGCGGTCATCAGCGCGACGCCGAGCACCGTGCGGCTCCGGTACTTGCCGAACAGCGCCTTTACCCCCGGCACGAACCAGGAATGCACGTCAGTGCGCAATTTGATCCGCTTGAGCTGGTGGCGTGGCGCATGCACATCCGCGGTTTCGGCGACGCGGGATTCAATCTCGCTGACAATGGCTTCCGCCTGGGCCGGATCGCCGTGCGTCATCAGCCAGCGAGGGCTTTCCGGCAGCCAGTGCCGCAGGAACAGCACGACGATGGCGATGACGCCGCCGATGATGAAGGCGGCGCGCCAGCCATATTCCGGCGCGATCACCTGCGGATCAAGCGCCACCAGCGAGCCGATGGCCCCCAGCGCGCCGCCGATCCAGTAGCTGCCATTGATGACCAGATCGGTAAAGCCGCGCATCCGCGCCGGGATCAGCTCCTGAATCGCCGAGTTCACCGCCGCGTATTCGCCGCCGATGCCCATGCCGGTGATGAAGCGGAACGCCAGCAGCGAGCCGAAGCTCCAGGAAAACCCGGAAGCGATGGTGGCCAGCAGATAGACCAGCAGCGTGATGGTGAACAGCCGCTTGCGGCCCAGCCGGTCGGTCAGCCAGCCGAAAAACAGCGCTCCCAACACGGCGCCGGCGACATAGGCGCTGCCAAGCAGCCCGACATCCGTGCTGGAAAGTTGCATTTCCGGCGATTTCGCGATGGCGCCGGAAAGCGACCCCACCATGGTGACTTCCAGCCCGTCCAAAATCCAGGTAATGCCGAGCGCCGCCACCACCAGCTTGTGAAACCGCGACCAGGGCAGCCGGTCCATCCGGGCCGGGATATCGGTTTCATAGACGTTCTGGCTGATTTCGGGCATCACTCACACATTGAAGCGGAACAGCAACACATCGCCATCCTGCACAATATAATCGCGCCCTTCAATGCGCAGGCGCCCCGCCTCGCGCGCGCCGCCTTCGCCATTGCCCGCGACATAGTCGGCATAGGCAATCGTTTCGCAGGCGATAAAGCCGCGCTCGAAATCGCCATGGATCACACCCGCCGCGCCAGGCGCCTTGGTGCCTTTGGTGATCGTCCAGGCGCGAGTTTCTTTTGGCCCGACGGTGAAATAGGTGATCAGTCCCAGCAGCCCGTAGCCAGCGCCGATGACGCGATCCAGCCCGGAATCGGTCAGCCCGATATCAGCTAAAAATTCGGTGCGCTCCGCTTGCGGCAGCTGCGCCACCTCCGCCTCGATGGCCGCCGAAACCACCACCGACGCCGCCCCCTCAGCCTTGGCGCGCGCGGCAACCGCCTCGCTAAGCGCATTGCCGGTCGCCGCTTCATCCTCGCCGACATTGCACACATAAAGCACCGGCTTCGCAGTCAGCAGGTTGAGCCGCTTCACCGCCTCCGCCTCGCCCGGCGGAATGGCGGTGCGCGCTGGCTGCCCGGCTTCGAGCGCCGCCAGGATCGGCTCCATTAGCGCCGCTTCGCTCGCCGCGTTACGGTCGCCGCCCTTGGCCTTTTTCTGCAGCGCCGGCAGGCGCTTTTGCAGCGATTCTAGATCGGCGATCATCAGCTCGGTCTCCACCGTCTCGGCATCGCGCAACGGCTCAACGCTGCCTTCCACATGCGTCACATCATCGTTTTCGAAGCAGCGGAGCACGTGGATGATCGCATCGACCTCGCGGATATTGGCAAGAAACTGGTTGCCTAAACCTTCCCCTTTCGCCGCCCCGCGCACCAGCCCGGCAATATCGACGAATTCCAGGCTGGTCGGCACGATTTTCGCCGATTTGCCGATTTTCGCTAGCGTATCGAGCCTAACATCCGGCACCGCGACCCGGCCAATATTCGGCTCGATGGTGCAAAACGGATAATTCGCCGCCTGCGCCGCGGCGGTCGCCGTCAACGCATTGAACAGGGTCGATTTACCGACATTCGGCAGCCCTACGATGCCGCAATTAAAGCCCATCTTAAACTCACAAAGTTTTTTGGTTCTTTTTTTCAAAAAAGAACTTCTTTTCAGGAAGCACTGCTTTTTTGAAAAAAAGCAGCAAAAATCTTTTACTAATTAAGCATTACTTATCGTCTTTCGTTAAGAACGCCACCCGGCTCATGAACTCCTCGTGCCGGCCCTGTGCCAGCAGCGCCGCCTCATCCGCCACGGCATCGAGCACCGGCAGCAGCCACATGCGATCCCCGGCAGCAAAATCGCCCAGCACATGGCGCATCACCTGCGCCTTGCTGCCAGGATGGCCGATGCCGAGGCGCACCCGCCAATACTCCGGCGTGCCGAGCACCTGGTCCATGCTGCGCAGCCCATTGTGCCCCGCCGCGCCGCCGCCTCGCTTCACCCGGATTTTGCCGGGCGCCAGATCAAGCTCGTCATGAAACACGGTGATCGCGTCGGGCGGCAGCTTATAGAAAGCAGCGGCGGGCTGCGCTGATTCGCCTGAACCATTCATGTAAGTCAGCGGCTTCAGCGCGATGATACGCTCGCCGCCGATGCTGCCTTCGGCAACCAACCCTTTGAACCGCTTCCGCCACGGGCTGAACGCGTGGCGAATCGCAATGACATCGATGGCCATGAAACCGATATTGTGCCGCTGCCGCGCCATTCCCGCCTCTGGATTGCCGAGGCCGGCCCAAAGCTGCACGGCAGTTCCGCCAACTTACTTCTTTTTCGCGGCAGGCGCTTTGGCGGCGGGCGCCTTCGCGGCGGGCGCTGCGCCTTTGGCAGGCGCCGCCGCCTTGGCAGCGCCTCCCTTTGCGGGCGCCGCTGTAGGCGTCGGCGAACCAGCCGTGGCGTCCTCGGCGGTTTCGGTGATCACCGTCGGCGCGCCCACTGTCGCCACCACGAAGTCGCGGTCGGCGATGGTCGGCTTCGTTTCGCCGGTGCCTTTCAGGTCGGACCAGCGGATGTTGTCATTAATGTTGAGCGTGCCGAGATCGGCCTCGAAACGCTCCGGAATGTGATCCGGGTCGCACAGCACCTCGACGGCATGGCGCACCACGTTCAGCACGCCGCCGCGCTTGATGCCGGGCGAGATGCCTTCATTGGTGAACACTACCTGCACGGCGACGCGGATCGCCTCGCCGGGCGCAAGGCGCTGGAAATCGACATGCTCCGGCTGGTCGGTCACCGCATGGAAATGCACATCGCGCATCAGCGCGCGCGATTTATCCGCACCATGCTGCACCTCATAGAGGCGCGACCGCCAGCCGCCGCGCTTTAATTCGCGCATGATGATGCGCGGATCGAGCGCGATCAGCGTCGGTTCCTGCTTTGCGCCATAGATTACCGCCGGCACCTTGCCGGCCCGCCGTGTCGCCCGCGCCACCCCCTTGCCGGCACGCGCGCGAATCTCGGCCTCGATCGGTTCAAAATTGGCCATGATATCCGCTCCTAATAAGAATTAACGCAAAAAACCGGCCTCCAGGGGTGCCGGTGTAGCGGCGTGATAGCCTATTCGCGGCGCACGCTCAACCCGCGCCTTGCGGCTTCCGTACCGGTTGAATTTCCGTAAAGATGAGAGCCTTAAACGCTCAAGCGAATTACTGAAACCATCATGGACCGTTGAGCCGAAGCGCGGTCAACCACCGGCGATGGCGCCGATGACGAGAAACGGCTCTTCGCCCAAGACTACTGCTTTCGGCAGTGGCTCATCTGGGGAGGTGTGCGAAAAATCCCGCTGGCAGGCAAAAAACCGGATGAACGGCCGGCGTAACTTGCTGTGGTGGTCGCGGATGGTTCCTCGCAGCACCGGATAATCGCGTTCAAGCGCGTCAAGCACCGTCCGTTGCGTGACCGGACCCTGGAGAGACACCAGAATTTCACGATGAAGGCCGGCAAGCATGGACAAACTCGCCGGAAGCTCGATGCGCACCGTTGCGTTCATGGGCGCGTTCACGGGAGGGTCTGGACCTCCACGGATAGCACGGCGGGAAGGTCATGGACGATAGGCCGCCAGGTTTCACCTGAATCGGCTGAGGCATAAACCTGGCCGCCCGTGGTGCCGAAATAAACGCCACAGGATTCAAGCGTGTCGACCGCCATCGCATCGCGCAGCACATTCACGTAGCAATCCTTCTGCGGCAGGCCCTTCGTCATCGGCTCCCAGTCATAACCGCCGTTCCGGCTGCGATAAACACGCAACTGTCCGTCCGGCGGAAAATGCTCTGAATCGCTTTTGATCGGAACAACGTAAAGCGTGTCAGGCTCGTGCGCATGGACATCGATCACAAAGCCAAAATCGGTGGGCAGATTGCCGCTGATTTCGTACCAAGTGTCTCCGGCGTTATCCGAGCGCATGACGTCCCAGTGTTTCTGCATGAACAATGTAGCCGGGCGCGACGGATGCAGGGCGATATGATGAACGCAATGGCCGACCTCCGCGGTAGGATCAGGAATATGGGCCGAACGGAGGCCGCGGTTGATGGCGTGCCAGGATTGCCCGGCATCGTCCGACCGGAAAGCGCCGGCAGCGGAAATAGCGACAAACATGCGGTCAGCATTCACCGGATCGAGCAGGATTGAATGCAAGCACATACCGCCCGCGCCCGGCTGCCATGCCGGACCAGTGCCATGCTTGCGCAGGCCGGAAAGTTCCTCCCAGTTTTGGCCTCCGTCACGAGACTTAAAAAGAGCGGCATCCTCAACCCCCGCATACAGCGTATCGGGACAGGTGAGAGACGGCTCGATATGCCAGACGCGCTTGAACTCCCACGGGTGCGGCGTTCCATCATACCACTGATGTGTGCCAGGCACGCCATCATAAGTGAAATCATTTCCCACGGCGTTCCAGGTTACGCCGCCATCGTCGGAACGCTGAATCATCTGGCCAAACCAGCCTGAGCTCTGCGAGGCGTAGAGACGATCGGGATCAACTGGTGATCCCTTAAGGTGATACACTTCCCAGCCAGGAAAGTGCGGCCCAGAGACCGACCAATTCTCACGCCTGCCATCGGCGGACAGAATAAAAGCTCCCTTGCGCGTACCAACAAGGACTTGTACCCGGCTCATGCTTCTCACTCCTAGCGCAGGATCAAGCGAGGAGATTATATTAACATCCGTTAAGTTTTCGCACAAGTTGCGGTTCGTGAATTCCCTGCGGAGCGATTGATGGCGGAAACCGCGACCGGAGGACAATCCTTGCGGTGGGACGCCCGCCCCTCATGTCTTGCCGATGCTCGCAGCCTATTCAAGACCGGACCGGATTATCAGCGGCGCCGAATTTATCGTCATTTTTGGCGTTATCCCGCTGCTCATCGCGGTCCTCAGGCAGCCCGGCTTGCTGGTGATCGCTCTCTGGGGTGGCGGACTGATCGCCTGGTGGGCGACCCGGCGGCGCGCTTTGCGACGTCAGCCCATGCGGCTCCGCCCGATCCTGCTGCGGTTCCTGATTCTGGCGCCGCTGCTGACGCTGATCGTCTGGCGGGCGATGCCGGCGCATTTCCTCGATCTGCCGCGCCATAAGCCGGTTTTATGGGCCGCGATCATGGTGCTCTACCCGGCGCTATCGGTCTGGCCGCAGGAGATGATCTATCGCCGGTTTATCTTTCAGCGTTTCGCGGACCTGTTCCCAACAGAGGCCATGCTGATCGCCGCTTCCGCCGCCGCGTTCGGCTTCGCGCATATCATTTTCCTCAATGTCTGGGCGGTGCTGCTGACCCTTGCTGGCGGCGCGCTGTTCGCCCAAACCTACGCCCGCTCCGGCTCGGTTCGCGTGGTTTCCATCGAGCACGCGCTGTATGGCTGCCTGGTGTTCACCATTGGGCTGGGCCGGTTTTTCTATACCGGCAGCGCCTGGCATTGACGCTTTGTTAACCCGCCTCTGCTAGCTTGACGATAAATCGGTTTGCTTTCAAAACGGGTTTAACAGCTCCGGGATTATTCTGACAGAAAAACCTTATGAATGGACTGCACCGGACCGCCTCCGCGTGCCGATCGCGAATGACGGGGCTTTGTCTTCGCGCCGCCTGCTGCTGGGCGCCGCTGCAGTGTCCATTGCGGCGCTGTCGGTGCGCTATTTTGCCGTGCCGGACGGGGATGACGTGTCCGCCGCCGAAATCGTCCGCCGCCGGGCCGCGCTTGCTGCCGCCTTGCCGCTCCGCCTGCAATTCGTCCCCGCCGCCGATCAGGCGAAGGCAATCGCGGCCACCGCGCTGTCGCCAAATCAGCGAGACCAGCTTCTCATCGCCCTCGCATCGCGGCCGTTCCGCCTGGCCTGGCTTCCGGTATTCGACAGCGACGCCGAGGATGGCGACATGATCAGGATCAAGACCATCGGCCTGTTGCAGACGGTTAGATTGACCAAGCGGCCCATCGCGGCGCCGGTTTTATTGGCGCCGGGCGGGCTGATCCACATCACCGGCATCGATCAAGGACTGGGCGGCGGCGTGACCCTGGGCATTGTGTCGGATCGTGCGCCGCTCAAATTGCCGCCGCTGGCGGTGGGACAAACCATCTCGCTGCCGGCGGTAGCCGCCAGCCCATGAACGGCTTGCTTAAAACCAGCCAGCGCTGGATGCCGCTGATCATGCTGGCCTTTCTGACAATCGGCCTGGTCCAGCTGGGGATTCAGCTCGGCGTCTCCTTGGCCGGGATCGACCGTCTTATGCATCGTCTCTCACCGCTTTATTTGGCCGTCGCGGTGGCGGGATGGAGCGCGGCGCTTGCCGGCGTCGCGTTCGAACGTTGGGCAGGGCCACGAGCGCGTCCGCGAAGAAGGAAAACGATCGTCATGGATATTCTGGAGCGGCTGACCAACCGGGCGGCGCTGGAGGCCATGCTGGAGCAGCAGCAGACCGGCCTGGTGATCGACGCCGGCGCGCTCGCCGCGCGGCTAAAGTCGCGGATAATTGGCCAGGATGCGGTCTGCGATGATATCGCGGCGCAAATTAGGCGGCGGCTGGCGCTATTGGCGCGGGGCAAGCCGGTCGGCGTGTTCCTGTTCGCCGGGCCGCCCGGAACCGGCAAAACCTGGCTCGCCAAGCAGCTGGCCGAGGCGCTGGATCGCCGGCTATTGCATTTCGACATGACGCAATTCAGTTCGCCCCACGCGGCAACGCAGCTCTTCGGCTCGCCGAAAGGCTATGTCGGCTCGGACACCTACGGCAAGCTGACCGGTGGCCTGAAAGAGGCCGGCGATGCGGTAATCCTGCTGGACGAGATCGAAAAATCCCATCCCGACGTGCTCAAGAAATTCCTGACCGCCTGGAATGACGGCCACATCACCGAGGCCTCGGACGGGAAAATGGTTTCAGCGTCGCGCGCCTTGTTCGTGCTGACGACGAATGCCGCAACCGAAGCGCTGGCCGAAATCGCGCGCGACCATGGCGCGGACCAGGACGCGCTGCGCGAGGCCTCGGTGGAGGCGCTGCGCCGCTTCGGCTTCGCCGCCGAGGTGCTGAACCGGATTGACCGCATCTTTGTGTTTCATCCGCTGGCCGGGCTCGACATCGCGCGCGTCGCCGCCCTGGAAATCGAGCGCGTCATCCATGGCTATGGGCTGGAGATCGCCGAGGGCGGCATCGATCCCGCAGTGCTGTTCAGCGTCATGCAGCGCCAGGCGCGGCTCGGCGCCTCCGCCTCCGCCCGTGATTTGGCCCGCGTGATCGAGGAGTCGGTGAGCGATCACCTGATTGCGGCGAAGCAGCAGCAGGCGAAGCGCATCCGGCTGGTGCAAAGCCCATCCGGCGTCATCGCCGAAACCGTGGCGTAGCGCATGATCGCGGCGGCGCGGCTCTGGCGGCGGGCGCCGCTATGGCGGCTGAGCGTGACCATGGCCGCCATGGCGACGCTGCTCGCCTTGCTCTATCCAATCAAACTGCGTCCGCCGGATTGGCGTCAAAAGGCGATGATCAGCGCCAGCTACGCCGCGGGGCCGGTTGCCGTTCTTGGCCCTCCATTCCATGATGTGGCGCCGGTGCTAGGGCGAATGATCCCGCTGCCATCCGGCACGTGGCACATGATCACCCAGCTCAATGCGCAGCGGAACGGCACGCTTATCTTCGCGAGAATCATGCTGGCGCGGCTGCGCGGGGACCGGCTCACCGGGCTTGTGGTGGTGCAGGGCACGATGGCGCCGGTCAATCTTCCGGCAGCCACCGGCTACCAATGCCAGTCGGGCGGCGAATGGTTCGCCAGGATAATATCGCCGCATGACACGACGCAGCAGGAATGCTGGAACAGCAGCACGAGGCTGCCCGCGGCCTGGGCAAGGCCGGACGCCTCGCCGATCTACCTGCATGGGTTGCAAAGAATGCGGGAAGGCGGAATTGGGATTCCAAAGATCGTCATCGGCGTGAACTGGTTTCAGAAAACTTTGGGCAGCGTCACGCTGGTCGATTATTTTTTCGCGCCCAATTTCTCGGCGCCTGACGACGCCTGGCAAGGCCGCGCCGCCAGCCCGCCAGTGCGCGCCTATATTTCAGAACTCAAGGCCTGGTCGAAAGCCTGGACACCCCTGGTCGAGCGCGGCGTGAATGATCAGCTCCAGGAGGCTGATGTCAAAGCGGTTTCAGCCAAGCATCCGGAGTAGGTTGCACAAAATTTATAGAGAAAACAAAGGATAAAGTGCGCTGACTGTAGATAGTCAGCGCGCTCTAGAGACGATTGCCGGCAGCGGAATCGCCAGAGACGTCAAGCGCGCGACACAATAGAGAATTAGAACATGTGCCATGAGCGATTGCGAAGGGTTATACTCTAGCGTCTGCTCGAAAGAGCGCGCTGGACGGCAGCCTCCGCATGAATGGCGGTTGTGTCGAATAGCGGGACAGGGCTGTCATCGGCATTGATCAAGAGCATGATTTCAGTACAGCCAAGAATGACCGCTTTGGCGCCACGTTCGGCCAGGCGTGCCATTACCGCTCGATAGGCATCGCGCGACGCTGGCTCGGCCCGCCCCTGCACCAGCTCGTCGTAAATCACGCGGTGCACGATGGCGCGGTCATCCGCTTCTGGCACCAGCACCTCCAGGCCGAACCGGTTTTGCAGCCGTCCCTTGTAAAAGTCCTGCTCCATGGTGAAAGCAGTGCCAAGCAACCCAACGCGCGTAATGTTCTCCGACTTGATACGCTCCGCGGTAGGATCGGCGATGTGCAGCAACGGGATCTGTACGGCTGCCGCGACCTGATCGGCCATACGATGCATAGTATTGGTACAGATCAAGAAAAAATCGGCGCCCCCGCGCTCTAGCCGCTGCGCCGCGTCGATCATCAAGGATGTCGCTTCGTCCCAGCGTCCCTCATGTTGCAAGGCCTCGATCTCACCGAAATCGAATGACCACATCAGGCAGCGCGCCGATCGTAGGCCGCCCAGCTGAGCACGAACTGCTTGATTGATAATCCGATAATATTCAGCCGAGCTTTCCCAGCTCATGCCGCCGATTAGTCCAATGACGCCCTGTTGCGGCATGAGGCTCTTCCCTTTGGCTTCCCTTTGGCTTCCGTCTGGCTCAACCGGTCCAGTTGATCAGGTGCAACGGCGCGTCGATCCGTTCGTAATGCCGCGTGTTGTTGGTGACGAGAACAGCATTCACCGCGAGCGCGTGAGCGGCGATCATCATGTCCATCTCCCCGATGGATTGCCCGCTGACAGTCAGATGATGCCTTATATCAGCATAGTGATCCGCCGCCTTCGCGCTCCAATCGAGCGTATGCAGCAGCCGCAAAAATTCCTGCACCGCAACATGAAGCCGATGCGCGGATGGCAGGCGTTTCAGCCCATACAAAAGTTCGGCGCGGGTGATCACCGAGATGCATACGGCCGATGGCGGCAGGGCGGCCAAGCGGGCGGCGGCGGCAGGAGGATGATTTTTAATGATATAGCTCGACATGTCGGTATCGAGCATGTGCAGCAGGGTCATTCCGCCTTGCCGAACAGGTCACGTTCCTGAGGCATCCTGTTCAACGGCCTTTCCACCATGAAATCCTCTGGAACCTTGAGGGTCTCCAGCATTTCAAAAAATGCGGTCCAAGCCTTGGACCCTGGCCGCTTGGATAACACCACGTCACCTGTCTGATCATCGCGACTGATATAAACCTCGTTGCCTTCAAAACGAAATTCGGCTGGCAGCCGCACTGCCTGACTAGCGCCGTTCATGAACAGCTTGGCCACCAGGACTTTAGACATTCTGTACCTCATTAGTATATTAAAGAGTATAGATGATGATGACATACGCTTCAATATCGAGTTGCCTGTAATTGAACGCCTTTCAAAAATTCGCCATGGTCCGCGCGCATGGCGCCGCTCCCCCCTATTCCTCACCCGACATTCGCTGATCTGGCGCTGTCCCGGCATCTGGCGCTGGTGGCGGGGCTTGCTTTGTTTTCCAGCATCGTCGTGCGGGTGATGATCGCTATTGGCGTGCCGGACCGGCCGGATGCCCGCAAGGCGCATACGAAGGTCACGCCGAAATCCGGTGGCGTTGGCATTGTCGCCGCGTTCCTGCTGGGCATTCTTTTGCTCTACCGCTATGGCGAGGTGTCGCGGCTGGCGCAGCCGCTATTTCTCGGCGTCATCGCTGCTTCGGCGTTGATCGCGCTGGTTTCGCTGCTGGATGATCTCTTTGATTTCCCGTTCCTGGTAAAGCTGGCGGCGCAGCTGATCGCAGCGGCGGTAGCGGTGGGATCGGGTCTGTCGGCGGCGCATTTCGCCTTTCCCATTATCGGCGTGGTGACGCTTGGCTGGGCGGGGCCGGCGCTGTCGCTGATCTGGATCATGTTCGTTACCAACGCGATGAACTTCATCGACGGGCTGAATGGACTGGCGGCAGGGACCGCGCTGATCGCCTGCTTGTTCTTGGCCGGAATTGCTGGCGTGCATGGCGGATTTTTCGTCTATACGGCGGCGCTGCTGCTGGCCGGCGGCGTGGCGGGGTTTTTGCCCTTCAACTACCCGCGGGCCAAAATTTTCATGGGCGACGTTGGCAGCCAGTTCTGCGGTTTCATGCTCGCCTTGCTCGGCATCGCGGCCACGCGATATCAGGATGTCTCGCTATCATTTCTCATCGTCCCCTTGCTGCTGTCCGGGGTTCTGCTGGATGTCAGCTTCACGCTGGTCCGCCGCGCGAGGGCAGGTGAAAATCTGGCGCGCGCGCATCGCGGGCATCTCTATCAAGTGGCCCACCGCGCCGGGATGGACGACCGGCTGATCGCGGCGATGTATTGGGGGTTCGCGCTCTTCGGCGGCGGCGCGATGCTGGCCTTTCTCCACGCGCCGCGCTGGTGGAAGCCGGTCGTGCTTTTCGCGCCGCTTTTGCCTTTCGCCGCCTGGGCCCGCTACGTGGCGCGCCGCGCCCGGCGTGCCCATATCGATAAATGGGGCTGAAGCGGCATGAAATGATGGACTTAAACCATGGACTTTTAGGCAAGCCATGCCTCAGTATGAGCACGGGATACCCGGCAAAACGAACGGAGGAGGGAAAACACCATGAAACGCATCGCACTCGTCACGGGCGGCACGCGCGGCATCGGCGCCGCGATCAGCACCGCGCTTCATGCCGCGGGCCGGCAGGTGATCGCCAGCTACGCCGGCAACAAAGAGGCGGCCGAGGCGTTTACCGCCCAGCACGGCATCGAGGCCATGCAGTTCGACGCCGGCGACTTCGAGCAATGCAAGGGCGCTATCGCCTCGATTGCCGCCAAGCACGGGCCGGTCGAAATTTTGGTCAATAATGCCGGCATCACCCGCGACACCACCATCGTCAAAATGACGCGCGACATGTGGGACGCGGTCATTGATACCAATCTCGGCTCCTGCTTCAACCTGAGCAAGGCCTGTTTCGACGCCATGCGCGAGCGGAAATTCGGCAGGGTCGTCAATATCGGCTCGATCAACGGACAGGCGGGGCAATATGGGCAGGTCAATTACGCCGCGGCGAAATCCGGCATCCACGGCTTCACGAAGGCCTTGGCGCAGGAAGGCGCCCGCTTCGGCATCACGGTGAACGCGATTGCTCCCGGCTATGTCGATACCGAGATGGTGCGCGCCGTGCCCGCCGATGTGCTGCAAAAAATTATCGCGCGCATTCCGCGCGGCAGGCTCGGCCAAGCCGAGGATATCGCGCGCGGCGTGGTGTTTCTCACCGCCGACGAGGCTGATTTCATCACCGGCTCCACGTTGTCGATCAATGGCGGTCAACATATGTATTGAGCGGAAAGGCGAATGCGCGGCGTGAACATTAGTGCCGTAATGCTGCTGACATTAGGGTTGATGGCGGGATTCGTGCGTATCGGTTGGGCGCAATATAATCCCGATGCGTCCGGCCCGCCTGAAGGCCAATTGGCCGCGCCTGTCAAGCTTCCGCCCGCAAAGCCCGCCTCCCCCGTGCCCAAACCGGCGGCGCCCGCAAAGCTTGAGCACATGCAAAAAGCCCAGGCGGAGGATATTTTAGGCGACGCCGTGCTCGACGCTAAAGGCCAGCAGATCGGCCGGATCGTCAATGTGCTGGTCAACGGCAAGGGCACACCGCATGCGGCGGTGATCGAGTTCGCCGGATTTCTCGGCGTCGGCAACCGCAACATCGCAGTCGCGTGGAAAGCGCTGAATTTCAAGGTGGTGAAAAACCAGATCGTCATCAGCCTGTATCTCGACGCATCGCAGATAAAGGCGATGCCGGTCTATGATACGGATGCCAAATCGGTGCCGGTCGCGGCGCCCGCGAAACCACTATCAAGCAGTAAGAGCGCGTCCGGATCAAGCGCTGCGGGACCGCTCCCCGAACCACCGCCTCCCGCGCCGCCGCCCCCCGAAGTTTCGCCGTCTCAACATCCAGCCCCTGCCCCACAAGCCGCCACGCCAGCCGGCAAATCAGATGCGGCCCCTGCATCCGGGGCCGAAACAGGGTCCAGTCATCAAGGGGCAAATTCCCCGTCCGGCAGCCAATAAGCCGGTCTATGGCTTCGACACGCAGCCTCAAGGGCTTGGATTGGCTGAATTTTTTTGTAGCCAATGTGCAGACCGGCTTTGGCCCGTTCATCGCGATCTATCTCACCACGCAGAAATGGACCGATCTCGCGATTGGCAGCGTGCTCAGCCTCGGTACGATCACGGCAATGGCGAGCCAGTTGCCAGCCGGGGCGCTGGTCGATTGGATGCAGAGCAAGCGCTTCGCCGCTTTGCTCGCCATCCTTGCCATTATCGGCAGCGCCTCGCTGTTCCTGATAACGCCTAGCTATCTCGGCATCAGCCTGGCGGAAATTCTGCACGGATTCGCCAGCTGCATGCTAGGACCGGCGATCGCCGCGGTCAGTATTTCCCTGGTCGGGATCAATGCGCTCGGCGAGCGGTTGGGGCGCAATGCCCGCTATGCCTCGCTCGGCAACGGCATCTCGGCGGCGGTGATGGGCGCCGCCGGCTATTACATAAGCGGCTCATCGGTGTTCGCGCTCACCGCGGCTTTGGGCGCGCCAGCCTTGCTCGCGCTGAGCCGGATCGAGCCGAGCAAGCGGACGCGTTCGGCGCGCGAAGCGGCGCGGCCGCGTGAGCCGGTGACGCGGGAATTGCTGCATCTGGCGCTGGACCGGCGGCTCTTGGCCTTTGCCGCATGCATCATTCTGTTCCAGCTTTCCGATGCCGCCATGCTGCCTTTCATCGGCAATGAAATCGCAGCGAAGGCGGGCAGTTTCGCCAATATCGTGATCGCCGCCTGCATTGTCGCGCCGCAGATCGTCGTCGCCGCGACCTCGCCTTTGGTCGGACGGGCGGCGCAGCGCTACGGCAGGCGGGCAACGCTGCTCGTCGGCTTCGGCGCCGAGCCGCTGCGCGGCCTGCTGCTGGCGGGGATCACCGGACCGGCGCCGGTGGTGGCGGTGCAGACGTTAGGCGGCATCAGCGCCGCGGTCATCGGCGTGCTGCTGCCGCTGATCGCCGCCGACATCGCCCGCGAGCGCGGCCATTTCAATCTTATCATGGGCGGGATTGGCCTTGCCGTCGGCGCCGGCGCCTCGGTCAGCACGCTGCTTGCTGGCTGGGTTGGCACCCATGTCGGCGACCATGCCGTATTTCTCGCCCTCGCCGCCGCTGGCCTCGCCGCGACCGCTCTGGTTTGGCTGATCATGCCCGAGACGACTCCTAGCGAGATCAGGCCGGTTGAATCAGTCAACTCGTCATCGTAGCGCGGATATCGCCGTGGCGAACGGTGGCGGCCATGGCGACGGCGCCATTCGCGGATTTGGCGAAGCTGACATCAATCCGCGCCTCGTTCATACTTAAATTGAGGATGTCGAGGCGATTGAGGAAACGTGGCAATGCAGGGCGGTCGAAGCTGACAGCGCCATTGGCCGGATCGAAGCCAAGCCCGAGCGAGGCTTGCAGCAATGCCGGCAAGGTTCCCGCCGCCCAGGCTTGCGGCGAACAGGCCACCGGATAAGCGGTCGGCCCCTGGCCGCGCATGCGCGGAAAGCCGCAAAACAGTTCGGGCAGCCGCCGCAAATCGGTCTGGCTGGCGGTTTCGAACAGGCCGGTAAACACTTTCGCCACGGCCTCGCGCAAGCCGTAGCGCGCGAAGCCCATGGCGATCAAGGCGTTATCGTGCGGCCAGACCGAACCGTTATGATAGGACATCGGGTTGTACCGCGCCTCGCCCGCCGCAATGGTGCGGATGCCCCAGCCGCTGAAGAAACTCGGGCCAAGCAGCCGGACAGCCGTGGCATGGGCATGCCCTGGCGCGCAAATGCCTGAGAACAGCGTCTGGCCGGCATTCGAGCTACGCACCAGGCAAGGCTGCTTCTTGCCGTCCAGCGCCAAGGCGTACATCCCCAGCTCCTGGTTCCAGAACGCCCGCTCAAACCGGGTTTGCAGGATATCGGCTTCCGCTGATAGCTGGGCCGCCTGTTCCGGCTCCCCCAACGCATCGGCGATCCGCGCCGCGGCGCGTTTCGCGGCAAAGACATAACCCTGCACCTCGGCCAGCGCGATCGGTCCTTCAGCCATCCGGCCATCCGCATGGAACACCGAGTCGAAACTGTCCTTCCAGCCCTGGTTGACCAGCCCATCGCGCGATTTACGGCCATATTCGACAAAGCCGTCGCCATCCGCATCGCCATAATTGGCGATCCAGCCCAATGCCGCGTCGATGCTCGGCCAAATGGCGCGCAAAGTTTTGATATCGTTGGTGCGATCGAGATAGGCGCCCGCCAGCATGACGAAAAGCGGCGTCGAATCGACCGCTCCATAGTAGCGGCGGAACGGCACTTCGCCGAGTTGCGCCATCTCGCCGAAGCGAACCTCATGGAGAATCTTGCCGGGTTCGGCATCGGAGGCGGCATCCTCTTGGATTGCCTGATTAGCGGCGAGGTAGCGCAACACGCCGCGCGCCATCTCAGGATCAAGCCAAAGGGTTTGCAGCGCGGTGATCAGCGCGTCGCGCCCGAAGGCGGCGCTGAACCAGGGAATGCCGGCATAAGGATAAGGACCCTGCTCGGTTTGAGTAACCAGCATGGCGAGATCCGCTTGCGAGCGGCGCATCGCTTCATTGAAAATCTCATTGTCGGAGACGATTTTGACGGCCTGATCGGCAAGCAGCCGCCGCGCCCGCCGCGCGGCGCGCATGGTGGGCAGGAATTCCGGCTGCGGCGCGGACACATCGCCAGTTCCTTCGAGGCAGCGGGCTTCAAGATTGATCACAACATTAGCGCCCGGCTCCAGGGCGATTTCAAACACCGCCCTATCCCATGCAAGACGCGTCGGCGCCGGATCAAGGCTGATCATCGTGCTGCGGCGGAGTTCATCAAGACCGATATAGCCGATGGTGACGGCATTGCGCCCGATTTGCGGTTCCAGCAGCCGTCCACGCCGCGGCCGAGGCATGCCCCGCACCTCGAACAGATCGACAAAATCAGCGGCGAAAGCGATATCCAGTATAAGGGGCTGCGGGCGCAGCGAAAAATTGCGTATCGCTAGGCGTTCATGGCAGGCGCCGTTCCAGAGAAATTTCGACCGGCGGATATGGATTTCGCCATGATTTAGCTGAATGCCGTCATCGCCCAAAAGATCAGGGTTTGCGAGGTCGCAGGTCAGCATCGTGTTGTTGGCGCTCACCGTCGAACTCAGCAGCATTGGCCGATGCCCGTTCAGGGTCATCTCAAGCCGCGATAAATACCGCGTGTCCCGGTAATACAGCCCCTCGGCGCTGGCGGCTGATGCCCATTCCGGTCCGGCGGTGATATCGCCATTATGGCCGAATACCGCGAAGGCATCGTCGGATTTCAGGATGCGCGGACGCAGTTCAGCCAGCGAAGCGGTCGACGAGATATAAAATGGTCCGGCATCCGCATCGGTGATCGGGCGTTGTTCGTTCACGCGATATCTCCTTTATAAACTTCAGGTAGTATACGCCATCATTCCGTTTGGTTGAAACACCTCTATCGGGTGAAACCAACGATAAATAACGGATCCAAGCACAACCTTTCCACAAGGCGAGGCTGATGCCTTAGGCTTATCGAGAGCCGATCCCGATCAAGTTGGATCACTCTTGTGATCCATGATCGGGTGAATCGGCTCTCGATAAACCAAAGAGCATAGAGGATTTTCGGATCAGCATGATCGGAAAATCCTCTATGCTGCCCCATCTTGACCGGAGCAGCGTATTTAGCCATAGCCTGCCGCAGAATTTGCTGAAACCCGCATGGCCGGTCACCGACCGGCTGTTTTTGTTTGGGTCTGTTGTTTAACCGAGGTGCTGCCATGAGCCGTCGCTGCGAAATTACCGGAACCGGCGTAATGTCCGGCAATAATGTAAGTCATGCCAATAATAAGACCCGCCGTCGCTTTCTGCCGAACATGCAGGTCTCGGCTGTTCAGTCCGACGCGCTTGGCGCCACTGTGCAAATGCGCATTACGCCGCGCGGACTTGCAACGCTTGAGCATAAAGGCGGACTTGACGCATTTTTGCTGGAGACGCCGGATCGCAAGCTAACCGAGGTCGCCCGTAGCTTGAAGCGGCGGGTTCTGCGGGCAAAAGCCAAGCGCGATGTGGGGCAGCCGGCTTAACCTGGCGGATTGGCGCAACATATTGTAATATCGCGGTTCGCTAAACCTCATTGCGGTCAGCAACAAAAACCCGGTAGAGTCCGATTCGTGACCGGGACGCGCTACACCTCGTATCATCAGGTCCCTGGCGGTCTGGTCATTCCCTATCGGCCTTCCTCAACGCAGGAGGAGACCCAAATGCCAAACTTGAGTTCCGAAATCACGGAAACTTCCCCCAACCCTCTCGATGTTGTCGAACAGGTGGTCGCCGCCAATGAATGGGCGTTCGACCGCCGCAACGACAGCGAAATGGCCGCCGAGGCGCCAGGCCGCTGGTGCGATTATGGACTGTATTTTTCGTGGTCGCATGAGATTTCTGTCATGCATTTTTCTTGCGCCTTTGATCTGAAAGCTCCCGAACGCCAGCGCGTCGCGCTTTATGAACTGCTGGCGCGCGCCAATGAAAAGCTCTGGATCGGCCATTTTGGCATGGATTCGGATGATGGGATGCCGGTGTTCCGCCATTCAATCCTGCTGCGCGGCACCCAAGGCGCCTCGGCGGAAACCGTCGAGGACATGGTCGATATCGCCATCACCGAGTGCGAGCGGTTTTTTCCTGCCTTTCAATTCGTGCTCTGGGGCGGCAAATCGCCGGATGAGGCTTTAGCCGCCGCCATGCTGGAGTGTGTAGGCGAAGCGTGAGCCGCATCGCGTGAGTTTGCCGCCTTTACTGCTGGTCGGCGGCGGCCGCATGGGGGCGGCGCTGCTGGCAGGCTGGCGGGAGGCCGGTATTTCCAAGGTGGTTGTGGTCGATCCGTCGCCGGGTGCGGCGGCTTTGACGGATGACCAGGTTATGGTGGTGACGTCTGTATCGGAGATCGGTTCGGCGTTCGCTCCGGAAGCGGTGGTTTTCGCGGTGAAGCCGCAAGTCGCAGGCGATGTCGTGCCGGTTTTGGCGGTCTGCGCGCAGTCATGTCTTTCAGTATCGATTATGGCGGGCAAGACAATCAACTGGCTGGCCGCGCAGCTTGGGGAAAACGCCGCCATCATTCGCGCCATGCCGAATACGCCAGCGGCGGTGCGGATGGGCATTACTGTCGCGGTTGCCGGCCCGCATGTCTCCGACGGACAGCTGGAACTGGGTCGCGTTTTGCTGGAAGCGGCGGGGCTGGTTTCATTTGTCGGCGATGAAGCGCTGCTCGATCCGGTGACGGCGATCTCCGGCGGTGGGCCTGCTTATGTGTTCCTGCTCGCGGAATTGCTGGAACGCGCGGCGATTGAGCAAGGCATTCCCGACGATCTGGCCCGCTTGCTGGCGCGGCAGACGATTATCGGCTCAGGCGCCTTGCTGGCGGCCAGCGCCGAGGATGCGGCGGCGCTGCGCCGCGCCGTCACCAGCCCGAAAGGCACCACCGAGCGCGCGCTTTCGGTGCTGATGGCTGATGCGGCCTGGCCAGCCTTGGTTTCAAAGGCGATTGCCGAAGCCACAGAGCGCTCCCGCGAACTAGGCGGGTAACGATAGCTCAGCTGCGGGCTGCATCAGCCAAGCTTTGCCATGCGGCTCACAGCGGATCGGGATGCCGTTGGCGGTGCCGAGTTCCACGGTGACACCCATCAGCCCGCGCATCGCCCGGAAGATCGCGCCATGCGAGACCACCAATAAAGGTCCAGGACGGACCAGCACGCGCTGCATCACGTCTGCCGCGCGAGCGGTTAACTGAGCGAAACTTTCCGCGCCTGGCGGGGTGAAGTCACCATCCAGCCACTGTTGGAACCAGGGCGCCAGCGGTTTCCCCTCTTGGCCACCGAACATCACTTCGCGCAGATCAGGCTCGAAATCGAGCGGCAGCTTCAGGGTTTGGTTGACGATTTCCGCCGTCTCGCGCGCCCGGCTCATCGGCGAGGAGACGATGCCGATGATGCCGCGCCCCTCAAGCAAGGGCGCGGCTTCCCGCGCCTGGGCGCGTCCGGTCTCGTTCAACGGCACATCGACGGCGCCTTGCGAGACGCCGCGCGCGTTCCAGTCGGTCTGGCCGTGGCGCAGGAACCAGAAGCCGCGCCGCGGCAGCCCCATCATTTAAGCCAAGCCTTCGGCCTGCATCACCCGCTGCACGGCGGGACGCGCCTTCATCCGCTGATAGTGCTGGGCGACATGCGGCGGCAGTTCGGCGCCTTTGCTGGCTTCGGCCCAGCGGGACACATAAAATAAGGCGGCATCGGCGATAGAATAATGATCGAGCACCCACTCCTTGCCGTCCAGCGTCTTTTCCATCACGCCAAAGCCCTCGGAAAATATTTTTTTGCCCTCGTCGCGCACTTTTTCCTTGTCATCCGGGTTGGGCGAGAATTTTTCGGGACGAAAGATGCGGGTGAAGCCCATGGCGTGCATGGTGCCGGTGATATAGGACATCGCCTCGGCGCCGCGCGTCCATTCCATTTTATCCTCCGGCACCAGCTTGGCCTGCGGATTGGTGGAGGCCAACCAACCGGCGATGGCGATCCATTCGGTGATCGTCGCGCCATCATCGAGTTGCAGCACCGGCACCTTGCCTTTCGGGTTGATCGCCTTGAATTCAGGCTTGAGTTGCGCGCCCTCTTTCAGGCTGATCAGTTGCGTCTCGTAGGGCTTGCCGATCTCCTCGAGAATGACATGGATGCCAAGCGAACAGGCGCCGGGCGAATAATACAGTTTCATGAACTTCCTTTGTTTTAATCGAATAATGAACTGACTGAAGTCTCGTCAGAGATGCGGCGCATCGCCTCGGCCAGCAAGGGCGCGATGGTCAACTGGCGAATATTTGTGACAGCGCGCATCGCCTCCGTCGCCATGATGCTGTCGGTGATCGTCAGCATTTCGATAGGGCTTGCGGCAAATTTGGCGACCGCGCCGTTCGATAATATGCCATGCGTGACATAAGCCTGCACGGAACGCGCGTCGCGGCGCAGCAACGCATCGGCGGCATTCACCAAGGTGCCGCCGGAATCGACCAGATCGTCGATCAGGATGCAGTCGCGCCCCGCCACATCGCCAATCACGTTCATCACCTCGGAGATGCCAGCGCGCTCCCGGCGCTTGTCGATGATCGCGAGGTCGCAATCGAGGCGGCGGGCGATGGCGCGGGCGCGGGCGACGCCGCCGACATCGGGCGAAACCGCCATGACATTCCGGCCGGCGCAGCGATGCTTGATATCGGGCGCGAACAGCACCTCGGAGAACAGGTTATCGACGGGTATATCGAAGAAGCCCTGGATCTGCCCGGCATGCAGATCAACGGTGAGAACCCGATCGGCCCCGGCTTCGGTGATCAGATTGGCGACCAGCTTGGCGGAGATCGGCGTTCGCGAGCCGGATTTGCGATCCTGCCGCGCATAGCCGAAATACGGGATGACGGCGGTGATGCGTCGCGCCGAAGCGCGGCGCAGCGCGTCCATCGTGATCAGCAGCTCCATCAAATTGTCGTTGGCCGGATAGGAGGTGGACTGAATGACAAACACATCCTCGCCGCGGACATTTTCCTGGATGACGACATGCACCTCCATGTCGGCGAAGCGTTTAACGACCGCCTCGCAGAGTTTTAGCCCCAAATTCGCGGCCACCGCTTCCGCGAGTAGAAGGTTGCTGTTGCAGGCGATAATTTTCATCATTCGATTCCGGCAATGGGCGCTCGTCGCGGCTGCCGGTGGTCTATCAACCGAGCAACGCCATGTCCATGCGCTAAGCCTGGCCATGCGCGAAGCTTGGCCATGACGCGAGCAGGCGCTGCCTCATCCCATTGATTTGCCATTGCCTTAACGCGGCGACCGCGCCATATTATTGAAACAATCGAGCTGAAACCGATGAGTCAAGGTCTCTCACTGAACACCAACGAGCCCGCCGATGCGTGGCTGACCCGCGATGTCTGGCCACGCCGTATGATTGCCTTCGTGATCGACATGATGGTGATCAGCATCATTGCCGCGACTCTCGCCTGGACAATTTTTGTGTTTGGCGTGTTGACCTTTGGCCTTGGCTTTATTGCCTTGCACCTGCTGCCGCTGATACCGCCGCTCTACTATATTTTTGCGCTTTGCTCGCGCGCCTCGGCGACGCCGGGGCAGCGGCTGCTCGGCATCGCGGTGCGGCGGAACCAATCCCTCGCCGCGCCCAATCTTGCCGAGGCGCTGACCTGGACATTGCTGTTCGGCCTCAGCATTGCGCTCAGCTTCCTTCCCTTCCTGCTGGCGCTGATCACCAAGCGGCATCGGGCGGCGCATGACATTCTGTCTGGCTTGGTGGTCGTGCATCGCAGCGCTATGATGCCGGGGCGGTTTTACTGATGCCGGCCTTTCCAATCGCGTATTTTTGGGTAACCCAGCTCAGTGTCCGTTTGGAAACTGGATCGGGTCGGTCTGGCGGGTCTTTTCCGCGCAATGACGGCTCGGAATTTTGCCTCGATGAACCACATCGAGGCGGCAACTCCTCCCCGCCCTGCACAAAAAATCCCTCGCCATCCCTCAACCGACCAGTTTCCAAACGGACACTTAGAGCGCACCCGTCATGAGTTATCGCACGCCGCATCGGCCGCATTTTTTCTACACGACGGCGCCGCTGCCCTGTCCTTATATCGCCGGGCGGACCGAACGGAAGGTGGTGACCGAGCTGACCGGCGTCACCGCGGAAAGCTTGCATGATCGGCTATCGCGCGGCGGGTTCCGGCGCAGCCATAACATCGCTTATGCCCCGGTATGTCCCGGCTGCCGGTCCTGCATCCCGATACGCGTCATGGCATTCAGTTTCAGCCCGAGCCGGACGCAGAAACGCATTCTCGCGGCGAATGCGCCGCTCTCCGTGCTCGATATGCCGGCGCGCGCCACGACCGAACAATTCCAGCTATTCCAGCGCTACCAGCAGGCGCGGCATGGCGCCGGCGACATGGCGACGATGAGTTTTTACGATTATCGCGCGATGGTCGAGGATACCCCGATCGAAAGCTGGATCGCGGAATTTCGCGATCCATCCGGCGATTTGGTGGGCGCTTGCCTGACCGACCGGCTGGGCGACGGGCTTTCCGCGGTTTATTCGTTTTTCGCGCCCGAACTCGCGCGGCAATCGCTGGGCACCTACGCGATATTGTCATTGATCACGCGGGCGCGCGATATGGGGCTGCCTTATGTCTATCTTGGCTATTGGGTTCCGGAAAGCCCGAAAATGTCGTACAAGGCGCAGTTCAAGCCAAGCGAGGTGCTGATCAGCGGGCATTGGCGACCGATTGAAACCACTGCTTCACGCTTTGCGCCCCTTCACGTGGAAGCCCCTGCCTCCTAGCTACCTTAATAAGGCGAAAAAATTTCAACTCAAAATAAGGATTTGGTCGATGAGTATTGTCAGCCGGAGCATTGCCAATCGTAGCGTTGTCAATCGGAGTGCCTGTGGGGCCATGCTGGCCTGTTTGACGATTGCCGGCCTGGCGCCAAGGGCTTTCGCGGCGCCGCCGCCTGTTTATGTGCATATGAATGGCGCGAATATGTTTCTGGAAGGCGTGGTCGCCGTGCGCCCCGGCCAAAAGGTGATTTTCGTCAACGAGGACACTGGCGGCCACACCATCATCGGCTACAATCCAACGACCGGCGCCGAGAGCAAGACCTTCGACGGCACTGTTGCTGGAACCAAGGGCGCAGGCAACCCCGTTCCCACCTATTCGATCAGCTTCAGTCATCCGGGCTTGCAGTATTACTACTGCTCGGTCCATGCCGATATCAAGAAACAGCCGGGCGATAGTTTTACCGCAAAAGTGAAGAAGGGCGTCGATGGGTTTGGCGATCCGATGGCGGGACTGGTCATTGTGACCACCGACAAGGCGTTGCTTCAGGAAAATCCGAAAACCGCCTCGGAAAAAGTCCTGCCGAATTATTTCGGCGGTTGAGCCTCAGAGGCCATCAGGGTTAAGCTGCTTGTCTGGCAAATTCTCTGGCAACAAAGTTCAGGGGTTTTTGATCGATTTATGAGATAGCCGGTTCTCAGGACAGACAGTCGTTTAACAACACGCTGGAGGTCTGATGGCTCAAGCTCCTCTCGCGCCCACGGCTCACGCTTTGCATAGCGCGCTCCGCGCTTGGCCTGACTGGGTGACCAGCGTCACCTTGCTGACCGGCGCGATGATCATCGCTTGGCTGGTTTATTTCGTGCTGGCCGGCCTGCTGCCGCGCGTGCTGGTCCGGCGCGAGCCGATGATCAATATCATCGTCGCCCGGACCCGGCGGCCTTTCCTATTCGCCTTGATCATCATCGCCTTCGCCTTGGTCATTCCGGCGGCGCCGATTCCCACGCCTATCCAGGCAAAGCTCGATGAGATGCTCAGCGCGGCGTTCATCGTGCTGCTTGGCTGGAGCGTGATTATTGTCGTGGATGCGCTCAGCACGTTCAAGCTGTCGCGGCAGACCGGCGATTTGCAGGCCGATATCGTGGCGCGCAAGCATGTCACGCAATGGCAAATCCTAAGGCGAACCGCGCGCGTCCTCATCGTGCTGATTACCGTCGCAGGGGCCTTGATGGCGTTTCCGGCGGTGCGCGCCTATGGCGTCAGCCTGCTGGCCTCGGCGGGCGCGGCGGGATTGGTGGTGGGCCTCGCTGCGCGTCCCGTGCTGTCGAACCTGATCGCCGGCATCCAGATCGCCCTCACCCAGCCGTTGCGGGTCGAGGACGCGGTGGTGATCAACGGGGAATGGGGATGGATCGACGAGATCACCAGCACCTATGTCGTGGTGCGGATATGGAACTGGCAGCGGATGATCGTGCCGCTGGCCTGGCTGCTGGAAAATCCTTTCCAGAATTGGACGCGGGACAGTTCCGAACTGATCGGCGCGGTGCATTTGCATGTCGATTACACGGCGCCGATCGACGCGCTGCGCAAGCGGCTCGATGAGATCGTGCATGGCACCAAGCTATGGAGCGGCAAGGTGGTGGTGCTGCAAATCGTCGAGGCCTTGCCGAGCACCATCCAATTGCGCGCGCTGGTTTCGGCGCGCAATTCCAGCGAGGCCTGGGATTTGCGCTGCCTGGTGCGCGAGGGGTTGATCGCGTTTTTGCAACAGAATTATCCCAGCAGCTTGCCCAAGCAGCGGCTGGAATTTGAGGGCGGTCCGGCGGTCGGGCGCCCTGCAGAGGGGCGCCCGGCAGAGGGGCGCCCGGCCACGGATGATCCCGGGAAGGACGGGATCAGGCCGCTGCGTGAACTGGATTTACATGAGGCGCGTCCTTAGTATGACTGGATGAGCATCACCTTTGATCAGATCACCGCCGAAACCCCGACGCGGGAGTCGCTGGCGCAGGATTATGCGGCGCTGAACGCGCTGCTCGATGATGGCGAAATCGCCGAGACGGCGGCGAGTTTTGACAGGCTGCGGCGGAAGATTTCAACCTGGTCGGCGCTGACCGAGTTGCGATTTCAGCAGAATACTGCGGACCAGGCCGCTAAGCAGGCGCTGGAGTATCGCGACGAATTGCTGCCGGCGGCGCAAAATCATGAGACTGCGTTCAAGAAGCGCTTGCTGGCGCATGAGGATCGTGTCGCGGTTGCCCATGCGGCGGGAGATCACGCGCTGCGGCTTTGGCAGGTCGATGCCAGCGTGTTCACGCCGGAGATCGAGGCCGATCTGCAACGGGAGGCGAAGCTACAGGCCCGCTACACCGAGCTGACCGCCTCGGCGCAGATCGAAATTTGCGGCCAAATCGTTAATCTCGAAGGCTTGGCGCCATATCGGGAACATCTTGATCGCGACATCCGCCATGAAGCCGCGTTGAAAGCCTCGGAGTTCTTCGCCGCTAACGGCGCGGAGCTTGATGCGCTCTATGATGAACTGGTGAAGCTGCGTCATGGCATGGCGCGCAGGCTTGGGTTCGAAAACTTTATCGAGCTTGGTTACCGGCGGATGCGGCGGGTTGATTACACTCCCGGTGATGTCGCGAAATATCGCGAGGCGATTGCCACCCATGTCACGCCCTTGGTCGCGAAGCTGCTGGAGCAGCGGCGTCAAACCTTCAACTGGGACAAGGTTTATGCCTGGGATGAGCCGATTGTCGATCCGCTAGGTAACCCAAAGCCGATTGGCGATCATGATCCGCTGGTTGCCGCCGGTCAGGCCATGTATGACCGGATGAATCCGGACATCGCCAATTTCTATAAAACAATGAACGGCGGCGGCTTTCTCGATCTGAAAAATCGCAAGGCCAAAGGCAATGGCGGTTTTTGCACCGATTTTCCCACCGTGGGAATGCCCTTCATCTTCGCCAATTTCACAGGAACCTCTGACGATATCCGGGTGCTGACGCATGAGATGGGTCATGCGTTTCAGAGCTATGCCAGCCGTGACTTGCCGTTGCTTGACTATTTATGGCCGACTGCGGAGGCCGCCGAAATCCACTCGATGTCATTCGAGCTTCTGTCGCATCCGCACGCGGACTTATTAGTCGGCGATGCGGCGGCGGATCGGTTCCGGCGGATGGACTTGACCAACACGATGACCTTCCTGCCGCGCGGCGCCTGCCTCGATCATTTCCAGCATGAGGTCTATGCCAATCCACAAATGTCGCCTGAAGCGCGCAAGGCGACGTGGCGGCGGCTGGAACGGCATTATATGCCGTGGACTGACTGGGGCGATCTCGCTCATGAGGCGAATGGCGGCTGGTGGCAGTACGTGCTGCACCTCTACCTTTATCCCTTCTACATGATCGATTACGCCCTTGCCCAATGCTGCGCGCTGCAATTCTGGACGCGCTCGCGGCGGAATTATCAGGTGGCGCTGAATGATTATATCGCGCTTTGCAAGCGCGGCGGGTCGGCACCGTTTCTGGAGTTGGTGGCATCGGCACAACTGACCTCGCCGTTCGAGCCTGGCGCGCTGGAAGAATCGGTAGCGGCGGTTGAAAAGGCGCTCAGCGCTCAGGCGTGACGGACTACTTGCCCTCCTTCGTCATCGCACGCCGACCTTATAGCCCTGCGTCCCTGATTTTGGCGTGAACTTAATGCCGTAATAGGTATAAAATTCCTCTTCGTACATGCCGTCCACCGTGCGCGTGGCATCGTAACGCGGGCTGTCCTTGACCTTCTGGCGGCTGACATCGAGGCTGATCAGCTTATCTTGCCAGCTAATCCGCCGCACCGAGCGGGGCGAGATCAGAACCTTCTCGCCGGCCCACCAGTTCTGGGTATCGACGATGAGGTAGCGAATGCTCCAGCCGGAATCATCGATCAGAAAATCCTCGGCATGGCCGATATCGCCATCGGTCGCATGGATATAACACCCGGTGACCGCGGCAATGCTGCGAAGATGCGGCTGGCTGCCGTCATTTGCCGATACGGCGCGTCCGTAATAGGTGTCAATTTGGGCTTCGCTCTGCTGCGACACCGGCAGATCGGCATCGACATCCGGGCTGTCCTGGACTTGTTGCATGGTCAGGCTGACGGGAATGCGGCTCGACTTCGCATCAGGCTGCCCAAGCGCCGAAAGCGGCAGGAGAACCTTGCGGCCTGATAGCAGCGCGCCGGTTTTGACCACCAGCCAGCGCACCGCCCAGTCCGCATCCTCGAATAACAGGTCGCTGACGGCGCCGATCTGGCCATCGCTCGCGTCAATCGTATAGCCATTGATGGTTGAGGCATTCCACAACATCGATCATTCCTTTTTTGCCGATAGAGCAGTTTCCGATCAGATTGATCTGAAACTGCTCTATCCACTTTATTTTATCGAGCCGATTCACCCGATCATGGATCACAAGGGTGATCCAACTTGATCGGGATTGGCTCTAATAAACAAACATAAGGCTGATCGAGAAATTGAAAGGCCTAATGTTGCGGATCGGGCGGCAGGCTCCGCGCTTCGGTGATCAGGTGATAGAACCGGCCCTTGAACAGCTTCAGCACATCCAGCGTCGCCTGATGGGCTTTCGGCAGGATATCCGAATGCAGGCATTCGTGGATGGCTGCCATCGACGGGAAATCCATCTCCAGGATCATCGGCACAGGGAGCGCATCGGGGTCGGGCTGCGTAGTACGAAGCACACGCACCGCGGTGACGTTGGGAAACTGTCGCCACATCGGCTCCAGCTTTGATTTTACCTGGGCGAAGAATTCCTCTTCCTTGCCGGTCTCGATCGTGCCTTCATAGATGGCGACGCGGGTAAGCATCGGTGTTCCTCCTTGGATCACCGGATGGTTTGCATTGCGTGATCCTATTTCAAGGAACTCAGATCGCGGTTCGAGGCTTATCGCGCATCCACCTCAATTGTCAGATGCGATAGGCTACTGATATGCGCGAGGCGGGTTTTGTAGCTGGCTACGGCTTTCGGTTGGGCGGTGGCCAGCGAGACGATGGCGCTGAGATGGCCAGGGCCAACGCGCCAGATATGCAGATCGGTGACGCGGTCGCCATTCTGTTCTAGGGTAGCGCGGATGCGGGCGGCGATCTCGCGGTTCGGCGCCATGTCCAGCAATACGGCGGAGGCGGCGCGGATCAGCCCATAGGCCCAATTAGCGATCACCAGCGCGCCGACAATCCCCATCACCGGGTCCATGAACGTCCAGCCCAAGAATTTGGCGGCAAGCAGGCCGAGCACCACGAGGATCGACACGGCGGCATCGGCCAGCACATGAACATAGGCAGCGCGCATATTGTTGTCGCGCGCCGTCGCCGCGTCATGCGCGTGTTCCTTGAAACTGAGGCAATATTCCTGCCCCGCCAGGCGCAGCAGCGCCTGGAATTCGTGTGGTTCGGGAATTTCATCCAAGGATTCGAGGAAGCCATCGCGCAGGCGCAGGGCAAAGCCTTGCCGGGCGCCATCGGGGCGGAGGATTTCGATGCTTGTCCCTTGCGCTTGTCCTGGCGGTACGCCATGCAGCCTAAAACGCGGCGGCACGCCGTCCTCGAAGATTTCCAATTTTAATAAGCCTGCCGGCGTTTCAATGAGCCGAGCCTCTTCCTCATGGCGATGATCGTGGTCATGATGGCCGTGGTCGTGCCCATGTTGGTGCCCGTGATCATGGCCGCCGCTCAATATCCAGGCGCTGGCGGCGTTGACCAGCAGGCCGAGCCCGGCGATAGGCAGCGCCGCCGCGTAGTCGATGCGGATCGGCGCGAACAGCCGGCTCAGCGCCTCATAGGCGACCAGGATCGATAAAAGCGCCAGCACGATGGCGCTGGCGAAGGCGGCGAGATCACCCAATTTTCCGGTGCCGAAGGCAAAGCGCTCATCCTCGGCATGGCGGCGGGCATAGCGATACGCCAAAGCTGCTAGAAGCATGGCGCCGGCATGGGTGCTCATATGGATGCCGTCTGCCACCAAGGCGATGGAGCCGAAGGCGTAGCCGCCGATGATCTCCAGCAGCATCATCGCCGTGCAAAGCCCGACCACCATCCAGGTGCGATTTTCGTTTCGCTCATGCCCCGCGCCGAGAAAAACATGGCGGTGGCCAAGCGGCGGATCATAGGGAATGTCGATGCTGTCCATGGTCCGGATATACCTTCAACGCCCCGACATTGCCATCGCGATGTAATTCACTTGCATGTTCTGGGTCAGCCGGAAGCCGCCGGCGAGCAGGTTTGGCGCCAGCCCGGAAGCATCGGCAAGGCGCAGGCCGGCGCCGCGAAAAAACACCCCTAGCTCGCGCGGGGTGATAAATTTCCGCCATTCATGGGTGCCGACCGGCAGCAGCCCCAACATGTATTCCGCGCCCAATTTAGCCACGCCATAGGAAGCGGCGGTGCGGTTCAGTGTGGAGAGGAACAATAATCCGCCCGGCTCCAGCAGCGTCGCCAGGCTGTCGATAAAGCCTTGCGGATCGGGCGCATGCTCGATGACTTCCAGCGCGGTGATGACCTGAAAACGCTGGTTTTCCTGGGCCAGTTCGTCGATGCTGGCAACGCGATAGCCGAGGTCAAGGCCAGGCGCATGCGCTTTCGCGTGACGCTGCGCCGCCTCGATGGCCGCCGCCGCCTCGTCGACGCCGAGCACGGAACAGCCTGCCCGGGCTAGGCTCTCCGCAAGCAGCCCGGCGCCGCAGCCGATATCGAGCACGCGCGCCGATTTCGCCGGGAGATATTGTTCGATGCGCCGCATGATCCAGCTGACGCGCGCCGGGTTCATTGCGTGCAGCATCCGCATTGGGCCGCGCCGGTCCCACCATTGGTCCGCCAGCGCGTCGAATCGCGCGATTTCAGCCTGATCCGCCTGCATTGCCCTTGCCTTCCCGCCTCTGTATGTGACGCGGCGAGTTTGATCCTCTGGCATGGCCTCGGCAAGCGCCCCAGCGTTTTGGCGTTTTGGCGATTTGGCGAAGAAGCCGCATGGACGAAGCTGAACGGATAATGACATGAGCCGCATCGTGATGAAATTTGGCGGCACTTCGGTGGCCGATCTCAACCGCATTCGCAACGTGGCGGCGCGGGTGAAGCGCGAGGTGGAGGCCGGGCACGAGGTGGCGGTGGTCGTCTCGGCCATGTCCGGCGCCACCAATCAGCTGGTGAAATGGTGCCAGGAGCTATCGCCGCTGTATGACGCGCGGGAATATGACACGGTGGTGGCGACCGGCGAGCAGGTCACGATCGGGCTGCTGGCCATTGCCTTGCAGACCATCGGCGTCGAGGCGCGATCCTGGATGGGCTGGCAGGTTCCAGTCGCCACCGATGCGCAGCATGGCAGCGCGCGCATCCAGCGCATCGACGGTGCGGAACTAACACGCCGCATGGCAGCGGGCCAGGTGCCGGTGGTGGCGGGATTTCAAGGAATCGGGCAAGATAAGCGGGTGACAACCTTAGGGCGGGGCGGCTCGGATACCTCCGCGGTGGCGCTAGCGGCGGCGATTTCCGCTGAAAGATGTGACATATATACCGATGTTGACGGGATTTACACAACCGATCCGCGAATTGTTGCGAAGGCGCGCAAGCTCGCTAAGATCACTTACGAGGAAATGCTAGAACTTGCTTCGGTTGGCGCGAAAGTGCTGCAAACCCGGAGCGTCGAACTGGCGATGAAAGAGCGGGTTCGGGTGCAGGTGCTTTCAAGTTTTACGGATGCGCCTGGCACTCTGGTTGTCGATGAGGATGAGATCGTGGAACAGGAAGTCGTCGCCGGAATTGCCTATTCGCGGGATGAGGCCAAGGTGACGGTGCGCCGGGTGCCGGACCAGCCCGGCATTGCCGCCGCCGTTTTTGGTCCCTTGGCCGAGGGCGGCATTAATGTCGACATGATCGTGCAAAACGTCTCGGCCGACGGCACGACCGACATGACCTTCACCGTCAACAAGGCGGACCTGCCGCGCGCGCGCGCCGTGATGGAATCCATGCGCGGCGAAATCCGCTATGCCGAGATCGTCGCCGACGCCGATGTGGCGAAGCTTTCGGTGGTGGGCGTGGGGATGCGCAGTCATGCCGGCGTGGCGGGCACCATGTTCAAGGCGCTGGCGGCGCGCGGGATCAATATTCAGGTAATCTCGACGAGCGAGATCAAGGTGAGCGTGCTGATCGCCGCCGAATATACCGAACTCGCGGTGCGCGCCTTGCACACCGCCTACGGGCTGGATGTCGCGTGATGCTGGAACGTATGCCGGGAACAGCGGCAAGAGCCAGGCTTGACGCGCTCTGGGCGCGCGGCTGTGGGTTTCTCGGCACCGAAACCGCGATCATGGCGGGCGCCATGAGCTGGGTGAGCGAGCGCAACTTGGTATCCGCGATGTCGAATGCCGGCGGCTTCGGCGTGATTGCCTGCGGCGGCATGACCCCTGCTTTGCTGGACGCCGAGATCATCGCGACCAAGGCGCTGACGAAAAAGCCGTTCGGCGTCAATTTAATCACGATGCATCCCGATCTATACGCATTGATCGATGTGTGTCTTGCCCATGAGGTGGGCCATGTCGTGCTTGCTGGTGGCCTGCCACCCGGCCCGGCGGTGCGGAAGGTGAAGGAGAGCGGCGCGAAACTGATCTGCTTCGCGCCGGCCCTGGTGCTGGCGAAACGGCTGGTGCGCAGCGGCGCCGACGCGCTGATCATCGAGGGATCAGAGGCGGGCGGCCATATCGGGCCGGTTTCGCTGACCGTGCTGGCGCAGGAAATTCTGCCGCATATCCACGACGTGCCGATTTTCGTGGCCGGCGGCTTGGGCCGCGGCGAAGCGATTCTCGGTTACCTGGAAATGGGCGCCGCCGGCGCGCAGCTCGGCACCAGGTTCGCAGCCTCGGTCGAAAGCGTCGCGCATGCGAATTTCAAGCGCGCCTTCATCCGCGCCAACGCGCGGGACGCCGTGCCTTCGGTGCAGCTCGAGGCGCAATTCCCGGTAATTCCCGTGCGTGGCCTCGCCAATGGCGGAACGCGGCATTTCATGGCGCATCAGGCCGAGACGATCAGGCGGTTTCAGGCGGGCGAGCTGGATCGTGAGGCGGCGCAGCTTTCCATCGAGCGATTCTGGGTAGGCGCGCTGCGGCGCGCGGTGATCGAGGGCGATGTCGAACAGGGATCGGTGATGGCTGGGCAATCGGTCGGCATGGTTGCCGCGGAACAGCCCGTCGCCGAAATTATCGCTGAACTGATCGAGCAGGCGGTTGCCGCCCTGATGGCTCGTGAGCAGAACGCCCCGGCCAGCACAGCGGCGTAGCAAGCCGCTCGCCGCCTCACGACGTCTTTTCGCCCGGCTGCGCGAGCGGCTGGCGGCTGGAGATTCGAGCCTGGCTGAAATGGTCGAGCTGGTGGCCGCCGAAATGCTCGTGGAGGTCTGCTCAATTTATGTGGCGCGGACTGGCGAAATGTTGGAACTCGCGGCGACGCATGGCTTGAAACCGCAAGCGGTCGGCCAGACCAGGCTGCGGGTCGGTGAAGGCATTATCGGCCTCACCGCCGCGCAGAGTGAAATCCTTAATCTGCCTGATGCGCAAAATCATCCCGGTTTTGCCTATCGGCCGGAAACCGGCGAGGAGGCCTATGCCTCCATGCTGTCAGTGCCGATCCGGCGCGCCGGGCGGACATTGGGAGTGATTTCGGTGCAAAGCCGCGAGGCGCGGCTTTTCACCCAGATGGAGACCGAAGCGATTTCCACAGTGGCCATGCTGCTCGGTGAAATTCTGATGCGCCATGGCGCGGCTGGGCTAGCTTCGGGCGGTTTCGGCGATGCCTTGTCCCGCCGCTTTCGTGGCCACGTGTTGGCGCCGGGCATCGTTTGCGGGCCGATCTTCGCTTACGGCCGGTCAGGCGGCCCGCAGCGCGTGCTGGCCGATAACCCCGCCGCTGAGTTCCGTAGGCTGGATCACGCAATTACCGCGGCAGACCGGAATTTGGACGCATTGATGTCGGAAAGCCTGCCCGCTGGACATGCGACGCGCGAGGTGCTGGACGCCTATCGTCTCATCTCGCAAGGAACTGGCTGGCTTAATCAGGTACGCGAAGTGATCGCGGATGGATTGACCGCGGAGGCCGCCGTCGAACAAGTGGGCAGCGAGTTGCGCGGGCGGATGCGTCGCATTACCGATCCGTATCTGCGCGAGCGGCTGGCTGATATCGAGGATATGGTAGACCGGCTGCTCACGGCGTTGGGCGCGGGGCGGCCGAAGCCTGATAATGCGGCGGGGATGATCCTGGTGGTGCGCCGGCTTGGACCGGCGGAACTGCTCGACTGGCACCGGCGCGGCATTGCCGGCGTGGTGATTGAGGAAGCGAGCCCCAGCGGCCATGCCGCGATTTTGGCGCGCGCTCTGGAAATACCCGCTCTCGCCGTCGAGGCCGGAGCGCTCGATCAATCGCGCGAAGGCGATGATGCCATGCTGGACGCTGAGGGTGGCGCCTATATTCTGCGTCCTGATCCTGACGTGATCCGTTTATACGAACGCGCCATCGCCGCGCGCAGCGGCAGGGCAGCGGCGCTTGCCGCCTATCGCGACCGCCCTTCGCGAACCAAAGACGGCACGGCGATCACCTTGATGCTCAATATCGGGCTGCAAATGGAGCTTGACCAATTGCAGCGCACGGGCGCCGAGGGCATTGGCCTGTACCGCACTGAAATCGCCGCGCTGGCTGCCGGCGGCATTCTCGACGTCGCAACGCAGGCGGCTGATTATGAACGCATTCTCGACCGGGTGGCCGGGCAGCGCGTGGTGTTTCGCACGCTCGATCTCGGCGCCGACAAGCTGCTGCCCGGCGAGGCGGAGCCTGTGGTGGAAAATCCGGCGATGGGCTGGCGAAGCCTGCGCATCGGGTTGGATCGTCCGGCCATTTTACGGCGGCAAATCCGCGCCCTACTGCTGGGGGCGAAGGGTCGTGCGTTGTCGGTCATGTTCCCGATGGTGGCGACAGTTGCCGAATTTCGCGCGGCGCGCGATCTGCTGGAAACCGAGGTCGCGAAGTCGCCACATCCACCTTCGAGCGTAGAAGTGGGCGCAATGCTTGAGGTGCCAGCGATGCTGTTCCAGCTGCCCGGACTGCTTGCCGAAGCCGATTTTATCTCGTTGGGCACCAATGACCTGATGCAGTTCCTGTTCGCAGCGGATCGCGGCGAGCCGAAACTAGCTTCGCGATACGATGTGCTTTCGGCGCCGGTGCTGGAGCTGATCGAAGGCTTAGCCACCGCTTGCGCCGAAGAAGAGGTTGCGTTTTCGATTTGCGGCGAAGCGGCAGGACGGCCCTTGGACGCCCTCGCCTTCGCAGCGCTTGGCGTCAACACGCTGTCGATGTCGGGCTCGGCTATCCTGCCGGTGAAAGCCTTACTGGCCGAGACCGATCTGGATGAATTGCGCCCGGTCCTGCGGGAGTTGCGCCGTTCAGGCGCCGCCGGCGCCAGCTTGCGCGAACCGTTGCTGGCTTGGGCGCGGGAACATGATTTGCCAATATAATTGGCATGAAAATTTTATTGCCAGAGTAGCGAATTTGCTATATTAAGAATTTTGGTATTTTTCGTGTATTTGTTTTTTTGGCATTTTGGCAAAGTTCTTCTAGGGTCATGAATACGGAAACTACGTTGGTACATGTAGCGGAAAACGGCCGCATTAGCCTGCCGGCAAAGCAGCGCAAGCAGCTTGGTTTGGAAGCAGGCGGCACGGTCGTCATTCGCCTTGAAGATGGTGAATTACGCATTCGCCCGGTGCGCAGCGTGATCGCTTCATTGCAAGATCAGGTCCGCCAGCATCTAGCCGGTTCTGGCGAAACCGTGGACCGTTTTCTTGCTGACCGGCATGAGGAATCTATGCGTGACGACATCTAGTTTGGAAATTTTAGGCGATGAACGTCATGGATGCGTCAGCGATACTGGCGCTGCTTCTGAATGAAGACGGTGCAACGCTCGCCCTTACGGCGATTGAAGAAGGCGCTCAAGTTAGCTCGGTTAATCTCTCGGAAGTGGCTGGCCGCTTAGCGTTAAACGGGATGCCCGCAGAGGTAATCCGACAGATTGTCGAGGAACTTCCACTGGCTGTAATTCCCGCCAATGCCGGACTTGCCGTGGCAGCGGCATTAATGTCGCCTGTCGCCAAGCGCTTCGGCTTATCGCTCGGAGATCGGTTTTGCCTGGCGCTGGCCGCTCAAATCAATGCGGCCGCGGTCACGGCTGATCGCATATGGGAACAGGCGGCGCCGGCGCTCGGCGTTTCCGTCAGGCTTATCCGATAAAAAAAGCAGAAGCGTCTTCAATCTGGTTGAACACGCTTCTTTACTCAGAGGATGAACCGGCTCAAATCGCCTTTCGCCGCGAGCGGCGCCACCTTCTCGTTGACATAGGCGGCATCGACCACGATGCCGTCGCCGGCCCGGTCGGTGGCTGAGAAGCTGATTTCCTCCAGCAACCGTTCCAGCACTGTCGCCAGCCGGCGGGCGCCGATATTCTCTACGCGGTCATTGATGTCGGCGGCCAATCCGGCGAGCGCATCCACCGCGTCATCGGCAAAGGTCAAAACCACCTTCTCGGTGCCCATGAGGGCTATGTACTGCTTGAGCAGCGAATGCTCCGGCTCGGTGAGGATGCGTCGGAAATCCTCGCGGGTTAGCGAGGCCAACTCCACCCGGATCGGCAGGCGGCCTTGCAATTCCGGCAGAAGATCGGATGGCTTTGCCACATGGAAAGCGCCGGAGGCGATGAACAGGATGTGGTCGGTCTTTACCGGGCCGTATTTGGTGGTGACGGTCGTGCCCTCGATCAGCGGCAGCAGGTCGCGCTGCACGCCTTCACGAGAGACGTCACCGCCGCGGAAGCCGCTTTCGGTGCGGGCGCAGACCTTGTCGATCTCGTCAAGGAAGACAATGCCGTGATTTTCGGCATGGTACAGCGCGTCCTTGGTCAGCGATTCGGTATCCAGCAGCCGGTCCGCCTCGTCACGCGCCAGCGCGGCTCGGGCGGCTTCCACTGTTAGGCGGCGTTTCTGAGCGTTCCTGCCAAACATCGACTTCATCATGTCGCCAAGATTGATCGCGCCGCCCGGCGGCATGCCGGGCATGTCCATCTGGCCGATCGCCACCGGCGCCTGATCGGCGACCTCAACTTCGATTTCTTTATCCTCAAGCTCGCCATTGCGAAGCATGCGGCGAAATTTATTGCGGGTATCGGCGGAAGCCCCCTCGCCGACCAAAGCGGTCAGCAGTTTTTCCTCGGCGGCCAATTCAGCCTTAGCCTGCACGCCCTTGCGGTTGAGGTCGCGCAGCATGCCGATAGAGACCTCGACCAAGTCGCGCACGATGCTCTCGACATCGCGGCCAACATAGCCGACTTCGGTGAATTTGGTGGCTTCGACCTTGATGAATGGCGCCTGGGCAAGCTTGGCAAGGCGGCGGGCGATTTCCGTCTTGCCGCAGCCGGTGGGGCCGATCATCAGGATGTTCTTCGGCACGACCTCCTCGCGCAGGTCTTCCGGCAATTGCTGGCGGCGCCAGCGGTTACGGAGCGCAATGGCGACGGCGCGCTTGGCGTCGTTCTGGCCGACGATGAACCTGTCGAGTTCAGAGACGATCTCGCGCGGCGTATAGGTGGGGCTATCGATCACAGTGTTTCAACAATCACATTCTGGTTGGTGTAGATGCAAATATCGCTGGCGATTTTCATCGCCCGGCGCGCAATTTCCTCGGCGTCCAGCCCGTCAACCGTCATCAGCGCGCGAGCGGCCGCCAAAGCAAAATTGCCGCCTGAGCCGATGGCGATGATGCCGTCATCCGGCTCCAGCACGTCACCATTGCCGGTCAGGGTGAAGCTGTGGTCTTTATCCGCCACTGCCATCATCGCCTCGAGGCGGCGCAGGTAACGGTCGGTCCGCCAGTCCTTGGCGAGTTCAACGCAGGCGCGTTCAAGCTGGTTCGGAAAACGATCAAGCTTGGTCTCCAGGCGCTCCAGCAAGGTAAAGGCGTCCGCCGTGGCGCCGGCGAAACCGGCGATGACGCTACCGGAGCCGATGCGCCGGACCTTGCGCGCATTGCCTTTAACGACAGTATTGCCAAGACTTACTTGTCCATCGCCTGCCATGGCGACGGCGCTGCCACGGCGAACGCAGAGAATGGTCGTGCCATGCCAGCCGACCGGATCATGAGGATTTTGCATTGTTCGCGAGATGGTGGCATTCCGGCGCGGTAGCAAGAGGTTCACAGGCCTAAACATTACAGGGTTGCAATCCGCGACCTCCCCTCGATAATGTCCGGCGACACCAGGGAAAGACGTTCAACGATGTCCGCACAAAAATCGGCTGAAATCGCGGCTCGGCTCGACCGTCTGCCACCCTCGCGCACGGTCTGGACCATGGTAGTCCTGATTTCACTGGGCGGCGCCTTCGAATTCTACGATCTGTTTTTCACCGGCTATGTGGCGCCCGGGATGATCCATTCCGGATTGTTCACCCCCCAATCGCTTGGCGCGTTTGCCAGTCTTAAAGCCATCGCGGTGGCCGGCTTCGGCACTTTTGTCTTTGCAACATTCGCGGGGCTATGGCTTGGCGCGCTGGTATTCTCGCAGGTGGCGGACCGGTTCGGGCGGCGGATCATTTTCACCGGATCGTTGCTCTGGTACATGGTGTGCACCGCGATCATGGCCTTTCAGACCTCCGGCTTCGCGCTGGACATCTGGCGGTTCATTGCCGGGGTGGGCCTGGGAGTCGAACTGGTGACGATCGACACCTATATCTCGGAGCTTATCCCCAGAGGCGAACGTGGCCGGGCCTTTTCAGTCAATCAGGTCATTACCTTCGCGGCGGTGCCGGTTATCGCGTTTCTTGCCTTTATCTTGAAAGGAACACAGCCGTTCGGCCTGGATTATTGGCGCGTCGTCATCCTGATCGGCTCGGTTGGCGCGGTGGCGGTGTTCTTTTTGCAGCGCGGCATTCCGGAAAGCCCGCGCTGGCTGGCGCGGCATGGCCGGATCGATGAAGCCGACGCGATTGTCACGAAAATCGAACAGCGCGTGGCGCGTGAAAAAGGCGCGGCTCTGCCGCAGCCGCAGCCAGCGGCGCCGGAGGAAGCGGGCGCCGGATCGATTTTGGAGATTTTTAGTCCACTTTATCGCAAGCGCACGATCATCCTTTCGGTTTTCAATATGGCGCAGGTGATCGGCTTTTATGGTTTCGCCGCCTGGGTGCCGACGCTGCTGATCCACAGAGGCATCCATGTGACAGCCAGCCTGGAATATGCCTTCATCATCGCCATTGCCAATCCGTGCGGCCCGCTTCTCGGCGTGTTCTTTGCCGATCGTTTCGAGCGCAAAGCGCAAATTATCGGCGGCCTGTTCCTGATGGGCGTCTTCATGGCGCTATTCTCGATCAGCAACGCGCCGGGCGTGTTGATCGTGCTCGGCGTGCTGTTCACCCTGGCGGCCAATGTGATGTCCTTTTCCTTTCATGGCTATCAAGCGGAACTGTACCCGACACGCATCCGGGCGCGCGGGGTCGGCTTCGTCTATTCCTGGAGTCGGTTGGCCGGCGCTTTCGCTGGCCTCGCCATCGGCATATTGCTAAACGATCATGGCGTGCCGGGCGTCGCGATATTCATCGGCGCCGCGATGATTGTGGGGATTATCATGATTTCGCTCGGCCCCTCGACAAGAGGGCTGGCGCTGGAGCAGATCAATCATTGAGACGAGGTTGGAGAGACGGGCGGGATCAAGTAGTCTCCAAGGCTTTGCGCGGTTGACGCTTTGGAGTAGTGAGCCGCCATGTCACGCCATGCTCAGCGAAACCGCGCCACATCGGAAACCGAGATCGCCGTCAGGCTAGACCTTGACGGCTCCGGGCACACCGATATCGCGACCGGCATTGGATTTTTCGACCATATGATGACTGCCTTTGGCCGCCACGCGATGCTTGACCTGACGATCAGCGCGGAGGGCGATCTGCATATCGACGCCCATCATACAATCGAGGACACCGGAATTGTCATCGGCCAGGCGCTTCGCGACGCGCTCGGAGATAAGTCTGGCATCAGGCGGTACGGCTTTGCCGCGGCGCCGATGGACGAAGCGCTGGTGGATGCGGTGATTGACATATCGGGCCGCGCTTTCCTGGTGTGGCAAGTTTCGTTCGAGCGGCCGATGCTGGGCGATATGGATACCCAACTGGTCGAGGAGTTTTTCCGCGCCCTCTCGGGCAATGCGGGCATTACGCTGCACGTCACCCAACGCGCAGGACATAACGCGCATCACGTGGCGGAAGCGGCTTTCAAGGCGGTCGCCCGCGCCTTGCGCATGGCGATCGAGCCCGATCCGCGCGCGGCGGGCGTCATTCCTTCCACGAAAGGCAGTCTTTGATTGTCGCGGTAATCGACTATGGCAGCGGCAATTTAACTTCGGCGGCGCGTGGGCTGGCGATTGCCGCGGCGCGCGCCGGGCTTGCCGCGGAGGTGCGGGTGACCTCGGACCCGCATTGCGTCGCCAGCGCTGACCGCATTGTGCTGCCCGGCCAAGGCGCCTTTGCCGATTGCGCCAGAGGCCTTGCGGCGGTTCCGGGGCTGCGCGAGGCGATATTTGGACAAGTTGACCGGGGAATACCCTTCCTCGGAATTTGCGTCGGCATGCAGTTGATGGCGGAACGCGGCTTGGAGCATGAAGTCACGCCGGGCTTCGGCTGGATGAAAGGAGAAATCGCCGAACTTCCATCGAGCAACCTGCGCTTGCCGCACATGGGCTGGAACGGATTGAGTTTCACGAAAGGCGCACACCCTTTGCTTGATGGATTGCTGCCTGATGACCATGCCTATTTCGTCCATTCTTTTGCGTTCTCAGGTGGTGACCCTGCCGATCTGCTCGCCAGCACTGATTATGGCGGCCCGGTTACCGCGATGGTGGCGCGCGGCAATCGCGCTGGCACACAGTTTCATGTCGAGAAAAGCCAGGAGGTCGGCTTGCGCATATTAAGGAATTTCCTGACATGGTCGCCCTGAAACCGGATCTTCCGGTTCCCGCCACGCTTGCGGTGGACCGCCTCGCCGAGGCGCCGGACGATGATCTGCACGCGCTCTGCGAGGCCGCCGACGCGGCGATCATCGATGGCGGCGGCTTCGGCTGGCTGCGGCCGCCCGGACGCGGCGTGATCGAACAATATTTCAAGGGCCTGCTGATGGTGCCGGACCGCGAGCTGTTTGTTGGCCGGATGGATGGCGTAATCTATGGCGCGGCGCAGCTGGTCCGCCCGCCCCGCAATAACGAAGCGCAGGCTTTTGGGGCAACGCTCGCGCATAATTTCGTTGCCCCTTACGCGCGTGGCCATGGGCTGGCGCGGCTGATTCTGGCGCGGGTCGAGGAACGCGCGCGGGCGCTTGGCTTTCACGTCCTCAATCTTGATGTCAGGGAAACCCAAGTGGCGGCTATCGCGCTGTATGAAGCGGCAGGATTCATTCGCTGGGGCACCCATCCTGCCTATGCAAGGGTAGACGGCAAGCGTATTCGAGGGCACTACTACTACAAGTTGTTACAAGGCGGAGAGTGATGGGCCTCGTGCTTTATCCGGCCATCGACTTAAGAGATGGGGTTTGTGTGCGTCTAACCCGTGGCGCGATGGATCAGGCGACGGTTTACAATAACGATCCCGTCGCGCAGGCGCGCGCCTTCGAGGCGGCAGGGTTTCAGGCGCTGCATATCGTGGACTTGAACGGCGCGTTCTCCGGCGTTTCGGTTAATGGCGACGTGGTTCGCGAGATACTTGAAGCGGTGACGCTTCCGGTGCAACTCGGCGGCGGCATCCGCAACATGCGGGCTATCAAGGCCTGGCTAGATCATGGCGTCGCTAAAGTCATTCTGGGCAGCGCGGCGGTGAAAGACCCTGACCTGGTGCGAGAGGCGGCGCGCGCCTATCCGGGACGAATTATCGTCGGCATCGATGCGCGAGAGGGCATCGTGGCGGTTGAAGGTTGGGCGGAAGCAAGCTCGATTTCAGCAAGCGATCTCGCGGCGCGGCTGGCCGATGCGGGAATCGCCGCGATCATTTACACCGATATTGCGCGGGATGGCATGCTGGAAGGCGTGAACATTGCCGCCACCCAGGCGCTTGCCCGGCATGCGGGCGTTCCGGTGATTGCTTCCGGCGGATTTGCCGGGCTTTCGGACATCACCGCTCTCAAGCAAGCGGCGAGCGAAACGACCAATATTCGGGGCGTCATCATTGGCCGCGCTTTGTATGACGGCAGCATTCGCGACGCCGATGCCTTGCAGGCGGCCGCCTGATGCTGAAGCTTCGCGTCATTCCCTGCCTCGATGTCAAGGATGGACGCGTCGTCAAGGGCGTCAACTTTGTCAGCCTGCGCGATGCGGGCGATCCGGTCGAGCAGGCGGCGGTTTATGACGCGGCGGGGGCGGATGAGCTGACGTTTCTTGATATCACCGCGAGCCATGAGCAGCGCGACACCATACTTGACGTCGTGTCGCGCACTGCGGCGCGGGTGTTCCTGCCGCTGACGGTGGGCGGTGGCGTGCGTTCCACCGAGGATATACGGAAATTGCTTCTGGCCGGCGCTGATAAATGCTCGATAAACTCCGCCGCCGTGGCGCGTCCAGAACTGGTCGCCGAAGCGGCGCGCAAATTCGGCAGCCAATGCGTGGTCGTCGCGGTCGATGCGCGCGCGGACGGCAAAGGCGGCTGGGAAGTGTTCACCCATGGCGGGCGGCAAGGCACCGGCATCGATGCGGTCGGCTGGTGCCAGCGCGCGATAGCGCTGGGCGCTGGAGAAATTCTGCTCACCTCGATGGACCGGGACGGCACCGGCAAGGGCTTTGATCTCGATCTGCTGCGCGCGGTTTGCAATGCGGTGCGGGCCCCGGTGGTTGCCTCCGGCGGCGTTGGCGCGCTTGAGCATTTTGTTGACGGCGCGCGCGCCGGCGCGACCGGATTGCTCGCTGCCAGCGTCTTTCACTTCGGCGCCTTCAGCATTGATGCAGTAAAGCGGACGCTTCACCAAGCGGGCCTGCCGGTTCGCTTGCAGCACGCCATTGCTCAACCGATGAGCTGTTAGCGCCCGATGGCAAAGAAAACCACCAAGCGAAAAGCCGCTCCCGCCTCAGGCGAGCAACTTACCGGGAAGCAAGCCGTCAAGGCTAAACCGCGAAAGCAGCCGGCGATGAAGTCGCTTGGGCCAAAAACCGTCGCGCAAAAAGCGGCGCTCGGCCTCGTCGGCGTACCGCGTGCCGACGCTGCGGATGCGCGGGTGCTTGACCGGCTTTGGTCAACTATTGTCGCGCGTAAATCGGCCGATCCAATGGTAAGCCATTCGGCGCGCCTGCTCGCCCGCGGCATGCCGAAAGTGGCGCAAAAATTTGGCGAGGAAGCGGTGGAATGCCTGATCGAGGCGGTGGCCGGCAATCGTGATCCGCTGATCGCCGAAAGCGCTGACGTGCTCTATCACCTTCTGGTAATGTGGGTGGCGGCGGGGCTGCGCCCGGAGGATGTCTGGGCTGAACTCATGCGCCGTGAAGGCATTAGCGGCATTGCCGAAAAAGCCGGAAGGCCCATGCTGATGTCAATCGCCGAGACCCGGAAAATTCCCTGAAAGAGGAGGCTGATCATGGCTGGCGTGAGCGGCAAGCCGCCTTATGATGAAACCAATATCTTTGCCCGCATCCTGCGCGGCGAGATCCCGTGCCGGAAGCAATACGAGGACGATTTTGCCCTGGCATTTGACGACATCAATCCCCAAGCGCCGACGCATGTGCTGATTATTCCCAAAGGCGATTACGTGTCTTTCGCCGATTTTTCCGCGAAGGCCGATGACGCGGAGGTTCTGGGCTTCATCCGCGCGGTGGGTCATGTGGCAAGGCTGCTCGGGCTGGAGGATCAAGGTTACCGCCTGCTCGCCAATATGGGGCCGAATAGCCATCAGGAAGTCGCGCATTTCCATGTCCATCTTTTCGCCGGCCGGCCCTTGGGACCAATGCTTTTAAACTCTTGAAGCGCGCAAACCTCTGGCGACTTGCTTGGGAATGATCATCTCGGCGCCGTGCCTGCTGATTGGCGGGCGGCTCAGCGGCCCTGGCGCTGTGGTCCTCGAAGGAGGTCAGATCGCCGCGGTGCTCGATCATGCGCCGGATCAAGGCGGCGATCATGTGTCACTAACGTCCGGCATCCTCGCGCCGGGCCTCATCGACATCCATAATAACGGCGCTTTCGATGTGGACGTGGCGACGGCACAGCCGGATCAGTGGCGCGCCCTCACCGCGCGCCTTGCCGTTTGCGGCGTCACCAGCTTTCTGCCTACGGTCATCACCGCGCCGATGGAGGCGCTGCATGCGGCGTCCCGGCGAATCCGCGCGGCGCGAGATGCCGCCGCCGGCCATCCGGTGACCCAGATCATCGGCTTGCATCTGGAGGGGCCGTTCCTGTCGCCTCATCGTCGCGGCGCGCATCATCCGGACTGGCTGATCGAGCCGGATGAGGCGGCGCTCGATGCGCTGCTTGGCCCGGATGACATGCGGGCACTTCTCCGGCTGGTGACGCTGGCGCCGGAATTGCCGGGCGCAATGGCGGCGATTCGCCGCCTCGTCGGTCTTGGCATCGCGGTGTCGGTTGGCCATAGCGATGCGACAGCCGACATCGCCACGGCGGCGGCTGAGGCGGGCGCGCGCCTGGCCACGCATGTTTTCACCGCCATGCGGCCGTTCCACCACCGCGATCCGGGCATCGCCGCCGTCGCCCTGTCCGATCCGAGCCTTGCCGCCTGCTTCATCGCCGATGGCGTGCACGCCGATCCGGTGACGCTGCGGCTGGGATTCGGCGCGGCAGGCAAGCGGGCGGTGGCGGTGACGGATTCGGTGCTGCTGGCGGGAATGGCGGAAGGCGAGACGCGTGATTTTGGCGGCGCGCCAGCCCGGCTGAGTGATGGCGCGGCCCGGCGGCTGGACGGTACGCTGACCGGCGCCGCGATCACTCTCGACGAAGGTGTCAGGCGGCTGATCCGCTTCGGCATCTCGCCTGAAGCGGCGCTCACCGCCGCCACCGAAACACCGGCGATGGCGCTTGATCTGGCCGACCGGGGGCGGCTCGCCGTAGGGCTCCGCGCCGATCTCGCCTGGTTCGATGATGATTTTGTCGTCCGCGGAGTTTGGATCGGCGGCAGGGCGCTGCATGACCAGGCGCAAGCGCCTTGCGCTTCGTCATCCTTGCCATTGACGGAGACTATTAGGCCCGGCCTCGATGATCTCGATCAGTGGGATGAAGCAGCAATCATTACGGCGCTGCTGGCGCAGGAAGCCCGCACCCAGGCGGCTCTCGCCCGCACCATCCCTGCCCTCGCCCGTCTCGCCGCCGCCATCGCTGCGCGGATTAGCGCCGGCGGGCGGCTCTTCTATGCCGGTGCCGGCACTTCGGGGCGGCTTGCTTTGCTGGACGCGGTGGAATGCGGCCCGACCTTCAGCCTTGCTGAAGGCGTCATCATCCCTTTGCTCGCCGGCGGCAACGGCGCGATGCTGCGCGCGGTCGAGGGCGCCGAGGATGACGAGGCCGCCGCCGCCATCGCTCTAGAACGCCACGCTATTTGCGTGAAAGACGCGCTGGTGGGCATCGCCGCTTCGGGCTCGACGCCTTTTGTACTGGGCGCGCTCAGGGCGGCTCAAGCGGCGGGCGCGTTGACCGGCGCCATCGTCAATAGCCCTGGCAGCGTTATGGCCGGCACTGCCGATATCGCGATCGAGATCGGCGGCGGCGCTGAAATCATCGCTGGCTCGACGCGGCTTTCCGCCGGCACCGCGCAGAAAATCGCCCTCAACGCGGTATCGACAACAATAATGATCCGGCTCGGCAAGACCCATGGCCCTTTAATGGTCGATCTGCGGGCGACGAATGCGAAGCTGCGCGACCGGGCGCGCCGCATCGTCATGCGCGTTACCGGATGCGCAGGCGAAGAGGCGGCGGCCGCTTTAGAGGCGGCGGATGGCGCGGCGAAGTCAGCAATTCTCATGATTGCGCGGAAAATTTCGGCGGATGAGGCATTATTGCGGCTTGACGCGGCGCGCGGCCATCTGCGCGCTGCTCTCAAAGCTGATTAGACCAGAGGGAATTCACGTTTTCCCACTGCGGGTCTATGGTGTGGCGATAGTTTTGATCGAAAGCGAACGCCATGCCACAATATCGTTCCCGCACCTCTACCCATGGCCGCAACATGGCCGGCGCCCGCGCCCTTTGGCGCGCCACTGGCATGAAGGATGGCGATTTTGGCAAGCCGATCATCGCCATCGCCAATTCCTTTACCCAGTTCGTGCCTGGCCATGTGCATCTGAAGGATCTCGGCCAGCTGGTGGCGCGTGAGATCGAGGCAGCCGGTGGCATCGCCAAGGAATTTAACACCATCGCCGTTGATGACGGCATCGCGATGGGGCATGGCGGGATGCTTTACTCCCTGCCCTCGCGCGAGTTGATCGCCGATTCTGTCGAGTACATGGTGAACGCCCATTGCGCCGACGCGCTGGTCTGCATCTCCAACTGCGACAAGATCACGCCTGGCATGCTGATGGCAGCGCTCAGGCTTAACGTGCCGGTGGTATTTGTCTCCGGTGGCCCGATGGAAGCCGGCAAGATCGTCCATGGGGTGAAATCACGGAAAGTCGATCTGATCACCGCCATGGTCGCCGCCGCCGATCCCACCACGACGGACCAGGAAGCCATGGACATGGAACGCTCCGCCTGCCCGACCTGCGGTTCCTGTTCCGGCATGTTCACCGCCAATTCGATGAATTGCTTGACCGAGGCTTTGGGCCTCGCCTTGCCCGGCAACGGCTCGCTGCTGGCGACCCATGCGGATCGCAAGCGCCTCTTCGTCGAGGCCGGCTGGCTCATTGTTGATTTGGCGCGCCGTTATTACGAGCAGGACGACCTATCGGTGCTGCCGCGCGCTATCGCCAATTTCCACGCCTTTGAGAATGCCATGTCACTCGATATCGCGATGGGCGGTTCGACCAATACGGTGCTGCATCTGCTCGCCGCGGCGCGCGAGGCGGAGCTTGATTTCACGATGAAGGACATCGACCGGCTGTCGCGCCGGGTGCCTAATCTCTGCAAGGTATCGCCGACGGTTGCCGATGTTCACATGGAGGATGTTCACCGGGCTGGCGGCATCATGGCGCTTTTAGGCGAGCTGGATCGCGCGGGCCTGCTGCATCGCGACTGCGGCATGGTGCACAGCCTCAACCTCGGCGCCGCTCTCGATGCGTGGGATGTGGCGAACGGACGGGATCAAGCGGCGCAGCTTTATAGCGCGGCGCCCGGCGGCGTGCGCACGACTGAGGCTTTCAGCCAGGATCGCCGATATGAAGCGCTCGATCTGGACCGCGTGAAAGGCGTGATTCGCGATGCCGAGCATGCATTTAGTCAGGATGGCGGTTTGGCTGTGCTCTACGGCAATATTGCCCTTGATGGCGCCATTGTGAAAACCGCTGGCGTGGATTCGGCGAATCTCGTGTTTTCTGGGCCAGCGCGGATTTTCGAGAGTCAGGAAGACGCGGTGGCGGCAATTCTTGGCGATGCGGTACGCCCAGGCGATGTGGTGCTGATCCGCTATGAGGGTCCAAAAGGCGGTCCTGGGATGCAGGAAATGCTGTATCCGACCAGCTATCTGAAGTCGAAAGGCTTGGGTAAATCCTGCGCCCTTGTCACGGATGGGCGTTTTTCAGGCGGAACATCGGGACTATCAATCGGCCACGTGTCTCCGGAAGCCGCGGAGGGCGGCGCGATAGGACTGGTGGAAGAGGGAGATGTCATTAACATCGATATTCCAGCGCGTCAGTTAAACGTTGCGCTAAGCGACAAACAACTTGCTCACCGGCGCGAAGCCATGGCTGACCGTGGCGTGAAAGCCTGGCAACCCACGACACGCAATCGAGTCGTTTCAGCGGCGTTACAGGCTTACGCTGTCCTGACAACCAGCGCAGCAAATGGCGCTGTAAGAAATGTGCAACAAATTCAATCGTTTAGATGACGGCAAAACAACCCAAAGTAGAGAAACCTTCCTTAGAAAAATAGGTCGTTATAAATATTTAAGTTTGTATCATTATTTATATGCATTCTTAAATTTTCATTTTATTTTGTTGACGGACACTCTCAATGGTTGTATTTATAGCTAATTCGAACCGGAGGTTGCCATGAAGTTCCTTTTTTTTGAGACAAGTCGCGATACTAAAGATTTTTTTGTTCCATTTCTTAAGTCTCGTTTAGCGGTAGCCGATGAGACTTCTGATCAGGACGAAGCGCTCGACCTGATAAAATATTATGATTATGACGCTGTTCTGGTTCGGATTGCCGATGACCGTTCGGGTGAAGCGGAATTGATCAGGCGTCTCCGGCTCGCTGGGTTACGAGCGCCAGTGATTGCCCTCGCGCGCAATCTAACGGAAGCGGCGCGCATGCGTATACTCGAAGCTGGCGCTGATGACCTCATCATCAATGCCTTGTCGCATGAAGAAATTTTCATGCGCATCCAAAACCATGTGCGTCGCAGCCGTGGCTTTCAAAATACAGCACTCACGATCAGCGGCGTCGAAATTAACATGAACGCCAAAAAAGTATTTGTCGGTGGCAAGCAGGCGTCACTGACGAAAAAGGAATACCAAATCATCGAAATTCTTGCTTTGCGCAAAGGCTGCGTGTTGAGCAAGGAGGCGCTGCTTGATCATCTTTATGGCGGACTGGATGAGCCAAACCCGAAAATTATCGACGTGTTTATCTGCAAAATTCGCCGCAAATTGATGGCTCTGGGCGCAGGTGATTTCATTGAAACGAATTGGGGCCGCGGATATATGGTAACGGATAGACGTACTATGGTAACCGATACAGCAGAAGCTTGGACAAAGCCCGAGATTGCAACAGCGGAACTGCTACGAGCCACGGCATAAAGTAATCGGCTTAAAATGTTTCGCCTGAACAATAGCGAGTGGTACTTAATATGATCAAGTATTGCTCTTAATCGATTTTACAAAATATTTTAGAGTATCTAACGATATTGGCAGAATACTGACTGAGCATCGCTTTTATCTATTATATATTGATTGAACTTCTTATCAGGCTGCTTAAGGTGTTCTGCGGCCTGTGGTGTGGCGGCCAACTATTTTCGATGGTACTATGAAATCTGTCGGATATGCCGGCATGCGCAGAAGCCGATCGGGATGGCCGTCAAGTTAATCAAGATAATTTCCGATCTACTGCTGGACATAGCCATGGACGGCCCTGCCCCTGCGTTAGTGAACCGTTGATTGCTTGCCATACGGGTCGCCTGCAGTCAGCTATTCGGTCTCACTTGGACCCTGATGGTTCCGCAAGACGGCATCCAATCATTTGACCCTCTTAAAGAGCGATGTGCCCGTTAGATTCTGCCGTCTCTCGGTCCTGCAACCGAATATACCATCAAACTTTGATCACCTCCGCAAGCTGCTGATCCGCCTTCCGGTAGCCCTTACTCAGGCGGCGGCAAAGGCCCGATTCTTGTCATCGCGGCTCTCACGCATCATTATTGCCCAGGCAAGACGCGCGAGGTTATTGGCGTAAGCCACTGTGGGAAGCGGCCCTGGCATCAAAACTTCAGGCGGCTTTCAAATTGCGTGAGATGCGCTAGGCAGCCGTGGTTGCTTTATGAACAGCAATGGTACGTGCTGATCGGGCCGCCCGGCGCCGGAAAAACTACCGCGTTGATGAATCTAGGCCTGAAATTCCCAGTCCTTCTTCCTGCTCTTCGTCATGCGTCGCGCAACGTCGCTCAAGGGAGTTGGGTTCTGGGCCAGGCACAGATCAATCCTGACAGTGCTGGGATTCTGCAGCTTTATGAAAAAGATTATCCGGCAAAATGGACGGAGATGTTGAACAATCTTGATCTGGCGACTCTGGGAAATATTAGGCAATCCAGGCATTATGTGTCCTGGATCACCTCAATCGCCTTTGCAGCGTTTTCTACTGTCCATCGTGCGTGAGATTCAGCTTACAAAACCACTAACCTTGCCGCAAAGCTTCTATCCTCTTCATGCAAAGCGGTGACTGGAAAATACAGGAGGTCAATGGAGTCGCTCATCCGGTTCCACAAAGCGCCGTGGCTGAGTTCCAGCGAGCGCGGATCATCCGCCAGATATTTTTCCTCGGGTAGCACCATGCCTTCAGCAAAATTTACGATAACGCCGTTATCCTTGAGCGCAAGCGTTTTGCAGAGCACTGCAACTTGGTGCGCTTTCCATGTCGTTTTCACAAGCGCAGCAGGGCTCTACGCAAGTCATCTGGCCAGAAGTTGGTGGAGCAGTTGCAAGACTCAGCATGATTCCTGCGCGAGGCTGACCTCCAGTCACTTTGGAGGCCAATGGACCATGGGCGCTATTTCCGCTTGTTTAACAAGGACGCATAATACAGCAAGGCGCGTCGAGCCACTATGTATTGCGCTTTGACCAAGATGGCTTAAGCGCAAGCTTTGCAATCGATGCAGGATAGTGTTCAACCCATTCATGGATAGCGTTCTGCAGGATTTTGGTTGCTCAGGTCTTGGAGTATGATGCTTATGTTCTGCCCCGATTTCATCGGGTTCTATGGAAAATTGCCTGTGCGAGGAGAGTTTTTGCGGTATGGCCTGCCTAATAATTGCGTCGATATGTTAGATAATTGGGGTTGCGCTTCGCTCGCCGCACGTCGAGACGAGCTCGGGCATAATTGGATTAAATTTTGGCTAGAGGCGCCGGTCTGGAGATTTTGCCTGGCGCCCCGACTTTGCGGCAAGGCCTCATTAATTGGAACATATATGCCCAGCATGGATAAAGCCGAGCATTACTTTCCTTTGATTTTGTTAGCTGGCGCAAAAACTAAAGAACCGCTGAACGTGGGAGCGAAATGGCTTGAAGTCGCTGAACAGGCTGGACTATCTGCGATCGCCGCGAATGCATCTCCAGATAATCTGCTGGCACAGATCAAAGGAGCCGGAATCATCATGACGTCATTGCTCTATTCCACTGCTGCCGTATTCTGGTGGACTGAGGGAGCGCCTTATCGGAAACCTGGATGTTTCAGCGGCGCGGCGATGCCGCTCTCAGCTCATTCCGCGTCAATGCTGACCGATGGCTCTATTTCACGAAAATGAGCAGCTTATGATTCCGCCACTGCGTGATGCTGGAGCGACGCATGTTGGCATGAAACGTAAGCACAACGAAGATAGTTTTTTAACACGCCAAGATCTGGGGCTTTGGGCTGTAGCGGATGGCGCTGGCGGTCATCAATCAGGCGCATTCGCGTCGAGCACAATCATCAGCGCTCTTGATTGCCTTCCCGCCGGGTTGACCGCCGCCGAATTGCTGTCCGAAACTCGTCAAGCGGTTTCGCGCGCGCATGACGAGTTATGTTGCGAAGCTGCATCACGCGGACCCGAAGCAATGATTGTTTCCACGGTGGTGATCTTGATTATTCGCGATCAGCATTTTGCGTGTTTATGGTCCGGTGACTCACGGGCCTATCTGCTAAGCGAGGATGAACTCACACAAATTACGCATGATCACTCGCTGGTTCAGGCCATGGTGGATCAAGGACAACTATCAGAACTGGAGGCTGAGCATCATCCGCAAAGCAATATTATCACGCGAGCCGTCGGCGCGGGAGACGAAACATTTGAACTTGACAAGGTAACTGGCACGCTCCGAGCAGGCGATCGTTTCTTGGTGTGTAGCGATGGCCTTTCAAAGGCGTTGTCAAAAGCCGAGATGAAGGCCTTACTACAAGTATCTGATAGCGTAGAGTCGGTAGATGGCTTGATAGAGGCTGCGCTCGCAAATATGGCTACCGATAATGTAACAGCCATCACAATAGAAATATTGTGAGGTCTTGCATTCACTTTGAGAAATACGCCGCAACGACCAGGCCAAGATGAGCCATCAATTGGCCTGGGTTGTCGAGCCGGGGCAGATTGCCGACCTCGGCCACCAGCGTCGCCGCCACGATCAGGGCCACCCCGCGAAGGGCCTGGCGGTGACCACCGGCGCCATTGACGAGTCCGGCAGCAATGCGCGGATCTGCTCGCTCAGCGCATCACGCCGCCGTTCGGCGTCGGTGACCACGGCGATGTAGTCCTGCAGCGCGATCTGCTGCGCCGGGCGCTCGAACCGAAGACCCGCCAGCCAAACCCGGTAGCTGCGTGTCCAGGCCTTCTTGCCGTCATACGCACGGCCATGCCGCAACAGCAACCCGCTCAGCTGCTAGAGCAAGATTCTTCTTGCTTGAATTGAGCCGGGGGCTTCCCGAAGCCATTAAGATCTGATTCAACCTGTTGGCTGGTGAGGAGGCTGGCATGGGATGGCTCAACCATATTCGCTGAATTTGCGTGAGCGTGTGGCGCCGGCGGTTAATCGGGGCGACATGTCCCGACAGGAAGCAGCGCGGCATTTTGGTGTTGCTGCCAGCACCGCGATCATTTGGGTAAAGCGTCTTGGCGATACTGGCAGTCTTGCACCTGGCAAGATCGGTGGGCATCGGCCAAAGAAGATCGTGGGCGTCCATCGCGACTGGCTTTTGCAGCGGTGCCAGGAGCGGCAATTTACGCTTCGAGGCCTGATGGCGGAACTCGCCGAGCGCGGCCTCATTGTCGGCTATCGTGCGGTCTGGAATTTCATCCATGCCGAGAAGCTCAGCTATAAAAAAACCGTTCTCGCCGCCGAGCAGGAGGTAGCGTCCGTCATGTGTGGATGTGTGGATGCCCCCTGCGGGTCAAGGTGGATGAGCTGCGATTGGTGGAGCGGACGGGTGCGGTCATGTGTCCGGCCTCTGATGCGGCCGGATTGGCCGCGGGCCCTGATGAGCTTCGCGGTGCGAGTGCCGGATCAATGTGGCGCGCTCGACGGCGCATTGACGGACACGGTCTCTCTCGCAACCGATCTGCCGATCTCTCTCTCATCGCTGCTTTGCACCTCTCCCCCTGCCGACAGCGGCCGTCGGTCAGTTGCTGCCGGACCGCTATGCGGCCGTTAGAGTAGCCTTGTATGTGCCGCCCTTCGTCAGAAGAGCCCAGGCGATCCGCGCCATTTTGTTGGCGAGCGCGACAGCGACGACCTTGAACGGCCGTCGTGCGAGCAGGCGCGTCACCCAGTCTGCTGCCTCCGGCTTCTGCCGGGCATAGCGCAATCTGGCGGTCGCGCCGAGCACGAGGAACGACCGTAGCGTCGAATTCCCTGCTCGTGAGATGTGCCCCAGCCGCTCCTTCCCACCGCTTGAATGGGATCGAGGCGTAAGGCCAAGCCAGGCGGCAAAGTGGCGGCCAGATTTAAATCCGCAGGGATCCGGCACCAGGGCTTGGAGCGCGGTTGCCGTGATTGCCCCGATGCCGGGAATGGAGGCGAGCCGCCTGGCGGTCTCGTCTACCCGTGAGCGGCGGACCATGGCTGTCTCGATCCTTCCGATCTGATCGTCCAGGTTCTTGATCTGCTCAGTCAGCATAAGCAACGCCGCCCGGGCCACATCAGGCAAACGAGTATCGTCCACATCCTGCACGACAGCAGTGAGATCGCTGACCCGCCACGTGCCTTTCGCGGCGATAATGCCAAATTCAGCCATATGTCCACGCAGGGCGTTGATTGTCCTGGTACGTTGCGCGACCAGCAACTGGCGGACCTTCAACTCAGCAGCAGAGGCCTGCTGCCCGGCAGTCTTGGTCGGGACGAACCGCATCGTTGGCCGCGTCATGGCCTCGCAGATTGCCTCAGCGTCAGCGGCATCGGTCTTGCCGCGCTTGACATAGGGCTTGACGTAGGCCGGTGGCATGAGCCGAACCCGGTGTCCTAGCGCTTCCAGCAGGCGGCCCCAGTAGTGAGCACCGCCACACGCTTCCATGCCGATGGTAAGCGGTGGGAGGCGTCGGAAGAAGTCCTCGACGTTGTCGCGCCGAAGCTTCCGTCGCAGAACCACTTGCCCTGCCGCATCGACGCCATGCACTTGAAAGACATTCTTCGCCAGATCAAGACCGACCATCGTAACTTCATTCATAGATGCCTCCTCTCTAAGTGGCCCTGGCTCATCACCAGGACACATCATGGTACACTGATGCCGCTGAGCAGGGGGCATCCACCTCATCAATGTGGTGGAAATTCCAGTGTAGCTGAAGCGTCCATTAGTCATGCGGCTGCGGTGGCAATTTGAGTTGGTTCAGCGTTGATCAACAGCGGTGTAAGTTCGGCCATCGCCTCGATCTGCATATAGCGGTTCTGGGTTTGCCATTCGTCGTTTGCCTCCAGCAGTACGGCGCCGATCAGGCGGATGATCGAGCCCTCGTTCGGGAAGATGCCAACGACATCCGCCCGGCGTTTCACCTCCTTGTTTAAGCGTTCCAATGGGTTCGTTGAATGGATTTTGGTCCGGTGCTGCGCAGGAAAGTCCATGTGCGCCAGCACGTCGGTTTCGCTGTCGTCGATGAACGCGCCGAGTTTCGGCCATTTGTCACGCAGTTGATCGGCGACGTGGCGCAGAGTTTGGCTCGCGCCTTTGCGGTCAGGCTGGATAAATGCTTGGCGCAGTGCAGCTGATGCCATGTTTTGCTGGGCTTTCGGGACATACGACAGCGCGTTACGCATCCATCGGTCGCAAAGCGACCGATCCGTTGCCAAAGGCACGCCGGGCATAAAGCCTGGCGAGGGGACTCGGCACCTTTGCCAGGATGCTCCCATCACCCGCCGGATCGCCGCCTTCAGCCCTTCATGGGCGTCAGAGACCACCAGCTTTATCCCGTGCAGGCCACGGCGAACCAGAATCTTGAGGAAGGTTGACCAGAAGGTCTCTGCCTCGGACGGGCTAATATGCAAGCCGACGATCTCACGCCGACCATCAGTGTTCACCGCCACAGCGATTATCGCAGCTACCGAGACGATGCGTCCTCCTTCGCGCTGCTTGAGGTAGGTCGCATCAAGCCACAGGTAAGGCCAATCCCCCACAAGTGGACGGTCGAGGAAGGCGTTGACCCGTTCGTCAATATCCTTGCACAGCTTCGAGACCATGCTCTTGCTGATCCCCGTTAGCCCCATGGCTTGCACCAGATCATCCACCCGGCGAGTTGAGACGCCGCCAATCCAGGCTTCCTGAATTACCGCCGCCAGCGCCTTCTCCGAAGTCCGGCGCGCCTCCAGGAAGGGCGGGAAGTAGCTCCCCTGCCGTAGCTTCGGGATCCGGAGCTGTAGGCTGCCAAGACGAGTATCAAGCGCTCGATCACGATAGCCATTGCGATAGGTGCACGCTCGCCACTGCGCTCGTAACGGCCAGCGCCGATCACCCTCCGTAGCTTTCCACGCGCTTCGCACGCGGAACCTTTGCTACTTCGCCCGTCCACATCCGTCTCCATGAGCAACTGCACTACGGCTTCCGCAACGCTACGCAGAAAATCGCCGTCGCCAGCTTTGGCCAACAGCTCGGCCAGTGGTAATCTCTCCTCGGTCATCGGGTTCTCCAAGCTTCAGGTCGAAGTCTCGCAACTCCACCATAGCCGACTGATCCGATGGCCACCTCAAACTACACCGTTACGAGTTCTGAATTTCCACCACGAGCACGGACACTACCAAACCTTATTCATCGGATCTGCGTCAGCGTGCGATTGCCCTTGTAGAGGGCGGACAATCCCGTCGTGCCGTTGCCAGGCTGCTCGACCTGGACAAGTCGACGGTGATCCTTTGGGTCAAGGAGTTCCGTGCCACGGGCAAACAGGCCGCAGCAGCCATGGGCGGCCGTCGGCGCTTTGCCTTGCTGCACGAGCGGGATTGGCTGCTGGCACGCATCGCAGCCGCGCCGGACCTGACCACACGCGCGCTGCGTTCGGAACTGGCCGAGCGTGGCACAAAAGTCAGCTACGACGCAGTGTGGCGCTTTCTGCGCGACGAACGGCTCACCTTCAAAAAAAGTCTGCGGGCCGCCGAGCAGGATCGGCCGGACGTGGCCCGCAAGCGCGAACGCTGGAAACGCTACCAAGGCCAGGTTGACCCGGCGCGTTTGGTTTTTGTCGATGAAACCTGGGCCAAGACCAACATGACACGCACGCACGGCCTCGCTTTGCGAGGACAGCGCTTGGTCGCCGCCGTGCCGAATGCACACTGGACCACCATGACTTTTCTGGCTGCCCTTCGCGCCGACTGCATCACGGCTCCCTGCGTGTTCGACGGCCCGATCAATGGCTGCCTGTTCCTGGCTTGGGTGACCCATTGTCTTGTTCCCATGCTCAGGCCCGGTGATGTCGTCGTGCTCGACAACCTGGGCAGCCACAAGAGCGCCGCCGTGCGCCGCGCCATCCGAGGCGCAGACGCCCACCTGTTGTTCCTGCCACCTTACAGTCCTGATCTCAACCCGATCGAGATGGTGTTCGCCAAGCTCAAAACCCTCTTGCGCAAAGGCGACGAGTGATCTATCGCCGCAGTGTGGCACCGCATCGGCTCACTGCTCGATGCCTTCAGCCCCGCCGAATGCGCCAACTACATCAGCCATGCTGGGTACGACCAAAACTGAACCGATCATGCTCTAGTTGTACCTCCGGCTCAACGATCTCCGGCATTGGCGTCTGGTTCCGATCCGCCGCGGCGAAGAGGGGCAGAGGTTCATCCGCCAGCGCCCGAATTGCCCAGAGCGCCTGCCGCCGGTCCTGTCCCATTGAGAGGAACCCATCCGCGTCCGCAATCCGCTCCAGCGCCGAGGGCGGCACGCCCGCTCGGCGCCAAACCTGCTCGATGCCGGCATAGGGTGGTCGCCGCGTGCGGCGATGATGGCGGCAGCATCCTTATTTGCCAATCCCTTCACCATGCGCAGGCCCAGCCGGACCACGAGATACCGTCCCTCCCCTGGCTCAAGCGTGCAGTCCCAGCGCGAATGGTTGATCGAGACGGACCTGACCTTCACCCCATGCGTCCTGGCATCCCGCACGATCTGCGCCGGGGCGTAGAAGCCCATCGGCTGGGCGTTCAGCAACGCGGCGCAAAACAGGTCGGGATGATGGCATTTGAGCCAGGACGAGGCATAGGCAATCAGGGCGAAGCTGGCGGCATGGCTTTCGGGGAAGCCATAGGAGCCGAAGCCCTCCAGTTGCTTAAAGCTATGCTCAGCGAAGTCGCGCACATAGCCACGCCCGATCATGCCGGCGATCAGCTTGTCCCGGAAGGCCGAAACCTTGCCGGTGAACTTGAATGTTGCCATAGCGCGGCGCAGCTGGTCGGCCTCGCCCGGGGTGAAGCCGGCGCAGGTGATGGCGATCTGCATCGCCTGCTCCTGGAACAGCGGCACGCCCAGCGTCTTCTCTAGCACGCGGCGCAATTCCGGCGTCGGGTACTCGACCGGCTCGCGCCCTTCACGCCGGCGCAGATAGGGATGCACCATGTCGCCCTGGATCGGGCCGGGGCGGACGATCGCTACCTGGATCACCAGGTCGTAGAAGGTGCGGGGCTTCATGCGCGGCAGCATCGACATCTGCGCCCGTGACTCGATCTGGAAGGTGCCGACCGTGTCCGCCATTTGGATCATTGCATAGGTCGCCGAATCCTCGGCCGGAATATCAGCGAGATCAAGCTTGATCTTCTTATGCTCGGACAGCAGATCAAAGGCGCGGCGCACGCAGCTCAGCATGCCGAGACCCAGCACATCGACCTTCATGAAGCGGAGCGCGTCGATATCGTCCTTGTCCCATTCGATCACCTGCCGGTCCGCCATTGCCGCCGGCTCGATCGGCACCAGCTCGTCGAGCCGGTCCTGGGTCAGCACGAAGCCGCCCGGATGCTGCGAGAGATGGCGCGGAAAACCGACCAGTTCGCGGGACAACTCCAGCGTCAGCCGCAGGCGCCGATCTGCTGAATCAAGGCCAAGCTCCCGCAGCTGCGCTTCGTCCACCCCTTCCTCGATCCAGCCCCAGATCTGTCCGGAGATGGCGGCAACGGTCTGTTCGGGCACCCCCAGCGCCTTGCTGACGTCGCGCAGCGCGCCTTTGGCGCGATAGCGGATGATGGTGGCGCAGAGGGCGGCGCGCTCCCGCCCATAATGCTCATAGACCCACTGGATCACCTCCTCGCGCCGCTCATGCTCGAAATCCACATCGATATCCGGCGGTTCCTGCCGCTCGGCCGAGACAAAGCGCTCGAACAGCAGCCCGCCTCGCACCGAGTCGATGGAGGTGACGCCGAGCACGTAGCAGACCGCGGAGTTGGCAGCCGAGCCACGGCCCTGGCAGAGGATGCCGCGGCTCCGGGCAAAGCGGACGATGCTGTCCACGGTTAGAAAGTATGGTGCATAGGCTAGCTCGCTATTCAGCTTCAGCTCATGACGCAGCTGGCGCGCCACGGTATCAGGAACTTTGTTGGAATAGCGCAGGCTCGCTCCTGCCTCGACGCGCTGCTCAAGCTCCTGTTGCGGCGTCAAATCCGGCGCACTTGCCTCGTTCGGATATTGATAACACAGCTCCTTTAAGTCGAACGGGCAGCGCGCCACGATCTCCAGCGAACGCGCTACGGCATCGGGATGGCGCGCGAACAGCCGGACCATTTCCTCCGGCGGCTTGAGATGCCGGTCGGCGAAGCGCTTGCGCCGGAAGCCCAACTCGTCAATCGTGCAGCCGTGGCGGATGCAGGTCAGCATCCTGAAGGATGCGCCGTTTTGGGTGGTGGTACAGCACATCGGCGGTCGCGACTGTGGGAACACGTAGCGACTGCGCCAGTTCGGCAAGCAGATGCAGCCTTGCCGCATCTCCTGGCCGGCGCCGCAGGGTCAACGCCAAATAAATCCGGTCGCTCATGAGACCATGTAGCTGGCCAAGCTGTGCCCGCGCCGTCTCATCCAACTGGTCCGGCAGCAGGATCGCGATCAGTCCTTGGCTATATTCCGCCAGATCATCCCAATCGAGATAGCATTTGCCTTTACCAGCGCGAACCTTGCCTATTGTAAGCATCCGGCAGAGCCCGGGCATAGGCCGCCTTGTCTGTCGGATAAACGAGCAGGCTTGCGCCATCAGCAAGATCAAGCCGGCAGCCCACCACCAGCCGAATGTCATGCGCCTTAACGGCCTGCCAGGCGCGGACAATGCCGGCGAGAGAATGATGATCGGTGATGGCCAGCGCTTTCATTCCGAAATTCGCGGCCTGCGCGAAATACTCCTCGACATGCGAGCCACCGCGCAAAAAGGAGTAGTTGCTAGTTGTTTAGTCCCGGCATTTTGTGGAGCGGGTTTAGCTTGAAGAGTTTTGGCTGATTTGTCCAGATTTTACAGATGTATTCGTAAGGTGTGAGTCCCTTGAGGGTCTTCAGCCTGCGGCCAAAATTGTAAGCGTTAATGAAGTCATTGAGGTGGGTTTGGAGTTGCTCGTGGCTGTTATAATGGTAACGCTTGACGGTGGCTTCCTTGATGGTCCGGTTTATTCGCTCGACCTGTCCGTTGGTCCACGGATGCCGAACCTTAGTTAAGCGGTGCTCGATGTTGTTTTCCTGACAGCGCATGTCGAACATGTGGGTCATGTATTTGGCGGTTGGACCGTCGGCATAGCGCGGCGGGAAGGTGAACTGGATGCCATTATCAGTGAGGATGGTGTGTATCTTGTAGGGAACGGCTTTAATCAGAGCTTCCAGAAAAGCTGATGCGGATGACCTTCCGGTCTTTTTGACAAGCTGGACGAAGGCAAATTTGCTGGTGCGATCGATGGCGACGTAGAGGTACAGCTTACCTTCGGCAGTTTGCACTTCAGCGATGTCGATGTCGATGTGGAAGTAGCCGATCGGGTAGGCCTTGAACTTTTTCTTGTCTGGCTTGTCACCTTCGACATCAGGCAACCGGGAGATCCCTGCACCGCTGCAAGCAGCGGTGCAGGGATGAGCGGGTCAGCCGCGGGATTGTTACCTGGAGCGTGTAGAGGCAGTCATCCAGCGGCAGCAGCGTGTGGCGCCGGAAGGCCACGATGATAGCCTCTTCCTCCACTGACAGCACGGTGGATTTTGCATCCTTCGGGCCGGTGGGCAGATCGGCTGTGGAAGTCCGCTTCTTTCACTTGGCGACGGTCTTCTGGTTGATCCCGTACCGCGCAGCAAGGGTTCTTAAGCTCTCTTGACTATGCTGTATCGCTCGACGGACCGCCGCTATCGTTGTGGAGCAGCCGTGAAGAACTTGGACCATAGTGCTTCCTTCCATTCCATGGAAAATATCGCACCATTAAAGTCCGGGATTAAACAGCTAGTGACCTGCAGCTCGGCGCATCCCTTCATTATCAGAAGAACCCGTGCAGGAACCAGCTGAGATCGCCGGTCGCCGGATCGACACCGTCACCCCAGCGGAACAGCCAGAAGCGCCGGCCTGTCTCATCCTCAACCTGGAAATAGTCCCGCACGGCAGAGGCTTCGGTATCACGCCGCCACCACTCGCCATAGATACGCTCCGGCCCGTCGGCGCGGCACACCCGGAAGCGCGTCTGCCTCCAGGTGAAGGCGACCGGCGGCTGGTCTGGTAAGGGCGCCAGCGCCAACACCGGCTGCGGCGGTGACAGCAGACGGGATGGGCGCGGCAAAGTGTCTGGCCAAGTTTGGGCCACCGGAGGAGAGAGAGGCGGAATACGCCGCATCCCACGCTCCGGCACATCGGATTGTACCAGCGCAAAGCGGTACAGACGGTTCTCGCCCAGCCGGTTTTCCAGCCGGTCAATTAAGGCGGCAAGATCGACAGCCGGAAGAGCATCGTTGTCCCAGACAGCACTTTGAATTTGGACGAGCGGCTCGGCCAGCGTCACCGCAAGCCGCATCGCTTCCACGCCAGGACCGGGATCGACAGTATCAAGATGCTCGGCAAGCAGCCGGATCAGATGCGCCGCAGTCCGGCTGGGCCGGCTCGTGCCGATGCGGATGGCTTGGATCACGCCGTCGATCCGCTCGAAGATCAGGTCAAGACGGCGCGCGCCGAGGCCGGACTTGTCAAGGGTCATTGTGATCGTGCCAATCAGGCGCGCGATGACCATCTGGAACGCTTCTACGGAGATCAGCGGCTCGATGAAGGCAAGGCGCTCAGTGATTGTCGTCTTAGGCAGGATCGGGTTGATTGACTCCGCAACACGCCCCAGCGCCTGATCGAGCCGGTGCAGCAGGATAGTGCCGAACCGGCGCATCAGCGGCGCCCGCGGCGCCGCTATCACCGAAGCAATGGTCTCGAAGCCCAGCCGGTGCAGCGCCTCCAGAACCGGCTCTGGCACTCTGAGCGCCGTGACAGGTAAAGCCGCCAGAAATTCAGGCCCCTTCCCTACCGGTGCGATTATAGACGGTCCAGTGCCACATCGGGCCAGCGCATGCGCCGCTCCTGGCGTATCAGCGAGGCCAAGCCGCGCGGCAAAACCACGCCGCTTCAACCGGTCAAGCAGATCGGCACAGAGCGCCTCTTCTCCGTCAAAGAGATGAGCACAGCCAGTGATGTCGATCCACAGCCCGTCTGGCGGATCGGGCGCCACAAGCGGCGCATAGCGCAGGCACCATAGGGCCAAGCTGTTCAAGGTTTCATTGGTGATCGCCGATAAAATATCCGCATGCCGGAACCAATAGCGTGCCGCCTCATCCGGCGATCCGATACTCGTCGCTGGACCGCTCCTGGCGCTGAAGTCTTGCTGCGGATTGGCCTGGGGCCGCGTCAACCATACCGAGACGACCCGTCGCATCGCATGCTCCCATGATCCATGATGAAGGTTCGCCGCCACGGCAGCGCAGCAACTCGACGTGCCAGCGTGCGCGGCCAAGCCCTGGAACGCCTGGAGCGTGCGGCAGGGCTGGTGCGGAAGGGAGAGCGGAGAGACGCCAGCGCGTCACAGCGGCATTTGGTTCAGCCAATAGCGAGTCATCATGACGCCTTACCCGGCGCAGGGCGAAGCCGGTGACTGAACCCGCTTCGGCGGCAAGCTGTAGCCGGCGTGAGGCTGTGAGATCGAGTCGGCCATGCACCTCGCCCACCACTGCCTTCAGCCCGCGATGGCGCAGCCCCTCCTCCATCACCAGGAGAACGGCTTTATCCGCCTCGGCAACGATAATCTGGTCAGGATGCAGTCCCACCGCGGCCAAGCCCGGCGCGAAAAGGTCAGGCCGCTCGATTACCCACAGCACCACCCCTTCTAGCCGTGCGGCGAGACCTGCCACAAAAAGACTTGTCGCGGCACCATGTTCGACCCCAGGTCCAGCCGTAGTAATCTCGTGAAGGCAGCCAAGGCTGAGCCCGCCCCCAGGCAGATGCTGATCAAGGTTGTCCAAGCCAAAAGGCAGTACGTTCGGCTTGATTTTACTTTGGCTTGCGCTGCCGCCAGATCGCTGGAGCTGAGCAATCTGCAAGCGTAACGCTGCTAGTTCAGGACTATTCTTCGGTGCGGATAGTTCTCCCATATTAAGAACAAATATAGAACAAACACTAAGAGGAAGATGCTCAGCCAGAACATTTGTCAAGCGAGGGCAAAATGCGGTAGTGTCTCAGTTTGAAACTAGCCATGGGCTCATACTGCGCCCAAGCCGCCGGCACTTGAACTCACAAAAGTTTTTTGCTTCTTTTTTGTAAAAAAGAAGCGCTTAATTACGAAAGAATGTTCTTTCTTGAAAGAAAGAACCAAAGAATTTTATTAATTTTTGAGAATTCCAAACTGAGACACTACCCAAAATGCCTTAGCCCGAAGCAATATTTTTCTTCAAAATCTTACGCCTAAACGAAGAAGCTAAAAACAAAAATATTTTTTCAACCTAAAGATGAAGCGGTACAAACATTTATGAAAAGCTGGAAAATAGGCTTGGCATAGAATCCCGATCCGGGCAGAATCCTCTTATGCCGATCCGTGCTGAGCTTCGTCCGCTGTATCCGCCGAACTGGCGCGCACTCAGCTTGCGCGTTCGCTTCGAGAGAGCTGGTGGCTGTTGTCAGGAGTACGATCGGCGCCATCTCACGGTGATCCAGTGCCTGCCAGATGGCCGTTGGTTTGATGAAGCGGAGCACCTAGGGCGAACTAGCCGCGGGCGTCCCTGCCCTTCACCAGATATGGTGAAGGTTCTCGACCTGAGGATGACGCGCGTCATGCTTGCCACGGCGCATCTCGACCATAACCCGTCGCATAATTGGTTCCGGAACTTGAAGGCGTTCTGCCAGCGTTGCCACATGAGGCACGATCGGGATCACCACAGAATGCAGCGCTGGATCACCTACCGGCATCGGCAAGCCATGGGCGATCTGTTTCTCGGTCCCTATTAAGGAGCGCTGTTGCTGCCTTCGCCAGAATTAATGGCGGTCATGGTTCTTAAGCCTGTACGGCTTCTCCCGTCAGGAGAAACCACACGTAATTCCCTAACCAGAACGGCTTCATATCTGGCTTGGCCACCTGCATCAGCAGGCTACTACCGAGTTTCCAACTAAGATTCTCTGCACAATCGCTGCGTCAAAGGCGGCGCCGATGCCGAGCTGATTCAGCTATGCCGAGAGTTTGATGCTCTGGAGCGGCGTGTCTTGGTCGGTACGCTCTTCCGGCAGGTGTTGTCCGCTAGGTGACAAAGACCCAATCGTGTTTGCGATTGAGTCTTTGTTGTCACGCGATCCTGCTGGCGACGAATGCAGCGCCACCCCGGCTACTTTACAAAACAGTATCAGGCAATGCTTTTTTCACGCTTTTGTGCTGCGTTACCAAGCCGAGTAGCAGGATTGCAGTGCCCAGCAATTCAAGCGAACCAGTTTCAGGGACCGTCACGTTGCCAGTGCTGCTCTCGAAGCTTGCCGCTTCAAACGAGCGAACGCCGCTAGTCAGCACAGCTTCGTTGAACTTACCGCTGGTGTCGTTAATCATGAGGTAGTAGCTACCGCCAAAAGTTTGGGAGCCAGCTGTGTTCACACCTGTTTGGCTTTGGATATTGTCGCCAGTCACACTGCCGATATCAATTCCATTGCGTAGGAAGGTAATCGAATTCGGTGCTGTCTTACCTCCATACTGGTTGCTTTGGTCAACTGACCCCCAAAGCAGGCCAAGAAATGCCTGACCCTGATTGAATTTTAGGTCGATCACGCCCGTGCCAGTGGAGAAGTAAGGCTGGGTATAGAAGGTTGGCTTGGCTCCAGTGCCGCCAGTAACCAGATCGGCATAGTAATACGGGCGGTTGCCTTTCACTACGCCTTCACCTTGAGATGCAGCAGCGGTATTGACCGTCGCTTGTGCGATGCCGCTCCCACTGCCAATCCTGAACTGGGTCAAGCCAAGATCGGAATTGGTCAGCGTAAGCGGAGTAATTGCCGTGCCTAGCCCGGCAGAAGGCAAGAAGTTTAAATTATCCCGGAACGTGAAAACGTCCGCATGAGCAAGTGAGGTTGCAAAGAGGATGGTGGCGCCGGCGGTGGTCAGGATGTTTTTCCAGAAAGGCATTATGATGTCCTTAAGAATGCTAATCACTCCAATACAATCTCCGGTACAAATTTTCTATGAAATACGCCCATAAGTTAAATATTTATCGGATCGACAGGACGAGCGCCGCCGCCTAATTATTGAAGACGCGACCGACTATGCCATATCGCGGCGAATTGGGATGACCGGATCACCAACTGGAACGCCGGCGCCAAACGCATTCTCGGCTGGTCCGTTAATGAGATTCGCGGTAAGCCGCTGGCTTGCTTCTTCACGCCCAAGGATCAGGCGGAGGACCCGCCCAGGTGTCGATATGCGGCTCGCACTGGAGTTGGACTATGCCACTGACGAGCGCTGGCACCTGAAGAAGGACGGCTCGCAGTTCTGGCCAGCGGCGAGAAGATGCCGCTGAAGGACGAAGATTAAGCCTGTCGAACAGCCGCTCTCGTGGTAGCGCCTCTGATTCCTGACAGGTCGGCAAGAAAATCAGGATAACCACCACACCAAGGCTTTTTTTCAACGCACGTCTCAGGGGCAGGGTTGCATATCGTTCAGGATCAATGAATCGGCCTTGCGCCATAAAAATTGGAATCCTTGAAATCTGCTCGATAGCCAGTTGCATGGAAGCTTCGTCTGCGGGAAACATTTGCCCAGCAAGGCAATCCGCTCCATTCATTGGCAATCATGATCGAGCTCATAAAGATTTTTGTCGTACAGGCGTACCAAATTCTGGACATTAACTCCTTCATCACAAAAAGAAAAAGATCAAATTCACACGGCTTGGGAAGTGAGCTACTTGTCCTCTACACCGGGTTGAACGGGCTTTACATCGCCGGTTCGAACACCGTCGAGGAGCTCCAGAAACTCCAAAGACAGGCTTCACGCTACGTGCAAGAAAGCAGAGAGACGCAAGTTATCATGAGTCATAAGCTTGCTGAAATGCTCAACAGGCAATCTGTCAGGCTGAAAATGTTTGCGGAAGCATTTCAGAGGCTTGTTGACATCATGAACATCGGAGATCCAGAGACTTCAAGAGAAATGTCGTTTTTCCTGTCGGGCAAGATCAACCTGATAAATTATGTGAGCATGATTCTGACTTCGAGTAATACCGCGAGGTACGCCGGCTTGGCGTTCAGCCGATCCACTGAAAACAACTTCATAGCAGTCGTTCAGAAATTCCAGAAATCGGGGTTAAAGAACACAGATCAGATTGACAGTCGCGGGCCTGATTCGTTTTCATCTCAGTTGTCCACAAGCCTGGATCAAGCTGAGAAAATCAATAAATACTCAGAGGTCACGCTCAGCGAGATTGAGATTATCAAAAATTACCTTGAACAAGCTGATACAAGTAAGTATCTCGTTGAAATTAAAACGATCTTATTTGATCTGTACTCCATTTTAACAAAGCACTTCAAAGTGGAAGACGTTCTTCTGAAAGCTGGCGACTCTCGTGGTGAAGGCAAAGAATTCTTCATATGATCGTCCGGCGTATTACCTAAGTGTCTGTCCAAGAACCTCTTGAATCATTTGCATCACTTGTGATTCAAGGGATGCGGCTCGATTTTTGGCAGAGGCCGCCGGTGTAAACGAACGAGAACCGCAGTCGCTACGACCGCAGCAGATGACGTTATCCCAGTGATGTGACCGATGAGGACTGGGCGCTCATCGAACCGCTGCTTCCGTTGGCCAAGCGCGGCGGGAATAAGCGGACGGTGGTTCTGCGGCAGGTCGTCAATGGCTTGATGTATATTCTCAGCACAGGTTGCCAATGGCGTGCGCTCCCCAAGGACCTGCCGCCACGTAGCACCGTGAACTACTACTTTAACCGCTGGGACGATGACGGCATGCTCGACCGCATCCATCATGCGCTCTATGTGAAATGTCGGGAGTTGGCTGGGCAAGACGCCAGTGCAACCGCGGCGATCATAGACAGCCATAGCGTCAAGAGCGCTGAAAAAGGGGGGCCTTGATCGACCCGCCGGGGTTTGACGCCGGCAAGAAAATCAAGGGCAAGAAGGATCGTCGTTGTAGATACTCAAGATTTGTTGCTGCATGTGATCATTCATGCCGCCGATATCCAGGACCGCGATGGCGGCATTCTGCTGATGAGCACGCTGTTCGGTTTGCATCCGTTCCTGCTCAAGCTTTAGGCCGTTGGCGGCTATCAAAGGCCGCAGTTCCAGAAAGGCCTGAGGTGTGTCTGCCGTCAGATCAATGTCGAGATCGTCAAGCGATCAGGCGCTGCAAGGAAATTCGTCGTCTTGCCAAAGCGCTGGATCGTTGGATGGACCTTCGCATGGCTCAACCGATGCCGCAAGTTGGCAAAGATTGGGAGTGCCTGAACCGCAATGCGCTTGCCTTCCTACGCTGGGCATCCATTCGAATGATGGTGCGAAAGCTCTGTCAGGAAAGAATTTGATCTTAGACGGACTCTAAGTGGAAAGGTTCAGGATAATTTCTTCAACAAAAGCAGGCGTTCTCCCATAGTTCTTAATAAACAATCGGAAATTCTTGGAGCCCAAAATCAGCTTGGAGGTAATCAAGGATGGCCACCTGCTCAATGATCAAATAGGTCTTTCCATGCCGAGTATTGAAAGCATTTCGTTCTGGTGTGGGAGCGGCTCGTTCTGACGCAACGATAAAACCTATGAAATCCTCATGTTGGTCATTGCTCTTGTGGCAGCCAGTAAGAACCAGATGATGTTTCACCATAAGCCGAAAAAAGTGAGTTCTAACCAAAGATAGAAGAGAATGTTTTAGCGTATGCAGCATAATTCGCGGGGTCTTGCAGGTGGTGCAGCAGGCGCAATGACAGATCGACCATGGTGCGGCACTTGGAGACGACCTTTGTCTTACGGCGGAACCGGGCCAAGTAATGGCGGACGTTGCTGTTGTCCTGCTCGATGGGGAATGTCAGGTCCTTGCCGGTGAAAAGTTGATCCTCCGGGATCACCCGGTGGTAACCTTCCCAATCATCGGTAATAAACGTTTTGCCGCTCATACCGATCTTGTCGAGCAACCGGCGGCAGGTTGCATCATCACGCTGACCCAGAACCCAGGCCACAACGCGCCGTGTATCAAGGTCATAGGCACGCCAGACCCACAGCTTGGCAGTCTTTTTTTCAAATGATGCCACATCTCGTCCACCTCGACTGTGGCCACCTCGGCTGGAACTTCAGGTTCCGGCAAAGCAGACGCCTCGGCCCGCACCCATTTCAGCACCGCCACGTCGCTCACACCTAGTAGGCGCCCAATCATGCTGAAACTCATGTTCCCCATCCCATAAAGCAGGATGGCCAGCGCCTTCATCGCGGGTGGCTTGCCTCGTGCCGGGGTATCCGTGAAGTTGCAGCCACAATCACGACAACGATAACGTTGGTGACCTCGCACTACGCCGCTTTTCACATAGTCCGACCGCTCACACCGTTTGCAGCACAGCCCATCTGCTGACACCATCAGCCTCCATCACCAAGGCCAGTATAATATCACCTTCAATAGATATCCCAAGCTAGAACTCTCCGAAAAAATTGGTGGAGTAAGCTCTACGCCTTGCGTTTATTTGGGCATGATTGGAACAAATTCGCGGAATCAGAAAAATGGGGTTTGCAAGACATCAATGCTACATGCCATGCGAAAAACGCTGGAAGTTGCTGATATAGTCGGAATTTATGCTCTGACATTAGACGCTATAGGTGATCCGACTGCACAACAATATGAACGGTAAGGGTTTAAGAGCTTCATTAAAGATAAATTACCAGTGTTTATTCCGCTAGCTACAATTAGAGAGTTGTTTCTTAATCCCTGTTCAGCCCTCGAAAAAAGCCCCAGCTCTTGCGAGCCGGGGAAAGTGGGTATCTGGGGAGGAGACGGCGCTCGCTTGGAGCGACGGCCAACCTTTACCTAATCAACCAAAAGTCGTAATTCTTTAATTTATTTGGAATGTAGCGATGTGGCTACTTTATCACTCGGTTTGTCCGGTGTGCGGCTATTTCCTGGTAGAGTTTCGCCAATTTCCTCCTAGCCTCAATACGAACTGACGGCGGTTGCCAAATGTTTTCGGCGACCATAGCCATTACGGTGATTTCTGCTTCCGTCTTGGAATCAAGCTGGAAATGTGGCTGATGAAGTTCATCAAGGATATCAGAGCTTGCTCTGCTCATGGCTGCGTCTCCAAATTTCAGTGGAAACACAAGATGAAAGAGTAACGGTTAAAGCGAGGTAAACGACTTGCGGATTCGGATAAAATTATTGTTATGAGCCGCTTTAGTTCTCCACGATCCACCGCCACCGATCGCGTACACTCATCATCCCGATCAGCCCTCGGCAACCCGCCACGTCACGCCTTGATCACTTTGCTCTCGCACCAAAGTATCACCCTTGCGCCGCAAAAGCGTGATTCTAAGCCGGTTAATGAGCTTGTCGAGTTCACCCGGCTCCTTAAGATCAAGGCACTAGTCGCTCGCCATCCGCTCAACGCTGGCACGTACCGAAGCGGCCCTTCTGCGGTGCGCAGCACGTCCAGAACTGTTCGCGCGCATTCACTAGGCCGGAACAGCGTGGGCTTCGCGCGTTTCTGTACCCGGTTGATCTTGCCTGGAGGCGGGATGGATCGAAAATGAGGATGGCCGCATCGACCACGCCAAGGCTAACCCAAAGCTTACCGATCTGCTTTTCAGCGGCGCGGATTGCACCGTCAATCTGGGCTTTCTTGCTCAGGCTGGAAACACCAATTGGATCGGCCATGCAAGATATAGCGGAATAATTCCGGGCCGGATGCGCTCATGTTGTGGTGGCGGGTGCTACATGATACCGGTAATTAACGATTGCCGCCGGCTGTGTGGCTTGATTGCGTGAGGACATCGCGTACTGCGCTAGGAGGATCGCTTGTTTGAGTGTCCTGAGGTCATCCGCCTGATTGCCATAAAACTTGGGCTCCCGGTGGGAGACGATTTGATAATTGCTCTGTCAAACCGCTACTCCGTCATAGCTACCCAACCATTTGTAAACTCTCTGCCGTCCCTGCCGTGCCATCGATTGGGTCACGCAACTTCATTAAAGTCATATTGGTGACACCCGCAGCGGGAAATGGCTTGATCTGCCAGGCTCGATCAGAAGACAAATGAACGGCATGTTGTCACGGTTATAGATCGTCTTGGCTCTTGACCAAATTTGGAAGCCTTCAAAGGAGAAATCATGACGGCGCCGCCGAACGATCAGACCAAGGGCAAGAAGACCTGTACCGAGCAGGGTCAGCGATTCGGGTTCGGGAACGGAGACGGGAACAGTCTCTGGTGGGACATCAAATGTAAGTGAAACGGAAATTGCCGATCCCGGTGTTACCTGGCTAAACGAAGCCGCGATTTCAGCCGGGACATCGTTGCCAAGCGCTCCGGCAGTGTCTGTAAAGCCACCGAGGCCTTCAAGACTTAAGTTGTTACTTACTAAAGCTGTGGTTGTCAGGCTATTTAGAGAGAACTTGTACTGACCAGCTGGCCCGAACGTCAAAATACCTGGCGCATCTCTGATACCGTGGTGTCGAGGGCGGGCATCATGATTGATAGCGGCGAAGGGTTTATTACAACAGACTGATCTAGTTGCATCACATTCGAAAAGACATTTGGCTGTCCAAGATAAGTTGGCGGGATAGAACTGACGAAAAGATTGCTCGGCAACGTGATGCTGGTGATGTCGTTAAGCGGTGTATTGATCGGGTTCGAGTTGACCGTGCCTAAGACCGATATTGCATAGGTTCCGTAGGTTGTCGGACTGGCGATCGCCGTTGCGGTGGTCAAAGCAGTGAGAAAGAAAGCGCCAAAGATAAGAAGAAGTTTTTTCCACGCAAATTTCCTAATGCAGATTTAAATGGATTGTTAACACTACCTAGGTAAATAAAATATTTGCCAAAGTTAATGTACAATACAATCAGGGGTTTAAAAACACCTCATGCCTGGAGGTGTAAAAAATCTTGACAGGTAAAATGCCATGTCGGTGCTCAACTATAGACTACTTGAGTCAGATTTCGAGGATCTACGGTCGCCCTCAAATTGATTTAGCTCTAAAAATGCGAAAGCGGCGGTTATGGCTGCTTCCTTGTCGACGGCAATCCAGGATGAACGGTTAGCACGTTCTGCCGACCACTTTCCAGCTAACCATCCGGCAGCCACAGCAAGCTCTAAAATTCTAGATCTCTTAAAATAAGCATTTGGTTGCTGAAGGTGCGACAAATCGGCATCCATATTGGATCTCCTTGTGTTGCCCCCAGTTTGTTACGCTCTCTTATAAGGCATGAGAAATATGATCAATAACTATTTCCGCCAGGATTCGCTTTGTCACGAGCAATACGATTCAGTCAGAGATCCGGAGGCACCTAAATGTTTATTTCCGGCATTTTATAAAATGGGTTAAGCTTGAACAGTTGTGGCTCATTTGTCCAGATTTTTGGCGTCATCGAACATAAGATCGCGGTAAAGGATGTGACCATGCTAATGCCCATGGCCACGACCGATGACGCGAATAGAAAACGCTCCGAGCGCATGACGACGTTCAGGCGCGTTGGAATTGTGAAGACAACAACAAGATGAAAATACAGAACAGCAGGAAGATAACGACGAATAGCACCGGTTCGAAAACAAATCTTATCGCAAGGCTTCTGCCGCCTATAAAAATTGCGCCAACCCCCGATGCCTGTACGAACATGAAGATGACCCACCGCGCAACAATGCCAGAGAGCGGATCGGCTGCTTCCGGGGTCATTTTAGCGTTAGTGTATGACATTTTCCAGCCCTTTAAATGCCGATTTCATCAATAATGCATTTGAAAGCTTGATGACCAAGGATGCTTAATCCGTAGTTCGAAAGAGGGAGAAAAGATTATGATTGAAGATCGAGGGGCCGCTCGACCTAACCGCTAATGTGAATGCGGCGTTCAAGCCGGTATCCGAAGCAGTTTTCGCATGAAGCCACGGATCATGACCATATTGGCTCATACCACCCAAAGTTGACTTTCGCCCATGATTGTGTTCCTGTTATGTTCCGATAAACAAGGAGCGTATCATCATGGGCGACCACACCGGCTATGACGGCGGCAATACCACTGGCTTTGCCAGTCCAGCCGGTGACAGCCTGGAAGGCCCGATTAATTTCTCCGAGATCCTCGGTCTACGGCGACCCAACCGCTATCCGGTGCGGGTCCAGGGCGAAGCGCTGACTGATCGGAGCATCCTTGCCGGCGATATCCTGATCGCGACGCCGCGGGGCCGCCCAAGCATGGGCGCATCGCCATTGTGATGATCCACGGTCAGGTTCTGGTGGCGCAGCTGGCCTACAAAGGCGGGGAGTGGTGGCTGAAACCAAGCCGCTCCAGCAGTCTCGGCACACTGATTCCGCATGACGCCGAGTTATGGGCAATCGTGCGCGGCCTGGTCCGCACGAACGTTTAGCCGACAGATCGGCGCATCGTGCCGGTGTTTGGGCTGATCGACGGCAACAGCCTTTATTGCTCCTGCGAGGGCGCCTTTGACCCGAAGCTCTGGCGTCGCCCGGTCATCGTGTTGTCGAACAACGATGGATGCGCGATTGCCCGCACATCGGAGGCCAAGCAGCTCGGCATCAAGATGGGCGTGCCGTGGCATCTGATCCGAGGGTTGCCGGCGCATAAGGACGTAGCAGCCTTCTCATCGAATTACGCGCTCTACGCCGATCAGTCGCGGCGCATCTATCAGGTGCTGACCGAGCACGTCCCTTCGGTGGAGCCATATTCAATCGACGAGATGTTTCTGGAATCAACCGGCTTGCCGGATCTTGTGCCGCTTTGCCATCGGTTGCGGGAGCGGGTCCGGCAGATCGCCAAGATACCGACCTGCATTGGCATTGGGCCGAGCAAGACCATCGCCAAATTGGCCAACGGCATCGCTAAGCACCAGCCTGAAATGCAAGGCATCTGCGACTTGCGCGATCCGGCCATCCGCGCGGCTTTGTACCGGCAAATGCCGGTCAGCGAGGTCTGGGGCATCGGCGGCAAAACAGCCGAAAAGCTGGCCAGCATCGGCGTGGCCACGATCGAGGACTTCTTGCGCCTCGATCACCAGGCAGTGCGGGACATGCTCACTGTCGTGGGCGCGCGGGTTCAGGCGGAATTGTGGGGCACCTCCTGCCTGCCGTTGTCGCTCATGACGCCACTAAAAAAGGGCATCGCGGTCACCCGCACCTTCGGGCCGATCGTGACCAAATGGGCCGATCTTCGCGAGGCGGTTGCCGCCTATGCCACCCGTGCCGGTGAAAAGCTGCGCACCCAGGGACTTCAGGCGGTCACCCTGCTAGTGTTCCTGCACACCAACCAGCACAGCAACGATCCTTGGCATAGCGGCCAGCGCTCGGCGCGGATCGAGCCGACCTCAGACACCAGAGCGTTGATCGGCGAGGCGGTGCGCCTGCTGCGCGCCATCTGGCGACCAGGCTTTCGCTACTACAAGGCCGGGATCATGCTGACCGAGCTGGTGCCAGCCGCCAGCCAGTCGATGCAGCTTTTCCCGACGCGCAATCCCGTGCGGTCAGCTCGCGCCATGGCGGCGCTTGATTCGGTGAACACGCGGTTCGGCAAGGACACGCTGCGACCGCTGGCCACCCGGTTGAACCGGACATGGACGGCCAGAGCGCGGAACTCGTCGCCCAGATACACGACGAGAATCGAGGAGATTTTGCAGGCGAAGGCGTTTTAAGCAGCACAGGAACCACCGACAGCAAATCAGTAGCGCGCTATCATACTTAATCCAGCTTTGTTGCATGGTGTTCAGCGTGTCTCCCCAGTTTGCCAGGGCCGCGCTCTAGTTGTTTAGTCCCGGCATTTTGTGGAGCGGGTTTAGCTTGAAGAGTTTTGGCTGATTTGTCCAGATTTTACAGATGTATTCGTAAGGTGTGAGTCCCTTGAGGGTCTTCAGCCTGCGGCCAAAATTGTAAGCGTTAATGAAGTCATTGAGGTGGGTTTGGAGTTGCTCGTGGCTGTTATAATGGTAACGCTTGACGGTGGCTTCCTTGATGGTCCGGTTTATTCGCTCGACCTGTCCGTTGGTCCACGGATGCCGAACCTTAGTTAAGCGGTGCTCGATGTTGTTTTCCTGACAGCGCATGTCGAACATGTGGGTCATGTATTTGGCGGTTGGACCGTCGGCATAGCGCGGCGGGAAGGTGAACTGGATGCCATTATCAGTGAGGATGGTGTGTATCTTGTAGGGAACGGCTTTAATCAGAGCTTCCAGAAAAGCTGATGCGGATGACCTTCCGGTCTTTTTGACAAGCTGGACGAAGGCAAATTTGCTGGTGCGATCGATGGCGACGTAGAGGTACAGCTTACCTTCGGCAGTTTGCACTTCAGCGATGTCGATGTCGATGTGGAAGTAGCCGATCGGGTAGGCCTTGAACTTTTTCTTGTCTGGCTTGTCACCTTCGACATCAGGCAACCGGGAGATCCCTGCACCGCTGCAAGCAGCGGTGCAGGGATGAGCGGGTCAGCCGCGGGATTGTTACCTGGAGCGTGTAGAGGCAGTCATCCAGCGGCAGCAGCGTGTGGCGCCGGAAGGCCACGATGATAGCCTCTTCCTCCACTGACAGCACGGTGGATTTTGCATCCTTCGGGCCGGTGGGCAGATCGGCTGTGGAAGTCCGCTTCTTTCACTTGGCGACGGTCTTCTGGTTGATCCCGTACCGCGCAGCAAAGGTTCTTAAGCTCTCTTGACTATGCTGTATCGCTCGACGGACCGCCGCTGTCGTTGTGGAGCAGCCGTGAAGAACTTGGACCATAGTGCTTCCTTCCATTCCATGGAAAATATCGCACCATAAAGTCCGGGATTAAACAGCTAGCCTAGTCGGCGCCGAGCAGTTCCGGCTCGCCCGCTAGGATGCTTGCCTTGGCTTCTTCCGGATTGATGCCGGAATTGGTGGCGATCCAGAGAATGACGAGGCTAAAAATCACCAGGATGATCGATCCCCAGAGATCGGAGAAGAATCCGGTGCCGCCGGTTAGCGATACGGGGCCGAGATAGGTGATCAGCCACATGCCGAAGAAATATGGCGCGAGCCACCACGCGCCGCGCCAGTTCATCACAGCGAGGCCGCCGCCCATCGTCGCCTCATAGGCGACGTATAGCACGAAGAACACGAGAAGCAGTCCGAACAGGAAGTTATCAGTGTGCGCGCCGCTCCAGAAAATGATAAAATTCGAGATGATGAAGGCCAGCGTAGCGATCAGCGGGCCGCCAGCCAGCAGATAGGGGCGGCGATATTGATCGACCGGCATGGTCTTGCGCAGCGTCATCAGCACAACGGGACCGGTGCCGTAGGACAGCACGGTCGCGGATGAGATGAAGCCGATGATCTGCTGCCAGGACGGAAACGGCACCAGGAAGAGCAGGCCGACGACGAAGGTGACCAACACGCCGACCAGAGGCACGCCGGCTACGGATAGCCGGGCGAAACTATTGCCGCCGATCAGCCCCTCCTTGCCAGTGGCATAGAGCACGCGGGCGGTCGTGGTGAAATAGATGATGCCGGTGCCGGAGGGCGAGATGAACGCATCTATATAAAGAAGAACCGCGAGCCAGCCCATGCCGATCAGCGTGGCGAGGCCAGCGAAGGGGCCAAAGGCGCCGGCGAAGTTCAGCTTGGCCCAGCCATTGGCCAGGCTCGACGGCGGCACCGCGCCGATGAAGGCGATTTGCAGGCCGAGATAAATGATCAGCCCGATCACAACTGAGCCGACGATGGCAATCGGCAGGTTGCGCTTCGGGTTGGCGGATTCGCCCGCCAGTTCCACCGCCTGCCGGAAGCCGAGATAGGAGAAGATGATGCCCGATGTCGCGACCGCCGAAAGCACGCCTGAGGTGCCGCCCGGCGCGAATTGGTGCGAGCTAAAATTGCTGGGGTGAAAGCCGACAATCAGGAAGATGATGATGGTCAAAATGGGGATCGCCAGCTTCCACCAGGTCAGCGCGCTGTTGATGGTGAGCACCAGCCGGATCGCCAGCAGGTTGATGAAGGCGAAAATCAGCAACAGCACGATCGAGGCGAAATAGCCCAAACCCGTCAGGACTCCGGCCTTGTCGACCAAACCTGGGATATAGTTATTGGCGTAGGTGATGACGGCCGAGGCTTCCGCCGGGGGGACCGAAACATAACCGAGAAACACCACGAAGCTCATCATCGTCGCCATCAGGCTGCCATGGCTGAGCTTCGGGAAGGCGATCACCGCGCCGGCGCGTGGAAAGGCGGTGGTGAGTTCCGCATAGGTGAAGGCCAGCAGCAGCACCGCAATGCCGCCAATGATCCAGGCGACGATCGCCGCCGGTCCCGCATCCGTCGCCGCCTTCAGCGGGCCAAGCAGCCAGCCCGAGCCGATGATGCCGCCAAGACTTGCAAAGAGCAGGCCGACGACCCCCGCGTCTCGTCGCAATCCCGTTCCTGTTACAATAGCCATTTTTTGGTCTCCCCAGTTGACTCTTGGGGACGGACCGTAAAGCAAACGCAATCTCTTTGGAAAGATTTATTTTTACCGTCAATTTTAAGGAGCGGGCATGGCGCGGCTGGCGGTTTATTATGTTCCAGAGCCGGAAGATCGGCTGGCGCGGGCTGGCGGCGCCTGGCTGGGACGCGACGCGGAAACCGGAATGCCCTGCGAGCAACCGGCGATTCGCAATATCGCGCCGCTCACTGCATCGCCGCGCCGCTACGGGTTTCACGCCACGTTAAAGCCGCCGGCGCGGCTGGCCGATGGCGTGAGCGAGCGGGCCTTTATCGAGGCGGCGCGCGCGCTGGCGGCGGCAATCGCGCCGTTCCCGTCGCCGCGGCTGCGGGTCGGGCTGCTCGACGGATTTCTCGCCCTCCTGGAAGCCGAACCTAGCGCCAAACTGCGCGCATTCGCCGAACGGGCGGTGATCGAACTAGACCGCTTTCGCGCGCCGCCCGATGAAGCCGAACTGGCGCGGCGGCATCCCGGACGGCTGGATGAGCGCGGACGTCACTTGCTGATGCGCTACGGCTATCCTCACGTGCTGGAACGCTGGCGCTTCCACATGACATTGTCGGAACGGCTGGACGGTGAAACGGCAGCTTGGCTGCTGCCGCAGGCGACTGCGCATTTTATCCCTGCCCTCGCCGAACCGCAGATGATCGGCAGCATCGCCATCTGCGCCGAACCCGAACCAGGCGCGGCATTCGCGCTGGTTGAGCGGATCAGGCTGGCTGATCAGTCAAATTTCCTGAAATCAAGCTAATTGGCGCTTGACGGTGGGGATTGCCGGAGCCTGGGAGGTTGGCATGAGCTCGATATGGTTGATGTTCATGTGCGGCGGCAGGCCGATGATCCAGGCAGCGACCTCCGCGATGTCCTCCGGGCGCAGCGTTACCGCGCCCTCATACGGCTTGGAGGCCTTTTCGCTATCGCCCTTAAAGCGCACCAGGCTAAACTCGCTGCCGCCGACCAGCCCCGGCTCGATATCGGTCACCCGCACATTGCGTCCCACTAGATCCGAGCGCAACGCCAGGGAGAATTGCCGCACGAAGGCCTTGCTGGCGCCGTAGACATGGCCGCCGGGATACGCGTAGCTGCCCGCCGTGCTGCCAATATTGAGGATCGTGCCGCGGTCACGTTCGACCATGGCGGGCAGGAACATCCGCGTCATGTGGATCAGCCCGGTGATATTGGTGGTCACCATCGTGTCCCAGTCATCGAGGTTTGCTTCGAAGGAGGGCGCGGTGCCGAGCGCCAGCCCAGCATTGTTGACCAGCGCCGAAACCTGCCGCCATGCCGCCGGCAGCGCCTCGGGCAGCGCGCCGACCGCCGCCTTGTCGGTGATGTCAAGCATCCAGGGCAGCAGCGCGTCGCCCAGTTCAGCGCGAAGCGAATCCAGCCGGTCCGCCCGGCGGCCGGTCGCGATGACGCGATGGCCATCGGCGATGAAGCGCCGCGCCATCGCCTCGCCCATGCCGGCGGTGGCGCCGGTGATCAGAATCGTTTCAGTCATGTCCGCTCCTTGTCGCGTTGCGCCGCCAGCAGCATCGACGCCCCCATGAACATCAGGCCCCATAGATCGGCCCGATGCAATGCCTCATGCAGCAAGAGAATCGCCAGCAGCGTCGCGGTTGCCGGCAGGCATATCGTGAACAGCCCGGCGCGGCCAGCAGTGACGCGCCGCAAGCCAAAATACCAGAGCAGCATCGCCAGCACGCTGGCGGTCAGGCTGTGCAGCGCCAGCAAGCTTGTGACTCGCGGCGTGAAATGCGCCGCGCGCCAGGTCGCGAGGGCCATCGGCAAGGCGAGCAAGGCGCTGGCCAGCTGCATGAAGAACACCGCCTGCGCCAAGGGAATGCGCCCGGAAATGCGCCGGGCGAGCAGCATGTAGCCGGCCTCGCCGCAGACGCCGGCAAAAACCAAGGCGTCGCCGGCGACGCTGCCGCCGGCCAGCCTGGCATGGGAGATGGCGGCGATGCCGCCCACCGCCAGCGCTACCGCCGCCCATTGCCTTGCCGTCAGGCGTTCACCGAGGAGCGCCACCGCCCCTAACGCGACCACCGCCGGCAAGGTTGCCAGCACCAGCCCGGCCTGCAAAGCGCCGGTCAGCCGCAGCCCGGCCAGCACGGCGGCATTGTAGAGCAAGGTGCCGAACAGGCCTTGCAGGCCGAGATTAAGCAAGGCGCTCCGCGGCGGCATGGCGCGGAGCTGAGCAAAGGGCGCCAGGATGGCGGCGGCGAAGGCGCAGCGCAGGCACAGCACCACGAAGACCGGCAGCGAGGCGGCAAGCAGCTTCATGATTACGACATTGGCGCCCACCACCGCCATCGAGGCGGCGAGCGCCAGATAGGCCAGCTTCATTCGCTCAATAGGTCGGCCAAAGCCCGGGCGTGGCAAGCTCGATGCAATTCTCATCAGGGTCGCGGATATAATAGCTGACCCCGCCGCGCGGCCAGGTGACGCGGCTCTCGATGTTAATGCCCTGCGCCGCCAGATATTCCGGCCATTTGGCGACCGCATCGACCGGAATGGCGAAGCAGAGATGCAGATTGCCCTGCCCGTCATGCGCCGGAATGAACCCGGCAGGGGTCTCGGTAGGCGTGGTGGACGCGCCGCGTTGGAACAGCAGCAGAATCTGGCCACCGGGCACGCCCATGCCGCACATCCGGTCATCCCGGAGAAACACCTCGAATCCCAGCATGCGCTGGTAAAAGGCTTCGGCGCGATCGAGATCCTCGACATAAAGCGAGGTTTCGAGAACGCCGCTGATGCGTGGCGGCGGCGGATTACCGGGCATTATTTATCATCGTTCTTGCGCCAGATTTCCTCATCCAGAACCGTAGCGAAGCCGAGCCAGGCGATCAGCGGGAGCGTGGCGTAGCCCGCCAGCCGGTCGGTTTTGGCGGAGGCAGCGGCGAGGCCCGCCGCGGAAAGGGTCATGCCGCCCGCCGCGGCGACGCTGGCGGGCAGGTTCTTGCGTCCGAAAAACAATTTCGGCCAGAGCGCGATGCCGAGCACGTTGGCGGCCCATAAACTCAAGGCGCTGGTCCGGGTTCGGCTTTGCGGCGCGGTCAACAGGCGCCCTCCGGAAAATACCAAAAGCGCGCCGAGCAAGCTCCAGGCCACGCCATAAGCCGGCTTCGGCGGCGCGAAGCTCGGTTTTCTGAGCGACTTGTACCAGGCCATGGTTTTGGGCCGGTCAGGCTGCGGTCCGTAGCTGCCGCCGACCAGCAAGGCGCCAGCCAGCGCGCCGGCGGCGATTACATAGGAGGTTGTCTTTTGCATGCTTGCCTCGCATCATCGGGTTGTTTGTCAAATGCGTGATGTAAGGGCAATGAAACTGGTTCGCGAATTTATGGAGAGGTTTTAACCAGGAGGTGGGAGATGTTGACGGGTGGCTGTCAGTGCGGCGCTGTGCGTTACCGGCTTGAGGCAATGGCGGAGGATGTGCATTTGTGCCATTGCCGGATGTGCCAGAAGGCGTCGGGCAATTTGTTCGCGGCGCTGGCGCCGGTACGGGCACAAGAATTTTGTTGGACCCGTGGCGCGCCGGCTGAATATCGCGGTTCATCCGTTGCAATCCGGCAATTCTGCGCCGCATGCGGCACACCGCTTTCGTTTCATTATGCAAGTTCGGAGTTTATCGCCCTGACCATCGGCAACTTCGACGAGCCGGCACGGGTGCGTCCGGCTACGCATTACGGCATCGAGGCGCGAATTCCGTGGGTGCGCGAGATATTCGCGGAAAACCTGCCGGAAGCGGTGACGGGCGAGCCACCGGGTTTACAGGATATAGTTAGTTTCCAGCATCCTGACCATGATATGGATGATGCGTGGCGTCCGCCGTGTTAATATAGAAGGCAATAACCAACAACATTCATAGCAGTGCGAATTGCAAAGGCTCCACTGCGGTGACGTCTTCCGCCGGTTTCAACATCTCCGCACCACACTGCACTAAAAAGTCGGCTACATTATTAAAACTGTCAGGATTGCGCGTCATGTCGCTGACATCGCCTTTTGGCAGAAATATAATTGTTTCATAGCGGGCACGCGTCAGCAACACACGGTAGGTATTAACATGCCAATTCACCGCCTCGGCACGCCGTACCTCCTGCCATTTTGTGCCTTTGAACTTCCGGGCTTGCCAAGCGGTACGTCCAGGACATCGAAGTAAATCACCGCCCCAGCAGACGCCGACATAATCAAGTTCAAGCCCCTGGCAGGCATATTGAGTTGCAGGCATTTCTAGCGCGTCAGAAGCGCGCACATCAGGCCAGCGGTTGAGGAACCAGTTGGCGACCGCATCCTGATCGAGATGCGGAAAATCCGGCGAGAGCCCGTCTGCCCGCAGCCGCTTGGCGTCGGCACTGCATACCAAACCGGCGCGCCTGGTCCCACGGGCAAGCCGTCGTAACTCGTTCTGCATGAGCGTAAGTGACCTGGTCAACCGAAACGGCACGCCGCCTGCTTGCAGAGCGATGGAGGCAGCGCCATTCACATCACCAGTTAAAACGGCGTCGATCCAGGCAGCAGCGGCTGAAGAGCGAATTTGCCGCACACTCACGTCAAGGTGGAGTTCGGATTCGATGTTCATGGCGTCAGGTTTTACCGAAAACAAGCAGCGCGCCAGATCATGCGCGCCGATGACATCGGGCGGCCCGGCAATATGCCATTCAGGCCGTGCCCCCAAAGCTGTCCCCCAAGAGGCCAGACCGGCTTCACCCGTATTGATTTCCTGGCCGCTGCCAACCAACGCGATGATCACAGACCAATCCTGATGCCGCCGCATTATATCAAGAAACAGCGCGGCTTCACTGTCGTCCAACCCAAATTTACGGCGACCAAAAGCGGCGTCCCAAGCGCGTTGGGCTTCATCGAACACGATAATATGCTCGTGCGGAGGATCGATGCGTTGTACATTATCCCGCAAAAATCCAAGCAAGGGCTGTACAGCGCTTTCAACCCGATGCCGCGCCATCCGCAAGCTTATGTCGCCTTCGGCGGCATCGCGCGCCAAGGCTTCACGTAATACATGAACGAGCGGAAGATTACCCGTTAAAAAAGCCGCGTCTTGCTCGGCGTGAAATACCGCGTTCAGCCCGCACAATGTCTTGCCAGCGCCGGGAATGCCAGTGACGAACAGGATTACATGATGACCGCCTGCCTTGGCCGCTTTAATTTCGTTGTGAATGATGCTTGTGGTGCGGGTGAGATTGCCGATTTCTGCGCGTGCGGCTGCAATATCCGCAACACCGTGCTTCCGGTAGAGCATGGTTGCCGCTTCGACGATGGTCGGCACCGGGCGGTATGACGCATGTTCCCACACCACCGGGTTTAATAATAGTGCCGGAGGCGAAATTGCGGTGTTCACATCCGAAAGCAAACCACCTAGTGTTTTCGAATTTGCTTGCATGACAGGTGCAATACCATGCCAAATCAGCGGTCGTGCGATTGCAACAGGCCGCGCTTCAGTAGCCACGAGTACCGGCACGATGGGGTATGTTCGACATCCGGAGTGGAAGTCAAATAGATCAAGCGCATAATCCTCAACCTGCTGGCAGGCGGCAGCCGAAAATGCTGTCTCTCCAACTTTGAACTCGATGACGAATACCGCCCGATCCGTCAGCACCACCAGGTCGATCCGGCGTCCGAGCCGCAACAGCGGATATTCGAACAGGATGTGCCATTGTGGATAGTCGGTCAGTACATGCCGCAAAAGCGTGATCTGCGCCTGCCAAGCTCTGATTTGCGCCTCATGATTGACCATGTGCGTCTCAACAAGCCGCTTGGCGAGAACACCGATTATCGTATCGGGCTCTGCCGCACAGAACGACGCGGACGACCCAGACCACCAAGCCGTCATGAGCAGCGCTTCAGCATTTTAGTGAATGACACGCTCATGGTTAGAAGATAACGGTCACATCTTAATAAAAGATAAAGTTGCACTCGCCTGCAGTTTATTGTTGATTGTCCTCGCGAAACGGCGAAGCCTCCAGCAACTCCGTCATTTCCATCTCCATTGCTGGGCGTTCATGATCGAGGAAGCCGGCGATCGCCTCGCGTAAGCCGGCATGGCTGATCCAGTGGGCGGAGTAAGTGGGTTTTGGCAGATAGCCGCGTTGGATTTTGTGTTGGCCTTGGGCGCCGGCTTCGACGCGCTTCAAGCCTTGGGCGATGGCGAAATCGATCGCCTGGTAATAGCACAATTCAAAATGCAGGAAGGGCACGTCTTCGATGCTCCCCCAGTTGCGGCCATAGAGCGCCTCGGCGCCCATCAGGTTTAGGGCGCCGGCGATGGGCTTTCCGGCGCGGTAGGCCATCATCAGCACCACGCGGTCGCCCAAGGCCTCGCCCAGCAGCGGGAAGAATCGTCCGGTGAGGTAGGCGCCGCCCCATTTGCGGTCCACGGTCGAGAGGTAGAACTGGTAAAACGCGCGCCATTCCTTGCTGCCGATCTCCGGCCCGCGCAGCGCGCGGAATTCCAAGCCATCCTGCGCGTCTCGCCGCTCCCGCCTGATGGCTTTTCTCTTGCGCGAGGACAGCCGGGCGAGGAAGGCTTCAAAATCGGCGTAGCCTTCGTTCTCCCAATGATATTGCGTGCCGAGGCGTTGCAGCCAGCCAGCCTCGCCCAGCGCCCGCCATTCCGCCTCGGTGCAGAAGGTGACATGCGCCGAGGAACAGCCGAGGCCGCGCGCCGCCTCGATCAGCCCTTGTCCCAGCCCGGCCACCGGAATGCCATCCTGGCATAGAAGGCGCGGACCAGGGACTGGGCTGAATGGCACGGCGATCTGCAATTTCGGGTAATACGCGCCGCCCGCCCGCTCCAGCGCGTTGGCCCAGGCATGATCGAACACGTATTCGCCATAGCTGTGCGACTTCACATAAGCCGGCGCGGCGGCCACCAGCGCGCCCTTGCCATCGCGCAACGCCGCGTGTTGCGGATACCAGCCGGTTTTGGCGCCCACGGAACCGCTGGCCTCCAGCGCCGCCAGGAAGCCATGGCTGAGAAACGGGTTGCCCTGATTGGGCAGGGACTCCCACGCCGCCTTGCCGATCTCGGCGATGGCCTTATGCAATGTGAGGGTGAATTCGCCTGGCGCCTGATCCATCATCCCAATATGCCCTGCTTCACCGCCGCGCCAAGGCCATTTTGACATGGTCTTGCGCCAAGCTGATCTTGCGCCACCTGATCTTGCGCCAGGCTGGCCGGCGCGCCAAAACCATTGCCAGCGAGATATCGGAGACACCCATGGCTGAACGACCCGCATCCATCACCAAGGCCGTCCGCGAGGCGCGGCTGGCCGATTATCGCCCGCCGGCCTTTCTGGTCGATGCGGCCGACCTGATCTTCGACCTCGACCCCAAGGCGACCCGGGTGCGCGCCACCCTGGCGCTGCGCCGCAATCCGGAATCAGGTAATGCCGCGTCGCCCTTGCAGCTCGATGGCGAGGACCTCTCGCTCGAGGAAATCCGGCTTGACGGCGCGAAGCTGGCGCCGGAGCGCTATGCGTTCGACGCGAACGGCCTCACCATCGCGGAACTGCCCGATCAGTGCGCGCTTGACACCATCGTCACCATCAGCCCGGCGGCGAATAGCGAACTTTCCGGGCTTTACGTGTCCGGCGGCGATTTTTTCACGCAATGCGAGGCGCAAGGCTTCCGCCGCATCACCTTGTTCCCCGACCGTCCCGATGTTATGGCGCGCTTCACCGTCACGCTGATCGCGGATCGGCAGCGTTATCACGTGCTGCTCTCCAACGGCAACCCGGTGGATCAAGGCGCCCGCGAAGACGGCAAGCATTGGGTGAAATGGCAGGACCCGCATCCCAAGCCATGCTATCTCTTTGCCTTGGTCGCTGGCGATCTTGTCGCGGCGCATGATGAATTTGTCACCGCATCGGGCCGGCGCGTGGCGCTTGGCATCTATGTCCGCCGCGGCGACGAGGACAAGGTGGCGCATGCGATGGATTGCCTGAAGCGCTCGATGCGCTGGGATGAAACCGCGTTTGGCCTGGAATATGATCTCGACATTTTTAACATCGCCGCGGTTTCCGACTTCAACATGGGGGCGATGGAGAATAAGGGCCTGAATATCTTCAACACCTCGCTGGTGCTGGCGCGTCCCGATACCGCGACCGATGCGGATTACCTGCGCATCGACCGGGTGATCGCGCATGAGTATTTCCACAACTGGACCGGCGACCGCGTCACCTGCCGGGACTGGTTCCAGCTCTCGCTGAAGGAAGGCCTGACGGTGTTTCGCGACCAGGAATATGGCGCCGAGACCACCGAGCCCAGCCTGTCGCGCATCGAGGACGTGAAGCGGCTGCGCGGCTTTCAGTTCCGCGAGGATGCCGGGCCGCTCGCCCATCCGGTGCGGCCGCCTGCCTATCGCAAGATCGATAATTTCTACACGGCGACGGTGTATGAAAAAGGCGCCGAGGTGGTGCGGATGATCCGCGCGATCATCGGCCCTGACGCCTTCCGCCGCGGCATGGACCTGTATTTCGAGCGCAATGACAATTCCGCCGCGACCATCGAGGATTTTGTCGGCGCGATGCATGAGGCGTCGGGCTATGATTTCAGCCAGTTCATGCGCTGGTACGAGCAGGCTGGCACGCCTGCCGTCAGCTTCGAGGGCCATTACGATGCCGGCGCGAAGCGCTACACGCTGACGCTTCGGCAGAGCACGCAGCCCACGCCGGGCCAGGCGGAGAAAAAACCCTTCGTAATTCCTGTGGCGATGGGGCTGATCGGCCCGAATGGCGATGCCATGGCGACGACGCTTGCAGGCGAAACCGCCGAGGGCACGCGGGTTTTGCTACTGCACGATGCGGAACAAGAATTTGTCTTCGAGGATGTCGCCGCCGAGCCGGTGCCCTCGCTGCTGCGCGGCTTCTCCGCGCCGGTGAAACTCGCCGGCTATGACCGCGCGCAGCTCGGTTTCCTGGCCGCGCATGACACTGACGGGTTCAGCCGCTGGGAAGCCGGGCACGAATACGCGATCCAAGCGCTGCTGGAAGCCATCGCGGCGCATCAGCGCCATGAGGCGTTTCGCGCCGATTCGCGGTTGCTGCAGGCGATGGAAGCAGCGCTGGATCATGCGGAAGCGTCGCCGGCGCTGGCCGCCGAACTGCTTGCCTTGCCCAGCAAGAGCGTGCTGGCCGACCGCATGGCGGTGGTCGATCCCGACGCGATCCATGCGGTGCGCGAAGCGGCGCGCCTTGCCATCGGCCGCCATTTGCGCGCGCGTTTCGCGGCATTGTATCAAAGCCTGGAGGATGCAGGGCCATTCAGCGTCGATCCGGCGAGCATGGGCCGACGAGCGCTGCGCAATATGGCGCTGTTCTATCTGATGGCCGCTGATCCGGCGGCCGCCACGCCGCTTGCGATGACTCAGCTTCACCAAGGCCGCACGATGACCGAGGCGCTGGCCGCTCTGTCGCTGCTCGCCGATGCCGCGACGCCGCAGCGCGACGAGGCGCTCGCCGCCTTTCACGCCAAATGGCGCGGCGATGCGCTGGTGATCGATAAATGGTTTCGCATCCAGGCGATGAGCAGCGCGCCGGACACGCTGGCGCGCGTCGAGGCGCTGACCCGGCATCCGGATTTCGACCTGCGCAACCCAAACCGCTTTCGCGCGCTGGTGGCGGTGTTCGGCTACGCCAATCCGCTGTGGTTCCACGAGGCAGGCGGCGCGGGCTATGACTTCATGACGCGGATGATCCTCAAGATCGACCCGACAAACCGGCAGATTGCCGCCCGGATGATCGAGGCCTTTGCCGACTGGAAACGCTATGATGCGGGTCGCCAGGCGAAGATGCGGGCCAGCCTGGAGCGCATTCTCGCCGCGCCCAGCCTCAGTGACAACACCAGCGAGATGGCTACCAGGGCGCTTAACTCGTAAAGTTTGCTTGCTTCCACGTCGCGTCGCTGCGCGTGAATTGACGGTAGGTAAAACTACAGGTTACATCTTCGCTAAGGTTATACCTATTTCCGCGATTTCATGTTAAATTCATGACATGACAGCTTCCGCGTGTTTTGGTGAGGCGCCGGTACAGCCCCCTCACGTCCAGCAGCTCTATCAGTCGCTGTTCCTGGGCAGCGAGGCGCTGCTCACGGCCAGCGCCGAAACCACGATTTTGGGCGGTGTTTGCCGCCAGTTGGCGCAGAACGGGTTGTTCACCGTGGTTGCGATCGGCCAGCCGGACCGGCAGGGACTATTTCGCTATAGCCTTGCCGCGGCGGGGGCCGGCGCAAAATACGCCGCGGAGATCGCGCAGCCTATTGATGCGGCGGGCTGCGAAATGCTGCTCGGCCTGCGCGCTTGGCGCAGTCAGTCGGTCGCCTTCACCAATGACTATGCGCGAGATCCTGGTTTCGCCGGCTGGCGCCGTTTCTCCGAGGCGATGCCTTGGCAATCCGCCGCCGCTTTTCCGATCCAACGCAATGGCGCGCTTTGGGCGATTTTGCTGGTCGCCGCCGATCATCAACCCGGGCCGTTCGAGGCGGCGCTGATCGATCTCATCGAGCGTTTTGCCCTGCTGATTGGCCAAGCGCTCGACGAGATGGACCGCAAGGCGAAGCTGCAACAGGGTCAGGAATCGCAAAGCCGGCTGGCCCGGCAGGATAATTTAACCGGCCTGCCGAACCGCATGGCGCTGCTCGAACGGCTGCCGCGCATCCTCGCCCGCGCCCGGCGCATTGGCGGCCGCGTCGCGGTCGGCATTCTCGATCTCGATGATTTCAAGCCGGTGAACGATCGTTGGGGCCATGCGGCGGGGGATGCGCTGTTGCGCGCCTTCAGCGAGCGGTTGCAAAGCGTCGTGCGGGAAACCGATTTGGTGGTGCGGCTCGGCGGCGATGAATTCGTCATCATTCTCGACAGCATCAATAGCCCTGGCGACCTGCCAGCGGCGCTGGCGCGGCTGCATACCGCGACCACGGCGCCTTACACGCTGCCGAGCGGCAAGCAGGCGCATATCAATCTCAGCCTCGGCCTAACGCTGTACCCCGAGGATCAGAGCGAGCCGGAAATCCTGCTGCGCCACGCCGATGAAGCGCTTTATGCCAGCAAGGCGCGCAAGCTGCGGCGGCGGCAATTCTGGATGCTGTGGAGCAGCATTCCCGAAGCTGCCGAAAGCCATGCGGCGCGCGATGAAGGGCCGCTATCCGTCCCGCTCTATGGCGGCGACGCCGCCGTGTTGCTGAACCGGGCGCAGGATGCCCTGTTGCGCGGCACCGACGCGTTTATCGACGCGTTTTACGCGAGTCAGCTCGCGGAACGCCAACCAGTGGAAAGCCATGAGCCGGAGAGCCAGCTCAGGCATCGCAGCATCGCAGTTATCCTGGAACGATTGTCGGATAGCGAAAGGCATCATCTGCGCGCCGAACAACGCGCCTATATGCAGCGCCTGGTCTCCGCCGGCCTCACCATGCACAGCCATCATGCCCAGGCGCGGCGCACCGGGCGGCTTCACGCGCTGGCCGGGCTTAGCAACACGGTCGTCGTGGCGGTTCTGCAAGCCTATTCCGAGGCATTGCTTCGCCATACGCGCGGCCTGCCGCTCTGGCGCGCCGACCGTATCAGGCTCGGCACGCTGATTAGCCACCGGGTCAGCGTGGAATTGGCGCAGCAGATCGAGGGCGTCAGCGACCTCATCTTGGCGCGCCAGCAATTCCTGGCCCGGTTGCACGCCGAAATGCCGGGTTTCACCAGCTGGCCGGACTTTATGCGCCGGGTGGTGGCGCAGCTGGTGCAGCAGGAAGGCGTCGTCGCCGTCGCCGTCACGCGGCTCGATCATCAGGGCAATTTCATCTACGAATATACCGCTGGCGCCTATGACGCCTATATACAGGCGCTCGATGAGCGGCGCATTCCGCATCTGAACATAGGGCCGGACGGCAGCATCCGGCAGTCGCCGCGCCAGCGCGCCTGGCGCAGCGAAACCTTTGAAACCAATCCGAGCTATGTCAGCGATCCTCATATGGGCATATTGCGAGAGGCGGCCCATTCCGTCGGCATACGCAGCAGCGCCGCCTTGCCGCTGAAAGACCTGCAAGGCCGCATGTTCGCCACGCTGGCGCTTTATGGCAGCGTTCCTGGCATGTTCGAGACGCCGCAGACGCGGATGTTCATCGAGGCGGTCGGGACACTGATCAGCCAGGGGCAGCATCAGCTCTCGCCGAAACAGCTATTGGCGCCGATTCCCGCCGCGCAACGGCGGGAGTTCCGCCAGCGCCTCTATGATGATCACATGGAGATGCATTATCAGCCCATTATCGATCTGCGCAGCGGCCTGCCGGTCAGGGCGGAGGCGCTGGCCCGGCTGCGGCTGCGCGATGGCAGCCTGGCCAACCCGCAGCAATTCCTGGCCGGCTTCGGCCAGACCGAGTTAACCCGCCTGTTCCTTGACGGTCTTGACCAGTCGCTTGCGCAAGCGCGCGCTTGGAGCGCTCAGAATCTCGATCTCGGCATCTCGCTCAACCTGCCGCCTTCGGTTCTGATTGATCCGCAATGTAGCGCCTGGGTGCAGGCGGCGTTGCGAAAGGCCGACATCGCGCCGTCCCGGCTCTCGCTGGAAATTCTCGAATCCGAGGAATTGCTGGAAGCGGCGAAACATGACGGGGCGGTGTCGGGCCTGGGCGCGCTTGGCGTGCATCTGGTGATGGATGATCTCGGTTCCGGCTATAGCAGCCTGTTGCGGCTGCGCAAATTGCCGTTTGGCACTGTCAAGATCGACCAGGAGCTGGTGAGCGAAACCCATCAGGACCCGCACCGGGTCATCAGTTTCATCGGTTCGCTGGTGCGGCTGGCGCAAAGCCTTGATCTGCGCGTCGTGGTGGAAGGGCTGGAGACCGCCGCGCTGATCGAAGCCGCCACCATACTCGGCGCCGATGCCGGGCAAGGCTATGGCATCGGCAGGCCGATGGCGGCGGCCGAACTGCTGGGCTGGGCGCGGCACTTCGCGGTGCGGCGCGTCACCCGGCACACGGCGACCCCGCATACCGAACTCGGCGAGATGGCAGCGCTTTGGTGCCAGGATCATCGCCGGATCGAGGCGCGCGCTGGCCGGCGGGATGCCGCCCGGCCACGGTCAGCGGCGGCGCTTCTATAGGTAAGGCCAGCGGGCCTAGAGGGTGATCTAACTTGATCGGGACAGCAAGCGTATGATTTAGTATGGTTATGGTTCCGAAATTCCTAAAAGCGCCGCCGCGAGCAGGTAGGAATTTCAGAACCGCCACGCGAGCGGGGCGCATCCAGAACCAATTCACGGCAATCCAAGGTCAACTCTCTTGTAATTTTGCTGACAGACATTTTTTCTTGGTGCTGCGGCTCATACTTTCTCAACGGTGTCACCATGCCCCTCGATGACCAAAGTAAAGACGCATCGGCCAAGGATGCCGATCAATCAGAGGACCAGAAGGACCAGAAGGAAGATCCGGACCATCAACGGCAGCGCCGGCGGGCGCGGCCTTTTGTTTTTATCGGCCTCGCGATTTTCGCGGCGCTCCTCATCGCGGGCGGCGTCTGGTACTGGTTGTCCACCCGCAACGAGGAGGTTACCGACGACGCCTATACCGATGGCTTTGCCACGATGATCGCCCCGCATGTCAGCGGCTATGTCGCCAGCCTAGATGTCAAGGACAATGAGTTTGTCCATAAGGGCCAGCCGCTGATCCATATCGACCCGCGCAATTACATCGCGTCGCGCAACCAAGCGCTCGGCCAGCTTGAAATCGCGCAGGCGCAGCTGGTTGGGATGCGGTATGGCAGCGAGATCGCGCGCAAGAATTTCCCGGCCCGCCTTGAGGCCGCGACGGCGCAGCTGGCCAGCGCGAAAGCCACGAGGTTCCGGGCGGAGACCGACTACAAGCGCCAGCACAGCGTGGTCCCGGGGGCCACGACGAAGCAAGCGGTTGACAATGCCACCGCCGCCTTGCGTTCGGCGGAGGCGCAGGTGGCGCTGGCGAAAGCCCAGGTGACCGAGGCGGAGCCGGTCAAGCAAAATATCGGGCAATCGACGGCGCAGGTGAGCCAACTGCAGGGCACGGTCAAGCAAGCGGAAGCGCAGCTTGAGCAAGCCGACATCAATCTGCAATGGTGCGTCGTCAGGGCGCCGAGCGATGGCTGGGTGACCAGACGGGTGGTCGATCGGGGCGCCTTTGTTCAGCAGGGCCAGCAGATCATGTCGGTCGTCGCCCCCGTGGTCTGGGTGACCGCGAATTTCAAGGAAACCCAGCTCACCCGCATGCGTCCCGGACAGCCTGTGCGCATCCATGTCGACGCCTATCCGTCGCTCAAGCTGCGCGGCCATATCGACAGCATCCAGCAAGGCTCCGGCGAGCAGTTCAGCGCGTTTCCGCCGGAGAACGCCACCGGCAACTTTGTCAAGATCGTCCGCCGGGTGCCGGTGAAAATCGACATCGACCACGGCTTCGACCGCAAGCGCGGGCTGCCGCTCGGCATTTCCGTTGAACCGACGGTTAATGTGAAGTGAGCGAAGCTGGGGCGCAAAAGGCCAAGCCCGAATGGCGTCCAAAGGGCAATCCATGGCTGATCGCCGTCGTGGTCACGCTGGCCGCCTTCATGGAGATCCTCGACACCACCATCGTCAACGTCTCGTTGCCCAATATCGCCGGCGACCTGTCCTCGAGCTATGATGACGCGACCTGGACCCTGACATCCTATCTGGTCGCTAACGGCATCGTGCTGACAGTGTCCGGCTGGCTTGCCACCGCGCTCGGGCGCAAGCGCTATTTCATCCTCTCCATCATCGGCTTTACCGCCGCCTCGTTTCTATGCGGCATCGCCGGCAGCCTGCCGCAACTGATCGTGTTTCGCCTGCTGCAAGGATTTTTCGGCGGCGGCCTGCAGCCAAACCAGCAGGCCATCGTCGTCGATACCTTTCCGCCGGAACGGCGTGCCGCCGCCTTCGCGATCACCACGGTGGCGACGGTGGTGGCGCCGGTGCTCGGCCCGACGCTCGGCGGATATATCACCGACAACTTTTCCTGGCGCTGGATTTTTTTCCTCAATGTTCCGGTCGGTCTTATCGCCACTTTGGCCGTCCTTGCTTTGGTCGAGGACCCGCCTTGGGCGAAGAAGCGGAAGGAACCGGTGGATTATATCGGGCTTGGGCTGATCGCGCTCGGGCTTGGCTGCCTGCAGGTGCTGATGGACCGCGGCGAGGACGATGACTGGCTCGGCTCGCCCTTCATCCAGCTGATGGCGGTGCTCGCGGCGATCGGCATTGTCGGCGCGATCGCCTGGCTGCTTGTCGCGCGCAAGCCGGTGGTCGACCTTTATGTGTTCGCTGACCGCAACTTTGCGGTAGGTTCGCTGTTCATGGGCGCGCTGGGATTCCTGCTTTATTCAAGCGCGGTGCTGATCCCGCAATTCGCCCAGCAGGTGCTGGGCTATTCGGCTTTCCTGGCGGGACTGATCCTGTCGCCCGGCGGCATCGTGGTCATCCTGCTCATCCCGCTGGTGCTGCTGCTCTCGAAGTTCGTGGCGGCGCGCTACATCATCATGACCGGCTTTGTCATCATGGGCTTTTCCTTCATCTATTGCAGCCATCTGGTGCCCAATATCGATTACACGACGCTGGTCTATATGCGCGGCAGCCAGACCGCTGGCCTGGCGTTTCTGTTCTCGCCGATCACCACCATCGCCTTCGAGACCCTGCGAAAGGAGCAGAATGGCGACGCCTCGGCGCTGATCACCATGATCCGCAATGTCTCCGGAGCAATTGGCATCTCCTTGGGCACAGCGCTGATCCAGCAGCAGACGCAAATCCGGGAGGCGCATCTTTCAAAATGGATGACGCCGCTTTACCAGCCGTTCAACGCCTTGTTGAACCAATATGAGCGATCATTGCAAAACCTCGGCCGCGCCGCTTCGGCGGTGCAACAACAGGCGATGTCGCGCCTCTACCAGACGTTCCGAGACCAAGCGCAGGTGCTGGCCTATAACGATATTTACCTGGTGTTCGCGTTGGTCGCCTTCGCCGTGGTGCCGCTTGGGTTCCTGTTTTCCAACCGCAAGTGACCGTCTAAGAAAAGACGATATTCCCGTTGCCAAACCCCGCTCTAAATCACCAGGCTGGTCGTCGCGAGCAGCGAAGCGGCGAGTTTTAGCAATGCGGAGCATTGTTCAAAGGCCTGGAGGTGATCCAGGAATTGTACGGCGCCGCACACCGGTTTCTGGGAAATCCGTTCTGAGTGCCTGCTTCAGCAGTCTGGATCGCCACGCTTCGCTCGCGATGACGCTGTGAGATAGGTGGATCAAGACGAACAGTTTCGCATTTGGTTTGGCAAGTATAATATCGCCTAAGAAAAAGAGCTTGTATTATTTCTCTTGGCCAGGTTGAGAACAAGCTGGCGGCAGATTGTCTCCGCCGGCGCCGCGGTTTGCTTGCAGGCGCGTTCCGCTCCGAGCGCCTGGGCGATGGCCTTTGTAATCGCAGCTTCCCGCCATGAACTGGCGGCGCGCGTTATGAGGGGGGCGCGGCGGAAAAAGACCGGCGGGCGGAGGGCCGCGACGGCGTCGCGCGCCGGGGCGCCGTTGGCGATGGCATAGGCCAGCACGCGCAAGCGGGACAAATCGCCGAGCAGGATGCGGATGATGCCGACTGGGGTCGCGCCTTCCTCGATGGCGAGGCCCAAAGCGCGGTCGGCGGTGGCGGCATCGCCCACCAGCGCCGCGTCGATGGCGTCCTGCACCGAGGCGGAGCCTTGATCGCCCAAAGCCGCCACCGCGTCCTCAAGCGAGATCCGGCCATTCGGTCCGGCATAGAGGCGGAGCAATTCGGTCGCCTGCCGCAGCGCGCCGCTTTCGGCGGCGATGCGGGCGGCGCACCAAGTCAGCGCGTCGCGGTCAATGGCGATGCCGTCCTCCCGCAGCCCGGTTTCGAGATCGGCGCCGCGCTTGGCGCCCTCGGGTGGATAGCAGGCGATGGCAGCCGCGGCCTGGTGCTTTTCGGCGAGCGCGCGCAGCTTGGAGCGGGCCGGCAGATCGCCCGCCATCAGGATCAGCAGCGACTCGGCGTCGATATCGAGCGCTTCTTGCACCGCCCGCGCCATCGCGTCGCCGGCGTCACGCACCAGCACCACGCGCCGGCCGCCGCCGAAAGCCTGCGCGGTGGCTTCCTCGAGGATGCGGTTGCCCTGGTCGCCGGCCAGTTCCGAAAAGCGGAACGGATCGTCAAGCGAGCCCAGCAGCCGCCGCGCCAAGCCGCGTCCCCGCTCCGCGACGAGCGAGGCATCGGGACCATACATCAGCACGGCGCGCGCGTTGCCGGGATTTTGCAAAAAGCGCTCCGATTGCCTGGCGTCGAGCTTCATCGGCGATCAGGGAGCGGCGGGATGCTTGCGGAAATAGATTGCCAATTCCTCGGTGACCTGCGCCGCCAGCTCGCGCGATAGGTCGCGCTGCAGCTTGTCGCTCTGCAGCGACAAGGCGAAAAGCTGGTTATCCACCTCGTTGATCGAATCCGTGGCTTCGGCGGTGCCACTGGCCAGCGGCACGCTGCGATTGCCTTCCGGCGCCAGCGACCAGGACAGCGTGGCGAAATAGCGCACCGCGCTGTTCGAGGAATCCGGCTGCACGCCGATCGACTGCACCGCCACGCTGTTCTGCACGTTCAGGTGATAGCGGTAGAAGCTCGGCGCGCCGGCGCGTTGCAGATCAGCCTCCAGCGCCTCGCGCAGAACCTGGCCGGACCGGTCCGGCATCAGCCCGACATCGATCTGGCTTAGCGAGGCGATGACGCCGGCGGAGGCGGTGCCGGATGCGGCGTCCGGCGTTTCGTAAAGCGGATGAAACCCGCATCCGGCGAGCGGCAGAACCAGCGCCAGGAAGATTGGTTTCATAGAGATGCGCCTCATCTCAGGCGCGAAGAACAAAATTGATGATGCGGTCCGGCACGTGGATGCGTTTGACGATGGTCTTGCCTTCCAGCAGCTTGGCGACCGGCGGGACCATGAGCGCCGCGGCGAAGGCGGTTTCGGCATCGGCGCCGATGGGCAGTTCGATGACGCCGCGCAGCTTGCCCATCACCTGCACCGCCAGCGTCGCCCGGTCCTTCCTGACCAGTTCGGGATCGGCTTCCGGCCAAGGCAGTTCGGCGACCAGCGCCGTTGCGCCGGGATGCAGCGCGGCATGCATGTCCTCGGCGATATGCGGGATGAAGGGCGCGATCAGCCGGATCATTGCCTCCAGCGCATCCCGCCGCGCCGTGGTAATGCCTGAGACATCCAAGGCGTCGGTGTCGCTGATCGCGTTGGCGAGTTCATGCAGCCGGGCGATGGCGACGTTAAAGGCGAAGCTTTCGATAGCCTCGGTCACCGCGGCGATGGCCCGGTGCGTCGCCTGGCGCAGCGCCCGCGCCTGGCGATCCTCCGGCAGCGCATCCTGGCCGGATGCAGCGGCTTCGCCGATGATCGCGGTGGCGATGCGGCGCAGGCGCTGGATGAAGCGGAAGGCGCCTTGCACGCCCGCCTCCGTCCATTCGACATCGCGCTCCGGCGGGTTGTCGGAGAGCATGTACCAGCGCGCGGTATCGGCGCCGAAGCGCTCGATGATCACCCCGGGATCGACGGTGTTGCGCTTCGATTTCGACATTTTCTCGACCCGCCCCACGGTCACTGGCGCGCCGTTATGCGTCGCCGTGCCGTCGGCGTGCTTCACCACCTCATCGGGATAAAGCCAGGCGCCCTCGGCGGTCTTGTAGCTTTCATGGGTCACCATGCCTTGGGTGAACAGTCCGGCGAAGGGCTCCTCCACCCCCAGCGCGCCCAGCCTTTGCAAGGCGCGGGTGAAGAAGCGGGCATAGAGCAGGTGCAAAATCGCGTGTTCGATGCCGCCGACATATTGATCGACCGGCAGCCAGTGATCGGCGGCGGCGCGGTTGATCGGCATTGCGTCTCGCGGCGCGCAGAACCGGGCGAAATACCACGAGGAGTCGATGAAGGTGTCGAAGGTGTCGGTTTCGCGCAAGGCGGGGCCGCCGCAATCGGGGCAGGCGACATGCTTCCAGCTCGGGTGATGGTCGAGCGGGTTGCCCGGCGCATCGAAGCTGACGTCCTCCGGCAGTTTCACCGGCAAATCGGCGAGCGGCACCGGAAGCGGGCCGCAGGCGGGGCAATGGATGACCGGGATCGGGCAGCCCCAATAGCGCTGGCGGGAGATGCCCCAGTCGCGCAGCCGCCAGTTGACCAGGCCGTTGCCGGCGCCGCGCGCTTCGAGTTCGGCGATGGCGCGGGATTTGGCGGTTGCGGTATCCAGGCCGCTCAGGAAACCGGAATGCACGATCACGCCGTCGCCGTCATAGGCTTTATCGGTCACGGCAAGATCTGGCTGATCGACAGGCGCCACGACGACGGGAACATCCAGCCGGTATTTGCGGGCGAAATCCAGATCGCGCTGGTCATGCGCCGGGCAGCCGAAAATTGCCCCGGCGCCGTATTCCATCAGCACGAAATTGGCGATCCAGACCGGGTAGGTCGCCCCCTCGATGAAGGGATGGGCGACGCGCAGGCCGGTGTCAAACCCCTGCTTCTCGGCGGTTTCGATGGCGGCTTCCGAGGTGCCGCTGCGCTGGGCGGCGGCGATGAACAAAGCGGCATCGGCGTTCCGGGCGGCGATGGCGCGCGCCACCGGATGAGTGGGCGCGACAGCCAGGAAGCTCATGCCGAACAGCGTGTCGGGACGGGTGGTGTAGACCTTGACCGAGTCGATCCCAGCGACGGCTTCAGCGAGGCGGAAGCTGATTTCGGCGCCTTCGCTGCGGCCGATCCAGTTGGCCTGCATCACCTTCACCCGCTCCGGCCAGCGCTCCAGGGTTCTCAATGACTCCAGAAGCTCCGGCGCGAATTCGGTGATCTTGAGGAACCACTGCGACAACATGCGCTTCTCGACAGGCGCGTTTGACAGCCAGCCGCGACCGTCGATCACCTGTTCATTGGCGAGCACGGTCTGATCGACCGGGTCCCAGTTAACCGCGCTCTCGCGACGATACGCGAGGCCGGCTTGCCAGAAATCCAGGAAAATTCGCTGCTGCTCGCCGTAATACGCTGGATCGCAAGTAGCGAATTCCCGCGACCAGTCGAATGACAGCCCGACGCGCTTCAGCTCGGCCCGCATTGTTGCGATATTATCATAGGTCCAGGTGGCCGGATTGATGCGGCGCTGGCGGGCGGCGTTCTCGGCGGGCAGGCCAAAGGCGTCCCAGCCCATCGGGTGCAGCACGTCAAAGCCGCGCGCCCGCTTGTAACGCGCAATGGCGTCGCCCAGCGCGTAATTGCGCACATGGCCGATATGGAGCTTGCCCGACGGGTAGGGGAACATTTCCAGCACGTAGTATTTTGGCTTGCTGTCTCGCGGCAGATCGGCCACCTCGAAGCAGCGGCGCGCTTCCCATTCCGCCTGCCAATGCCGCTCGGCTTTGCTGAAGTCGTAATCGGGTTCTGAAGCGATGGAGCTTTGCTGATTCATGCCGGTCTAGCCGTTCGTCAGGGACGCGCCCTTGAGCTGCGCGGCGCGCGCGAGGATGCGGTCTTCCAAGCCGCTGACCGTGGCCGGATCGACCGGCGCCGATACCCATTGGCCATCCTGCTGCACCTGCCGGAACAACGCCACCTTCAGCGCCTCCGCCGACAGCACGGTGCTCAGCACGTAGGCGGTCGCCTTGAACCGCTCGTTCGGCGTGGCGGGCGGCGAGTACCAATCGGTGATGATGACGCCGGCGAACGGATCGGCGGACGCCAGCGGCATGAAGGACAGCGTATCGAGCGAGGCTCGCCACAGATACGCGTTCACCGCCACCGTGCCATTGCCCGCTTCGGGATGATTGCCGATTTTGCCGAAGCTGAACAGGTTGCCGGCCGTGCTGTTCGCGCCATTGAGTCCCGGCGGCGTATACTCGGTTTGCGGATTGTTCAACTGATTGGAAGATACTTGCTTTGAGCCGCTGCAGGCGGCGAGGGCCAGGAAGAGTGTAAGGCTGAACGCCAAGGCGCTGAACGAAACCGCATAGCGAGACAGATACCGGTTAGAAAATCGCACGTCTTTCTCCGCTTGACCCCGTTCGCGAGTGCCGCACGGGCTGCGCCTGTTTAACCGCGCAAATAGGATACGCCAAGAGCGGCTGCTTTTGACGCAATCTCCCGCGCCGAGGCGACAGAGTAGTCCTTAAACAGAAAGGCGGCGGGGATGCCGCCGCCTTGGCTTGGATGCTGCGCGGTTAGCTTACCATTTCAAGGCAGCGCCGGCGCCGATGGCCTGGCTATGGGTGCGATTATAGGCGTCTCCCACCGCGTTCGTCGCGAAGTCAAAGCCGGGTTGCTTGCGCTGGCCATAGATATAGGTGACGAACAGGCCGAGATTGGGCGTGACCGCATAGTTCGCGCCGACCGCGACGCCGTTATCCTGCTCGGTCCGGGCGACCGTGGGCGTCAGCGCGCTATGCGCGCCGGCGCTTTGGTTGTTGAAGTAGTAGGCGCCGATGATCGCCGGCCCCATCGTGTATTCCGCGGAAATCAGGTAATCGAGCGCGCGGCGCTGGCCGGGCAACAGGAAGGTGTAGCCGTTATTCACCTGGCCATCTTTGATGTTGGCGCCGAGCATGAAGCCCGCATAGGAAATCTGCGCGCCGGCGGTGGCGATCTCCAGCTGCTTATAATCGCCGCGGAAGCCCGTGGTGCCTAATTCGCCGCCGCTATTGCCGATTGGCGAGGCGATGATGTAGCCGCCAGAGGCCTTGATGCCGAAGCCCATCGCGACGCCGGTCCATTGCACCATGGCGTCAAGCGTGTTCTTGCGGCGGGCATTGCCGGCGCCGCCGGGCGCTGCCGCCAAGGCGGCGCAGGTGCTCTGCGCTACGGTGCAGTTCGCCAGGCCTTCCTTGATGCCGTTCGAGTTCGGCTCGAAGCCGATGCCGAAATTCGCGCCGCCGTAGGAGGGCGACAGATAGACCATTTTAAGCGAGGTGTAGAGCGCGCCGGTATCGGAGAACAGCCAGGTCGGATGCGCCGCGCCGGGCACCAGATTGCCGATGCCGCCATCGGAATTCCACTGATTGCCATCGCCAAAGTTTTCGAACACGCCGTCCTGCATCAGCGTCCATGGCCCGTCGCCTTGACCGATGCGGAGGATGCCGGCCTGCTTGGTGCCCAAATACGCATAGGCGCGGCGGACGATTAGCCCTTCCGCGCCATTATTGGCGGCGCCCGCTAGGCTGGTGCCATTTTCCTGTTCGCCCTGACCCGCATTGGTGAACTCATCGCGGATTTCCGAGGCGACACCATATTCGAAGCCATTATTGGTCATCGCGTCAAAGCCCGGATACAGCCGTAAGAACCCGGCATTCATCACCGGGTTCAGCTTGTAGCCTTTGTAGTTGTTTACGGAAGAGCCGATGCCGTCGAGCTGATAGGTGAACAAGCCGTTCAGGTGAACCACCAGCGTTCCTGGCGCCACTGGCTTGAGAGCCTGGGCCTGGGCCGCCCCAGAGGCTCCGGCGATCAATCCCAGTGCGGCGACCGAACCCAGCAAAAACTTGCGCATTATTTTCTCCTTATGCCGGGTTCCCGGCGTGATCGACGACCTTGAGCGCTGCCCTTCTGTGGTGAAGGCACTTCGCGCAGCCATTCGGATGGATAAAAGGCACGATGCGCAGCCGAAGCAATCGCGAAACGATGTCATTTCGGCTATTTCGGGACAGTGTGCCGCACGCGCCACAGGGCTAATCAGCCGTCGTTAGCGCCCCGATAGCCCCCAGCCCGGCGCAGCGCGGGCCAAGCGCGCGTAACGCCGAGCCTGTCATGCCACCGAGCGCAAGCACGGAAATCCCGCTAGAATCAGCGAGTTTTGCCCAGCGCGGCGCACCGAGCGGACGGCTTGCCGGATGCGTCGCTGTCGCAAAGGCCGGCGAGAGAAATACCAGTTCCGCCCCCTTCCGCGCCGCTTGTTGCAGTTCGGTGAAATTATGCGCCGAGGCGGTAACGGGATGCCGGCGTGTCCTGATCAAGGAATGGTGGCCACCGCGAAGATGCAGCCCGGCGCGCAACGCGGCGGCGAGGCGCGCATCGCCGGCCACCACCAAGAGAATGCGCCGGGCACGGCACAGGCGCGCAACTTCCTTGCCGAGCGCCAATCGATTTGCCGAGCCGTCATGGCGGAACACCACGCCAGCGATGTCGCGCGGCAGCTTCGCGATGGCCGGCAGCGGATTGGGCAGGCGCGCCTGGTCGGTGAACAGCCACAGCGTTGGGTGCTTGAGACGCAGGCGGCGCTTGACCGCGCGGGCATCCCGGATAAGCCTAGCGTCCATGCAGCACTCCCTCATCGCGAACCGGCTGACCGAATTGCGCGCTCGTGTCCAAGCCAAAGCCCGGGCGGGGCAGATTGTCCAGATCGTCGCGGTTTCGAAGACCAAGCCGGCTTCGGCGGTGGCCGAGGCGCTGGGCGCCGGCCAGCTTTTATTCGGCGAGAACCGGGTGCAGGAGGCGGCGGCAAAATTTCCGCCCTTGCGGGCGCAGCATCCCGGCCTCGAATTGCATCTGATCGGGCCTTTGCAGACCAACAAGGCGCGCGACGCGGTGACGCTGTTTGACGTGATCGAGACCCTGGATCGGCCCCGGCTTGCCGATGCGCTGGCGGCGGCGGCGGCGCGGGAAGGCCGGCTGCCGCGCTTGCTGGTGCAGATCAATAGCGGCGATGAACCACAGAAAGCCGGCGTGCCGCTCGCCGAGGCTGACCCATTCATCCGCGCCTGCCGCGCCCGGTTCGGCGAGGCGCTGATTGGCCTGATGGCGATTCCGCCGGTGGACCGCGACCCGATGCCCTATTTCGCCGAACTGGTCGCCCGGGCCGATCAGCACGGCCTGCCGGTGCGGTCGATTGGGATGTCCGGCGATTTCGAAGCGGCCATCGAGGCCGGCGCTACCCATGTGCGGCTGGGTTCGGCGATTTTCGGCGAACGGTAAAGAACTAACTATAAAAAGTTTTTTGCTGCTTTTTTTCAAAAAAGCAGTTCTTTTTTGCAAAAAAGAACCAAAAAACTCTTATTTATCAGCGTAAGGATTAACCGTGCCGCGTAGGCTGATGCGGATCGGCGTGCCGGGCAGCTTAAAAGTTTCGCGCATACTGTTGGCGAGGTAGCGGCAATAGGTTTCCGGCGTCGCCTCGGCGCGGGTGCCGAACAAAGCGAAGCTCGGCGGACGCGCCTTGACCTGGGTGATGTAGCGCAGTTTCAGCCGCCGGCCATCGACCAGAGGCGGTGGGAAGCGTTCCAGCGCGCCCTCGAACCAGCGGTTGAGCGCCGCGGTGCCGACTCGGTGATTCCATACCTTGTCCGCTGCCTGCACCGCATCCAGCAGCCGGTCCAGCCCTTCGCCGGTTTCAGCCGAGAGCGGCGCCACGGTGATGCCCTTCATTTGCGCCAGCGAGATTTCCAGCCGGTCCATGATGGCGCGTCGGGTCTTGTCGCGGTTTTCGACGATGTCCCATTTGGTCAGCGCGATCACCGCGTTGCGGCCCTCGCGCTCGACCAGGCGCGCAATGTGCAGGTCCTGCTCGTGGATGCCTTCCGCCGCGTCGATGGCGATAATCACTGCCTCGGCCATCTTCAGCGATTCGATGGCCGATGAGGTGGAAAGTTTCTCCAACCCTTCCTCGACGCGCGCCCGCTTACGCAGGCCGGCGGTGTCGACCAGCCGGTAGCGCCTGCCATCGCGTCCGGTGAAGTCGGCGGCGATGGAATCCCGCGTCAGTCCCGGTTCAGGGCCGGTAATCACCCGCTGCTCGCCAAGCAGCGCGTTCATCAGCGTCGATTTGCCGGCGTTCGGCCGGCCGATGATCGCCAACGTGAGCGGCTTCTCGCCCCGCTCATCCTCCGGCGCATCGGTCGCGGGCAGTGCTTCCTCGACGGCCATGATCAAGTCGACAAGGCCTTCATTATGTTCGGCGGAGACGGCGATCGGTTCGCCAAGGCCAAGCGCGTAGGCCTCATAAGAGGCATTGGCGCCGTGCCGGCCTTCCGCCTTGTTGGCGACCACCAGCACCGTCTTGCCGGATTGGCGCAGCCAAGCGGCGAAATAGCGATCCTCCGGCAGCAGGCCGGCCCGCGCGTCGATGACGAACAGGATCAGGTCGGCGGTGAAAACGGCGGCGCCGGTCGAGGCGCGCATCCGCCCTTGCACAGTGTCCGGCGCCTGCTCCTCCAGCCCGGCCGTGTCGATCAGCACCACGCGCCGGTCGCCGATCTCGGCTTCGGTCTCGCGGCGGTCGCGGGTGACGCCCGGCTCGTCGGCGACCAAAGCGAGCCGCCTGCGCGCCAGACGGTTGAACAGCGTGGACTTGCCGACATTGGGCCGTCCGACGATGACGACGCGCGGCGGTTGGAGTGATGAGGTAAGATCCGGCATAAGTCAGTAACTGTCCTAAGTAGTAGGAGTGAGCAGTTCTTTTTTGTAAAAAAGAACCGCTTCCCTTATCGATACGCCGTCAGCACCGCATTGCGGGTCAGCAACAGCAGCGTGTCATCGACCGCCAGCGGCACCTGATCGGCAGGACCGTTCAGTTTCACCGACGCGTTGGGCGAGGCAAGGAGAATGACGCCGGTGGTGGCGTCCACTGTCAGCAGGCGCTCGTTATCGCCGGTCAGCAGCAACAGGTCGCCGGCGATCAGCGGGCCGTGCCAGGCGATCGGGCCGTTTTCGTGCTTGGGGTATTTATAAGCGGGCAGTTGCGTCACCCAGCCGACAGAGCCGTCCGCGATCTGAATAGCGGCCAAGCGCTGCTCCGATGTCAGCAGGAACATCCAGTCGCCGGCGGCAGCCGGGGTTTGCGCGCCGCCGCCGCTATGACCCCAGATGCGCCGCCCGCTATGGAGGTCGAAGGCGACAGTGGAGCCCGAGAGGCCGGTGGCGATGACCAGGTTCTGGGTGATCAGCGGATTGGCGACGATGCTGGACACGTCGAGCGGATTATCCGCCTCGTACCCGGCGGCAAGGCTCTGTTCCCAGGCGGCCGAGCCGCTCGCCGCATTGATCCCGACCAGCAGCCCGGTGCCGAATCCGGCAACGACAATGCCTTGGTCATAGGCGGGTGCGCCGGCGCCGATCATCGAATTGGCCGAGGCGCCGGCGGCGAAGCGCCAGGCGAAGCTGCCGTCCTTTGCGTTCAGCGCGAGCAAGGTGTTGTCGAGCAGAACCAAGAAGATTTGGCCGCCGCCGATGGTAGGCGCCGAGCGCGCCGGCTGGCCAAGCGGCTTTTGCCAAATCTCCTTGCCCGTGGCCGGATCGAGCGCGCGAATCTGGCCAAAGCCGGTGGCGACATAGAGCACGCCGCTGTCAAAGCCCAGCCCGCCGCCGAGGGCGAAGCTGGTATCGCGCTTCGGCCGCATGGTCTGCCGCCAGAGCCTGCCACCAGAGCGAAAATCGGTCGCCTCGACGAAGCCATTGGCGTCCATGGTGAAAACTTGTCCGGAAGCCACTACAGGCTCGGCATGCAGCAGTCGGCGATAGGTGCCGCCGGCGCCGATGCTGGCGCGCCATCTCTGGCGGAGGGTTGAGGGCAAGGTGGCCGATCCCGGCACATGGGCAGGTCCGGCGCCGGCCTGCGGCCAATCGGTCAGGCTGACCGGCGCTGGCAAGGTCACCGGCGGCGCGTCGGGACTCGGCGTCAGCGGCTCGTGCGGCGGCATGACGGGAATTTTGACGCCGGGTATCGGCTTCTTATCAGGGCCAAAGAAATCGCCGGAGAGCAGTCCGCAACTGGAGAGCAGGCCGAGCGGCAGCAGCATGACGCCGCGGCGGCCCAGACGAAACGCGGAGCGCCGCGCCGCGCGCGCCGCGCTAGCCGATCCGTTATCCTTGATCATCCGTTAAGCTTCGCGAGCAGGCCATCGGCAAGGTTGCGCACGCCGGAGGGCGCTTCCGGGTCGGTCGATACCCGCGCAAGCAAAGCGCGCGCGGCGGGTTCCTGATGGGATTGCAAGTCGCTGACGGCGCCGAGCAATTGCGCCATGTCATGCATCGGGTTGGCGGGATTGATCAGCGGCTGCAGCCGCGCCATCACCTTAGGCGCGGGAATCGTGCCGATGGCGTGCTGCGCCCAGAGCAGCGTCGCCATGTCGCGCAGCAACGGCCCCGCCTTGCTGTCGGCTTCCCCAAGCTTCGTCCAGATCGCCTCGGCTTCGTTGGCATGATCGGCATCGGCGTAAAGTCCGGCGGCGCGCAGCCGGGCGAGGCTGGCATAGCCGTCAGGGGCGTCCTTCGCGAAAGCCAGCAGCGCCTTGGCGTCGCTGACGCGGGAGGCGTTGGTCAAGCCTGGCCCGGCGGCGGCGATCCGGTTGGTCAGCGCCAGATAAGCGGCGCCGGCCTGCACGGCTTCGCGGCGCTGACGCCAATGCCAAGCCTGTGTAGCGCCCACCCCGATCAGTACCAGCAGGCCCGCGGCAATGAACAGCCCGGCGTAGCGCAGCAGAAATTTTCGCGTGTTTTCGGCGCGCAGGTCCTCGGCAACTTCATCAAAAATATCGGGCACGCCGGCTCCTGTGCTGATGGGCAGGCAGGATCATAGCCGCGTCGCCTTTTTAGGGCAACGTTTCGGCAAGGGTGAAACCGCGGCTGACCGTGGAGGCACGGCGCCTTATCAATCATTCGTTAACCGCTTTCGCGTAAAACAGGGCCATGCGCTTTGGTGTCGTTTGTCTTATGCCCCTGCTTGCCGGCTGCGCGGGATTGCTTGCCGGCTGCGCCGGGCCGGGCGCCGCGGCGGGCATCGCGATTGGCGCCAATGTGCTGGCGCTGACCGCGATTCACCGCACGGTGCCGGATGCGGTAATTTCGCTGATTTCCGGCAAAGATTGTTCAATGGTGCGGCTCGACGAGAATAAATCCTACTGCCGCGCGCCGGAGCCGCTGCCGCCGCCGCCGCCTTACTGCACGCAGACCCTGGGCGATGTGGAATGCTGGCGTGACCCGCAGGACCTGCCTAATCTGCCGCCGCAAGTTGCCGAGGGGCCAACGACGCTGAGCCCGGCGCAGCTGGCGAATCGCAATCGGCGTTGGCCCTAGTGCACAGCCGGAGGTTGCGCAGGATCATCGCTAAAGCTTTCCATAAGTTAATGATGTCAAGCAAGTTTCATAAAGTTTCTTCATGAAACAAATTGCCCACAATGACGCGCTACAATCTAGGATTGTTTAATAGGAATATGGAGCTATTTCTACCAGCAAATGGTGACGGTTGAGTGATTGCGACTCAAATTTTTGCTGCAAAGCTTGCTAAATTGTGATTTATTAGCTTAATTAACGTATAGTTGGATAGCTATCTCGGTTGCGCTTGCCAACCAAAGGCGACTTCAAAAACGGTTTGCGAAAAAACGATCGTCAAACGATTTGGATCTGGGACTGCGTCGTGATGGAGAGACCGAAGCGAGTCGGTGCCGTGCCGCACGCGGTGCAGGTGGTTGAATGTCAAGGCGGGGGAACGCCGTGCTAGATCGGAGACGAGTCGAAGGTAAGGCGAACTGGATGCCGCATGGGGGCGACATGGCAGCCGAGATTGCGGGGTTTGACTGGTCCCGCACCGGTCTCGGGCCGATGGAGGCCTGGACGCCGCGCCGCCGCGCCGCGATCGACATCATGCTGAACACGCCGATGCCAGCCTGCATCAGATGGGGCCGCGACGGCGTTATTCTCTACAACGACGCCTATGCGGCCTTCGCCGGCGATTATCATCCGGCGCTGCTCGGCAGCACTTCCGCCCTTGGCTGGCCGGAAATCGCTGATTTCACCGCGTCCGTGATGGCGCAGTGCCTGCAAGGCAAGTCGCTTTCATTCCCAGCCCATCATCTGGTCGTTTACCGTCATGGCGTGGCGGAGGATATTTGGGCCGATTTAAATTACATTCCGCTGCTCGACGAAGCTGGGGATCCGGAAGGCGGCATGGGTATCATCGCCGATGTGACCGAGCGTGTCCGCGCTGAACGGGAGCGGCAGGAAACCCGGTCCCTGCTGGAGAGCGTCAACGAGCGGCTTGAGCTGGCGCTAAATGCCGGGCCCGTTCTTGGCACCTGGGTATGGGATATGTCAGCCGATCTATTGCGGGGGGATGAGCGCTTCGCCCGCAGCTTCGGGCTTGATCCTAAGCGTATCGAAGGCGGCGTAAAGCTGCTGGAAATTCTGCAGACGGTGCATCCGGACGACCACGCCCGCATGATGGAAGCCGGTAGGCAGACAATACGAGACGGCGCGCGGTTTCATGCTGAATATCGCGCCTTGCATGCGGATGGAGGCTATCGCTGGGTCGAGGCGAGCGGGCGCTGCGATTACGACGCCGAGGGCCAGCCCTGTCGCTTTCCCGGTGTGCTGATCGATATCAACGAGAGAAAACAGGCGGATCTGGCGCTGCGCGAAAGCGAGGCGCGGTTTCGCACCATGGCGGATAGCGCGCCGGCGCTGATTTGGGCGACAGACGCGGACGGGCAGTTTACCTTCGCCAACCGTCGCTACGAAACCGAGTTCGGCCTCAATCTCAATGATCTGAGCTGCAATGATTGGCGCCGGCTGGTTCACCAGGACGATGCGAAAGCCGCGCTGACGCGTTTTTATGCCGCCGTCATGGCGCGGCTGCCGGTGAGCGGCGAATTGCGCATGCGCAACAAGCGGGGCGAGATGCGCTGGATGCGCTGCGATGGCGCGCCGCGCTTTGACGATGACGGTAATTTCCTCGGCTATGTCGGCTGCAATGTCGACATGACAGAGCTTTATCTCGCCGCCGACGTGCTGGAGGCGAAGGTTACCGAACGGACGCAGGCCTATCTGGCGATCACCGAAAAGCTGCAAGCGGAAATGCATGCGCGCGAGCGGGCGGAGCATGCGCTGCGGCAGGCGCATAAGATGGAAGCGGTCGGCCAGCTGACCGGCGGGCTCGCTCATGATTTCAACAACCTGCTGACCGGCATTATCGGCAACCTCGAGCTGATGCAAAACCGCGCCGCGCGGACCGGCAACGCCGAGTTCGACAGCTATTTGGAGGGCGCGCGAAGCGCCGCCCGCCGCGCCACCGCGCTGACCCATCGCCTGCTGGCTTTCTCGCGTCGCCAGACGCTGGAGCCGCGGCAGTTGCGGCTTGAAGAGGTTCTGTCGGATGTCGAGGAGCTGGTTCGCCGGACGGTCGGCCCCGCGATCAACCTGCGGGTTTGCCATGCGCCTGGTTTGTGGCCGACGCATTGCGATCAAAACCAGCTAGAAAACGCCCTGCTCAACCTCGCGATCAACGCGCGGGACGCGATGCCGGAAGGCGGCAGCCTTGAGATCGAGACGGAAAACGTGGCTTTGGACGAAATCTTCGTGTCCGAGCATGTCGATCTCGCCGCAGGTGATTATGTCGCCATTTCGGTGCGAGATACCGGCGCCGGCATGACGGAAGACACCATCATGCGGGCCTTCGACCCGTTTTTCACCACCAAGCCGAGCGGCCAGGGCACTGGCCTGGGCCTGTCGATGATCTATGGTTTTGTCAAACAATCCGGCGGCCATATCCGGATTATCAGCGAAGTTGGGCAAGGCTGCGTGGTGCGGATGTATTTGCCGCGCTGTCTTGAGGCCGCGCCGGCGCCGGAGACGCCGCAGGCATCGTCCGAAGCGCCAGGCGGCCGAGGCGAACGCATCATGATTGTCGATGACGAGGCCACTGTCAGGCTTTCAGTGTCGGAGATGCTCGGCGATCTTGGCTATGATGTCGTTACCGCGGAAGATGGCCCTTCGGCGCTCGCCGCCCTGAACGGCAACGCGCCGCTCGATTTGCTGATCGCGGATATCGGGCTGCCAGGGATGAGCGGCCCGCAGCTTGCCGAAGCGGCGAAGCTGGCGCGGCCAGGGCTGAAAGTGCTGTTCATCACCGGCTACGCGGAAAATGGCTCATCGACAATTTTTTCTCCCGAACCGGGCATGGAGATCGTCACCAAGCCATTCACGATGACGGTGCTGGCGAATAAAATCCATGCGATGGTGAATGCCGGAGTAAGCTTAGCCTGAAACGATAAGGCGCTAAAGCAGCGCCTCGCGCAGCGCCCGCGCCTGAGCAGGCCAATCAGGCAATGTCTGGCCATGCCGCCTTGCCGCCTTGCCCATGGCGGCGCGCAAGGCTGGGCTAAAGATCATCCGGCGCATGGCCTTGCCGAGCTGCTCCACGTCATCAACCGGGGCAACAATGCCGGCTTCCGGGGGCACCAGCGATCCGGCGGCGCCGCCCGCGGTGATGGCGACCGGGATGCCGCGCGCCAAAGCTTCGGCGATCGCCATGCCGAACCCTTCGAATCGCGTCGCCAAGGCAAAAATCTCGGTTTTCGCCCAGGCGGTTTCCAGCGACTCGCCTTCAAGCGCGCCGCGTAATGTCACCTTGGCCTCGATCTCCAAATCGCGGATCAACGTCCTCAGCGAGGCGGCATAATCCGCGTCGCGCGGCTCGCCGGCCAGCGTCAGGCGCCAATCGAGATCGAATAGGCCCGCTAAAGCGCGCAGCAGCACCTCATGGCCCTTGCGATAGGTGAGAGTGCCGAGGCTCAGGATTTCGCAAGGCGCGCCATCGGGCCGGTTTCCATCAAGCGGCGCCCGCGCCGCGCGGTCGGTGCCGGGCGTCACCACGCGCAGATGGTCAGGCAGCACGCCGAATTCGGCGATCAGCCGCTCGCCAATGGGCTGGCTGGCGGCGATCACCCGGCGAAAACCGGGCAGCAAACCGGTTTCCAGCCGTTTCAGGGCAAGCCGGCGGGCTTCCGGCGTACCGGGTTCGAGCGCCGTCGGGTGATGGATCAGCGCTACCGCGCCTTGCGCCTGCAAGGCGGGAATCAAGGCGGCAGCCCATTCGAAGGCGGCGCCCTCGACGATCATGGCGCTCCCTGTTTGATCAGGCAGCGCCGATCCTTCGGCAACCGGGCCGTCAAGCGCGATGACCTCGCTCTCGCCACCCATCTCGCGCCAGGCCGCAAGCATCCGGCGATGGTAGAACGAGGCGCCGGTGACGGTCTCGAAAGGGGAGGTAGTGATCAGGACAAGGCGCATTCGCTATCCGAGATGTTCGCGCAGGCGCGGCATCAACTCCACCAGATTGCAAGGGCGATGGCGGGAATCGAGCTGAAACCGCAGAATATCGTCCCAGCCATCCTTCACCGCGCCGGTGCTGCCGGGCAGCGCGAACAGATAGGTGCCGCCCGCGACGCCGCCTATGGCGCGGGATTGCATCGTCGAGGTGCCGATTTTCTGGTAGCTCAGCATGCGGAACAACTCGCCAAAGCCCTCGATGGTTTTCTCCAGCACGCGATCAAAAGCCTCCGGCGTCACGTCGCGGCCGGTAATGCCGGTGCCGCCGGTCGAGATCACCACGTCGATCGCCGGATCCTCGATCCAGGCGCGAAGCTGCGCGGCGATGAGAGTGGCGTCATCCTTCAGGATCGCCCGCGCCGCCAGTTGATGTCCGGCTTCCGTGACGCGCGCCGCCAAGGCGTCGCCGGAGGTGTCGTTGCTGGCGTCGCGCGTGTCGGAGACGGTAAGAACCGCGATGGTAACGGGTAGGAAGCGGCGGGATTCGTCGATGCGTGACATGCGACGCAATGTAGCGCCCCCAAGCCGAATTTGCCATCATACGGCAGCGCAACGCGGCAGCGCTATCTCATAAAAGTTTTTGCTTCTTTTTTCAAAAAGAAGCGCTTTAAATTTTTTACAGTATAAGTTCCTGATGCACAGGTTGAAACGCGCCGGCAAGGCGCTGCGCCGCTATGTGGCGAATGATGATCCGCTGGCGGAGGCGGCCAACAAGGTAAGTTTGCTGCTTGCCAGCGATATTCCGTTTTTCGCGCTCTATTTGGTGTTCATGGTGGGCAAACGCGGCTTTCCCTCGGTAATCTCCACCATCTGGTTCCTGCCGGTCTGGCTCGCCTTGCCGCCGCTCAGCCGGCGTCATCCCTTGCTGAGCCGCATCTTGGTGATCATGACATCAGTCGTGGATTGCGTCACCTGCAGCCTGATCATCGGCTGGGATTCCGGCACGGCGTTGTTTCTCATTCCCTGCATTACGCTGGGCTCCATCGCCTTTCACCGCCGCGAGCTGAAATGGCAACTGATTTTGACCGGGCTGCCCTTCGCGGCATATTTCGCGCTGCGCCTGGCGCATGTGCCGCCCGCGGTGCATTACAGCGGCCACGAATATTACCTGCTAACGGTGTTCAACGCCTTCACAGTTGGCTGCCTTACGGCCTCCATCGGCTTTCTGTTCGCCTATGCGCGGCCGACGCCACATCCTGCCATAAACCTACCGAGCGACGCTGATTAAAGAAGAGCGGTTCAGCTTGAACCACTCATTCTCTAGCCGCCGCGCAGCCTGACGCGGAGCGAGAACATCATCGGATGCTTCGGCATTGTGCCGGAAAATGGCGGAAACTGGGTGGCGCGGACGCTGGCCAACGCCGCGCGGTCGATCGGCGGCACGCCGGAAGAGCGCAGGATTGAGACCGCCATCAGCTGGCCGCTCGGCGCCAGCTCGATGCTCAGCGTGGTGACGCCGCTGAGATGCATCATGGCGACCGCTTCCGGCACCTGCGTGTTTTCCTGCACCTTGGTGCGCAGCGTGGCGGCGTAAAGCTCGGTGGCGCTGGCCTGCTGGGCGGCGGAAATCGCTGGCGCTGGCGGCGCCGGCGGCTGTACCGGCTGCTCGATATGCGGCACTGGCTTGGCTTGCGGTTTGGGATGCGCGATGCGGTGGACCGGCCGCGGGATCGGCTTCGGCTTGGCGATCGGCTTTGGCGGCGGCGGCTTTGGCAGCGGCTGCGCCACCGGCTTCGGCGGCGGGGGAAGCGGTGGCGGCGGTTTGGGCACGGGCTGGGGCGGAGGCGGCACCGGCTTTGGCAGCATCGGGATCGGTTTCGGCTTCGGTGGCGCCAGCATGGTAATTTTCACGATGGCCGGATGCGTCGCCTTGACCATCCCCTTCAACGACGAGACATGCATGAAGGCGATCACCAGCGCTGCCTCGAACACCAGCGAGATCGCCAGGGCAGGCAGGAAGCGGTCGCGGCCGCCAAGCCGGTCAATAATGTTATCCCTCGGCAGAGCCGGCGTCTCGGACATCACGGTACGGGCTGCGCCGCGATGCCGATGCTGGTGACCTTGGCTTTCCGGGCAGCGTCCATCACCGTGATGAAGTGCTGGAACGCGACATGCTTCGAAGCGGCAATTGTCACCTCGGTTTTTGCCGGATTGCCATCAGTGGCGAACATGGTGGTGAGCTGATCGGGCGACATCACCTGATCCTTCACCTTGATCGTGCCGTCCTTGAGGATGTTCACGGTGAATTTTGGGTGTTTCAGACGCTGCGTCTGGCTCGATAGCGGCAATTGCATCTTCACCCCGGCATCAGGGATCATCTGCAAGGTGACGATAATAAAAAACACCAAAAGGAACAGCATCACGTCGATCATCGGGATGATCTCGACACGGGCCTTTTTCGCTTGGAAATAGCGCATATTCATATCGCGTCAGTCCTTCAGCCGGCGTGGGCGGCGGCGGTCTTGAAGCGCGTATTCGCAGGCGCCGCGCTGCGCAGCAGCGGCACCAAAACCGCGCCGTCAGTGCGGTTCATCACCATCGTCTTGATGGTGTCGAGTTGATGCAAAACCAGCCGCACCTGGTTGGACAGCATGTTGAAGGCGGCGAGACCAAGCATGGCGATCAGGATGCCGAAAGCAGTGCAGACCAGCGCATCGGCGACGCCCGCCGTCACCTCGGCAGGGGCATGGCCGGGCGAGGCCAGCACCGAAAAGGCGTGGAACATGCCGATGATCGTGCCGAACAGGCCGAGCAGGGGGGCCAGGGTCACGATAGTGTCGAGCACCCAGAGGCGCTGGTCGAGCCGGGGCGCGATCAGCATCACCGCCTCGTCAAGGCGGCTCGACATCGCGCCCGCATCGGCCTCGCCCATATGGCGGAGCGTGGTTTCCAGCAGCGGCGCTTCCGGCTGCTTGCCCGCCTGAACGCGCAGCTGTTCGACATCGTCATGCGACAAGCTACTCATCCCGGCGATCCGCCGCACCAGCTGGTTGCCGCGCAATATGGCGCGACGGAGGAACCAGATGCGGTCGAGCATCACCGCGGTGGCCAGCAGGAACAGCAAGGCCAGCACGTAGAGCACGCCGTCGGAATAATTAGCAAGATGGACGATGTAAGTAGATGACATGACGAAGTATCTCCAGCAGGGCGCAGGTTTGGAACGGCACGTCTACACGGTGCCGCGCCACCCTAGTGTTAAACATCAATGACAGTGACTGAACGGAACGAGTTATCGCTTGTTCTGACTGCCTGTTAGAAATGCACGGCAAGGCTGCCATAGATGCTGAACGGCGCGCCGGGATAGGCGTTGACATAGCCCTTGGCGTATTGCACGGGCGCGGTGGTGCCATTGGTGCCGAAATAGCCGCCGCCGGAGATGTACTGATAGCTGTTATAGTGGCGGTTGAGGATGTTCAGCGCGGTGAGGGTGACATCGGCGAGCTTGGCGCCGGCATAGGGCAGTTTGACCGGGAAGCTCACCTTCATCGCCAGGTTAAAGGTCTGATAGGCCGGCATCGAGCGGTAGTCGGGCGCCGCGTTGATGCCGTTATAGATATGCTGTGAACCAACATATTGCACCCAGCCGCGCGGCTGCAGCACCACCGGCCCAAGCGGATACTGATAATAGGCGCCGAGATTGAGCGTGGTGTTCGGCACGTAGGAAACCGGGTAGCCGTTATAGCTGCTGGACGGCCCGGTGCCCGATGGATTGACCTGATAGCTGGTATAGTGGGCGCTCTCGAAATTCGCATTGGCGAAGACATGCAGGTTGAACAGCGGATTATCGTCGAGATACGCGTTCACCCCTTTATATTCGGAGGTGCCGCTGGCCACCACCTCATTGCCGTTGGCCAAGGCAATGGGAATGGTCTGCTTGGCGTAGCGCAGATGGTAATAGGCGGCGCCCGCCGCGAACTGGTTGAGCAGGCCGGCATGCGCGACATGAACCTTGAAGCCGAGCTGATAGTCCTGGCCGAGTTCGAGCTGATAATCCTGGCCCGGCACCGTCTGGAACACGCCGCCGCCGCCGCCAACCTGCGGCGATTTCCAATCCTCGGCGTAATTGCCAAACAAAGCGAGCCAAGGCAGCGGCCGGAGATTGACATCGAGCGACGGCTCGACGCCCGTCCGGCCCTGATGGTCCGATGGAAATTTATCCTGCACGCTATAAGTGCCCGGCAGCGCATCGGAAGCAAAACTGAAATCCTGCTGGATCGCCGAATGAAAATGCATCTGGTAATCGACGAAGCGGATGCCCGGCGTGATGTCGAGGATCGGGATCGGGTGGATGTCGTCCTGCAGGAAAACCGCGAAATTATTGAGCTGGAAATAACCGGAGCGGATCTTGCCGCCGACATTGACAACGTTCTTGTCGCCGCCATCCGCCGGATTATAAAAATTGTTGCGTGAGTTGTACAGTGAATGGATGTAGTAGCCGCCGAAATCCAGCGTGTTGAACGGCAACTCCTTGGTCAGCCATAATTTATCGCCGAAGGAATTGGTGTGCGGGTCGTTATACTCGTCCTGCTGCGGCCCTAACGACCAGTTATCGGTAAGCCGCGAGTGCAACCGGTTGATGTGGGTAAACCAGCTCAAATTATGCAAGGTGGTGGTGGTGTCGAGATTGATGGTCTCGCGGCCATAAACGAGGGCCATCTCGTTGCCGTCATATTTGTCATAGGTGGCGAAGGGCGGCGTGCTGTAATAGCCGGAGGTGGCCTGGCTGTAGAGTTCGCCGGGGTTCGGCGCACCGGCGGCGTTCAGCCCGCCCATGGTGATATACGGATTGGCGCTTTGCGGCACGTAAGGCGGGCGGTAGCCGGCGCTGCGCGCGTAATAGGCGCCAAGCTCGACGCTGCCGGCGCTGAAGGTCTTGATGGTTTTCGCATAAGCCGCGATGTCGTGGTTGGGGTTGTTAAAGCCGTCCGGCCCGGTGCGATAGGAATCGCCATTGCCCAGGCCAAGCGCGAAGACGCTGGACCAGCCATCATGCAGCCCGGTGCGCAGGTCGAATTCGAGGTTCTTTTGGTTGAAGCTGCCATAGGTCAGGTTGACATCGCCGCCCGCCTTATCGGTTGGCTGCAGCGGGGTGAACTCAACGCCGCCCGCCACGCTGTTGTACCAGCGATCCACCGGATTGCCGGGACCGTAGGTGACATTGGTGTTCTGGATCATTTTCAGTTGCGGCAAAGTGGGCGACTGCCACAGCCCGGTCACCGCGTCGGCCACCGGCACGCCGTCAAAGGAGATCGAGACGCCGCCATTCTGGTTATAGCCGTTAAGCCCGGTCCAGCCCTGGTTGACGCCATTGACCGTCACCGTCTCCTTGGTGGCGCCGCTGACGCCATAGCCGTTCACATTGACGCCCGGCGCGTAGGACAGCGCCTGCCCGGCGCCCCCCACCGGACCGGCGGCATCAAGTATCGCGCGGTCCAGCACGCGGGTGGTCTGGCCGGATTTGAAAACCTTCTTCTGTGACGGCGCCTGGGTCGCGCCCGCGCTGGCGGTGTTGCCGCTGGCGCTGACTTCGCCCGCATTGACCGCCCCGGAACTGACGGCTTGCGCGGGCGCGACACAGGGCACGAAAACGCTCGTCGTCAAAAGCGACGCGAGCCAAACCTTGTTTTGGCGGGCCAATGAAAACCTCCTGTCCAGACCTCGGCGCTGCGACAGCGCCTGATCCGCAAGAAGCAGGAGGTTTCGCCGGAAACAATCCGCGATGAGGCGCTAACGCCGCATCTTCACGGTTGCTTCAAAAATCTGTCTTGGAACTGTAATACCAAGCGGCATAAAGATTAACCTATCGGCAAGAGTAATGCCAGGAGGCCCTGCCTCCTGGACCTCCGCCAAAGGCAGAGCCTTTGGAATCCTTTACGTGGCTCTCCGCTGGGAGGGGTCAGAGACCCCTCCCAGCGGAGAGCCATCTAGCGGGTTCTAAGGGCTTAGCCCTTAGTGGGGGTTTCAGGGGGCAATGCCCCCTGATTTTATTTCGCGATGTGTCATTCTTTACGCCGCCTGGTATAAGATTACGCCAAAAGAATGATTGACGCTTCGGTGACTATGTCGTCGCGATGGATCATCTCATCGCGTCCGCGCCAGCCCAGCAAGGCCTCGATGTCATCCGAATGATGCCCGGCGATCAGCCGCGCCTCCGCGCTGGCATAGCCGGAGAGACCGCGCGCGAGGCGCTGTCCGCCGGGTCCGAACACATCCACCGGATCGCCGCGCTCGAACTCGCCCTCGATGGCTTGCACGCCAGCCGGCAGCAGCGAGGAGCCGCGCGCCAGCGCCTTCGCCGCCCCGGCATCCACGGTGAGCGCACCCATCGGCGCCAGGCTGCCGGCGATCCAGCGCTTGCGCGCCGACCTGCCGCCGATTGCCGCGAGAAACCAGGTGCAGCGCGCGCCGTCTTGCAAAGCTTGCAGCGGATGGTCGCGATGGCCGAGCGTAATCGCCATGGCGCAGCCGGCCTGCGTCGCGATGCGGGCGGCGGCGAGCTTGGTCCTCATGCCGCCGGAGGAATAGCCCGGCGGCGGCGCGCCGCCCATCGCCTCGATTTCCGGCGTCAGCGCGGCGACCACCGGGAGGTGCCGCGCATCGGGATGCTGGCGCGGATCGGCGGTATAGAGACCGTCGATATCGGAAAGCAGGATCAGCTGATCCGCTTCGATCATCTCGGCCACCCTTGCGGCCAAACGGTCATTATCGCCGAAGCGGATTTCGCCGGTGGCAACCGTGTCATTCTCATTGATAACCGGCACGCAGCCCAGGCTCAGCAGCGTCCGCAGCGTGGCGCGGGCGTTGAGATAGCGCTTGCGATCCTCGGTATCCTCCAGCGTCAGCAGCAGTTGCGCCGCCGTCAGCCCGTGCGCGGCGAGCGCCGCGTTCCATGCCTGCGCCAGGCGAATTTGCCCGACCGCCGCCGCCGCCTGTTTTTCCTCCAGGCGCAGCTTTTTCTGGGTCAGGTTGAGACTATGCCGGGCGAGAGCGATGGCGCCGGACGACACCACGATCACCTGCCTGCCCTGCGCAAGCAGCGCCGCGATGTCGGCGGTGATGGTTGCCAGCCAGCCGGCGCGCGGCACCGCCCCATCGGCGATCAGCGCGCTGCCGACCTTGACCACGATCAGCTTTGCGTCATCCAGCCTCATCTCCGGGCTGTGCGAATGGCATCCCAGGCGGCGCGCAGCACCTCATCCAGCCCGAGCCTGCCCGCGGCGGAGGCGACCATCACCGGGGCATTGCTGGCTTTCGCCAGCGCGGCGCGGCGGGAGGAGATTTCGCGGGCGCTCATCGCATCCGCCTTGTTAAGCACGATGATCTCCGGCTTGTCCGCCAGCCCGCCGCCATACGCGGCAAGCTCCCCGCGAATCGTGCGCCAGGCATCCACCACATGCCCCGCCGCGCCATCGATCAGATGGATCAGCACGGCGCAGCGCTCGACATGGCCGAGAAACCGGTCGCCCAGCCCGGAGCCTTCATGAGCGCCTTCAATCAGGCCGGGAATATCCGCCAGCACGAATTCCTCGGATAACGAGAGCCGCACCACGCCGAGCTGCGGGTTCAACGTGGTGAACGGGTAATCGGCAATTTTCGGATGCGCGCCGGAAACCGCCGCGAGCAGCGTCGATTTCCCGGCATTCGGCAGTCCGACCAGCCCGGCATCGGCAATTAGTTTCAATCGCAGCCAGATCCAGCGCTCCTCGCCCGGCCAGCCTTTATCGGCGCGGCGGGGGGCGCGGTTGGTCGAGGTTTTGAACATCGCGTTGCCATGCCCGCCATCGCCGCCGCGCAGCAATGTCACCACCTGACCGGGCCGGTCGAGATCGGCCAGCAGCGTCACCTTGTCATCATCGAAAATCTGCGTCCCCAGCGGTACCTTGATCACCAAATCCGCCGCATAGGCGCCGGTGCGGTCCGAGCCCGCGCCGTTATTGCCTTTGCGGGCGCGGAAATGCTGGGTGTAGCGGAAATCAATCAGCGTGTTGAGGTTCTCGGCGGCCTCGAAAATAATGTCGCCGCCCTTGCCGCCATTGCCGCCGTCAGGGCCGCCGAACTCGACATATTTCTCCCGCCGGAAGGCGACGACGCCATCGCCGCCATCGCCGGATTTCACATAGATTTTCGCCTGATCAAGAAATTTCATGATTCAAAAACAAAAAAGGCCGGCAACAGCCAGCCTTTTGTAACTTTAAAAGGACTGGCGGCTTATTCGGCGGCGAGGGCGAGCGGCTCGACCGAGACATGCACCCGGTCATCGCCCTTGCGCTCGAACTGCACCCGGCCATCGATGAGCGCGAAAATCGTGTGGTCCTTGCCAAGGCCGACATTGCGGCCCGGCTTCATCTTGGTGCCGCGCTGGCGGATGATGATATTGCCGGCGATCACCTGCTCATCGCCGAACTTCTTGACGCCGAGCCGGCGTCCCGCCGAGTCGCGCCCGTTGCGGGATGAACCGCCTGCTTTCTTATGAGCCATGAATGCTCTCCTTACGCTGCGGTGATGTCGCCAAAGCGCAACACCGTGACGTGCTGGCGATGGCCGTTCTTGCGGCGGCTGTTCTGCCGGCGGCGCTTCTTGAAAATGATCACCTTGTCGAGCCGGTCCTGCGCGATCACCGTGGCGGTCACCGAGGCGCCTTCGAGAATGGGCGCGCCCAGCCGCGTGCCGCCTTCGCCGCCGCCAACCGCCAGCACATCGGTGAATGTGATGGTGCTGCCAGGTTCGGCGTCCAGCTTCTCGACTTTGAGCACCAGGTTCGGCACGACGCGATATTGTTTGCCGCCGGTGCGGATCACTGCGAACATCAATTTAGGTCCAATTCTCATCAGGCAATTACAGGGCAGGCAATACGCAAAAAGGCGCGCGCCTGCACGGCGCTGCCTTGATCGCCCGCTGTTATAGCCAGACCGGGCTTTCTGTCAATCATTCGCCTGGCATCCATTCGCCTGGCATCCGCCCGGTTGCGATCCGCGATCCGCCTGCCTATAAGCCGATCCAACGCGGAGAGGTGCCAGAGTGGCCGATCGGGGCGGTCTCGAAAACCGTTGTGCGCGCGAGCGTACCGTGGGTTCGAATCCCACCCTCTCCGCCATTTGCCCGTAGCAACTATTTGTTATTCCTGCATATTCTACAAATATGCCGAGGTCGGCCCCACTTACGGCCCCACTTTCGATCCGGCGAACTAGCTCGATACCCTCAGCTATGGGACGGCCTCTGGCGGCGAAGGAGCACGGTGATGTCATCCGCCAGCTCGTCGGATTGCTGCCGCAGGGCCGCGCGAGGTCGAGTCGGGGGAGAAAGCGACACCGGCGGCTGCTCCCTATCTATGCCCCAGCTTCCCGAATTTGGCTGGGCCGCGTGTTCTTCACGTGTCCGCCAGGGGCGACCAGCGGCTCCATTGATGCGAGCGGCAATCGCCACATGCGACAGCCGCTGCACTTGGTCCACATGATCGAGCAGGTCCGACGCAAAGCTCAGCGCCGTAACCAGCGCCATTCGCACGTCCTCCTGTATAAGCGCGGGAAGCCCCATGAAGCCGCGTCGGTCCTGTTCGAGCGGCAGGACGATCAGCAGCGCGCCTTCTTCGTCGAGGCGAATTGCGCGGCGAGGTTGACTGAGCACAAGGGCATGATCTTCAAGGCGGTGCGTCGCGCCCTCTTCCTCGACGAAGATCGGCGTCCGACCAAAACGCGCGGCGCGGCGCAGATGCTGGAGTAGCGCGTCATTCTCCAGCTCGGTCGGTCGGAGAATCGACTGTCTCGGGCCGCCAGCCACGGCGACGGCCAGAGTGACGACCCCGGTGTGAACATTGCGCGCCTCCGTCGGCAGCAGTGTAATGGCCCGCGCCAGTATCTCCTCTGGATCGGGTGCGCCTGCCGCCACCGAAAGCTCCCACCGATGCAGATCCCGCGTCACGGAGTCGCGCAGCTGGTCGATGGTCGAGAACGGGCTGGTGAGCCGCCCGCCTTGCCATTGCTGGACTTCGGTCACGAACGCGCCCTGGTCCGGCTCGCGGCCGGCGGTCGCGGCGATGAAGACAAGCACCGGCTTGCGGTCGCGCGCCTCCCGGAACTCCTCGTGCGTCGCCGACAGGCCGGAGGGTTGCTTGGCGCCATAGCGGTCGCCCAGCACCAGCACGACGCAGTCGCTCCCGCGCACGCCGGCGAGACACGCGACCTGCGGCGAGTCCGGCCGCGCCCCGAACGTCTCGGCCGTCACCGCGTCATGACCGAGCGCGCGAACCGCGCCGACTACCGCCGCACGCTCCGGCTCCATGCGGGTGATGAGGGAGCTGACGAAAATTTTCATGTCTTAGGGACCTAATTAGACGGCTTCCACTTCTTCAGCCTGTTCATCCGCCGGAGCGCCTTTGTCGGCACGTTCGGGCTTCTTCCCGGTGCCGACGCCCGGCTTCTTTATCCAGGCAAAGGCGACCTTGTAGCCGAGCTCATCGGCGATCCGCCGGGCGACGTGGCGCAACGAGATTAGACTGAAGAAGGGGAGCGTTGGCTCGTGATGAGGCGATGCATTTACGAGCACCGCGAACACCACTCGATAGTCACTGGCTGACAACGCCGTTCCGGAAGGGGGAATCAAGTCCTCGTATTCTGCGCCGTTGGGTTGCTTGGCGATCTCTGCGCGCACCCGGTCGCGGAAGGCCGGATCGCGCTTGAGCGTGACGGCCGAGATTAGGCCTTGGTTGAAGAGGTGGCTCAACCGCGAGGATTCGGTCTTGTCCTTGATGTGAATGAGCCGCCGGTCTTTGCCGAGGAGGTCGCACACTTCGATGGGAGACGACGCGTCGCTCGGCTTCACCAGCTTCACGTCCAGGCTCAAAAGGTCGTTGTCCGCCAGAGCCAAGCGCGCGTTGTAACGCTTCTCATTGTCGCCAACCTCGGCGGCGGGAAGCTCGACCTTCTCAATCGTCGTGAAGTAGTCGAGCACTTCCTTCGCCAAATCGGGGTCGATCCGATACCAGCGCCCACCCGACAACGTGTATTGCTGGCCGTCGATCTCGGTTTCGAAAACGAGGCAATCCCGGACTGGCCATGATTGCCCCGGCGTCTTGCCGGTCTCGTCGCACTCCTGCACGGAATGGCGCGTCAGAAAATCCGCCTCGTAGGCCGCCTTGCCCTTGGCAGTCAGTCCGGCGAGATAGTGCGCGATTTCAAGATCGGGGTAGATCGTGCGCAGGTTGAACCCCCGGAACGTCACCCAGTCCGCCTTGTCGGGATCGTAGATCGCCGGATAGGCGAGGCTGATGTCGTCCACATCGGCGGCCGGTTTGCCAAGCGCCGCCGTCAACGCACCGAGGAGCTTGGCGTCAAGCGCGGCAATCGTCGCCGGCTCACGCACATGGCGGATTTGGTCGATCCACCCGAACTCGGCCTTGTAATCGTCGAGGGCGGAAAGGGCGAGCGCGCGGGAGCAAACCGTCGGGAGGTCGGCGAGCTTTAGTTTGTGCCGGATTGTGAGAGTGTCACTGCCGCTAATCTTGCTGGCGAATGTCTTATCTTTCGGCTCGCCAAGCAAGCCGCGCACGATATCGCGTTCCGGATCGATCTCGAACGCGCTGCGCTCGGACCCCCGGCTGGTCTGCGAGCGCCGGCTGAGAGTATTGGCATCGGGCGTGCGCAGATCGGCGCTTCGAAGCTTCTTGTGATCGACCGCATTGACGACGACCCGAAGGCCGAAGTCCTGCTCGACGGCGGCGGGGTCGAGCTTGGCATGCCCGAGGCCGAAGGCTACAGCGAACCACCGATCGTCGACGAAGAGGAAGACGAGGCCGAAGGCGAAGTTCTGCCGCAGCTTTCCCTTTTCCTCGGCAGAAAGCTCCAGGAAATCTGTCCAGCCCGGCGGGCCGCCGCCCAATGGACCTATGGCAATCTTCGCCCCCGCGAAGGCAAGCCAATCTTGAATAGCTACGCCACCTCGTAAGGCGGTCTCTGGTGTCTTGTCCGCTCGCAGTAATCGAATCGACAGGTTGTGCGTCTTTTCATTCATGCCCGACTCCCCATCCGAGACTGCTTCGTGTGCTACTATTTCGCAAGTTTTATCGTTACTCGCCGAACGTCTGGTGCAACAGAGCCGGGAGGAGGCGGTCGAGGTGGGTGGCGGCTTCGGTTTGGGCGGCGCGGGCGGCGCGGGCCTTGGCCTGGAGGCGGTCGAACCAGCGCTGGGCCTCGAGCGGGGGTGTGGGGATGGTGATCGCCTCAAGCGCCTTGATGCCGAGCGTGCGGTTGCGTCCGGCGCCGCCGGGCGAAGCGCGGTTCAGGGCCAGCAGACCGTCCTCGCTGAGGAACCAGTAGCGCAGGAAATCGGCGCTCGCTCTGTTGGCGTCGGCGACGCAGGTCAGAAAACGATGCGAGCCGACGCGGCCGGCATCCTCGGTCGCGGCGACGGCGATGGCCCCTTCCCAAGCAAAGACGATGTTGAAGAGAAGATCGCCCGCCGCGATCAAGAAGAGCTTCTTGGACCCGACTTCCAGGCCGGGAAGCGAGGGCTTGTGGAAGGCCCCCTTGCCGAACGAACGAACACCGAGTTCGGGGTAGGTCGCTTCCGGGTCGATGGCGACGGGGCGGCGGACCAGGGGGGCGACGTCGCCCATGCGGGCGCGCGGCGCGTCGGCCGTGATGCGGGCGAAGGCGGCGCGCAGGGTAGCGGCGATCTCGGCCGCCACCGCGTCCGCCCCGCTCCGCCGGGCCGCCACGGCTTTCGCCGCCGCATCCAGCCGCGCCACCATCCGCCGCTGCTCGTCCAGCGGCGGGAGGGGGGCTTCATGGGCCAAGAGCCGCTCAGGATGCACCCGCTGCCGGCGATCTCCAAGACCAACTGATTGGAGGCGCAGCATCCTCCACGTCTCGGGCCACCTAAACAACCAGCCCAAGTAATCAGACAAGGCGCGGTCGGAACGGACGGAAAAAGTTGGAAACTCGTTGGAGACAAACGCGCCGTCAAATTCTTTTGGAACGGTTGTGTAAGCCCCCTCAAAAGCGAATAGGCGACTATAAATAACCTGCCCCGCCTTCACCTTGTAGAGCGTCGTTGCGCTCGTGGTCGCGGCGTCTATCGGCGGCTTCGCAAAGACACCACGGCCGAAACTGTATATTCCGAGATTTGGGTAGCTCCTGCCAGCCTCGACGGGGTGGGCCTCATGGGCGAGGTGCATCACCTCGCCCAAAGCCAAATTCGGCCAGATCATGCCGCCACCGGCTCCGCCACCAATGCGCGCAGCTCGTCAAGGATCGCCAGCACCTCGCGCTCCTTGGCCGTCGCGGCGTCCACGATCTCGGCGGGGGAGCGGTGGTCTTCCGCCGTCCTGGCTTTGGGATTCTTGAGGTCGAGGTTGACCGCCTTCACCTGCCCGGCCTCGTCGCGCTCGATCAGGGCCGGGCCGTTTACGCGCCAGGCGCGCGGATCGTCGGCCCGCGTTTCCCACCATGCGGTAAGGTCCGCCAACTCGTCGGACTGAAGCGGCGCGGTCTTGGAGTATTTCTTCCGGCCCTCGGGGGCGGGCTGTTCCCAATAGTCGATGTCGCCGGTCGGGCCGCTGGTGTCGAAGAAGATCAGGTTGGTGGCGATGTCGGTGTAGGGGGCGAACACGCCCTCGGGCAGGCGGATGACGGTGTGCAGGTTGAACCGCTCCAGCAGGTCCGCCTTGATCCGCGCGCCCACACCATCGCCGAACAGCACGCCGTGCGGCACGACCACCGCCGCCCGCCCCCGGCCCTTGCGCCGCAGCCGCCGCATGATGAGCTGGAGGAACAGCAGCGCCGTCTCGGCCGTGCGGCGATCGTCGGGGAAGTTGGTAAGGATACCCGCTTCCTCCTCGCCGCCGAACGGTGGGTTGGTGAGGATCACCTCCACCCGCTCGCGCTCGCCGATGTCGGACAGGCGGAAGCGCAGCGCATTGCCGGGGTCGATGTCGGGCGCCTCCAGCCCGTGTAGCAGCAGGTTCATTTGCGCCAGAAGAAAAGGCAGCGACTTGGCCTCCACCCCCTTCAAGGCCCCGGTCTGAAGCTGGGCGCGCCGCTCTATCGTGTCGGTCTGGCGCGCCATATGGGCGTAAGACTCGGTGAGGAAGCCGCCGGTGCCGCAGGCGGGATCGAGGACGGTCTCGCCGAGCTGCGGGTCGATCCGTTCGACCATGAAGCGGATGACCGCGCGCGGCGTGTAGAACTCGCCGCTGTCGCCGGCGGCGTCGCGCATCTCGCGCAGCAGCGTCTCGTAGAGGCGGCCGAGGGTGTGAATTTCCTCGGAGCTGTCGAAGTGGATGGCGTCGATCAGGTTGACGACGTCGCGCAGCAGATAGCCGCTCTCCATGCGGTTGGTGACGCCGCGAAACACGGTGGCGACGACATCGCGCCGGTCACGCCCGCCGTTCATGCCGCGAAGGCCGCGGAGATGTGCGAACAGGCCGGACCCGCGCGTGCCGTCGGGCCGCGTCGCCTCATCGGCGTTTATGAAGGCGAGCAGGTCCGGCCCGGTGATACCGTCGCGCTGCGCGGCCCAGTCGCGCCACCGATAGGGCGGCTCAATCGCGGGGTGGAAGGGCTCGCCCGCCAGCGCCGCCTCGTCCTGGTGCATTCGCTCCAAGTCGTCGAGGAACTTCAGGAACATGACCCAGGTGAGCACGGGCAGCCGGTCGAGGTCGCCGTTCAGCCCCTTGTCCTTGCGCATGATCTTGCGCGCCGACTTGACGATGCTGTCGAGGCGCTGGGCGGTGGTCTGCGGAGCGGCGGCGGTCTTCGGTCGAGCCATACGGGTCCTTTAGGCGGGTATCAGGCGGCATAGAGAAGTTCGGTCAGCTCCGCCACCGCAGCCCGCATCCGATCGGGACCGCCGAAACGGCGCGCGATCTCGCTGGGATTGCCGAAGTCGGACACTGGCGCGACTTTCAGCGCCGCTGGCATAGCAAGCTGGTCGGGGCCTCCGGCGGCGTATTTCTCAAGAAGGGCGTCGAGTACGGCGCGGGCGTCGTCGCCGTAACGGGTGAACAGGTCGGGCTCCGCCGCGCGCAGCCGCTCGGCCCGTCCACGGCGGGTCAGCAGCGGCGCGTTCCAGGCAAGATGGCAGAGAACATCGAAGGCGTCGTCGTCGGGGCGGTCGGCGTCGGCCAGAAGCGACGACAGGTCGATGCCCCGCTCCGCCAACGCCTCGATCACAGCGGCGCGCTTGTCGGGCAGCGCCCAATCGGCGCGGAACGCGGCGGGTGTGACGTAGAGGGTGCGGACCTTCTCGCCGGTCCAGTCCGTGAGCTTACGGCAGGTGAGCCGCTTGCCGTCCGAGTCGAGATCATAGACGAGATGCGCGACCACCTCGACGACGCCGCCATCGACGTAAAGCTTGCGGGGTAGATCGTCCCCGGTATCGGGTGGCAAGTCGGTGACGCCCGGCTGGTTGGATGGGTCTTCGCGCTCGTGTTCTTCGCGCTCTTCGCTTACCTCGGACACGATCGCGCCGGTCTCATCGATCTCGGTGGAGATGGCCGCGACCGGCACGCCGTCGAACGCTGGGTCGGCGAACTTTTCCGTGGCGGTGCCGGTGTAGTCGAGGATGTTGAACCAGAGTTTCCCATAATCCTCGCGCAACCGCGTACCGCGGCCGATAATCTGCTTGAACTCGGCCATCGAGCCGACGACGCGCGCCAGCGCGACGTTCTTGCAGGTCGGCGCATCGACGCCGGTGGTGAGAAGCTGCGACGTGGTTAGGATTACCGGCGTTTCGGCCTCCAGGTCCTGGAAGCGGCTGAGTTTGCCCTTGCCGATATCGCCTTCGTCGGACGTGACCCGCGATACATAATCGGGAAGGCGCGCGACCAGATCGGCGTTCAGGTTAACGAGCGCCTGGCGCATCTCGCTTGCGTGGTCCTGATCGACGCAGAACACGATGGTTTTGGCGAAACGGTCGGTGTTCTTCAGAAAGTCGGTGAGGTGGCGCGCGATCGCCTCGGTCCGCGCCCGTAGCGACACCACCCGCTCGAAATCCTTGGTCTGGTATTCCTCGTCCGGCACGGCGCGGCCGTAGCGGTCAAGTTCTCCCACCGTCGGTCGCCAGCCCGCCGCGTCGAGGTCGGTGACGATGCGGTGGACCCGGTAGGGCGCCAGGAAGCCATCGGCGATCCCCTGCGCCAGCGAATAGGTGTAGAGCGGCGCGCCGAAATAGGCGTAGGTGTCGCGGCTCTCCTCGCGCAGCGGCGTGGCCGTCATGCCGAGCTGGTAGGCGGGCGCGAACCAGTCGAGGATTTCGCGCCATGAACTGTCCTCCCGGGCGCTGCCGCGGTGGCATTCGTCGATCACGATCAAGTCGAAGAAGTCCGGCGCGAACTCGCGGTAGAGGCCGGGCCGTCGTTCGTCGCTGGCTATGGCCTGGTAAGTCGAGAAGTAGATGTCTCGCCCGTGGCTGACGGCACCCAAGCCCAGCTTCCATCGCGCATCGCCAAACGGCGCAAAGGTCTTGTCCTTCGGATCATCCACCAAGATATTGCGGTCAGCGAGGAACAGTATTTTCGGCTTTCGGTGGTCGCCGCGCTTATTCCAGCCGGCGGCCCACAACCGCCAGCAAAGCTGGAAGGCGACGGCGGTCTTTCCGGCGCCGGTGCAGAGGTTGAGAAGGGCGCGGGTCTGGCCACTCGTGATCGCTTCGAGCGCGCGGTTGACGGCGATCTCCTGATAGTAGCGCGGCGGGCGCTCGGGATCGGGGAAGCCGGGCGTCAGGAGGGTCGCCTCGGCCGACGCGGAGGCGAGGTGAAGCTGATCGCGCTGGCGGTCCCACAGCTCGGCCGGAGTCGGAAAATCGAAGCGGGAACGCTCGGTGCCCGCCGTCACATCGATCTCGATGATCTCGTGGCCGTTGCTGGCGTAGGCGAAGCGGAGGTCGAGTACCTCGGCGTAGTCGCGCGCCTGCTGAACGCCGTCCTGAGCGGATCGATATTCCGCCTTCGCCTCGATCACGGCGACCGGGTAGTCGGGCCGGTAGCGGAGGATGTAGTCGGCGCGCTTGCGGCGTCCCCGCTTGGCCTTTCCCCCGACGAACATGACGCGCCCATCCGTGAAGGTCCGTTGCTCGTTGATGGCGCAAGGCGCCGCGTCCCAGCCCGTTCGTTGGAGCAGGGGCACGATGAAACGTCGGCAGGTGTCGGCCTCGGTCGGCACGACGAGAGACTTTCCGGGCGCCCCATCAAGCCGCAGTCGTTTCTTGCGTCGGCACAGGCGCCCCAATCAGCATGTCGGTCAGCTTGTTTCTCAGTCGCTCGCGCCTGCTTGCATGGAAATCCTCGAACGCGTCCAGCGTCGGCGGCAGGTCGCCAAGCTCATGCTTGGCGCGATAATGCTGGTTTGCCGCTGGATCGGGATGGTGCTTGCAAAGCCATTCCGCTGGCATGGCCGCGCGCTTCTCGTTGTTGATCGCGCCTTCCAGCAATTGAAGGTTGGGCAATTCGTTGGCGTGGCGAACGAAGCTCTCGGCGCGCTCCTCATCGAACCCCGCTTTCAGCAGCTTCGCGCGGGTGAAGCGCGAGATCGGATAGACATGATCGACATGGAATTGATTCCGTAGGTCAACGAACGGGAACAGCAGCGAAAGCAGCGCGAACATGCGCTTGTCTCCATATTCCATGTGCAGCATGTCATCGATTTCGGCCAGCTCGAATGTGAGGGACTTGCCGCGCTGGGCCATAACTTGGCGCAACTGCGCCGCAGGGAACGCCTCGGCCCCGCTTGTTTGGATCACCTCGCGTAAGGCGGTCAGAAGCGTGTCGAGGCCGCTGCCCCAAATGCCCGATGCCTTCAGCAGAGAACGGATCAGCCAACCGCGAATGGCCTCTCGGTCGGTCGCATAATGACTATGTGTCACGTAGCTGGATGCAACGTCCCGCCGATAGAGATAGTAGGCAATTGGCAGCAAGGCGCTGTCTGCTCGGAGTGTCTGGCCATTGAGGCCGAAGCTCGCGGCCAGCTCGATCGTTCTCACCAACGCCGTTCGTATGGCGCCCCAGTTTGCCTCCAGCGCCGCCATGTTCGTGGTCGTGAAGTTCTCGACCTTGAAGCCGACGCTGGCGATGTCGACAAGCATCAACCCCGCCTTGAGCACGAAATCCTGGCTCAGATTGAACCCGGTCCCGATACGATTGAGCTCGTCGACCAGCTTGTGGATTTCAGCCCGCGCATCCACCTGCTTCCATTGTGCGACGGCGATGCTCAGCAGCAGGTCCGAATAGGACAGAACGGTCCCCCCGGAGTTCAGCCGGATAAAGATGTTGAGGACACGCTCAACGTCTTGAGTCTCTTCCTCGTAGTAGTTCACCAGATTGTGCGAATGGACGACGCGGTGAAGCCGGTCGAGAGTTGCATAGGCGTTCTTGAGCGCTTCGCCTTTAAGCCGCGCTCCATCAACCCGGAGAGCATGGCCGGTCCGTCCGCCAGCCCCAGGATGTCGGGCACCTTGAACCAATGCGCCGCTTCGTCGCGGACCGCCTGCGTATCATCGAGGAAGCGAAAGCGGTAGATAACCCCATCTTCGTCTGGCTTTTGTGGCGCGAGAAGGTCCAACCGCAACGTGCGGACCGGAAAGGCGTCGGGATTGGTCCACCACTTGTTGGGCTGCTTGATTGCCATTGAGCCACGCAGCCCGATGTTCAGCGCCGTCAAGCGCTGCTGGCCGTCCAGCACCGCCGTAACGCTCTGATGGTGCATCTTGCCAAGCTCTGGGCAATGGGCAGCGTCACGCTGATGGTAGTTGAGCACGAAATCATAGAACTTGAACTTGCCGCTCGTCGAAGATTCAACCCTCCAGAATAGGAGAGTTCTAACTTGAGATATCTATTGAAGGTGATATTATACTGGCCTTGGTGATGGAGGCTGATGGTGTCAGCAGATGGGCTGTGCTGCAAACGGTGTGAGCGGTCGGACTATGTGAAAAGCGGCGTAGTGCGAGGTCACCAACGTTATCGTTGTCGTGATTGTGGCTGCAACTTCACGGATACCCCGGCACGAGGCAAGCCACCCGCGATGAAGGCGCTGGCCATCCTGCTTTATGGGATGGGGAACATGAGTTTCAGCATGATTGGGCGCCTACTAGGTGTGAGCGACGTGGCGGTGCTGAAATGGGTGCGGGCCGAGGCGTCTGCTTTGCCGGAACCTGAAGTTCCAGCCGAGGTGGCCACAGTCGAGGTGGACGAGATGTGGCATTATTTGAAAAAAAGACTGCCAAGCTGTGGGTCTGGCGTGCCTATGACCTTGATACACGGCGCGTTGTGGCCTGGGTTCTGGGTCAGCGTGATGATGCAACCTGCCGCCGGTTGCTCGACAAGATCGGTATGAGCGGCAAAACGTTTATTACCGATGATTGGGAAGGTTACCACCGGGTGATCCCGGAGGATCAACTTTTCACCGGCAAGGACCTGACATTCCCCATCGAGCAGGACAACAGCAACGTCCGCCATTACTTGGCCCGGTTCCGCCGTAAGACAAAGGTCGTCTCCAAGTGCCGCACCATGGTCGATCTGTCATTGCGCCTGCTGCACCACCTGCAAGACCCCGCGAATTATGCTGCATACGCTAAAACATTCTCTTCTATCTTTGGTTAGAACTCACCAGAATAGAAACGTGCCGAACGGATAACCTTGCATCAAACTGTCGAAAAGCTTTTCAATCTGTTCTGGTCTCCAGACAAACTCGCGCTGGATTGCCGGAAGTACATAGGCCTTACTCTGAATGCGATTAAGCGCCTCCGCGATCGTTCCTCCCGGCTTATACACTCATCCGCCCCTTTTATTATGACCCATCATTTTTACTTTCGAGCGTCCATCATACGCTGGCCGCCGGTCGTCCTATTGGCGCAGGGGTGAATGGCGCCACCTTGATCTCGCTCGCCCGCTCCCGCGTCAGGGCTATGTCGAAGCTGTTCTGCATACGCATCAACGTATCCATCGACACGCCGAACGCCTTTTCGATGCGCAGCGCCATTTCGGGCGACAGGCTGGCGCGTTCGTTCAGCAGCGTCGATAGCGTCGCACGCGTCACGCCCAACACGTCAGCCGCCGCCGTCACAGACAGCTCCAGGGGCTCGATAATCTCGTGCTTCACAAAGCCGCCGGGATGGGCGGGACGCTTCATGCGAAAGCCGGAAACCGCGTTCATGGCCACCTCCTAGTGGTAATCCTCATAGTCGAGGTCGATGATCTCGACCTCCTGTGCGTCGACCCGAAACGTCATCCGCCAATTCTTGGTCACAAACAGGCTCCAGGCACCCTTGCGGTCGCCGGTGAGCTGATGCGCTTTCCAGCTCGGAACCGTTCGCAGCTCGTCCTCTCGTTCCATATCCTGGAGGAAGGACAAGATACGGCGAACTTTCGATACGACAGCGGGTTGAAGTCCGCTGGCATCGTCATTTTCGATAAAGCGGCGCAATCCCTTATGGATGACGTTCCTAATCCTCATGTCGCCAGATAGGGCATGAGGTGTGCGGTGTCAAGATACACCATACAGCACCGGAGGGCTGGCAGTTGCTTCGCTTCCTCAAATCCCAATGCCGCGCCCCCGCCCCATGTCGAACCCGATGCTCGTTGCGAGATCGTGCTTGATCCCGCGTCCCATTTCCATGCCGATGCCAAGCTGCTGTTTGCGAACCGCGAGCAGCGACTCCATCTGCGGGTCGCGCTCCAGACTCTTGGCCATCGCACCCATGCCGTCGCGGATACGGCGCATCCCGGCCATATCGCCGCTGCGGTAAGCATCCAGCCGCTGCGTGTCGAACTTTGTCCACCGCTCGACGAAGCGGTCGGCACGGAGGCCGGGATTGGTGCGGACCTCGGCTTCGAGTTGCATCGCGCGGATGGCGCGGGCGGTGCGCCCGCCGGCGGCCTCGTGGGCGAGGGGCGGGTCGGCCTTGTAGGCGCGCTCGATGTCGCGCGATGCGTGCGGATTGGTCCTGTCCAGTTCCGCCCGCGCAGCGTGGAGCGTCCTCACCTGGCCGGGAAGAAGGTCGAGGCCCTCCTCCTGCATCTGGCAGACCGCCGACACCGCGCGGGCGTGGCGCTGAATGGTCTGATCCCGCGCGACGATCGGGTCCGGCTGTGCCGGCGCTTCGATGTTCCGCCGTTCGGCGAAGTGACGGGCATAGTCGGACGCCATATCCTTGGTCCGCTCGCGCGACAGGATGCGAGCGAGCCGATCCTGATCGGCGAAGTCGCCGCGGCCATAGTGGAGCTGCACGGCGTCGCGGTGCCGGGATAGGCCGACGTAAGCGCTGTGCCGGTCCATGTTGGGGGTCGCCAGCACATGCGCTTTGTCCACCGTGACGCCCTGCGCCTTATGGAAGGTGGCGGCGTAGCCGTGATCGAAATGGGCGTAGTCCTTCACGTCGAAGGCGACTTGGCGGCCATCGTCCAGCCGAACCGTCAAGCGCTCGGGCGACACCTGTTCCACGGCCCCAAGCGACCCGTTCTTGACGCCCAAGCTGTGTTCGTTCTTGAGGAACATGATCCGGTCGCCGGAGGCGAACGGTCGCGCGCCTCGCTCGGCCTTCACTGTCACGTCGTCGCCCAACTCACCGGCCTCGCGCAGCCGCCCGCGCGCCAATTCGTTTAGGCCCTGCACCTCCGCATTGGTGTGGGTGAGGATGATCCGGCTCTTGGTGGGTGGTTCGGCCTGGCGGGAGCGATCCCAGCCGTCCACCAGCTCCGCCCGCGCCTGCTCGCGCGTGTCGGCGGCCTGGACCATCCCGCGCTCGCGGTAGGCTTCGATCGCGTCGCCCGTGCGCCCAGTGGCGAGGGCGCGGGTGACGTCGCGCTGCCAGTCCTCGCGCTGCCGTCGGATTTCGGTGATCTCGACCGCGCCGTGGCGCTCGGCGATGGATCGGAACGCCGCGCCCGCTTCGATGGCCTGAAGCTGCTCGGGATCGCCGACCAGCACCACCTTGGCACCCGCGGCCTGGGCGGCGGACAGCACCCGCTCCATTTGGCGCGAGCCGATCATGCCGGCCTCGTCAATCACCAGCACGTCGCGGGCCGTCAGCAGATCGCGGCCCTTCTCCCACTGATGCTCCAGGCTGGCCAGCGTACGCGAGGCGATGCCGGAACCGCCCTCCAGGTTCTCCGCCGCGATTCCGGAAAGGGCCGCGCCGCGCACCCTGTAGCCTTCCGCCTCCCACGCCTCGCGGGCCACCCCCAGCATCGCCGACTTGCCGCTCCCGGCGTAGCCCACCACAGCGGCCAACCCTTCCTTCCCGGTCACGCGCTCGAAGGCCGCGCGCTGCTCGCCGGACAGGACGAGAGCGCGGGCCTCCGCCGCTTCAATCGCCCCCGTCCGGTGACGCCCGCCGACACCATGCGCGCCACGTTCGGCGATCTCGCCTGCGGCGCGCTCCATCCGCGCCTCCACCGCGATCATGTCGCGCGAGCTGAACCGCGCATGGCCGCGTCCGTCCGTCCCCAACGCCACCAACTCCGGCGACGACCGCACCGCGCCCACCGCCCTGTCGAACTGCGCCTTTCCGTCGCTGTGCCGGTGGATGAACATCGCCAGGTCGCGGTCGGTGAACGTCGCCTGCTGGCGCGTGATCGCGTCGAGCGCGATCTCCGGTCGAGCGATAATCTTATCGCCGTTCTCTCGCGCGATGCGGACATGATCGTCGAGCCGGTCGGACTCCAGACCATCGGCCGCCCTGCGTCCCGCCGCCGGCCCGATCTTGTGCTGCGGCTCAAGATCGATCCGCTGGGCCTCGAAGCTGCGGTAATCGACGCGGGCGTCGATGTCGAGCGAGGCGAGCCGCTCGTTGATGTGATCGGCCCAGCGCTCGCGCCACGCCTGCAAAAGCTCGGTCTTGTTCCAGTCGCGGACCTTCGCCCCGAAACCCTCGTCGTTCACGCTGCGCATCGACAGCATGACGTGCGCGTGCGGCTTCGTCAGGCCGTCAGGGCCTTGATCCCAATGTACGTTCAGGTCTGCGACCATGCCATGATCGACGAACTCGCGCTGCACGAAGTCGCGGGCCAGCGCGATGCCCTGCTCCTGGCTCAGCTCGCGCGGAATGGCGAACTCCACCTCCCGTGCGAGCTGCGCATCCTTCCGCGCTTCGCCTGCCTCGACTGCATTCCACAGCGTCGCCCGGTCGGACAGGGCCTCTGGCGCGCCCTCCGGCAGCATGATCTCGGAGTGAACGACGCCCGGCTTGTTGGAGAAGTCGTGGTCGCGGCCGAGCCGTTCGTCGGCCAGGCGAGAGGCCGAGCGATAGGCCGCCGACGCCACCGCACTCGATCCAGCGGCACGGCTGATGACCTTGGCCGAGAAGTGATAGATCGCCATGACGGCGATTCACTTACTGATCTCAAGCGGCGTCGGCACGACGTATAAGCGCGCCCTCACAAGAAAGAATCTTGCTCGGGACCAGACCGTCTTACGCCGTTCCTACGTCTCTACAGCATCTGACGGACGACTGCATTACACTCATCGCATCACCATGAACGGAGACTGCGATGCGCAAACCCCGTGACTACGACGCCGAGCTGAAGGCGCTCGACGACAAGGCCCGAACGCTCAAGACACGGAAGATCGTACAGCTCGGAGAGCTGGTCGCCGCGACGGGCGCTGACACTCTCGACGTGGAAACGCTGGCGGGTGCCCTGCTGGCGATGATCGAGGCCAGCGATCCGGCCCGAAAGGAGAGCTGGCGCAAGCGCGGCCAAGCCTTCTTTCAAGGCCGCACACGCCACGCTGCACGCGCGGTTGCTGGCGGCAGCGATGGCGCTCAAGCGAGCGACCGCGGCGCGCCACAGGCTTGAAGCGCAGATCGCACGGAATGATACGCGGGCTTGGGTCGTGAACCGGCGCGAGCGGACGCGGCAGTTGATCGAACTCGGGGGCCTCGTCGCCAAGACCGGACTGGTCGAGTTGGCGGGCGATGATCGCGCCGTGCTCTACGGCGCATTCCTCGCCATCGCCGACCGCATCTCCGGCGAGGATCGGGAACGCGCGCTGGACCTCTGGGGGCGACGCGGAAAGCGTGCGTTCGACCTGGACGCGAACGTGCGTGAGCGAGGCTGAGCCGGCGCTCCACCGCATCGCGCGATCAACGGATGCGATCGGCTTGGATCGAGCACGCCAGACCGGGCGAACTGAAACTGGGTTCGGCCGGGCGCTCGCACTAAAATCGAAGCCGGACATGACGACGGATGAATGAGCGAAGTCGCCGGGAGTTTCTTTCTCTATCCGGCGCTGCGCTTGATGTTCGCGCGATCTTGTCGAGATCGGAACCGCTGTCGAATTGTCCCGAAGGAGTGTGTTTGGAGATTGAAGCCGATGCCCGAGCCTGATCGCATCCTGCGTATCCGCACCGTTCTGAACCGCACAGGCCTCAGCCGTTCGACGCTCTATCGCAAGATGTCGGACGGCAGTTTCCCGCGTCAGATCAAAATCGGCGAACATAGCTCCGGCTGGCGCGAATCCGCCATCAATCACTGGATGGCCGATCCCGCCGCCTATCGGGGTGAGGCGGGGCGCTAAACTCATAACGCCGCCGCTTTGCGGAGCGCCACAACCTTTCCGGTTTTGGCTGCGGCGCAGTAGGTCGCCCACGCCTCCATTAACTTCCGGCGTTTGTCGAACAGATCGCCGCGTCGATAGGCGGCCTCTGCCTTGTTCCCGATGGTGTGCGCTAGCGCCATTTCGCAGACCTCGTGCGGAAAGCCCGTCGCCTCCGACGCCCAATCCCGGAAGGTCGAGCGGAAGCCGTGAACGGTGATCTCCGCCTTCATCCGCCGCAGCAACATCGCCATTGCCATCGACGACAGCGCGGTGTCGGGTTTGGGGCCGGGAAACAGCAAGTCCTTGGCACCGAGCTTCTCCGTCTCCTCCACGATTTCCAATGCGCGCGGCGACAGCGGCACGCGGTGCTCGCGCGCGGCCTTCATGCGCGCTGCCGGGATCGTCCAGAGCTTCTTACCAATGTCGATCTCGGACCGCCGCACGCCCAACACCTCGCCTGATCGCGCTGCGGTCAGGATCGTGAACTCCAGCGCCCGCGCCGCTATCGCCGTGCGCGTCCGAAGGTCGGCCATGAACTCCGGCACGGCGTCGTAGGGAAGGGCCGTATGGTGGCCGCGCGATAGGCGCTGTCGCTTAGGAAGCAACTGGTCGAGATGGCCGCGCCAGCGCGCCGGGTTCTCGCCAGACCGCAGCCCCTTCGCCTTCGCGGCATCAAGGACGTTCTCGATCCGACCACGCAGCCGTTCCGCCGTCTCGGGGGTGCGCCTCCAAAGCGGCTGCAGAACGTCAAGCACGTCCTGCGTGGTGACTTCGCCGACGATCTTGGCCCGGATTGGCTTGGCATAGGTGGTGAGGGTCATCTTCCACTGCGCGGCGTGCTTGGCGTTTCGCCACGAGGGCGTCATCGCCTCCACATAGGCGTCGGCGCATTCGCCGAAGCTCAGCACCCGATCATCCTTTGCTCGCTCAGACTTGGGATCGCCGCCGATCGCCAGCACGCCCCGGAGTGCCTCCGCATCCTTCCTGGCGTTGGCCAGCGAGAGGTCTCGGCCACCGCCCAAGCCCAGTTCGGTGCGCTTGTCGCCGCGCGCATACATGAACACCCACCGGCGGCGACCGCTCTCATCGATCGACAGATACAGACCGCCGCCGTCGGAGTGCCGCCCTGGCGTCTTCAGCTTGGCGGCCTCCGTCGCACTCAGTTTGTTCAGCGAACGTCCACCCATCGACCCGCTCCCGGCCCCACTTTCGGCCCCACTTTCTACGCGAGATAAGGCGGGATGTCGAGACGCAGGAAAGGACAACTCCGCGCAGGTAACCCTTGAATATGCTAGGGTTTCAGGTGCATGGAGGGTCAAGATGGTATGGTATGAGATACGCCACTCGGCGGACACCCTCTCCGCCAGGCCACCCGCGCCGCCCGCACCGGCTTTAACGGCATTTACACGGCCCGCGAAACACTGCGATTGAGCGCCGCCGCCTCGCCCTTGAGCAACGCGAGTTCCCGCGCCGCCCGCTCATGATGCGCCGCCTCGTCGGCCAGTGCGGCTTTGGGACTCCAGCGTCCGCGCATCAGAAACACGCTGCCGAGAAACACTGCGATACCCGCCTCGCAAATCCAATACCAGGCGCGCCATTGCCCCGGCGCCGCCGCGGCTGCCGCCTTGATTACGCCCAGCTGAGCCAACAGCCCGGCGCTGGGCGCGATATGCGCCGCCAAATCATGCTGATACGCCGCGATGTAATAAGGGGCGGCGATCAGCGGGTTCACCGCCTTCACCACAAAGGGCAACGCGAGGAAACACCCCGTCACCACCAGCCGCAGCAGCCAACCCCAGATCGCCAGCCCGGTCGCGGTCAGGGCCGGATTATGCGCCTCCACCGTCTCCGTGAAACTGGCCATCCAGGTGACATAGGCAAAGCCGATAAAAAATGATTGCGCGCAGGTCAGAAACGTAAGCCACGCGAAGGATGGATGGCCGCCCGCCTGCAGCAGATAAACCGCGATGAAAATAAAGCCGCCAATGCCGCCGAACATCATGAACGGCTTGCGAACCCTGAGCCGGTCGGACAGCATTCCGGCCAGAACCAGCGCGATGGCGTTGGTCGCCCAATTCCAGTCCGCCACCTCGTTCGCCTCGCCAATCGGGAACCGGAACACGGTCACTAGATAGATCAGCCCGAACGCGACGGCGGTGTAATAAAACAGCAGCATCACCGAAACGCCGAAGGCCGAGGCGATGATGTCGGCATGCAGCATTTGCCGCCACGGATGGCGAAGGCTGGCCTCGATATCCAGCCCTTTCGCCCGCATCTCGATCAAGGCGCGGTCGCGCTCGCTCACCATCAGCTGGTCGCGCAAGCCGGGCGCCAGTTCGCGCAGGAAAAAAAACGCAATCACGAACATGATCAATTCAACCGTGCCGCAGATCCGGTATTCGCTCTGCCAGGTATGGGTATGCGGCAGCGTCAGGGTGGTGATGAAGCTGACCGTCAGGCTGCCCAGCACCGGGCCGATGGTCCAGAACCCCATCGCGGTCGCGCGTCCCACCTGCGGCGAGAAATCGCGGATCAGCGCCGGGGTGGCGACCAGGATGATGCCCTCGACAAACGAAATCGCGCCGAACCCCCAGGCCCATTGCGCCGCCGTGGTGACGTTCGGCATCACGAAGAACACCAGCACCCCGACCACCAGCAGCCCATAAACCACCAGATTGGCGCGGCCAAACCGGTCGCTCAGCCCCGCCAGCAGCGAAGCGAAGGCGCCCACCAAATTGCCGCCCGCGAGGATGAACACAAAATCGCGGAACGGCAGATGCAGCCCGGCCAGCAGCAGCGGCGTCACCCCGCTGGCGGCATAAAGCGCGTAATAAAGCGAAATGGTAATCGCGACGACCAGTAACAAATAAGCGCGCCGCGGCTTATGATCCGGATACCGGGCTAGTCCGCGCCGCCACAATGAAAGGGCCATGCTTCCTCCAGGATTATGATATCATGTGTTGATCGGCGTAGCCGTCAGGCCGCTTGAACCCAAGCCAGGATTTTTCCAGCAGCCCGGCGACGGCGATAGTGGTGCGGTCATCATAGGGCGCGCCGATGATCTGCATGCCGAACGGCAATCCATCCGCGGCGAAGCCCAGCGGCGCCGCCGTCGCGGGAAGCAGCGGCATTGAGGCGAGGCCAGCCCAGAACAGCTGTTGCGCCGCATTGACCGGCGCGCCATCGACCATGATCGTCCGCTCCCATAACGGCGCGCGATCATCATGAGCCGGCGCCGTTGTGGCGCCGACCGGCGCGATCATGACGTCAAAGGACTGGAAAAACGCCATCCAAGCGGCGCGGTGGCGGGCGCGCTCCTCGTTCAGCCGCAGCCAGATCCGGTGCTCCATCAGCATGTCTCGCGCCGTCCGCCCGCCCCCTGTGTCATCCGGCCTGGCGCGCAGGCGTTCCGCCTCGGCATCGGTAATCCGCGCCGAAAGCGCGGCGTTGAGCAGCCTCCGGTACAGATCATCCCCGGCGTCGAGGTCAACCTCGGGCCGCGCCGCCTCATCGACCTTCGCCCCTTGCGAGGCCAGATGACGGGCGAGCTTGCCGAGTTCCGCCTTGATGACGTCAGCCACCGGACAACGCGAATGCTGCGCCATGATCGCCACCCGCAACCCCTTGAACGAGGCAACGCGCGGTTTCGGCAGCGCCAGCCGCATCGCGCGCTCCTCCGGCAGCGGCCCCGCCATCACCGCCAGCGCCACCGCGAGATCACCCGCCGAGCGCGCCATCGGACCGGCGACCGAGATGTCCGTCGCGGTCAAGGACGCCGTCAGGGCATGGCCGCGCGGCGGGACCACGCCCCAGCTCGGCTTATGGCCATAAATCCCGCAATAATGCGCGGGATCGCGGATCGAGGCGCCGATATCGCTGCCCGCTTCAAGCCCGGTCATTCCCGCCGCCAGCGCCGCCGCCGAACCGCCGGACGAACCGCCCGGCGTGCGCGCGATATCCCAGGGATTGGCGGTGCGGCCATAGACCGGGTTATGGCTCTGCCAGTCCATCAACAGCACCGGAACATTGGTCTTGCCGAAAATCACCGCCCCGGCGCCCTTGAGCCGCGCCACCGCGGTGGCGTCGGCGTCGGCGATGTTCGAGCGGAACGCCTCAACCCCCCAGGTGGTGGGGAGTCCCGCCACGTTATAGCTTTCCTTCACCGTCATCGGCACGCCGTAAAGCGGCGGCATTGCCTCCATCGCCGGACGATCCCGGTCGAGCGCTCCCGCCCGATCGCGCGCCTGCTCAAAATCCCGCACCACCACCGCGTTCAGCGGACCATCGAAGGCCTCCGTCCGGCGGATAAAATAATCCAGCGCCTCGGCGCAGGAAAGCGCGCCGCGCCTGATTTGGCGGGCGATGAAGCGGGCGGATTGGAAACCTAGTTCCATGCGGGCATCTCCGTCGAAATCAGCTTGCCAGGTTAGAAAATCCTGCCGATCTGCACCTCGGCGAACACATCGTTGCGCACGCCGCCGCGCACCCGCACATCGGTCGAGATCTCGCCCTGAAGGAACATGGTGGGCGCGATGAAGGACCCGGCGACAACGCCGATCCGGGTGAAGTTATTGCGCGTGCCGGTGTCGAACCGCGCCGGGCCGAACCGCGGGACGGTGAGATATTGCTTGCCGCCGAAGGTCTGCTCGAAGCTCAGCCCGACATAGCCGGCGGTTTTCGGGTGAAAATAATACGGCAGGTAAGCGATGATCTGCTCGGCTGGCTCGATATGCGTCGATGCCGTCGCGCTGCCCCGGGCAGTGGCGATGCGGGTATCGTTATTGGCGCCGTAGAAGTACATATCGCCCCAGACCTGCAGATCGAGCCGTCGCTTGGTCGCCGATCCGGCCAGCAGATGCACGAAACCAACCTCGATATTGTTCACCCAGGTATTGTTCGAACCGTTGAGCGCGTAGGCCGGGTTATACGAACCGCTCGGCGGACTCATGAAATAGCTGAGCGTCAGGGTCTGATCCTGCTTGGGATTGTTGAGGAACTTGCCGAATAGCGAAAGCTGCGGCTCGGCGAAGCCGCTGCTATGGGTGAGCATCCGGCCACCTTCCTGCTGATTGCCGAGGAAGGCGACATAGGGCGCGATCACCTGCACGCCGAACAGCGCGACTTTATCAATGCTGGCAAAGCTGTGCACCAGGCGCAGCACCGGCACGTCGGTCTGGATGCGGGTATCGCCGATCTTCGCGCCGCGGACGGAATAGGCGGAACTGGCGCTGGAGAATTGATTGTAGAGGATCGCGGCGCTGCTGTTCGGCACCGGCGTCGGCGCGTCGAACGGCAAAGGACCGCCCGCGCAAGCAGGTTTCGCCAGCGCGATAGCGCAAAAGGCGGCGCCGGCTACCAACCCGATCGTTTCGTTTTTTATTTTCCTCATGGACATCTCCCGTCGTTTATTTTGAGTACGCTGAACAGAATTTATCTTGTGCGATGATGTTGCTGGTCGCCTGATTGAACCTCTCCTTCGGGCGCCAGGCGCAGCGCTTCCGCGGAAAATTTCGCGCCGAGCATCGCCTCCGTGACGTCGAGCAGATTGGCGCGAAACAGCGCGAAGCTGGTGGCCTCGACGCCGCCCTGCCGGGTCAACACGCCGCGCTGCCAGTCCGCGAGGGCGTGCACCGCCTGACGGACCGCCAGCATGTTGCGCTGGTCGAGCAGCAGCGGCGGAATGCCGGGATGCGCCATGCGCAGCGCGATCCCCACCTGGCGCAAGCCTTCGTCGTAATTCTTGCGCCGGAAAATTTCCGCGAAGCCGATGCTGTCATTGGCATAAATCTGCGCGGCCAGCCGCACCCAGTTGCCGTGCGCCGCGCCAGGCTCGATGGTCTCGGCGAGCGGCAGCACCAGGGCCTCCGCCAGTTGCCGCGGCGTCGGCTTTCGCTTGCCCGTCATGACCGGCGTCATCAGCGCCAGCCGGCGCGCATTCATCGCCGGCATTCTGAGGTCGATCAGGGCTTCCAACACCCCATCGCGCGAGCCGAAATGATAGTGCAGCGCCGAAGCGTTGCGTTGCCCCGCGGCGCGAACAATTTCGCGCAAGCTCACGGCGTCGATCCCGCGTTCGACAAACAGCCGCTCCGCGGCATCAAGAATCCGCGATCGCGTTTCCTCCGCATGATCGCTTGCGCTTGCAAGCATCAGGCCTGGCGTTGTCGGGCTGACGGTTCTCGCCTCCAATCTAGTTGATGTCGCCACTAACCCCCCTGGTTTGTCGGCAAGCGCAACGTTAATGCAGTTTCATTAATGCACTCTAATTAACCTTTGTGGCGCGATGTCAAGGAAAAAATTTCAATTTTAATTTTGGACAATGCGCTGGCGGTTAATACCGAGCGGCACAGAGATTAATCTATCGGCAAGAACAAGGCCAGGAGGCTCTGCCTCCTGGACCTCCGCCAAAGGCAGTGCCTTTGGAATCCATTACTTGGCTTTTCGCTGGGAGGGGTCAGAGACCCCTCCCAGCGGAAAGCCATCTAGCGGGTTCTAAGGGCTAAGCCCTTAGTGGGGGTTTCAGGGGGCGAAGCCCCCCTGATCTTGCTTTCGCGATAAGTTAATCCCTATGCCGCTTGGTATGACTCATTGGCAACAGAAACCGGTTGGAACGCGGCATCAAAGGCGGCTGGATGCGCTTCGCCTCAACAAACGCCGCCCGCGCCCTCGCCACCGTTTCGATTTAGGGCGCGAGCCTAGACAGGCAACAGGTCTTCGCCTGTCATGTCAAAGCTTGTCCTTCGCCATGAGCATGTGCGCGCCCTTGTTGCCGTCCACGGTTTGCGTCACGCGGAGGTCGCCGATCAGCGAGCAAAGCATATAGGCCTGGTTGCGGGACAGATTGGTGCGCCGGCAGATATGCTTGACCATTTCCCGCACGGCCTGTTTCGCCGCGTCGTCAAGATCCTCGTCAAGCCCGATCGACATCAGATGCGTCGGCGTTTCGGCGAACGGAAAATCGATCTTGAAATCGTGGCGCACGGTCAGCCGGAATTTTCCGGCGAGGCCGGTCTCAAGGGCGGTGACGCAGACCTCGCCATCGCCCTGCACGCCATGCCCATCGCCGGCGGTGAACAGCGCGCCCTCGTTAAATACCGGCAGATAAAGCGTTGTCCCAGGCCGCAACTCCTTGTTGTCCATATTGCCGCCGAAGCTGCGGGGAACCGATGAGGTGCAGCGGCCCCAGGATTTTGGCGGCGCCACGCCGATGATGCCGAAGAAAGGATCAAGCGGCAGTTCGGCGCCCCAAGGCAAGGTGGCGACATTGCGCGCGCGGTCGATGGCCGGATGGATCGTCTCGTATTCGGTGAATTCGTCGGGCAGGGTTCCCAGCAATGGCAGGATCGAGACGAAGCCCCAATCCATCGTCGGCGTCGCTTCCAGGATATCAACCTGCAAGCAATCGCCCGGCGCCGCGCCGCGCACATGAATGGGGCCCGATATGAAATGCGGCCCAGGGCCGGGCGGCAGCGCGTCAAGCGCCGCCAGGTAATCAGCCGGCACGCGATCAAGGCTTGGCAAGGACGCCCGTCCGCCCGCTGGAAATGACGTCAGCCCCACCGTGTCGCCGGAGTCGACGCTGAGGATCGGCGGGGTTGCCGCGTCGAGAAAACCGAGAACCATATTGGCCGGGCTTGCCGGAATTTCGTGGTGCCGTGGCATGATCGTTTCCCTTCAATAGAAGGCAAGCTTGGCGATCAGCGGCCGTTAAAACAATGTCACCGCTTACAAGCTTGGCGCCTCCACACGCTGCCGAATTCCGGGTTACATGGGCCGATTCATCGACGCCCACCTTCGCCATGACGTCGGTCAAGGTTAATGCCACAGCGCTTATCGTGCAGTCGCGCATCGCCAGCGCGCCCGGCTTGATCCTTTACGTGCCGCGCTCCGCTACCGATCATTGCTTGTGCGCCGTGACATCATGAGAGGACGCCGTTCACCATTGATCGTCGGTGTCAAACCCGCCGCCAGTATCGCCGCCGCCAGAATTATCGCCGCCTGAACTATCGCCCCAGTCAGGCGATCCCGTCAGCCCGTCATCCCTGTCCGGCGCGCTTCCAGGGTCGTTCGGAAAGCCTTGATCGTTTGGAAAACCTTGGCCCCCTTGGCCATCGCCGCGTGGGCCGGCCAGCCCGTCAATGATCCGTTCTCCCGCCGCGACGCCGGCGCCCGCCGCCAATCCGGTGATCAGCGAGCTGCCAAGGCCGGAGCGCGGCGCGCCGACGCCCCCGCCATAAGGCATGCCGCCAGGCGCGTAAGGATTGCCGGGCATGCCGCCGGGAGCATAAGGATTGCCAGGAGGATTGCCAAAGCCACCAGGGCCATAGCCATTCTGAGCGGCGGCGGCCATGCGCCGGCGCGACCGGAAAAACAGGCTTACCAGGATAAACAAGACAACCAGGCCGCCGATCACCATAACGGGGCTGATTCTAGCGCCGCTTCCTAGGCCAGGGCGATCTACTGGACCGGCCAAATGCGCCTTCAGCGCCGCCACCTTCGCCGGCTGCGCGAAAGGCAGGCCTGGCGCGTATTGCTCCGCTTTGGCGAGCGCGTCGCGCGCCGCGGGCCGGTTGCCCGAGGCGTCCTGCGCTTCAGCAACCAGATACCAGGCGACGCCGCTATGCGGATGCGCGCGCAGCACCGTCTGGAGATCACGCAGCGCGGTCCGTTCATGGCCGCTAGCGATCAAAGCTTGAAGCTGTTGCGGCGCCGGCCCTGCTGCGCCAGCCGCCGTTACGCTTGCCGTAGGGCTTGTTTGAGCATGCGCGGCAAGCTGCCATAGGGAGAGCAAGGCTGCGAGACTAAAGATACGGAATAGCGACATTGTCCTCATGAGGTCCTCCAAACTGACGCCATCATGCCGAAGATGGTGACAGTGACAAGAAATATCCAGCATCGCGAATACCGATCGCCAATGCCGGTGGGGTTGATGATCGCGCTCCTATTGCCGCCGGGCGAGCTTGCGGTTCACCGCCGCCGCCAGGCTATGCGCCGCGCGCAGCCACATGGTCTGGTTGTCGGCCTTCACCTCGGTCGAGGTAACCAGCAGCACTTCGCCGCCGCGGGCATCGTCCAGCTCGCCGCGCATATAGCAGATGAGGTCGCTGATTTTGTGGATCGAGCCGATAAACAGATAACGCGCGCCGAGCGAGCGCGCGGCGGCAAGGGCGCAGGAGCGGCAGGTGGATGGATGCTCGTAACGCTCGGCGATTGCCGCCAGCTTCTGGCGCGGCCGGGAGCCGCCGAGAATCTTGGCATGGCCGCCAGCCTCGACCTCCTTGCGAAATCGCGCATCGGCCTGCCGCAGCCAACGGTCCTGATCAGCGATGACCATCGGGCGCTGGTCGATTGAAGCGTCATAGAAATCAAAATCTTCCACGAGCATGCCAGGCAATCGGCCAGGCAATCGGCCAGGCGGCGCGGCGGCTTGCGCCATGGCGAGCAATGGCGCGGCAAGCAAGGCAAGCAGCAGGATGTGGAAAGGACGCGCCCTCATGGCCGGTATCCTCGCTTTGCCAGCCACCATAGGCGAAAGCCTCAAAGCGAGAAAGCCTCTTGCAATGCCAGAGCTTGATACGTATTTACCATCCATATGGATGGCGAGAGGATGGTGAAATGAGCGCTGTGCAAGAATTGCGGCCAAGACAGGCAGATAGCGAAAAGATCACGATCAATCTCGGCTATGTCGATCTGGGGCGCATCGACCTGATGGTGCAGGACGGATTTTATGCCAACCGGACAGATTTCATCCGCACCGCGATCCGTAATCAACTCGACCGCCATGGCGACGTCGTGCAGGGCGCGGTCAACCGCAAGGGCATCGATCTCGGCCTCCGGCATTTCAGCCGCGAGGATCTTGAGGCGGCGCGCGCCTCCGGCGCGATGCTGCATATCAACGTGCTGGGCTTGGCCAGCATCGCCTCCGACGTCACGCCGGAACTGGCGCGCGAGGCAATTGCCTCGGTTTCGGTGCTCGGCGCGCTGCATGCCAGCGTCAAGGTAAGGGCAGCATTGAAGGACCGGATGCGCTGAATCCGCCGGTGACGCCAATCTATCCCTATGAACAATAAAAAGGCTTTATCATGAAACTCTCTTCGCTTAACGGCCTATTGCAGGCGACCAAGCTGACCAATGCCGGGTTGTTGCAGGAAGCGACCGCGCTGATTCAGCAAGTCTTGCAGCCTGATGCGGCGTCTGGCGCCCCAGCCTCGTCAAGCACCGCTGTTCGGGAAGGGCCGGTGATCGATGGCGTCGCCGAACCGGTGAGCGAGAGGATCGGCGGCGCAAAGCCTGACGTAAAGACTGATGTAAAGACTGGCGCTAGGCAAGGCGGCAAAGCCGGGAGTGGCCGGTTTCTCTCCGCGGAATTCAGCAACGCCGCCGGCAGCCGCGCCTATCGGCTTTATGTGCCAGGCGGTTATCAAGGCCAGCCGATGCCGCTCATCGTCATGCTGCATGGCTGCACCCAGTCGCCCGAGGATTTCGCGGCGGGCACGCGGATGAACGAGGCCGCCGAGGCAAGCGGTTTCCTGGTGGCCTATCCGGCGCAGGCGCAGGCCGCTAATTCCTCGAAATGCTGGAACTGGTTCAATTCCGGTGAGCAGCGGCGGGATCAGGGCGAACCTTCATTAATCGCTGGCATCACGCTTGACATCATGCAGCGCTACGCCGTTGATCCTCGCCGCGTTTATGTGGCGGGGCTCTCCGCCGGCGGCGCCGCCGCGGCGATCATGGGCGCCGCCTATCCGGATCTGTACGCCGCGATCGGCGTGCATTCCGGCCTCGCCTGCGGCGCCGCCAGCGACGTGATGTCGGCGTTCAGCGCAATGCATCAGGGCCATGGCGGCGCGGCGCTGCCGCTGGGCGGCGTTCCAGTTCCAACAATTGTGTTCCATGGCGATCAGGACCGCACCGTCAATCTGCGCAATGGCGACGCGGTGATCGCCCAGATGATGCCAGCGGATGCCGGGGCGCCGCAAACCGCCACGGGCCAGGTGCCAGGAGGCCATGCCTATAGCCGCATCCGCTATCCCGATGCCAGCGGCAAAGCGAGGCTCGAGCAATGGCTGATACACGGCGCCGGCCATGCCTGGGCAGGCGGCAGCCAGGCAGGCTCCTTCACAGATCCAAAAGGCCCAGACGCCACGGCGGAAATGGTGCGGTTTTTCCTCGAACATCCGCGGACTTGAAGCTGATGCCAGCGGGCGCAAAGGCAGAGCCTTCTGGCCTCACGTTAGCGGTGAACTAAGCTTCCGCCTCATTCGCCGCGATCCGCTTGTTTGGCGTTGCAGTCTTCCGGACCAAGGCTGCAACCTCTTCCGCGATTTTGTCGGGGTGACGGTAATGCAGCATGTGGCCGGCGCCATCCAGCAGTTCCAGCTTGCTTTGCGGCAGGGTGGCATGCAGCCGTTCCGCCTGCTTTTCGACATTGACGATCTTGTCGTCCGATCCGGCCATGATCGTCACCGGCATGATCAATGATGGGTAGCGGCTGGCGAGCTTCGCGGCGTCCGGCCCCATCAAATTGGCATCCGCCGCCGTGGCGCCGACCTGTGACGGACGCAACGCCAGCCCGGCCTGGTCCTTGAATTGTGGCGCGACCGCCGCCGGTGAAAACACTCGTTTGGCGAAAGCGGGACCAATGAGCCGTCCGATCAGCGGCGAAATCGTGTAGCGGAGCACGTCGCCGATGCCCGGCAAAGCGGTTGGGAACGTCAATGCAGAATCGGCGCGGAGGCTGGGGAAGTAATAGCCGCCGAGCAGCAGGAGCGCTGCCGTGTCATCGGGATATTCCAGCGCATAGGCTAAAGCCACCATCGCGCCAAGCGAATGTCCGACCACGACCGGCCGTTCCAGTCCCAGTTGGCGCATCGCCTTATGGATTAATGCCGCTTGAGCGAAGGCGCTCCAGACAGTGCCGCGCGGGCGTTCGCTATAGCCAAAACCAGGCCGGTCAAAGGCGATGACATGGCAGTTCTTGGCCAGCTGATCGAATAAGCCACTAAGTTCGAAATCCTTTGCGGTGACTTGGTTGCCATGCAGCAGGAGCACCGTGGGGCCGCTCCCCCTCTCGATATAGTGCAATTGCGTCCCCGAGACGCTGATGAACTTGCCTTGCGGCGGATACGCGCGTTCCGCCCGTTTGGCGGCGGTAATGTTCAGGGTGGCCATTGCGGCCAAGCCTAGAATGGTGGCGGCGCTGCCCTTATTGTCCGCCAGCAGCCGCCGCGCTTGCTTGGAAATGTTCATGATTTCTCAACTGGGAGCCATGACAGGCGAAATAAAGCCGCAAACCTGACCGGCCAATGAATTTTAGCGCAATAACGCTTCGGCGCAGGCCTGCAAAATCGCGTCCACGTCAATTTCATAGACACGGTAGAGATCAGGAATGTCGCCGGACTGGCCGAAATGATCCGGGCCGAGCGCATAGGCACGCTGGCCGCGCACGCCGCCGAGCCAGGCATGGGCGCTGGGATGGCCGTCCAGCACCGAGACCAAAGCGGCGTCCGGCGCTAGAGGCGACAAGATATGCTCAATGTGAGAATAAGCCCCGGTTTTGCCGGCGCGGCGCTCGCGCTGGGCCTGCCGCCAGCCGGCGTAGAGCCGGTCCGGGCTAGTCAGCGCCAGCAGCCCGGCGCCCGGTTCATCCTCGCGCAGCGCCTCGAACGCCGCCTCGGCTTCCGGCGCCACCGCGCCTTGATACAAAATCGCGATGCGCGCGCCGGGCGCCGGCGGCGTCACCCAATGCGCGCCGGCAATGACATGCTCAGCATTCACCTCCCGCGCCGGCTGCTCAAGCAGCCGGGTCGACAGGCGCAGCCAGACCGAGGAACCCTCCGGCCGCTGCATCCAATCAAAGGCGTGGCGCAGCAAAATCGCCAGCTCGTCGCAATGCGCCGGCTCGTAGGCGGCGATGCGGTCCTGCACGATGCCGAGCAGCGGCGTGTTGGTCGATTGATGCTGACCGCCTTCCGGCGCCAGCGTGATCCCTGAAGGTGTGGCGATCAGCAAAAACCGGGCATCCTGATAACAGGCATAGACCAGCGCATCATGGCCCCGGTTGACGAACGGGTCATAGACGGTGCCGATCGGCAGCAGCCGCGCCCCTTGCATCTCGCTGGCCAGCCCCGCCGCCGCCAAGAGCAGAAATAGATTTTGCTCGGCGATGCCGAGCTCGATATGCTGACCATCAGGGCTCATGCCCCAGCGCTGCGCCGAAGCGAGCTTGGAGTCGCGAAACACGTCATTCCTGGTATGCCGGTCAAACACGCCGCGGCGGTTCACCCAAGGGCCGAGATTGGTGGAGACCGTAACGTCAGGACTCATCGTGACGATATGTTTCGCCAAAGCGGCGCAGGCGTCCCTGCCCCTGCCGATTTCCGAAAGCAGCTCGCCGAAACCCGCCTGCGTCGACATTTGCCGCCCCTTGATCGAAGGCTGCGGCAGCACATCCGGCACCGGCACCGGCGGCGCCTCGAAGCGCCTGCCGGTTGCCGCGAGCGGCTGCGCGAAGGGCACGCCCTTGATGAAATGCCGCAACTGCGCCTCTGGCAGGCCGAGTCCCTCGAAGCAATCCCACTCATGGCCAGCGCGAATGTTCATGACGTCCTGGAAGGTCGCCATCTGCTCGGCGCTCATCAGGCCGGAATGATTGTCCTTATGGCCGGCGAAGGGCAGGCCGAAGCCTTTCACCGTATAGGCGAGGAAACAGGTCGGCTGATCGGAATGCGCAGCCTCGGCGAAGACTTCAATGAGCGTTTCCAAATCGTGTCCGGCTAGGTTAGTCATCAGCGCGCCCAACTCATCATCCGAAAGCGGATCAATGATCCCCCGTACCCCACGCGAGCGCGACAAATCCGCCAGCACCGCCTGCCGCCAGGCGGCGCCGCCCTGGAAGGTCAACGCGGCGTAGAGGCTGTTTGGGCAATCATCGATCCAGGCGCGCAGGGCGGCGCCCCCGGGACGCGCGAAGGCGGCTTCCAGCTTCTTGCCGTATTTCAGGCTGAGCACCCGCCAGCCCATGTCGCGGAACAACCCCTCGAACCGCCCAAACAGCCGGTCCGGCATCACCGAATCAAGGCTCTGGCGGTTGTAATCGACCACCCACCAAACATCCCGCACGTCATGCTTCCAGCCTTCGAGCAGCGCCTCGTAAATATTGCCCTCGTCCAATTCAGCATCGCCGGCGATGGCGATGTGACGGGATGGCGGGCGATCCGCCGGCAGCATTTCATGCGCGCGCAAATAATCCTGGATCAGCGAGGCGAAGCTGGTCAGCGCCACGCCCAAACCCACTGAGCCGGTGGAGAAATCGATCTCCGCGCCATCCTTAGTGCGAGAGGGATAGGACTGCGCGCCGCCCAGCTGCCGCAGCCCGGCCATCTGCTGCACGCTCTGCCGCCCAAACAGATAATTGATCGCATGCAGCACCGGCCCGGCATGCGGCTTCACCGCCACCCGGTCCTGCGGGCGTAAAATGTGAAAATAGAGCGCCGTCATGATCGAGGCGACCGAGGCGCAGGAGGCTTGATGGCCGCCGACCTTCAGCCCATCGCGGTTCGGGCGGATGTGATTGGCTTGATGGATCATCCAGGACGACAGCCAAAGCAGCTTGCGCTCGATTTGCCGCAATGCCGCAAGCTCCTGGCCTAGCCGGTGTCTGGTGACGAGTTCGTCCATGCGGCTAGTTTAGGCGTAAAAAAAGGAAGGAAAAAGCGAGCGGTTCTTTTTTGTAAAAAAGAACCAAAAAACTTTTGAAATTGATGTGGCCGGAATAACATTCCACAACAAATCTACCCAAACTCATAAAAGTTTTTGCTTCCGCGGCGCGTAGCCTTTTTCCAAAAAGAAGCGCTTGCTTAACCTTTACCAACCCGCCTTGCCTCGGCCATCGCTTCGGGAAGCCGGTCGGCGATATCCTCGGCGATCAGCCCGGGGCCGATCCGCAAGCTGGTCTCGCCATGCAGCCATACGGCGGCGGCGGCGGCCTCGAAAGCCGGCATGCCCTGGCCATGCAGTTCTTGCCCCAGCAAGCCAGCAATGATGCCGGCCAGCGTGTCGCCGGTGCCGCCAGTGGCCAAAGCAGGCGAAGCGTGATCGTTGATCGCCACGCGGCCATCGGGCGCCGCGATAATGGTGTCGGCGCCTTTCAGCACCACCACGGCGCCGATGCGCGCGGCAGCGGCGCGGGCGGCGGTCAAACGGTCCGGTTCAGGCTTGCCGAACACGCGGGAAAACTCGCCGGCATGGGGGGTGATGACGGCGACGCCGCGCAATAATTCCGGCGCATCGGCGCAGGCGGTCAGCGCGTCGGCATCGGCGATGATAGTTTTTCTAGCCTCGATCAGCTCGGCAAGCGCTTCGCCTGCCCAGTCCATGCCAAGCCCCGGTCCGCACAGCCAGACCTTGCGGCGCTCATCTTCGAGCAATTCATCCAGCGGATCGGCGCGCCGGATGATGCCATAAGGCGCCTCCGGCGGATGCTTCGCCACCAGCGTCACCAGCCCTGCCCCGACGCGCCGCGCGCCCATTGCCGCCAGAACCGAAGCGCCGGCCATCGCGCCGGACAGGATGGTGACATGGCCGCGGGTGTATTTATGATCGGCGGCGGCCTCGCGCGGCAATTCCCAAAGCGTTGGCGTGTTGCGAAAGCAGGCGGGTTTGACAATGCGGATCGCGGCTTCCGGCATCCCAATATCGGCGAGGATAAGCTCGCCGCACAAGCCGCGCCCCGGATAGAGCAGATGGCCAGGCTTGAACGCGGCGAAGGTGACGGTGCATTCGGCCTGGGCAGGCTCGCCGCGCGTCAAGCCAGTCGCGCCGTCAACGCCGCTTGGCATGTCGATCGCCACGATGCGGGAAGCTGCGCGCAGCACGGCGGCGGCATGATCGGGCAAATCCCGCGCGAGACCGGCGCCGAACATTGCGTCGATCACCAGTTCGGCGCGCGCCGCCGCCTCTGGCGTGAATTCAGCGCGCGGCCCCTGCCAAAGAGCGGCAGCGCGCGCGGCGTCCGAACCAGGGCGCTGTGGCGCCAGCGCGGCCGTCGCGACCGGCCAGCCGGCCTGCGCCAGATAGCGCGCGGCAACATACCCGTCGCCGCCATTATTTCCTGGTCCGGCCAGCACCAGAACCCGGCACGGCCGATACCGGCGCATGATGGTCCGGGCCACCGCGCGCCCGGCATTCTCCATAAGCGCCGCCAGGCTGACGCCATGCGCCGGCGCTGTCTTGTCGATTGTCGCCATTTCGGCCGGGGTAAATACTGCTTCCATGCGCCATGCCCGCTATTTCCCATGTATATGAGGTGCGGCAGAGGAGTTCGGTATGAGCAAAATCATCGCGGTGGCGCAGCAAAAGGGCGGCGCCGGCAAGACAATGCTATGCACGCAGCTCGGCGTCGCCTTGGCTGAGGGCGTTTTCGCGAAGGAGCGTGTCGCGCTGCTGGACATCGATCCCCAAGGCAGCCTCGCCGCTTGGGGCCGGCTGCGCGCTGACGCGTCACAGGCCAAAATTTCGCTGGCCAAAATTCCGCTGGCCAAAATTCCGCTGGCCAAAATTCCGCTGGCTAAAATTCCGCTGACGGTGGAAAGCGTGTCCGGCTGGCGGCTGGACAAGACTCTCGCCGCGCTTGCGGCGGCGCATCAGCTCATCCTGATCGACACGCCGCCGGTGCTCGACGCGGATGCCAGGCGCGCGATCCGCGCCGCTGACCTCGTGCTGGTGCCGCTCAATCCGGCGCCGCCGGATCTGTGGGCGGCGGAAGGCACGCTGAAACTGGCAACGCAGGAACATCGCCGGATCGCCTTGACGTTTAACCGCGCCGCCGCCGGCTCGCGCCTGCGCAAGCGAATGGAGGCCGAGATCCTCGCCCGCGGCCTGATTTTATTGCCCGCTCTCGGCAACCGCGTCGCCTATGCCAATGCCTTCGCCGCAGGGCTAGGGGTCACTGAAGCGGCGCCAGCCTCTCAGGCGGCGGCGGAATTGCGCGGCCTGGCTCAAGCAGTGATGGGCGCGATGGCTGGAGCTGGCGGTTGAGCTGGATCGCCGCGCTGCTGGCGCTTCACCTTGCCGGCATGACGTTCTGGCTTGGCGGCATGGGGTTTTTACTGCTGGCGATCCGCTCGGCAAGCGTCACGCCTGGGCGCCTCGACCAGATGGCGCTGCAAACCAGGCTGCTGCATCCCATGGTGGCGATGATTTCCTACGCCATGCCCCTCACCTTGGCGAGCGGCTGGGTGATTGCCTATCTCGCCTATGGCCGGCCCATGCTCTGGCCCTGGCCGCTGAACGCCATGCAGACCACCGGGCTGGTGATGGGCGGGCTGGTCCTGCTGATCCGGTTTGGGCCATTCGCCATGCTGCGCCAGGCTGCGACATCGGATGACCCGGCAGAAATGACGGCGCATGCGGAACGCATCATCCGGCTCGTTGCCATCAGCTGCGCCCTGGGCTGCCTCACCCTGATTTTCGCCGCATTATTACAAGACTGATCGCGCTATTGCGGCGATCATGAACAGGAAACACTCAGGCTGCGGCCAAAATTTGTGCAGGGTTGGCGATATAAAACACCTAATTCGTGATACATGTCGGAAATTAGCGTTAAAAGGCAGCTTTGTAACACTTTTTTTCTTTCAAACTCCCTGTGGGGCGCGAAAGGGACTTGCTTAAATATGACGAATGCGCCATTTGTCGGAAGTGGATGATAAATGGTTTGAGTCAAACCACTTATCGCCAGCCGCCAAGTTTAGGGAGCCTCTTCAGATCGCACCAATTGGTGCCGGCCGGTTTATAACCGGCCGTTTTTTTGTCTGGAGCCTTTCTGTTCAAGCAGCTTCGGCATCCAGGGCATAGCCTGCCGCGCGAACGGTACGGACTAAATCGGCGTCGCCCGGCCCGTTGATCGCTTTGCGTAGCCGCCGGATATGCACATCCACCGTCCGCGGCTCGACATGGATATCCCGCCCCCACACCGCGTTCAGCACATCCTCCCTTGAAAATACCCGCTTCGGATGACGGAGAAAGAATTCCAGCAGGCGAAACTCGGTGGGACCAAGATGCAGCACCTTGTTGTTGCGCGTCACCCGATGCGTCGCCGGATCAAGCGAGATGTCCTGGAACGCTAAAGGGCTTTTCGCCGGCACCGCATTGGTCCGGCGCAACAGCGCGCGGATGCGGGCAATCAGCGCCTCTGTCGAGAAAGGCTTGGTGATATAATCATCGGCGCCGGTCTCCAGGCCGCGCACCGCGTCCTGATCCTCGGCGCGCGCCGTCAACATGATGACCGGCAGGTTGCGCGTCGCCGGGCGGCGGCGGATCTGGCGGCATAGCTCGAGGCCAGACAAGGTCGGCAGCATCCAGTCAAGCAGCACCAGATCGGGCGGAGTTTCGGCGATTTTCGCCAGCGCCTCGCCGCCGTCGCCGGCTTCATCGACGCGGAAACCCTGTTTTTCCAGATTATAGCGCAGCAAGGTGACGAGAGGCGCTTCGTCCTCGACCACCAGCACGGTGGCCTTCGCCGATTCGTTCATGTCGGGGTTTCCACGTGGCATTTCATGATGAAGATAGGCGCGGCATCGCCATCAGCGGGTCGCCTTTCGGCCGGTTATCGGGCAGGGTTTCGCCGGTCGCGGTATAATAGGCGAGTTCGGCGATATTGGTCGCGTGATCGCCGATGCGCTCAAGGTTCTTGGCGATGAACAGCAAATGCGTGCAGCTCGAGATGTTGCGCGCGTCCTCCATCATATAAGTAATCAATTCGCGGAAGATGCTGTTGTAGAGATCGTCGATCATCTGGTCGGCGCGCCAGACCGCCATCACCTTGTCAGCATCGGTGTCGGGCTCGCCGATCGCGTCGATGATGGTTTTCAGATTTTCCTGCACCAGGCGGGACATCTGGATCAGGCTTGCCATCGGATAGGCGGGCGCCGCTTGGTGCAAGACCAGTGTGCGCTTGGCGATATTGGCGGCATAATCGCCGATTCGTTCAAGATCGGTGGTGATTTTCAGCGCCGCCACCACCTGCCGCAAATCATTCGCCACCGGCTGGCGCAAGGCCAGCACCCGGATCGCGAATTGCTCGATGGTGCGCTCCTCGGCATCGACCCGGACATCAAATTCGACAACCCGGGCGGCGAGATCGGCATCGCGATCATATAAAGCGGTGATCGCGTCGGCCAATTCAGTCTCCACCAAGCCGCCCATTGCCGCGATCAGGTCGCGCAGCCTGCTGAGATCGGCCTCGAAGCTGGTGAGGATATGTTTTGCCTGGTCTGGCATGGCTAGGTCCTACACAAAGAAAGGAAGCGGCGCTTTTTTGAAAAAAAGCGCGCAAAAAACTTTTGATTTAATCATTTAGCCAAATCTTCCTGTGATGTATTCTTGGGTGCGGCGCTCGCGTGGCGCGGTGAATAGCTTGGTTGATTCGGCGTATTCGACCAAAGCGCCAAGGTAGAAAAACGCCACGCGGTCGGCGCAGCGCGCGGCCTGCTGCATGTTATGGGTGACAATGACGATGGTGTAGTCGCGCTTCAGTTCCTCGATCAACTCCTCGATTTTCAGCGTCGAGATCGGGTCAAGGGCGCTGGTGGGTTCATCGAGCAGGATCACGTCAGGCCGCACCGCAATGGTGCGGGCAATGCAGAGCCGCTGCTGCTGGCCGCCGGAAAGCCCGAGGGCCGAGGTGGTGAGGCGGTCCTTCACCTCATCCCATAAGGCGGCGCGGGTCAGCGAGGATTCCACCCGTTCATCCATCTCGGCGCGCGGCAATTTCTCATGCAGGCGGACCCCGAAAGCAATATTGTCATAGATCGATTTGGGAAACGGCGTCGGCTTCTGGAACACCATGCCGATGCGGCGGCGCAGGCCGTTCACGTCGATATTCGGCAGCAGGATGTTCTCGCCGTCGATCAACACCTCGCCGGTCGCGCGCTGGCCTGGATAGAGGTCGTACATCCGGTTGATCGCGCGCAGCAGCGTCGATTTTCCGCAGCCGGAAGGGCCGATCAGCGCCGTGGTCTGACGGTCCGGCAGGTCGAGCGTCACGCCTTTCAGCGCCTGGGTCGCGCCGTAATAGAAATTCAGGTCCCGGATCGAAATGCGGGTGGCGCCCGTGGCGGGTTCTGCAACTGTCATGGGATGAGCCGCGACATCGGGCATGGAAACTCTCGCATATTCGGAAAGCGGCGTCATTCTGTCACCGCGTCTACAATGGTATCATGCCAGCTGTATGACGGATCAATGAAGCTTTCATGACAGTCGGCAAATCACCAAAATTTACCCATATGTGACGCCAGGGTATTGGTGGGCACGACAGGGATTGAACCTGTGACCCCCGCCATGTCAAGGCGGTGCTCTACCGCTGAGCTACATGCCCGGAATTGCCGGAATATCCGCGCTCTTAGCCGCGCTGCGCAAAATTCGCAAGCCGCCAGCGGCTCTATAACTCCGCCACCTCGGCGATGCCTGCGATCATCTTCACCGCCTGGGCGAGGCGCGGGGTGACGTTGAAGCCGCCGGGAAGGACGATGTCGATGCTTTGCCCTTTGGCGAGGCGCGGCGTCAGCACCACCCGGCCGCGCCCTTTGCCTTCGCGGTCCAGCACGGCGCGAAGATTGGCCAGCGCCTCGGCCCGTTCGACGAACACCCGCAGGCCGCCGCCGGACCGGGAAGCGGCGCGATCCAGCGGTTCGACCTCGATGGCGGTGATGCGCAAGGCCTCGCCCTCGCGCCGGAGATCGGCGGCGACCAGCAACATGGCGCCGTCCTCCAGCAGCTCCCGCGCCGCGTTCAGGGTCTCACTGAACAGCGTGACCTCGAAGCTGCCGGAAGCGTCCGAAAGCTGCGCCCAGGCCATGCGGCTGCCGGTGCGGGTGGTGCGCTCCTTGCGGCCGATGACGGCGCCGGCGAGCTTCACCCGGCCTATTCCCGCCTTGGCAGCCGCCTCGATCTGACTGGACGGCGTGACCTTGAGGCGTTTCAGCGCGCCGGCATAGGCGTCGAGCGGATGCGCGGTAAGGTGAAAACCCACCGCTTCGGCCTCGAAGCCGAGCTGTTCCAGCGGCGTCCAGGCCGGGATATCGGGAAGGCGCAGCGGCTCCGGGGCGGCGGTGTCGCCGAACAGGCTGTTCTGGCCGGAAGCCCGGCCTTCCGCTTCGGCTTGCGCCCGGCGGATCAGGATTTCCGCGCCGGCGACCAGGCGGGCGCGGTTCGGCTCCAGCCGGTCGAACGCGCCGGCGCGGGCGAGCTGCTCGATCTGCGCCTTGTTGAGGAATTTCGGATCGACGCGGATGGCGAAATCGGCAAGATCGGCGAAGGGTTTTCCGCCGCGCGCCGCCACCACGCCTTGCATCGCCGCCTCCCCTACCCGCTTGATCGCCGCCAGCGCATAGCGGATCGCCTGGGCGCCATCTGGCAGGATTTCGACGGTGAAATCGGCCTCCGATTTGTTGATGTCGGGCGGCAGCACTTGGATGCCCAGGCGCGCCGCATCCTGCTTGAAGATCGCCAGCTTGTCCTGGTTGGCGTGCGACAGGCTCATGCAGGCGGCGATGAAGGCGACCGGGTGGTTGGCGCGTAGCCAGGCGGTTTGGTAGGAGACCAGCGCATAGGCGGCGGCATGGGATTTGTTGAAGCCGTAATCGGCGAATTTCGCCATCAAGTCGAAAATCTCGCCGGCGGTGGCGGGATCGATGCCGTTGGCGGCGGCGCCCTGGGCGAAGCCCTTGCGCTGCGCCTCCATCTCCGAGCGGATTTTCTTGCCCATCGCCCGGCGCAGCATATCGGCGCTGGCGAGGCTGTAGCCGGCCAGTTTCTGGGCGATCTGCATCACCTGTTCCTGATAGACCATGATGCCATAAGTTTCGGCGAGGATCTCGGCGGTGGCGGGATGCGGCAGCGTCCAATCGGCGCCGTTGCGCCGGGCGAGATAGGCGGGGATGTTTTCCATCGGGCCGGGGCGGAACAGCGCCACGATGGCGACCAGGTCCTCGAAGCGGTTCGGGTGCATCTGGCGCATCAGGTCGCGCATGCCGGCGCTTTCGAACTGGAACACCCCGGCCACCTCGCCGCGATCCAGCATGGCGAAGGTTTTCGGATCATCGAGCGGCAGACGCCCCAGATCAACCTCGGCGCCGAGCTTTTTGAGGAATTTCACCGCGCGGTCGAGGATGGTGAGCGTGGTGAGGCCGAGGAAGTCGAACTTCACCAGCCCGGCGGATTCGACATGCTTCATCGAATATTGGGTGATCAGCGTATTCGCGCGCGGATCGCGATAAAGCGGCACCAGCTCGTTCAGCGGACGGTCGCCGATCACCACTCCCGCCGCATGGGTGCTGGCGTGGCGATAGAGGCCTTCGATCTGCAGGGCGATTTCCAGCAGGCGGGCGATGGCTTCGTCGGAATCGCGCAGCTCGCGCAGGCGCGGCTCGCCTTCGATGGCCTGCGCCAACGTGACCGGCTTGGCCGGGTTGTTGGCGATCAGCTCAGCCACCTTGTTGACCTGCCCATACGGCATGGCCAGCACCCGGCCGACATCGCGCACCGCGGCGCGGGCCTGTAATTTGCCGAAGGTGATGATCTGCGCCACCCGGTCCGCGCCATATTCGCGGGTGACATAGGCGAGCACCTCGTCGCGGCGTTCCTGGCAGAAATCGATGTCGAAATCCGGCATCGAAATACGTTCAGGATTAAGAAAGCGCTCGAACAACAGGTTGAACGGGATCGGGTCGATATCGGTGATCAAGAGCGCCCAGGCGGCGACCGAGCCGGCGCCGGAGCCGCGGCCTGGACCGACCGGGATGCCCTGTGATTTCGCCCATTGGATGAAATCGGCGACGATCAGGAAATAGCCGGAAAACCCCATGGTTTCGATGACGCCGAGTTCGAATTCCAGGCGCTCGCGGTAGCGGGCGGCATCGGCCTCGGGGAGCGCCGCGAGCCGCGCCGCCAGCCCTTCCCGCGCCAGCGCGCGCATGGTTTCGGCCTCGGTTTGGCCCGGACGGACTTTTGGGCAGGCGGGCAGCAAGGGCGCCCGCGTCGGCGCCGCAATGGCGCAGCGCGCGGCGATGGCGAGGGTGTTATCGCAGGCTTCCGGCAGATCGGCGAACAGCGCCCGCATGGCGGCGGCCGGCTTGAACCAGTGCTCGGCGGAAACGCGCCTCCGGTCCGCCTCCGCCATGGTGCGCCCTTCGGCGATGCAGAGCAGCGCGTCATGCGCTTCGTGCATCGACGGATGCGCGAAGAAGCATTCATTGGCAGCGACCAGCGGCACGCGATGGGCATCGGCGAGGCCGATCAAGCCCGGTTCGACCGCGCGTTCACCCGCCATGCCGTGCCGGCCAATCTCCATCGCGACGCGGTCGCCGAAGGCTTCGATCAGCGCGCCGAGGAGCGCGGCGGCGGCCTCTTTTTGTCCTTCGCCAAGCAGGCGGCCCAGCGGTCCGCAGAACCCGCCGGTGAGCAGGATCAGCCCCGCCTGATGCTGGCGCAGCCGGTCAAGCGAGAGTTGCGGCTTTAATCCTGGCTCCGTGTCGAGGAAACTGGCCGAGGACAGTTTTTGCAGATTGGCGAAGCCTTCCGCGTCCTTGGCCAGGAGCACCAGCTGATCGGGCGTTGCGCGCGGCGCGTCCAGGCGGGTTAAGCCAAGCTGGCAGCCGATGACCGGCTGCACGCCCTTGGCCATGCAGGCCTGGGAGAATTCGATGGCGCCGAATAGGTTGGAGGTGTCGGCGATGGCGACTGCCGGCATCGCGTGCTCGCGGGCCAAAGCCGCGATTTTTTCTACCTTGATGGCGCCTTCCGACAGCGAATAGGCGGAATGGACGCGAAGATGGACGAAATCGGCATGGCTCATGTTTGAGGCGATAGCAGGATTAGGCGCGGGCGGGAACGCGGCTGTTGCAGGGGTGGCGTCAGCGGAGCGCGCGGAGCAGGCGGCTTGTCGCTGCGTTGGCGCGCAGGCTGCCGATGGCGATCGATTCGAGCCGATCCCGCATTGCGGGGGCGAAGCCTTGCCGCAAGGCGGGACGGGCGCGGTACTGCAGGATTGCCCCTGGCGCTCCGGCGCGCATGGCGCTGCGCGACAGACGCCACCAGAGCTTCGCGGCATGGGTTGCGACGAGACGGCGTTCGGCCTCGCCGAGATTTTGCGAGGATGAGAAACCCGCTAGGATTTTCTCAAGCAAAATACCGAGGCGGCGCAGGGTGGCGGCATCGGGCGGGGCGCGGGTGGACAGATAACGCGCGGCGAGGCCGGCGGCTTCCGGCGCGTCGGCGCCGAGCCAGGGCGCATAGGCGGGGGCCAGGATTTTCGCCGCCGCGGCGAGCAATGGCTCCGCCTTGGCGTGCGAGGTGTTCGCTTCATGCCAGCGATAGGTGACAAGCGGCTGATCCAGCCGGGCGATTTCTCCGAGGGCAAGCAGCCGGTGATAGAGATCAAAATCATCGGCGAACTCGTAATCCGGCCGCATGAAGACGCCGAGGGTTTCGATGGCGGCGCGGCGGAGCATGACCGAGGACCAGGTGAGCGGGTTGTCGACATGCAGCATCCAGCGGACCAGCAAAGGCGTCGCGCCTTGTTCATGATCGGTCTCGCGCAAAACGCCGTTCTCGCTGATGCGGATTTCGCTGCCCGTGAGGACAATCTCCGGGTGGCTGTCGAGATAAGCGGCTTGCACCGCCAGCCGGTCCGGCGCGCTGAGATCGTCATGGTCGAGGGCGGCGATGTAGTCGCCGCGGCAAAGGGCGAAGCCGAAATTCCGCGCGCCGACGACGCCGAGATTGCCCGGGGCGCGGACGGCGCGAAGGCGCGGATCGGCGTAGGCGGCGAGGATGGCGGGGGTTTCGTCGGTGGAGCCGTCATCGACGATGACGAGTTCGAAATCGGCGTAGGTTTGAGCGAGGATGCTGGCGATGCTGTCGCGGATGAAGGCCGCGCCATTATAGGTGGTCATTAGGACGCTGACGCGAGGGGGATGTGTCATTCTTTTACGCCGCTTGGTGCAAGATCAGCTGCAATCGCATAGATCGCCCCAGTTCCCGTAGCAATTGGCTATCCTGAGCGGCTTTTTTGGGCAGCGTTACTCCTGCCAAAGCTTTTTGTTACGAATTCGTAACGAGTTGGGCGTGCGAACGCGATTACGCTCAGGTGTCTGATTCTGGGTCAGACGGGGGCGTTGACCAAGGAGGCAACGCGGCTTGCTCTGCTTGCTCTGGGGGAATGGTGGGATGGATGGGAGGCGCTGGCGGTTGCGCTTCAGGCGGCGGCGGTTGCGAAGGCAGGGCCTGTTTGGGCGGGATTGGCGGGTATAGGGACGGGACCTGGTCGCGGCGGATGCCCAGGATGTGGCAGAGCGGGCGGAGGATGCTGCGGAGTTGCGGGTCTTGGGCGAGGAGGGTTGCCATTTCGGGATCGGCGAGGAAATCGCAGAATTGCGACCTGCCATGGGCGGTTTCCTGGATCAGGCGGAGCAGCCAGGCGTAATGGCGCGGCAGCGGGTCCGGCTTGCGGGGCCGGGACGGGTACTGCTTGCGCGGGCGGGAGGGAGCGGGAATTGGATTGGCGGCGTTGCGGGCAAGGCGCGCCCTGAAGCGGAAGGCGATGCCGCGCAGGCGCTTCCAGATCTGGAACAGGAGCTGGCCAGGCAGGCAGGCTAGGCCCAGACGCCAGTCGCTGCGCCGGCCGATCACCTGGCACAGGTTCTCGATGATGTAGGCGAGGCGTTCTGCCGGGGCAAGGGAAGCGATCTGGTTCACTAACCGGATAAAACCACAAATCAAAGCAAGTGAGCAAGAAGAATTTGCGATTAATGGCAAATTTTGTTAGAGGAGCGTTAGTTCGGCGCCTCGGTATCGCCGTCGCACGGCGTCCATGCCTTCGGCAACATTTCTGGATTGCTTCGCTTCGCTCGCAATGACGTGGATTATTCTGAGAGGTTCAGTTCGCGGTTTAGCGCGCATGGGATGCCGGGCTTGATCTGATCTGCGTTAATCTGCGTAATCTGCGGATGAATCTAAGGTTAATCCGCAGATTTCGCAGATTTACGCAGAAAGAGATATTCTGCCGGCGAAGGTTGGGGCGAGGCTCCTAATCTCGCGGATGGCTTATTCCTTGCGGCTGCCGGTTTTGTTGTTTTTTACCTGCTCGCGCGCCGCTTCGGCGACCTTGTCGGGACTGAAGCCGAATTTTTTTAGCAGGTCCTTCAAGGGGGCGGAAGCGCCGAAGCTGTGCATGCCGATGACGGTGCCGGTGCCGCCGGCGTAGCGTTCCCAGCCGAAGGTTGCGCCCTGTTCGATGGTGACGCGGGCTTTGACCTCGGGCGGCAGCACCTGGTCCTTGTAGGACTGGTCCTGGCGTTCAAAGAGTTCCCAACTTGGCATTGAGACGACGCGGGCCTTGATGCCTTCGCCCTTGAGGGTCTCATAGGCGGCAACGCAATGCTGCACCTCGCTGCCGGTGCCGATCAGCAGGACCTCGGGTTTGCCGCCTTCAGCGTCGGCAACGATATAGGCGCCCTGGGCCAAGCCGCTGGCCGCGCCGTATTTTTTGCGGTCGATGGTGGGCAGGTTCTGGCGGGACAGGATTAGGCAGACCGGCTGTTCCTCCATCGGGATTAGGGCGCGCCAGGCTTCGGCGACCTCGTTGGCGTCGGCGGGGCGGATCACGATGATGCCGGGGATGGAGCGGAGCGAAATCAGCTGTTCGATCGGCTGATGGGTGGGGCCATCCTCGCCGACGCCGATGCTGTCATGGGTGAAGATGAAGATCGAGGGGATTTCCATGATCGAGGCCAGGCGGATCGGCGGCTTCATGTAATCGCTGAAGATCAGGAAGCCGGAGCCGTAGGCGCGGATTTTGGTAAGGGTCATGCCGTTGACGATGGCGCCCATGGCGTGTTCGCGGATGCCGAAATGCATGTTGCGGCCGCCGTAATTATCGGCGCTGAAACTGCCGGAGCCGGGGAAGGTCAGATTGGTGTTGGTGGAAGGCGACAGATCGGCGGAGCCGCCGATCAGCCAAGGGAAGTGCTCGGCGACGGCATTCAGCACCTGCTGGCTGGATTTGCGGGTGGCGATGCCTTTTTCGTCGGCGTCGAAATGGGGGATGGCCTTGTCCCAGCCTTCGGGGAGCGCGCGGGTTTCGATCAGCTCGATCTCCGCGGCCTGTTTCGGGTATTTTTGGCGGTAGCGGCCCATCAGCGATTGCCATTCGGCGTTGAGGTCGTGGCCGCGCTTGCCGATGCCTTGCTGGAAGGTTTCATAGACGCCTTCGGGGACCAGGAATTGCGCGTCTTCCGGCCAGCCGTAGAATTTCTTGGCGGCTTTCACCTGGTCCTCGCCCAGCGGCTCGCCATGGGCGGCGCTGGTGTCTTGCTTCTTGGGCGCGCCCCAGCCAATGATGCTGTTGACGACGATCATGGTGGGTTTGCCGGTGCCGCCTTTGGCGACCATGCCGAGCAGGTCGGCGAGCCGCTTGGTGTCGTTGGCGTCGGTCAGCTGATGCACGTCCCAGCCATAGGATTGAAAGCGCAGGCCGACATCGTCGGAAAAGGCGAGATCGGTGCGGCCTTCGATGGTGATGTGGTTGCTGTCGTAGATCCAGCAGAGATTATCGAGATGGAGATGCCCGGCGATGGAGGCGGCTTCGGAGGAGACGCCTTCCATCATGTCGCCATCGCCGCAGAAGGTCCAGATACGGTAGTCGAAGATGGGCAGGTCCGGCTTGTTGTATTTGGCGGCGAGGAATTTCTGGGCGATGGCCATGCCGACCGAATTGCCGCAGCCTTGGCCGAGCGGGCCGGTAGTGGTCTCGACGCCGGAGACCATGTGGTATTCGGGATGGCCGGGGGTGTGGCTGTCGATCTGGCGGAAATGCTCGATGTCATCGAGGGTCACCGCCTTGCCGCCGGCCTTGTTGTACTTGTTCTCGACGCTGACGGTTTGGGTGAGGTGCAGCAGCGAATAGAGCAGCATGGAGGCATGGCCGTTCGAGAGCACGAAGCGGTCGCGCGCCGGCCAGTTGGGTTCCGTTGGATCGAAGCGGAGGAATTTTTGCCAGAGGGTGTAGGCGACCGGCGCCAGCGCCATGGGCGCGCCCGGATGGCCGGAATTCGCCTTCTGGACGGCGTCCATCGAGAGGGTGCGGATGGTGTTGATCGCGAGGGTTTCGCGGTCGACGGTGACATTGGTGTCCATTTCGCCGGACCTTTCAAAGACAATGAATTGCTTGAATTATAAAAGTTCTTTGGTTCTTTCTTTCAAGAAAGAACTGCTTTTTTGAAAAAAAGCAGCAAAAAACTTTTAATAATTATAAATTAGCCTGTTCCTCGCGCGGCGGATTGTCGTTAGGGCCATAGTACAGCGCGGCGCAGTCTTTCGATAGCAGGCCGCCTTTTAGGGTCATGTCGTCGCGGAAGGCGTCGCGGATGAAATCCATGGCGTCGAGATGGCGGTCTTCGAAGTACATTTCATGGACCTGATCGCGTTCGGCGCCATAGACGAGGTGTTTCATGCCAGCCCAGACGGCAGCCATGCTGCACATGCCGCAGGGTTGCAAGGTGGAGTAAAGGGTTGCGCCGGGGAAGCGGGATTGTTTGGCGCGAGTTCCGGCGTCGCGCATGGCGATGATTTCGGCATGAGCGGTGGGGTCGTGCAGGTGATTGACCTTGTTGTAGCCTTCGCCGATCACTTTACCCTCATGCACGATGACGCAGCCGATCGGCGAGGAACCGGGGCTGCGTTCACCTTGTTTGGCCAGCGCGATGGCCCGGCGCATGAAATCCTCATCATCCATGCGCGGCAGCCTTAAACGCGCGCAGTGACGGGGGAGACGCCGTAATAGTCATCGACCTGTTTGCCGTAGGCGCCGCCGGACCAGTCAGGGGCCGCGCTGGTGGCGTAAGCGGGAGCGCCTTGCAGGCGGTCGCGCGTCAAGTCGACGACATAACCGCCTTGGCGATCATCATATTCGAGCAGGTTCCAGGGCAGCGGGTGGTAATGCTCGCCCATGCCGAGAAAGCCACCGAACGACATGATGGCGTATTGCACCTGGCCTGAGCGCTTGTCGATCATGACATCGTAGATTGAGCCGAGCGATTCGCCTTGGCGGTTATAGACATTGGTGCCGTTCACCTTGCTGGCGGCGATCAAATTGCGGGTCTCGCTGAGCGAGGCATCGTCCATGGCCCGGCTGGACGAGGCCGCGGGCGCATGAATTGACGTGGTTCTTTCATAGTCGCTCATCCGTGTTTCCTTTCGCCTCGTTGCCGAGGCTGTCATGGAGGCATTCATATTGGATGCGGCGGGGTTCATTACGATGCGGCGCGCAGATGAAACTATGGTTAGCTTGGTGAAAAGCGGCATTGGGCTTTCTTAAGTAGCTTTCTTAAGTAAAGGCGCATCATTCAGGCGGCGCCGGGTTGGAGATTTCATGAAACGCAAGCCACGCATTACGACATACACGCATCCGGCGGGCGGCTGGGGATCGGTCAAGTCGCTGGGCGCGATTTTGATGCGCGAAACCGTGCCGGTGACCGGGGCAGCGCTGCTGATGAAGCAGAACAAGCCGGATGGCTTTGCTTGCGTCAGCTGCGCCTGGCCGAAGCCGGCGGACCCGCATGTATTCGAGTTTTGCGAGAATGGCGCCAAGGCGACGGCGTGGGAGATCACCTCGCGCCGGACCACGCCGGAGTTTTTCGCGCGTCACACCTGTGGCGAATTGCGGCAATGGGCGGATTATGATTTGGAGCAGCAGGGGCGGCTGACGCATCCGATGCGCTGGGATAGCGTGAGTGACCGGTATCTGCCGATTTCCTGGGCGAGCGCCTTCGAGGAGATTGGCCGCGAATTGCGCGCGATGCAGCCGGATGAGACGGTGTGGTATTCTTCGGGCCGGGCGTCGCTCGAAACCTCGTTCATGTTTCAACTGGCGGCGCGGCTGCTCGGCACCAACAACCTGCCGGATAGCTCCAACATGTGCCACGAAAGCACTTCGGTGGGGTTGAAGGAGAGCATCGGCGTGCCGGTCGGCACCACCACGCTGGAGGATTTGGAGCATACGGATTGCATCCTTTATTTCGGGCAGAATCCGGGCACCAATTCGCCGCGGGCGCTGCATCCGTTGCAGGAGGCGCACCGGCGGGGCTGCCCGATCATCACCTTCAACCCGATCCGCGAGACGGGGCTGGTCAAGTTCACCAATCCGCAATCGCCGGCGGAAATGCTGGTGAAGACGCCGACGCCGATCAGCTCGCAATATCATCAGGTAAAATTGGGCGGCGATATCGCTGCGGTGATGGGGATCGCGAAGGCGGTGATCGCCTCCGATGACGCGGCGGGAAAGCGCTCGGTGCTGGATCATGAATTTATTGAACAGAACACCGTAGGCTTCGAGGCCTTCGCCAAGACGGCGCGGGAGACGCCGTGGCCGGTGATCGAGCATCGGTCGGGATTGTCGCGCAACGCGCTGGAGGCGACGGCGGCGGTTTATGCGAAATCGCAGCGGGCGATGGTGATTTACGGCATGGGCATCACCCAGCATCGGGCCGGGGTGGAAGCCGTGCAGATGCTGGTGAATTTGCTGCTGCTGCGCGGCAATATCGGCAAGGTGGGGGCCGGGATTTGCCCGGTGCGCGGGCATTCCAACGTGCAGGGCCAGCGCACCATGGGGATCAGCGAGAAGCCGGAGCTGGTGCCCTTGGATAAGCTTGCGGAACGCTACAAGTTCGAGCCGCCGCGGCAGAAGGGGGTGAATACGGTGGAGGCCTGCGAGAAGATCCTTGAGGGCAAGATCAAGGCGTTTGTCATGATGGGCGGCAATTTCGTGCGCGCGGTGCCGGAGCGGGAGGCGATGGAGGCTGCTTGGAGCAAGATGCGGCTGACAGTGAATGTCGCCACCAAGCTGAACCGCAGCCATCTGGTGCATGGAGAGATTTCCTTCATCCTGCCCTGCATCGGGCGGATCGAGGCGGATAAGCAGGCCAGCGGCAATCAGGCGGTTTCGGTGGAGGATAGCACGGCTTGCATCCATGGCTCGAAGGGCGCGCGTCCGCCGGCCAGCAAGCATCTGCTGTCGGAGCCGGCGATTGTGGCGGGGATCGCCAAGGCGGCGCTGACGCCGAACCCGGCTGTCGATTGGGATGGCTGGGTGGCGGATTATGCGCGGGTGCGGACCGAGATCGGCGCGATTTTTCCGGCCTTCGAGACCATGGAAACCCGGATGTGGGAGCCGGGCGGGTTTCACCGCGACATTCCGGCGCGCAAGCGGATTTGGCAGACCGAATCGGGCAAGGCGCAATTTGTCAACCCGGGCAGCCTGGCGGAGGATGCCGATACGCGGGAGGATGATTACGGCGTGCTGAAGATGATGACCTTGCGCAGCAATGATCAGTTCAACACCACGGTTTATGGCTATGACGACCGGTTTCGCGGCATCAAGGGCACGCGGATGGTGGTGATGATGAATGACGACGATATCGCGCGGCTAGGGCTGCATGACGGCGAGGTGGTCGGCATCGCCACGGTGTTTGACGACAATATCCGCCGCGAGATGACCGGCTTCCGGGTGACCTCCTATGATATTCCGGATGGCTGCATCGCCACTTATTACCCGGAGGCGAATGCGCTGATCCCGCTGGCGCATCACGCCATCGCCAGCAAGGTGCCGGCGGCGAAATCGGTGCCGGTGCGGATTTTCAAGCTGGATGGATCAGAGCGGCGGATGCAGGCGGCGGAATAGGTGGATTCGAAGTCACTTCACTGACAGGCAAAAGCGCTTGAGAGGTCCTGGTTGCCGTCCATATACCGGGAGTCATCGACGAGGCGGGTTTGCACCTAGCGCAGGGGAGCCGCCGTAACATCCAAGAGGAGCCTACCAATGGGTATTTTTTCGTCACCAATCAAAACGCTTGATGATCTGTTCGTGCACACGCTGCAGGATATTTATTACGCCGAAAACCAGATTACCAAGGCGCTGCCGACAATGATCGAAAAGGCGACGAATCCGGCGCTGAAAAGCGGGTTCACCAGCCATTTGCAGGAAACCAAGCAGCAGATCGTCCGGCTTGAGCAGGCTTTCAAGTCGCTGAACTTGCCGGTCAAGGGTGTGACTTGCCAGGCGATGGACGGCATTCTCGCTGAGGCCAAGGAAGTCATGAGCGATATCGGCGATGCCAAGGTGCTTGATGTCGGCATGGCGTCGTCGGCGCAAACGGTCGAGCATTATGAGATCAGCCGCTACGGTTCATTGATCGCGATGGCGAAGCAGCTTGGCCATAATGATGTGGCGACGTTGTTGCACCAGACGCTGGAAGAAGAAAAGGCGGCGGATCGCAAGCTGAGCGAAATCGCGGATTCTCAGGTTAATCGCAAGGCTGCTTGATCGTTGCGAGGCTCATGTGGTTTTCGGCGCGTGTTTCAGGGTGAACTAGCCCTGAAATTCGCCATAGTTGTCTTGTGAAGCAAGTTGAGACGCCGCTGGGCTTGGGTCCGGCGGCGTTCGCTTGCGCGGGGCGTGAGCGATGGCCATATCCTTTGCAGGAAACGCGAGAAAGGGCTGTGCCATGCCGCATTGGATTGTTATGCGCCGTGACCGGGAGGGCGATATCCATCGGGTCGACGGCCTTTGGGAAGCGGATAGCGCGGAAGCTGCCATCGCGCAGATGCTCGCCAAAACCGGTAAGCGCGATGATGGCCAATGGGAAGCCGAACAGCCGCATAAGCGCGAGGACATGATGAACTGGCAGCTCGATAAAGAGTCGAAGGGCAAGCCGTTATCCACCGAGGAGATGGATAAGTAGTGTCTGGTTTAACTATTCGCTGAAACGACGCCGCCCCATTAGTCTATTCCGGTTTTTGGACCGGTGTTGGGAATGCCGCGCGCATGCTCTTGCCATTTTCACATGACTGGCGGTTCCTTGACCGGAGGCGTTTGGTCTGGTGGCGGCGGTTCCTTGATGGGGGGCGGCGTCGCATCCGGTTCGGGGGTGGGCGGTGGTTCGAGAGGTTCCGACATTTCAATCTCCTGGTTAGCCGCGGCCATCGCCATATCGCGCATTGCGGCTGATGATTTAATACCCGATCTCATCGCGGCGCGCGAGGCTTGGCGGCGGAGGAAGCCTCGGCGCCCGTGGCGGGTTTCCTCTATCGTTGCTTTGCCTAACTCGGGTTTAACGCAGAGGTTAAGCGAAACGCCTTGCGCGCTCCGGTGGCATACCGATCTTTGGGGAAGTTGCCTGAAAGGAGTTTCCGCATGAAAACCGTCATCCTTGCGGGTGTTGCGTTTATTTCGTCAATAGGGCTGGCTTTGGCTCAGGCGCCTTCTAGGCCTGCTACTCCGGCGCAGGAAGGCTATACCTATTCAGGCGCTTGGGGGCCGACAGCCGGAACTGGCGCCACTGATGGCAGCCAGATGACCGATACCGGCACTGGCGCGCTGGCCGGGCTCAGTTTGCCGCAAACTTCGACCGGTTGGGCAACCAGCCAGCATGCCGGAAATGGTCAGGCTCTCGAGAATGGCCATTCCGCAACACGGGAGATCAGCGCGCCAGGTCGCTCCGGCACCGGCACCTCCGGCAATGTTACGGGACCGCAAGCGCCGACAGGCACCGGGCGAGGCAGCGGGTCGGTAGGCGCTCCCGGCGGCGGTTCTTGAGGAACGCCTCTATTGCCTGCGTTCGACAACATCATGCGAATACAGATTTCACCAGCTTGCAAAGGGTAGACCAATGAAAACGATCTTGATGACGACAGCGGCTTTGATGATCAGTACCGGCTTTGCCTTGGCGCAAACCAGCGCTGGAGCGACAGGCGGCAGCGTTGGTGGCGGTTCCGCGATGAGCGGCAGCGGTAACAGCGCGAGCGGAACATCAGGCGCCGGCGGCGCGGCGGGCGGCACCGGCGCCATGGGCAGCGGTAGCAGCACCGGCGCCATGGGCAGCCCTGGCAGCACTGGCAGCGGCACTGGCGGCATGAGCGCCGGGACCGGCACAGGCAGTTCGGGGATCAGCGGCAGCGGCGTTGGCAGCGCTGGCGGGCCTAGCTTGTCTGGTGGTGCTGCGACCGGCAGCACTGGCGCTGGCAGCACTGGAATGGGCACGACCGGCAGCGGCATGGGCGCCGGCGGCAGCGCCGGTTCCAGCATGAGTGGCGGCACTGGAACTGGCGGCACTGGCATGGGCGCCGGCGGCGCTTCGGCGGGTGGCGCTGGCGGCGCGGGTGGCGCGGCAGGCGGCGCCGGCGGTGGCGGCGGCGGCAAATAGGCTCACCAGAAGCGATTACTGAAAACGATATTGGGCGCTGACCCCAACGATAAAGTTGCGGGTCGGCGCCGGTTCGTAATATTGCTGGTTTGTATCGGCGATGATCACCGAGCCAATGTATGAGTGATTAAAAATATTGTTGATCTTGACGAATTCATTAAAGCCCAGCCTGCCCATCGCCTGCCTGAATCCCCCTGACCAGTCCGCGCGGAAATAGCCTGGCGCGGAAGCGGAGTTCTGGTTATCGACGTAAAGCCGGCTCTCCCATTGAGCGTCTAATCTTGTATAAAATCCGCTTGTAGGGTCTCGCCAATCAGCCTCGCCATAGACGCGGGAACTCGGCACGCCGGGCAGGACATTTCCCGCCACTGCGCTGTCGTGAAACCGGGCTGCGATGAAGCTGTAGGCCGCGTATAACTCGATGTTATGCGGCAGGCTGCCATCGATGCTGGCATCGACGCCATTGCGCGCGGTTTGTCCTTCATTCGCATAAGACGTGCGGCCGCCAGCGGAACGGGCGACGACGATTTCATCGCTGGTGTGGATGTGAAACAGCGCGATTTTTAGATAGGTGTTTTGCGTGAGAAAGCTTTTGATGCCGGTTTCGTAATTTTCGCTGCTTGCCGGTTTTATGCCGGCATTCAGCCCGGCATTGCCGTTGGGCAGATAGGCAAGCTGATCGAGCGTCGGCGTCTCGAATCCTTGGCCATAATCAGCGAACAGGTTGGTCAGATGGGTGAGGTGATACACCGTGCCGGCCACCAGGCTGGTATGGTTGTAGGAGACCGAGCCGGTGTCGCTGGAAAGTTTTGGCGTGACATAAAGGTCCTGCACCGCGAAGCTCAAATTGCTATGGCGGATGCCGGCGTCGAACGACCAGCGCGTGTTGGGCTTCAGTTCCGTTTGCGCGTATTCCGCGACGTCGTTGGCGGTATCGTTTTCGTTGCGGCGCAGCGCGCCGATAGCGCCGAACTCATTGACATAGCCTTTGCGGTGCTGATGCTCGTGGCCGTAATCGACGCCGGCGATGGTGGTGAGGCTCATGCCGGCGAATTCCGCCACATGGGTGAATTGCGTGTTGATGCCGCCGAATTTGCGGTTGAGATCAACGACGCCGCCGCCCGATTGGGCGAAGTTGCCGGTAAAGGGCAGATATTGCAGCACGTCATGCGTGCCTTCATAGGCCAGGAGGCGCAGGCTGTTATTGTCGTTGAATCGGTGGTTGAGCACGATGCCGGTCTGCACATGGCGGAACACTTTGCCGGTGTTGAACTTGAGCGCGTTATTGCCGGCCTGCCGCGGATCGGCGCGGTACTGCGCGGCTGTTAGCCCCAGCGGATCTTGCGAGTAGGGTTCGTTCACCGCGTCGACCAGCAGGGTCCAGTCGGTGTTCGCATCGGTGCTGATCCGGTATTTGCCGTAGAATTGCTGCCGCCGGGCCGAACCATGCCGGCGATAGCCGTTGGTGTAGAAGTCCGAAGCGTTCATCATATAATTAAAGTTGCCGTCGCTCCCGAATTTTGCTTGGCCGCCATAGCTGGCGCTGACGCGAAAGGCGCCGAAGCTGCCGCCCCAGAAGCTGGCATCCGCCGTGGGATGTTGCGGCCCGTCCTTGCTGAACACCTGCAACACGCCGCCCGCCGCATTGCCGTACAGCGCCGAAAACGGACCGCTCAGCACCTCGATGCGCGAGACGTCGCCCAAGTCGATGACGCTGGAATCGGCGGTGCCGTCGGGCGTGGTTAGCGGCATGCCATCGACATAGAGCTTGACGTTGCGCACGCCAAAGGAGGTTTGCGAGCCGAAGCCGCGCGAGGTGATGCGCAGCCCTTGCGCATAATTCTGCCGGTTCTGAATGTCGATGCCGGGCACCCGGTTCAGGGCTTCGGAGAGGTTTTCCTCTGGATTGGCCTCGCTGATTTCCCGGCCCGTTACTGTATAGATCGAGCCGGGCACGTTGAAGCTGGATTGCGGCGTCGGCGTCGCGCTGACCACGATACGCTTGATCGCCACCGCGCTGTTCGGCGGCGGCACGAAAACCTGCGCATGCGCCGTGGCAAGGCAAAGCGCCGTGATGGCGCAGCCGCCAAGCAAGCTGTTTTTCATTGCTGTCTCCTTTAACGCGAGTTCAAGAAAGGGCTGCTTTTTTGAAAAAAAGGCGGCGCGCCCCCGGCCGCAAAAAACTTTTGTTATGCTTAGACCGTGCTGGCCGAACCAAAGCGCCCTATTGAAAGGAGTTTTTTGGTTCCCTTGCCGGGCCGGCTTTTTCGTAAAAAAAAGCCGGTTGCTTTCGCTTAGAATCGCCATTTGATGCCGCCATAAGCTTCAATCGGCGCCGCCGGGCTGAGGCTGCGCGGGTTGGTGGCGCCTGGCGCTTCGGCGATGGGAATGGCCCCGGTGGGACCGAATGTGCCATAGGTGAAATAGCGGTTATTAAACGCGTTATCCACTGAGCCGAACAGGCTGATGGTTTTAGTTAGCTGGTATTTGGCGTTCAGCGTGACAAAGAAAAAGCTGCCGGTGGTCGGGTTCTGGTTTGATTCGTCGCCGAACAGATAGGCACCGCTTTGCGCCTGCGCGTCGCCGCCGATTGTTAGTTTTGGCGTGAGCGCGTATTCCGCGCCCAGCTTGACGATGTTCGCCGGCACGCCGGGCAACTTGTCGCCGGAGCGCACCGCGATTTCACCGGCTGCGTTGGCCGCAGGGTTGAGCGGGCTGGTGAGGGTGAGCGGCGATTGGAAGCTGGCATCGGTATAGGAATACGAGGCCCAGAGATCGAGCCGGCTGGTGTGGTAAGTGAAGGAGAGATCGGTGCCTTGCCGCCGCGTGGCGCCGGCATTTTGGAAATAGGCGAGGCCGGGCGTGGCGCTTGCGACAAAGATGATATCATTGCTCAGATTGCTGCGGAACAGGTCGAGCGACCAGCCGAAGGGTCCTTTTGCGCCGCGCAAGCCTGCTTCGACGCTGCGCGACACCACCTGCTTGAGCGGCGGGTCGCCCACGAAAAAATTGGCCAAGGTGCAAGGGCTTTGCGGGCCGGAGCAGGAGAGTTCCGCCGGGTTCGGCGTGCGGTTGGCCTCCGAAGCGCTGGCGTAAACAGTGAATGCCTCCGAACGCTTCCAGGTGAGGCCGATGACAGGGTTGAAATGGCGGTAGCTGTTGACGCCGCTCAACGCGCCGCCTTGGAGATCGCGCAGATCGATATTGGCGATGTTTTCGCGCCCGCCGAGGTTTAGCGAAAGCGCCTTGGTCAGGCTGAACACGTCGGACGCGTAGAGGCCGGTTGCTACATTGGTGATGCCGACATGCACCGGCGCGATAGAGGCGGCGCTGTCGATAAAGGAAATGCCCGGGCCGGTGAAGCCGCGCGCCGGCGATAGGCCGCCGAGCAATGCGTTGGCGTTGAAATTGGTGAAGCCGGCGTCCAGGCTGACACCCGCCACCAGCCGGTTGCGGTGGCCGAATTCGCGCGCGCTGCCGGCGAATTGCAAGGCCCCGCCGGTGGCGTTGGTGTCGACGCCTTGCAGGTTGAGCTGAGAATAAGGGCCGCCATTCAGATAATCCGGGACCGGCGCGCCCTCGCGCGACACTAACGGCGCCGTGCCGTCGCACAGATATCCCAGCGTGTTAGCGCAGGCGTTGACGCTGGCGGTGTTGCCGTTATTGACCCGCTGCTGATAGGTTTCGTAGTAGACGGTGGCTTGCAGGGATGTCGTTTCAGTGAGTGAATCGAGCGCGTGGCCGGTGAGCAGGCCGAACTGGTTGGCGGTGAGATTTGGCGAGGTGAACGCCGCGCGGGGCGCCGCGTCGAATAGCTGGATCGGTACGGTGCCTGGGCCGTTCAGCGCGTCGCGCGCGCCGATGAAACTGAGGCTGGCGGCGCCGTTGCTGCCGACATGATCGAGCCGCGCGTAAACCTGGGCCAGCTTGCTGGAGGAATCCCGCCGCCAGCCATGATCGTATTCGCCGGAGAGCGCGATATAGGCGGCATTGTTGCCGCGCGCCTCGCCATATTGCAGATTGGCCTCGGCGCGGTCGGTGGTGCCGCCATCCAGCGTTACCTCGCCGCCGTGATAGGTGAAGCCATTTTTTAGTTCAACGGAAACCGCGCCGCCCAAGGCGTTGAGGCCGAAGATCGGGTTCGCGCCTTCGACATTAATGGTGTTGATGGCGACGCTGGGCAGCAAGTCCCAGTTCACCGTGTCGCCAAACGGTTCGTTGAAGCGCACGCCATCGATATAGACGGCGAGACCCTGGGAATTGCCGATCAGCGGCGAGGCTTGGAAGCCGTGATACAAAAGGTTCGGCGCCAAGCCATTGCCTTGCGCGTCATCGAGATTAACGCCGGGCGCCTGCTGGCTGAGCGCCCGCAAGGCATTCGGCGGCCCGGCGCGTTCGATGGCTTTGGCGTTCAGCACGGTGCTGGAGGCGGCGACGTTATTGGCGTCAAAACCGGTGCCGAGCAGGAAAATTCGCTCCATCACAGTGATTTTCTTGATGTGCACGGCATCGTTGAGCGGTGGCGCAATAATGACAGCAGGCGGTACGGTTTGCCCCAGCACTGGCACCGGCATCAGAACTGCTCCGATAACAAATAAAAGTTTTTTGCTGCTTTTTTTCAAAAAAGCAGTGCTTTTTTTCATAGCCCTGAGCCTCCGGCTTTAGAGTGAAGCCGAATCCGCCGCCTGGCAAGCCGGTCAGCCGGTCAAGGCTCGCGCGTGGTGGTTCAGGTGGTCCTCGATAAAGCTCTGAATGAACCAATAGGAGTGATCGTAGCCGGGATGGCGGCGCAGGGTGAGGCGCTGGCCGGATGCCGCCGCCGCCGCTTCCAGCGCTTCGGGATGCAGTTGCGATTCGAGGAACTGGTCTTCCAGCCCTTGATCGACCAAGATTTCAATCGGCCAGGCATGACTGCGCATCAGGAGGCTGGCATCCCACTCGGCCCATGTCGCGCGGTCCGCGCCGAGGTAATTGCCGAAGGCTTTCTCGCCCCAGGGGACGGCGCATGGGTTGCAGATCGGCGAGAGGGCGGAGACCGAGCGGAACCGTCCAGGATTGCGCAGCGCCAGGACTAGCGCGCCATGGCCGCCCATGGAATGGCCAAAAATCCCTTGCCGGTCCATCTCCGCCGGAAATTCCTGCGCGATGATCCCCGGCAGTTCCTGCAACACGTAGTCGGCCATGTTGTAGTGCCCGGCCCAAGGCGCTTCAGTGGCGTTCAGGTAGAAGCCGGCGCCGCTGCCGAAATCCCAATCCGCGTCCTCGCCGGGGAGGTTGAGGCCGCGCGGGCTGGTGTCGGGCGCGATCAGCATCAGGCCGAGCGAGGCGGCGTGACGCAGCGCGCCGGCCTTGATTGGAAAAGTTTCCTCGGTGCAGGTGAGGCCGGCGAGATAGGTCAGCACCGGCACCTTCCCATGCTCGGCTTGCGGCGGCGTGTAGACGCCGAACCGCATCGGCGTGCCGGTGGCTTGCGACTGGTGCCGGTAGAAGCCGATTTCGCCGCCGAAGCAGCGCTGTTTTGTTAGCGTTTCCATCAGTAGGTGACGACGGTGCGAATCGATTCGCCGCGGCGCATCAGTTCGAATCCTTCGTTGATTTGATCGAAGGGTAAAACATGGGTGATCAGGTCGTCGATGTTGATTTTGCCGTTCATGTACCAATCGACGATTTTCGGCACATCGGTGCGGCCGCGCGCGCCGCCGAACGCTGTGCCGCGCCAGTTGCGCCCGGTGACGAGCTGGAACGGGCGGGTAGAAATTTCCGCCCCCGCCGGCGCGACGCCGATGATGATGGACGTGCCCCAGCCGCGATGGCAGCATTCCAGCGCCTGGCGCATGGTTTTGACGCTGCCGATGCACTCAAAGGAGTAATCGGCGCCGCCATCGGTGAGATTAACAAGGTAGGGCACCAGATCCTCGCCGATTTCGGACGGATTGACGAAATGCGTCATGCCGAATTTTTCCGCCATCGGTTTGCGGCTGTTGTTCAAATCGACGCCGATGATTTTGTCGGCGCCCGCCATCCGCGCGCCTTGCAGCACGTTCAGCCCGATGCCGCCGAGGCCGAACACCACCACATTGTCGCCGGGCCGCACCTTCGCCGTATTGATCACCGCGCCGATGCCGGTGGTGACGCCGCAGCCGATATAACAAACCTTGTCGAACGGCGCGTCCTCGCGAATTTTCGCCAGCGCGATTTCCGGCAGCACCGTGTAGTTCGAAAACGTCGAGCAGCCCATATAGTGCATGATCGGTTCGCCATCGCAGGAAAAGCGGGACGTGCCGTCCGGCATCACGCCCTTGCCTTGGGTGGTGCGGATCGCCGTGCAGAGATTGGTTTTTTGCGAGAGACAGGATTTGCAGTGGCGGCATTCCGGCGTGTAGAGCGGGATGACGTGATCGCCCTTTTTCAGGGTTGTCACCCCTGCCCCGGTTTCGACGACGATGCCGGCCCCTTCATGGCCGAGGATCGATGGAAACAGGCCTTCGGAATCAGCGCCGGAGAGCGTGTATTCATCGGTGTGGCAGATGCCGGTGGCTTTGATTTCCACCAGCACCTCGCCAGCTTTCGGGCCTTCGAGTTCGACGGTTTCCAGAGATAGGGTCTTGCCAGGCGCGCGGGCTACGGCGGCGCGGGTTTTCATCAGTCGGTCTCCTAGAAGGAAGGCAAGGGCCGCTTTTTGAAAAAAGCGGCACCAAAAACTTTTTATAATTATAAAAGTCTTTTGGTTCTTTTCTACAGAAAAGAACTGCTTGCTTTTACGCTGCCTTCAGCACTCCCGACGCCTTAGCGGCGCTGGTCGCGATGGCGTCCATCAGCGGCGGCGACAGGCAATCATACGGCTCCAGGCCCAGCTCGCGCAGCCGCGCCCGGATCGCGCCCATATCCGATGGATTGGCGCCGCTCTCGATAGCGGAGGAGACGAAGGCGGCGAATTCCGGCGCTGACCAGCCCTGATCCTGCGATAATTCGGTGTGGACGAAGTCGAGCCCGTAGAACGGGTGGTTTTTGTTCTCGATCCGCCCGAACATGTGCACGCCGCAAGCCTTGCAGGCATGGCGCTGGATAGTGGCGGCGGGATCGACCACGTGCAGCTTTTCGGCATGTTCGGTGACGGTGACGGCGTCGCGCGACACCACCGCGATGACGGAGAATTTAGCGCCTTCCGGCTTCCAGCATTTGGTGCAGCCGCAGGCGTGGTTATGCGCGGTTTGCGCGGCCACTTTCACCACCACCTGATCCTGCGGGCATTTGCAGCGCAGCGTGCCGCCCTTGAAGCCGGCGGAGCCCTGCTTGATGCCGTGATCGATGGAGGGATGGATCGAGATTTGGTCAGCCATGTTTTGTACTCCCTATCGTTGCGTTCGTGACTATTGATTGGGGGTGCCGGTGCCGACGACGTCAACGGCGCGCGCTTTGACATATTGGTAGATTTCGTTGACCTTTTTCGGCGAGAAAAACCCAGCCCAGGCCGGCATGCCTTTGGCTTTACGGCCTTCCATGACGACGCTGAGGAACTGGCTTTCCGTCATGCCGTTATCAACCGAACGGCGCAGATTGGGCGCGTAGGAACCGCCGACCGCGTCCTCGCCATGGCAGCGGAAGCAATAGGAGTTGAACTGCTCGTAGCCGGTGAACACCGCGGGCGTCACCGCCTTGGTTCCGGCCTTGTAGATGGGAAAATTCGTCGTCACCGTCTTGCCGTTGACGGTATAGCTATAGGTCTTGCCGCTGCCTGATCCTGCCGCGGTCTTGGCGTTTTTCATCGCTAGAATCCAGGCGACGATTTTCTGGGTGTTAGCCTTGCTCAAGTCAGGATGCGCCGGCATGGGAATTTGGCCCCAGGTGCCGACATGGCCTTTGTCGATCGCATGCACCAAAGTGGCCTCGGCGCCAGGCTTGCCCGCGAATTTGTCGGCGACCTGCTTGTAAGACGGACCGACTACCTTTTGATCGGCGGCGTGACAGGACGAACAATTGCTGCCCTGCGCGAGCGTTTCGCCGGCCGCCGCGCCGTTCGTTGAGCTGGCGGCAAAGCTGGTGACGGCGGCGAACGATGCGCCGCCAATGATCGTGGCGCCGAGCAGCGTTTGCAGTTTTGTCAGTTTCATTCCTGGTGCTTTCCGTGGTAAATCCGCCTCTGGAGTATTAATAGGATTGGTTGGCCTGATCTCGCGGATCGGGGTAGAGCTTGACGCCGTATTGCGTCAGCACCGCGGTGATCTGCGCCTTGTTCGACGCGATGGCCTGATTGAGTTCCGCCTGCAACGCCGTGTCATGCTTGCGCACGCCCATCGACATGCCATAGGCGTAGTTCACCGCGGGCAGGCCCGGCCCATATTCCTGAGACGGCACGCGCGCGGCCTGAAGATCCGGATAATCCTTCAGGAAATTGCCTATCGCCGGTTCCCAGGTGATCATCACGCCCACTTTATCATCCTGCACCGCTTGCAGCATCTCCCTTGGCGAAGCTTTGGGATTGGACGAAACATGGAATTCTACCGCGTTATTAATTAGGTTTGACTCCATAACGCCGATCTGCGGCGTGCTCCCTGCCTCGAAGCCGATCTTGATTTTCCGCATCGAGACTGAATTCATCGAGCGGATGTGGTAATGTTTGTCCTTGCGGGTGACGAAGACATAGGACGAAACGTAATACGGTTTGGTATAAGCCTCCTCGTTATCGCCGGTGGGCAGGCTCATCACCACATCGCATTTGCGCTGGTCGAGCGTGTCGGCGAGGAAATCCGAAAACCCGCCATGCCCGCGATAACTGGCCCAGTGATATTCGAGCTTGCGTCCCATCGCCTTGGCGACCAGTTCGGCCACCTTGTTCTCGAAGCCCTGCCCGGCCTGGTTTGAAAAGGGCAGGTAGTCGGGATCGGCACAGACGCGCAATGGTTTCTGATCGGCGGCGCGCGCGGAAACGCTAACGCCGAACATCAGCATAACGCCGGAAAGCGCCGCATAGATCAGCGGCTTGCGAGTATTCATTTGATACATTCCAGAACGGTAAAGATGATCGCGGCCCGGAAAGATCTCCGGGCCGCTTGTCACGAAATAATCAGTTGCTGGCTTTGTTGGTCGTCTGATTATCGGCCTGCTTGACATGATTGCTGTTAGCGACCTGAGCCGGCAGCGCGAACACCATCAGCGAGCCGCCGAGATTGGTATAATCGGTCAATGTGGCGTTAAGCCCCACCGCGCCGAGGCCCGCCGAGCTTTTCTTCAGGTTGTCCGCCATGCCGATCGCCGCCCAGCCGCCGACGCCGCTGAGCACCGCGACATATTGCCGCCCGTCATGCATATAGGTCATCGGGTTGCCGATGATGCCGGAGGGCGTCTTGAACTGGTAGAGGATTTTGCCGGTTTTCACGTCGACCGCGCGGAACATGCCTTTCAGCGTGCCGTAGAAAGCGATATTGCCGGCTGTTGTCAGCGCGCCGCTCCAATCCTGGAACATGTCGTGCTTCTGCCAGAGCGTCTTGCCGGTCATCGGGTCATAGGCGATGAAGCGGCCCCGATAGCCGCCTGGTCCAGGGATCATGTTGACCAGCGCGCCGACGAAGGGGAAGCCCGACATGTATTTCACGTCGAACGCCTGGTAGCTCATGCAGAGATGGTTGAGCGGCGCGTAGAACAGCTTGGTTTGCGGATCATAGGAAACCGGCTGCTCGTCCTTGTCGCCCTGCGAGGCCGGGCAGATATTCTTCACGTTCTTGTCAGCGGTGGTCATCTTCGCCGGATCGACGATGGGTTCATTGGTTTTCGGATCGATCCCGGTGGCCCAATTCACCGAAGGGTCATATTTATGGATGGCCAGCGGCTTGCCGTCCTCGCGGTTCATCACGTAGGAAAACCCGTTGCGGTCGAAATGCACCAGAGCGGGCACGGTCTTGCCGCCATCCTTGACATCGACCAGCACCATTTCGTTGACGCCGTCATAGTCCCAGCCGTCATGCGGGGTCATCTGGTAGACCCATTTGGCTTCGCCGGTGGTGGCGTCGCGGGCGAAAATGGTCATCGACCAGCGATTTTTGCCCGGGCGCTGGGTGGGGTTCCAGGTGCCGGGATTGCCGCTGCCGTAATAGAGCAGGTTCAGCTTGGGATCATAGGAGTACCAGCCCCAGGTGGTGCCGCCGCCTTGCTTCCAGGCGTCGCCTTGCCAGGATTTGGTGCTGGAATCAGCGCCGACCGGCTTGCCGGTGGCGCCGTTGATGGTTTTATCCGGGTTGAACAGAATGTCCTTGTCGGTGCCTTCGCTATAGGCGCGCCAGACCATCTTGCCGGTTTTTTTGTTAAGCGCGGTGATATAGCCGCGCACGCCATATTCGCCGCCGGCGACGCCGACAATCACGTTATCGCCGATCACCAGCGGCGACGCCGTCATCGTCTGGCCCGCTTTGGGATCGGCCTCCTTGAACTTCCAATCCACCTTGCCGGTCTTGGCGTCGAGCGCGTAGACCATGCCGTCCAGCGCGTCGGCGTAGATCATGCCGTCTGAATAGGCGGGGCCGCGGTTCACCACGTCGCAGCAGGCGACCGGCGGGGCGTTGCTGTCATGCGGCGGTTCGTATTTCCAGGCGATCTGGTCGGTATGGTTGAGGTTGATCGCATAGACGTAGTTCGGATAGGAGGTTTCGTAATACATCATATTGCCGATGACGATCGGCTGGCCTTCCAGGCCGCGCATCGTGCCGGTGGACATCGTCCAGGCCGCTTGCAGCTGATTGGCGTTCTTGCTGTTGATTTGGTCCAGCGTGCTGTAGCGCCAATTGGCGTAATTGCCGCTCGGCAGCGCCCAATCATTGGCATTGTGTTCCAGTTTCGTTAGCGATTCGTTGGTGGCGGATTGGCTGCCGTTCTGCGAACTCGCCGTGTCGCTGGCGGCCGATTGCGCGTGGGCCTGCAAGGCCAGCCCGCTACACGCCATAACTCCGGCGGCAAGCGCCGGCAGCGTCTGCTTCCTCAGAAAGCGTTGGAACAATTTTTGGCTTGGCGTCATCGTTACGTTCCCTCATTGTTAAAGCCATCATCGCGACGGTATCTTAACGTGCCGCGTTTGCTACCCGGTCACATCGATAACTGAATTCTAAGCAATAAACGTGCCATATCGTCAAGCGTGTTAATCATCGATGATCACCGCTGCCGCGCCGGCGGATGCGGGCAAAATGGCCAATCGTGATGTGACAAAATGTGCCAAGCCGCTTACAGATTGTACACGCCACATAAAGAACGCCAGAGACAAGCGGTTTTGATGAGGAACGAACGTCATGATGGGCAACACGCGCATTTGGATGGTCAATCGATTCAACGGAAGGTTGAATCCCGGTGCGGCGCAGTGATTGATCCATCTGTAGCCGATGACTTGATGGCCCCGGATGTCATAGCCACGGACGCGATCGCGAAGGCTTGGGCGCGATGCCGTGACGAGTATAGGCTAGACCCCGCCGCCGCTCCTTATCGCGAACATATTGGCGGCGCGGCGCTGAAACGCCGCATCGACGAGCTGGCCGTTTTCCAGCGCATCAGCGACGCCGAAATGCGCCGCCTGTTCGGGCAGATCGCGCCCGCGCGGCATGTGCTGGTGCTGGCCGATGCCAGCGGCGTGGTGCTGAATGTGCTGAACGAGCCGGGACATGCCGATATGCTGGGCCGGCTGGGCCTGGCGCCTGGCTTCGTGTGGGACGAGCGGCACGAAGGTTCCAACGGGCCGGGAACCTGCCTGCACGATCGCCGGCCGGTGGTGGTGCATCGCGACGACCATTTTTTCTCGAAAAATCGCGGCATGACTTGTTCCGCGGTGCCGGTCTGGGGCGCCAATGGCAGCCTGCTGGGCAGTCTCGACATCTCAAGCTTGGATAACCGCGACAGCCGCGACAGCCATCTGCCGATGCTGGCCTTGGCCGGCCTATCCGCCCGGATCATAGAACATTTGCATTTCATCAGTAGTTTTCAGGATTGCGTGATTTTGCGGCTGCATCAGCAGCGTGAACTGGCGGGACTGCACTATGATTCGCTGCTGGCCATCGGCGAGGATGGCAGGATCCGCGCGGCGGACAACACCGCGCCGGGCTTGCTCGGCTGCGCCACGCATGAGGCGCTGATCGGGCGCGGCCTGGAGGATTTGCTTGGCCTCTCCGCCGATCGGTGTTTCGCGCATGCCGCCACGCGGCCCGGCGAGCTTCTCGCAGTGCCGCGCAATCCCCGGGCGCAGGGAACGCGACGGCTTTATGCCAGCCTAACGCCGCCGCAAGCCAGGCGACAGGCGCGCATTGGCGCAAAGCAGGCGCCGGAACAGGCTGGCAGGACCCGCCTGCAACTCGATGCCGCGCGCTGCAAGGACGCCGCGATGGCGCATAATTTCTGGTGCCTTGAACGCGTTGTCGACAAGAAAATCCATATCCTGCTGCAAGGCGAAACCGGCACCGGCAAGGACAGCTTTGCCCGGCGGATTCACCAGGCCAGCGCGCGGCATGACAAGCCCTTTGTCGCGGTCAGCTGCGCGGCACTGCCTGAAACGCTGATCGAGGCCGAATTATTCGGCTATGAAGCAGGCGCCTTCACCGGCGCGCGCGGCGGCGGCCGTAAAGGCAAGGTGCTCACCGCCGATGGCGGCACGCTGTTCCTTGACGAGATCGGCGACATGCCGCTTGTGGCGCAGGCGCGGCTGTTGCGGGTTCTCGAGGAAAGCGAGATCAGCCCGCTCGGCAGCGATCGCACCTTGCCGGTGGATGTGCGGATCATCAGCGCCACCCATCAGGATTTGCCGGCTTTAGTGGCGCGTGGCGAATTCCGCATGGATCTGTATTACCGGCTGAACGGCGTCACGTTGCAACTGCCCAGCCTGCGCGACCGCGGCGACCGCGGCGAGTTGATACGCCACATCGCGGCCGAGGAGAACGAGGGCGGCGACGTGGTGTTCGAGCCTGGCGCATGGCTGGCGCTGTCGGCGCATCAATGGCCGGGCAATATCCGCGAATTGCGCAATGTGCTGCGCATGGCGGTGGCCTTGGCCGAACGCGAAGCAATTGGATTGCGGCATCTGCCACCATCGCTGCAAATCGCCAAGGGCGCAGCCGAAAGCCTAAGCGCGCCTGCGTTGTCTGATCGCAACGATGAAACCGCATCCGTTCCGGATGAGCGCGAAAGGCTGTTGCAGGCGCTGAACGAACAGCATTGGCGGATCGGCGCCGCAGCGGCATCCCTGGGGATGAGCCGCAACACCTTGTACCGGAAGCTTCACCGCCACGGATTGATGGTGAAGGCAAAGGCAGAGCTGTAATACCAGGCCGTATAAAGATTGACCTGTCGGCAGGAGTAAGGCCAGGAGGCTCCGCCTCCTGGACCTCCGCCAAAGGCGGAGCCTTTGGAATCCATTACTTGGCTTTCCGCTGGGAGGGGTCTCTGACCCCTCCCAGCGGAAAGCCATCTAGCGGGTTCTAAGGGCTGAGCCCTTAGTGGGGGTTTCAGGGGGCAAAGCCCCATGATCTTGCTTTCGCGATAGGTTAATCCCCATGCCGCTTGGCATTAGGCTACTGCTTTATGACTTGAGCGGGCAGACGCCGTTTTTGTCGGCGCCGGCGTTTTTGCTTGAGAATGGCTTGAGCTGCACATTGGCAAAGCTTGCCGGGGCGGTTGTTGGAAATGGCGCGCTGCCGGCCTTGTAGCAATTCGCCGCCAACAGATACGCCATGACGTCGGCATATTGTTTTGGCGTCAGAGACCCCGGCGCGCTGAAGGGCATATTGTTGACCACGATCTGGTCGATGGTCTGCAAGCTCCATTTATTGGCTTCGGCGGTTTTGAGAAAACTGGCGCCGGCGATGGCCGGGGCGGCGACTCCTTGTAAATTGACGCCGTGGCAACTGGCGCATTGGCTGGAATACACCGTCATGCCGGATTTTGCTTGCGCCGCTGTGTACGGCATCGCAGGTGTTGCCGCATTGGCGTTCGCCGTGAACAGCGCGCCGCCGGCGAGAGCGAAAACCAATGCCGCGCCAAGGGCCAGATGATTATTCCGATGCATGGGACGATCCTTCATTGCTGGAGCTTGACGTATCGGATTTCGCCACGGCGCAAAGCTGATGCCGCATGGCGGATTCGGGAAGATTGAAGACCAGAAACCCATTATGCGCGGCAATCGTGCTGCCGCCCGGATTGGCAATTGTCCAGGTTGCAGGTTGACCGGTTTGGCCGCCGCGCTGGAGGGGGATGGTGCGGTACAACAGATAGCCCGCGTGAACGCCATAGGCGGGCGCCAGCTTGGGAGCGGCGCAGCCATCGACCAGCTTGGCGTCGCCGGGCACCGCCAATGTCGTGTTCTCGATCGCCCCCCGCATGCCGCCAAGCGCGCCGATCTCGCCGCGGCGGCCTTCCGCGACTTCGAGGCTGATCAGCGATTGCGAAATCGCGATCTGGTAGGCCATCAACCCCTTGGCAGTCTGCGCCTCCTGCAAACGGGCGACCGCCGCCTGGATATTGGCCGTCACTCCATGCAAGGTGGGAACCCAAGGGGGCGAGGCCGCGCGGTCCAGCAAATGGTTGATATCGCCGATCGCGCCCGCTTGATCCGCCGGCTTCCAGCCAGAAGATTGGCTGGCTGGAGATTGCGTGGCGACCGGCTTGTAGGCATCGTCATCTTGCCCCACCAGCGCATTGATCGCCTGCTGGGCGCGCATTTTGTAGCTTGCGGGGCCGGTGGCGGAATCGTCTTCCGCTGCGACAATGGCCTGGATCGCCGCCTTGATATCCGTAAGCGCCGCCTGCGCCGTGCTGCGATCCGCGGGCATTCTGCTATCGTCATGCGCTGGCGCCGCTGGAGCATGCGCGGCGGCGTTAGAGGCGAAGCCGAGGATCAAACAACCAATCGATAAAAAAGCAGCCGGCCCCAGGATGCGGGCCGGCTTCAGGCGCTGTTCAGCAAGGCGGTTCATTGAACGGCGAAAACCGTCAGCATCGCCCCGGCATTTTTCGCGGGCAGCGCGGAGATTTGCTGGTTGCCGGCCGGACCGGAGGCCACCGCGACATATTCCTTGCCGTCCATTTCGAAGGCCGAAACCGGCGCGATGATTGGCGCGCCCGTGTCATAGGACCAGTCAACCTTGCCGGTTTTGGCGTCGAAAGCGTCGAGATCGCCGTTCAGCAGCCCGGAGAACACCAGCCCGCTCTTGGTAACGGTCGCGCCGCCGACCATCGGCAGCTTCGAGGACCAGCGCCAGTTAAACACGCCATTGCCAATATTGATCGCGTTCATCTGCCCGGTGTTGGGACCGACGAATTGCGGGAACACGCCGCCCAGATAGAACTGGCCGGAGATGTACACCGCTTGCTTGGTGGATTTCCACAATCCGCATTCATTGCTGCTCGGCACGTAGAAGGTGTTGGTGTTTGGATCGAAGGTGCCGCCATTATATTCGACGCCGCCATTGGTGTTAGGGCAAGCGACATTGCCGGCGGCGTTCGGTTCGCTGTTCTGATTATGCTGAAAGCTAACCGCGGTATGATAGACCAGCTTGCCGTTATCGGCATCCAACACCCAGAAATTGCCGCCCTTGTCGCCGGCGGCCACCAGATGCTCCGGCTTTTTGTCGATCATGCCGGTGAATAGCACGGGAGGCATCGCCGGATCCCAATCATGCGTGTCATGCGGGATATACTGATGATACCATTTCATCTTCGGCTGGCTGCCGGAGATGTCCAGCGCAATCGTCGAGTTGGTGTAGAGATTCTTGCCCTTGCGCGCCGTGCCGAGAAAATCCGGCTGCGGATTGCCGGCATCGATATACAGCGTCTGCGATTTTGGGTCGATGGCGATGCCGCTCCATACGGCGCCGCCGCCGCGCTTCCAGCTATCGCCTGGCCAGCTGCTATGGCCCGGCTTTCCAGGGCCTGGAATGGTGTCCCATTGCCAGATTTCATGGCCGTTTTTGGGGTTGTAGGCGGCGATGTTGCCGACGCCGCCCCAATCGCCATTCGCCACGCCGAGGATCAGCATGTTCTGGCCGGTGGCGCTGTTATGATAGGGCACCGGCGCCATGGTGTAGAAGGAGTTTGTCGGGTCCTTGACGGTCTTCACGTCGAACACTTTCTTGCCGGTGTCGGCATTCAGCGCGACGAGGTGTCCGTCAAGCGTCGCGATATAGACATTGCCATCCATCAGCGCCACGCCGCGATTGGCGGCAAAGGCGATGACATGCGGGTTGTCCGTGAAGGTCCATTTCTGCTTGCCGGTTTTCGCGTCGAGCGCGTAGACATGGTCATGCGCGGAGGTGATGTAGATGGTGTTGTGCCAGACGATCGGCGCGGTCTCCATCGGGCCACTATCGCTGATGGGGAATTTCCAGGCCGGCTTCATCTGCTTGACGTTATCAGGCGTGATCGCGGTCGAATCGACATAACGATTGCCGCTGTAATCCTTGGCCGGCAAAATCCAGTTGCTTTTATTGCTAGCCGCCTTGGTGAAATCCTGCGCGCTTGGACCGGAAGCCGAATTCTCCGCCGCGGCGAAAGCCGTGCCAGCAAGAAGCGCCAAGCCAAGGCTCGCGCAGGCCGTTCCCAAGCCAAGCCGTGCCATGCGATGTCCGATGCGATTGATTTTCACGCGCGTTTCCCCCAAAGTTACGTTTTGCTAACGATATTATCTTAACGCAGAATTCTGACGGCGGTCTTACCGTTCCGTTATGGCCGCCTTACAATGGCTTAACGCATGCAAAGCGGATCAATCTGCGAATATCAAGGATGATCCGCAGATTGCGCCGATTTACGCAGATAAAGAAAGCGCAGGCCGGCCTGAAACGATCAGGCGTTAATGGAAGTTCCCTGGAATGATGCCGGGGATGAGGTATTGTTCGATCAGCACGAGAATGCCGAGCGCTAGGGTGAAGATGATGCTGTGTTTGAAGGTACGGGCGAACACCACGCCTTCCTGGCCTTTCAGATCGGTGACGGAAACACCGGTCGCGATGTTCTGCGGCGAGATCATCTTGCCCATCACGCCGCCGGAGGAATTGGTGGCGGCGATCAGGATGGGGCTGAGGTTAAGTTGCCGCGCCGCCACCACTTGCAAATTACCGAACAGGGCATTGCCGGAGGTGTCGCTGCCCGACAGGAACACCGCGATCCAGCCGAGGAAAGGCGCGATCAGCGGGTAGATCAAGCCGATGGAGGACACCGCGAGGCCGAGCGTATAGGTGAGGCCGGAATAGTTCATCAGATAGGCGAGGCCGACGATGAGGCAGACGGTGAGAATCGCGATGCGGGTCTGCCGCCAGGTGATGGCGATTTGCTCGAAAAACACGCCTGGCGTCATGCCGACAAAGGCCGCTGTCAGCACCGCCGAGAGCAGGATGGCGGTGCCGGTGCCGAGCGGCTGGAAATCCCACAGCGCGACATAGGGAATTTTATAGAGGGTGATGAACACCGCTTTGTTGAGGCCGGGCCAGAAGATTTTGGTGTCGCCGATCAGGAAGACCTTGAAGATGGTCCACAGGATTACAACGACGGAGACGATGATCCAGGGCATCCAGCCTTGCCAGCCGGGCACGCGCCGGGCGGTGACGTCGGCGCCCACCGCGCCTCCCCGGCTTGGATTGGCGCGCGCGCGGGCGCTTGCGCGGTCGGCCAGCACATCGGCGCGGATGGCGAATTGCGGGTCCGGGGCCGGGCTCCAGGTTTTCAGGAACAAGGTGGTGACGATCAGCGAGATCAGCGATGAAAGCACGTCGGTTAGGCTGTAATTGACGAAGTTCGCGACAACGAATTGGGTGATCGCGAAGCTGGCGCCGGCAACGAGCAGCACCGGGAACAGCGCCGTGACCGAACGCCTGCCGCCATAGGCGGCAATGACGTAGCAGGGCAGGAACAGCGCGAAGATCGGCAATTGCCGTCCGACCATGGCGCCCAGTGTCACCGCCGGCAGATGGGTGACGACGCCGAGCACGGTGATCGGCACGCCCAGCGCGCCGAAGGCGACTGGCGCCGTGTTGAAAATCAGCGTGAAGGTCAGCGCTTCCAGCGCCGGAAAGCCCACCATGATCAGCAGCGAACTGGTGACCGCGACCGGCACGCCGAAACCGGCGATGCCTTCCAGCAGCGCGCCGAAGCAAAAGCCGACCAGCACCAGCACCACCCGCCGGTCATTCGGCAGGTTGTCCAGCAGCCAGTCGCGGAACGCGTCGAACCGGCCGGAGGCGACCGCGACGTTGTACAAGAGAATGCCGTTGAAGACGATCCACATTACCGGCCACAGCGCGAAGGTGACGCCGGCGGCGATGCTGTCGAGCGCCAGGCCGATGGGAAATTTCCAGGCGAGGGTGGTGATGATGAGACCAACGATCAGCCCGGCCAACGAAGCTTGCCAGGCTGGCCGGCGCAACACGCCGAGCAGCACCAGGACAGTGGCGGCAGGCAAGGCGGCAACGATGAAGGATAATCCGAGACTGCCCGCGATCGGGGTCAGCAACTGATGAAACATGGAAGTTCCCTGTTGTTCGGCTTTAACGCGTCAAGCCTATTTTTTTAAGCTTTGGTGGTCTTTATGAGAATCGCGCGGAAGTCGTTGACATTTGTACGCGTAGGGCCGGTGATGACAAGATCATCCAGGGTTGAAAAGGCGGTATATCCATCATTGTTGCTTAATAGCAATTTCGGCGCTATTCCGGCCAGGGCCGCGCGCGACGGAAAATCAGGGCCGAGCAATGCGCCGGCATTATCCTCGGTGCCGTCAATGCCGTCGGTATCGGCGGCGAGTGCATGGATGCCAAGATGACCGTCGAGCGCCACGCCGAGCGCCAGCAGGAATTCGGCGTTACGCCCGCCCCGGCCCTGGCCGCGCACGGTGACCGCGGTTTCGCCGCCGGAGAGCAGCACGCAGGGCGGCGTTGCAGGTTCGCCATGGGCGGCGCAGGATTTGGCGATCGCGGCATGCACCAAGGCGACGTCGCGCGCCTCGCCTTCGATGGCGTCGCCGAGGATCAGCGGCGTGACGCCGGCCTGCCGCGCGACCGCCGCGGCGGCGGCGAGCGAGGCGTGCGGCGTCGCGATGATGATGTTGCGCGCGGCGGCGAGGCGCGGATCGCCCGGCTTCGGCGTTTCCGAAGCGGGATCGGCGAGCCAAAGGGCGACGCTTTCAGAAATATCGATCTCGTATTTCAGCAGGATGGCCAACGCGTCTTGGCGCGTCGTCGGATCCGGGCAGGTCGGGCCGGAAGCGATGACCGAAATATCATCGCCCGGCACGTCGGAGATAATCAACGCGACCACCTGAGCGGGCGACGCCGCCATGGCCAGCCTGCCGCCCTTGACCGCCGAGAGATGCTTGCGCACGCAGTTCATCTCATGGATGTTGGCGCCGCTGAGCAGTAGCGCCCGGTTGATCGCCCGCTTGTCATCAAGGGTGATGGCCGCCACCGGAGCGGCAAGCAAGGCCGAGCCGCCGCCTGAGATTAGGCACAGCGCCAGGTCATCCGCCGTGAGGCCGCGCAGCATCGCCATGATGCGCGATGCGGCGGCATTCCCCGCCGCGTCTGGCATCGGGTGCCCGGCTTCGACCACTTCGATGCGCTTGGTGGGCGCGCCATGGCCGTAGCGGGTAACGACAAGCCCTGCCAATGGCGCTTGTTCCGGCCAGTGCGCTTCCACCGCCTGCGCCATCGAGGCGGCGGCCTTGCCCGCGCCGATTACGATGGTACGACCACGCGGCGGCTTAGGCAGATGCGGCGGCAGGCAAAGCAAGGGGGCCGCCGCATCCACCGCCGCTTCGAACATTTGCAGCAGCAGGCGGCGCGGGTCCGGGTCGCCCGCTTTATCCCCCGCTTTATTCATGGGGGCTATTCCGGGGTCTGGCCGATCTCAAAATTGGCAAGACGTTCGAGGATTTTGACCATGCCGGAATGATCCCAGGCCTTGCCGCCATTCGCCGCGGCGGCGTTAAACAATTCCTGGCAAGTCGCGGTGTTCGGCAGGCTGATGCCGAGGCTTCTGGCGCCCTGCAAAGCGAGATTGAGGTCCTTCTGGTGCAATTCGATCCGGAAGCCGGGCGCGAAATTGCGCTTGACCATGCGCTCGCCATGCACTTCGAGAATGCGCGACGAAGCGAAGCCGCCCATCAGCGCCTGCCGCACCTTCGCCGGATCCGCCCCGGCTTTCGAGGCGAACAGCAGCGCCTCGCCCACCGCTTCGATGGTCAGCGCGACGATGATCTGGTTTGCCACCTTGGTGGTCTGCCCGTCGCCATTGCCGCCGACCAAGGTGATGTTCTTGCCCATCAGATCAAAAATCGGCTTCACCGTGGCGAACGCCTTTTCCGGGCCGCCGACCATAATGGTCAAGCTGGCCGCCTTGGCGCCGACATCGCCGCCCGAAACCGGAGCGTCGAGATAGTCGCAGCCCAGTTCGTTGATGCGGCGGGCGAAAATCTTGGTCTCGATCGGCGAGATCGAACTCATATCGACTACGATCTTGCCGGGTGTCAGGCCTTTCGCCACGCCGCTCTCGCCGAACAAGGCGGCCTCGACATGCGGCGTATCCGGCACCATGGTGATGATGATCTCGGCTTTGCTCGCCGCTTCCTGCGCGGAGGCGCAGGCGATGCCGCCCTTTTCGGTCAGCGACGGCGGCACCGCCTTGATGTCATAAATGAAAAGCTTGTGGCCGCCTGTCAGCAAATGCTCCGCCATGGGCGTGCCCATGATGCCAAGGCCGATGAAACCAATTGTGCTCACGCCGAAACTCCCTCAGGTTTTGTCATTAAAGCGAGCCAGCCAAGCCCGGCGCTGGTTTCCCCCAGCGGCTTGTATTCGCAGCCGATCCAGCCGTCATAGCCAAGCTTGTCAATCTCGCGGAACAGGAAGGGGTAATTGATCTCGCCGGTGCCCGGTTCGTGCCGTCCCGGGTTATCGGCGATCTGCATATGGCCGATTTTCGGCAGGTTCGCCTTGACGGTTTCCAGCAGATCGCCCTCCATGATCTGCATGTGATAGAGATCGTGCTGGAGCTTCAGGTTATCGGAACCGACATCCGCGATGATGTCGAGGCCCTGGCGGGTATAGTTCACGAAGAAGCCGGGAATGTCCCGCGTGTTGATCGGCTCGATCAGCATGCGGATGCCGGCTTGGGCGAGCTTGGGCGCGGCGTAGCGAAGGTTTTCAACGAAGGTCTCGCGCGCCTGCTCGCGGCTGATCGTTTTGGGAATGCCCGCCAGGCAGTTGATCACCGGGCAGCGCAAGGCAGTGGCGTATTCGATGCCGCGCTCCACGCCTTCGCGAAATTCCTGCTCGCGTCCGGGCAGGCAGCCTATGCCGCGCTCGCCGCCTGCCCAATCCCCGGCTGGGAGGTTGTGCAGCACGATTTCGAGGCGATGCTCGGCCAGCAGATCGGCAAGGCGCTGCTTGTCGTATTCGTAGGGAAACAGAAATTCGACGCCCTTAAATCCTGCCTTGGCCGCCGCGGCGAACCGGTCAAGAAAGGGCATCTCGTTGAACAGCATCGTGAGGTTGGCAGCAAATTTTGGCATCAACATCCCCAGCTAAATTACAAAAGTTTTTTGCTTCTTTTTTACAAAAAAGAAGCGCTTTTAAAAAAGCAGTTCTTTCTTAAAAGAAAGGCGCCGCGCCTGCGGAAACAAAAAATTTTTATCAGTTACCGTGCCGGCTCCAGCGGCTTCGCCTCGGCGCGGCCCATTTCCTGGCTTTTGCGGATCGAGAGCGTTGGGTCAAGGCAGAGGATCTCCTCGAATTCGTTGACGCTGTCCACCTCGGTGCCCATCGCGATATTGGTCACCCGCTCCAGGATGAATTCCAGCACCACTGGAACCTGGTGTTCCTGCATCAGTTGCTCGGCGCGCGCGAAGGCGTCCTTGAACTCGTTGGGGCTTTTCACCCGGATCGCCTTGCACCCTAGCCCTTCGGCGACCGCGACGTGATCGACGCCATAGCCGCGCACCGCGTCCTCATCGGGCGGGATATTGATGTTGTCGAAGGCGAGACTGACCTCGAAATCCATCGAAAAGCCGCGCTGCGCTTGGCGGATCAGGCCGAGATAGGAGTTGTTCACCACCACGTGCAGATAGGGCAGCTTGTGCTGCGCGCCAACCGCCAGTTCTTCCAGCATGAACTGGAAATCGTAATCGCCGGACAGCGCCACGATTTTCTTGTCAGGATCGGCGGCGCGAACGCCGAGCGCCGCCGGCAGGGTCCAGCCGAGCGGCCCGGCCTGACCGCAATTAATCCAGTTGCGCGGCTGATAGACCCGCAAGAACTGCGCGCCGGCGATCTGCGACAGGCCGATGGTGGTGACATAGCAGGTGTCGCGGTCGAGGATTTCGTTCATTTCCTGATAGACCCGCTGCGGCTTGAGCGGCACGGCATCAAAATGCGATTTGCGCAGCATGTTGCGCTTGCGGTGCTCACAGGAAGCCGCCCATTCGGCGCGATCCTTGAGCGCGCCTGAAGCCTGCATCTCGCGCGCCACTTCAATGAACATGGCGAGCGCCGCTTTCGCATCGGAGACGATGCCGAAATCCGGCCCGAAGACGCGGCCAATTTGTGTCGGCTCGATATCGACATGGATGAATTTGCGACCCTTGGTATAGACCTCCACTGACCCGGTATGCCGGTTGGCCCAGCGGTTGCCGATGCCGATGACGAAATCTGAGTCGAGGAAATTGGCATTGCCGTAGCGGTGGCTGGTCTGCAGGCCGACCATGCCGGCCATCAGCTTATGATCATCGGGGATGGCGCCCCAGCCCATCAGCGTCGGGATGACGGGAATGCCGGTGAGTTCCGCGAATGTGACCAGCAGATCGCTGGCATCGGCATTAATAATGCCGCCGCCGGCGACGATCAACGGACGCTCCGCGGCGTTGAGCATGGCCAGCGCCTTTTCCGCCTGCCGGCGCGAAGCAGCGGGTTTGTGCACCGGCAGAGGCTCATAGGTGTCGTCATCGAACTCGATCTCGGCCATTTGAACGTCGATCGGCAGGTCGATCAGCACCGGGCCGGGACGCCCGGAGCGCATGACATGGAAGGCCTGCTGGAACACCATCGGCACCAGAGCGGGCTCGCGCACCGTCACCGCCCATTTGCTCACCGATTTGGCGATGGATTCGATATCGACGGCCTGGAAATCCTCCTTATAGAGTTTGGCGCGCGGCGCCTGGCCGGTGACGCACAGGATGGGAATGGAATCCGCCTGCGCAGTGTACAACCCGGTGATCATGTCGGTGCCCGCCGGACCTGAGGTGCCGATGCAGACGCCGATATTGCCTGGCTTGGCGCGGGAATAACCATCCGCCATATGGGAGGCGCCCTCGACATGGCGCGCGAGGATATGCCGGATGCCGCCGCGCGCTTTCAGCGCCGCGTAAAGCGGGTTGATCGCCGCTCCCGGCACGCCAAAGGCTACCGTCACGCCTTCGCGCTCCAGCACCCGCACCGCCGCCTCGATTGCTTTCATCCTGGCCATTATTTTGCTCCTCCGCTCCAGCGCCGGGCTTACTTGCCGGCATAACATAACCACCCTAAAGGATTTCCAGGTTTTGTGGAAACTTTCCCGCATCATGAAAGCAGCTCAGTTTTATCGTTTTTTTTCAACGTATTGCGGGATTCCGTGCAAGGAAGATTATTGATGGCCAAGCCTGGACTGAAGCCCATGACGCCGCGCGAGCCGGAACGTGGGCAGGTGCAGTCGCTGATGCGCGCATTGGCCTTGCTCAACGCGTTGGCCGATGCCGATGACGGGATCACGCTAACAGATTCGGCGCAGCAGGTCGGATTGTCCGCCTCCACCGCCCACCGGCTGCTCACCACGCTACAGCAAGAGCGGTATGTGCAATTCGACCCCGAACGGCGGCTGTGGAGCGTCGGCGTGCAGGCCTTCATCGCCGGCAACGCCTTCACGAAATCCCGCAATTTGGCTGGTATCGCGCGTCCGGCGATGCGACGGCTGATGGAGGATAGCGGCGAGACGGTCAACCTCGCTATCGAGGATCAGGGACAGGCGGTGTATCTGGCGCAGGTCGAATGCCGCCAGATGATGCGCGCCTTCGCCCGCCCCGGCGCCAGGGTGCCGCTGCACTGCTCCGGCGTCGGCAAGGCGCTGCTTTCCGCGATGGAGCCGAAAGCGCTAGCGAAATTGCTGCACAAGCAAGGCCTGCCGCGCATGACGCTGAAAACCCGTAACACCGCCGCCGCGCTGCGGGATGATCTGGCCGCAGGCCGGTCGCGCGGCTTTGCCATTGACGACGAGGAACACGCTGTTGGCCTGCGTTGCATCGCCGCCATCATCTTCGACGAAAATCGCGATCCGCTGGCGGCGCTGTCCGTCTCCGGCCCGATGGCGCGCATCCAGGACGAGCGCATTCCGGTGCTGGGGGCGCTGGTCCGGCAGGCGGCTCAAGCGGTTTCAGTAAGCTTGGGCGGCAAAATCTCCGTTTGATCGGCTGCAGGCTTGCGCATTCGTTCCGTTTTGAAAATCTTGTTTAGAATCTGTAGCCAAGCATCGCGCAACACTTTAAATCGCATCCCAAGGATTAACGAACGGTACGCCGGTCGATTCAAAATCGGCAACATTTCGCGTGGCAATTGTCATGCTATGCACTAACGCAGTCGCGGCAATCAAACCATCGCGGATTGGGCGAGGATCGGGCACGCGCAGCTTTGCGCTGCGCCGGACGATGGCCAGATCGACGGGCAAGATGCGTCCGCTGAACGCTGGCAGAACATAATTGCTTAGCCATGCCCGCAACATCGCGCCTTGCGCCGCATTGCGCCGTTCGGCGAGCAACACGCCAATTTCTAGCTCCTCAATTGTAATGACCGATACATAAAGGCCGGCAGCGTCCACGCCATCAGCCCATTTCGCGACATTGCCATCGGCTTTTCCAAGGCGCACCTTGCGTAGTTCGGACACCACGTTGGTATCGAGAACAAACATTAGGAAAGATCGGCGGGACGGGCAAAATCATGGCGTTGTGGAAGTTCCAATTCGATGTCCTCGATGCCCGGCATCGCGAGCATATCCGAAATCTTCCGACAGCCTTCAGTAAGCCGCCGGTACTCTTCGATGCTTAGCAACACATGCGCGGGCCTGCCGCGATCTGTGATGAATACTGGGCCATTTTGCGCGGCTTTTTTAGCGCGGCTGGCATCCTGATTGAATTCGCGGCTTGACAGGGTGGTAACCATCGCAAAGCACCTCATTGTAAGAGAGGTAGGTACATTACTACAATATCTACCTTACGCAATATCCGCTATAACACATAGAACCGGATTCGTTCTTAAAGGAAACCATGGTTTCAAAATCGGCTTGCGCCATCATGCTTCTCGCCACTGGCATAAGCGGCTGTGCGTCAGCGCTTCCGCCTTCCGCTTTTAAAGGCGGCACGCCCAAAATGCGGCCTGAGATTTTCTTTGCAGGCACGACCACCTCAACCGGTGTTCTGGAGAATCGCGACGGCGCGCCGACCGAACGTTTTCATGTTGAAGGGCATGGGCAAATGCTGCCCGATGGCAGCTTTCGTTTGGATCAGAGCGTCGCTTTTGGTCACAGCGCGCCGAAGATGCGGAGCTGGGTCATGCAGCGCGTCGACGCGCATCATTATGCCGCGACGCTGACCGATGCGTCCGGCCCGGTGAAGGGCGAGGCCTATGGCAATCTATTTCACCTGAGTTACCCGATGAAAACGCCTTTTGGCGGCGAGATGGAGCAATGGCTGTATCTGCAGCCCGATGGACATACGGTGGTGAATGAAGCAACTGTCAGCGTGTTTGGCATCGTGGTCGCGCATCTTTCCGAGCGGATCACGCATGAGGCCCGCTGACGCTTGCGGTTCCGGCCTAGAGCCGATCCCGATCAAGTTGGATCACTCTTGTGATCCATGATCGGGTAAATCGGCTCGATAAAACAAAGTGGCTAGACCATTTTCAGATTCGATTTGATCGGAAAATGGTCTAGCGGATTAGTTGCGGATTAGTTTCTGGCCAAAGCGGCGGCTGGCTTGGAAAAAAAACGTGTAGAGGGCCTTATAGGGTACGCTCACGCTCTGGCCGTTTCGCGCGGCGTCGCAGGCCTGCTTGGGGATGCCGCCGCCTTCTGTGTCGGTTCGCGTCACCAAGTTAACATGGTCAAAAACTCCGCGCCCCTTCTCAAGGACCGCATGCAGAACCAGCCACGGCGCATTGTCTTTGCCTGCCTGCGGCGAAGCGTTGGCATCCAGAACCGCGCCTTTGATCGTGCTGCCGTCATTAGCCTGCCAGCGCGGCCCGAAATAATGGCGGGCAACCATTTTACCGCTTGCGTCATAAAGATGCGCGTTAGGCCCTTTCAATGTCCAGGAATATCCAGCCGATTTATGCTGGCAGCTATAGATTTGATTGCCCTTGCCAATAAGCTGCATGGCTGGGAGCGGCGCGGCCATCGCTACCGTTGAGACTGTGGCAGCGCCGAGGCCGAGCAAAAAACTAGGGAGCTTCATGTTGTTCTCCTTATGCAAAGCGCCACATAGGTTGAACCATCATGTTGCCGCAACCGAGTCTTGCTATAGATCGCCCCGGTCCGCCAGCGCCTTGATCCGGTCCGCGGTGCGCAACGCGATGGTTTGGATGGTCAAAGCCGGGTTGACGCCGCCGACAGTGGGGAACACCGAGCCGTCACACACCCATAAATTCGGGATGTCCCAGCTGCGGCAATCGGCGTTGACCACGCTGGTTTCGGAATCAAACCCCATGCGCGCGGTGCCGCCGAGATGGTTGGTATCGTCGTCCTGCTCGAAAATATTGGTGGCATTGATGGCTTCCAGGCTCATCCGCATCTGGTCGAGCGCGTGGCGGATCAACCGTTTGTCGTTGTCGCTCCAGGAATAGGTGATGCGGGCGACGCGCAGCCCGTATTGATCCTTGTCATCGGCCAGCGTCACCGTATTGCGCAGATCGGGCAGCATTTCACCGACCATCTTCACGCCGATCTGGTGATTGTACTGCATCATCTCGGTGCGCAGCGCCTCGCCCCAGATTCCGCGCGCGCCGGTCTGCACCGAGGCCCATTCGATGGGCATTGGCCCCTGCCCCATCCAGCAATAGCCGCCGTGGAAATCCTTTTTATCCTCGTAATTCCAATGTTCGGTGATGGCGAGCGAAGGCGGCCCTTTGTTCCAGCGCACCTCCTCCTTCATCTGGCCCCAGACCGCCTGGTTGCTTTGGGTCATCAGATATTTGCCGACCAGGCCGGAGCTGTTGGCGAGGCCGTCGCGGAACTTGTCATTCGCCGAATTCAGCAGCAGGCGCGGCGTTTCGATGGCGTAGCCGGCGACCACCACATTACGCGCTCGCTGGAAATGCCATTCGCCTTCGCGATGATAATGCACCCCCGTCACCCGCCCCGCCGCGCTGGTCTCGATCCGCCCCACCATCGCGAGGTCGCGGATCTCCGCGCCGGCGGCGATGGCGCGCGGAATCCACACTGTTAGGGCGCTGCGTTTGGCGTTGGTCGAGCAGCCGAAGCGGCAGAAGCCGCGATAGACACACGGCGGCGAATCGCCAAATTTCGCGGAATGCGGCGCGGACAGCGTGGCCAGCGGTGTCGGCGTCCATTTATAGCCGAGCGCCTCGGCGCCGCGCGCCAGCAACTTTCCAGGACCGTTCACCTCATGCGCCCGGTAAGGATAGCGCGGGCGTTTCGGCCCCCAAGGATAGTTGACCGGGCCGGAAATGCTCATCGCCTTTTCGGCTACTCCATAATAATGCCACATCTCGCGCCAATCGAGCGGCCAATCGGCGCCATAGCCCAGAATCGTCTTGCTCTTGAACCAGTCAGGCCGGAAGCGCAGCGACACCATGGCGTAATGCACGGTGCTGCCGCCTACCGACTTGCCGCTGTTCTTGCCGCCCATCTGGATCGGGTTCTCGCCGTCACACACCCGCCGGTCGGTCCAGTACAGCTTGTTCTGTTCGGTTTCGTCCGAGGCGAAATCCTCCAGCGGACGGAAATAGGGCCCGGCATCGAAGGCGACCACCGAGAAACCCATCTCGGATAGCCGCGCCGCCAGCGTGCCGCCGCCGGCGCCGGTGCCGACAATGACAAAATCGACTGCCTGGTTTTCCGGGTGTTCGCGCATCGGCACCCAGCCGCCATCCGCATGGAACACATCCGGCGCGCGGCCATTGATCGCCCGCGGTTGGTGCATCGGGTCAGCCGACATGCTGGTTTTCCTCCCGCACCTTCGCGGCATCGCCATCCGGTTTCAGCTCGACGGGTTCCCAGGGATCGCGCCGGTTGAGGTCCATCCGCACATAACCGCGCGGACTGGCGGGACCGTCATAGCCCATCTCATTCCAGGCAGTGGGTGTGGCGTAATAAGCGGCGGGGATATCGACCAGTACGCGCTTTTTGAAGAATAGCTGGCAAGGGATGTCCCCCCAGGCGGGGTTTTTCAGCTCGCCCTCCTGCATCCGGGTAAGCAGCGCATCCTGCGCCTCGGCGGCCAGATCGTGAAAGCGCGCGTCATAGGCGGAGCGGGCTTCCTCATCCAGCGCGTGCAGGCTGCGTTTCCAGGCCTCGCCGGCATAGGGCAAGGGCGCTACCCGGAAGTCGGTATCGCCGGCCTGTTGCATCCGCTGGTCGAGATAGGCGGCCAGCGGCACCGGAGCGCGGTCCTTCGGTTGCGGCAGAATGCGAGCGCAGACTGCCTCCAGCGTCTGGAATTCCGCCGCGGAGAAATATTCCGGCTCCCGCCTTACCGCGATCCGATGGTCGATGACGCGGCGGGTGGTTTCATCCCACGACATGGTGTGCCGCTTGTTAAGTACGTCATACCCGGGATAATGCCCGTGATTAGACTCCGTCATCAGCTACCCCTTTAGAAAAGCAGTTCTTTCTTGAAAGAAAGCCTCGCCGGCTGGCGAACCAAAGGACTTTTGTTAGTTTAGTCCGAATGCGGCAGGACTGATGCCAGCATCTGTTTGGCGCTTCCTAACAGTACCGAGGCCAACTCCGGCTCTTTCGGGATCATCGACATGAAGTTCTTGGCGTCCTTCAGCGTGATATGCGGCGGGAAGGGCGGCACGTTCGGGTCGGTATAGGCTTCGAGGATGCACGGGCGGTCCGCCGCAAGCGCCTCGTCCCAGGCGGCGCCAACGCGGTCGGGGTGATCAACGAACACGCCTTTCAGCCCTAACAATTCGGCATATTTGTGGTAGGGCAGATCGGGGATGGCCTGCGTCAATTCGGTCTTGCCCTCGCCCAACTGCACCCGCTCTTCCCAAGTCACCTGGTTCAAATCCCGGTTGTTCAGCACCATCACGATCAGCCTGGGGTTCGACCATTCGCGCCAGTATTTCTTGATGGTGATCATCACGTTCATGCCGTTCATCTGCATGGCGCCGTCGCCCATGAAGGCGATGACGGTGCGTTCCGGATAGGCGAATTTCGCCGCCACGGCATAAGGCGTGCCGGCGCCCAGCGAGGCGAGGCCGCCGGAGAGCGATCCCATCATGCCCCGCCGCATCTTGATGTCGCGGGCGTACCAGTTGGCGGTCGAGCCGGAATCAGCGGTGAGGATGCAATTATCCGGCAGGCGCGGCGATAATTCATGGAACACGCGCTGCGGGTTGAGCGGATCGGCGGAAACCATGGCGCGGTCCGCCACGGTTTTCCACCAGCTGCTGACCTCCTTTTCAAGCTTCTGCCGCCAGGAACGGTCGGATTTCTGGTCGAGCAATGGCAGTAATTTGCGCAGCGTCTTGGCGCTGTCGCCCACGATGTTGACCTCCATCGGGTAGCGCAGGCTGAGCATCTTGGCGTCGATATCGATCTGCACGCCGCGCGCGTCGCCAGGCTTCGGCAGGAACTCGGAATAGGGAAAGCCGGAGCCGATCATCAGGAGGGTGTCGCATTCCTGCATCATGTCCCAACTCGGCTTGGTGCCGAGCAGGCCGATCTGGCCGGTGACAAACGGCAGGTCATCGGGCAGCGCCGCCTTGCCCAGCAGCGCCTTGGCAACGCCGGCGCCCAACCGGTCGGCCACCGCGATCACCTCGTCAGTCGCCTTCAGCGCGCCGGCGCCGACCAGAATCGCAACTTTTTTGCCCTCGTTCAGCACCGCTGCGGCCTGGCGCAAAACGCCTTCCTCCGGCACTTCGGCGGGGCCGGCATAGCCGACGCCGGTATGGGTGCTGCCATGCGCCATCGGCGGATCGACATAGTCAAGCTCCTGCAGATCATTCGGCAGGATCACGCAGGTGACGGAACGGGTGGCATGGGCGATGCGCACGGCGCGGTCGATCAGCTGCCTGACCTGCGACGGCACCGTGCCCATCATCACGAACTCGCTGGCGACATCCTTGAACAGGTTCATCAGATCGACTTCCTGCTGGTAATGCGCGCCGAGCGCGGTACGCGCCTGCTGGCCGACGATGGCGACCACCGGCATGTGGTCGAGCTTCGCGTCATACAGCCCGTTCAGCAGATGGATCGCGCCAGGGCCGGAAGTGGCGTAGCACAGCCCGACCTCGCCGGTGAATTTCGCATGGGCGCAGGCCATGAAGGCGGCCATTTCCTCGTGCCGCACCTGCACGTAATGCATGTAATCCTTGGCCTGTTCGAGCGCCACGTCCAGTCCGCCGACACCATCGCCGGGATAGCCGAACACCCGGCTAATCCCCCACTCAGAGAGCCGTTTCCAGACGAATTGCGAGACGTTTTGTGCCATGTCGAGGATTCCTTTTCAGCCGTATGTTCGTTTGATGTCAGTCGTCCGGATGGTCGCGCAGCAGGCCGAGTGCCGCGAGGCCGGCCAGCGCGAGGCCGACGAAGCTCGGCGGCGCCGGGATCGGCGGACCATCAATCATGTTCTGCCGCCAGTTGCGCCAGCCGCCCATGGCGCGCGACACGCCGTAAATGTGGAAACCAACGCCGGCTATGCCCATCAGGCTGGTCAGCGTCAGCCAGGATCGGGTGAGTGGGCGCGGATGATCGGATTTGCCCAAAGCCGCGCCGGCCAGCAACGCAGCGCCGATGGGCGGCAGGGTGACCGGCGCGTACATCACCGGATTATGGAAGGCGCCGCGAAAATGCAGCAGGCCGGCCTCGCCGGTGGTGCCCAATAGCCCCGCCGCGGTCGCCAGGCCGATAAATCTTCCGGCGGTGAAGCCGAGCAAGGACGGGTCCTGACCATGCGGCGTATCGCGCACCCGTTCGGCCAGCACGCCCATCAGCCCCGATAAAGCGATGGCGGCAGGCGCGCCGAGCGGCGCCTTGTAGAACAAATTCTGCCAGCTGAAGCCGCCGGGTTGTTCGCTGACGTTGTGGATGTGAAACGCCGTGCCGATTACGCCGGTTGCTCCTGCCAGCGCGAATATCGCGTGCCGCGCCTTGTGCGCTCTGGGGCTTTGGTCGGCAGCGCCATGTCCGCTTGCCAGCAGCGACAAGGTCGAGGCAACCAAGGGCGTGAACATCGCCTTGTTATGAAACGACCCCCGGTAATGCTCGATGCCGCTGTCAAACAGCACGGAGGCCGCAAGGATTCCCGAACTGTGGTTCAGCCGCTGCGCAGCCTTAATGGTTGCTCGCTTGGTAACGGCGGAATTTCCGATATGTTTTCGATCAGGCTGTGGTTGGAGACGCCGAAGGACCGGGGCAGCGTAAAGCTTCTTGCGCAACTGCCGCCCGGCGATGCCGCCAGCGGCATAGGCCGCTCGCCGGATCAGCGGGTTTTTCACAACCGGATACTTCTCCAGAAGTTTATCCAGCATGGGGCTATCCAGCAACTTGGCCGCGCGATCAAACCGCATAGGCTTCCGCCTCCTTTTCCTTGAGCGCCAGGCCAATTCCGGGACGCGACAGATCAGGCTCGATAAAGCCACCGTCAACGCGCGGCGCGCCGTCAAACAACATCTGCTCGATCCTTACATGATCGTGAAACCATTCGAGATTGCGAAACCGCGCCGCCGCGCAAGCCGCATGGAGATGAGCGCTCGGCGCGCAATGTCCGGAAAGATCGACATGAAACGCGTCGCACAGCACGCCGGCCTGCATGAAGGCGGTGATGCCGCCGGCGCGGGTAACATCGACTTGCTGCACATCGACAGCGCGCGCTTCCAGCATCATCCGCACATCATCCATCGTATAAGAATACTCGCCGGCGGCGATATCTGTCAGCGGGCCGACATGTGCGCGGACGAAAGCCATCCCTGCGCGGTCATCGGAGGAGACCGGCTCTTCGTACCAATCGATCTCATAGTCACCCAGCGCGTCCGCCATGCGCAACGCGCCTCGCGGATCGAAAGCGCCGTTGGCATCGACATAAAGGCCAGCTTTGCCGCCAATCGCCTGCCGCGCCGCTTTAACCCGATTAGGATCCTGCTCCGGATGAGTGCCGATTTTCATTTTGACGGCGTCACAGCCGTCGCGCTCGACCCATCCGGCAAGTTGCTCCTGCAAGGTTTTATTGTCGTAGGTGGTAAATCCACCGCTGCCATAGACCGTGACCTTGTCCCGGCGGCGGCCCAGCAGGCTGGCTAAAGGCAGATCGAGCAGCTTTGCCTTCAAATCCCACAGGGCGATGTCGAGGGCTGAAATAGCACAGGCCGCTAATCCGGCGCGGCCAAGATTCCGCACGGCGCGCCACAAGGCGGCATTCGATCCGGTGACATCAAGCGGGTCCCGCGTTTCCACGACCGGCCCCAGCGTTTCGTCGATCAGCTTAACGAGGCTTGCATCGGCATAGGTATAGCCAAGGCCCGTTTGATCGCCCGCAAGAATTTCAGCGATAACGAGCGTGGTTCTTGTCCAGGAAAATGTGCCATCCGCCTCGGGCTGGTCCGTCGGGATGATAAATGCGCGCGCATTGACGCGGGAAATTTTCAATCCAGACAAGGACATTGGCTACCTTTACTGCGACCGCGCAAGCCAAAGCCGGCGCCGTTGCCCTCAAATAGGCATAGCCTTGGACTTAAAAAACGAGAGGCTGGGTTAAGATTCGTTTAGCCTTTGCTCAGCTGGCGATCTGCCCAGCTAGGCTTTTGGCAGCGCCTCATTAGAGATCGCCGCTGACGCCGTGGCGCATGACGTCATGGCGTATGACGCCATGCAGCGGGACAATTATCCGGCGGCGGAAGGCCGGCAAACCTAGCGGAAATCCAGGCTGCCGCCAATTTTGCCGATTTATAGCCGATAAAAACATGGCCCGCGCCCGGTTTTTCGACGTAATCCAGAATTGCCCGCTTGCGGCACAGCCTAGCTGCGAAGGCGCGGGTGTATTTCGGTTTGACCGTGGTATCCGCGGCGCCTTGCACGATCAGCAGCGGCGCTCCTGGTGGCGCATGCCCAGGCGAATTTTCCGCAAACAGCATAGGCCAAGGCGGTGTCGCCTCTGGCGGATGCGCGAGATAGGCCTTGTTCAGTGCCGCCGCTGCTCGTCCGGCGACAATAAATTGCCCCACCGAGTTGATGCATTTGCTGGCCGCCTTGATCACGGCCGGAACCGCCGCCGGGGCAACGACACTGGTAAGCGGCACATGATAGGTTGCCGACCAGGAGCGATACACATAGGCGGTCAGCAGCTTTGAAGCGTGAACCGAAGTCAGCTCCGGCCCCAAATCTGTTGGCGGCGCGGCAGCGGCCACGCCTACAAGAGACAAGGAAGGCGCATAAGAGGCGGTAATTTGTCCAGCGAACAAGGCGGCCTGACCGCCCTGCGAATGGCCCCAGACGGCGAAACGGTTGCTGGCATCGGCCCCTGGCAGCTGGCGCGCCGCGCGCACTGAGTCGATGATCGAACGGCCCTCGCTCAGTCCTACCAGATAAGGGTGCGTCGAAGGCGTGCCGAGACCGGGATAATCCGTGGCCGTCACAATGTCGCCCGCGCTGATGAACCTTGCCAGGCCCGGAATCGACTGCGGCAGGCTCAGCCCCGCAAAGTTATGCCGGTCCAGCGAAGGCGCGCAGCCGGGCGCGATTCCGGTTGTCGGATGCGCCCAGGCCACAATATTGCGTCCGCCTGAAGGCGGCGTGGTTTTTGGCAGGTAGACAACCGCGGATACCGGCAATTTGCGTCCCTCGACATCCGTCGAAACATAGAGAATGCGATAGGCATCGGCATAGGAGGGCGATGGAAAACGCTGCGCGTCGATCAAGCTACCGGCGGATTTCTCCGCGGACGCGGGCGTGCGGTAGAATTTTCCCGGCGTGGGAATGCCGCACCCGGCAAGCGCCAATAGGCTTAACGCATAAAAAAACGCGAATTTGCCGAACTTCAAAGCCCATCCTTATACGCAATCATGAATAAAAGCGTACCACGCCTTGGTTAACAAAAGGTGAAGCCTGTGACTCGGCAACTTGTCTTTTTGTTCAAGTCGTTTCTGGCCTTCCGATCCTATCGAGGAATAAGCTAAATGCGAATGCCGGTAGCGCAAGAGCGATAATGAAAACCACGGTTGCCGCATTTTAACTTGATTCAAAATGCCACACCCACCTTTTGAATAGCTTCAAAGGAGGAATCAATGCCCGCAAGAACCAATCAAATATCGATAAACGCCTTGCTTCTCCGTGTGGCCGGCTTCGGGATCGCCGGGCTTGTCGCCGTGGGTTCCGCGCATGCGGCTAGCCAAGGCGCAGACTTGCTCCGCCTGCCCAGTTCCGCTCAGCCGGCGCCCCACCAGCAGGCGTCGCCCCAATTTGTCCCACTTGTCAAAGCGGCGGATAGCGACAGCAGCAATGACAAGTCGTCATCCGCGATGAAGCATAAGAAGGCAAGTCGTACCAATCAGGCAACGGGCGCGGCTGGCAACAATCCAGGCGCGATGAGCGAGCAAAAAGGCAATCAGCCGAAAAGTGCTGTCAAAAACGATTGATTGCTGGCGACGCACCGTAAGCACGAGCCGGACATCAACCGTTGACGCAATAGCATGTGGGCGCAACAGAATGGGTAAAATTTACCATTAGCGAGCCGATCTTAGGGGCTGTCTCAAAATGCATCTGACATAATCGCATGGGGCTGAGCGGCCGGACCAAATCATGATTCGCCGAGGTTGCAATACACTGGACGAGATCTTGATGTGGACCCCAGCACCCGGCGGCAGCATAGCCGCGGTGGACTGCGTTATGGAAGCGACCTGACCGATGGCAAATGGGTAGTCCTGTTGCCCTTCCTGCCGCGTGAAGCCGATTGCGGCCGGAAACGGGCGCACCCGATGCAGGAGATCGTCAACGGCATCTGCTATGTGTTGCGCGGCGGCATTCCCTGGCGGCTAATGCCGGAGAGCTTTTCGCCATGGCGCACGGTGTATCGCTGGTTCGCTCGGCTGCGCGACGACAGCACATGAAAGACGATCAACCATCACCTGGTCATGCGAGACCGCGAGCGGGCGGGACGCGAGGCGAGTCCTAGCGCAGCCCTCATCGACAACCTCCGAAGGCTTTCCATTGCCGGAGGCAATGGGACCTTTGCCTTCTCCGCCAAAGCGTCAAGACGAGCAAGAGCGGTGGCGTGCGGGGTTATATGGCGGCAAGAAGATCAAGGGATGCAAGCGGCATGCGATGGTTGACCACCAATTGGCCGGTCGCTCAAGCTACAGGCCCGTGCAGCCGACATCCAAGATCGCGACGGGCGCCGGCACGTTGCTGCGTGCATCACGCGCGATTTGGCCATTCGTGCAACTCGCGTTCGCCGACGCAGGATACCGGGGACCGCGGGTCGGCTTCGCCCTACATGCCTGCAGGTGAGTGGTCGAGCGATTCTTCACCTGGATCAACCGCAACAGGCGCCTCGCCAAAGATGTCGAGGCGACAATCGCCTCAGCTGAAGCGTTTCTCTATGCAACCTCCGCTATCCTGCTGCTACAAAGGCTGGCTCGTTGAGCAACCGATCCGAGACGAACTTTAAGTCCTTAACATATAGCCGACTTCAAATAGCAAATCTTACCAAGTAAAAGTTAGGATTTACCTATATTATGAAGATTGGCGGTATCGAGAACATGAGCAGCAATTTTGCGGAGCGGCAACTGCTGAACGACTGCACCAATTTCGAAGGCTGCTTTTGGCATACCGTAAACTACGCAACTTGCTTCGTCTTGGCCAATTGTCTCAGCACCGGCTTGCCGCATCTCCAATAGGCCTTGTGCTCCATCACGACCCATGCCCGTCAGGATGACTCCGATCGACCTGTTACCAACGACTCGTGCCATCGAACTAAATAGCACATCCACCGAGGGCCGATGCCCGCTAACTCGTTCATTTTCGCGTAACCGGCAGCGGGGCTTTTTGGTATCTGTAACTTCCAGATGTGCATTGCCAGGTGCAAGATAAACATGGCCCGGCAAGATCAGCATGTTGTCTTCTGCTTCAGAGACTTCAGGCAAGCAAATCCGGTTTAGCCGCTGAGCGAAGCTTTTAGTAAAAACTGGCGGCATGTGCTGGGTGACCAGAGTAGGGGGACAGTTAGTGGGAAACTGACCTAACATTGCGATCAGTGCCTCGACACCACCAGTGGAGGATCCGACCGCTATCATCCGACCATCTGGCGCGAAATTAGCATGATGAACATTGAGATTCGCGCGACATGCAGAATTGCCTTGCAACGGCTGCGGCCGAGATTTTGCTGCGGCGTTAACTTTATCGGCCAGTAAATTGAAATCGTGGTAATCGCCATCCAAAGGTTTAGCGACACAGTCAAATGCGCCAATTTCAAGCGCCTCTAAGGTGGTTGATGCGCCGTGTTGAGTCAGAGTTGAGACCATGATAACCGGCGTCGGACGCAGCCGCATGATTTTTTCCAAAAAATCGAGCCCATTCATGTGAGGCATTTCAATGTCAAGCGTGATTACGTCTGGGTTTAATTGCTTAATTGCAGCACGCGCCTCATAGGGATTTGCTGCTTGGCCTACTACCTCAATCTGCGGATCACGATGTAGCACTGCCGTGATCAGCCCGCGCATTGTCGCCGAATCATCGACAACGAGCACCCTCACCCTCATTCACGCCTCCTCTTAGCGTCTCTCAGCCGATAAGTTGTAATGCCATCACTGCGCAGCGCATGCTCCGCCATTCCCGTTATGCGCTCGGAATGCCCGATATAAAGAGCTGCTTCCGAATCAAGAAGCGGCACCATTCGTTGCCAAATTCTCGTTTATGTTGCGTTATCGAAATAAATTACCACGTTGCGACAGAAGATCGCCTGAAACCGCCCTTGCATCGGCCAATCGCCAATCAAGTTTAATAGGCGAAAGCCTACCAAGGCACGCACATTATCAGCAACTCTTAACATAACCGACCCGTTGTTAGCCGGAACAAACCAACGTTGGCGCAAATCCGCCGGCACAACAGCCACAGCATTCTCATCGTAAAGCCCAGCTTTGCCAACGGCAATCACGTTCGGGTCTATGTCGGTCGCAAGTATTTTAATGTCGTAACTTGCCGCTGATTAACATTCTGTTCGGCAATAGCTTCGACGCGGATGCTGGAGCAGGACTAAAGGCAGCTGCTTGTTGCGCCTTCTAAGCGCTCGATTCTGATCTTATGAAAAGTCAAAAGGCCAACTCTCAACGACGATGTGACTGCCATTGGTAAGAATTTTAGATCTGGCTTGAACGCGCGACTTCAACCTCCTGACGCCTAACGACATGTCAAAGGGGAAGCAACGCTTTATTAACTGGCTGCCGCCGGCTGGTCATGGGCGGCAAGCCCTCGCGTTTCCAACCGACAGCACACCGCCCGTAAGCGAGCCTGAACAGGAATGGCCGGAACCGCTTTGCTTCCGCGAAAACGCTTAGCTCGGCAGGAAGTCCGGCACCGACAGGTAACGCTCGCCAGTATCATAGTTGAAACCGAGCACAGTTGCTCCCTTGGGCAGTTCCGGCAGCTTCTTCGAGATCGCAGCCAATGTGGCGCCCGAGGAAACGCCGACCAGCAATCCTTCCTCGCTTGCCGAACGGCGGGCCATTTCGCGCGCCTCCTCAGCCTCGACCTGGATCACCCCGTCGAGCACGGCGACATGCAGGTTCGCGGGCACGAATCCGGCGCCGATTCCCTGGATCGGATGCGGCCCAGGCGCGCCGCCCGAAATGACCGGCGACAATGTCGGTTCAACGGCGAAGGCCTGCAACCGCGGCCAACGCTGTTTCAAAACTTCCGCGCAGCCGGTGATATGGCCGCCGGTGCCGACGCCAGTGATCAGCACGTCAATCCCGTCCGGAAAATCAGCGATGATTTCCTGCGCCGTGGTCTGGGCATGAATGGCGATATTCGCTGGATTTTCAAATTGCTGCGGAATCCAGGCCCCTGGGTTTTGCGCCGCAAGAGCGTGGGCGCGCGCAATCGCCGCGTTCATGCCGCCCTCCTTGGGCGTGAGATCAAAAGTGGCGCCATAAGCCTGCATCAGCCGCCGCCGTTCCACCGACATCGATTCCGGCATCACCAGAACCAGCCTGTAGCCTTTGACGGCTGCAACCATCGCAAGGCCGATGCCGGTATTGCCCGAAGTTGGCTCAATGATCATCCCGCCAGGCTTCAACTGCCCATTCGCCTCGGCCGCTTCCACCATGGCGAAAGCGATGCGGTCCTTGATGGAGCCAGCCGGATTGGATCGTTCGGACTTGATCCACACTTCAGCATCGGGAAATAGGCGCGAGACGCGGATATGCGGCGTGTTGCCGATGGTGTCGAGAACGCTTTTGGCTTTCATGCGGCGATTCCTTCCGGCGGCTGAGGCGATGCCTTTTGGAAAAATGGATACACCATCGGCGCGACCCTCACAATTGCGGGGAATGGATGCGAAGCTCGGCGTCTTTCCTTGAAGCCTTGCCGATGTCCATCCTAGAATGAACCAGCATGAAAATCCTGATCGTCGAGGACGAACGGAAAACCGCCGCCTTTCTTAAGAAAGGGCTGGAGGAAAACGGCTTTGCCGTCGATATCGCCATGGACGGCGAAACCGGGGTTTCACTGACGCGCCAGGATCATTATGATCTGATCATCCTGGATGTGATGCTGCCCGGGCGCGATGGCTGGTCTGTGCTTATGGAACTGCGGCGGCGGCGGAACCAAACTCCCGCTCTCTTCCTGACCGCGCGGGATAGCGTACCAGACCGGGTGCATGGCCTCGAACTTGGCGCCGATGACTATATCATCAAGCCCTTTGCCTTCTCGGAACTGCTGGCGCGGATCAGAACCATTCTCCGGCGCGGGCCAGCGCGTCAGTTGGCGACAATCCAGGTGGCCGATCTGGAGATCGACGCGCACCGCCACAAGGCCGCGCGGCGCGGCCAAGCGCTCGAATTAACACCCAAGGAATTCCTGCTCCTATCGCTGCTCGCGCGGCGCAGCGGGCATGCGATATCGCGCACGCTCATCGCCGAACAGGTCTGGGGGATCAATTTCGACAGCGGCATGAATGTAGTGGATGTCCATATGCATCGGCTGCGCGCCAAGGTGGACGATCCGTTCGACAATAAACTTATCCATACGGTTCGGGGCATTGGATACATCCTTGAAAATCGATCCGCAGGCTGATCTCCCCGGGCGAGGCGGCCGCCCGAACAGCGCGCGGCGGTTCGGCGGCTCGATCGTCATGCGAATGACCGCCTGGTACGCCATTTCGTCATTCCTGCTGATCCTGATTGCCACGAGCTTTCTGTACGGGACAGTGGCGGCCAACATGAAAGCCGAGGATCGGCGTATCCTTACCAATACCGCGGCGAATCTCCGCGATCTGCTGCGTGACGCGGCCAGTTTGGACATGTCCAAGCCGATGCTTGATGCGCAAGCGGGCCCGTTGGCGCGTCTGCAATTCATCTGGATCCGCGTTATTGCGCCTGACGGACAAACACAGCTGGAGACAAGCGGCATGGGCCGGGCCTTGCCGGTATCCGATTTTCCGGCCCTGATGGCGATCCCGCCGCGGCGCGAAATCATCCGCGCCCTCCGGACCGGCTCGGGCCAAGTGTTCCAAACCTTGAGCACGCGCATGACCAGCCGCGATGGCGCGGGCCGGGTGTTTGAGGTTGCCCTCGATGCGAGCAACGATCAGCATGTTCTGGCGCGTTACCGCGAATGGCTAATGTTCGTGTTGCCCATTTCCCTTGCCCTCTGCGCCGCGACAGGCTTCGCGATTGCCAGGAATGGCATGCGGCCTGTCAAGCATATCATCAGGACAACACGGACCATCCATTCCTCCACATTGCACGAACGAATCAATCCTGCCGGACTTCCTGCCGAATTACGTTCACTGGCGGAAACCTTCAACGACATGCTGGACCGGTTGGAGGACGCATTTGTTCAAGTCTCGCAATTTTCGGCCGATGTTGCCCATGAATTACGGACTCCCGTGAACAACCTGCGCGGCGAGATCGAGGTGGCGCTGGGCAAGCCACGATCGCGGGAGGAATACCGCGACGTGCTCGGCTCCGCCTTGGAGGAATGCGGCCGCATCAGCCGGGTGATCCAAAGCCTGCTCTTCCTCGCCCGCGCGGAGCGCTCCGGAGCATACTCGCATTTTGCGGAGCTGGACGTGAGGTCGGAAATTGCCGCCATCTTGGAATTTTATGAGCCGATGGCCGCCGAGGCCGGCGTTACGCTCGCGCAAGACGGGCCGGACGGACTTGTCGCGGCATTCGACCACACGCTGTTCCAGCAAGCCATCGGCAATCTGGTTGCCAATGCCATCGCGCACACGGCAAGCGGCGGCTCCGTGGCAATACGGGCTCGGCGCGAGGATTTTTCGTTGCGGATCGAAGTCGCCGATACCGGCTGCGGCATCGCGGCGGAGCATCTGCCTCATATCTTCAGCCGGTTCTACCGAGCTGATCGGGCGCGATCGAGCGCCTCCGGAAATTTGGGGCTAGGTCTCGCGGTGGTCAAAAGCATCGTGGCGCTGCATGGCGGCCGCATCGAGACCGAAAGCGAGATTGGCCGAGGAACAAAGGTCATCCTGACAACGCCTCTGACAACGCCGCCGGCAGAGGCGTTGCGATAATCCCCGCGTCCATGACTTGAGCCAGCGCTCGGCTTTTATTTTGGTGATGACGCTGACGTGATCGATCATGACGGAAGCGTCAGATTGGCGTTTTGAAAACGTCAGATTGGGCAAGTAGACGCTTCGCCAATATCCTTAATTGCATAAAACCGCCAATGGCTCTTCTAAATTTCAAAAAATTCTCTGGCCTCGCGTTGCTTTTGCCAGCGTTGTGCGCCGGCTGCGCGCGCTACGCAGCGCGCCCGATCAGCCCGGTGGCGAGTGCTACGGCGCTCTCGGCTCGCCGGTTAAATGACCCAAAGCTGCTGCAATTTCTGGCGGCCATGGGACATCCCGCATCAGCCTCGGCTGATCGGCGCTGGAATATCGGCGCGCTTACCTTGGTCGCGGTCTATGAACGGCCCGATCTCAAAATCGCCGACGCTACCTATGCCTTGGCGAGAGGCGGCTTGACCACGGCGGCGGCCCTGCCGAATCCGGTGCTCGGGCTGAGCCCTAGCTACAATGCCACCACGCCCTTCCCCTCGCCTTGGAAGATTGGCCCGGTCATCAGCTTTTTGGTGACCAGTTTCGGCGCCCGCTCCGCCAGCGTCAAAGCGGCGCAAGCGGAGATCGCCGCGGCGCGCGAGGCCATCGCGACGGCTTCATGGCAAGAACGGGCGCGGGTGCGCAACGCGCTGCTGGCAATCTGGCAGGCGCGGGCGCAAGCCAGGCTCGCCAATCGCGCGGCGCATTACGCTGGAGCGGCGCTGACCCTGCTTTCACAGCGCTATGCCGCGGGCATGATTTCAGCCAGCGTCCTCACGCTGCAAAGCCTGAGCGCCGAGCAGGCGCGGTTCACCGCGGCCGAGGCGGTCCGCCGGGAGCGCCTGGCATGGGCCGGCCTGGCAACGGCGCTCGGCCTCCCCAAAGCGGCGCTTGATGACGTGACGCTGGACCTTTCCGCCTTCGATCATATCGAGACGCCGCGCGATCTTGCTGATCTGACGCGGCAGGCGCTGGCCCATCGTCCCGCCATACAGGCGGCGCTGGCACGTTATGCCGGGGCGCAAAACCGGCTGCGCGCCGCCATTGACGGGCAATATCCCGCCTTCGATATCGGCCCCGGCTATCATTACGACCAAGGCGACAATAAATTCCTGCTGACGCTGGCGCTGCCTTTGCCGATTTTCAACCAAAATCAAGGCCCTATCGCCATGGCCCGGGCAAAGCGGCGTCTGGCGGCGGCGCAATTCGACGCAGCGCAGCAGCGTGTGCTGGCCGAGATCGACACGGCCAGCGCCGACTGGCGCGCCAGCCGCGATGTCACCATTGCCGCGCAACGCGCCTTGCGGAGCGCTAGACGTAGCGAAACATCGGCCTTCACCGAGTTTCAAACCGGCGCGACCGGACGGCTGCGCCTGGTGCTGGCAAATCAGACCGCGATTCTGGCGCGCCAGAATGCCCTAACCGCGAAACTACAGGCGCGAACGGCGCTCGGCCGCTTGGAAGACGCGTTGCATCACCAATTTTTTAGGAGCGTCGATTGATGTGGCGAGTCCTCTTCGGTATTTTGGCGCTGCTATTGCCGGAAGCGGCTTTGGCTCAAACAGTGGCGATCAGCCCCCAGGCGGCGCGGGATGGTGGCGTGAAGGCCGTGCGCCTACCCCTGATTCGCTTTCGGCCATCGCGCAGTGCCTATGGCATCGTCGAAAACCCAGCCGCGGTGCTTTCGCTGCGCGCATCGATCATTGAAGCCGCGGCGCGGCTTCAACTGGCGAATGCCAACCTGAAACGCACCAACCAGCTTTATCAGGCGGCGCATAATGTTTCGGTGGCCAGCCTGGAACAGGCGCAGGCGGCGCAGGCGGTGGCGGCGGCAAGGCTGGCGGCGCTGCAGGCGAGTGCCGCCGCTACCTATGGCTCGTCGCTCGGCAAGGCGTTGCTCGCCACCGAAGGACCGGTGGCGGCGCTTGCGGCGGGCCAAACCTCCCTGATCGAGGTCAGCGTCAGCGCGCCGGTTCTGAACAAGCCCCCGGCGCAGGCAACCGCACAGGTTCAGGATGGCCAGCCATTGCCGGTTACGCTGATCGGCGCCGCCGGCCAAGTGCCGATGGGCATGCTCAGGCAAGGCTTCTATTACACCGGACCAGCCTTGCCCTCGGGAACGCCGCTCTCCGTCACCCTGCCGGAAGGCCATGCGCAGGCTGGCTACGCAATTCCACTTTCAGCGCTGGTCTATCGTGACCGCAGCGCTTCGATGTTTGCCGAGACCAAACCAGGGCGGTTCACCCTGGTGAAGGTGCCGATGGGCATGAAAATTCACCCTGCTGGCGCCGCCCAGGGTTATGCCGCTCAGGGCTACTTTGTGCCGGAACGCCTGATCCCGCAGGGCGCCGCCATCGCTACGCAAGGCGCCGGGTTGCTGCTCTCCATCGCGGCGCATGACAAGGCCGAAAAACAGCATCCCGCCGGAAAAGCTAAAAACGCCGACCCGGACGAGGACTGATAGTTTATGCTGCGCGCCATCATCCGCCTCTCGCTGCGTTACCGGCTGGTTGTCGTGCTGGCGGCGGCCGGCTTCGCGCTGATCGCCGCGGCAGCATTGCCGAATGCCCATTACGGCGTGTTTCCAGAGTTTTCGCCACCCACCGTGCAGGTGCAGACATCGGCGGCGGGGCTTGATCCGCGTGAGATCGAACTTGCTGTGACCGACCCGCTCGAACAAGGCTTTGGCGGCCTGACCGGGCTTGCCACCATGCAATCGCAATCGAGCGCCGGACTTTCGGTGGTCAAGCTGGTATTCCATGGCGGCGCCGATATTGATCGCGACCGCGAACGGGTGGCGGGGCGGCTTTCCAGCCTCACCGCCGCGCTGCCGCCGGGGGCCACGCCCGCCATCATGCCCTTGCAATCGGCGACCGGCACCGCGGTGGATATCGGCCTCGACGCGCCCGGCATGTCGCTGATGAAACTCACCGCCATCACCGAGAACGTGGTGCGGCCCGCGTTGCGGGCGGTGCCGGGGGTCGCCAATGTGGTGGTATTCGGCGCTGCGCCGCCGCAGCTTGATATCGAGGTCATGCCGCAGGCGCTGATCGGCAGCGGCTTTGGCTTGAATAGCGTCGCCAAGGCGGCGCATGACGCCAGTGTCCTGCTGGGCGGCGGCTTCCTCGATACCGGCAACCAGCAAATCCTGCTGGAAACGCATGGCCAGGCGCGGGATGCGGCGGCGCTCGGCGCCAGCCTGCTTGGCTACAAGCGCGGCGTGCCGTTCAATCTGAACGATATCGCAAAGGTGCGAGCCGCGCCGCCGCCGCCTTATGGCGCGGCCCTCATCCATGGCAAACCAGGGCTGCTGCTGATCGTCTCGTCGCTGTACGGGGCGAACACGCTGGCGGTGGCGCATGGGGCGGAACAGGTCATCGCCAAGCTCACCCCAACGCTGCGGGCGCAAGGCATCAACGTCGATCCGAGCGCGCTGGCGCCGGCGAATTTCGTTCATGAAGCGCTGGCCGATCTCGGCCATGTGCTGCTGATCGGCGCCGGGCTGATCCTGGCGGTGCTAATTCTCGCCTTGCGCAACTGGCGGATCGCGCTGATCTCCTTCGCCTCGATTCCGCTCTCGCTACTAATCGCGACAGTGCTCCTGCGCACTTTCGGCATCACGCTGAACGTGATGTCGCTGGCCGGCCTTGCCATCGCGCTGGGCGAGGTAGTGGACGACGCGGTGGTCGATGTCGAAAACATCAACCGCCGGCTCGGCGAAAACCGCGCCCTTGAACGGCCTTTGCCCGTGCTGGCGGTGATCATGCGCGCCTCCATCGAGGTGCGCAGCGCGATCATCTTCGCCACGCTGAGCGTTATTGTCATGTTCACGCCGGTGCTGGCGCTCGGCGGCACGGCGGGAAGGCTGTTTGCGCCGCTCGGCATCGCCTATATCGCGGCGATTCTTGCCTCGCTGATCGTGGCGCTGACCGTAACGCCGGCGCTTGCCGCGATCCTGCTGGGCGGAAAACCGCATGGCGAGGCGGTGCCGAAGCCGATTGCCGCCGCCCGGCGGGTTTACGGCCATGTGCTGAATGGCGTTGAACGCGCCGGGATCACAGTCGCGGTGATCGCGCTGATCCTGCTGATCGCCGCGGCGGCCAGCGTGCCCTTCCTGCGCTTGAGCTTCCTACCCAGCTTCCGCGAACAGGACATGATCGCCCATTATCTCGCCGCCCCCGGCACCTCGATCCATACCATGCTGGCGCTAGGCAAGCGGGCGAGCGACAAGCTGCTGAAATTGCGCGAGGTCGGCGATGTGGTGATCCATGCCGGCCGGGCCAGCCTCAGCAATGGGCATCCAGGGGTGAACAAGGCCGAAATCGACATCACCCTCAGCAAATACGGCAACGCCCATACCAAATCCGCCGAGGCCCGCGTGCTGGACACGATCGGCAACGTGCCGGGCGTGCGCTGGTGGGCGAACACCTTCCTGACCGAGCGGATCCATGAAACCTTGTCCGGCTTCACCGCGCCTTTGGTGATTTCGGTCTATGGCCCGAAATTATCCGCCCTATCGGCGGATGCGCGGCGAATCGTTGAAGCCTTGCATCATGTTCCTGGCGCCCTCGCGCCTAGCTTCGCCGCGGCGGCCAATACGCCGGTGATGTCGATCATCTTGAAACGCGCCGCCATGGCGCAATATGGCGTCACCGCCCGCGCCGCGCTTGGCGCGATCCGCGCGGCCTATGCGGGGGAAGAGGCCGGGCGGGTCTATGCCGGGCTGCTGATTGAGCCGATCATGGTGACGCTGCCCCGCGCGTTGCGGGCCGATCCGGCCAGCCTCGCGGCGCTGCCGGTCACCAATGCGCGAGGCCAAATCGTGCCCCTCGGCGTCATCGCGCGCATCCGGCAGACCGTCGCGCCCGCGGTGATTTTGCATGAAGGCGGGCAGCTTGTGCAGGTGGTGACGGTGCAGGCGGCGCCCGGCCATAGCGGCGCGGTGCTGGCGGCGGCGAAGCGGCGGATCGCCGCGTTGCATCTCGCCGCCAATGATGATGTCAGTTACGCCGGCAGCGCCGTCGCCGGAAACGCGGCGCAGCAGGCTCTGATGGTCCATGCCCTCATCGCGCTGATCGCCGTCCTGGTGTTGCTTGGATTGGCGCTCGACGATGGACGCGCCGTCATGCTGATGGCGGCAGGATTGCCGTTCGCGCTCGCCGGCGGCATTGCCGCCGCCTGGCTCGTGCTGCGCGGCGGATTGAGCCTCGGCGCAATGGTTGGGCTGGTCACCTTGTTCGGCCTGTCGCTCCGCAACGGGCTGCTTCTGCTGATCCATTATGGACGGCTGGCGCGCGACGAAGGGCTGCCATGGTCCATCGCGGCCGCGCGGCGCGGCGCCATGGACCGTCTGCCGGCCATCCTGATCACCGCCACGGTGACAGCGCTTGGCCTGCTGCCGCTGGCGCTCGCTACCGGCACGCCGGGCGACGAGATTGAAGGGCCGATGGCCATCGTCATTCTGGGCGGCCTGATCACCGCGACCATGCTGAACCTGCTCGTCCTGCCGCGCCTCGCCGCCCGCTTCCTGCGCTTTGACCTGAAACCAAGCGATGGGCTTTAGCGCCTGATCGTTTCAGGTTGAACCAGCCTGAAACGTGAATCAGTCGCGTTGATAAAGAGAAGCTAAAGCATGATTGGTTCAAGCTAAACCAATCATGCTTTAGCCGCGCGCGAGCAGTTCCGCCGCAATAACATTCCACTCCTCCTGCAAAGGAATTGCCGGCAAAGAGCGGCCGGCGCGCCGATACCAATAGCCGGCATTGTCCTTGTCGCCTTCCTGACGGTGCAGGTAAGCGTGCACCAAATCGCAATCCGGCTCCCCCTCATGCTGCTGGGCGCGGCGATGCGCCCGATCCCAGTCGCCCTTGCGCGCCCACCAAAGCGCTTCCAGGGCCGGACTCGTATCGGCGGGCGGCGCCGGGCCCGCGACGCTGTTCAGAAACATATCGATCTTTGTCATGCTCCCTCTTTATCGTCTGAGTTGATGCCGTTTGCGGGCGTAAGGCAAGATTCCCGCACGGTCCAGAGCGCTGAAGTTTCGCCAAGATCGTGAAACAGCTCCGCGTCAGTGCCGGTTAAAAAGGCTTGCGCCGCACCGTCGCGCAAGGCCGCTTTTAGCGCGTCGCGATGCGCGGCATCGAGATGGGTGAATGGCTCGTCGAGCAGCAGAACCGGCGGCGCGCCGCGCCTTTCAGCGATCAGCGCGGCGTGCGCGAGCACGATGCCGATCAGCATGATTTTTTGCTGCCCAGTCGAGGCATCCGCAGCAATGAGGCCACGCGCCGGGTCGGCGATCAGCAGATCCATGCGTTGCGGCGATGGCGTCACGATGTCAGCTTCGCGTGCCAAAGCGTAACGCTCGCGCAGCCAATCCTCCACCGCGAGCGCCGGCATGCTCCGCAGCCGGTCAGCGATAGGGCATAGCAGTTCCAGCCGCGCCGCCGGGAACGGCGCCGTCGCGCCCGCGCCCAGCGCGAGATTAAGCTGGTCCACCAGGTCAAGCCGCGCCGCGCTGGCCGCCACCGCGTGACGCGCCATGGAATCCTCGATGATCGCCAGATAGTCAGCATCGGCGCCCCCGATCTCCAACTGGCGACGGTGATTGACCGCGGCCGCCTCGAATGACGCGATCTCGCGCGCATGAGCAGGCTCCAAGGCCACTGTCAGCCGGTCAAGGAAGCGCCGCCGGCCAGCCGGCCCGTCAGTAAACAGCCGATCCATCTGCGGGGTCAGCCATACCGCCGAGAAACGCTCGGCGATCTCCGCCTGGCTGCTCGGCGCCTCGCCATCCAAGCGGAAGCTCCGCCGTTCCGGCTGTCCGGCGGCGATGCCGGTTCCCAGCTCGAATGTCCTGGAAAGGCGTTCAATGCGCGCCGACACAGCCCAAAAGCCTAAAGACCCAGCGCGCGGCAGGGCGGTAAGCCGGGCGCCGCGCAGGCCGCGTCCCGGCGCCAGCAGCGAAATCGCCTCAAGAAGATTGGTCTTGCCGCTGCCATTCGGCCCGGCAAGCGCCAGTATTTGCGCCGCCGGCTGCCAGCTTAGCGCCTCGTAGGATCGAAAATCGGTAAGACTTAGGCGGCAAACCCGCGTCATGCACGTCGGTGACGCGCGATCGAATCAGACCCGCATCGGCATCAGCACGAATACCGCCGTCTGATCGCCGGCGTCGCGCACCAGCGTCGGCGCCGCGCCATCGGCGAAACAGAACTCCACATTGCCCTTGATCTGCTCGGTCACGTCATTCAGAAACCGCGCCTGAAAGCCGATTTCCAGCGGCCCCGCGTCATAGCTTACCTGATCGCCGTCCAGCTCCTCGGAGGCGGTGCCCTGATCGGGGCTGGTCGCCGACAGCACTAGCAAGTCGCGCGCCACCGAGAGTTTCACCGGCTTGTGACGTTCCGTGGCAATCGCCGAGACCCGGCTGACGGCGCGGGAGAATTCTTCGGAGCCGACGCGCAGGATCTTGTCGCCTGCAGCCGAACCGATCACCCGGTTATAATCGGGATAGGTGCCGTCGATCAGCTTGCTGGTCAGCCGGACGGTGCCAAGATTAAACTGAATGCGGGTTTCGGACAGCGCGATCTCGATATCGCCGCTAACATCGTCGAGCAGCTTGCGCAATTCGCCCACCGTCTTGCGCGGAATGATCACGCCGGGAATGCCGGCAGCGCCCTCCGGCAAAGGCTCATCGACGCGCGCCAGCCGGTGCCCATCGGTCGCCACCGTGCGCAGCATCGGACTGCCATCGCTTTCGGCGGCGTGCAAATAAATGCCGTTGAGGTAATACCTTGTCTCTTCAGTGGATATGGCGAAGCGCGTGCGGTCGATCATCCCGCGCAGGGCTTGCGCCGCGATGTTAAACCGATGGCTGAGGCGCCCCGCATCGAGTTTCGGGAACTCATCGGTCGGCAGCACCACCAGGCTGGTGGAGTACCGCCCGGCGCGGAGCGCCAGCTGCGCGTCGCCACCCGGATGATCCAGTTCAACCTCGGCATGATCCGGCTGCCGGCGGACAATCTCATAGAGCGTCGCCGCCGGCGCGGTAACGGCGCCATCGCGCGAAGTATCGGCGGCGACCTCTTCGATCAACGCGATTTCCAAATCGGTCGCGGCGATGGTGAGCCTGCCCTCGCGCACCGAAAGCAGCGCATTGGCCAGAATCGGGATCGTATTGCGCCGCTCCACCACATTCTGAACATGGGCCAATGCTTTGAGCAGCGTGGCGCGATCGACCTTGAATTTCATACTACCCTTCCTGCGCCCATCGCTTGAATAGCAGCGGCATGGCGATTCTCCGCGTCTCATGTTCCATAGCCCACACGCGCTGGCAATGGAACAAGCCGGCAAATTGCTGTCACCATATTGCCATAACGGCAAAGATGACAGCGCCATCCGGGCAGGCTATGCGGGCTGCAAGGGCGCGCCGCCCTCAACGATCCTGCTTTTCCACGTGGAATCACCGATGACCATCTTCGCCCTGCCCGCCCTGGCCAATGGACGGCGATTGCCCAATATATGGGACATCGCGGCGATTCTGATCGTGGTTGGCGTGCTGATCGGCGTCATCAATGTCGCGCGCGGCACGCTGGTGCCGCTTTCCCACCAGACGCCGATCCACCTCAATCCCGCCTATCTGCCGGATTACGCGGTGCGCACCACCTTTCGCATGTTCGCCGCCTTGTTCGCCTCGCTGGTGTTCACCCTGGTGATCGCGACGCTGGCGGCGAAAAGCCGGCGCGCCTCGATCATCGTCCTGCCGATGCTGGATATCCTGCAATCGATCCCGATCCTTGGCTTTCTCTCCTTCACCGTGCTGTTTTTCCTGAACCTGTTTCCCGGCCGGGTGCTGGGCGCCGAATGCGCCGCGATTTTCGCGATTTTCACCGGCCAAGCCTGGAACATGACGTTCAGCTTCTACCAGTCGCTGACGACACTGCCGGGCGACCTGAACGAGGCGGCGCGCAGCTTCGGACTGACAGCATGGCAGCGTTTCTGCCGGCTCGAAGTGCCGTTCGCTATCCCTGGTTTGGTCTGGAACACCATGCTGTCGATGTCGGGCGGCTGGTTCTTTGTAGTGGCGGCGGAGGCGATCAGCGTCGGCAACACCACCATCGCCCTGCCCGGCATCGGCTCCTATGTCGCCCTCGCCCTGGAGCGCAAGGACATCGCCGCGGTGCTGTACGCCGTGCTGGCCATGCTGATCGTGATCTTACTCTACGACCAGCTGCTGTTCCGCCCGCTGGTCGCTTGGTCGGGCAAGTTTCGCTTCGAAACAGTCGCCGTCACCGTGGGATCGGAGCCTTGGGTCCTGATGCTGCTGCGACGCACCTATCTGTTGCGCCAAGCAGCGGAATGGCTGGGCGATCAAGCAAGCGCGATTGTCAGCTGGCGATTCTCCCTGCGCCCACAACGGCGGCTTCGCATCGCCTCGCCACGCCGCCGCAAGCTTGGCGACGCGATGTTCATGGCGATGATCGGCATCGGCGTTGCCTTCGCGTTCTGGCGAATCGCCGTATTCATCGCCGCCCATCTGAAACTCGCCGATCTATGGACCTGCCTGATCTTCGGCTTGTTCACGCTTGCCCGCGTTTTGGTGGCGGTCGGCATCTCCTGCGCCATCTGGGTGCCGGCGGGGGTCTGGATCGGGTTGCGGCCAAAGGCGGCGCGGATCGCCCAGCCGGCGGCGCAGTTTCTCGCGGCGTTTCCGGCAAATCTGCTGTTCCCGCTGGTGGTGGTCGGCATCGTCTCGTTCAAGCTTGCGCCAAACATCTGGCTGACGCCGCTGATGATCCTCGGCACGCAATGGTATATTTTGTTTAACGTGATCGCCGGCACCGCGGCATTGCCGGGCGACCTGAAGGAGGCGGCGGCGCATTTTCATTTGCGCGGGTTTCGCTGGTGGCAGCGACTGATCATCCCCGGCATCCTGCCTTTTCTCGTCACCGGCGCGCTCACCGCGTCGGGCGCGGCGTGGAACGCCTCGATCGTTGCCGAGGTCGCTTCCTGGGGCCGGCATAGGCTGGCGGCGCAAGGGTTAGGCGCCTATATCGCGGAGGCGACCGCCGCCGGCAATACCGGGAAAATCGTGCTCGGCGTCTTCGTGATGTCCGGCTTCGTCTTGCTGTTCAACCGGATGGTCTGGCGGCCGCTTTATGCCTATGCCAGCCGGCGCGTTACCCTCGGATGAAAGGCGCTACCGATGGATCAGCTCACCACGACGCACCCGCTTCTGGAAGTTCGCCACTGCCGCCAGTCCTATCACAAGGACCCGAACAGCGATCTGGTGGTGCTGGAGGATGTCAACCTTTCCTTGCGCGACGGCGAGATCGTCGGGCTGCTGGGACGCTCCGGCTCCGGCAAATCGACCTTGCTGCGGATCATCGCCGGGCTGTTGCAGCCGACCGCGGGCGAGGTGATCTGGCAAGGACGCGAAGTGTGCGGCCCGGCGCGCGGTGTCGCCATGGTGTTTCAGAGCTTTGCCTTGTTCCCGTGGCTGACCGTGCAGGAAAACGTCGAACTGGGGCTGGAGGCGCTGGGGATGCCGAAAGCGGCGCGCGAAGACCGGGCGGAATCGGCCATCGACCTGATCGGCCTCGGCGGCTATGAAAGCGCCTATCCGAAAGAGATGTCGGGCGGCATGCGCCAGCGCGTCGGGCTGGCGCGGGCGCTGGTCGTGCATCCCGACCTATTGCTGATGGACGAGCCGTTTTCCGCGCTCGACGTGCTGACCGCGGAAACCCTGCGCACCGATCTGATCGATCTGTGGTCGGAAGGAAAACTGCCGGTGAAATCCATTCTGATGGTGACGCATAACATCGAGGAAGCGGTGCTGATGTGCGACCGCATCCTGGTGTTTTCCTCGAACCCAGGCCGGGTGGCGCAGGAACTGACGGTGCGGTTTCCGCATCCGCGCAACCGGCTGGCGCCGGATTTCCGGCAGATGGTCGATGATATTTACGGCATCATGACGCGGCGCAAATCGCCGGAGGCGAAAGCGCCGGTGCAGGCACCCGCCACCAGCTTCGCGACGCCGCTGCACCCGGTCGGCACCAATCTGATGTCCGGGCTGATGGAAACGCTTACCGCGGAGCCGTACCGGGGCCGCGCCGACCTGCCCGCTTTGGCCGCCGCCTTGCAGATGGAGGCGGATGAGTTGCTGCCCTTGGGCGAGGCGCTGCAATTGCTCGGCTTCGGCGAACTCGAAGAGGGCGATATCCGCCTCACCGAGCAGGGCCAGCGCTTCGTCAACGCCGAAACCGATGAGCGCAAGCGCATCTTTGCCGAAACGATCAAAGCCCATGTGCCGCTGATCGCCGCGATCCGCCAGGTGATCGACGAACGCTGGAACCACCGCGCCTCGGCAGTGCGCTTCCGCGACGAGCTGGAAGATCACATGTCGCCCGAACGCGCCGACGAAACCCTCCGCACCGCCATCGCCTGGGGCCGCTACGCCGAATTATACTCCTACGATGAAGAAGCGCAGCAGTTCAGCCTGGAGGATATCGAGGAGGATTAAACATGCCGGCGCCCAGGTTCGGTTTCCAGACCGGGTACACCAAGCGCCCTTGCCGATGATCAATCCGTGTCACAATTGCGAGTAGCGCATAGCGCAACGCCGGCGGAGGTAACCCAGGCCACATCCAACGCTGTTTTGCCAGAACTATTTTTACCAGAACTATTTTTGCCAGAACTATTTTTGCCAGAACTATTTTGTTGCCTAACCGGAACATTATGGGCGTGCGAAGGCGGTTAGGCCAGATCGTTTAAAAAAGCGGATGGCGCGGGGCCGGGCACTTGGGGGTCAGGCGGTGGCGGCGGTGGCGCGCATGGAAGCGACGCGATGAGCGCTCCCTCCGCTGCCATTCCATCGGCTATCGCCGATGGAACCTTCGGCGGCTCCGCCGGCGGCGCTTCAGGTGGCTGCGATGGTGATTGCGGGTACAGGATTGGGACGTGGGCGGGGCGGATGCCTAGCATGTGGCAGAGCGGGCGGAGGATGCGGCCTAGCCTGGGGTCGGCGGCGATGAGGGCGGTGATGTCCGGCTGGTTGAGGAAAAATTCGAGCTGGGAAGCGCCGCCGCCGGTTTCCTGGACCAGCCTCCGCAGCCAGGCGTAATGGCGCGGCAGTAGGTCTGGTTGATGAGGCCGGGCGGGGCGCTTGGCGCAGGCGCGGCTGCGGGGCGGCGCTGGCGGGGTGGTGGCGGCGCGGGTGAAGCGGGCGATGATGCGGTGCAGCCGGTTCCAGATGAGGGTGAGCAGCGGTCCGGGAAGGCTCTTGACCGGCAGGCCGCTGATGCCGATGGGCCGCGCCCCGCCACAACAAGCGACCGCCTTGCACACCAACTCAATGATGGCGGCGAAGCTGGCGACCGGGGACAGGAGGGCGATTGCGTTCACTAACGAATTAATAGCAAAACTAACTAATGGTGGGCAAGAGGTATTTGCAAGCGCGGCTGCTTTTTTGAACTACGCCGTCATATTCAGCAATGACCCGCGTTGCGACGCGCCCGGAACCGCATTGGTGTTCGGCGTGGCCGAAAGCGGCGATGCGCCGGCGCCGCCAGGAGCATTGGCATTAGGCGCGATGCGCAGCGGCGGCGGCGCGCCGAGCGAGGACGGGCCAATGGGAGCCGAGAAGGCTGAAAGGGATGTGGCTGCAATCATGAGGATGAGTATAACGTCCATCCCTTAACTATAGGTTAATGGAACTCAGACTTCTACAAACTTAAAGTCGTATTTATTTACAAAAACAATCTTATTTTTTAGTGATCGGCTTTTGCGTCATGATGACGGAAATCAAGATGATCATGCCGCCAAGTATTTCCCAGACGGTCACATGCTCGCCGAGTAGAATTGCTCCCCCGATCAGGCTGACCGCCGGGATGATATAGAGAAACCACCCTGCCTGCACGGCGCCAATGCCGCCGCTGCCAATGTTCCAAAACAGCATCGCCAGCGTCGATGACCCTAAAACAAGGCCGCTCAGCACCAAAGCTTCGAGACCGGTCAGCGCGTGGATCAGCCTTGAAACGCCTGGCGCGCCGGCGGCCGCCATCGGCAGCGCGCCCGTTAGCATGGTGGCCGCGGTGACCGCGAGCGCGCCGCGATGACGGATCAAGCAGGGCACGGCGACACAATAAGCGGCCCAAAATGCCGCTCCGGCGAGAACCAGGGCGATGCCTTTGACATCGCCCTGCGCCGGACCAACGCCCGAGCTCAGCAAAACAACGCCGCAAGCGCCACCGATCGCCGCAAGCATGATGCGCCGTTCCGGCAGGCGGCGGGCGGCGACGGCGCTGAACAATAAAATCAGCAATGGCTCGGCCGCGTCCAGAAGGCCAGTCATGCCGGCGGACACTGTTCGTTGGCCGTAGCTGGCGAACACGTTATAGCCGGTGATTCCTAGAAAACCGCACCAGAGCGCGCGCAGCCCATCGCGTCGCGTCCATCCGGGCGCGCCGCCTCGCCATAGCAAAGGCAGGAGCAAAATCGCAGCGCAGCCGTAGCGTATCGCCAGCATGGGCATCACCGGCAGGCTGGCATCCGCATCGCCAACGAGAAGACGGGTGCCGATGGGCGAAAATCCCCAAAGCGTGGCCGCCCCGAGCAGGGCGGCGGTGGCTAAACCACGGCCAATGCCGCGACTCCCGGCAAGATTTTGCCCTCCATCCATTCGAGAAACGCGCCCCCCGCGGTCGAGACATATGTCAGCTGATCGATTACCCCCGCCGCCCGCAGCGCCGCCACGGTGTCACCGCCACCAGCCACCGAAATCAGCCCGGCTTTCGTCGCCATCGCCACCGCCCCGGCTACCGCCTTTGTCGCCGCATCGAAAGGCGGCGTCTCGAAGGCGCCCAAAGGCCCGTTCCAGATCAGGGTTTTCAAGACGGAAAGCTCGGCGATGATGGCAGCAGCGCTCATCGGCCCCACATCCAGCGCCATCCATCCTGCCGGCACATCATGAGCGGCGACGATACGGGTCGGCGGATGCGGCGCAAAACTCTCGCTGATCACGAAATCCACCGGCAGCAGGATGTGACAGCCTGACCGGTTCGCGGCCTCCATGATCTCGCGCGCCGTGCCGTGCAGCTCAGGTTCCTGCAGCGATGTCCCCAATTCGGCGCCTTGCGCGGCAAGAAAGGTGTTCGCCATCGCGCCGCCGATCACCAGTAGATCGACCTTGTGGATCAGGTTGCCGAGCAGATCGAGCTTGGAGGAAACCTTGGCGCCCCCGACAATCGCCGCCGCCGGGCGGTGCGGGTTGCCCAATGCCGCGTCAAGCGCCGCCAACTCGGCTTCAAGCAGCCGCCCCGCATAGGAAGGCAGCAGCCGGGCCACTCCTTCCGTGCTGGCATGCGCGCGATGCGCGGCGGAAAACGCATCGTTGACGTAAATCTCGCCATGCCGCGCCAGCGCCGCGGCATGCGACGCGTCATTCGTCTCCTCACCTGAATGATAGCGGGTATTCTCCAGCACCAGCACCTCGCCATCCCGCATCATTGTCACCAGGTTTTCCGCTTCCGCGCCAATGCAGTCTTCGGCGAAGGTGACCTTGCGCTGTAATACGCGCGCCAGCGCATCGGCCACTGGGCGCAGCGACATCGAGGCGACGCGCTTGCCCTTTGGCCGGTCAAAGTGGCTGATGACGATGACGCGCGCGCCTTTATCCGCCAATTCGCGGATGGTGGGGGAAAGGCGCTCGATGCGGGTGTGATCGGTGATCACGCCCTCGCGCAACGGCACGTTAAGATCAGCGCGCAGCAGCACGCGCCGCCCCTTCACCTCCGCCTCATCAAGCGAGCGGAACCCGCGCGTCATTACAACGACCCGAACAGCGCAGCGGTATCCGTCATGCGATTGGAGAACCCCCATTCATTATCGTACCAGCCCATCACCCGCGCAAGCTGACCATCCACCACCGCTGTCTGCGGCGCGTCGAAGCTGCATGAATAAGGCGCGTGGTTGAAATCGGCGCTGACCAGCGGTTCGGTGGAGTAAAAAATGATCCCTTTCAGCGGCCCTTCGCTCGCCGCCTTCATAGCTTGGTTGATCTCCTCCTTGCTCGCCTGCTTTTTTAGGTTAACGTCGAGCGAAACCAGCGAGACATTCGGCGTCGGCACCCGGATCGCGGTGCCGTCGAGCTTGCCCTTGAGTTCCGGCAAAACAAGGCCAACCGCGCGCGCAGCGCCGGTGGTGGTGGGGATCATCGACACCGCCGCCGCCCGCGCCCGGTGCAAGTCCTTGTGCAGCGTGTCGACGGTGCGCTGATCGCCGGTATAGGAGTGAATGGTCACCATATAGCCGCGCTCGATGCCGAAACTGTCGTGCAGCACCTTGGCCATCGGCGCCAGGCAGTTGGTGGTGCAGGAGGCGTTCGAGATAATCGTCATGTCCTTGGTCAGCGTCTTCTCGTTGACACCGAAGACGATGGTGGCGTCCACCCCATCGGCGGGGGCGGAGATCAGCACCTTGCGTGCGCCGGCTTCCAGTAGCTTCGCCGCGGCCTCGCGCTTGGTGAACAGGCCGGTGCATTCCATCGCCACATCAATGCCTTGAAGCGGAACCTTGGAAGGATCGCGCTCGGCAGAGACTTTGATCGGCCCATAGGCGCGGCCGTTCAGCGTGATGACCAGCGCATCGCCCTCCACCTTCACCTCGCCGGGAAACCGGCCATGCACGGAATCGTAGCGGAACAGATGCGCATTATCGGTGACGCTGCCGAGATCATTGATCAGGACCGGTTCGATATCGGTGCGCCCGCTCTCGATCATCGCGCGAAGGAGCAGCCGACCGATCCGGCCAAATCCGTTGATCGCCACTTTCACAGCCATTCATCTATTCCTTTCGATTAAGTTCCGTCGGCGTTCTTATTTTATATGTTACTTGCGGTTCGCCCTGGCCAGCACGGCTTCCAGCAGGACCTGGGTGCCGGCTTCGGCATCCTCCGGACGAATCTCCTCCGCCTCGTTATGCGAGAGCCCGTTCTTGCATTGGGTAAAAATCATCGCGGTGGGCAGCTTGGTCGCCACATGCACCGCATCATGCCCCGCGCCGGAAACCATCTCGCGCGCGCTATAGCCGAGACGGGACGCCGCCTCGCGCACTACTCCGACGCACGCAGGATCGAAACCAATGGCATCGACGCGGAATACCGGCGTCAGGGTAAGCAAAAGCCCCGCGGCTTCGGCGAGGGCCTGCGCCTCGCGCGGAAAGCTCTCCGCAAGCTTGGCGATCTCCTGGTCATCTGGATGGCGGAACTCGATGGTGAAGCGCACCGCGCCCGGAATGACATTCGGCGAGTTCGGCGAAACCACGAGCCGGCCCACCGTGCCGCGCCCCAATTCGCCGCGCGCGCGCATCAGCCTATCAACCAGGGTGATAATAGACGCCGCCCCCACCAGCGCGTCGCGCCGCGCCGCGGGCGGCGTCGTGCCAGCATGCGCTTCTTGGCCGGTGAGCACGGCCTCGTACCAGATCATCGCCTGAGCGCCGGTGACGATGCCGATCATCCGGTCCTGCCGTTCCAGGATCGGCCCTTGCTCGATATGCAATTCGAAATAAGCGTCGGCGGGGAAGAGCTGCGCCGCGTTGTCGCCCACGGCGCCGATGGCCTCGAGCGCCTGCCCGACCGAAACGCCATCGGCATCCCGCAGCGCCTTCACCTCCGCCTCCGGAAGAATGCCAGACCACACGGCGCTGCCCATCATGGCGCGGCCGAAGCGGGCGCCCTCCTCATCGGTCCAATTCACCAACTCGAGCGGCGCTTCGGTGACGATGTCGAGATCCCGTAGCGTGCGCATGACTTCCAGCCCGCCGATTACCCCCAGCGCGCCGTCGAACTTGCCGCCCGTCGGCTGGCTGTCGAGATGGCTGCCGAACAGGACCGGCTTGCGGGATGGGTCGCGCCCCTCGCGGCGGGCGAACATATTGCCCATCGAATCAATACGGACGCTAAGATTGATAGCCTCGCACCAATCCTGAAATCGCCGCCGCCCCGCCTGATCCGCATCGGTCAACGTAAGGCGCTTTACGCCGCCTTTCGGCGTGGCGCCGATCTCCGCCATGGCCATCAGCGTCTCCCAAAGCCGCTTGCCATCGATCCGCTGGTTCGTCTGCCCGCTCATTCCCTGCTCCCAGGCAATCCTATAGCGCGGCGCAGAAATGCTTCAACCGCTTGAAGCACCGCCTCGGGCCTTTCGGCGTGCAGCCAATGCGATGTTTCAGGAACTGCAACGATTTCGGCAAGGGGAAAGCGCGCCGCGATTGCCGCGCGTCCGGCAGCATCAACATAATCGGAAAGCGCGCCATGCAGGAATAAAGCAGGCTTGTCGTAAGCCGGCGCACGCCGCTCCGCATCCGGGGCCTCTGCCCAACCCAAAATATCGGGCATCGCCGCGGCGATCTCTTCGAGGCCAAGGCGCCAGCGCGGAGTCTCTCCCAAAAGCAAATTATTCAGCAGGAAGGCGCGAAGCGACGGATCGGCGACCGCGCTCGCCATCGCGGCATCCGCCTGCTGCCGGGTTAGGCCTGCCACCAGCGGGATATTGCGCATGCCTTCCAGTTGAGGCGTAAAATCATGCCGATACGCGATGGGCGCGACATCCATTGCCACCAGCGCATCCACCCGGTTTGGCTGATCGAGCGCCAGGCGCATCGCTGCCTTGCCGCCCATCGAGTGACCAAGGATCGCGGCATGGCCGATGCCAAGATGCGCCATGGTTTCGGCGACATCCGCGGCCTGCGCCGGAAAATCCATGGCGGCGGCATGCGGGCTGGCGCCATGGTTGCGCATATCGAGCGATATGACGCGGAAACCCTTGCTCAGGCCACGCGCCAGCGCGCCAAGGTTTTTACCGGCGCCAAACAAGCCATGCAGCAGGATGACAGGCGGCCCGGAGCCGGTCTCGGATGCGGACAAAATCATGGCTGGCGAAACCGGGCGATGAGCGATTGCATTCGCCCTAAGATCGGCTGGCCGGCGATAAAATGCAACGCTAGTGTCCCGATTCGGAAATCCCTGCGCTATACTTTTTGCTATCCGTCCACAGGAGCTAGGATCGCCGTCAGGAAAACAGCGAGACAGAATTGCCGCTGATCGTCACAATGCCATCGCTGCTTCCCGCATCGGCGCCGGCGCAGTGGCAAGCGCTTTAACAACATCCTGAATCGGTCTTGACCAGTCGCCCAAACGCTCCTGCCGATACAGCGTAACCGAGCGATACCATGGCGAATCCCGCCGATCCATTTGCCAGCGCCAATCCACCGCGGCAGAAAGCAGCAGATGACAAGGCACGCCCATCGCGCCTGCGAGATGGCCGACGGCGCTATCAATCGTGACCAAGGCGTCAAGTTGCGCAACCAGCGCGGCGGTTTCCGCGAAATCGGTCAGCAGCGGCGAGAGATCGACGATCTGGTACTCTCCGGTTCGCGCGCCGAGTTGCAAGGAAATCCACTGGATGTCCGGCAGCGCCAGCAATGGCTGCAAGACGCCGGCTGGCAGCGAACGCCGGCGGTCATTATGATGGAGAGGATTGCCGGCCCAGATCAGCCCGATGCGTCGGCTGCGCTGAGCGCGCGGCAAAAGCGCCTGCCAGCGTTTCAGCCGAACCGGATCAGCCGCTAGATATCCCGCCGCCGCGGGAATGGCGTCTTGGGTAAGTCCCAGAAGATAAGGCAGGCTCATCTGGTCGACCGCGCAATCATGCGGCGGTGGCGGCCCGTTCAGCGAGATGATCGAGACGCCGGATTGCCGCAGCAAAGGCCCAAGACAAGGCGCGCATTGCAGGCTCACGCGCTCGGCCCGCGCCGCGAGGCCCGGCAGAAAACGCGCCAGCATGATGGTATCGCCCAAGCCCTGCTCCGCCCGGACAAGCAAATGTTTGCTTGCCAGCGATTCGCCAGTCCATTCCGGCATGCTGCCTCTGGTAAAAGCGCGGCCAAACACCGGATGACGCTTCCGCCACTCATAGGCCGCGAACCCCTTGATAAAATCGCCCTGCAGCAACGCGGCGACTCCTAGATTCCAATGCGCCACGGCGAAATCGCCGTTGAGTTCGAGCGCCGCTTCGCAGGCCGATATGGCGCCGTTGGTATCGCCCCGCACGGTCAGCAGAAAGCCGAGACTGGCATGCGCCTCCTGCAGCGCCGGATCGAGCGCGATGGCGGCGCGGATATCAGCCTCCGCATGATCAAGCCTATCGAGATCGAGCCAGGCATTGCCGCGGTTTAGATGCAGTCGCGCATTGCGCGGATCGGCCTGCAGCACTTTATCAAAGGCGGCAATCGCCGTTTCCGGCTTGCCCGTGGCGGCGAGGACGGTGCCGAGCGTCGTCAAGGCGTGCGGGTGATCCGGGTGCAGCGCCAAGGCAGCCATTGCGGCATCGGCTGAGGCGGCCAATTCGCCTGCCGCGAGCAGCGCTGCGGCTAGTCCCGCCTGCGCCGCGGCCATATGCGGCTTCAGCCGGCAAGCCTCAGCATAGGCCTGGACCGATTGCGGCGCCATGCCGCGATCAAGGCGGATCGCGCCGAGAATGATCCAGGCTTCGGCAAGCGAGGGCATCGCTGTCACTGCCGCCTCGGCCGCCTGCGCCGCCGGCTGGAGCGCGCCCTGCGACCATAGCGCATTCGCGAGATTGACCCGCGCCGCATGATTGTCCGGGTCGCGCTCAAGAACGCCACGGAACGCACTGGCGGCCGCGGCGAAATCAGCGCGGCGATAGCACGCGACGCCGGCTTGCATCATCGCATCGGGCGGAACATCGGCATTCATTACGCTAGCCTAGCGGCAATCCCTTAACGCTTTATTGACAGCAGCGCGTTAGAGCGCAGGATGATGCCAAAACGGAGGAAATCGTGAACCTAGATCACCCGTTTCCGGCGACGCGCGACGCGCTGGCCGCGTTGCAGCGGCAGCGACTCGGCCTGATGCTCCGCTACGCCTACGCCAACACGCCGCATTACCGTGCCGCTTTTGATACTATCGGGATCACCCCGGAGGATTTTCACGAGCTGCCCGATCTGGCGAAATTTCCGTTTACCACCAAGCAGGACTTGCGGGCCGCCTATCCACTAGGGATGCTGGCCGTGCCCCGCGCCCAGCTTGCCCGGCTGCATGCCTCGTCCGGGACCACCGGCAAGCCGATCGCTGCCGGCTATACGAAACGCGACCTCGATGTCTGGGCGGAGGTGATGGCGCGCTCGATCCGCGCCGCCGGTGGCAGGCCTGGCATGATGGTGCATATCGCCTATGGCTACGGGCTGTTCACGGGCGGCCTCGGCGCGCATTACGGCGCCGAAGCGCTGGGATGCGCCGTCGTGCCCGTCTCGGGCGGCATGACCGAGCGGCAGGTGCAGCTGATCATTGATTTTGAACCCGATATCATCATGGTCACGCCCAGCTATATGTTGGCGATTCTCGACGAATTTCGCCGGCAAGGCCGCGATCCGCGGGCAACTTCCCTCAAGATCGGCATTTTCGGCGCTGAACCCTGGACACAAGGGATGCGCGCCGAAATCGAGGAGGCTTTCGGCATCGACGCCGTCGATATTTATGGCCTTACCGAGATGATCGGCCCAGGCGTTGCGCAAGAATCCGTTGAGACAAAGGACGGGCTGCACATTTGGGAGGATCATTTTTATCCGGAAGTGATCGACCCGGCGAGCGGCGCGGTGTTGCCGGAGGGTATGCTGGGGGAATTAGTGTTCACTTCCTTGAGCAAGCAGGCAATGCCGCTCATCCGCTATCGCACCCGTGATCTTACCCGGCTGCTGCCTGGCACGGCATGGCCCGGCATGCGGCGGATGGAACGCGTTGCCGGCCGCACGGATGACATGATCATTCTGCGCGGCGTTAATTTATTCCCGACGCAGATCGAGGAAATCCTGCTGGAAATGGCCTGGTGCGGCGGCCATTTCCAAATCGAACTGACGCGCGAGAACCGCCTGGACAAGATGACGATCAAAGCGGAGGCCCTGCCTGAATATTGGCGCGGCGCCATGCCAGCCGAAACCGCGATGCTCATCGAGCGGATCAAGAGCCGGATCGGCGCGTCGGTGTGCGCGGAGATCGTGCCGCCTGGGGCAATCGCGCGTTCAAGCGGCAAGGCGCGCCGCGTTATCGATCGGCGAGGGCTGTAGACTGATAACGCCGCAATTGCGGAAATTGTCCTTCCGCCATGGCGATGAGGCTCTGCGGCGTCGCGCCAAGTTGCTCGGCGTAAATCCAGCTATCGGTCAGCACCTGACGGACAAAGCGGCGGGTCGCCCCGTCGGGAATCGATTCCATGAACACCAGCGGGTCGCCGTGGATCGGCATTTTGGCCGACCAGCTATCGGCGGCGGCAGGTCCCGCGTTGTAACTCGCCAATACGTCCAGCAGGTTACGCGAAACTCCGTTCGGCTGCTCAAGATAGCGCAAATATGTCTGTCCGAGCGCCAGATTGACTGAAGGACTGGCAATATTGGCGGAAATTCCCCGCCGCCGCGCCATTGACAACGCGGTCTGCGGCATAAGCTGCATCAGCCCACGGGCGCCTGCCGGCGAAATTGCATGGGAATCGAAACCGGATTCGGTGCGGGCGAGCGCATAGACCAGCGAGGGATCGACGCTAAAGCCACCCAGCGGATGCAGGGACGGCATTGGCAGGCTCGCGCCAGCCAGCGCCCCGCCGGGGGTTGGCAGAACCTGCTTAAGCGCCACCGCGACATCGATGAGGCCGGCCCGCGCGGCAATGAGCATCACCGCGCGCCCTAGCGCCGGATTGGCCCGAATTTGCGGCCAGAGCGCTCGTAAAGCCCGCGCCGCCGCATCCGGACGGCCAACTTGCAACAGCGCGAAGGCAAGCCGCCCGTCGGGGATCGCATCCACGGCTTCGGCATCGGCTTCGGACAGAGAAGCGCCTGGCGCGCGATTATCCGGCCCCTGCCCCAGCAGCCGGCCGGCCAGCATCCCGTAGAAACTGTCATGCGAACGGGCCGCGCGGCCGATCCAGCGCAGATAGGCGGCCGGCTGTTCCAAACGCAACGAGGCGCGCGCCGCCCAGAATGCCGCGGCGGCATGCTGAGCAGGCGTTGCGCCGGGCGCCCTGGCGGCTTCATCGAAATAGGGCAGCGCCGCGCTGACATCGCCAAGCTGCCATGCCGCAAGGCCGGCGATATAGGCCGGGCGCCAGACATCGCCGTGGCTTTCCCGCACGGCGCCGCGACCGATGGCGAATGCCTGCGCGTAGCGCCCGCTGGCGAACAGGCCGCGCGCGACATCGCCGCGCAGCATCGCGCCCTGATCCGCTGTCAACTGATTGTCCCGGGAGATCAACGCGATCGCCTGTCCGGTTTCGCCAGCCCGGGTCAGGGCGCCGACTTGCGGGCCGATCGCGCCCGGCAGGGAAGGCGCCGGTGGCGGCGTGGCGGCGCCAGAAAATACCAGTTCGGGCTCCGGCAGATACCTGAGATGTGGAGCGCCGATTCGCCGCGCCGCGGTCAGGTCCCGCTCAAGCAAAAGATGATAGATTTGCCCGGAACCTGGCTCGCCACGATATCCCGACAACCAGTTCGCCAACTCCGCGCCAGTGGAATGATGATGCGGGCCGAGATAAAGTTGCGCCAGAACTTGGCCAAGAAGCAACTGATTATCGAGGCGCGGCAGCAGACGGGCGGCTTTCTCAACCTGTCCCTCGCGTTGAGCCGCGAAAATGCGCTGATACAGGACCACGTCGCTCGGCGTCAGCGGTTCAGGCAAAACAAACTCAGCCCCGTTCAATGGTTCTGAACGGGGTACAGCGTAGGCGATATTGTCCGGCCGCGAGAGCCGAGCCTTGCTTTGGGTTAATCCCCCGGTTACCGCCAGTGGCGCTGCCAATACTGCCACTGACGGCAGAGCAATGGCGGCGAGCAAGGCAGCCTTCGACACAATCAATTTACCTGGCAGTTTACCTGGCAGTTTAAGTGGCAATCTGACTGCGCGAAGACAGGGGAGCTTTTTTAGTGCCCCTCGCATCAGGCAAGGGCAATAACGAACCAAACCCGCGGCTGCAAGCCCTAAAAATTAAGACTCAATGCAATCTTAGACAGAGTCGTCTGTTTAGGCCATAATTTGCAAAGAGATGCTCTCAAGGCATCGGCTTCGCCGGCAGGCCTTGAGCTTCGATTTTTGCCCGCAATGTCAATAAATCAGCCCAGGCTAGCCGCTTCGCCGCCGCCTGCCGCAGGAGAAAAGCCGGATGGTAGGTTGGTAGCGCCTCAATGGTTTGCTGCATGCCATGCACTTCGATGCTTCTCCAGGCGCCGCGCAGCCGGGTGATGCCTTCCTTGCCGCCGATCATTGCTTTCACCGCGGTCGCGCCCAGCAGCACCACGATTTCCGGATGGATCAAGGCGACATGGCGCTGCAGGAATGGCAGGCATTGCGCGATTTCGGTATCGGTGGGAGTCCGGTTGCCAGGCGGCCGCCACGGCACGACATTGATGATGCGCACCAGTGTGCGGTCGAGCCCTATGCTGCCCAACATGCGGTCGAGCAGCCGGCCGGCCTGACCCACGAAAGGCAGGCCAGTGCGATCCTCCTCCGCGCCAGGCCCTTCGCCGATGATGATCACTTTCGCATCCGCCGCGCCATCGGCGAATACGAGCTGGGTTGCCGTCCGCTTGAGGGCGCAGGCATCAAAGCTCTCTAACGCGGCGCGAAGCTCATCGAGGGTATTGCAAGCATCGGCGGCGGCGCGCCCGGCTTCCGCGGCAGCGTGAACCACCGCGGCGGTCTGCCGCGGCGCGGCGGCTTTTGGCGGCGGCGCTTTCGGCTTCACGCGGTTTTGCGGCTCATCCATAATCGCTTCGTCGGCGCCCCACTCGGTCTGGAGAGCTAAATGCGCTTTCTTATCTTGTGTTGAACCCTGGCGTGCCAATGCCTTGTCCCTTATCCAAAACTGTTGCTGCTGGGATATGGATACGGCTTTACCCAATGCCATATCGTTCCCTATACGTTAGTCGCTTAAGTGGAGGATGCAGATGTCCGATGAAGTTGACCCGCGCAACGCGACGCGAGAGGCTATGGAATTCGACGTGGTCGTGGTGGGCGCCGGTCCGGCGGGTCTCGCCGCCGCGATCCGGCTGAAGCAGATCAACGCCGAAATTTCCGTCTGCGTGGTCGAGAAAGGCGGCGAGGTCGGGGCGCATATCCTCTCCGGCGCCGTGGTCGAGCCGCGAGCACTGAACGAGCTGCTGCCTGGCTGGGATGCGCAGGCCATCGAATACACCGTGCCGGCGGTGGATGACCGGTTCCTGCACCTGACTGAAACCGGCAGCCGCAAGCTGCCGACGCCGCCGCAGATGAATAATCACGGCAACTATATCATGTCGCTGGGAAATTTCACCCGCTTTCTGGGCCGTGAAGCGGAGGCGGCGGGAGTGGAGATTTATCCCGGTTTCGCCGCCGCCGAATTGCTGCTGGAAGGCGAGCGGGTGGTGGGTGTGGCGACTGGTGATATGGGTGTCGGCAAGGATGGCGCTGTCACCGAACAGTTCCAGCGCGGCATGGAGCTGCGCGCCACCTATACCGTGTTCGCCGAAGGCTGCCGCGGCTCGCTTGGCAAGCAACTTGAGCAGCGTTTCGCGCTACGCCGCAACGCCGATCCGCAGACTTATGCGATCGGCATCAAGGAATTATGGGAGGTGCCGAACGCCGCGCATCAGCCTGGCTTGGTCGTGCATACCACCGGTTGGCCGCTGGATGCTCAGACGTATGGCGGTTCGTTTATCTATCATCTCGGCGGCAATCTGATGGCCTTTGGGCTGGTGGTCGGGCTGGATTACAAAAATCCTTATCTCTCGCCTTTTGATGAGATGCAGCGCTTCAAGACGCATCCGGTGATCCGGCCCTTTTTCGAGAACGCCAAGCGGATCTCCTATGGCGCGCGGGCGCTGAACGAGGGCGGCTATCAGTCGGTGCCGGAACTTGCTTTTCCCGGCGGCGTGATGGTGGGCTGCGATGCGGGATTTTTGAACGTGCCGAAAATCAAGGGCACCCATACCGCGATGAAGTCCGGCATCGTCGCCGCCGAAGCCATCGCCGATGCGCTGAAGCATGACCGCCCGGCTACCCTCACCCGTTACCCGGCGCTGTTGAAACAAAGCTGGATCTGGCCGGAACTCCATGCGGTGCGCAACATCCGGCCCGGCTTCGCCAAGTATGGCTTCTGGGGCGGCATGGCGAATGCCGCGCTGGAGACAGCGACGAAGGGCAGGTCGCCTTGGACGCTGCGCAATCATGACGATTATAAATCGCTCGACAAGGCGAGCGAGTCGCGCAAGATCGAGTACCCGAAGCCGGATGGGGTGCTCACCTTCGACCGCCTCTCTTCGGTGTTTATCTCCAACACCAATCACGAGGAAAACCAGCCGGCACATCTGGTGCTGCGCGATCCGTCGAAGGCGATTACCGTCAACTGGAACGAGTATCGCAGCCCAGAGACGCGCTATTGCCCGGCGGGCGTCTATGAAATCGTGGGCGCCGAGGAAGGCGAGCCGCGCTTGCAGATCAACGCGCAAAACTGCGTCCATTGCAAAACCTGCGACATCAAGGACCCGACGCAGAACATCGATTGGGTGCCGCCGGATGGCGCTGGTGGGCCGAATTATCCGGGCGGAATGTGAGCTGGGAGGACAAGGCCGCGCAGGCTATTGAAGGCGCTGCTCAAAATCCATCCGCTCGTGGAGAACGCGGATGACGTCGATGCCTTGGCTCGTCAGGCGGTAGAACAAGAAATGTGATCCGGCGCGATATTTATAATATCCAGCGCGCACTTCGAAGCAGGCTCTACCAATTGCCGGTTGCGCCGCGACAGCCTCGATATTCTCACGAAGCTGGCTGAGATAAAGTTCCGCCTGATCAATGCCCCATTTGTTTTCAGTGTAGGTCCAAATATCATCAAGGTCTGACTGCGCACCTGGTGAAAGAACATAGCGATCCGTCACGCTGGTGGCGACTGCGAAGCCCGCTTCCGCGCGATGAACGTCTCGAAATCAAACGGCGTGGACGGCCCGCTCCGCTCGCCATCGATCAGAGCAGCCCGCAGGGCCGCCAGCTTCGCTTCCTGCTCTTCAAGCAATCGAAGCCCAGCGCGCATGACATCGCTGGCGCTGCTAAACCGTCCGTGTTGCACCTGCGTCTCGACGAAGGTGGTAAAATGGTCGCCGAGGCTGACTGAGGTGTTTCTGCTCATAGAAAATTCTCCAGTTTCGGGATACCAAAACTTGGTATTGCTGGCAAGCACCTTAAGACTAATCGCGAGTGACTTCTCATCGCTGCCTGCTGGTGTAAGTCACGCTTCCGGTTCACCGGCTTCTGCAATGGAGCGGTTTGATTGCCGCCCTGGTGCCGGACAAACCCAATCCCTAAACAAATCGAAATCAATATTGCCGCCGCACAGAGGCAGGCCGATCCGCTTGCCTGCCATCGTGATCTTCTCTTGCAGCAAGGCAGCAAGAGGAGCCGCGCCCGCACCTTCGGCAAGATTGTGGGTGTCGGTCCAATAGGCACGTATGGCAGTTGCGATTTCATCATCTGTCACAGTCACAATCCGAGCAACGCCTGAGCGAATGATCTCGAAGGCAGCGGGGTCCGGGATACGCACTGCCATCCCGTCGGCGCGGGTATTGGCCTCGTCCAATTCGACAACATAACCAGCCGCAAGCGACCGGGCATAGGCCGGCGCGCCTACACTTTGCACACCGATGATTTCAGTCTTTAACCCGAGCAAATCGCGTGTGCGGATTGCGCCGCAAATTCCTGATCCTAGGCCGATCGGCACGTAAAGCGCGTCAAGGGCTGGCACTGCGCGAAACAATTCAAGCGCCCACGTGGCCACACCAAGAACGAGATCACGATGAAACGATGGAGCAAACGTTAAGCCTTCTTGTTGGGCTAAGCGCATTGCCTCGATCCGCGCTGCATCAAAATCTTGGCCGTGCTCGATCAACCGTGCGCCGAGCGAACGCATCGCCATATTCTTCTCGGTGCTGTTGCCAAACGGAACTACGACAGTGACCGGAATTCCGAACCGGCGACCTGCATAAGCCAGAGACTGGCCATGATTACCCCGAGTTGCTGAGATGATACCGGGCAGATTGGGGTGAGCCTGCGCCAGTTGTTCGAGATGGATTAGACCGCCCCGAACCTTGAACGCACCAGTCGGTGTATGATTCTCATGCTTGACCCAAACCTCCGCGCCGGTACGCTCCATGAGAAGAGGCCATGCATATTGCGGAGTTCCGGGAAACACTTGGTGTATCCGTCTTTGAGCATCTTCAATTTCATTCAGTGAAAACATGCCGAGCCTATTGTATGTTTCGATTTCGTGACGTGGCCTTCATTGAAAATAGGAGGTGAGGTGGTTTCTCACCACTCATTATTTTTTAGCTGTCTAAGGAATTCTTGTTGCATGATCGATGTTGTTTTATTTTCAGGATCATCTGCCACTGCATGTTTGTTGCCCGGATGACGTTGCTCTAAAACTAATTTTATGAGCGTTCGAATCAGCGTGGCCGGAATCACCGGGCGAATGGGCAAGCTGCTTGCCGAGGCGGTGCCGCGGGCGGGGGCGACGCTTGCCGGTGGCATCGGGCGCGATGGCGATTTGGCCGCGCTCGCCCGGCAGTCGGATGTGGTGATTGATTTTACCCGTGCCGAGGCCGCTTCCCGCCACGCCGCCATTATGCGCGAGAGCGGTACGCCCTGGGTGCTTGGCACCACCGGGCTTTCGACTGATGACGAGGCGGCGGTGGACCAGGCGGCGCGGCGTATTCCGGTGTTCACGGCGGCGAATTTTTCGCCTGGCGTTAATCTGGTGCTGGCGCTTGCCGGGCAGCTTGGCAAAGCGCTGCCCGCCGCGACGCATGATGCCGAGATTTTGGAAATGCACCACCGGCAGAAGATCGACGCGCCTTCCGGCACCGCCCTTGCCCTTGGCCATGCCGTCGCCGCCGGGCGGGGGGTTGCGCTCGCCGATGTCATGGTCGCGGGACGGCAGGGCGAGACCGGGGCGCGGCGGGAGGGCGAGATCGGCTTCGCATCCTTGCGCGGCGGGCAGATTGCCGGCTCGCATACCGTGCTGTTTACCGCCGCTGGCGAGCAGATCACCCTCACCCATCATGCCTTCGACCGCCGCATCTTCGCCGATGGGGCGGTGCGCGCCGCCCTCTGGCTGGCCGGCAAGCCGCCGGGCCGCTATGCGATGCGGGACCTGCTGGAAGCTTGACCGAAGGGGGCGTTTCGGCCATTCCCCACCCGCCCCGGCATCCGGTCGGTGCGGCAACCCCAGCTGCGGGGCGTTCGCGACAAGAGGAATCATCCATGCGCGATCAAGGCGATTTTCTGTTCACCTCCGAATCCGTTTCCGAAGGCCATCCCGACAAGGTGGCCGACCGTATTTCCGACACCGTGCTCGACGCCTATCTCGCCGCCGACCCCTATGCGCGGGTCGCCTGCGAGACCATGGTGACCACCAACCGCATCATCCTGGCCGGCGAAACCCGCGGGCCGGAGACCATTACGCCGGATTATCTCGCCCATCTCGCCCGCCTAGCCGTGCATGATATCGGCTATGACCAGGAGGGCTTCTCCTGGCGCACCGCCAAGATCGACGTGCATCTGCACGCGCAATCGAGCGACATCGCCGTGGGCGTTGATTCCCAAGGCAACAAGGACGAGGGCGCCGGCGATCAAGGCATCATGTTCGGCTATGCCTGCACCGAAACCGACGCGTTGATGCCCGCGCCGATTCATTACGCCCACGCGATCCTGCGCACCATCACGGAGCTGCGCAAGCAGGGCGATAAGCGGGTCGCCGGCCTGCTGCCGGATGCCAAAAGCCAAGTCACGCTGCGTTACGTGAACGGCAAGCCGGTCGCCGCTACCTCCGTGGTGGTTTCGATCCAGCACGAGGAAGGCCTCGACCAGCGCGATATCCGCGCCATGCTGAAGCCGCTGATCACCGAAATCCTGCCCAGCGGCTGGATGTGCCCGGATGATGATTTTTACGTCAATCCAACCGGCAATTTTGTTATCGGCGGGCCGGATGGCGATTGCGGCCTGACCGGGCGCAAGATTATCGTCGATACTTATGGCGGCGCCGCGCCGCATGGCGGCGGCGCGTTCTCCGGCAAGGACCCCACTAAGGTGGATCGCTCCGCCGCCTATGCCTGCCGGTATCTGGCGAAGAACATCGTCGCCGCCGGCCTTGCGGAGCGCTGCACCTTGCAGGTCAGCTACGCCATCGGCGTTTCGCATCCGCTTTCGGTCTATGTCAATTTGCATGACACCGATCACGACGTGGACGAAACCAAGCTTGTGCACGTCCTTCGTGAGGTGATGGACCTGTCGCCGCGCGGCATCCGCGAGCATCTGCATCTCAACCGGCCCATCTACACGCCGACCAGCGCCTACGGCCATTTTGGCCGTGCGCCTGATCCTGAACGCGGCACGTTTACCTGGGAAAAAACCGATCTGGCGCCGCATCTGAAAGCCGCTTTCGGTCGATAATGCCGTGTTGAAGCCGCCGCCGGACCGGCTCTATGGCCGGGTTCGCGGGCACCGGCTGCGCGACCGGCAGGCTTGGCTGCTGGCGGAAATATTGCCGCAACTAAGCTGGCCTGCGGTGCCCTTCGCTGAAGTGCGGGAGATTTGGCTGGAGGTCGGCTTCGGCGGTGGCGAACATGCCGAGGCACTGGCGCGGGACAATCCGCAGGCCGGGCTGATCGCGGCGGAGGTGTTCGAGCCGGGGATCTGCTCGATGCTGTCGCGGTTGGCGCCGGCGGATAGGGAATTCGCCGCGCCACCAAATCTAAGGCTGTTCACCGATGACGCGCGGCAGCTGATCCGCTCGATGCCGGATAAGTTTCTCTCAAAATTGTTCCTGATGTTTCCCGATCCCTGGCCAAAGGGACGCCATGCCAAACGAAGATTTGTGCATCCGGCCTTGCTGCCGGAGTTGGCGCGGGCGCTGCAACCCGGCGCGGAATGGCGCATCGCCTCCGATGATCCGACCTACCAGGCTTGGGTGGATGCGGTATTGAGCGCGCAGGCCTGGTTCGCCGTCACTTCCTGTACAGACATCAGGCCAGCGGGCTGGCCGCCGACGCGTTATGAGGCCAAGGCCATCGCCGCCGGACGGCAGCCAATCTATTGGACAATCCATCGCGGTGATACGGAGTTTAATGCTATATAAAGGCGGATGTCCGGTTCCTCCCGCCTGATTCTGCCGAATGCTCCCGCGCTCGTGGCCGGGCATGGCAGCATTGCCTTGTTGACGCCCGACGGCGAAGTGATGACGCTCGATGTGGCGGCGGCGCGGGCAAAGCTGCGCGAGCTGCCGCCGCCTGTGGTCGTGCACAGGCCGGCCACGGCAAAGCGGCTCGGCAATCTCTCGCTGCCGGTGCTCGATATTTTGGAGCTGTTCGCTTTTGTCATGCCGGCGCAAGGCGCAGCGCCCACCGTCGCGGGTCTGGCACGGGCTTTGGATTTTGATGCGCCGTCATCGATGGAGGCCGCGGCGGCCCTGCTGCCGGATCTCGTGGAAGCCTTGCTGGCAAGGCTGGCGAATGGCCGCACGCTCAAGATAAACCGTCATGCTTCTGGCCTCGCGGCGCTGATGGCCGAAGCTGGCTGGCCCTGGGCGCGGTTCGTCATGGCGGCGCTCGGTGACGCGGCGGCGAAACCTGACCGCCGGCTGCTCCGGCTTTGGCAAATCCTGCCGGAATGGGAGGATGAAGCGCCGCGTCCGCCGCCTTCGGCCTTTCCGGTGGCCAAAGCCGCAGCCCGCGCCCGCCTCGCGCGGATGCTGAATGCCGGCTCCGGCAACGGCGACGGCGCTGAGGCCCGTCCCGCGCAAGCCGATTACGCTTCCGCCGCGACGGCGGCTTTCGCGCCGCGCGCCGAGGCGGGAACACCGATCTGCGTACTGGCCGAGGCCGGCACCGGCACCGGCAAAACGCTTGGTTATCTCGCGCCATCCAGCCTCTGGGCGGAACAGAATCAAGGAGCGGTCTGGGTTTCCACCTTCACCCGTCACTTGCAGCGGCAGATTGAACAGGAAGCCACGCGCCTGGAACCCGATCCGGCAAAGCGCCGGGCGCGGGTTGTGCTCCGCAAAGGCCGGGAAAATTACCTTTGCCTGCTCAACTACGAGGAATCGGTGAATGCGGTACGAGACGGCGGGATCATTGCCCTAGGACTGGTGGCGCGCTGGGCACAAGCGAGTTGCGATCATGATATCGCCGGCGGTGACCTGCCCGGCTGGTTCATTGAATTGTTTGGCAATGCATTGCTGGTGCAGATCGCCGACCGCCGGGGCGAATGCATCCACTCCGCTTGCCCGCATTACAAGCGCTGCACCATCGAGCAGGTGATCCGCCGCGCCCGGCGCGCCGATTTGGTGATCGCCAATCACGCGCTGGTAATGGCGCAAGCCGCCTGGGGCGGCCTCGACGATGCCAGCGTGCCGACCCGCTACGTGTTCGACGAAGGGCACCATCTGTTTGACGCCGCCGACAGCGCCTTTTCCGCCGAATTATCGGGCATCGAGATGGCCGAGCTGCGCCGCTGGCTGCTGGGCGCTGAAGGCGGGCGGTCGCGCGCGCGCGGCATCGCCCGGCGTATCGAGGACATGATGGCCGCCGATGAAACACTGGCTGGTCCGCTGGAAGCGGCGCTGATCGCGGCAAGGGCATTGCCCGGCGCTGCCTATTTTGCCCGGCTGTCTGAACCGGAAGGACAGGATACGCTGGATAGCGTTGGCGCTGGCCCCGCCGCGGCGTTTCTCGCCGAACTCGGCATGCAAGCGCGAGCCCGCGCGCAATCGCGCGATCAGCATGACACCAGAAAAGCCGGCGGCGCCTCGGAAGTCGATCTTTATCCGGTGGAACCGGCTTTGCGCGATGCCGGCGCGGCGCTTGAACGCGCCTTGGCCCGGCTGCACGCGCCGCTGGCCGCCTTGCGCGCGCGGCTGATGGCGCGGCTGGACAAAGCCGCCGATACGCTTGAGGAAGCCGAGCGCCTGCGCATCGAAGCCTTGTGCCGCACCATCGCGCGCCGCGCGCTCGACAAGCTCACCGCCTGGCGGCGGATGCTGGCGGCCCTCGCCGTGTCGCCACCGGAACCAGGCCAGCCGCCGCCGCAGATTTTGTTCATCCGGCTGGGCCGCGATGTTGCCGCAGGCCGCGCATCTGGCGGCGCGGCGCTGCTGTCGCATCTACTCGATCCAACGGCGGCATTCGCCGAGATTGTCGTGGCGCCCGCGCATGGGCTGTTGATCACCTCCGCCACCTTACGGGATGCGGCGAGCAACAATGCCGGAACCGAAATTGAATGGCGCGGCGCCGAAGCCCGCTCAGGCGCCGCGCATCTGGCGGCGCCGGCGATCCGCGCGGCGTTTCCCTCCCCGTTCGACTACGCCAATCAGACCCGCGTGTTCATCGTGCGCGATGTCGCGCGCGATGATCCGGACGCGCTGGCGACCGCGTTCCGCACCTTGTTCCTGGCCTCAGGCGGCGGCGCGCTCGGCCTGTTCACCGCGATCAACCGGTTGCGCGCCACCCATTTGCGCATTGCACCCGCCATGGATGCGGCGCAAATCCCGCTCTACGCCCAGCATGTCGACGCCATGGATAATGGAACCCTTGTCGATATTTTCAGGATCGAAGAAAATTCCTGCCTGCTGGGCACCGATGCGATGCGCGATGGCGTCGATGTTCCTGGCAAGGCGCTCCGCCTCGTGGTGTTCGAGCGCACGCCCTGGCCGAGGCCGGATATTTTGCACCGGGTCCGCCGTTCCCACTTAAGCGAGGGCGACCCCAAATCCTATGACGACGCCATCGTAAGGCTGCGTCTCCGGCAGGCCTTCGGACGGCTAATTCGAAGAGCCGATGACCGCGGCGTGTTCGTTTTGCTGGATCGCGCCATGCCGTCGCGATTGCGCAGCGCCTTTCCTGGCGAGGTCGCGGTGGAATCGCTTGGCCTTGCCGCGGCGGCAGCGCGGATCCAAGCATTTCTGCGCACGGATCTGGGGCAATCTGTCACCAATGCGCAACATCCTATGTCAATATAGCCTGCTCCCTGCTTTCCCCGCTGTGCTTGCGCGCGCTGGCATGTAGTTTGCGTTGCTGTAACGGATGCGTGTTGCTGCGTTGCCAAAACAAACCAGGCATTTGGGCAGTGCTCAAATTTCGCGCGCATGGGTGAGCAGAAGAACAAAATGGAGGCATTATGAGGTTCTCGCGTCTTAAGCTTTTCGGGGTTGCGCTCAGCATGGGCGTTTCCCTCTTGGCGGTGCAATCGGCGCATGCGTCGATGAGCGGCCCCTCCTCGATCCAGATTGATGGAGGACCGATTGGGCCGCTGCAGATCAGCGGCGGATTTGATGGCTACGGCTATGCCCTGAACAATACGCTGACCGGCAACAAGAACGCCGGCATTCAGCTCGGCAACGCGCTCATCGAGCTGCAAAAATCCAGCGGCATCGTGCAATTCACCGTCGAGGTCGGCGCTTATAGCTATAATGTGCTCGGCTACCCTCCCGGCACCTCAACTGCCGGCGGACAAAATTATTTTTCGGAAAGCCCGCTTTACGCAGGCTACATCACCATCGCGCCCAATTCGCATGTCAGCTTCTCCGCTGGCCAATTGAATTCTCTCGAAGGCTATGAAGCCTCGCAGGACTGGAACAACTACAACGTTCTTGTCAGCGAATTATTCTATGTCGAGACTGCGCAGAACCGGGGCTTCGAAGTCGCCGCCAATGCCGGCAACTTCACCGCCACCGTCTCGATTTCCGACGGCTACTTCACCAAGGTGGTCAACTACCTGCAATTCCTGATCGCCTACACGCCCGACACCAATGACAGCTTCAACCTGTTCGGCTCGGCCAATCTTGGCAATGTTGGCCCCAACGTCACCGGCATTGGCAACCTGCTCTATAACAACTCCAAGATGATTGGCGGGTATTACACCTATACAAACGGCAACTTCACGATGACGCCGGAAGTTCAGTATCAGCGCACCGGCACCATCAACAAATACGCCGACGCCGGCTACCAGCTTGGCGGACCGGTCAGCAATATTGGCCTCGCGCTGTTCGGCGACTATCAGTTCGGCTCCAACGGCCCCTGGTCAATCGGCGCCTTCGCCGAATATGCCTCGGAATCCTACAAAAAAAGCGCGATTTATCAGGGCGTGTCACCTGATTATTTCGGCTTCGGACCCGGCTCGCATCTGGAGGGTTTATCCGTCACTCCGACCTGGCAGTATAAAGATATCTTCGCCCGCGCCGATCTCGGCTATATCCATGTCACGCCCGGCGGCGGCGGCACCGCTTTCGGCGCGAATGGTTTCCAGAAAAATCAAATTACCGGCGTCCTGGAAGCCGGCTTGTTATTTTGACGACGCAAGCCAGGTCAAGCTTGCCGGCAAATCGTGGCGGTTTTTCAGAGCGGAAACATCATGTCGGGCACGGCTGCTTTAAGAGTTGAAACAAAAGGCATCGCGCCTGTCGCGCCGAGCGAGGCGCATGGGACGCCCCGCGCGCTGTTTAGTTTCTGGATGGCGGCGAATATCGAATTTGCCACCCTCACCACCGGTGCTCTGGCCACCGGAGTTTTTGGGCTATCGGCGGAATCCGCTTTTCTTGCGATCCTGATTGGCAATGTCATCGGCGGGATCATTCTGGCCGCCTTCTCGACGTTCGGCGTCGATTACGGCCTGCCGCAGATGATCCAGGGATCAACCTGGTTTGGCCGGATCGGCAATAAGCTGCCTTCATTCCTGAATTTTTTTGGCGGATTCTCCTGGTTCGCCGTCAACACCATCATCGGCGCCTATGCTTTGCAATACGCGCTGCACACCCCGCTCATCGTGAACGTCTTGGCGCTTTCGGCGATCCAGGTTTTTATCGCGGCGGTTGGCCACGATTTGATCCAGGCGGCGGAGAAGTATTTCGTCTATATCCTGGTCTTGGTCTTCGCCATCCTGACGGTGCTGGCCCTTCAGCATAGTACCGCCATGCCGGCGGCGCAGCCGAAACTGCTCGCCAAAGTCGGCGGCGCTTCCGGCGCCTTCATCCTCACCACATCGGTTGTCCTTGCCTATGTGCTGGGCTGGATTCCCTATTCATCCGATTACACGCGCTATCTGAGCCATACCGGCGACAAGGCGGCGACCAAGAGCCAGGTGTTTTCCTATGCTTTGTCCGGCTCTCTGGTCTCAACAATTTGGATCGAGGCGCTGGGCGCCGTGCTCGGCGCGTCCATTGCCCTTGAAAAGCCGTCGGATTTGTTCACCGCCTGGATGCCTGACTGGTTCCGCCTGCCGCTGATCATCGCGATCGTTGTCGGCACCATCAGCGCCAACATCCTCAATATCTATTCGGCGACGCTGTCATCGCTGGCGGTCGGCTTCCGGCTGAAGCAGACCAGCGCCGCTTTGCTCACCGGAGTGATCGGCACCATCATTTCCGTGCTGGCCGCTGAAAACTTTATTTCCAATTATGAAAGCTTCCTGTTTTTCCTGGGATACTGGACGATGCCCTGGATCGTCGTGATGTGCGCAGGGCATTACACCAGGCGCGTCTCCCGTCTCGGCATCAGCGCCGGTTTTACCGCTTGGATCATCGCCATCCTCGCCAGCGTGCCGTTCTTCAATCAGTACCCGCTCTTTGTCGGCGCCTTTGCCGCCACCCATCCTGGCTGGGGCGACATCTCCTTCGCGGTCTCCGCCCTGGTTGCCGCTATTGCCTATTTCGGCTTGACCAGGCCGGTTTCCGCCGTGGCTGCCGCCCGCTGAGGCGCCACCGCATCGACAATTGACTGGGAAAGCGATTGCGCGAGGCAGGCATAGCCCGCGTCATTCATGTGCAGCCCATCCGGCGCCAGCATGATATCCAGATTAGCGCCGGATTTTTTCCAGGCGCGCATTAAAACGTCGCGCGAAAACAAACCTAGATGATCGCGCCGCGCCAGCGCCGCCAGCGCCGCGTCGATCTCGCCGTTGACCTTTGATGCCAGCAAGACGCGCGAGCGCTGGTTGTCCATCAGCACAATATCGGCGTTGCCGCCTTGCAGTCGCTGCAATCCCGTTTCAACCAGCCGCGTGAATTGCCCAGGCGTCTCATGGCGCGCCGCGGCATTGGCGCCTACCTGCCAGATGACCATTTGCGGATGCAGCGCCAGCACGTCATGCGCCATGCGGGCATCCTCGCGCTTGGCATCCTGGCCGCCGATCCCCTTGTTGATCACGCTGATCTCGTCAGTCGGCAGCGCCGCCGCCAGAAAATCCTGCAATTCCGCGGGGTAGGAATCCCCGGCGTTGCTCGCCATGGCGCCCTTTGTCGAGGATGAGCCAAGCGCCACGATTACCGCCGGCTCATGGGCCGAAAGCGTTGCCCGCAAATGCGGCAGGACCAGCCTCTGCAACGGCGCCGATGGACAAACCGACGCCTGTGCCGCCCTACTTGCGCCCGTCATGCCCAAGCTCGCCATCAGAGCCAATATCGAAAATCTAATCAGCCGGTTTCGCATCTTTCACCTTATACCACGCGCCCCAGGCGGCCACGCCGAGCAGCGCCAGAAGCCCCAACAAATTAACCACGACCTGCGCGCCGAACCCATGGTCGCTATCCATTGCCACCCGGCCGGCAAACGATAATACGATGCTGGAACAATAGGTGGAAAGCCCGTATTGGCCGATCAGCACGAAAATCAGCGCCAAGCGGCTGCCCAGGAACCGCGCATCCGGCGACACATAGCGCGAGGCCAGCCAAGCCAGCGCCAGAATCGACATCAGCCGGTACGGGTGCAGCCCGGTTTTATCGATATCGCGGATTAGCGGACGGATGATGGGCGGCACGTGATGCGCGAGGCTTGGCGCCAGCCAGGTGGTCAGCAAAATCAGGAAGCCCAGCAGCAGCAAAATGATGGCTACCGCGTCGGTCGCGCGCGGCGGCAGGTCCGGCCGCCCATAACGGGCAAATAGCGACCCCAGCACGAATAAAAGCTGCCAGGTCAGCGGGTTGAAAAACCAGCCATGGCCGGATGATGTCGGTAAATTCCAGCCCCAGACCCGCGCCGCCACATAGAGCGCGAAACTCAAGCCCAGCAGCACGCGCGGCCAGCGCAGCAGCGGCAAAACCAGCGCCACCCCGCCCATGATCACCACGTAGAGCGGCAGCACATTCAGGAAAGATGGCTGATAGGTCAGCGTCACCGCATCCTCGAACGCTTGCAACGGCGTCACGATCAGATGCTGCAACCCAATCATGCCGAGATAGCCGGGCCGCATGAACAGGCGCGCCGCGGCCGCCACCTCCGCCACGAACACGACCAATAAGAAAATATGCGCGATATAGAGCGTCCAGGCCCGCTTCAGCATGTCGCCTGAGGCGGAAATCACGCCGGCGCGATCCATCTTGCGGCCATACACCAATGACGCCGCGTAACCGGCCAGCAGGATGAAAATCTCGGTGGCGTCGTTCAGCGCCATGTTGCGGACAGTAAAGCGTCCAAGCGCGTCGTGCGGAATATGATCGAGGAAAATACAGAACAGCGCGACGCCGCGAAAAAAATCAACCCGCAGGTCGCGGCCTTTGCGAACAAGTTGCACTCTCTAAACCGCGCGGCGGGATGCCAAAGCCGTCGCCAGCGTGCCTTCGTCCAAAATTTCGATGGCCCCACCCATCGGCACGCCCTGCGCCAGCCGCGTCAGAGTAACGCCGGACCCGGCCAGCTTGCTGTTCAGATAATGCCCGGTCGCAGCGCCTTCCACCGTTGAGGGCAAGGCTAGGATCACCTCCTTCACCGCTCCATCCAGCCGCGTGTACAGGCTGGCCAGATTAAGCGTTTCCGGCCCGCGCCCGCTCAACGCCGAGATCGTGCCGCCCAGGACATGATAGCGGCCGCGATAGACGCCAGCCCGCTCCAGCGCCCATAAATCGGCGACGCTCTCAACCACGCAAATCAACGGCTCCCGCCCCAGATCGGCACAGATCGCGCAGGGATCAACCGTGTCGAGCGCCCCGCATACCGAACAGCGCGCGACGCGCGCCGAAGCCGCCTGCAATGCCTCGACCAAAGGCCGCAGCCGCGCCTCCTTCTCCGTCAGCAGACGCAGCGCGATCCGCCGCCCGCTGCGCGGCCCCAACCCCGGCAGCCGCGCCAAGACATCGATCAGCCGCTCGATTTCCGCGCCGATCATAAAGAGGGGTCAAAAACTGGCATTTTTATAGGAAGCAGTGCTTTCTTGTAAGAAAGCACCAAAGAACTTTTGATTCTTTTAGCCATCGGCCTCAGAATGGCAGCTTCATGCCGGGCGGGAGCTCGATGCCGCCGGCGGCCTTTTGCATTTCATCGGCGGTGGCGGCATCGAGCTTTGCCTTGGCGTCCTGATGCGCGGCGACAATAAGGTCTTCGAGCATTTCTGCATCGGCGGGATCGATGAGCTTTGGGTCGATCTTGACCCGCTTGAGGTCGCCCTTGCCCGAGAGAGTGGCGGTGACCAGCCCGGCGCCGGACTGGCCTTCAATCTCCATCGATTCCAGCTTGGCCTGCATGTCCTGCATTTTCTCTTGCATGGCCTGGGCTTGCTTCATCAATCCGGCGAGGTTTTTCATCGGTCAGGTCTCCAACTCATCATCAGGGTCATAGGGGGGCACGGTTTCATCGAATGGAATGCGGTCATCCGGCAAAACCGGCGGTTCGGCAAGCGCCGCCAATTCCGCTTCCCTATCTGGCAAGGCTTCGGACTCTGTTATCGACTGCTCCCGGTGCAAAGCCTCGATTCGGGCACCCGGAAAAGCGGCGAGCACGGCGAGCACCAGCGGATGGCGCGCCGCATCCTCGCACGCCGCTGCCGTCTCGGCGGCTTCGGCATCGGCAAGGGTTGCCTCACCCGAGGCTTGCGAAAGCGCGATGGCCCAGCGCTGACCCGTTTCGGCTTCCAGGAATTTGCCGAGCCTTCCTGCCAGATCGCGCGGCGCTTCCGGGGCCATGCGCAGCTCGATTGAACGATCGGCGAACCGGATGAGATGCGCGTAATGGCGTAGCTGCGCGTAAAGCAAGGCCTCGCGCTTCGCTCCTGCCAGAGCAACAATATCGGCAAAATTAGCCAAGCGCGGCATTGGCGAAGCAACAATGGCGGGAGCGGCGCGGGCCGGCGCGGCGCGGGCCGGCGCGATATTGCCGGCTGCGTAAGCAGTGCCGCGCGGCGCGCCATAGCCTGTGCCTGGACCTGTGCCAGGACCTGTGCCAGGGCCGGCCGCGCCGAAGGCTGTCGCGCCGGAGCCCGCCTTTGTCGTCTCATCCGCCAATTGCCGCGCCAGCTCGCCAGGTGGCGGCAAATCGGCGACATAACATAGGCGAATGAGGATCATCTCCGTGGCGGCGCGCCGATCGGTCGCCTGTTCGATCTCAGCCAGGCCTTTTAGCAGCATCTGCCAGAGCCGCGCCAGAAATGGGATTGAAAGCGCCTGGGCAAGAACAGCGCCGCGCGTGCGCTCCAGCTCTGGCAAAGTAGCGCTGCTGGCAAGATCAGGAATCGACTTCAGCCGCGCCAGCGTATGCGCGAGGCCGAGCAAATCCTGCATCAGCAGCACCGGATCGGCGCCGCGTTCATGCGCCCGATCCATCACGGCAAGCGCATCCGCGACTTGGCCTGAAGCCACCGCCTCCAGTAACGCAAAAACAAAGCCGCGATCCGCAAGGCCCAGCATTTCGCCAACCAGCCCGGTGGTAACCGGCCCAGTTTCCGCGCCCAGCGCAATGGCTTGATCGAGGAGCGACAACCCATCGCGCACTGAGCCATCGGCGGCGCGCGCGATCGCCTCCAGCGCGCCGGCCTCGATGCCGATCCCTTCCTGCGCCGCCACCTTGCCGAAATAGGCGGCGAGCACGTCGACCGGCACCCGTTTCAAATCGAAACGCTGGCAGCGCGACAGCACAGTGATGGGAACCTTACGGATTTCCGTGGTGGCGAACACAAATTTTACATGCGGCGGCGGCTCTTCCAGCGTCTTCAGCAGCGCGTTGAAGGCGTTGCGCGACAGCATATGGACCTCGTCGATGATGAACACCTTCATCCGCGCGATGATCGGCCGGTAGCGCGTCGCCTCGATGATCTCCCGCACGTCATCGACGCCGGTATTCGAAGCGGCATCCATCTCAACCACGTCGGGATGCCGGTCCGCGAGAATAGCGAGGCAGTTTTCGCACACGCCGCAAGGATCAGGCGTTGGACCGCCCGCATTCCCGTCATTCTGGCCATCGGGGCCGATGCAATTCAGCGCGCGGGCGAGGATGCGCGCCGTGGTGGTCTTGCCGACGCCGCGCACGCCGGTGAGCATGAAGGCATGGGCAATGCGGTCCATCGCAAAGGCGTTGCGCAAGGTGCGCACCAGCGCATCTTGGCCGATCAGTTCATTGAAGGTGTTGGGACGATATTTGCGGGCAAGCACCTGATAAGCAGCCGGCGCGCCGATGGGCGGCGGATCATCGCCAAATAAACCCGGCCCTTCGGAGATGGCGCTCGGCCTCGGTTCATCATCAAACAAACCGGCCATCAGCACCCTTATCTTCCGGTTAATTCACGCCATCAGGTTGATCAGGTGGGGGACCGAACAACGACCCGAACGGAAACTCGTTGCGGCTGCTGCCTTCCGGCCCTGACCGGGTTGGCGAGGCGCTCGTCCGCCGCCGATCCCCCGCCGCAATATCTTATGTTTGGCCGCCGCTGGCAAGCTTGCGGCGCATCACATTGCGAGTTGCGCTGTTCCATGCGAGTTTTCCGCCATGTCAGACACCCTGCCCTACGCGACCCTGTTGCTGGATCGCGCTGCGCTGCGTCGCCTGGACGCGGCATGGATCGCCGCCGCCCGCGCCGATCCAAAATCGCTATTTGTCCCCTATTGGCGCGGCAAACTGCTGATCGACGCCGAGGAGCCGGATGCGCCGCGCGCCGTGCTCTCGGCGCATCCCATGGCCGATGACCATGCTTGGGTGTTTCTCGGGCTGTTCACAGGCCAGCCAGCCTTCGCGGTCGATCTTTCCGCCGCCGATGCGCCGCTAGCGCGTCTCACCGATGCGCGCGGCGCCTTTCTCGAACTGCGCGGGCTGGCCGGCGCATTGCCGGAAGGCGAAGCCGGACTGCTCGCCACCGCGCGCGGCCTGCTCTATTGGCAGAGCCGCCACCGCTTCTGCGGCGTCTGCGGCGGCGCCTGCCTGCCGGAACGCGCCGGCCACACCATGCGCTGCACAATCTGCGCCACCGAACACTTCCCGCGCACCGACCCTGCTGTCATCATGCTGGTGGAACAACCGGACCGCGTATTGCTCGGCCAGTCCCATAAATTCCCCATCGAGCGCAATTTCTTTTCGACGCTGGCCGGCTTCGTCGAGCCTGGCGAAAGCCTGGAAGACGCGGTGCGCCGCGAAGTGCTGGAAGAAGTCGGCGTGCGGATCGGCGAAGCGCGCTATGTCGCCAGCCAACCCTGGCCCTTCCCCGCCTCGCTGATGCTGGGCTTCCGCGCGCAAGCCCTCACCGACGAAATTGTTCTCGACACGGAGGAAATGCGGGCCGCCCGCTGGTTCACCCGGACCGATATCCACGCCCGAAAAACATCCGGCTTCAACTTGCCGCCACGTGATTCAATCGCCCGCCGATTGATCGAGGACTGGATGAACAAGAGGTAGCTAAAGCAGGAAACAGCCCGAACTTTCTATCCTATTGCGACCAATGGGCATGCCTATGGCTTGCCGCCGATGCGCAAGAAGAAACGCTTAAGGCCGCACCGGCTGGCCATCAAGCGACACCTTGTTGGTGACCGTAATGGTCGGGCCGACCAGCATTTTCAGCCCGTTAAGGCCCCATACATAGCGGTTAAGCCGGCCTTTGGCGTCAAATCCCACCAATTGGCCGCCTTGCGTTACATCGGTCATTTTCATCACGAATGGGTGGGTTTGACCATGCATCGTCAACTGGCCCGCCAGCAGGGTTCCCCCGGCGCGGCAGGCGCCTTGAAACCGCATCGTCGGAAATTGATCGGGATCGAGGAAGTCTTTCGACATCACCTGCGCGCGCACCATCATGGTTGGCGCTGTCAAGCTCTTCACCACAAACACCGCGTCGATCGCGCAACTCCGCGCCGCTAGGTCGAAGGTCAGCGTACCTGACAACTCGCGAAACGTGCCGGCTATGTTGAACAGCATGGCGTGGGAATGCGTCTGCGCCAGCATGTTTCCCGGTGTCAGCGTCAGCATTTCCTCGGCGGCCTGGGCAGGCTGGGCCACGGCCAGACATCCGAGCGTAAGCCCAAAGAACGTAAGCCCAGCGAGCAGCAGGCGTTTCATGAGCGTTCCTCATCTAGTTGAAGGCGAAGGTCTGCCATACACGATAAAAGTCTTTAGTAAAAATAGCGTTAAAATTGCTGCCACCGCACCAGAAGCGGCACTAAGCCTGATTGGTTCAATTTGAACCGATCAGGCTTTCATGATCTCGTTTGACGAAGGTTTCGCGCCTTGCTTCATGGCAGCATGAACCCTGTCGTGGAAACCCCGATTGTGAGGGCCTTGGTCGCAAGGCTACAGGACCAGCCATCGCATACCGGCTCGCTGATCATTACCTTTTTTGGCGACGCCATCATGCCGCGCGGCGGCCAGGTCGCCATGGCGACGATTCTCGATTTCATGGAGGCGCTCGGCATACAAGCAGGCGTGGTGCGAACGGCGATGTCGCGACTGGCGGCGAGTGGCTGGATCGCCAGCAGCCGCCAAGGCCGGGTAAGCTTCTATTGCATCGCGCCGGCGCGGCAAGGCGAATTCATCCGTGCTGCCCGCCATATTTTTGGCCCGGCTCGCCGCCGTCATGTTACCCGGCTCAGCCTGGTCGCGCCCGAGCCAGGAGAACATCGCGAAGATCGGCGGGCGCGCCTCGCTCGTCTCGGCTTCGCGCCATGGCAAGGCATGATGATCGCGCCGGAACGGCCGCTGCCCAATTCGCTCGCGTCAACCTTGCCGCTGCTGACCGCTGAGGCGCCGCCTGCCACCATGCGGATGATCGCGGCGCAAGCTTGGAGGCTTGATGAACTGGCCGCGGATTACGCGGCATTCCTGGCTGGCTTCACGCCGCTTGCCGCAGATCATGGCCTGTCGGAGACAGAGGCGATACTGGCGAGGATTTTGCTTGTCCATGATTTCCGCCGGATCGCGCTGCGCGACCCGCGCCTGCCAGAACTATTTCTGCCGGAGACTTGGGCCGGCGCCGTTGCCCGCAAGTTACTGGCGGCGCTCTATCCGGCGCTGCTGCCCGCATCCGAACTCTGGCTCGATCATTATGGCCGCGCTGAATCCGGCCTGCTGCCTCCTGCCGACAGCATGTTGTTTCAGAGGTTTAACGAATAAAATTTGTTAGGGACGGGGCATGGCGCCTCTAAGAAATATGCCGATGGCGCGCCGCAGCCGGGCTTCCACTTCTTCGCGGGACGGCGCGCCGCGCAGGCCGAGCAGCATACCGAAATGGATATTGCCGATTGCCATGCCGAACAGCATCTGCGCCGCCTCGTTCGGATCGTCGAGCGCAAGCTTTTTCATGGCGACAAGTTCGGTTAGATATTTCTCAAGCGTATCCTTGCACAACTGCGCCGAGCACCGATCAAGCAATCGGGCCAATGTTTTGCCGCGTTGATAATCAGCGATAATCAAGCGAAGCACCGACACGTTAGGCGGCGTTAGTATCTGCCGCGCCCAGGGAGAGAGAATCTCGAACAGCATTGTATCAGGCGTCGCGCCGGAATAATCGATGGTGACCGTGACTTGCGGGCGATACCGGTCCAGCAACAGCAGAAACAGATGTTCTTTTGAATCGATAAGCTGGTACAAAGTCCGTTTTGAGATACCGGCGCTGATCGCAATGTCATCCATCGTCGCAGCATGGTAGCCTTTCTTGAGGAACACACGCTCCGCGGCGTTAACCAGCGAGCGACGGCGGCGCTCCGTGTCATCGCCTCGTTTCGCCGACTGCGGCGTTTTCAGCAAACGCGGGGCATCGCTTGGGCTTGTTAGACCGAAGCGCCGCGCAATGTCACGGCGGCGTGATGACGAGAAATGTGGCGCGGCGCCCGGCATCAAGATCCCATATGTTGATTGTGCATGTTATAAACCGAACAGTTTCCTGCGTAACGATCCATACGCGATTATTCCATGAGTGTACAGGCTTGACGGCCTCTATGAAAACCGCGTAGTTTCCGCGCCGTGCAATATCGGCTCCCTTTGTGACGCGAAATTCAATTATTTTCTCCTGGCGGCATGGCAGCGCCACGCTACCAGAGATAGGCATTAATCACCATGATTGATGCTCCCACACCCCCTAGCCACCTGCCCGCGGCGCGCCTGGCGCGGCGTTTCTATGGCAGAGAAGCGCTTGGCGTGTTGGCGCTCGGCATGCTTTCGGCGTGCGCGGTGGGTCCGAATTACCATCCGCTCAAGGCGCCGCGAATTTCCGCCTATGTTGAAGGCGGGTTGCCGGCGCGCACCATTGCCGCTCCGGGTCCGGGCGGCGCTTCACAGCAATTCATCATCGATCAGCGGATCAGGGGCGACTGGTGGTCGTTGTTCCATTCGCGCGCCATCGATACGCTGGTGGCGACAGCGCTGCGCAACAATCCAAGCCTTGTGGCGGCGCAGAACGCCTTGCTGGCGGCGCGCGATCAGGTGCGCGCCGAGCAGGGATCGTTCTTTCCGGCGATCACCGGCAGTTTCCAAGCGGAGCGCGTTCATAGCGGGCTGAGCGGCGGCAGCTTCAGCACCGGCGCGGCGACCAATGCCAATGGCGGCGTCGGCAGCGGCACGACCGGCAGCGGCACGACTGGCACTGGCACTGGCACTACAGGCACTGGCAACGCCAATACAGGGGGCACAACCGCCGCCGGCAGCGGTTTTACCGGCGCTTCCGGCGCCGGGGCCAGCACCTATTCCTTGTTGAACGCCTCGGTCGCGGTCTCCTATACGCCGGATATTTTTGGCGGCGTGCGGCGGACCGTGGAGAATTACCGCGCTCAGGCGCAGGATCAGCGTTTCATCCTGGAAGCAACCTATCTCAGCCTGACCGCCAATGTGGTGACCGCCGCGATCGCCGATGCTTCATTCGCGCAGCAGATTGCCTCCACCAAAAGCATCCTGCGGGCGCAGATCAGCGGCCTGAATATCCTCAAGCGTCAGGCGTCGCTCGGCGGCATCGCGGAGGCGGCGGTGCTTACCCAGGAAGCGCAGGTCGACGCGACCCGCGCCACCCTGCCGCCGCTGGAAAGCGCGCTGGCCCAGGAACGCAACCAGCTTGCCGCCTATGAAGGCGTGTTTCCGGATCAGTTGCACATGCCTGATCTTGATCTGGAAACGCTCACTTTGCCCGGTTCCCTGCCGGTCAGCCTGCCCTCCGCACTGGTCCGGCAACGGCCCGATATCCGGCAATATGCCGCACTTTTGCATGAGGCGACAGCGAATGTCGGCATCGCCACCGCCAATATGCTGCCGCAACTCACGCTCACGGCGGGCGCCGGACATGAAGCCTTTTCAGCGGCGCAGCTATTCACGCCGCAAACGCTTATCTGGAACCTTGTCGCCGGCGTGACGCAGCCAATTTTCGAGGGCGGCACCTTGCTGTTCCGCAGGCGGCTGGCCATCGCCCAGATGCATGAAGCCGCCGCTAATTACGAGAACACCGTGGTGCTGGCCTTCCAGAACGTTTCCGATGTGTTGGTGGCGCTGAATTACGATGCGCTGACGCTCGACGCCGATACCGCGGCGGAGGCCTCGGCGCGGAGCAGCCTCGCGGTGACGCAGGCGCAGTTCCGGCTCGGCGGCATTTCCTTCACCTCGGTGCTGACCGCCGAACAAACTTATGACAATGCCGTGATTAACCGTATCCGCGCGCAAGACCAGCGCTATGCTGATACGGCGGCTCTGTTCCAGGCGCTCGGCGGCGGCTGGTGGAACCGACGCGATGTCGCGACTTCCGTACAATCCTGCTGTGGGATCCTGCCATGACGATTACCACCTACGAACAGCGTGACGATCAGATCAGCCGGCCGATCCGCCAGAAGCGTCCTTCAGCGCGCAAGCGCATGATCCTCATGCTGCTCGCCGTCGGCATCGTGCTGTTCCTAATTTTCGGCTACGGCGCCTTCCGCAGCATCATGATCAAAAAATTTATCGCAACGCTGCAAAACCCGCCGCAGACGGTGGCGACCATGGTGGCGACGAACACGCCCTGGCAGCCGCAGATGCAATCGCAAGGCAGCCTGATCGCCATCCAGGGCGCTAATCTTTCGGCGCAGATCGCCGGCATTGTTGATACCATCAATTTCCGGTCCGGCCAGGATGTGACGAAAGGTCAGTTGCTGATCACGCTGCGGCCTAACAACGATCAAGCGCTGTTGCAGCAATTGCAGGCGGTGGCGGCGGTCGACAAGGTGACGTATCAGCGCGACCTTGCGTTGTTCAAGGCCAAGGCGATCAGCATGCAGACGGTCGATACAGATCGCGCCAATATGCAGAGCGCCGATGCGCAGGTGCGCAGCCAGATGGCGCTGATGCAGGAGAAGCTGATCTACGCGCCCTTCACCGGCCGCATCGGCATCCGGCAGGTGGATATCGGCCAATACCTCGCCGCCGGCACCAACATCGCCTCGCTGCAGCAGCTCAACCCGATCGATGTCGATTTCTATTTGCCGCAGCCGGCTCTCGCCATCATCCATACCGGCATGGCCGTGCATCTGAAGGTCGATGCCTTCCCTGACCAGGCATTCACCGGCACCATCCACGCGCTGGATTCAGCGGTGGACACGGCTTCCCGGATGATCGAGGTGCAGGCCTCGCTCGACAACCCGCATGAGCTGCTGCGCCCCGGCATGTTTACCCGCGTTGCCGTCGATACCGGCGCGCCCAAGCAATATGTCACCCTGCCGCAGACCGCCATCGCCTATAATCCTTACGGCGATACGGTGTTTATCGTGAGGCACAAGAACCCGCCGCCGGCTGTGCAGAAAACCGCCAAGGTGACGGATGCCAAAGCAAGCAAGGCGCACCAGCCGCCGCCGCCGACGCTTTATGTCCAGCAGCAATTCGTCAAGCTCGGCGAAACCCGCGGCGATCAGGTGGCGGTGCTGAAAGGCGTGGCGCCCGGCGATCAAATCGTCGTCGCCGGTCAGCTCAAACTGCATAATGGCTCGCCGGTGGTGATCAACAATAAAATCCTTCCCGGCAACAATCCATCGCCGCAGGTTCCGCTTGAATAAGCCGTCATGAAAAATTTCACCGATATTTTCATCAAGCGTCCGGTGCTGGCCATCGTGGTCAGCGCCTTCATTCTGGTAATCGGGCTGAAAGCGATCGGCGCGCTGCCGGTGCTGCAATATCCGAAAACCGAGAACGCGGTCATCACCGTCACCACCACCTATCCGGGCGCCGATCCGAACACGATCGCCGGCTTTGTCACCACGCCGCTCGAGAACGCGATCGCGCAGGTCAACGGCATCGACGACATGACCTCGACGAGCCTGCCCTCCACCAGCACGATCACCGTCAACCTCGTGCTGAACTACAACCCCGACCAGGCGCTGACCGAGATCCAGGCGCAAATCCAGTCGGTGCTGAACCAGTTGCCCACCGGCACCCAGCAGCCGCAGCTGACGCTCGCGGTCGGCCAGACCTTCGATGCCGAATATATCGGTTTCAAAAGCGCCGTTCTGACCCCGAACCAGATCACCGATTATCTGATCCGCGTGGTGCAGCCGCAGTTGCAATCGGTTCAGGGCGTGCAGGACGCGGAACTGCTCGGCGCGCAGAATTACGCGATGCGCATCTGGCTCGACCCGTATAAGCTATCCTCCTACGGCTTGACTGCCAATGATGTCGCGACCGCGCTCACCACCAACAATTTCATCAGCGCGCTTGGCCGGTCGCGCGGCGCCACCACGCAAACCTCGCTCACCGCCACAACAAACCTGCACAGCGTCAAGCAATTCGGCGATTTGGTCGTCAAGCAATCAGGGGGCGCCACGATCCGCCTGCGCGATGTCGCCCAAATCCGGCTCGGCTCTTATACGTATACCGGACAGGTCGCGTTCGATGGCAAAACCGGCGTCTATATCGGCATCAAGGTCGCGCCTGGCGCAAATCTTTTGTCAGTCGTCAATAACGTCAACAAGCGGCTGCCGTCGATTCAGGCGCAGCTTCCCGCCGGGCTGCAAGGCCAGATCATCTTTAACTCGGTGAAATTCGTCAGCGCCTCGATCAACGACGTGCTGTCCACGCTGATCGAAGCGCTGCTGATCGTCATCCTGGTGGTGTTCGCCTTTCTCGGCACGCCGCGCTCGGTGTTCATTCCGGTCGTCGCGATCCCGCTCTCTCTGATCGGCGCCTTCGCGATCATGCTGATGCTCGGCTTCACCATCAACCTGCTGACGTTGCTGGCCCTGGTGCTGGCGATCGGCCTCGTCGTCGATGACGCGATCATCGTGGTCGAGAATATCAACCGCCACATGGAGGAAGGCAAAACGCCGATGGAATCGGCGTTGATCTCGGGCCGCGAGCTTGGCGGACCAATCATCGCAATGACCACCGTGCTGGCCGCGGTGTTCGTCCCCATCGGCTTCCAGGCCGGGCTGACCGGCGCGCTGTTCACCGAATTCGCCTTCACCCTGGTCGGCGCGGTCTTCGTCTCCTCGATCATCGCGCTGACCTTATCGCCGATGATGTCGTCGCGATTTCTCAAGCATATCTCGAAAGAGGACCGGACATGGGAGGGCCGGCTGGTGCATTTCATCGACCGGCGCTTTGATCAGGTGCACCGGATTTACATGCGCCTGCTGCGCGCCAGCCTGCGGACCATCGGCGTGACCATCACCTTCGGCGCGATCATCCTGGTCAGCATTTACTTCCTGGCCAGCGGCTCCACCAGCGAACTGGCGCCGCAGGAGGATCAGGGCGTTGTCATCGTTTCCTCCACCTCGTCACCCAATTCAACGCTCGCGCAACAGATGCAGTGGAACGACGAGACCTATAATGTTCTGTCTGGCCATAAATCCGACGCCCATGTCTTTCAGATCGACGTGCCGGGACGCACCATCGCCGGCATGGTGCTGCAGCCTTGGAATCAGCGGAGCAAGACCGCCACGCTGCTGCAGAACACCGTCCAGCAGCAACTCGCCGGCGCGGTGGCCGGGCAGCAGATCGTCGCTTTCCAGCCACCTTCCTTGCCCGGCTCTTATGGCCTGCCCGTGGAATTCATCATCAAGTCCACCGGCTCGTTCGACGCGCTGAACAAGGTCTCGCAGGAGATGCTCGCGGCAGCCCGCAAGACCGGCGACTTCATCTTTCTCGACACCGATTTGAAAATCGACCAGCCGCAAGGCAGCGTTAAGATCGACCGGGCAAAGACCGCCAGCCTGGGCCTCACCATGGCCGATGTCGGCGCCGCCATGTCGCGCGCGCTTGGCGGCGGCTACGTCAATTATTTTAGCCTGGCTGACCGCTCCTACCAGGTGATCCCGCAGGTCGAGCAGCAATTCCGGCTCAACCCGACGCAGGTGCTGAACTACCCGGTCGCGGTGATCGGCAATATCCCGGTGCCGCTATCGGCCGTCGCGACGGTTTCGACCACGGTCATCCCGGAATCGGTCAACCATTTCCAGCAGCAAGCCGCCGCGACGCTGCAAGGCGTCCCGGCGCCAGGCATCTCGGAAGGCCAGACGGTGAGCGTGCTGAACGGGCTGGCCAAGAAGCTCCTGCCGGCGGCCGGCTATCAGATCGACTATGGCGGCCCGATGCGCCAATTCGTCCAGCAGCAAGGCGGCTTCCTCGCCACCTTCGGCTTCGGCGTCATCGTGATTTTCCTGGCGCTGGCCGCCTTGTTCAACTCGTTCCGCGACCCGATCATCATCCTGGTCTCGGTGCCGATGTCGATCGCCGGCGCGCTGATCTTTATCTATCTTGGCTTCGGGCTGAGCCTCAACATCTATACCGAGGTGGGGCTTGTCACGCTGATGGGGCTGATCAGCAAGCACGGCATCCTGATCGTCGATGTCGCCAACCGGGCGCAGCGCGAAGGGATGGCGAAGCTGGAGGCCATCGAATACGCCGTCGGCATCAGGCTTCGCCCGATCCTCATGACAACCGCCGCGATGGTGCTCGGCGTGCTGCCGCTGATCACCGCCAGCGGCGCCGGCGCCGCCTCGCGCTACAACATGGGCATGGTGATCGCCACGGGCCTCGCCATCGGCACGCTGTTCACCCTGTTCGTGCTACCGGCGGTTTATATGCTGGTCGCCCAGCAGCATAGATCTGGCGAATAAGCGGAAGGGGCGCGTGATCAGGAGGGCGTGAAACCCGCGTCCTCGATCACCCCGCGTATCGCCGCGTCACTCAGGCCGCTGGTCACCTCGACCTTCTTGGTCTCGAGGTCGGCTTTAACGGACGCCGCGCCATCCAGCTTCTGCACAGCCCTAGTGATCGAGGCGACGCAGCCGCCGCAATCCATATCCGGAACGGTATAAGTTGCCATAACGAGTTTCTCCTTCTGCAAACGCATATAGGGATTACCATAGTTGAAAGGTCAAGGTTGACCTTCCCATGATGGGAAGCCTATATGATGAAGGCAAAGGATCATCGCCATGCCTGATATAATGCAAACCTCGCCGATCATCGGCAAAATCTCCGCCACGCCAAACATGGCGCGGGATTTCGCCATTAGCGGCATGACCTGCGCGAGCTGCGTGTCTCGCGTGGAAAAAGTACTGAACCGGGTGCCGGGCGTATCCGCCGTCTCGGTCAATTTGGCGACGGAAAAGGCGCGCGTGCAGGCCGGCCCTTCGGTGGATGACGCGGCGCTGATCGCGGCGATCACCAAGGCGGGCTATGGCGCTGCCGCCGTCGCCGTGGATCACCCCGCGCCTGACGCGCATCAGCGCGATAGCTGGATGCTTACGCTGTCGGCGCTGCTGTCGCTGCCGCTCGTGCTGCCGATGCTGACCGGCGGGATCATCGCCCTGCCCGCGATCGCCGCATTTGCCTTGGCGACCATCGTGCAATTCGGCCCCGGCGCAAAGTTCTACGTCGCCGGATGGAAAAGCCTGCGGGCCGGCGCCGGCTCGATGGATGTGCTGGTGGCGCTCGGCACCTCGGCGGCCTACGGGCTTTCGGTTTACGACCTGATCGCGGGGAGCGGGCCGCTTTACTTTGAAGCCTCGGCGGTGGTCATCACGTTGATCCGCTTCGGCAAGTATCTGGAAACCCGCGCGAAGCGCAGCGCCGCCCGCTCGGTAGGCGCGCTGGAGGCTTTGCGCCCGGCTATCGCCCATTGCATTGCCGGTTCCACCATCTCCGATATGGCCGTGAATACCCTCAACATCGGCGATGTCATTGAAGTCCGTGCCGGCGAGCGGGTGCCCGCCGACGCGCGGATCATTGCAGGCGAAGGGCTGTTCGACGAACAGCACATCACGGGCGAGAGCCTGCCGGTGGCGCGCGGCATCGGCGACATGGTGATGGCGGGCGCGCTGGCGCAGGATGCAGCGCTGCGCATGACGGTGACGGCGGCGCCCGGCGCCTCGATGATCGACCGGATCGCCCGGCTGATCGAAAGCGCCCAGGCCTCCAAACCGCCGGTGCAACGACTGGCTGACAAAATCGCCGCCTGGTTCGTGCCGGTGGTGGTGGTGATTGCGTTGCTTACCTTTGTCGGCTGGACCCTGCATGGCGCGGCGCTGTCCGTTGCCATCATCAACGCCGTCTCGGTGCTGGTCATCGCCTGCCCCTGCGCGCTGGGATTGGCGACACCGGCGGCCATTGTCACTGGCGCAGGGGTTGCCGCGAAGCACGGCATTCTGATCCGGGACGCGGCGGCGCTGGAACAGGCGCATCGCGTGGATACGGTTGTTTTTGACAAAACCGGCACACTCACGGAGGGCAAACCGCATCTGGCAGGCGCTTATCCGGCTCCAGGTGTCACGCGCGAGGCGCTGACCCGCGATGCCGCCGCACTTTCAGCCAGCGGCACGCATCCGCTGGCCGCGGCCTTGCGCGCCGCTTCTTCAGCCTCGATCAAACCAGCGCAGGGGTTGCGGGTGATTGCCGGGCGCGGCGTGCAGGGCGAGGTTGATGGCATCCCCCTGTTGCTCGGCAATGACCGGCTGATGCGGGAAGCAGGCGTTACGCCCGCCGCCCTCGCCTCGCTTGGCGGTCCTGAAGGGGTCACGCTTTCCTATCTCGCTTGCGCCGACGGCACGCTGCTTGGCGCCCTCGCCTTTGCCGACACGCTTCGCAGCGACGCACAGGCGGCGGTCGATGCGGTGAAACGCCTTGGCTGCGATGTGGTGCTCCTTTCCGGCGACCGGCGCGACGCCGCCGATGCCATCGCTCGCGACCTCGGCATCGATACCGTCATCGCCGAGGCCGATCCCGCCCGCAAGCGGGACGAGGTGGAGCGGCTGCGGCAATCGGGGCGGCATGTGGCGATGGTGGGGGACGGCATCAACGACGCCGCGGCGCTCGCCGCCGCCGATCTCGGCATCGCCATCGGCAGCGGGGTCGATACCGCGCTGGAAGCAGCGCCTTTGGTGCTGCTGCGGCCCGAGCCGCTGCTGATCGCCGATGCCATCGCGCTGTCCCGCAGGGTCTGGCGCACGCTTTGGCAAGGCCTGTTCTGGGCGCTGATTTACAACGTCATCGGCATCCCGCTGGCGGCGTTCGGCGTACTGAACCCGATGGTAGCCGGCGCCGCGATGGCCGCCTCCTCGGTTTCCGTGCTCGGCAACGCGCTGCTGCTGCGCCGCTGGAAAGGCCGGGCCGCGAAAGGCCGGGCCGCGAAGGCCGTGCCACGAAAGGCAGCTTTTCATGATCGATGAGTTGGTGACCATCCAGCAAGCCTCGGCGCAAAGCGGCGTATCGGCGAAAATGATCCGCCATTATGAGGAGATCGGCTTAATTCCGCCGCCCCGCCGCGGCGAGAACCGCTACCGGCATTACGACGCCCGGCTGATCCACGAGCTGAGCTTCATCCATCAGGCCCGCGCCCTCGGCTTCTCCATCCATGACATCAAAAAGCTGCTCGCCTTGTGGCGCGACAAAACCCGCGCCTCAGCGGAGGTCAAAGCCATCGCGCTCGCGCATGTTCAGGCGCTGGAAGCCAAAGCCGCCGCGCTGCAAACGATGAGCAGCGCGTTGAAAAATCTGGCCGCGCATTGCCAAGGGGATCACCGGCCCGATTGCCCGATCCTCGACCAGCTCGCTTCGCATGACGCTTGAACAGCTCCGCGTGTTCATTGCCGTCGCCGAGCGGGAACACGTTACCCGGGCCGCCGGCACGCTGAACATCACGCAATCGGCGGCCTCCGCCGCGATTGCCATATTGGAACGGGAATTCGGCACGAAATTGTTTCACCGGGTCGGCCGCGGCATCGCGATGACCGAAGCGGGACGCCTGCTGCTCGAGGAAGCGCGCGCCGTGCTGGCCCGCGCGGACGCCGCGCAAGCGACGATGAACGAGTTCCTCGGCCTTGCCCGCGGCCGGCTGGTGATCCAGGCCAGCCAGACCATCGGCAGCTATTTCCTGCCCCGCCTGCTGGTGCGCTTTCACAACGCCTGGCCAGGCATCGAGCTCGTGGTGACCGCCGGCAACACCGCGCAGGTGGCGCGCGCGGTGGCGGAGGGCACGGTCGAGCTCGGCTTCATTGAAGGCCCGGTCGGCGACCCTGATCTGGCGCTGGAGAAAATCGCCAGCGACCGGATGATCGTCGTGGTCGGCGCCAGTCACCCTTGGGCCACCAGAACCGATATTCCGCCCAGCGAATTGCTGGAGGCGGTCTGGGTGGTGCGGGAAGCCGGCTCCGGCACCCGCGCGGTCATGCAGGCAGCGCTCGGCGCGCTCAACGCCGAGGCGCTGCCACAGGCCACGCTGAACATCGCCATCGAGCTGCCCTCCAACGAAGCGGTGTTGACCGCTGTGACCGAAGGGGTGGGCGTCGCCGCCTTATCGGAACTCGCCTGCGCGGAAGCGCTGGCGAATGGTCATTTGCGCGAAATGCCGGTAACTCTGCCACCGCGCGACTTCTTCGCCGTGCAGCATCAAAGCCGCTACCGCTCCCGCGCCGTCTCGGCGCTGCTGCAAATAATCCGCGCTTAGCGCCTGAAATTTAGACCAAGCGGCATAGAGATTAACCTATCAGCAAGAGTAAGGCCAGGAGGCTCTGCCTCCTGGACCTCCGCCAAAGGCAGAGCCTTTGAAATCCATTACTTGGCTTTCCGCTGGGAGGGGTCTCTGACCCCTCCCAGCGGAAAGCCATCTAGCGGTTCTAAGGGCTAAGCCCTTAGTGGGGGTTTTAGGGGGCAAAGCCCCCTAATCTTGCTTCGCGATGTGTCATTCTTTACGCCGCTTGGTGTTACGCGCTCAGCGCGCGTAAAGCACCCGCAGCACGACGAACCAATTATAGCGCGGATCGACAATCCCGCCATCGGGCCGGTCCAACATGCCGGAAGCCGTCACCGGCACATGCGTCAGCGCCACGGCGTCATCGACATTGCCGCCGATGACATCGAGAGCGCCCGGCCTCCCGCCAGCAACGATCGCGCAATGAGCGGGAAAGAAGCCGTCGCTGGGCAAATTGCGGTAGCGCATGCCAGAGGCCCAGCCGCGCCCTGCGCAGATCAAATCGCCGAGGCGCGGCGCGTAATCCTCCGGGCGTTCGGCCAGCAGAAGCGGATACCGCACCCCGCCATGCGCCGCCTGCCAGGCGTAATCGATATAACGCGCGTGATCGGGCGCATAAGGAAAGCGCTTGCCGGCGCCGGCCATCCGCATGACATAGGAAAGGAACGCCGCCGACCAGGCGTAGCGGCCATCGCGCCAAAAGGGAAAAACCCGTCCCGCCGCGTCATGCTTGCCGGTCCAGCGGTCATAGACTGTTCCGGCATTCGTGCCGATCCACCAATACAGCCCGACTTCCTGCCAGAACCCCGGGTTGCGTTCGGCCTTGTCGCGCGGCGCGATGGGACGATAAACGCCGGGGGCCGCATCAGCGACAGGGCTGTTCCAGTACCGCCATTCGCCCTCCGCCACCGCGACGGCGGCGGCCCTGGAGAAGGCCTGGTAAGGCAGGTTCGCAAATGGCGGCGCATGCGCGTCTGGCGCGGCGCATCTGGTCAACAGGGCAAAGCTTAAAAACCGGGCGGCGTGTCGCCCGCCGATCAAGCGGCTGCCAAAGCGAATTCAGCAAACAGCCCGCTCAAGCCCGCCTCGCTCGCCGGGCAAATGCCGCGTTCGGTGATCAGCCCGGAAACCAGCCGCGCCGGCGTCACATCGAAGGCCGGATTAGCCGCGGGGCTGTCCTTCGGCGCGATCCTGATGGTGGCAATGCTGCCATCCAGCGCCCGCCCGGTCATCGTCGTCACCTCCACCCCAGCGCGCTCCTCGATGGGAATATCGCTCAACCCATCGGCGATCCGCCAATCCACCGTGGTGGACGGCAAGGCGACATAAAATGGCACGCCGTTATCGCGCGCCGCCAGCGCTTTCAGATAGGTGCCGATCTTGTTGGCGACATCGCCATTGCGCGCTACCCGGTCCGTGCCGGTGATCACCATGTCGACCAGGCCGCGCTGCATCAGATGGCCGCCGGCATTATCGGTGATCACCGTATGCGGCACGCCATGCTTGCCAAGTTCCCAAGCGGTAAGAAACGCCCCTTGGTTGCGCGGTCTTGTTTCATCGACCCAGACATGCACGTCAATGCCCTGCTGATGCGCCATGTAAATCGGCGCCAGCGCGGTGCCCCAATCCACTGTCGCCAGCCAGCCGGCATTGCAATGGGTCAGAATATTGACCCGCCGGCCCGCATCGGCTTTCGCCACGATCAGCGCTGCGCCATGCCGGCCAATCGCCTGGTTGGTCGCGACATCCTCATCGCAGATCGCCGCCGCCGCGGCATAAGCGGCCTCAAGCCGTTCGGCCGAGGGTCGCGCCCTCAAGACCCCGCTCATGCGCTCGAGCGCCCAGCGCAGATTGATCGCGGTCGGACGCGTCGCGCCCAGCAGCGTGACCGCCGCGGCCAGCGCCTGATCGGAAGCCGCTTGGCGCATGGCGAGCGCCACCCCATAGGCGGCGGTGGCGCCGATCAGCGGCGCGCCGCGCACCAGCATGGCGCGTATGGCGTGCGCCACCTGCTCCACCGTGGTGAGGCGGGCCAGATCAAGCGCCCAAGGCAGCTTGGTCTGGTCGATGATGCGCACCGACCATCCGTCATCCTCATCCACCCAGATGGCGCGGAACGGCTTGCCGTCAATTTTCATGAGTTCAGAACTCTTTTGCTAAATTCGTGGTTGATCAAAGTTTGCGGTGCAGCGCGCAAACCAAGGTAAAGATGCGCCGCGCCGTGTCAAAATCGAGCAGCACCTTGCCCTCCAGCCGGTCCCGCACCAGGGTAGCGCCTTCATTATGCAGCCCGCGCCGGCCCATATCAATCGCCTGGATGCGCGCCTCGCGCCCTTCCGCGATCGCCGCGGCATAGCTGTCCAGCAGCATCTGGTAGTCCTTGATCATCGCGCGAAACGGCCCGAGCGCAAGAACCAGGATCTGCAACGTCTCCTCCGCCGCGCCGCGTATGTCGAAAACCAGCCGGTTATCCTGGATCGACAAATGTAGGTTCGTGTCGCGCTCCGGGTGCTGCGCGAGAGCAAAGCGATTCTCCGCCTCCAGATCGGCCACCGCCTGGCGCTGATCCGCCGCCTGCCCAGGCGCCAGCGCGTTCACCGTTTCATCATCCAAAAACACGCGCAGCAGCCGCCCCGCGGGGCGTCCGGCAAGGCCAGGCAGCGCCGGATCAGGCATCCGGCGGCGATAAAGCAGGGCGCAGCAGGTTGACCTTCAGCAGGATTGCCAGCGTTGCGCCCTTTACCGGCCGCAGCAGCGCCAGTTCAAGAATGATGATCAGCGGCACGAAAATCGCCAAGCCGGTCACCTCGTTCAAGGCGTCGCCGCGATCCGCCAGCACCAGGATGATCGCCATGAGATGCAGCGAGATCAGCAAGGTGATGTAAGGCGGCGCGTCATCGCTCGGCGCCCGGCCCAAGGGCGCGCCGCAACGCGGGCAAACCGGGCGAACCTTTAGATAGCCATCAAAAGCCGGCGCCTCGCCACAAGCTGGGCATTTCATCATCAGCCCACGGCGCAGCGCCAGCTTCCATCCAGGCATCGCTACCTCAGCCGGCGCGATCCGGCGATCGACGGACCAGTATCCTTTGAAATCATCGGGCAGGATAGGCTCCTCTCAAAATAACCGGCGTTACGACGGTTTCCCAGCCGGAACCGCCAGCTTCGCATTAGCCGCCACCTTCAATATGACTCCGGCTCAGGCGCCGCAAGCTTTGCCGCGCCGCCGATTTTCACGCAGATCGCTTGTCGAAAATCGCGATCCGTGCATGGTGCCGGCATCGTCAGGATTTGTTAAAACATCAATGGCGCAACGCCACAATGATCGCGCCAGAACCAAGCGGATAGGATAAAATGGAACACCATGAAGTGAGGGCGCATCCCTCAAAAGACTTGCTAAAGCGCGAAGACCAATTGGCCTGGAAAATTGCCGCAGTCGCCACCGACAAGGTCGCCGTCGAGCGCGACGTGGCCGCGATGATCGTCAACCGCATCATCGACAACGCGGCGGTCGCCATCGCCGCGATCAACCGCCGGCCTGTCATCTCGGCGCGCGACATGGCGCTCGGCCATCGCCGCAAATCTGGCGCCGCCCTGTTCGGCCTGCCCTCACGCCTCACCGTCAGCCCGGAGTGGGCGGCCTGGGCGAATGGCACGGCGGTGCGCGAACTCGACATGCACGACACCTTCCTCGCCGCCGATTATTCGCATCCCGGCGATACGATCCCACCCATCCTGGCCGTGGCCCAAACCATGGAGCGTTCGGGCCGCGACCTGATCCGCGGCATCGCGACCGCTTACGAAATCCAGATCGACCTGGTGCGCGCGATCTGCCTGCATGCCCATAAAATCGATCATATCGCGCATCTCTGCCCAGCCCAAGCCGCCGGCATCGGCGCCCTGCTCGGCCTCAAACAGGATGTTATTTATCAGGCGGTGCAACAGGCCACGCATGTCAGCTTCACCACGCGGCAAAGCCGCAAGGGCGAAATTTCGTCATGGAAAGCCTTCGCCCCCGCCCATGCCGGCAAGCTCGCGGTGGAAGCCGTGGATCGCGCGATGCGCGGCGAGGCGGCGCCCAGCCCGATCTACGAAGGCGAGGACAGCGTCATCGCCTGGATGCTTGATGGGCCAGACGCGCATTACGCGGTGCCGCTGCCGAAAGCCGGCGAAGCGAAACGCGCGATCATGGCAAGCTACACCAAGGAGCATTCCGCGGAATATCAAAGCCAGGCGCTGATCGATCTCGCCTTCCGGCTGCGCGAGCGCATCATCGATTTCAAGGCCGTGGAAAAGATCATCATCCACACCTCGCATCATACCCATTACGTGATCGGCAGCGGCGCCAATGATCCGCAGAAAATGGACCCCAAGGCCAGCCGCGAAACGCTGGATCACTCGATCATGTATATGTTCGCGGTGGCCTTGCAGGACGGCGTCTGGCATCATCTGGAAAGCTACGCACCGAAGCGCGCGGCGCGGCCTGACACCGTGGCGCTGTGGCACAAGATCGAAACCCGCGAGGATCCCGAATGGACGCGGCGTTATCACGAGAGCGATCCAGACAAGCTCGCCTTTGGCGGCCGCGTCGAGATCGTCATGCAGAATGGCGAGACAATCGAGGACGAACTCGCGGTGGCGAACGCCCATCCGAATGGCGCCAAACCGTTCGGGCGCGAGGACTATATCAACAAGTTCATGGCGCTGACCGACGGCGTCATCCGTCCGCGCGAAGCCGAGCGTTTCATCGACGCGGCGCAGGAACTGCCGCGGCTGCCGGCCGGCGAATTATTCCGGCTGAACGTCGCGTTGCCCGCTGGATCCTTGAGCGCGGGAAAACCAGGCATTTTTTAAACAACCAGCCCGTCAGGAGGGGAATCGCCATGAACGAAACCATTACGCCAAAGCCGAAGAAATCGGTGGCGCTATCCGGCGTCGCAGCCGGCACTACCGCCTTGTGCACGGTCGGCCGCACCGGCAATGACCTGCATTATCGCGGTTACGATATCCTGGATATCGCGGAGACCTGCAGCTTCGAGGAAATCGCCTATCTGCTGATCCACGAGCATCTGCCTAACGCCGCCGAACTCGCGGCCTACGAGGCCAAATTGCGCGCGCTGCGTGGGCTGCCCGCCGCCTTGCGCGACAACCTGGAACAACTCCCGCCGGCGACGCATCCGATGGATGTGATGCGCAGCGCGGTTTCCATCCTCGGCTGCCTATTGCCGGAACCGGAGGATCACAATCTTGCCGGAGCGCGCGACATCGCGGACCGGCTGATCGCATCCCTGGGTTCGGCATTGCTCTATTGGTGGCACTTCAGCCATCATGGCCGACGCATTGATATTGAAACCAGCGACGCCACGATCGCCGCGCATTTCCTGCATCTGTTGCACGGCAAGGCGCCGCAACCGCTCGCCGTGCGGGCGATGCAGACTTCGCTCAACCTTTACGCCGAACATGAATTCAACGCTTCGACTTTTGCCGCGAGAGTCGTCGCCGGAACCGGGTCCGATCTCTATTCGGCGATTTGCGGCGGCATCGGCGCGCTGCGCGGTCCTAAACACGGGGGCGCCAATGAATTCGCCTTTCAAGTGCAGAACCGTTACGCCGATGCCGATGAAGCCGAGGCGGATATTCGCCGCCGCGTGGCGGCGCGCGAAGTGATCATCGGCTTCGGCCATCCGGTCTACACCATTGCCGATCCGAGGAACGAAGTGATCAAGCGCGTGGCCCACGCGCTTGCCGAAGATGCAGGCCAGGCCAAGCAGTTTCAGATTGCCTCGCGAATCGAGTCGGTGATGGCGGAGACCAAGAAGATGTTCGCCAATCTCGATTGGTACAGCGCGGTGTCGTATCATCTGATGGGTGTGCCGACTTCAATGTTCACGCCGCTCTTTGTCATCGCCCGCACCGCTGGATGGAGCGCGCATGTTATCGAACAACGCATCGACAATAAAATCATCCGGCCCTCGGCGCATTATACAGGACCCGGCCCGTTGAAATTCGTGCCTTTGCAAGAGCGCTCGCTCGGCACGGTTTAATCAAAAGAGCAATCAATAAAGCGCTGCGGAAGAGCGCTGAATATCGCGAGCGCGCAACGCTTTCAGTGTTATTTCGCGTCTGCTTCTTTCTTTCGCCGGCTGAACCTGTCTTAAACGCGTCGCGCGGCAAAAAAAAGCGTCATCATTGCTTGAATGATGACGCTTTTTGTTGACATGAACAACATAGATGTTGAATAGCGAATCTCACGCGCCAGTTTGTTTTGTGTGACGCGATTCGCAGTGCCGCAGAAAATCGGGCCACGCCCGCCACATCCGCATCGCAAGCGACAGGAAGGATGAGTATTCAACTGCATCAGGCAACTTACGATATCCAGCAAAATGCCCAAAGCGGATCAATAACAGGCGGCAATGAACCTGATGAGGACATCGACATGGCCGCCGCGCCGAACGCCATTATTACGCCGCAACGTTCGGCTTCTCATGTTCTGGCGAATATTCGCCGAAGGAACAAACCAGGCTTTAAATTCTCGAACCAAGGAAAGATGCCATGACCACTGACCAAATCACTCAAGCCAGCGACGGCGCCGCATTAGCAAGACCGCGCGCTCAAAGCTTGGCAGTGCGCGCCCCGGCCAAAAAAACCGCGCCCAAAAAACCGCCCGCGGCAAAGACTGCCGCTCGCGCGCCAGCCAAATCGACGGCCAGCGCGAAAGCGTTCGGCGCCAAAGCAACTGGCGCGAAAGCAACCGGCGCCAAAGCAACCGGCACGAAAGCAACTGGCGCGAAAGCAACTGGCGCGAAAGCAACCGGCGGAAAAACCTCCGGCGCCAAGGCATCGGCGACCAAACGCGCGCCCGCGAAAAAGGCTGATGCAAAAAAGACCGATACAAAAAAAGTAACTGCAAAAGCCTCGCCATCCAGCGCGTCAGCGGCGCGCAAAACGCCCGCAAAAACCACCAACAAACCATCCGCCATGCGCGCGACCACGGCGAAAGCCCCGGCAAAAAAGGCTGCGACCGCCAAAAGCACAGCCAGCGCGAAAAAGCCCAATGGCGCGGCATCACCGGCCGCCGCGAAAAAATCTTCCGCAAGCAGCAGCAAGGCTTCGGCTGCAAAAGCATCGTCTCCCTCTAAAAAAGCCACTGCCGCTAAACGTTCAGCGCCGGCGGCATCACCGAAAACGCCTGCGTCCAAAACCGGAAAAGCTAAAACCGCCACAAGCCGGACTCGCAATCTCAAGGAAGACGCTCCGGCGCATCCGGCAGCGGAAGTTAGCGCTCCCATCTCCGAATCCCTTGGCTGACGCTGATTTCAGAAGCTGTTTGTCCAAGACGTCTCGCTTAACCGTGCCAAACCGGCGATGATCAACACCACGGTCATCGCCGGTTCGTCACTGAGGCCGGGTGCAACTCGCTGCTGGCACGCTCAGCCGCGCAAGCTTGCCGCTAACGACGAAATCGCCGAAATCCAATTTCACGCCGCGCGCGACGCCATTTGCGTAGTAACGCATCTGCGTGCGGAACTCCGGCTCATTATCCTTCGGCGAGCGCTTGAAAAAGCCAATATCAACACTGGTTGCGGGCAGCTTCGAAAGCGCCGGAAACCTCGATGGCCGCGCCGGATCATGCCGAAGTATGGCGACAAAGCTGTGTTCGGCGCCTTTCGTCGAGGTGCCATCGAACAAAGGCGGATCGATAAACGATTTTCCCGCAGCCGCGGCATCGAGAATGTCGCGCGTATGCGCCATGGGAAACAAGGTGCCGGGCGGCAGCTTCACCATCCGGCCTTGCGGCACCTGATAGTGAACAATGCCGCCAGATCGCCCTAAGGTCGCGAGGCCGGCGCTCTCCGTCTTGGTCGCGCCATCGGTCGTCTGGCGAAGGAGAAACGACAACCGGTCGCCGCTCTTGCTCTCCCAGGTGTCATAGTCGCTTTCTGTACGGGTTAAGCTGCCGTTTTCATTGCGGATCAGCAGCGTCATATGCTGGCTTACCGCGAAGGCGTCACAGGTTTCCAAAACATTGAAATTCAGCCGCCCCGCCGCTCCGGTCACGCTATGGCCGCGCACCTTGGCCAGACCAAGCTCATAAACCGCGTTCTGCCCCGTTAGCGCCGCTTTTGGCGGCGCCGCTTGATTGGCGTCAGAGGTTGCTCCGGAGATCGGGCTAGAAGGCGCGCCAAAAGCCGCTGGGCTTGTCGCGGCAAGGCCTGCGAGCAAGCCGATCGCGCCGCTCAGGTTGATTTTCATGCAAGGCCTCATGCTTTCGAGGTTCAGGGCCGCGCCGGCGCTTTGCCAAGCGCTTCTCGGGATCATAACCGCCGGCGCTTTGCCGAGCGCCGCTTCTCGGGATCATAACCGCCGCCGCCAGGACCAAGCGGCTCCGGCGTCGGGTCGCGCCGAGGCCGCGACGCGGGCGGTGGCGGCAGGCCCAGATCAAGCGCTTCAAGCCGCTTGATCTCATCGCGCAGCCGCCCCGCCTCCTCGAATTCCAGATCCGCCGCGGCATTGCGCATTCGTGTCTCCAACTCGACGATGGTCGCCCGCAAATCCTTGCCGATCAACACATCGACTTTGGCGCCCTTGACCGGCGCCACCGTCACGTAATCCTGTTCAAACACCGAATGCAGCGCCTCGCCGATATGCTTTCTCACGCTTTGCGGCGTGATGCCGTTCGCCTGGTTCCAGGCGGTTTGCTTGATCCGCCGCCGCTCGGTTTCCTCCAGCGCGAATTTCATGCTTCTTGTCATTGTGTCAGCGTAAAGGATCACGCGCCCATCGACATTGCGCGCCGCCCGCCCGATCGTTTGCACCAGCGAGGTGGCGGAACGCAGGAACCCTTCCTTGTCGGCATCCAGAATCGCCACCAGCATGCATTCAGGAATATCCAGCCCTTCCCGCAACAGGTTAATCCCCACCAGCACGTCATAAACGCCGAGCCTGAGATCGCGGATAATCTCGATCCGCTCCAGCGTATCGATATCCGAATGCAAATAGCGCACCTTAATGCCGTGTTCGGTAAGGTATTCTGTCAGATCCTCCGCCATCCGCTTGGTCAGCGTGGTGACCAGCACCCGCCCGCCTGCCCCGGCAACCAGCCGGCATTCCGCCAGCAGGTCATCCACCTGATGCTCCACCGGCCTGATTTCCACTTGCGGGTCAACCAGCCCGGTGGGCCGGATCACCTGCTCGGCAAAGCTGCCGCCGGTGCGCTCCATCTCCCAAGGCCCCGGCGTCGCCGAGACGAAGGTGGTGAGCGGGCGAAAGCTCTCCCACTCCTCGAACTTCAGCGGACGATTATCAAGGCATGAAGGCAGCCTAAAACCAAATTCCGACAACACCGATTTTCGCGCGAAGTCGCCTTTATACATGCCGCCGATCTGCGGCACCGTCACATGGCTTTCATCGACGATCAGCATCGCGTTCTCAGGCAGATACTCGAACAAGGTTGGCGGCGGTTCGCCCGGCTTGCGGCCTGACAAATAGCGTGAGTAATTCTCAATGCCTTTGCAGACCCCAGTGGTCTCCATCATCTCGATATCAAACGTCGTGCGCTGCTGCAGCCGCTCGGCTTCCAGCAGCCGCCCTTCGGCAATCAGCTGCGCCAGCCGCTCCTGCAATTCCCGTTTGATATGGATGATCGCCTGGGTCAGCGTCGGCCGCGGCGTCACGTAATGGCTGTTGGCATAGATCGCAATATGGTCGAGGGCCCCGGTTTTCTCGCCGGTCAACGGATCAAACTCCGCGATGCTCTCGATCTCGTCGCCGAACAAGGTCACGCGCCAGGCCCGGTCCTCGTATTGGCTGGGGAAAATATCCACCGTCTCGCCGCGCAACCGGAAGGCGCCGCGCTGGAAGGCGGTGTCATTGCGGCGATACTGCAACTCGACCAGCGCCTTCGCCAGCCGGTCTCGGTCAATGGAACCGCCGACCTCCAGCCGCACCACCATCTGCCCATAAGTCTCGACCGAGCCGATGCCGTAAATGCAGGAAACCGAGGCCACGATGATGACATCGCCGCGCTCCAGCAGCGCCTGCGTCGCCGCATGGCGCATCCGGTCAATCGCCTCGTTGATCTGCGCATCCTTCTCGATATAGGTGTCGGTGCGCGGCACATAGGCTTCCGGCTGATAATAATCGTAGTAGCTGACGAAATACTCCACTGCGTTATCAGGAAAAAACCCTTTCATCTCGGCGTAAAGCTGCGCCGCCAGGGTTTTATTCGGCGCCAGCACCAATGTCGGCCGCTGCACCGCCTCGATTACCTTGGCCATGGTGAAGGTCTTGCCCGAGCCGGTGACGCCAAGCAGCACCTGATCGCGCTCACGCCCCTCAATGCCGCGGACAAGCTCGCCGATCGCCGCTGGCTGATCCCCCGCCGGCTGGTAATCAGAGACGACCCGCAACCTGTTCTGCATGAGCCGCGCCGCCTGTTTCTGTGGAATGAACAGGATCGGCGCGGATTGCGCCAAGGCATGCGACATGCGCTCAGCCCTGCTTTTTATCCGCCATGGCCTTCATCTCATCCATGGCTTCGGAAAACCGCCGGTTAAGCTTCTCGATCGCTTCGTTATTCGAGCGCTGGATCAAGTCGCCGAGCTCGCGCAGATTGCTCACCGCTTTTTCATAGGCTTGCTTCATCAGCTCGGCCTGCTTCGCCGTGCGCGCTTGCGGCGCATCGGCCGGCGAGACGGCGCGCATCTGCTCGGTCAGCTCTGTCATCGCGCCTTGCATGATTTCGATTTGCCGCCGCGCCACCGCCTGCGCGCCTTCAAGCGCCACGCGATTAGCCTCCGACAAGGCTTCCATGTTGCGGCGATAGAGATTCATCATCTGCTCCATGCCCGGCATCATCGCTGGCAGCTTCATCTCGCCAAATAGTTTCGCAAAATCGAAATCGGGCATGAACATGGACATCGGGTTGCGCGGCGCCGTGGCGTCCTGCTCTGAACCCTGGTCATCTGTAGCCATCGCTGCTCTCCTCGCTTGTCACCTCGATAAACTCCGTCACTCCAGCCGTGACATGACTGGACGAAGCTCACCTGAAGGCGTCCCGCCTTTACAGGCGATCGGGAGTATCCTCAGGCGCTGAAAACGGCGCGTCGGCCACCGATGCATCGACCATCGAGGCGTCTGCTGTCGAAGTCCCATTGAGCCGGCGTGGCGCGCCGGAAAATTGCAGCGCCACTTGGTCAGCGCGCGCCAGCGCGCTGTCGAGCGCCGCCATCGTCGCCGTTAGCTCCTCGCTTTCGTCACGCGCCCAGGCGCGCATCGTCCAGGTCCAGACAACAGCCAAGCCGCGCTTGCGCAACTCGCCCCGGACACCCTTCGCCGATACCCCGGCGCCTTCGAGCATCCAGCCCATCGAGGCAATCGTGCGTCTCGCCAGCCACATCGTCAGCAAGGGATCAAGCGGCGCATACCGTCCAAGCGCCAAAACACCCTGCCGGTGCTGCTGCACAAAATCGACGCGACGCATCAGTATATCAAACAGCCGGTCCTTCACCGTGCCGTCGGTCATCGCGCCAGAAAGCGCGTGCATGTCAGCAAGCACTCCAAACCGCGCGAAAATCGCCATGCGCCCTGAAAAAAGCTGACGCGCCTCTACCAGATCAAGCCCAGCAGACCGCGCCGACGCAGCCGCGGAGACATTATTCCAGCCCTGCTCGCCCGCCAGGCGAAACGCCGCGGCAACCACCGCCTGCTCGAATGTTCGATCATCCATGAAGCAGATTTAGGACGAGACGAAGCGCTTGCCAATGCCGCCGCGCGGCGCGGGTCAAATCGTCTCGCTGATTCGAATGGCCGCCTTGCAGCCTGTCCTGATCACTGAACTCATCAGCCGGTAGAAAGGCGCGCCTTCGGCGTCATGAGCGATGCCGATATCGCGATGCTCAAGCTCTTCCGCGCGAAACGCGCCGATGGTTTCGCGCAGCGCCGCCTCGCCATCGTCAAGCGCCGCTTCCTGAGCGGCGTAATGCGCATCGATGGTCTCCTCAACCGCAACCGTGCAAGCCATCGCAGCCCGCGGCCCCATCGCCGCCGTCACGGCGCCGAGCGTAAAGCCGGCAAGCCGCCAAACCGGCAGCAGCGCCGTCGGGCGAATGCGGCGCTCGACGATCAGCTTGGAAAACGTGTCGAGGTGATGCTGCTCCTGCGCCTGCATATGCCGCAAGGTGTCACCCACCGCCTCGGCGTGCCGGCCACGTCCAAGAACCGCAAGCTGGCCGGCATAGATATGCTTCGCGCCATATTCGCCAGCATGGTCAACCCGGACCATTCGTTCGAGCGATTGCCGGTCGGTAAAGCGTTCTGACGTGATTTCCGCATGGTTCGCCGCTTCGCTCACGCTGGCCTCCTGTTGCTGCGCCATAGATACATAATCAGCAAAACCGCGAACGCCAGGGCATAGACCATATCCATCAGCGCCATCGAAATCGGCAAGCCTGCGACCAGATAGGCTGGCGCGCTGCATGAAAGGGAGGGCCGCAGCGGCAGGCTGCCAAACGCCGCCGGCGGCGCGTTGCACTCCGGCAAGGGGCTCGGCCACCAGCCTTGCTCGACTCCGACATGAACAAACGCAATCGCCACGCCAGCGAGCAGCGCCAGCGCCGCAACCGCAAGGAAAATCCTAGCCAGGCTGAATGCCGCGAGACGGAACGGCGTCAGCGCCGCCAGCGCGCCGAGCAAAGCGGCAACACGGTAAGGCCAGCGCTCCAGCAGGCAAAGCGGGCACGGCGCCAGACGCAATCCAAATTCCGCAAAATAGGCGACGCCTAGCGCGAGCAGCGCCGCAGTTGCGACAGCAAGCCCGGCCTTGCCCTCTCTCCGCCTCTTCATGAAGCCGCTATGCGGTAATACCGGATAGCAAGCAACCAGGGTCAAGCTTACTTGCCTGCCACGACTCACCATACCCTGAACGGGCGTAAATCCCTCCGGCGGCAACTATGCACCCATAGCAGTTAACGGTAGTGTCTCAATTTGAGACTAGCCAAGAGCTCATACTGCGCCCAAGCCGCTGGCACTTGAACTGACAAAAGTTTTGGTAATAATATACCTGAATCAGTAAACCTAGAATGACTGCAATTTACCACATCACCTAGCTTCTTGTTTATGTTTTGACAGCCTAGAGTTATGCCGTTGCCAGCCTTTGTACGTTCGGCGTTGCAACACTCGTACCGTCTCATTGATGTAAAAGACATTCTCATCATGGTGCTTACCGTAGTCTCGGCTTCCTATACCTAACACAAACTGCCCTTTGTCCACCTTTAGATTCCATACCCACACAGGTTCGACCTGATTGCTTTCAAACCACCTTATCCAAGCCTTTGTTCCTGTGTGCGCTTGTTGCCTTATTCGGACCATTTGGCCAAGCCTAGCTTTTGACGTTGCGCTATGATGCCGAGCATTCTCAAAATCTTGCCAAGACCGTTCATCCCGCTGCATTCGCCACTGTTCAATTCGGCGGAAGATATTTAGCGGGTTCATTATGTTTTCGCTCCTATTAGCTATCTCAGGTCAGAGAATGCGTAGGTATTCGCTAAAACGGGATTTCGTCATCTAGCTCACTACCGGATGCCGGTTGGTCCCAGCTAGGCGCCGTGTGCTGATCTTGGCGTTGAGTAGGTGGTGGTGGCGCTGTGCGTACAGAGGAAGGGTGGGCTGGCACGGCATTGAGAACTTCTGGAACCAAGCCAAGAGGCACCTGCGCCGCTACAACGGTATTCCTAAAACAAACTTCCACCTCTTCCTCAAAGAATGCGAATGGAGGTTCAACAATGGAACACCCGCTCAGCTCTTGAAAGACCTCAAGCAATGGGTAAAGCTCCACTCACAGTAATTATCTGGGACAGCCCTAAGTTTTTTGCTTCTTTTTTTCAAAAAAGAAGCGCTTTCTTACGAAAGATTATTTTCTTGTAGGAAAGGCGCCGCGCCTGCGGACCAAAGAACTCTTATTAGAGCATTGGCCGCCTAACATGGGGCATATCCTGCCTTGGCGAAGTAGTTTGCGCAAGCTTTTGGTGTGATTTCGTCGAGGCATTGGCCGATGCGGTCCCAGAGGCGGGGATGGTTTGCTCGGCGGCCTTTCTCAGGTGAGCCTTAAGCTGGGAGAAGGCCATCTCAATGGGATTGAGGTCCGGGGAGTAAGGTCTGGGGAGTAAGGTGGCAGCAGGCGCAGTTCGGCGCCGGCGTTTTCGATGCGTTGGCGCACGCCCTGCACCTTGTGGGCGGGAAGGTTGTCCATCACCACGATATCGCCAGGCCGCAGAGCCGGGACGAGAAAGCTGTCGAGATAGACCCGGAAGGCCTCGCCGTTTATTGGCCCGTCCAGCACGAAGGGGCGACCAATTCGTTGTGCCGTAGGCCGGCAACGAAGGTGGCGGTCTTCCAGTGTCCCCAGGGCGTCTTGGCCAGCAGGCGCTGACCGCGCCGGCAACGCCCGCGCAGACGGACCATGTTGGTAGCGGCGCCGGTCTCGTCGAGGAACACCAGCTTGTCGGGGTCCAGATCGGCTTGGCTCGCCTTCCAGGCCTCACGCGCCTGGGCCACGTCCGGCCGATCCTGCTCGGCCGCGCGCAGAGTTTTTTTTAAAGCTGAGGTCATGACGTTGGACAAAGCGGTCCATGGCGCTGGTCGAGGTCTTCAGACCCCGCTCCGCCTTCATGCGCTGCGCCAACTCCTCAAGGCTCAGGTCTGGCTCAGCGATGATCAGCGCCAACAGCCAAGCCGTATGCGGCTCCAGCGGCGAGCGGCTTTTGTATGGCCGCGCCGCAGGCGCTGCGCTGTCCGTCTCTTCCAAACGCTTCTGCCAGCGGATCGCCGAAGACACGCCAACCTTGAAGCGCCGGGCCGCCCCACGACGGGAGTTGCCTTCCGCGACCTCCTCCAGAACCCCCCGACGATACTCTTCCCCATACGGACGCCCAACCATTCAACCCTCCAAGTCAGAGAGCCGATCCACTCATATCCACAACAATTAGGGAACCCCAAAGGCAATCACAATCGATTCATCTCAGCCGGGTAATGCTCTAATTTTTGAGAATTTCAAACTGAGACACTACCTCCTCAGACGCAAGCTTGCATCGCCTGTCAAGGCGGAGCGTGATGATCTTGAAACCATCACGCTCCCAAGTGTTATAAAGTTTTGGCGCCGCAAAATTTTTTCGTCAGAAAATTTTTCCGACGTTGAACACCAAAGTTGTCGATTTCGCGCCGCCTCTGACGCGAACATCCGTCGCGAGCTGGGCGTTCACAAAAACCGTCGGCGCCACAAAGGTGCCGGCGTTGATGCTTAGCGAAGTCACGTCATTCCGCCCGCCCGTATCGACCACCAGGCTTGGCACATTTTGAAATGACACCGTCTGCTTGCCGCCAAAGGTCTGCTCGAAACCAAGCCCGACATACCCCGCCGTGGCCGGCGAGAAATAGTAAGGCAAATAAGCAATAACCTGCTCCGCGGTCTGCGTGTGCTCAGTTTCCTTGCCCACCAACGGCGCGCTGCCGAAGCTGTTATTATTGCTATAGAAATAGGCATCGCCCCAGAGCATGAAATCGAGGCGCTTGCCTTTGGCCTGCCCCGCCAGGATATGGCTGTAGCCCATCTCGATGTTATTGACCCAGTCTTTCGTGCTGGCGTTCAAGTTGCGGTTGCTGTTGAACGTGCCGACCGGCGGGCTGAGAAAATAGGTGAAGTTTAAATACTGGTCATGCGCCGGATCATTAACCGGAAACAAGAAAAAGCTGAATTGCGGCTCGGCGAAACCGTCATTCGTCGAAAGCGGTCCAGGACCAATATGCTGATTGCCCAAGAACGCGACATAAGGCTGAATCAGCTGTATGCCTGATATGATGCCGTGAATCGGGCTAAATGTGCGGACATAGCGAAAGACCGGCGCATCAGTTGCAATATGCGTGTTGCCAACCTTCGTGCCGTTGGATGTGTAATAGCTGCCGGCTGTGGCAAAATTATTATAGATAAAGGCGATGTTCAGATTCGGCGGCGGCGCGATCAGGTCGGGGACCAGAGGCGCTCCAGCATAAGCTGAACTGGCAACGCCAAGACCCGCCACAATCGCGGCCAGCGCCGTCCAAGCTTTTAGGTTTGAAGCTTTCAGATCAAACGACATAAAGTTCATGCTTGCTCTCCCTTAACCGCATTTCTAGGACGCGCCATTCTTTTGACAGCACGATTCGGTGCGTAGCGGCAATCTATCTTGACGACAAGTTGGATTAAGTCGCTCCCGTTACGGGAAGCTTGTTTACTCAAGCGAAGCGAGACCATTCCTGACCCACTCCTTGCCACCGGGCCAAGGCGGCCCTACGCCGGCAAGTAGCTGATTTACTTGGAAAAAACCGATAAATGATGCCTGATCCACCATGCGCCGGGCTTATATCATTAACGCACAAAAAGCGGCTGAACACGAATTTCCCTTTACCTTTTCAGGACCGCGCTGAAGCTGACCAAGCACGATAACGCGAACCTGTTGCTGAATCGACAACATCTTTTGCCATGCTCGGTTCATCCTGTCGCATCGCCTTGCTGCTGGAGCGCAAGAAGGGACGCGCTTGACGGCGCACCATGAATGTCGCCAGCACGTCAACTGGCCAGCGCGTCAACTGCCCCAGCGCGTCATGGCCTATGACCCCGCAGCGCTAGAGCCTTGACTTGAGCTTTGCGGACAAGCGGCGGGCTGGCCAGCATTGGCGCCTTGAGCAGTAGCCGTGGCATTTGCTGTCGGCGATGACGAGGACGGCAAATAAACCGATACTCCGGAAGACCCATTGCTTGCGGCCTGGCTGCCGGCGGCGTCCGAAGCCGGCGGCGCGCAGCTTGAATGGATCAGCACCGCGGCGCGCGCGGGCGCCGGCATGGCAAGGCTGAGTCCGCCGCTCGCCATGATGATGCCGATCAGCCCTGCCGCCGCGCGCCGTTTAACAACGATCCCGCCGCTAGCCACCCGGCCAAATTTATCCGCTTTGCCCATTTGTTACGCCTTTGCTGTCGACACGGTCCGCGACCAGCGGTCCGTTCTCGTCATAGGCATAACAGCTATTGATTAAGAATTTGGGTACTGACCGCCGTTCCCGATGATTTTGTTCCGCTTCAGCATGCGCCGGCGCGGCAGCCGCGGTTGCGTCCTTGCCCGCGCCGCGCTGCCCCGCATGATGCGACTTCACGCTGAACATGGTCTGGATCGCCACGGTTGCCATCTGCTGCAATAATTCGCGCAAATGCGTGCAGCCGCTCGTGCCGCCCACCCGCTCCATGGCTCCCTTCAGAAACCCCTTGCCAATGGTGAGGCCCGCCAGCGCCTTGAAATTTGGCGCGGCGCCTGGACAGATCATGTGAGGCGTGAAATCCATCGCCGCCTCGGCTGCTTGCACCGTCAGCGCGTGATCCACCGTGAGCCGCAGCCACATATCATGCAAAGCCTCGCCGGCGGCAATCCGTCCACGATCATGATTGCCAAAACCATAGGTCTTGGTGTCAGTCATATGCGCTTCAACATCGACCAGCCCGTCAGCGCGAAGATAACCGCGCAAAGCAATATCGCGCAGATGCAGCAGGTCACGGTCGCTCGCTTGGCTCAAGGGCATCGTATTCGTCTTTCACGCGGTAATCGGCATAGGGTGACCGGCGATTGCCGGAATTGCCGTTTACGGTAGCCGATCCCGGCGCGAATGTAACCTGCTCGCCGATGCGGCCTCAGTCATGCGGAATAGCCTCAACATAGGCAGGCATCAACGTATGTAGACCTCAACGGACGCTGGCGATGAGGATTGGCGCCGCGCGATACGCGGAAAGCCCATGCAGCGGAACAGCGCCAGCCGATGCCAACCCGGCCGAACCTTGCGGCAGAGCGGCCATCGGCGGCATCGCCGCGCGCTGATGCAATGCCATGAACTGAAATCCGCCTGCCGCGAACAAGGCCGCGGGGTGATTGGCTGGCAGCTGGCTGGCTGGTTGCTTGGGTAAATCAGCTTTTCCCGAAGCGTCCAGCACCGGCTTGGCTTCGGGCAAGGGCATGGCAGGCGCCGCGCCTAGAGCAATCTGCGGTCCTCCATTGCTTTGCCATACCGCAAGCACGCGCTGCTCATAAGGCAGACCCAGGGCGGGCGTTTGTGAATGATATCCGGCGATCGCCGCATTCCAGCTACCAAGCTGCGTCTTCAACTGCCGGACAAAGCGCGCGGCATAGAGCGCATTTTCCGCCGGCGCGAAAGCATGGTCAAGAGTGGCGAAGGCATCCGGGTGCTGCTGCAGGTTTACTTGCAAGCAGCCAACGTCAAGCGACGTAACGCCTGCGGCTTCAAATGCCCGGGCGGCGGCGATTGCATCCTGTTCAGTGGCATAGACATGCCCGGCGCCGTTGGCGTCGATCGTCCAAGGCCAAGGTTCGCTGCGGCCCGTCACCGCATCCGGCCTGCCGCTTTCCACAATGCCGATGGAATGCAGCATACCAGAAGGCAAAGCCTGCGTCTGCTCAGCGAAGCTGATCGCCGCCTGGCAAAGCGCCGACGGATCAACCGGCGGCCCGAAAACCTGATTCGCGAAAACCGGCCAGGGTTCTACCATGAGGCCCGCAAGTAAAAGCCAAAAGCCCAGCAGAACCGACCGGCCATTACCGTGAAGTTTACCCAGCCGACCGGCCGGCCCGCGCGCTTCCTGTTCCTGCATAGCCGGATTATGCGGCGAAATCTTTAACAGAGGATGACTTTAACGCATGCTAATTCGCAAGAGAATGAAATGGCGCTTCATACGCGATGCTGCACTGCAAAAAACTTCTTGCATCACGAGGAGGTCTGCACTACATAGGTCATGCAGCACGGCGGCTGAGCCGCTTTGTCTGCTTTCTTGGACGTTTCCTCCCTAAACTTGGCGGCGCGCAAGCGCCGCCCTTTTTTTGCCTTATATCCTGCAGTTGGATAGATGAAAACCCATAGGCAGAGCGTCACAGATACTGTTTAGCCACTGTGGATAGTTGCTCGATCAGTTCGGTCATCGCTGTTTTCATCGCATTAAAGCCTTCATGCTTCTCGATGCGCCGCTCATTCATGTAAAGCGGCCGCGCAATTTCAATCTGCACGGCATGAACGCGCTCGCGCGGACGTCCATAGGTCCTGGTGATATAGCCGCCAGCGTAAGGATCGTTGCGGCGCACGGTCAGCCCCTGCTGGCGCAGCCCCCGCTCAATCTGTTCAATCAGCGGCCGCGCGCAGCTCGTGCCAAACGCATCGCCGAGAACGATATTAGGTCCATGACGCCGCGGCCTGTCATAATCGGCTGGCGCGCCGGCTTCAGGTCCCGCCGTTCCGGGCATTGAATGGAAATCAAGTAGCACGCAGCCGCCAAACCGCGCCCGGCTTTCCGCGATCAGCCGGTCAAGCGCCTGATGATACGGCATCCAGCAACAGATAATGCGTCGTTCGGCTTCGGCGAATGTCAGTTTCCCGCGATAGATTGGCTCTCCTGAAGCAACAACCTTGGCGATCGTGCCTAATCCCGCCGCCACGCGCGGGCTGGCCGTATTGACATGCGACGGCAACTCATCCTCGAACATGGAAGGATCAAGCTCCCACGCCTCCCGGTTCACATCGCAATAAGCCCTGGGAAAATGCGCCGCCAGCAGCGGCACGCCTAGATTTGGCGCCTCGGCAAGCAGTTCATCGACAAAGCTATCCTCGCTTTTCCGCAAGCCGATCCGGTCAAGCCGCGATGCCTCGAGAAATGACGGATCATAGCGGCGTCCCGAATGTGGCGAGGCCACCACGACCGGGCTCGCCACCCGATCCGGCTTGAGGATGCTAAACGTCTCCGCCGCTGGCAAATGTGTATCCATGCGCTTCTACCCATGGCATAGAACCATGATCACCACGAGAGTGATTTTAGGGAGCGACTTCTGATGCTTGCTTTTATCCGCCCAGGACACACTGAATCAGGACACGCTGAATGGTGAACATCCTGGTCATCACCACGAACGAGGTGCCCGGCGCGCGCATCACCCGCGTAATCGGCCCTGTCTACGGCACCTCGATCCGCAGCCGGACCATTGTCGGGAATTTCCTCGGCGGCATCCGCGCCGTGTTCGGCGGCGCGCAGACCGGGTATATCAACCTGGTCAACCAAACGCGCGACGAAGCCATCGCCGCCTTGCAGGCGCACGCGGCGTCCTTGGGCGCCAACGCCGTGCTCGGCATGCGCTTTGATTCCGGAGAATTCGACGCCGGACAAGGCCAGGCGATGAACGAGGTCACCGCCTACGGCACCGCGGTGATCCTGGAAGCCTGATCAGCCGCGTTTTCTAGCGCAAACTACGATCAAGCCAATCAGCCCGGTGGCGAACAGCAGGAGAGATCCGGGTTCGGCAACCGGAGTTGCCAGAAGCCCATTCACAGTGCCGGCCGCATTCGTATAAAAGCCGACGATCTGGCCCTTATCATTGACCCCGTTGAACACGGTGGCGCCAATGCCCAAGGGATCGCTATACGAACTCCAGCTGCGGGTCAGGCTGTCATAGACAATCCCATCCGTCGCGCCACCCGAAGCAATGCCGGTGCCGACCAGCAATCCGCTATTGCTAATCCCGGTCAGTTGCGTTGCCGAGAAACCCGGAGCCTGCAACGAAGTAAGCTTGCCGCCATTCAGCAAAAAGCCCAGTTGAACGCCATTGGCATTCGTGTAGAAACCGTCGATGGCGCCGCTATTATTGATTCCCGCGGCGACCACGCTGGCCGCGCCGGCAATCGTGACACCCGAGAACGTCTTGGTGCTGATATCATACAAATACCCTGCATCGCCCGCTGCTCCCGTATAAAATCCGACAGCAACATTGTGATCATTGACGCCCAACAGATTGTTGATCGGCGGCGCCAGGGGAGAACCAACCGTGTTCGGGTTGTTGACGTTGGTGAATGTCCCGTTGACATCGGTGAAACCGAAATTGGCGTCGGCGCCGGTATTGGTATTCGACCAAAAGCCGACCGTGACGCCGCGATTATTAATGCCGATAACCTGCGTCTGCGCCGACCCTGGAAAGTTCTCGCTGGTAAAGCTCGAATACGGCGATGAAACCCGATAGCCCTGATTGGGATGCCCTGCCGCGCCGCTGCCGAAATAACCGGCGATCGTCCCAGAATTATTAATGCCGAGCAGCTGGTTGAAGGTCGGGTCGCCAGGATTGTCGATGGTCTGAAACGCATAGCCTGCCCGCGCCGCCGGCGCCGCCACCAGCATTGCCATGATGAGCGCTGAACGCAGAGGCATCGTGACGCAAGACCGATTGTTTCCCATTTTATTGTCTTTCGAACTCGTTTTGAACCCGTGGACGAAAGATTTTGACATTATTCGTATTACAGAAAGGTTGCGAAACAATTACAGTTGAGCACCGAACCTTAGGCCGCTTTCGCTTGATCCCCAATGCGTTGCAGATTGCCGATAATGTCGCGGGCCAGGCTGAGCCTTGCCGTCAAATCCATCTCGCGCGTCACCACCAGCTTGTGATCCGGACGCAGGCGCAACGTGCCGCCGCGGGTCGCCAGCCAGGCGATCAGCCCGCCTGGATTGGCGAACTGGTTGGCCCGGAAGCCGACCACCATGCCTTTCGGCCCCGCTTCCAGCTTCTCGACCCCCGCCACCTTGCAAGCGCGCTTGAGCGAAACCGTGGCCAGCAGGTTTTCCACCTCTTCCGGCAGCGGGCCAAAACGGTCGACCAATTCCGCCGCCAGCGCTTCGCTTTCGGCATCCGTCTCCAGCGAACCGATGCGCCGGTACAGGCCAAGCCGCACCGGCAAATCAGCCACATAGGCTTCCGGGATCAGCACCGGCAGGCCGAGGCTGATATTTGGCGTCCAGTCGCGCGGCTCGCGCGCTTCACGCCGTCCCTCATTCCTGATCTCGGCCACCGCGTCCTCCAGCATCTGCTGGTAAAGCTCGATGCCAACCTCGCGGATATGGCCGGATTGCTCATCGCCCAGCAAATTCCCGGCGCCGCGCAAATCAAGATCATGCGAAGCAAGGGTGAAGCCCGCGCCAAGCGTGTCCAGCGTCTGCATCACCGCCAGCCGCTTTTCCGCCGCCGCTGACAAGCGGTGATGCGCCGGCCAGGTGAGATAGGCATAACCGCGCTGCTTGCCGCGCCCGACCCGCCCGCGCAACTGATAAAGCCCGGCTAGCCCAAACATATCGGCGCGGTAGATAATAATGGTGTTCACCGCCGGCATGTCCAGCCCGCTCTCGATGATGTTGGTCGCCAGCAAAATGTCGTATTTCCCCTCGCTGAACTCGGTCATCACCCGCTCGATCTCGGTCGGCGCCAGCCGCCCATGCGCCGTGGCGCATTTCGCTTCGGGCGAAATCTCGCGCAACCGCTCGCGCATCCTGTCCAGATCCTCGATATGCGGCACGACACAGAAAATCTGGCCGCCACGGAACCGCTCGCGGGCAATCGCCTCGCGCAGCACCAGCGTATCGAACGGCATGATGAAGGTGCGCACCGCCAGCCGATCCACCGGCGGGGTGGTGATCAGCGACAGATCGCGCACCCCGGTGAGCGCCAGTTGCAGCGTGCGCGGAATCGGCGTCGCCGTCAGCGTCAGCACATGCACATCGGCCTTCAGCTGCTTCAACCGCTCCTTATGCGACACGCCGAAATGCTGCTCCTCATCAACAATCAGCAGGCCGAGTTCAGAGAAGTTCACCGATTTCGCCAGCAAGGCATGGGTGCCGACGACGATGCTGACGCTGCCATCGGCCAAACCGGCCCGCACCGCATTCGCCTCCTTCGCCGGCACCAGCCTGGAAAGCTGCGCCACCTTCACCGGCAGCCCGGCAAAGCGCTCGGCGAACAGCCGGTAATGCTGGCGCGCCAGCAGCGTCGTCGGCACCACCACAGCGACCTGCGCGCCCGCCAGCGCCGCGACAAAGGCGGCGCGCAACGCCACCTCGGTCTTGCCGAAGCCGACATCGCCGCAAATCAGCCGGTCCATCGGCTTGCCGGCGGCCAGATCCTCCAGCACATCGGCAATGGCGCGCGCCTGGTCCTCGGTTTCCGTATAAGGGAACCGCGCGCTGAACTCGCCGAAGCTGCCGTCATCCGGCGCCAGCAGCGGCGCGTCGTGCAGCTTGCGCTCGGCGGCGATGCGGATCAGCGAGGCGGCCATGTCCTGAATACGGTTTTTCGCCCGCGCCTTGCGCGCCTGCCAGGAAGCGCCGCCCAATTTATCCAGCGCCACGCCGGCGGTTTCCTGCCCGAACCGGGACAACAGATCGATATTTTCCACCGGCAGGAACAGCTTGCCATCGCTATCGTAGGCGATGCGTAAACAATCATGCGGCGCGCCATCCACCGCCAGCGTCATCAGCCCGTCATACCGCCCGATGCCGTGATCCTGGTGCACCACCAAGTCGCCTTCGGCAATCTCGGTGGCATCGGCGATGAACTGATCGGCCCGCTGCCGGCGCCGCGGCGGCCTGGCGATCCTTGCCCCCAGCAAATCCTGTTCGGCCACGATCACCAGATCATCAGCGATAAAGCCGCGCTCCAGCCCCAGCACGGCCAAGCCGATTGCGTTGCGCGGCAGCGACCTTGCTGCCGCGGCATCGGCGATGGCGGCGCTCGGCACCGCATGATCGCGCAGCAGCGCCCCCAGCCTCTCCCGCGAACCGGCGCTCCAAGCGGCCAGCACCACGCGCCGGTCGCTCGCCTGCCAGCGCGCGGCAAGGCCGCGAAACTCCTCGAACACGGAAACCCCGCCGGCGCCATGGGTGAGAATGGCGCCGGGCCGCCCGCCCGCCTCAACCCCCGCGGCGCCGTCCGGCTTGGCGAAAGGCGAAAAGATAAAACTGCGGCGCTGCGCCAAAATCGCTTTGAAGCTGGCATCGTCGAGATACAGCATTGCCGCTGGCAAAGGCCGGTAGGGCAAATCCCCGGCGCGCGGCGGGGCGCGCCGCGCCAGCTCGTGATCCGCGATCAGCTCGAAGCGCGATTGCGCCGCCTCGTCCGCCTGATAATCGAGGCTGACCGCCGCCTCCGGCGCATAATCAAACAGGGTCTCCAGACGCTCCGAAAACAGCGGCGCGTAATGCTCCATGCCGGGATGCCGCCGGCCTTCCGATAACGACACGTAAAGCGGATCGCGCGCCGCCTCCGGCCCGAACATCTCCCGGTAGCCGGAGCGAAACCGGCTGACCGAATCCGGATCGAGCGGAATTTCCGAGGCCGGACGAAACACCAGCCCGGCCGCCGCCTCGGTGCTGCGCTGCGTCTCGGGGTCGAAACGGCGCATCGTCTCGATCGCGTCGCCAAAAAAATCGATGCGCACCGGCGCCGGCTCGCCGGCCGGAAACACGTCGATGATGCCGCCGCGCACCGCGTAATCGCCCGGCTCCATCACCGTGCCGGCCCGGTGATAGCCATGCGCCTCAAGAAATCCGATCAACCGATCCGGCGCGACCGTATCGCCACGCTTCAAATCGAAACTTGAGGCGCCGAAAGCGGCGCGCGGCGGCACGCGCTGCACGATGGCGTTCACCGTCGTCAACAATACGCGCGGACTTGGCCTACCAGGGCGCGGCCCGCCCAGACCTGGCCCATCCATATTTCGCTTGTCTAAAGCGCCTTCCCGCAGCCGTGAGAGGGCGGCGATCCGTTCGGCGACCACGGTGGCGTTCGGCGAAACCCGGTCATACGGCAGGCAGTCCCAGGCGGGAAAGCGTACCACCTCGAGTTCCGGCGCGAAAAACTCCAGCGCCTCGGCCAGCCGCGCCAGCCGCGCGTCATCGCGCGCGATATGCAACACCACGCCGCGTTCCGCTGCCTCGCGGGCGATCAGCGCGGCGTCAAACCCTTCCGGCGCGCCATAAATGGTCAGCATGCTCATGGGTTATTCAGATGCCGCTGCGCCGCCTGCCGCGCCATTTGTCCCGCCGCCTCCTTCACCCGCCGCAGCATCGGGCTATCCGCCGCGGCCGGAACCGGCTTCCGCCCGGTTAGCCAATCGGCCAATTCCGCGTCGGGAAACGCCATCACCGCTTCCAGCGCGTCGAGTTCCGCCTCGTCCAGATTTTGGATATGGCTGGCAGCGAAACCGCCCACCATCAGGTCGTTTTCATAGGTGCCGCGATGATTGGCACGGTACAGCAGGCGGCGGCGGCGATGATCGAGCGGATGCGCATTCATGATGACTTGCGATATAGAGCCGGATCGGCACAGTGTCAGCCCGTGAACGTCACAGTTAATCCCGATTCCCATCCCGATCGCTTGGCCCCGGTTCGCGCGCCGCTTGCCAGCCTGCCGGGCATCGGCCCGCGCTTCGCCGGGCTGCTGGCCCGCGCGGCCGGTGGCGGCGCGGTGCTCGACTTGCTGTTCCATCTACCGGAAAGCTTCATCGACCGCCGCAAGCGCGCGCTGCTGCGCGAGGCCATCCCAGGCGAAATCGCCACCTTCGCCCTGGAGGTGATCAGCCATGAGCCGCCCGCCCGATCAGGCCAGCCCTTCCGGGTGGTGGTGCGCGATGCCAGCGGCTTCGGCGAAATCATTCTGTTCCACGCGGCCCGGCTCGGCCAGTTCCCGCTCGGCGGCACGGTGATCGTCTCCGGCAAAACCGAATTATTCAATGGCCGCGTGACCTTGCCGCATCCCGACCACGCGCTTCCGGTCGCCCGCGAGGCCGAATTGCCAATGATCGAGCCGGTCTGGGGCCTCACCGCCGGCCTGTTCCCGCGCGTCATCGCCCGCGCGATGAACGGCGCCCTCACGCGCCTTCCCGGCCTGCCGGAATGGCAGGAGGCCTCGATCCTGAAATCACGCGGCTGGCCGGGTTTTTCCGAAGCGCTGCATGCGCTGCATCAACCAAAATCAGTCCCGGACGATAAACCGCGCCGCCGCCTCGCCTATGATGAATTGCTGGCCCGCCAGCTCGCTTTCGCCCTGGTGCGCACGCGCCGGATCCGCAAGGCCGGTCGCGCCCTGACCGGCGACGGACATCTCCGCGCGGCGGCGCTGGCAAAGTTCGGCCATCAACCAACCGAGGCGCAGATAAAAGTGCTGGCGGAAATCGACGCCGATCTCGCCGCGCCCTATCGGATGCTCCGCCTGCTGCAAGGCGATGTCGGCTCCGGCAAAACGCTCATCGCCATCCTCGCCATGCTGCGCGCCGTGGAATCAGGCGCGCAAGCCGCCTTGCTGGCCCCCACCGAATTGCTGGCGCAGCAGCATTACGCCACCTTGTCACGCATCAGTCCAATTCCGCCCGCCCTGCTCACCGGCTCGGTCAAGGGCGCCGAACGGCGGCGCGTGCTCAAGGGCTTCGCCGACGGCTCAATCAAGCTTGCCATCGGCACCCACGCCCTGTTCCAGAACGCCGTCGAATTCCACGATCTCGCGCTCGCGGTGATCGACGAACAGCACCGCTTCGGCGTCGACCAGCGCATGGCCCTCGGCGCCAAGGGCGAGGCCACCGACCTGCTGGTGATGACGGCGACGCCGATCCCTCGCACTTTATTACTGTCCCATTGGGGCGAGATGACGGTCAGCCGCATCACCGAAAAGCCCCAAGGCCGCAAGCCGATCCGCACCACCTTGCACGAACTCGACGCCCTGCCCGATCTGTACGACGCGCTGACCCGGATGATCGCCCGCGGCGGACGCGTCTATTGGGTCTGCCCGCTGGTCTCGGAAAGCGAAATTCTGGACATCGCCGCCGCCGAACTCCGCTTCGCCGCCTTGCGCGAAATCTTCGGCGACCGCGTCGCTCTCGCCCATGGCCGCCAGCCCATCGAGAGCCGCGCGGCGGCGCTGGCCGGCTTCGCCAATGGCATTTATGATATCCTGGTCAGCACCACGGTGATCGAGGTCGGCGTCGATATTCCCGCCGCCAATGTCATGGTCATCGAACACGCCGAACGCTTCGGCCTGGCGCAACTCCACCAGTTGCGCGGACGCATCGGACGCGGCAGCGCCGCCAGCTTCTGCCTGCTGCTGCACGACGCCCATCTCACCCAAACCGCGCGGCAGCGGCTGAAATTGCTGCGCGAAACCGAGGACGGCTTCGCCATCGCCGACGCCGATTTCGACCTGCGCGGCGGCGGCGACATGCTGGGCCGCCGGCAATCCGGCCTGCCCGGCTACCGCTTGGCCGACGCCGAACGCGACAGCGACCTGCTCAGCATGGCCCACCAAGACGCGGCGCTTCTGCTCGAACGCGACCCCAGCCTCGCCACCCCGCGCGGCCAAGCCGCCCGCCTGCTGCTCCGCCTGTTCGACCAAATCCGCGCCATGCGCAGCCTATCCGCCGGATAATCGGGCCGGCTAGTTTCGCAGGGGCTCCGCCCCTGCACCCCGCTAAGGGCTCGCCCTTAGAACCCGCTAACTGGCCTTTGGCTGAGGGGGTCAAGGACCCCCTCAGCCAAAGGCCACAAAAATGGACTTTAAGCGCTTTACCTTTAAGAGCGGCTCCGAGATGGCACTGCTCCTTTGCAAAGCCGGCGCGGGCGGATCATGAGCCGGGAATATCCCGAAGCGCCGCGCGTCGGCATCGGCATTGTCGTGCTGCGCGGCGATCAGGTCCTGCTCGTCCGCCGCGGCCGGCCGCCGGCGCTGGGCCGCTGGAGCCTGCCGGGCGGCGGCCAGGAACTCGGCGAAACGGCGGAAGCGGCGGCGCGGCGCGAACTCTTCGAAGAAACCGGCCTCGCCGTCGGCAGGCTGGTCCTGGCCGGCAATGTCGATTCCATCCACCGCGACGCCCAAGGCCGGGTGCAGTACCACTACACCATCCTCGACTTCGCCGCCCGCTTCGAGTCCGGCGAAGCCGTGCCGGGCGACGATGTCAGCGCCCTCGCCTGGGCGGCGTCCCATGAATTCAACGCCTATGATCTATGGGAGGAGGCACGGCGCGTCATCGCCCTTGCCCGGCGGTTGCTGGATTAACCGCGGAGCAAAGCGGATTAAAACAGCATAAGCCGCCTTGTCGAAGTCGCCGCTCCCGTTGCCGAATTAACACACTGTTAGATAAGGCGATGATAAATTGAAGATGCGCTTGCTCACTTGCCGCTATTTGTTGTTTATGTCTGTTAGTGAACCAGATCGCTTCCCTTGCCCCGGCAGAACGCTTGGCCTACATCATCGAGAACCTGTGCCAGGTGATCGGCCGGCGCAGCGACTGGCGCCTGGGCCTAGCCTGCCTGCCCGGCCAGCTCCTGTTCCAGATCTGGAAGCGCCTGCGCGGCATCGCCTTCCGCTTCACGGCGCGCATCGCGCGCAACGCCGCCAACCCCGTCCCCATTCCGGCCCGCTTGCGCAAACAGCACCCGGCCCGGCCCGGCCAGGCCCGGCCCCGCAAGCCGGACCCCTTGCCGCGCCATTTCGCCTGGCTGCTGCGCCTGATCCAGGAAACCGCCCATGGCAGGTCGCAATTCTCCGATCTCCTCGCCGATCCCGAAGTGGCAACCCTCCTCGCCCAAGACCCGCAACTCCGCAGCATCCTCCGCCCGCTCTGCCACATCCTCGGCATCCGCCGCGACCAGGTCCCGTCTTTATACCCGCCAACCCCGCCCAAGCAGGCCCTGCCGCCGCCTTCGCAACCGCCTGACGCGCAACCAGCTGCGCTACCCATTCATCCCATCATTCCCCTAGAGCAAGCAGAGCAAGCCGAATCTCCTCCCGGCACAGCGCCGCCTGACGCCGAAAACGACGCCTTGGCCTAATCGCGTTCGCGCGCCTAAATCGTTACGATTTCGCAACGAACCAGCTCAAGATCACCAGCTTCCGCGCCGGTAACCCCGCAGCTCAGGCATAATCTTCCGCCACTGTCGCGTCGTGGATACGGTCGGGCGCTACGGCGTTCAGGATCAGCGAGAACACCACCGCCACCACCACATTCAGCACGAAAGTCGCCAGCGCAATGTAGCAGGGGAAGGTCACGCCAAAGACGTGGTAAGGATAAATCGCGCCGGCGAAGTGGTTTTGCGCGGCGTCATAGGTGGCCAAGGTGACGCCGGCGAGCCAGCCCAGCAACAACGCCCAGCCGTTAAAGAAGCGGGTGAACAGGCTGAACACGATGGAAGGGAAAATCTGGATCATCCACATGCCGCCCAGCAATTGCAGCTGGATCGCGTATTTCAGCGGCAGGCCGATGATGAACAGCAACGCGCCCAGAATCATCACGATGGAAAACAGCTTCGCCACCTGTGCTTCAGTCTCCGGCAGCATGCGGGCGTTGACGAATTCGCGCCAGATGTCGCGGGTGAAAATATTGGCCGAGGCGATAGCCATGATCGCCGCCGGCACCAGCGCGCCGATGGCGATAGCGGCGAAGGCAACGCCGACAAACCAGCCCGGCAGGCTGTGGATCAGCAAAGCCGGAATCGAGAAATTCGGCCCGTATTGCTTAAAGCCGGCAGCGAATTCCGGCATCGCCTTGACGCCCGCTGCAACCGCCATCGCGCCCAGCAGCGCGATCAGCCCCAGCATGAAGGAATACGCCGGCAGGATAAAGGCGTTGCGCCGCACCACCTGGTCGCTGCTGGCGCTCAACACGCCGGTGGTGGAATGCGGATAAAGAAACAACGCCATCGCCGAGCCGAGCGCCAGCGTGGCGTAGCCGGAATACAGCCCGGTGCTATGCGCCGGCGGCTGCGGCAGCAGGGTTTTCACCGGCCCGACTTTCGCAAAAATCGCGCCAAAGCCGCCAAGCTCCGTTGGAATAACGATGATGGCGACGATGATGGTGAGATAAATCAGGCTGTCCTTGACGATGGCGATCATCGCCGGCGCCCGCAAGCCGGAGGTATAGGTGAAGGCCGCCAGCACCAAAAAGGCAATCAGCAAGGGCAGATGCGCCGTGAAGCCGCTGCCGGTGAGGCCCAGCCCGCCGATCACCGTCTGCATGCCGACCAGTTGCAAGGCGATATAGGGCATGGTCGCGACGATGCCGGTAACGCCCACCGCCAGCGCCAGCCAGCGATTGCCGTAACGCCCGCGGACAAATTCCGGGCCGGTGACAAAGCCATATTTCTGCGTCACCCGCCAAAGCTTCGGAAACACCACATAGAGAATCGGATAGGCGACAATCGTGTAAGGCACGGCGAAAAACGCCAACGCGCCGGCGCCGAACATCAGCGCTGGCACCGCGATGAAGGTATAGGCGGTGTAGATATCGCCGCCGATGAGAAACCAGGAAATCAGCAAGCCAAAGCGCCTCCCCCCCAATCCCCATTCGTCAAGCCTATTGAGATCGCCGCTTCTCCAGCGGGCCGCGGCGAAACCCAGCAACAGCACAGCGATGATCAGGATGGCGAAAACGATAATGGCCGCGGTCATATTGGTTTTCATTGAAGGCGGCCCTCAGCTTTCAGCGCGATAAACAACGAAAATCAGCAAGGCCGAGAGCGGCACCCAGAGCATTTGATACCAGTAAAAGAAGGGCAGGCCGATAAAGCTCGGCCGCGCCTGATTAAAAAACGGCACCCAGAGCGTGGCGATGAAAGGGATGATCAGCACGACGCGTAGCCAACTCGCTCTGCGCCGCTGCGCTAGCCGCGGATTCATGCTCATGATCGGCTCCCTGTCAGCGTCGTAAGACGCTATTTCTTCAAAATTTCATTGTCTCTGTATGATATACAGCGTTTGCGCCGCAAGCGGTAGATAACGTAACAAAATTTGCTAAATGATCCGGCATGTCGCCAGCCGCGCGGCCCGGAGGATGGCGCGCAGATCATCCAGAGCCGTGTTGAAGTCTTGGTTTTCAACAATAAAATCAAATTCCGCCTGGTGCGCTATCTCGGAGGAGGCTTCCGCCATGCGGCGCGCGATGTCAGCCTCGGCATCCCCGCGAGCAACCAACCTTGCCTGTAGATCGGCCAAGGTTGGGGTACGCAGGAACACGCCCACCACATCATCCGGCATCGCCGCGCGCAGCTGGCGGAACCCTTGCCAGTCAATGTCGAACAGCACGTCTCTGCCCGCGTTTAGCATCGCCATTACGGGCGTGCGCGGAGTGCCGTAGAAGCGGTTGAACACCTTGGCATGTTCGAGCAGTTCGCCGGTCAGAACCATCTCGACGAACTGGTCATAGGTTTTGAAGTAGTAATGTTCTCCATCGCGCTCGCCAGCGCGGGGCTGGCGCGTTGTCGCGCTGATGGAAAGCGATAGAGTGGAGTCTTCGGCAAGCAAGGCACGTGACAACGAGGTTTTCCCCGCGCCGGACGGCGCCGCGAGGACGAAACATAGTCCCCGCCTGCTCATAAAACCGGGTTCATTCAATATTTTGTATCTGTTCGCGAAGTTGCTCGATCACCGCCTTGAGCTTTAAGCCAGCCGTGGTGAGATCGAGCGTCGCCGCCTTGCTGCACAGCGTGTTGGCTTCGCGGTTGAACTCCTGGGTGAGAAAATCGAAACGCCGGCCGATAGCGCCGCCTTCGGCGAGCAAGGCCCGCGCCGCCGCGACATGGGCCCGCAATCGGTCCAGCTCCTCGCGGATGTCGGATTTGGCCGCGAGCAAGGCAATTTCTTGGGCCAGCCGATCCTCGGGAAGCGGTGAAGCCGCGCCGCCGAGAAGCTCGGCAAGCGCCGCTTGCAGCTTGACTTGATGATGCGCGGGTTGCGCCGAAGCGGCGGCGCGAGCCGTCTCGCAGATGGCATCGGTTTCTTTGAGGAGAGTTTCAATGACCGGAGTGAGCCGCGCGCCCTCCTGTCGCCGCGCCGCCCCGAGCGCCGCAAGTCCATGCGCGAACGAGTCTCGCAGGACCTGTTGCAGCGCCGCTTCTTCCGCCTGGTCCGGCTCGCCGGCGGCGGCGCGCAAAACCCCTGGCAAGGCCAGCAAGGCCTCGGCGCGCGGCGGCGGCGCGCCCGGAATGCGGCGGGCCAGTTCAAGCGCCCGCGCAAGCGCCTGGTCCAGCGCCGCTTCATCGGTGACTAACGCGGCGGCGGCCACGCGCCTGAGCGTGAGCGAGGCAGAAATATTGCCCCGCCTGAAGGCACGGGTAATGGCCTCGCGCAGGCCTTGCTCCAGCGCGTCATACCCCGGCGGCAGGCGCAGCCGGATCTCCAAGCCACGCCCATTGACGCTCCGCAATTCCCACGCGTAAGTCACCCCGGCCTCTTCGCCGGCTTCGCGGGAAAAGCCGGTCATCGAGGCGATTTCACCTGCGGGAGCGCTCATTGACGGAGGGTTTCACGCAAGCTGTCGAGCGGCACCAGGCCTCCCTCCCGCTCGATATGCCAGAAGGTCCAGCCATTGCAGGATGGCGTGTTCTGCACCAAAGCGCCCACCTTGTGAATCGAGCCGCGATGGCTGCCGGCGACGATGCTGCCATCGGCTGTGACAATCGCGGCAACCCGGCGCAAGCGGTCAAGCAGTTGCGCGCCGGCAGGCACCATCCCGCGTTCGACAAGCGCGCCGAACGGAATGCGCGGCGCCTCGCGCTTGGCCGCCGATATCGTGAGATGGGCAGGCGTGGCGCGGGCGGCGGCGAGCCGGGCGAGCGTCGCCTCGGCATAAGCGGGATGGCGCTCGATGCCGATGAAATGCCGGTTGAGGCGCTTTGCCACGGCCAAGGTGGTGCCGGTTCCGGCGAAAGGATCAAGAATAATATCTTCCGGCGATGTCGCGGCCAGAATCACCCGGTGCAGCAGCGCCTCCGGCTTCTGAGTCGGGTGGAGTTTCAGGCCGTGCGCGTTGCGCAAGCGTTCGGCGCCGGTGCAGAGCGGGATGGTCCAGTCGCTGCGCATCTGGATGTCGTCGTTCAGCGCCTTCATCGCCTGATAGTTAAACCGGTAACGGGAATCCCGCTGACGGGCCGCCCAGATCAGGGTTTCGTGGGCGTTGGTGAAGCGGCGGCCCCGAAAATTCGGCATTGGGTTGGATTTTCGCCAGATCACGTCGTTTAGCATCCAGAAGCCGAGATCCTGCACGATCGCGCCGATGCGGAAAATGTTGTGGTAGGAGCCGATCACCCAGAGCGTGCCATCCTTTTGCAGCAACCGGCGGCATTCCGTAAGCCAGGCGCGGGTAAAGGCGTCATAGGCAGGGAAGTCGCTGAACTTGTCCCAATCATCATCGACGCCATCGACCAGGCTGTCATCCGGGCGGCGCAATTCGCCGCGAAGCTGGAGATTATAAGGCGGATCGACGAAAATGCAGTCGATGGAGGCGTCGGGCAGCATGCGCATCATCTCGACGGCGTCGCCGAGGAGAAGCTGATCGAGCGGCAATTCGCGGATGGCTTGCACGGGCAAGAAAGGCCTCGGATGATCTGTTCAACCTTATCCTGACGAATCCCCCGTAGTCACGTCAAATTTATGAGGTTTCTTTGCCTCTTTCGCTTCCCCTTTCCAATTTTAACGGCTGGTTGCTGCGTTGTTGCACGATTTTCGCGGCTGAACTTTGCTTTGCCGCCGTTTTCCGCCACGTTTCGCATCATGCATGGAGGATGCGATGACATACGAAATGATCCAAACTGAAATTCAGGGCCGCGTTGGACTGATCCGGCTTAACCGGCCCAAGGCGCTGAACGCGTTATGCGACCAGTTGATGGCCGAGCTTGGCGCGGCGCTGCGCCACTTCGATGCGGATGACGGGATTGGCGCCATCGTGTTGACCGGATCGGAAAAAGCTTTCGCCGCCGGCGCCGATATCAAGGAGATGCAGGGGCGCAGCCATCCTGCCACCGCGCTTGATGATTTCATTGGCAAGAATTGGGAAACGGTGACGATGATCAGCAAGCCAGTGATCGCCGCTGTCGCGGGTTATGCGCTAGGCGGCGGCTGTGAATTGGCCATGATGTGCGATCTGATCCTGGCGGCGGACACCGCCAAGTTTGGCCAACCCGAGATCAATTTAGGCGTTATTCCGGGCGCGGGCGGCACCCAGCGCTTGACCCGCGCCATCGGCAAGCCGAAGGCGATGGAGATGATCCTCACCGGCCGGATGATGGATGCGGCCGAAGCGGAACGGGCAAATCTCGTGTCCCGAATCGTGCCGGCGGCGGCGCTGATCGAGGAAGCGGTGAAGCTTGGCGACATCATCGCCGGCATGTCGCCAGTCGCCACGGCGCTGGCCAAGCGCTCGGTGAACCGCGCCTTTGAGACCAGCCTCGCGGAGGGCGTGGGCTATGAACGCGCGGTTTTCTTGTCATTGTTCGGCACGCCGCATCAGCGCGAAGGCATGACCGCCTTCGCCGAAAAGCGAAAGCCTAAATTTTCTTAATGGAAAACAATCGGATCATCCTTCGGTCGCGCATATGAAAACCGACGGCCGTCCCCTAATTATACCCAATGAATGAAACGGACCATCCAGGCAGCGCCGCGCCTGAGGCTAAAGGCGCTTATGCGCCGATGGCCTTACCCTGGCATTCGCCGATTAGCCAAACTGGCGCGCCTCATCCCGCGTGGCAGGACAGCCGGATTGGTAATGCTGGGCCAGAAAACTGTGATAATATTTTAAACTGCGATACTATTTTCTTCGCCGCAATGTCGATGACGGGGATGCCGATGATCGTCACCGATCCGTCGCATGGTGACAATCCTATCGCGTTTGCCAATGGCGCGTTTCTTCACCTCACCGGCTATCGCGAAGAAGAGGTGCTTGGCAAGAATTGCCGGTTTCTCCAGGGTCCGCGCACCGATCCCGAGACGATCCAACATATACGCGAGGCGCTGGCTTCCCATCAGCCTTTCGCCGCGGAAATCCTGAATTATCGTCGTGACGGCACGCCATTTTGGAACGCGCTGTTTATCGGCCCGGTTTACGATCATACCGGCGCGTTGCGTTATTTTTTCGCGAGCCAGATTGATATAACCCGGCGGCGAACCTCCCAAGACGCTTTCCGCCAGTCGCAGAAAATGGAGGCGATCGGTCAACTTACCGCGGGTCTGGCGCATGATTTCAACAACATGCTTCAGGTGATCAGCGGAAATCTCGAGATTGCTGCGCTCCGCTTGCAAAATGGCGGCAATATTGAACAGGCGATGAAAGCGATCAGCCGAGCGGAACGCGGCGCCGCGCAGGCGGGAAAAGTAACCAGTCAACTCCTGGCTTTTGCCCGCAAAACCAGGCTGGATCCGAAGCCGATCAATCTCAATCTTTTAATCGTCCAGTTTGGTGAAATGGTGTCGCGGACGCTAGGCGCCGAAGTGACGATAGACTTGAAGCTCGATCTTGCCTTGACCCTATGCATTGCCGACGCTGGACAAGTGGAGATGGCATTGCTGAACGTGCTGATGAATGCGCGGGATGCGATGCCTGGCGGCGGCCTTGTTACCATCAGCACGAGCATGGCCGAGATTGACGCCGCCGAAACAGCGTATCGCGGTCATATTTTATTGCCTGGCCGCTATGTCGTTTTGTCTGTGGCCGATCAAGGCGAAGGCATGGAGCAGGACGTGCTGGAGCGCGCCGTTGAACCGTTTTTTACCACCAAAGGCACGGGCAAGGGAACAGGTCTCGGTCTCGCAATGGTGCACGGGTTTTTGCGGCAATCGGGCGGCGGGATCAACATCAGCAGCGAGAAGGGCAAAGGCACGACGGTGCGAATGCTGTTCCCGGAAACCACGACAGCGCAACTTATCTCACCGTTCGCTGCCTCTCCTCAACCGCTTGTTGAAGCTGGCGGCAGGGAAGTCATCCTTGTTGTCGATGACAGCCTCGATGTGCTGGAAATTACAAAAACCCAGCTCGAAAGCCTTGGATACCGGGTCATCACTGCTTCTGGCAGTGATGCCGCCTTGAAGATGTTACAAGACGACAAGGTCAGCATAGACCTGCTGTTCAGCGACATTGCCATGCCAGGCGGTATTAACGGGATCAAACTCGCTGAACGCGCAACCAAATTGCGGCCAAGCCTGCCGGTCCTTTTAGCGACTGGTTATATTGAAGACTTGATCCCGAGGGGTTCTGCCGCCTCTGGCATGGATGTCATTGGCAAGCCTTATCGCAAAATTGAGCTTGCGACCCGGGTGCGGGCGGCGATTCAACGTGGCGCCGCGACGCCGCCGCCTTTGCATCCGGATTTATCGTGAAGAATTTAGCGTAACAGATGCACTGAAAATAATTTTTCTGGATCCGTCCATATTTTGGAGCTTTGCCAACCGGCCGCGCCGGCAAGCGCGGTGAAGGTTTCGGTTGTATATTTATAGCTGTTTTCGGTGTGAATGGTTTCGAACCGGCGAAAATGAACCGGCACGCCGGCGACCTGAACTGTCTGCGCCACTAGGCTTTCCAAGTGCATTTCGATCCGGCTTTCTCCGGAGTTCCAAATCGCCTTGTGAGCAAATTGATTGAGATCGAAATTCGCGTCAGCTTCCCGGTTCAGGCGGATTAAAAGATTTTTGTTGAAAGCCGCGGTAACGCCTTCCGCGTCATCATAAGCGGGAAGCAGGATACTCGCCGATTTTCGCAGATCAACGCCGATTAGGAGCGCCGCATGGTCTCCTAAGGTGCGGCGCATTGATGCCAGCAGGCCACGTGCCATTGACGGGTCAAAATTTCCAATCGTGGAACCCGGGAAAAACCCGAGGCGAGGTAAGCTGCGCAACGCATGCGGGATCGCAAGGGGCGCTGCGGAATCGCTTACAAAATCGGCGGCAATGGGATGCACCGCAAGTCCGGGATGCGATTGGTTCATGCGCGCCCGGAGCAGAGCAAGCGCTTCATGCGCAATGTCGATCGGCACATAGGCGGCAAAATCAACTGCTTCTAGCAGTATTGCTGCTTTCGCCTCATCGCTTGCGCCATATTCAACAAGCGCGGCATTCGGTGGAAGCATCGCTTCCAGTTCGTCCCTGAGCCCCGACAAAATGCTCATCTCTGTCCGCGTCGGATAATATTCCGGCAAAGTCGTGATGGCGCCAAACAGCGCGCAGCCTGCCTCATCATAAAAAAATTTCGGCGGCAACGTTTTGCGAGCAACGGTTAATCCCGCCAGCGATTCCTCGACGATGGCAATCCGCGCGGGCGCGAGAACAAAATTTCCTTCCGGCATGGCTTAGCGATCCCTTCAGCAGTTCTTGGCAAGCCGCAAGCCGGCGAATTGCCAGCGCTTGTCGGGATGAAAGAAATTGCGGTAGCTGATCCTCGCATGGCTTGGAGGGGTTGCCGCGGAACCGCCGCGCAGCACCATTTGGTTGATCATGAACTTACCGTTATATTCTCCGACAGCGCCAACAACCGGGCGAAACCCCGGATAAGGCAGATAAGCGCTGGCAGTCCATTGCCAGACATGACCGGTCGTTTGCAGCAAGCGAGGGTCGCTGCTGGCTGCTTCCCACTCGTTCTCGGTAGGCAGGCGCGCGCCGGCCCAACGCGCAAACGCATCCGCTTCGTACCAGCTGATATGGCGAACAGGCGCATCGGGATCGAGAGCGGTCAGTCCATCAGGACCGAACTGCCACCAACCGTCGTTATCCCGCCAATAAAGCGGCGCCTGCCAATTTTCCGCCTGTACCGCGGCCCAGCCATCCGCCATCCACAACAAAGGATTGCGATACCCACCATCGGCAATAAATTCGAGCCATTCGCGGTTGCAAACTAGACGGTCCGCTAATTGATAAGGTTCGAGCCAGGCCTGGTGGCGCGGCGTTTCGTTGTCAAAGCAAAAACCGCCTCCCGCGTGGCCAATCCTTGTCAGGCCGCCGGCAAATTCAATGAATTGGGTTGTTCCGGCCTCTGATAGAGAAGGCTGCCAAAACGGCATCGCCACGGGCGCCAATGGATTATGCGCGAAAGCGTGGGTAATGTCAGTGACGATGAGTTCCTGATGCTGCTGCTCATGCTGCAATCCTAGTTCGAGCAGTTCCGCCAGATGCGACGCAGCGCCGGCGCTTAAAAATTGCCGCATCGCAGCGTCGACATGCGCGCGATAGCCAGTGACGGCTTCAGCGGATGGACGGGTGAGCAAACCACGTTGTGGCCGCGGGTGCCGGGCGCCGACAGATTCATAGTATGAGTTGAATAAAAACTGAAAATCTCCGTCATATGCCCGATACGCTGGCATATGCGGCACAAGGATAAACTGTTCGAAGAACCATGCCGTATGCGCGCGATGCCACTTCACCGGGCTGGCATCCGGCATCGACTGCACGCATTGATCTTCAGGAGTGAGTCCAGATGCCAGATGCTCGGTAAAATCTCGCACGCTAGAGTAGCGTGCAAGGTCTAAAGGCCTTGCAAGTTGATCCATCAAGCGTCCTCCTGGTCTTGAGAGAGAATGGGGGCTTCGCGCCATATTTGAAGTGAATTTTTAGCAGAATGACGTTTTGCAGTATCATTATTGGTATGTTGCAAAACAGCCGGCTTAAGCCAAATTTCGAAATAAACCTGTAACATTTTCGCTCTATTCAAGGGTGTGTCCAATTTCATTTGAAGTTACGGAGATCGCAAAGTGACAAGCCCTGAGCCACGTGCTCGCCAAAAGCAGAAGCTCGCGAAATTAGGATTTAGCGTCGCTGCCGCTTCTGCCTTGTTCGCTCCACATTTGGCTTACGCTTGGCGAGGGCCGCGTTTTTCGATTGGTATCAACATACCTTATGCTGCGCCGCCGCCGATCTATTACGCCCCGCGCGTCTATTACGCGCCGCCTGCTTATTATCCGCCGCGCGCTTATTATCCACCTCCAGCCCGCTTTTGGGTGCCGCCGCATTATAACTGGCGCGGCATCTGGATTTCAGGTCACTGGGTCTATCGTTGATAGGCGCGTTGTGGACACATCTGTGAGCAGCAACTGCCGGAGCTTTTATCATAAGGCAAGGAGTCTCAGCCAAGCCGCTGATAAGACAGCCAATTTGCGGTGAAGCGACTTAGGGAAGACGTCTTCTAAAGGCTGGGGACAGGCTGGATGCAGCCGCGGCATCCTTATGGCTGAAATATTTGGCTCTTCGCTGTTGGTAACGCATAGAGAACTCCCCTATGTACCAGCGTTATGTTGCTCTCGGATTTCACGTCGTTTTTAGGTGAGGCAGCGGGCAGTCCGCCCCTCGAATTCACCGTTATCCTTCTAGGCACCTTCATTCTTGAAGATGCCGCCACTTTGCTTGCTGCCATGCAGGTGGCTGCCGGCGCGGTTTCGTTACCCCTTGCGCTGGTTTCGCTCTATGCCGGCATCATTCTTGGCGATTTTGGACTATATGGACTTGGCAGGCTCTCCGCCCATAACGCGTGGGCAAAGCGGCTGGTGGGGAAGCGGCGGCGCGATCTGGGGCATCAATGGGTAAGCCGCCGTGTCGTGCCTACGGTGTTGATCGCACGATTTGTTCCAGGATTGCGCCTGCCCACCTATACGACGATGGGGTTCCTGCACGCTCCGTTCCTGCCCTTCGCGCTGACCGCCATGGGCGCCACACTCATCTGGACGAGCGGGCTGTTTTTCGTCAGCCTAAAGCTCGGCCATATTATGCTGCACTATCTCGGCCCTTGGCGCTGGGCCGGGCTGGCCGGGTTTTGCGTGATGCTCATCGTGATGGGACGGATTGCCGCGAAAATGCAGTCGGACAAGTTTGGAAAGGAAGCGCAATGAGCGAAATCTCGCTCGGCGCACGGCTACAGGCAGCGTTTTCACGAAAGGCGGCCGATAAGCCGGCGTCATTCTTCGAGTTCTGGCCAGGGTTCGTGTTTTACGTGCCCGTTGCCGGGTTTTGGGTCTGGCAGTCGCTGCGCTATCGCAGCATCACCTTGCCCAGCCTTGCCAATCCCCGCATCGAGGCCGGCGGCATTTGCGGCGAATCAAAAACCGATATTCTCGATCTGGCTGGACCGCAGGCGCAGGCCTGGATTGCCCGTTATATTGGCATCACCACGCTTGGTCATCCGGGAGGCGATGATCTGGCGGTTGCCGAGGCGGCGATGCGGCAGGCTGATCTTGATTACCCGGTGGTCGCCAAGCCGGATATGAGTTGCAATGGCGCCGGGGTGCGGCTGATCCGGGACCGGCAGGCGATGGCCCGGTATCTGGCAGAATATCCGCGCGCTACCCGGCTGCAATTACAGGCGCTGGCACCGGATGAAGGCGAGGCGGGAATTTTCTATATCCGCCGTCCGGGCGAAGCGAAAGGCCGCATCACCTCGGTCACGCTGAAATTTCCGCCCGTCGTGGAAGGCGACGGGAAAGCCAGCATCCGCGCGCTGATCCGCGCTGATGCGCGGCTGGAAGCCATCTCGAACATCCTGCTGCCCAAGCTGGGCGCGGAAGCGGCGCGGGTTCCGGTTTTGGGCGAGCGCGTGCAGCTGGTGTTCGTCGGCAATCACTGCCGGGGGTCGATTTTCAAGAACGGCGCGCAGGTGGTGACGCCGGCGCTGGAGGCGCGGATCGAGGAGATCGCTCAGGCGATCCCGGAGCTGTATTTTGGCCGGTTCGACATGCGTTATTCCAGCCTCGCCGCGTTGCGCCGGGGCGAAGGCTTCAAGATTATCGAGGTGAACGGCGCGGGTTCGGAGGCGACGCATATCTGGGACAACGAAACCCGCATCCGTGACGCTTATGCGACGCAGTTTTTCCATTACGGCGAAGCCTTCGCGATCGGCGCGGCATTGCGGGCGAAAGGCGCCAAGCCCTATGGCGCGTGGCGGCTGTGGCGAGCATGGCAGAACCAGAAGGCGCTGATGGCGCGCTATCCCGCCAATGATTAAAGGATGAAGGCCGCCACCGCCTCCAGATGGGATGAAGCGGGGAACTGGTCGATCAGCGTGGCGGAGGCGAGCCGGTAGCCGGCTTCGCGCAGGTTACGCGCATCGCGGGCAAGGGCCTGTGGATTGCAGCTGACATAGATGACGCAAGGCGGCTTGGCCAAGGCGATGTTACGCATTTGCGGCCCGGCGCCATCGAAAGGCGGATCGAGGACTACGGCGGCGGCACCTTTGAAATCCGTCGCCAGCAGCGGACGGCGGGTTAGATCGCGCGTCTCCATGCTGATGCGTCCGGCGAGCATATTGGCATTGGCGGCGGCGGCAAGCGCCATCGCGGCGGCGGCATTGCCTTCCACGGCATGGACGCGGCCATGCTGGACCAGGAAGAAACTCAGTGTGCCGATGCCGGCATAAAGCTCGATGATGCGGGCCTTGCGGTTGATCTTCTCCGGCAGCGCCGCGAGCACGGCGTCGCGGATTGCCGCTTCGCCTTGAACGCTCGGCTGCAGAAACGCGGCGGGTGGCGCTGTTACCTTGATGCCGCCAAAGGTAATGACAGGATCGCGCAGCACAACGACGGGTTCATCGCCAAGGCTGATCCGCAGCAGGCTCTGGGCGCGGGCGAAGGTGATGAGGCGGGCGCGATCCTCGGCGGTGGTCTCGCCATCGAGCCTGATCGTGACATCCAGCCCTTTATCGAGCGCGCTCACGATAACCGAGCCTTCCTTGCGAAAGCCCTGGAGCGTTGCTGACAGCGAACGCAAAGGCGGGATCAGCGCCTCGATTTGCGGCAGCACCAGCGGACATTCTGCGAGATCGATCACCGTTTTGCTGCGCGCGGCATGAAGCCCCAGTACCGCCCTGCCCTCTTGCCGCGCCAAGGCGAAATCCGCCCGCCGTCGCACGCCCATCGGCACGGTGATGATCTCACCGACCGGCGGGTTTTCATAGCCAGCCTTGATGAGCGCGGCGATTAGTTGGCCGCGTTTCCAGGCTGACTGCTCCGGTGCCGGCCAATCCTGCATGGAACACCCGCCGCAGGCGCCGAAATGACGGCAGATGGGTTCAACCCGTTGGTCTGGCGGCTGATCCGATAAAAGCACGTTCGTATTGGTCATAACCGGGAGGTATGCGCTCTATGAGGTTCAAGGGCCAGTTGGAGCTGCCATATTATCCGGCGATTGGAGAGCGGCGAAGGCTGAATAGGGGGTGCCCCTGCTGTCATCGGTATGCTGAAGTTGATGAATCAATTTGTGTTGTATTATTTTATGAAAAGAGATAAGTAGTGAAAGTCACTATAAGGACTTTTCACCATGAACAAGATGGTTCAGGCCGTGGAGGCCAACCGGCAATTTTCGCGGATTTTGCGCGAGGTTCGGGCAGGTGATCAGTTTACCGTCACCGCTCATGGCAAGCCGGTTGCGGAGATTTTGCCCGTCAAGCCACGCGATGGCTTACGAATCGCGGCACGGCTTGCGCTGGTGGAGCGGCTGCAATCACAGCCGGTGAACGATATCGGCACTTGGACGCGCGATGAGCTTTACGATTGATCCGCGCCACGCCAGGCCGCATCGCCTTTGATACGAATATTTTGGTCTATGCGGAAGGTTTGGGAGATACCGCGAGAGTTGAGGCGGCCCGCAACCTTGTCACGAAGTTGTCGCCCAACGCGGTTTGTCTTCCGGTGCAGACATTGGGCGAGCTGCTCAACGTGCTGAGCAGAAAGGTCGGCTATACCGCCAATGCCGCGCGGGATTCCTTACTATCATGGTCGGATGCGTTCGAGGTTGTCCCGACGACCATGGCGATCATGATGGCGGCAACCGATCTGGTCGCTGATCACCGGTTCGGCATCTGGGACGCGGTCATCCTGTCAGCCGCCGCCGATGCCGGCTGTCGCCTGCTGCTTTCGGAGGATATGCAGGACGGCTTCACTTGGCGCGGCGTCACCATCACCAATCCCTTCAAGCCGGAGCGTCACAAGTTGCTTGGCGCGTTGCTTGCTGGTTAACCATAAAGATATTCGTGCTCGTTGCTCGCCGCGCAGTTGAAAAATAATGTTCGCCGATTGGTTCAAGGCATAAGCGTTTCGTCAATAGTGTAGGCGCGCCGAAATTCAGAAGGCCGACAGCCCCGTTTGCGCCCGGCCCAGGATCAGCGCGTGGACGTCGTGCGCGCCTTCATAGGTGTTGACGGTTTCCAGGTTCATCAGATGGCGGATGACATGGTATTCATCGACGATGCCGTTGCCGCCATGCATGTCGCGCGAAACGCGGGCAATATCCAGCGCCTTGCCACAGTTGTTGCGTTTCATCATCGAGATCATCTCCGGCGCCGCCTCCCCTTCGTCGAGCAGGCGGCCAAGACGCAATACGCCTTGCAGGCCAAGGGTGATCTCGGTTTGCATATCCGCCAGTTTCTTCTGCACCAACTGCGTCGCCGCCAAGGGGCGGCCAAACATCTGGCGGTCGAGCGTATATTGACGGGCGGCGTGCCAGCAGAATTCGGCGGCGCCGAGCGCGCCCCAGCAGATGCCGTAGCGGGCGTTGTTCAGGCAGGAGAACGGGCCGCGTAGGCCGGTGACATTGGGCAGCATGTTTTCGGCGGGAACGAACACGTCCTGCATCATGATCATGCCGGTGACGGAGGCGCGCAGCGAGAACTTGCCCTCGATTTTTGGAGTTGTAAGCCCTTCGGCGCCCCGATCCACCAGATAGCCGCGGATTTTGCCCTCGTCATCCTTCGCCCAGACCAGCAGCACATCGGCCAGCGGTGAATTGCTGATCCAGGTTTTCGAGCCGTTCAAAAGGACGCCGCCATCGACGGTTTTGGCGCGGGTGCGCATCGAGGCGGGGTCGGAGCCGGCATCCGGTTCGGTCAGGCCAAAGCAGCCGACAAATTCGCCGCTTCGCAGTTTCGGCAGGTATTTATCCTTTTGCGCCGGCGAGCCGAAGGCCCAGATCGGGTACATCACCAGGGAGGATTGCACCGAGAACACCGAACGGTAGCCGCTATCGACCCGCTCGATCTCGCGGGCGATCAGCCCGTAGGCGACATACGACGCATCGGCGCAGCCATGGCTATCAAGCGTCGCGCCAAGGAAGCCCATCTCGCCCATCTCGTTGATGATCGAGCGGTCAAAGGTTTCGTTGCGGAACGCCAGCAGGATTCGCGGCGCCAGCTTTTCCTGGCAATACTCATGCGCGGCGTCGCGAATGGCGCGCTCATCCTCGGTCAGTTGCGTATCGAGATGCAGCGCGTCATCCCACTGAAATGATGCTAACTTGCCCTTTTTAGCAAGCGGCGCGTGGATCTTGCTGACGCCCGTCTTGTCGATAACATTCATGCGGCGATATCCGTCTCTGAAGAATGATCCGCAACCGGTGCGCGGGAATGATGGCGGCGCAACAGCATGAAGGCGGGTATATCGTCGCCAAAGCCAATCACGCTGTTCGTCTCCGCCTTGTCTTCACGATGCGCGCCGCGCTCTTGACGATGATGCTCGGGACGAGAACTCTTAGCACGCACGTGCCCGGATTGCTCACGTTCATTAGGCTTACGCTCAAGGCGGTCACGTTGCGGCCTTATATGCGGCGCTGAAGTCAATCCAGAAACCGGCTGATCGGCAGGAGACGCAGGCGCAGCCTTGTCACGGCGCGGCGGGCGCGGTGATTTTTCCGCCGGTTTTGGGGGGGGCTTTACCGGGCCACGGTGACGCCGGCCACGGGAATCCCGCTCCGCCCACTCCACCCTATCGAGGCCTTCGATAACAATGCGCGGGATCGGCCCACCGGTCAGCTTTTCGATGGCCTCCACGGCGAACTGATCATCTGGCGTCGCCAGGGTAAAGGCGCGGCCTTCCAACCCCGCGCGTCCGGTACGGCCGATCCGGTGGACATAATCCTCGGCATGGTGCGGCACGTCGAAATTGAACACATGCGAAAGGCCGCCGATATCAAGGCCGCGCGCTGCCACATCAGAGCAAACAAGAAGGCGGATATCGCCTGACTTGAATTTTTCAAGCGTGGCGAAGCGCGCCGACTGCGCCATGTCGCCATGCAAGGCGCCAGCGGAGAATTTATGCTTGTCGAGCGATTTGTGCAGGATATCAACATCGCGCTTGCGGTTGCAGAAAATCAGCGCGTTGCGCACATCCTCCGACCGGATCAACCGGCGCAGCGCCTCGCGCTTGTCATGCATGGCGACCAGCGCCAGCCCCATGGTAATGGTGGTCGCCACCGATGCCGGTTTCGAAACGGTGATTTCTTTCGGATTGCGCAGGAACGCATCGGCGAGCCGCTTGATTTCCGGCGCCATGGTCGCGGAGAAAAACAGCGTCTGGCGCAAGGGCGGCAGCATGGCGACGATGCGTTCGACGTCGGGGATGAACCCCATGTCGAGCATTCGATCCGCCTCGTCGATGACCAAAATTTTTACGTTGGATAGTAGAAGTCCGCCGCGCTCGAACAGGTCGATCAAACGGCCTGGCGTGGCGATTACCACGTCAACGCCCTTGGTCAGCGCGTCCCGCTGGTCGTTCATGCTCTCGCCGCCGATCAGCAGCGCGTGCGTAAGCTTTTGGTATTTACCGTATTGGACAAAATTTTCCGCGACCTGCAACGCTAATTCGCGTGTCGGCTCCAGGATTAAGGCGCGCGGCATCCGCGCTCGCGCCCGCGCGCCAGATAGAATATCGAGCATCGGCAGGGTAAAGCCCGCAGTCTTGCCGGTGCCTGTCTGGGCGCAGCCCAGCACATCCCGTCCCATCAGCACCACAGGGATCGCCTGCTCCTGAATGGGCGTCGGAGTCAGGTAGCCTTTCTCGACAATCGCGCGCAATAATGGCTCCGACAGGCCTAAATCCGCAAAACCAGTCGGCGGAAGCGTAATCTCAGCGGCTGTACCATCTTGATCTTGTTGATCAATGACGGTTACCGCGGCATCATCAACATCGGTATCCTGCGTATCGGACAAATTCACAACCAGTTCGAACAAGAGAAAATCGCGCAATAGCGCATATGCGGCATAGTACCACATTGGTTTGATTTTTGATATCTAGAGCAGGCTATAAAAAATCAAGTCAGATGGTAATCAAGCCGAGGTTAAACCTGGTGAAATCATCGAATTTCTGTACCATTGACGTCATGCGCAAATGCTTAAGAGTGACTTTAGCGATCGCAATGATGGGAATGCTCGGCTGCGTTGCCTCGGCGGAGGCGGCAACGACGCTGGATTTATCGGTTAGCGGCACCGCGTCCGATCCGCCTGATGCGCTGACCGCGCAGCTCTCGGCACAGGCCAGCGCCGACACCGCCGCCGAAGCACAGGACAAGCTGAACGTCATCGTTGCCAAAGCCTTACAGGACAGCCAAGCGGTGAAAGAACTCACAGTCACGACATCCGCCTATACTGTCTCACCGGTTTATCCGCAGCGTACAACATGGGAGGCTCGGCAAGACTTCGTTGTTACTTTGTCAGCGCCTCCCGCAAATGAAACAGCCAAGTCAATGCTGGCGCTGCTCGGCCAGCTACAACAATCTGGCTTGATGCTGGAAAGCCTGACTGGCACGCTGACCGCCAAGGCAAAGCGTCAGGCCGAACAAGCGGCCATCACGGATGCGGTGAAGCGCATGAAAGCGCAGTCGGAAGCCGTTGCTAAGGCGCTCGGCGATCAATCAGGCAGCATCACGCGACTGCATCTGAATGCCAGCAATCCGATTTTACCGGTATTTGAACGAGGAATGACAATGGCCGTAACGGCTCCTTCGGTACGGGCCGCCCCGGTTACCGAGCGAGTCACTCTCTCTGGAACCGTTTTGCTTACGCGACACAATCGGTAACGGCCGTCATGGCACGCGCCGGAGCGAGTGCCGAAAGCGCCGCCTTGGCAGTGACATCCCATCCGGGTGGATGGAACGTCGCGGCAATCCGCGCTTTAAGAGAGGCAAGCTGTTCAGGGCGCTCGATTAGCGCCCGCACGACGCGCTCCGCATCGTTCAAATCGTCTGGGTCGAAGTAGACGCAGAATTCGCCACCGGCTTCGGGTATCGAACCTTTGTTCGAAGCCGCGACCGGCTTGCCGAAGCACAGGCTTTCGGTAACCGGCAAACCCCAGCCTTCATAAAAAGAAGGATAAACGGTGAAAACACAATCACGATAGAGCGAGGCAAGCTCAGCATCGCTGGGGGCCTCAACGAGGCGCAGCTTGCCGCCTAGCCAATCGGCATTTTCCGCTTGCCCGATGACGTCGCGCGCCAGCCAACCGATGCGGCCCGCGAACACTAAATCTGGGACCGTGTCAGCGGGCAGGACCTGCAATAATCTACGCCATAACCGCAGCATTGCCGCATGATTCTTGCGTGGTTCAATGGTTGAAACAAACAGCACAAAATTATTCGGATGCAGGGAGGAGGGAAGATTTTCTTGGGCGACGAAGCTCATCCCCATCGGCAATTTGATCGCGGGCGGAATTGGCAGCCCGCGGCGCCGTGCGAATAATGCGACATCCCGTGCCGTCGCATCGGAATTGGTAAACAAGATATCGGCGCGGGGCAGAACCTCACGCGCCCAAAGCTCGAAAGCCTCGGTTGTATGCTTGACCGACCATTCAGGAAAAAGAATTGGCACCATATCATGCACGAAGCTCGCAAAGATCACGCCCGAATTATGCTTCAGCCGGTCGATCCGCATATAGTAATTCTGAAACTGCCAAGTGGCGCCCGTGGATAGCAAGATATCGCCGGGAGCAAATCCTACCGGATGATCGAGGAGCAGCGCCGTATCCATAGGCGCTATCTGAGGCGGTTCATCTGTTCCCGGTTCAGCAGCCAATTCCACTATGTACACGGGCTTGCGCACAGGTCTCACCCATCGCCACATATTGACGATCAGGTCGCGAATTGCCCGCATGACATGAACTTGAGCGCGGAATACATCAGCCAGCGCGTGCGCTGCATGAATCTCGGCATTGGCCACCATAACCAGCGGCGCGCGTATATCGAGCGGCAGTCGACGCGCGCGGCTCCGTAACGCCGATATGGCGGCCGGCGCCGGAAGCGCGGCTTCCAGCGTGGGTTCGTCCTCGGGGATGATGGGGTCAACATGGCGGGTTGCCCGTAGGATGCGCGCTTCGGTGTCGGGCCAATCAACAACCGTAAAGCCGCTTTCACCTGGCCCATGCCGGCACACGCCCACATGACCTTCTCCAAGCCGGACCAGTTCCCGACATAAATCAAAAGAAAGACGCTGAATGCCACTTGGCCGATTTCCAGCGTAGAAAAAGCCAAGAAGATCTTCGATATCGATCCAGATCATCGAGCGCGAAAAAAAGCTGGTTTCAAGTCAAAGTTGCACATTTCTCTAGGATCCTTACGGATTATGCCATGGTATAAACGGCTTAGTAAAATTTGACGTCTGGCGAAAGAGGTTTTGGGCGCTTGCTTCAAACAGATGGACTGGAAAGCATCCTGCCAACGCTTTAAACAAATTTACATGAAGCTCCTTGCCTGGATCGTTTGAAGAATATGCCGATCGCATTGATTACCGGAATAACGGGTCAGGATGGCGCCTACCTTAGCGAATTTTTATTGAACAAAAACTACAAAGTCATTGGGGTATTGCGCCGTTCCGCTTCATCCGACGTTATTGGCGAAAGGCTTCGCTATCTTGGTGTGCTTGATAGGGTGACGCTGGTTGAAGGCAATATGACCGATTTAGGCAGCCTGATACGCATTGTAGCAGAGCATCAGCCCGACGAAATTTATCATCTGGCGGCGCAAAGCTTTGTCGCGACATCCTGGCAGCAGCCGCAATTGACAGGGCTGGTCACAGGCATGGGCGCCGTTTCAATGCTTGAAGCGGTACGAATCGCCTGTCCGAAAGCGCGGTTTTATCAAGCTTCCTCTTCAGAAATGTTCGGACTTGCGGCAGATATGCCACAAAATGAAAACACAGCTTTTCATCCGCGCAGCCCTTACGCTGCGGCAAAACTCTATGCCCACTGGATGACCGTGAACTATCGGGAAAGCTTTGGGATGCATGCATCATCAGGGATATTATTCAACCATGAAAGCCCGTTGCGCGGCATCGAGTTCGTTACCAGGCGAATTACTCATGGTGTCGCTCAAATCAAGCGAGGCTTTGCAACCGAACTAAAGCTCGGCAATTTAGCGGCGCGGCGGGATTGGGGCCATGCGCGGGATTATGTGAGGGCGATGTGGCTGATGCTTCAGCAGGATATACCGGATGACTATGTCATCGCCACCGGGCGTAGCGCTAGCGTACAAGAATTTTGCGCGCTCGCTTTCGCCGCTGCGGGACTCAGGATGGAGCAGTATGTGCGCGTCGATCCGGCGCTGTTGCGTCCAGCGGAAGTCGATGTGCTGGAAGGCGATTCCACCAAGGCGCGGCGCTCTCTCGGCTGGAGGCCGACGGTTTCACTGGAAGCTTTGGTCGCTGAAATGGTCGCCGCCGACTTGGCCCGGCTGGCGTGATCCCGTCACGAATTTTGATCACTGGCGCAAGCGGCTTTGTTGGCGGCCACTTGATTGCTGAACTGCAGAAACAAATGCCTTCGGCGCGGCTATTCCTCGAAGCATTTGACGTTACCGACAGAGTTGCCACCGACAAGGCGATCCTGGCTGCGTCTCCTGAAGCTTGCGTGCATCTTGCCGCAGTTTCCTCGATCGCCGAAGCACGGCATGATCCAAGCCGCGCCTTCGATGTCAACTTGACCGGCACGCTTAATCTCGCGCAGTCGATCCTTGATCATTCGCCCGAGTGCTGCCTGATTCATGTAGGCAGCGCAGAATGCTACGGCGCTTCATTTCAAGCCCAACAACCGCTTGATGAAACGGCCGCATTGGCGCCCTTGAATTTATACGCTGCCAGCAAAGCGGCGGCGGATCTCGCATTAGGAGCGCTGGCGGCGGAAGCCGGACTAAGAGTCGTGCGATTCCGCCCATTCAACCATACTGGCGTTGGACAATCTGAAAGTTTTGTCATTCCCGCTTTGGCAGGCCAAATTGCGCGTATCGAGGCAGGCCAGCAGGATGCCGTAATCAAGGTAGGCGACCTCACGGTTTACCGTGATTTTCTAGACGTGCGTGATGTGGTGCGCGCCTACAGGCTGGCACTGGAATGCTTTGAGCGCTTGCCTCGTGGCGCAGTTTTTAATTTGGCCTCAGGCGTGTCCCGACAAATCGGGATGATCCTGAATATGCTTTTGAGGATGTCCAATTCTATAATTTTCGTGGAACAAGACCCGGCGCGGTTCCGTCCGGTCGACGTTCCAGCAGCCTCTGGCGATGCGCGCGCTGTAAGCAAGGCTTTGGCCTGGCTGCCGGAAGTTAAATTTGAGGCAACGCTAGCCGCCATTCTAGCATCTGCCCGAACGAAATTATGTTTGTGAATGATAGGCTATCGTGCAAACCGTAGCCATTGAAACTTTGGGGTCGCCCGCGGAGCTTGCAGCGGGATTAGCTGAATGGAAGGGTTCGGTTACCGTGGTCCCTGAGGAATGGCGTGGGCCCGGCCCTGGCCTGAGCGTCATCCCCGACAAAGCGGAATACGCGTATTGGCAGTCAAACTACCAGCGGATCAATGCAGTGCCCGCGCTGCAATGCCATTTCCTGCGCAATCTTGCGGTCTGTGGCCATGGATATCTGTTTCATCACGAAGCCATGGTGCTTCAGAACTCTTACCTTTCACGCGTTGCTCTTGCAGATGCCGAGGCCGGTCGTGGAGCCACTCCATCAGCGGCGTTAAAGCACATCAAAATTGACCAGCCAGTGCTCGTTGTCATTGGGCCGGGTTGGCAGGTTTACGGTCACTGGCTGCTGGATTTTCTGCCTCGAATTGCTTTGGCGCAGCGTTTGCTTGGCAGCGGCATCGGCATGTTCAAACTGTTGCTGCCAAACGATGTGCCGAATTTTGTCTTAAAGCTGCTTGCCTATTTTACCGCAATTTCCGAACAGCAGATTATACGCTATGACCAGAATACGGAGATTGTCTCAATCAAACACGCTTTGGTGCCGGATTACGCTCATAGCGATTATAACCTCAGTAGCTTTGCTTTGACCTTCTACCGCCAGTTTGTGCCGCCGGGGGTAAAGCCAATCCGTCGAGTTTGCCTCTCCCGCAAGTATATTGAGAAACAAACATTAAGCGCTGTTAGATTCTTCAAGGAGCGCGCCTTGTTTGAGGCAATGGCTCTCGAGCGGGGCTATGAACTTGTCTATCCGGAAACGCTAAGTCTCCCTGAGCAAATCAAGCTGATGGCTAGCACCAAAATTCAGATCGGTGAACATGGATCGGCGCAGCATTCATCGTTGTTTGCGGCTGCAGGAACCATGGTGGGAACCATTCACCCGATGAACGACATACAGATGCAAATTGGCCGCCTGTGCGGGCAAAAAAATCTCGTTGCAATGGCTGACAAGCAATGGACTGATCATCAAGGAATCATTCACTTCACTATTTCAGAATGCTTGCTCGAAGATTTTTTTAGCGCGCTTGAACAGACGGCCGCCAGTGCTTGAACCTGCGGCTCGTATTATAGTCAAGGGTTAAACCATTAACATTCGGCGCAGCAACTCTACATCCTCCGCAAAATTATTATCGAGTTCAATTAGTTCGGTGACGCGTGAAACTGCGTGCATGACCGTTGTATGATCGCGATTGCCAAACTTACGACCAATTTCCGGCAAGGAGCGGCTAGTAAGCTGTTTTGCCAAATACATTGCAACCTGCCGCGGACGAGCAATGTTTCGCGCACGGCGCACGGAGGACATTTCGCTGACGCGAATGTTGTAGTGTTCGGAAACTCTTTTTTGGATTTCCTCTATTGTTACCCGCCGGTCACAAGCACGTAGAACATCATGCAGCACTTCATGCGCAGTTTCGAGCGTTATCGCTCTTGCAAATAAGTGGGCATGGGCAACCAGACGATTTAACGCGCCTTCCAGTTCTCGCACATTCGACGTGATTTTCTGGGCAAGAAACTCCATGACCTTAATGGGAACAGTGACACCCGCTCTAGTAGCTTTGGCTTCCAGAATTGCCAGCCGCAACTCATACGTGGTTGCATGAACATCAGCTACCATGCCGCATCCAAGTCGCGTGCGTAGACGATCCTCAATTCCTGAAAGATCGGATGGAGACTTATCCGCAGAAACAACAATTTGCTTGCCTGAATCAACCAAAGCATTGAATGTGTGGAAAAATTCTTCCTGCGTTCCGTCCTTGCCGATTAAAAACTGCAAATCATCAACCATAAGGACATCAACGCTACGCAACTCGTTCTTAAATTCAAGCGTCGATTGCCGGCGAAGCGCGTTGATGAAACGGTACATGAATTTTTCGGCAGACATGTACGCCACAGCAACATGCCCTTGTGGGCGATGTGATAAATCCCATGCTATAGCATGCATTAAATGAGTTTTACCTAATCCGACACCGCCATATAAAAACAGCGGATTAAACCCTGGAACTGCATGGCCCTCAGATACGCGTCGCGCGCAGGCGTAAGCAAATTCATTTGGCTTTCCAACAACGAAAGTCTCAAATGTAAATCGAGGATCGAGCGGCGCCGCAGCATCAGCGACGCGATCTTCTGACTCACGTTTCACCGATGAAAGTTTTAACGACGTTGCTGTCCGGTCAGCAGTATTTGTCGCTTCAGCGAGATCTGGAGCAGGACTGCTGCCAGCTGGACGTGTACGTATATCAACACGACGAATCGCCGGATTTTCGGCTTGCCAAAAACTCGTCAGTAGAGCTCCATATTCCTTGTTGACCCAATCACGCAGGAACCGCGTTGGGAGCACAACCGTCAACTCATCGCCATCTAAACCCGCAAGTGCGGCTTGCTTAAGCCAATTTCGGTACTCAACTTCGCCGATCTCATGTTGCAATCGGGATCGCACGCGCACCCATTGTTGAGCAAGATCATCATTTTGCGGTTTAACTGGCAAGACACGTGAGGCGTTATTTCCTGCCATCCTACCGCCTGCTAGTTCCGGATTGACGAGCTCGGGCATCTCGGTTTTTTGGTCCTGCAACATTCTAGCCTCTAATCGCATCGCCTCCCCTTCCCAACCCACCTTACTCAGCACAGCACGTATTTCGGGCCAGCCCACTTGGTCACATGAGTTTATAGCTTTGTCTCACTCTGTCCTGAGTAACGGCTGAACCTCATGGTTACGCCATAAATGTGGTCTTGTGCAAGCGACAACATCTATCGATGTTTTGCCATAAGTCTATGAAACTACCAGCTTTTTCCTTTTAAAACGACTAATTAGCTAAATACTTTGGCCTAAATAATTCAGGTAAGGCATTTACTGCGATTAATGTACGGCTAAAATAAAAAATGCTCGCATAGCGAGCACTTCAAGGCAGAGTTGTAGCGTAGTAAATTTTACGCCTTCAAGTTAAGATTATCAACCTTTGGCAGGAATACATAAATGCGCCAACTAAAGCTCGTTAAGCTATAGTGTAACCAACTAAGTTGTAATAGCTTTGATTCTAGTCGAAAGGCGAGACAGCTTCCTTGATACGTTGTTCGAGTGCATTACCCCTTTGGTGGCAGCACGCTGCATCTCCGGTTGAGCTGCTTTTAAAGCCGCTGCTGCATCCTCTTTCTTGCCAGCGCCTATTGCTTCCTCGATTTTGCGCACGAAACTGTGAACACGAGATTTTCGGGCTTTATTCCGTAGAGTACGCCGCTCGGTTTGACGGATGCGCTTCTGCGCGGATGCGATATTGGCCATACTTGCTCTGCTGTCAGATGAATTGTTAATGTCGGCTGGTACTATAAGGCTTAAAGAGCCTCGTCAAGTTCAACGTCGTGGTTCATGTATGCACGTGGTTCATGTATGCAAAGGCATGAAGCTGCTCACGAGGCTACCACACACAAGCTGCCAACCATCTACCAGGACAAAGAAAATCAGCTTAAATGGTAGCGACACAGCAGTTGGCGGCAGCATCATCATGCCCAGGCTCATAAGGACGGATGAAACCACCAAATCAATCACAAGAAATGGCAAGTAAATTAAAAAGCCCATTTCAAAGGCACGCCTTAGTTCGCCCACAATAAAGCTCGGGATCAATATGCGCCAAGGAACGGCGTGGCCCGCCGGTATAGGTTGCATGTGCGCGATGCCCAGAAAAAGGCGGATGTCGGGTATCCGCGCATTGGTCGCCATGAAATTACGAAACGGCTCCGCGGCGTGCCGCAAGCCGTCCATCGAACTGATGCTGCCTTGTGTCATGGGCAACAGCCCAGACTGCCAAGCCTGTTGAAAAACCGGCTGCATTACAAAATATGTAAGGAATAAGGCTAAACCAATTAGTACCGTATTTGGCGGCGTCGTCTGTGTGCCTAACGCGCTGCGAAGAACACTAAGAACGATAACAATACGAGTAAACGCGGTAATCATGACAAGCAAGCCAGGCGCCAAAGCCATGACACCAATAAGCACCACCAACTGAACCAGCTTAGCTGTTTCAGGCGCACTACCGGAACCAATATCAAAATTGACAGATTGAGCCTGAGCAACTTGTGTCAGTAAGGCAAAACCTAGGAAAGACAGATAAAAGAGGCGTCTCATGATTCGTGCTCACGATGAAAATAATCAGGTAGTGCAATCATCACGTCATTAGGGCCGCCTGTAAGAATGGCGAACCGGCAACCACCAAGCTCCGCTATATGCACGCATCGCTTTTGATCGACCTGCGACACTAATTTTCCGTGGGATGCCGTATGCGCTTTCTTATTTAGATGCCTGAGACGGAAATGACCTGAAGCACAGCGACTGGCAATATGAGGAGTCAGCCAACGGCTAAATGCTGCTGTTCCAAAAATTAGCGCAACAACAAATACCAATGCTGTACCGGCTGTGACAAGCTTTAACATGATATGGCCTGATCAACCAAGGCAATAAAGCTTCGCCATCCGCGTCTAATAAAAATCTTCATGCTCCCACCTCAATGGTTTGAGGGCATGATTACGAGGAAAAAGTTAACAATTTGTTTAAAACATCAAAGATAATTATGTCGTTAATCAACAGTTCAATGAGTTTGTTAACGATTCATTTACGATTACCGCCTATAGTTGTTTAATATGTAAGGAGACAATATGTCACCCCCTTTGCTTCAGCTTGCTGCGAGCCGACTTGGATATCTTGGGCAGACACAACGTCTTCTCGCTCAGAATATCGCTAATCTTGATACGCCGGGCTACTCACCCAAAACCACTGCGCCATTTGAAACGTATATCACGGGTGGCGGTTCCTTGCCCTTAGCACAAACAAATAGGGCTGATATTATGCCCGCAATTGACGCCACGACATCTATGCAAAACCAGGTCGCAGACGCACGCGGGATTGACGGAAACGCGGTGTCTCTTGATCAACAACTTGCAGCTGTTTCAAACAACGAGTTGTCGCAAGAATTCGCAGTAAACCTTTATCAATCTTACTTAGGTTTGTTTAAGACTGCTCTTGGTCCAACTCAATAATACTGGAAGCCAAATCAATGAATTTCGGGTCTACCTTAGATATTTCCGCTTCGGGTTTAGCGGCGCAGAGCACTAGGCTGCAAGTAATTGCAGAAAACCTTGCCAATGCCGATAGTACCGGAACCCAGCCTGGTGGCAACCCATACCAGCGCCGGACAGTTACGTTTCAGGATCAGTTGGACAGCAATACAGGAGCCGCTCTCGTCAGCGTATCGGAGATTGGCCGTGATCAGAGTGCTTTTCCTCTTAAATATGATCCTTCAAATCCAGCTGCGAACGCAGAAGGATATGTCAAGCTGCCCAATGTCAATAGTTTTGTTGAGCTAATGGATATGCAGCAGGCAGAGCGAACATATGACGCTAACTTATCTGTCATGCAAGCAACACATTCAATATTAAGTCGTACTTTGGGGCTGCTCTGATGCTAAACATCCTTGCGCAAACTCCAATATCTTCAGCCATTCCATACCAACAGGTTGCTGGGGGCACCACAGGCGGTGACTTTAGCAATGCATTGTCCCATGCCGTCAATAATATGGTTGATCAAAGCGCTTCAACTGAGGTAGCGGCGCAGCAAGGTCTAATGGATCAAGGAAATATAACACAAGTGGTCACCTCGGTTGCTCAAACTCAGCTTGCTTTACAAACCACAGTTGCGATTCGGGATCGGCTTGTACAGGCATATCAATCAATCATGAACATGCCTATCTGACTAGATTATTTGGAAAAACCACATCATGCAGGATGGCACAGTTGCCAATATACTTCGCGAAGCGCTATGGCTTGCAGTTGAACTCGGCGGGCCGCCATTAATTGCTTCGCTAGCGACTGGCTTAGTGGTCTCAATATTACAAGCTGTAACTCAAATCAACGAAGCTAGCCTTGTATTTTTGCCAAAAGTAGCCGTTGTTGTCGGTGTCATTATGGCAACTAGCGGGTTTATGCTGAGCTCACTTCAACATTTCACTCATATGCTTTTTGCTGCAGTTATGCAGGTCGGCGGATCATGAGCTTAGCTGACATAACCCCGCTGGTAATTCAGGCGGCTTTGACATTCGCTCGCATTGGAGGCTTGGTGATGCTGCTTCCAGGTTTTGGAGAAGTTTCAGTTCCGCCCACCGTGCGGGCTGGCATCGCCTTGGGTTTGACTGTCATTATATTTCCTTTGGTATCATCGCACCAACCAGCAATTTTACAAGTGCCTTTTGCATTAGCTGCGGCACTATTAAATGAACTGGCAATTGGTTTGTATCTTGGCTGGTTAGTTAAAACTGCCGCTCTTGCCTTGCCTATGGCAGGACAAATCATTTCCTACCAAATAGGCCTCTCAAGTGTTATTCTTCCGAACGCGCAGCTTGGCGCGCAGAGCACACTGCTGAGCAGCGCTTTCGAATTAGCAGTGCCTGCGCTAATTTTCAGCAGTGGTTTATTCGCACTGCCAATTATGGCGCTGTTGACGTCATATCGTCTAATGCCTCCAGGAGGAGTCATACAGGCTTCGGATATGCTTCGCGTTGCTTTCATGTTTTCAAGTCAAGAGTTTGTTATGGCTCTTCGGCTCGCTGCTCCTTTTCTGGTTGCAGGGCTAATGTGGCAGGCCGGACTTGCAATTGTCGCCAGGCTAGTTCCGCAAATCCAAATCTTTTTCATTGCTGCTCCAGGACAAATTCTGGGTGGGCTTGCTCTGCTCAGCCTGACATGTTTAACCTTGATTACAATATGGGAGCGCGGCTTCAGCCATATCATTAGTTTAGGTCTCGGCGGGTAAATGGCCGAAGGAGCAGAGGATCGCACCGAAGCGGCTACTCCGGCTCGCCTTCTCCGGGCAAAAAGCGACGGAGGCGCACCAGTCGCCCGTGAAGTACCGGTCCTTGCGGGTTTGGTTACTGGGACTTTCGTATTAGCCGCAAGCATGGCTGGAAACGCGCTCCATTTAGTCGAAGCCATGGCGACTGTCCTTGGATCGGCCGGCGAGCCTTTGGAAGCTAAGTCGTTGATGCAGCTAATATGGAGCTTGCTACTCGTAAGCTTTCATGTCGTTGCGGGAATTGGGGCAGCATCCGCTGCGGCAATCATTGTTGCAAACTTTATGCAAACAGGGTTCGCATTCAAATTGTCTGCATTAGGCGGAGATTTTTCACGTGTTTCGCCAACCGTCGGCCTGAAGCGCCTTTTCAGCGCGGAAAATGGCATGTCTGCCATAAAATCCGTTGTTAAAATCGTGACGATCGGCAGCGTAATGGTCGCGCTGATTCTGGCCCGGCGGGAACAGTTGCTAAGCGTGTTGGTCGCAAGTCCTAGCGAGGTTGCCAAAATTATCGGTCAAGCTGTACTAACCATTGCTGCCGCTATGCTAGGGGTTCAGGGTGTAATTGCACTCGCCGATTTAGCATGGACAAGGGTGCAGTTTACAAAGTCCATGCGGATGTCACGCACGGAAATTAAGGATGAAACAAAAGACGCGGATGGCAATCCGCACATTAAAGCTCGACTTAAAAAAATTATGACCGCTAGAAGCCAACAAAATTTGAAGTCCGTGATGTCGCGCGCTACGGTGGTAATTACAAATCCGACTCATTATGCCGTAGCACTGGATTACAAAAAAGGTCAAACCGCAGCACCCAAAATTATCGCCAAAGGGGCGGGTGATCTTGCCGCGCGAATAAGAGCCTTTGCAAATACTGAAAGGGTTCCCATTGTGTCAAACCCGCCGCTTGCAAGGGCCTTGTTCAAGCTTGATCTGGAGAGCGAAATTCCGGCTGAACATTATAAAGCTGTAGCTGAAATCATTGCGTATATTTGGGGCCTCTCTGGCCGCATCACGCAGGATCAGCAGCGTCTTTAGTAACTAAAGATACGATTTTTCGTTAGATCTCAAGTCCTATCAACTCCTGGGGATCATGCGCACATCCCTATAACTTCAGGCACAAAAGTTTTAAAATATTTCGATCCGGATTCGGACTGAAAGAGGATACCTAAAATTCATCAATAACTCTAGGGCTTGTGGGGATTCAGCGTGAATTGATGACGGCTGCGACGAGGTAGATCATGGCGGCGAAGCTTTGGTCTGTTTTGCAGGCGCGCATGGCGATGCGCTTGAATTCCTTGAGCTTGCAGAAGAAATTCTCGATCAGATGACGCCATTTATAGATTTCGTGGTCGATTTTCAGCTTCGATGCCCGTGCCGGATGCTGGGAAATGACGATCTTGGCACCTCTTTCATTGAGTTCTGCGACCAGGGCGTTGCTGTCAAATGCCTTGTCCGCGATCAATCCACCGAAGGCGACGTTGTCGATCAGCGGCGGCACCTCGACGCTGTCATAGCGATTGCCCGGCATGAGACGAAATCGCATAAGATTGCCCAGGGCATCTGTTAGCGTCAGGATTTTGGTAGTCATGCCACCCTTGGAACGGCCTATGGCCTGGCTTTGAGCCCCCCCTTTTGCGCCTTGGCCGTGGCGGTGGACCTTGACGATTGTGGCGTCGACCATGGCGTATTCCATATCGGGCTCACCAGATACCGCCTCGAAAATCCGCTTGAAAATATTGGCGCGGCGCCAATCGTTAAACCGGCGGTAGGCCGTGCTCCAGTTGCCGAATATCAAAGGCAGATCACGCCAGGGGCTGCCAGTGCGTACAATCCACAGCACCGCTTCTAGAAACAGCCGATTGTCCCGGCCACTGCGGCCAGAGTCACAAGCCTTGCCAAGACAATGTGGTTCCATCTTCGCCCATTGGGCTTCCGTCAGTACAAATCGTTCCATTCACAGCCTGAATCACATCCAAACCAAAAATGGAATCCTAAATCCCCACAAGCCCTAGTTCCGCTAGCGCTCCTTTGAAAACGTATGGCCCGCCCCGTCTGCAAGCGGTTTTCTCGCTGAACTGATCAGTCTGCGTCAACGTATCCGGCCTCGGAGCAAGCTCCCGGCCAAGATGGAGATCCGCGCGTTCTGGTTTTCATAAACTTCCCGGCGACAAGTCTGCCATTTTTAAACCAGGTTTTCAGAATGCGGATCGACTGTCAGGCCATCTCTCTTTCACCACCAGCAAATATCATCGACTGGTCAAATTACCGCTTCAGAATCTGAGTCGGCCCCGGCTGAACGTCTCGCCGTTGCCGATCGCCGCGATCAGCGCCGTCGCGTTCATGACGCGGATGCCCGGGATGGTGATCAGCCGGCGTGCTGCTTCGTCCTCGCGTGCTCGGCTGACGAATTCTTGTTCAAACGCGGCGATCCGCTGATCTAAACTGCCAATATAAAGATATGAAAAGCTTATAGCTTCAAAGAGCTTGATCGCTATTGTTTTCAAAATGCGGCATCTTCAAATTCCATCATAATTTTAGATCCCGATTGAATGGCCGCGAGCAACGCGTTGGTCTGTGGCAACAGCCGGTCGAAGTAAAACTTTGCCGTCGCAAGCTTAGCGCGGTAGAATTGGCCACGGCCGTCTAGCGCTTTCGCTTTTGGACCCGCTATAGCCGCCATCCGCGCCCACATAAATGCCAATGAGACTAGACCAAATAAGCGCAGATAATCCACCGCCGCGGCGCCAATCTCGTCATGATTTGCCATGCCTGCTTCCATGATCGAACCGGTGGCGACTTGGACATGCTCAAGAGCGCTCTGCAAAGGCTGGATGAATGCCTGCATCGTCTCATCATCGCCATGCGCGTCGATGAATTCAATCACTGGATCGAGGAAGCGCGAAAGCAGTCGTCCCCCATCCTGAGACAGCTTGCGCCCCACTAAATCCATGGCCTGTATGCCATTCGTCCCTTCGTACAGCATAGAAATTCGGGCATCCCGGACATACTGCTCCATGCCATGATCGCGGATATAGCCATGCCCGCCATAGCATTGCATGGCCACCGAACTCAGCTCAAAGCCCAGATCAGTAAACAGCGCCTTGACCACCGGCGTCATCAGCGCCGCGAAATCATCGGCGGCCTGTTTCGCCTCCTCATCCGGCGATTTCTCCAGAATTTCGAGTTCCCGCGCCACCCAGCCGGCCATCGCGCGGCAGCCTTCGATATAGGCGCGCATGGTGAGCAGCATCCGCCGCACATCCGGATGCACCAAAATTGGGTCAGCCTGTTTGTCCGGCGCCTTCACCCCGGTCAACGAGCGCCCCTGAATGCGCTCACGCGCGTAATTCACCGCGTTCTGATACGCGGTTTCGGCAACGCCCAACCCTTGGATGCCCACCGAAAGCCGCTCGGTGTTCATCATGGTGAACATCGCCCGCAACCCCTTATGCGGCTCGCCGACCAGCCAGCCTTTCGCGTCATCAAAGCTCAGCGAACAAGTGGCCGAAGCCTTGATCCCCATCTTATGCTCGATGGATGTGCAAGTGACACCATTGCGCGGACCAACCGTGCCATCCTCGCGCACCAAAAATTTTGGCGCCACGAACAGCGAAATCCCCTTCACGCCCGCCGGCGCATCCGGCAGGCGCGCCAGCACCAGATGGATGATGTTCTCAGTCAAATCATGCTCACCCGCGCTGATGAAAATCTTGTTGCCGGTAAGCCTGTAGGAGCCATCCTCATCCGGCACGGCGCGGGTGCGCAACATGCCCAAATCGGTGCCGCAATGCGCTTCGGTAAGGCACATCGTGCCGGACCATTTGCCGGAAACGATATTCGGCAGATAAGTCTGTTTCTGCGCCTCGCTGCCATGATGATACAAAGCGAGATAGGCGCCGTGCGACAGGCCGGGATAAAGTCCAAACGCGACGTTAGCCGAGCATTGCATTTCCTCGATCAGCATGGCGGCGGGAATCGGCATTGCCTGTCCGCCAAACTCAGTGGCCGCGGTCATCCCCGTCCAGCCGCCTTCGCAAAAGGCGGCATAGGCCTCGCGAAAGCCCGAAGGCGTGCGGACCACGCCATTCTCATAGGTGCAGCCTTCCAGATCACCCGACTGGTTGATCGGAAACAACACCTGCTCCGCCATCTTGGCCGCTTCGTCCAGCACGCTATCCAGCAGCTCCGGCGTGAACTCCGCATTACCCGGCAGATCAGCGAGCGATTTGCCATCATGCAGCTCATGCAGCACAAACCGCATATCATCCAAAGGCGCTTTATAGACCGGCATGGTAATTCCCCAATAAATTGTTAGTTGCGCAGCGGTTTCCCAGTATCCAGCGTGTGCTTCACGCGCGCCTGACTTTCCTTGGTGCGGATCAACGCCATGAAAGCCTTGCGTTCCAGCGCCATCACATCGGCTTCCGATAGCGGATCAATGATATCGGCCTCGCCGCCGGTCAAAACATCCGCCAGATGCGCCGAAACGGTCACATCATGCGGCGTCGCCATGCCCTTCTTGCGGAACTCATCCACCGCCATCGAAAGCGCGACCCGTCCTGAGGCACCCGGCAAATTGACCATGACCGGCGCCGGCGGCTGATAGCCTTCCGCCAAAGCCAAAGCGCGCGCCTTGGCGTCGGCCAAAACGCGATAACGGTTCATCGTGACGCCATCACCGTCCCGCAGGAACTTCATCTCGCGCGCTTCGGCGGCGGAGGTGGAAACCTTGGCGGTGGAAACCATCTCGAAAAGCTTGGCCACCGCCGGCATCGGGCCTTTCGGCATGTCCTTGGCATGTTGAAAGCGGCCCAGCATGGTGGCGCAGCCGCCCCAGCCGGGAACCAGCCCAACGCCGCATTCGACCAGCCCGATATAGCTCTCGGCATAGGCCTGCACGCTGGCGCAATGCAGCAGAATTTCGCAGCCGCCGCCAAGCGCCCGCCCCGTCGGTGCCCCGACCACCGGAAATGGCGCATAACGCAGCGCCTGGTAGATGCGCTGGCCTTCCTTGATGCTGCCCTCGACCTTGCCCCAGAGCCGGATATTCACCGCGAACATCGCAAGCCCCAGATTAGCGCCGACCGAGAAATTTTCCTTGCCCGGCCCGGCGCGCAAATCCTCCGCATAAATCACCAGCGCCTTATAGCTCTTGCCAACCAACGAAATAGTTTTATCAAGCAGGCCGAGCGTGTCGCCATCCAGCGAATTCATGATCGAGTGAAACTCGAAGCACAAAACCCCGTCGCCGATATCCCAAACCGAGGCGGATTTGTTGGCAAGCACCGGTTTTTTGATCCGCTTGATATCCTCCAGCAACACCACGCCGCCAGGCCGCCGCACCGGATAATAAGCGCCATCCATCCCAAATTGCAGCAAGGCGCCGCCTTCGGCCTTGTAGAATGTGCCGTTGCCGATTTTAGTCAGGATGGCGGGCACCGGAATATCCAGCCGCACAAGATTTTTCGCTACAAATTCCGCGCCCAGCCTGTCGATCAGCTCGAACGGGCCATATTTCCAGGTATAGCCAAGCCGCATCGCCTCATCGATGCTGGCAATATCACCGGCAATCTCGCCTACCAGCGAGGCCGCGTAAGCCAAAACGCGCCCCAGCACGCCCCAGGCATAATGACCCGCTTTGGTGTTGACTCCCACCAGTTTCTTGAGGTCCTTCTTCGCGTCCTTGACCTCGGCGATCTCCGGCTTCACCGTAGGACGCCATGCAAGCGTCCCGGCAGCAGCGAATTTCAACGACAAGGTTTCCTTCACGCGGCCATCGGCACTTCTAACGCTCCGATAGAAGCCGCCCTTGCCTTTCTTGCCGGTATAGCCTTGCGCGATCATCTCGGTGATCAAGGAGGTATCGCGATTCATCGCGTGGAACGGATCAGCGCCAGGCAACAGGCGCGCCAGCGAGGCATTGACATGCGGACCGAGATCGATGCCCACCAAATCCATCAGCCCGAACACGCCGGTGGAGGGAAAGCCCATCGGCCTGCCCATGATGGCATCGGCCTCCTCGACCTCCAGCCCCATGTCGAGGGCCAATACCACCGCGGTTTGTATCCAATAGGTGCCGATGCGGTTGGCGATGAAGCCGGGCGTGTCGCGGCAACGCAGCACCGACTTGCCAAGCATGACATCACAAAACACGGCGATTTTATCGGCGGCCCCGGCACGCGTCTCCGGCCCCGCCACTAGTTCCAGCAGCCGCATATAGCGCGGCGGGTTGAAGAAATGCGTGATAACAAAATCCGGTTTCAGATCATCCGGCATGTCGCCCGTCAGCTCGGATAGCGGGATCGTCGAGGTGTTAGAGGATACCACCGAACCAGGCTTGCGCAGATCAGCCAGCTTGCGGTACAAATCCTGCTTGACGTCAAGCTTCTCGATCACCGCCTCGACGATCCAATCGCACTCCGCCAGCGATGCCAGGTCATCCTCGATATTTCCCGGCGTAATTAGCCGCACCGCTTTCGATCCCATCAGCGGCGCCGGCTGCATCTTCTTAAATCGTTCGATAGCGCCCTTGGCCACCGCATTGCGATCCGCCTCGCCCGGCCTGACAATATCCAGCAGCTTCACCGGGATGCCGGCATTGGCGACATGCGCGGCGATGGACGCGCCCATCACCCCGGCGCCGATCACCGCGACGGATTTAATGTCAGAAGACATCACACCGCCTCCAGAACGGTCGCGATCCCCTGCCCGCCGCCGATGCATTGCGTCGCCAGCGCGTAGCGCCCTCCTTCGCGCTTCAGCACCGAGGCCGCCTTGCCGGTAATGCGCGCGCCAGTCGCACCCATCGGATGGCCAAGGGCAATGGCCCCACCATCAAAGTTGACGATCGCAGAATCCAGGTCCAGATCGCGGATACAGGCCAAAGCCTGCGAGGCAAACGCCTCGTTCAGCTCCACCACATTCAGATCGCGCGCCGTAATCCCCGCCCGCGCCAGCGCCTTCCGCGTCGCCGCGACCGGCCCCATGCCCATGATATCCGGCGCACAGCCGGCGACGGCCACCGATTTGATCCGCGCCAGCACGTCAAGCCCGTGCTTCATGGCAAAATCCTCCGAACAAACCAACACCGCCGACGCGCCATCGGTCAGCGGCGAAGAGGTGCCCGCGGTCACCGAACCATTCGCATCAAAAGCCGGTTTCAATCCGGCCAACCCTTCCAGCGAGGCGTCATGCCGGATGCATTCATCGGCGCTAACCGTGCCGCGTCCACTAACAATCGGCACAATCTCGGCATCGAACTTCCCGGCTTTCTGCGCGGCTGAAGCCTTCTGATGACTGGACAGCGCGAACGCTTCCTGCATCGCCCTGGTGATCTGCCAGCGCTGCGCGACGTTTTCCGCCGTCTCGCCCATGCTCATGTAAGCAGCGGGAGCCTTGGCGTACAGCTTCGGCGACGGCATCGGGTTAAAGCCGCCCATCGGCACCCGCGTCATGCTCTCGATGCCGGCGCAAATAAACGCCTCGCCGGCATTCATGTTGATGGCGCCCGCCGCGATATGCACCGCATGCATCGAAGAGCCGCAAAACCGGTTAACGGTGACGCCCGCTACCGTAATCGGCAGGTCGGCCAGCAGCGAAATCATCCGTGCCACGTTCAGCCCCTGCTCGCCTTCGGGAAAGGCACAGCCGACGATGACATCCTCGATATCTTCCGCATTCACATGCGACCGCTCGATCAGCGCGCGCACCACATCGGCGGCCAACTCGTCAGGCCGCGCCCGCGTCAAGCTACCCTTTTTCGCGGGCGTGAAGGGCGAACGGGCATAGCCTGCGATCACGACATTGGTCATCAGAATTCCGGCTCCTGTTAAAGACTATGTTGTTAGAGGCTACGCTGCTTTAGGGCGGCTTCCGTTTGGCGTTCAATTTCGCTGAGTTCGGCAAGGCTTTGTTCGAGCGCCGAACGCTGTTCCTGCAGCTTGCCAATCCGCTTGCGCACGCCGATCAAAAGCTGCTTCATCTGGGTATGCTGCGTCGGGTCCATGTCATAGAGGTCAAGAAATTCCTTGATTTCACGGAGCGAAAAGCCGAGCCGCTTGCCGCGCAAGATCAGCGTCAGCCGCGCGCGATCCCGGTGCGTATAAACCCGCGTTGTGCCGGCGCGGCTGGGCGCCACCAGTCCTTTATCCTCGTAAAATCGGATCGTCCGCGCCGTGACGCCGAGCTGCCGCGCCAGCTGGCTCACCGAATAAAGCGGCTGCGTGTTGGTGCCATGACCGGCGGCGGCATCGGGCTGGAGATTTGGCTCATGCCCAGCTTGAGCCCGATAATTGGCAGGGGCATTGACAGAGGCATTGTGAGCATTCGAGGTCATTGCTTGTTTGGTCCTTGGTCTCTAATGAAGCCACCCAGAGAAACGTAACAGAGAAACGCAACATTGATTAATTCGCGACGTTAACGCAAAGAGGTTATGTCTTACGTATAGGTAAGGCCGGCCTGATGTCAATATTCATGCCGGCGGTTGCAGCTTCGCGACCTCCGCTGCGACCAGCTCCTTTTTCGACAGCTTGCCTACTATGGTTTTCGGCAGGGTATCGCGAATTTCAACCGCGTTCGGCATCTCGATCTTGTTCAAGTGTCCGGCGAGGAATGCCTTGATTTCTTCGCCAGTAGCCGCATGCCCGGTCCGCAAGGTGACGAACAGTTTCGGCGCCTGTCCGCGATAGGCATCGGGAACGCCGATGGCGATGGCATCCTGCACCGCCGGATGCTGATAGGCGGCTTCCTCGATCACCCGCGGATAGACATTATAGCCGCCGCACAGGATCAGGTCCTTGATCCGGTCAACAATGAACAGATAGCCCTCGGCGTCCAGGAAGCCGATATCGCCGGTGCGCAAGGCGCCATCAACCATGACCTTGGCGGTTTCATCAGGCCGGTTGTAATAGCCGGCCATCACTTGCGGGCCGCGAATGCAAATCTCGCCCTTTTCACCGGCAGGCATCAGCGTTTCAGGATGTTCCGGGTCACGGATTTCGATCATAGTGCCTGGCAGCGCCATGCCGACCGAGCCGCGCTTCACCTTGCCCGGCGGCGTCGATGTCACCACCGGCGAGGTTTCCGACAAGCCATAGCCTTCCAAGATCGAGCAGCCTGACAGGCGCTCGAAGCGCTCGGCGGCTTCACCCGCGATAGGCGCGCCACCGGAAATGCAAAATTTGATAAAGGAAAAGTCGCTCCCCGCTTCGGCCACGTTGCAGATGCCAGTGAACAAAGTCGGCACCCCAGGCAGGATGGTTGGCCGCTTGCGCTTGATGGTGGCCAAGAGCAGCTTCATGTCGGGGCGCGGCATCAGCACCAGTTCGGCGCCGATGGCGACGCCAAAATTCATCACCGTGGTCATCGCGAACACATGAAACAGCGGCAGCACGCCCATGATCCGCTCGGCGCCTTGCTCCATCGGCGGGCTGGCGGCGATGATTTGCCGCACATTGGCGGTGATGTTGGCATGGGTCAGCATCGCCGCCTTGGGGGTGCCGGTGGTGCCGCCGGTGAATTGCAGCGCCGCGATGTCGCGCAGCGGATCAATCGCGACCGGTGCCGCCTTCACGGCACCGCCAATCAGCGTGGCAAAACGGACAAAAGGCGCCCGCTCCGGAATATTCGCCAACTCCTTTGCCTTGAGCAGCCGAAACAGCAATGATTTCATTCCCGGCAAAGCCGCCGCGAACGAACAGATGATCACCTTGTCGAACAGGCCCTGATCCGCCAGTCCGCCGATTTTCTCGTGGATCATCGCGAGATCAACCGACACCATGATGGAAACCCCGGCATCGCGCGCCTGTGCGGCGATCTCGCGCTCGGTGTAAAGCGGGTTGAAGTTCACGACCGTGCCGCCGGCCTTTAGGATGGCGTAATACATGACGATGAAATAAGGCGTATTCGGTAAACAAAGGCCGATCCGTGCGCCTTTGACCACGCCCAGCCTTTGCAGGCCCGCCGCCGCGCGGTCCGCCAGCGCGCCGATTTCCGCCCATGTCGAAACCTTGCCGAGAAAATCCACTGCCGGACGCGCGCTGAATTGCCGCACCGCCTGGTCAAGAAGAGCGGGCACGGCAACGGCATCGGTATCGAATGGAGCGGCGTGTGGCAGCACGGAACCATCCATGGCATCCTCCTCGATGTTCAGTTCTCTACTGCTGCGAACTGCCGTAAGCGTCAAGGCGAGCGCGCGCAACAAAAAACGGGACCGCAAGGGCCCCGTTTTCCTCGGCTGGGTATCCGGACGTCAGACCGCTTTTAGATTGATCGCGGCTGCCTTGCCGCGCTCCATCGCGATGTCGTACGAAACCTTTTGGCCTTCGTTCAGGCCGCGCAATCCCGCCGCCTGAACCGCTGTGATATGTACGAAAACATCCTTGCCGCCGTCTTGCGGCACGATGAAACCGAAGCCTTTCGTGGTGTTAAACCACTTGACAGTGCCGATCGCCATTGCTGCGTCGTCGCTCCTATATATACCCAGCCGCGCGACCGCCGCGAGGCTTAAGAGGGACAACCGGGGCTTTGGAAGTCTTGGTCTGCACCCGGTAACGGGACGCGCGCAAGGCAAGCCAAATTCGATTGCCGGAATAGAGACGCAGAAATGCATGGCAGTGTCAACGAGAAGTGATGCGCCCGGCAAAACCAGCGTCGAATTTTTATGGAAGTGCAATATTTGACACAGATCATCACGTTGAAGGATAGATTTCAATACAGGCCGTCCCGCTCCCGCAGCCAATAAACCGGCTTTCCTTGCCAATCCGTTTCCTTCATAACCGGCGCAACAAACAATCGGAGGAACGCTATGTCTCGCCCGGAGATCGTCGCGGTTGATCGTGAAATCGCGGCAAAGGCGTTGATCGATCAGGCACAATATGAGGACATGACCGCCCGTGCCGCCGCCGATCCCGATGCGTTTTGGGCGGAGGAGGCTCAGCGCATCGACTGGATCACGCCGCCCACCAAGATCAAGAACACCTCGTTTGACGGCGATGTTTCAATCAAGTGGTTCGAGGATGGCGTGCTGAACGCTTCGGTCAGCTGCCTCGACCGGCATCTGGCCACCAAGGGCGATCAGACGGCGATCATCTGGGAAGGCGATGATCCGAATGTTTCAGCGCACATCACCTATCGCGACCTGCACGAACGGGTCTGCCGCCTCGCCAACGCGCTTCGCACGCTCGGCGTCAGGAAGGGCGATGTGGTAACGATTTATCTGCCGATGATCGCCGAAGCGGCGGTGGCGTTGCTGGCCTGTGCCCGGATCGGCGCGATTCATTCCGTGGTGTTCGGCGGCTTCTCGCCTGACAGCCTGGCCAACCGCATCCAGGACTGCAATTCCGTTGCACTGATCACCGCCGATGAAGGCCGGCGCGGCGGACGCAAAGTGCCCTTGAAGGCCAATGCCGACGCGGCGCTGAGCTCCTGTCCGACCATCAAGCATTTAGTGGTGGTAAAAGCGACCGGCGGCGAGGCCGTCATGCAGGAAGGCCGCGATCACTGGTATGAGACCATCTGCGCCACAGCCGCGCCCGATTGCCCGCCGGAACCGATGAACGCCGAGGACCCGATGTTCATTCTCTACACATCGGGTTCCACCGGCAAGCCGAAAGGCGTGCTGCACACCACCGGCGGCTACATGGTCTGGGCCAGCTTCACCCATCAATATGTGTTCGACTACCATCCCGGCGAGATTTACTGGTGCACCGCCGATGTCGGCTGGGTGACCGGGCATACCTATATTATCTATGGCCCTCTGGCGAACGGCGCGACCACGCTGATGTTTGAGGGCATCCCCAACTATCCCGATAGTTCGCGCTTTTGGCAGGTGGTCGATAAGCATAAGGTCAATATCTTCTACACCGCCCCCACCGCCATCCGCGCGCTGATGCGCGATGGCGACGCGCCGGTAAAGCGCACCTCGCGCGCCTCCTTGCGGGTGCTGGGTTCTGTGGGCGAGCCGATCAATCCTGAAGCCTGGGATTGGTACTGGAGGGTGATCGGCGACAAGCGCTGTCCCGTTGTCGATACCTGGTGGCAGACCGAGACCGGCGGTATTTTGATCACCCCGCTGATCGGCGCCATCGCCCAGAAACCTGGTTCGGCGACGCTGCCGCTGCCTGGCGTCAAGCCGCTGCTGGTCGATGCCGAAGGCCATGAACTTGACGGCGTGGCGGAAGGCAATCTCTGCATCGCCGATAGCTGGCCGGGCCAGATGCGCACCGTCTATGGCGACCATGCGCGTTTCATCCAGACCTATTTCTCGACCTTCCCCGGCAAATACTTCACCGGCGACGGCGCGCGACGCGACGCCGATGGCTATTATTGGATCACCGGGCGGGTCGATGACGTGATCAACGTTGCCGGCCACCGGATGGGCACGGCGGAGGTGGAGTCAGCACTTGTGGCGCATCCGAAAGTCGCCGAAGCCGCGGTGGTGGGTTTCCCGCACGACATCAAAGGCCAGGGCATCTATGCCTATGTCACGCTGATCGCCAGCGAGGAACCTAGCGAGGAACTGCGAAAGGAACTGGTCGCCTGGGTGCGCAAGGAAATCGGCCCTATCGCCGCGCCCGACACGATCCAATGGGCGCCGGGCTTGCCGAAGACGCGCTCCGGCAAGATCATGCGGCGCATCCTCCGCAAGATCGCCGCCAACGAGACGGACAGTTTAGGCGACACCTCCACCCTCGCCGATCCCGGTGTGGTCACCGATCTGGTCGAAAACCGCGCCGCATAAGGAGAAAACTCATGCGCCTGCTGCTCGCCATCCTGCTGCCGTGGGTACAATTTTTTACCATCGGCAGGCCGATTGCCGGGATCATCTGCCTGATCCTGCAAATCACCATCATCGGCTGGATACCCGCCGCCATCTGGTCGGTCTATGCGCTGAGCCAATACAAGACCGATCAAAAAATTATCCGCGCGATCGGTAAACGCTGATGAATGATGCAATCGCCCATGATGCCGGGCGGGTTCACCGCATCGGTGGCGCCAATAATGTCGGCCTGCATGTCCGTGAATGGGGACCGGCGCATGCCCAGCCGATCCTGTTCATCCATGGCTGGTCCGCCTGCTATCTCTCCTGGAACAACCAGTTCGACAGCGCCTTGCGGGACAAATATCGCGTCATCTGCATGGATTCGCGCGGCCACGGATTTTCCGACAAGCCGCTCGATCCGGAAGCCTATCAGAATGGCGAACACTGGTCGGATGACATCGCGACGGTGATGATCGCGCTCAAGCTGAAACGCCCGGTGCTGGTGGGTTGGAGCTATGGCGGCTTTGTCATCTGCGACTACCTGATGCGCCACGGCACCCGCAATGTCGGCGCTGTGAATTTTGTTGGCGCAGCGGTGATCTCCTCCAATCCGCCGACCCATATCGGCGCCGGCTTTATCGAAGGCGCGATCATGGCGGCCAGCAGCGATCCCGCCATCATGATTGAAGGCGTGCGCCATATCGTCCACGCCAGCACCTGCAAGCCGCTGAGCACCGCCGACACCGAACGCGCCTTGTGCGCGATGAGCCTCACCCCGCCCGCCATCCGCGCCTTTTTGCTGATGCGCGAACTGGATTTCACCGGCGTTCTGCGCGGCCTCGACCGGCCCTGCCTGGTGACGCAAGGCGAAGAGGACGCCATCGTGCTGCCCTCGATGGCCGAGCATATTGTTGATTGCGTCGCCGGCGCTCGGCTGTCCCGCTACGCCACATGCGGCCACGCGCCGATGCAGGAATACCCTGAACGGTTCAACGCGGAGCTAGAGATGCTGGCGGAACAGTCAACCAGTTAAGGCTGCCAGACTAGCCTGAATCGCTCGAAAATTACCCGGACAGTATCGGCAAATTCCAGCCCCTCGCTGGCAAGTTCGTTGGTGAAAAAACGCCGATGTTCGGCCAGCCAGTATTCGAGCGACCCATCACCCTCGCCTTCATCGGCGGCGAATTGCGCATCAACCGAGTGCAACGGACCTTCCCGCGCTTCCATTGTCTCGATCACGCCGCGCGGCGTGCCAGCGCCATCGAGCATGATCGTGAAATCACCCGGTTTCGGCAGGCTCGCCCGATCCCAGCCATACCAAAAGGCCAAAGATGCCGTGGCGCGCTTGCGTCCCGCCAGAACCAGATCGCAAAGCTCGTTCTTCATCGCCGGCGTATCACCGAACTCCGTTGTGCCGGGCATTACTCCGAAGGTGCCGTGGTTTTTGCAAAACGCGATCCAGAAATCCTCCATTTGCGATAAGAATGGCGCAGCCGCCTGATTTGGCCTGCCGTCATGCGAACCAAGCTCCCGCTTTGGCGCATCATGCCACCAGTCGCGCCGATACTGCATTTCCGGATTGACCGGATAAATTATTTTGGCGTTCGCGACAGCGGTTTCGCCGGCCACCAGCAGCCGGACCAACTGCGCGGTGTTGTTTAGAAAGCTATGCGCGATACCGGTTCCCGCCGGAAACCCGACCGCATCGCCGGCAGTGAGCCGAAACAGCTCGCCATCAATCCAAACATCCGGCGCACCTTCAATGACAAACACGAACTCCTCTTCATGTCCTTCGGCATGCGGAAACGAGGTGCGCCGTCCCGGCGGCAGTAATTCATGGTGAAGCCCAAGCTTGTTCAGCCCAAGCGCCTTGGAAAACGGCGCGCCTATGCTCAGCAATTCATCGCTGTTTGGATAGGCGGCATTGTCCGGCTGCCGAAGCTCCAGATAATGCCGGATGAAGGGCGTCCGTAATGGATCTGACACTCTTAAGCTTCCACGTAACGCGGAAAAATCCCCACCGGCGGCGGCAACGCCACGCCGTCGATCATTGGCTGTGACAGGCCTTTGATGTTGCGCAGCCCGTCCGGCACGTAGAGTTGGTCGAGCAATTTGGTCATCGAGCCGGGCATGAAGGGCAGGAGTAAAATACCGATCACCCGAAGCGCTGAACATAATTCACGCAGCACGGCGCCCATGCGTTCGGGGTCGGTCTTGCGCAAGGCCCAGGGCGCCTGGTGGTCGATATAGGCGTTCGCCGCGCGCACCAGTTTCCAGATTTCCTCCAGCGCTTCCTGGAAGGCCAGGCGCTCCATGGCCGCGCGCACCTTGTCCGGCAGCGCTTCGCCCATCGCGCGCAGAGCGAAATCCGCTTCGGTTTCGGCGCCGCGCGGCGGCAGCGCGCCGCCGGCGTTCTTGGCGATGAAGGATAAGGTTCGCTGCGCCAGATTGCCGAGATCATTGGCCAGTTCGACATTCAGCCTGGAGATTAGCGCGCGGCGGGAGAAATCGCCGTCATTGCCGAACGGCATTTCGCGCAGCATGAAAAACCGCAGCGGGTCAAGCCCGAATTCGTCGATCAGCGGCTGCACGGCCAGCGCGTTGTTGAGCGACTTGCTCATCTTCTCATGCTCCACCACCCACCAGCCATGGCCGAACACCCGCCGGGGCAGCGGCAGGTCCGCCGCCATCAGCATCGCCGGCCAATAGACGGCATGGAACCGGGTGATCTCCTTGCCCACCAGATGCATATCCGCCGGCCAGAACCGCATCCGCGACGCCGCCATGTCGGGAAAGCCGACCGCGCTGAGGTAATTGGTCAGCGCGTCGATCCAGACATACATTACATGCGCCGGATCGCCAGGCACCCTTACTCCCGGCACTGGAACACCCCAGCTGAAGCTGGTGCGGCTGACCGAGAGATCGCGTAGGCCGGAGCGCACGAAGCTCATCACCTCGTTGCGGCTCGATAAAGGCTGGATGAACTCAGGATGCGTTTCATATAATTCCAGCAGCCGGTCCTGGAATTCGCTCAGCCTGAAAAAATAGGAAGGCTCGCGCACCCATTCCACGGCGGCGCCGGTGGGGCCGCGGCGGACGCCGTCGGCGCTGGTGTGCAACTCATCCTCGCCATAAAAGGCTTCGTCGCGCGTCGCGTACCAGCCTTCGTAATGGCCCAGATAGAGTGCGCCGGCCTCGGCCAGGCGCTGCCAGATGGCGGTGCAGGCCGCCTTGTGGCGCGGCTCGGTGGTGCGGATGAAATCATCATTGGAAATGCCCATCGCCCGGCCCATGGCGCGAAACTCGCCGGAGATCTTGTCGGTGAACTCCTGCGTGCCCAGCCCCGCCTCGCGCGCCGCCGCTTCCACCTTCTGGCCGTACTCATCGGTGCCGGTGAGGAAAAACACCTCGTACCCGTCCAGTCGCTTGAACCGCGCCAGCGCATCGGCGGCGACCGAGTTATAGGCGTGGCCGATATGCGGCGCGCCGTTGACGTAGAAAATCGGCGTGGTGATGTAGAAGGTTTCGCTCATGATGTCCGGAATAATTGCAAGGTGGTGAGGATGGCGGCGCGCGGATCGAGGTTCAGCCCATCCGTCTCGGATGCGATACGGCCAAGCTCCTGCCAGAGCCGCGCCGCGCCATCAAGGGATGATGGGCTTTGCGACGCGCGCGCGCTCTCCCGTGTCCTCGCCGCCAGCGAAACCCGCAGCAATTCCATGAAATTGGTGAAGCCATCCTCGGCGCGGGCCACCGCATCGGCGATGGCGGCGGCGCGCGGCGGCGCGATGGGCTTGGTTCCCAGGACTTCATCGACCAAGGCGGCGATGGCGAGGCCGCCTTCCTCGCCCAGCGCCAAAGCGCGGCCAATCGAGCCTTCCGAAAGCGCCGCGAGGCGTTGCAGCGTCGCGCGGTCCCGCTCCGGCATGGCGCGCGCCAGCAACGCTTGCACCACGTCTTCCGCCAGCGGGTTCATGGCAAGCGCACGGCAGCGGCTGCGGATGGTCGGCAGCAGGCGTCCCGGCGCGTGCGAGACCAGCAGCCAGATCGCGCGCTGGGGCGGTTCTTCCAGCAGTTTCAGCAGCGCGTTGGCGGCGTTGCGGTTCATCGCCTCCGCGCCATCGACGATCACCACCCGCCAGCCGCCTTCACCCGGCGTCAGGCGCAGGAAACGCCCTGCTTCCAGCACCGTGTCGATGACGATTTCGCCTTGCAGGCGTTTCTTTTTTTCGTCGAACCGCCGGTCGATCACTAGCAAATCCGCATGGGTTGCGGCGGCGACGCGTTTGAAGGTCAGGTCATCGGCATCGAGCGCCAAATCAGGCGACAAGCGCCCGGCAAGAAGCGCGCGGGCGAAGCGATAGGCCAATGTCGCCTTGCCGATGCCGGGTGGCCCGGTGATCAGCCAGGCATGGTGCAGCCGCCCGCCGGCCGCCGCATCGGCGAGCAAACGGGTTTCGCGCTCGCGGCCCAGGAGCAGGGGATTGGCGCGCGGTTCGGTCAGCGATCCGGGCATAGGCCAAGCCTTTCATGCAGCGCCGCGGCGATGCGGGCGGCAACCGCATCGGCGCTGCCATCGGCATCGATCAATGCGCAACGCTCCGGTTCAGCTTCGGCGATGGCGCGGAACCCGGCGGCCACTCGTCCCGCGAAGCCTTCGCCGAAGCGTTCGTAGCGGTCCGGTTTGACGCCGCGCGCCGTGAAGCGCCGGGCGGCGGTTGCGGGATCGATATCGAGAATAAAGGTGAGATCAGGGCTGATCCCGATCATCCGGGACAATTCAGCAATCGCCGCGCGCTCCACGCCCAGCCCATGGCCTTGATAGGCCAAAGTGGAATCGATGAAGCGGTCGCACAGCACGATCTTGCCGGCTTGCAAGGCAGGTTCGATTAGCCGCGCGACGTGATCGGCGCGGGCGGCGAACACCAGCAGCGTATCGGCGAGCGGCGTGAGTTCGGTTTGCGGGTTCAGCATCAACCCGCGTATCGCCTCCGCTCCCGGCGTGCCGCCCGGCTCGCGGGTGACCACCACATCATGCCCAGCCTCGCGCAGCCTTGCCGCGAGCCGGGCGACCTGCGTCGATTTGCCCGCTGCCTCGCCGCCTTCGAAGGTGATGAAAGGCGCGCGCTTGCCAGTCAACGGACGATGATTCAACGGACGATGATTCAACGGACGATGATTTCAGGATCGGTCACGCCACGCGCCAGCACCGCGCGCAACGCCGCATCGGCGGCGGCGACCGAGGGATAGGGTCCGAGTCGCAGGGCATAGGTCTCGCGGGTTTCACCTGCCTCCGGGATAGTGGTTGCATCAAATCCGGCAACCCGGCTGAGCATTGCGAGCGCGTCACGACGCGTGCCAAAACCGCCGATCTCGACATAAAGCAAGCCAGGATCGGGCTGACCTTGGGTCACTCTTCCTGATAAGCGGATTGGCGCCATCGCAAAATCCACGGCTTTTGGCGATGCCGTGGCGAAAGCCGGATTTGCCTCGCCCGGCATGCCCGGTGGCGGCAATGCCTGCTGCCGCACCGCGGCGACGGGCGCCGCGGTCAGATGCGGCCCTTCGCCCAGTTGCGCCTGCAACGCGGCGGAACGGTCCAATAGCAGCCGCGCCCGCGCTTGCACGACGCCATCCGGCGGGAAACCGAGCAAATCCGCCACCTTTCGCGTGACCGCCAGAACCCGTCCCGGCACGGCGGGGCCGCGATCATTCACCCGGACCGTCAACTGGCGTCCATTGACCAGATTGGTGACCCGAACCAGCGACGGCAAAGGCAGCACCGGGCTTTGCGCCATCAGCCCGCGCTGATGAAACGCCTCGCCATCCGCTGTCGCCGCGTCATGACCGGGCGGAATGATCATCGCCAACCCTTGCTGGTCGTAATGATCGATGACGCGCGGATAACGCCATTCTCCGCCGGCCTGAAATGGCGCGCCGATCGTGTAACGGGCGCCGGCGGGAATCAGGCCGCTTCGCCTAGGCTGCGCGCATCCCGCCAAGCCAAGCGCAAGCGGGATGATCGCCCAGTTCCAGAGCCGTCTCACGCAAGGATCACCCGGCCAAGCTCGCCTACCGCGAGGCTGTAGAGATCGGATGGGTTATAGCGCCGGATCGCGTTGAAATTGGCATAGGCCAGGTAGGCGGCTCCTTGCGGCCCATCAGGCAGCAGCAGCGAGGCTTCGGTGGAAGGCGGCAATGGCTTTGCTCCGGCGAGACGCCGCACGCCCATCGCAATCCAGCGCTCAAGCGCCATGCGGTGGTCGCGCCCGGTCAGAAAGGTGTTGAAATTCGAGGGGAGCAAAACCGTCTCGCTGGAAGGCAGGCCGGCGACCCAGCCCGCCTTGCGCAGGTAATTGCCGATGGAGGCCAGCGCATCGGCGTCGCTGTTCCAGATATCCGGGCGGCCGGTGCCGTTGTAGGAGACCGCGGTGGAGAGATAGACGCTGGGCATGAATTGCGGCTGGCCCATGGCGCCGGCCCAGGAACCGATCAGGTTCGGCAAGGGCGCGTCGCCCTTTGCCGCGATTTTCATGGCACTAATCGCCTCGCCGCCGAAATAGGGGCTGGCGCGGAAATAGGCGAGCGTCGCCAACGCGTCGATCACCTGGAAATCGCCCTGAAACCCGCCGTAATTGGTCTCGATCCCCCAGATGCCGAGCATCGGTTCGGCGGCGACGCCGTATTGGCGTGTCACATTGCCGAGGATCGTGCGCACAGAGGCAAGCCTTGCCTTACCCTCGCCGATCCGCTTGGCGTTGACCACGCGGGCGCTGTACTGCGCCCAGGTGAGCGTGAATTCCGGCTGGTGCTGGTCAAGTTTCATCACCTCGGCGTTCGGACTGAGACCGGTCAGCGCCGCGTCGGCGATGCGCGGCGGCACGCCCTGGCGCAGCGCGCGGCTATGCAAGGCGGCGAGAAACCCGCTGAAATTCGCCGCTGACGCGGCTGCAAATGGCGCGGCGAGTGGTAGGGAAGCGATAAACAGACGGCGTTGCATGGTGTGGTTGTGCCATGCGAAACGCAATTCCGGAAGATGAAGCGGCGCGTTTTGTGGAATGCGTCGCTTATATGCCTCTTAAATCGGGCGCGGATAAATCGACCAGCCGCTCCAGGACTTCCAACTCCTGGGCGCCGGCGATCGCATGAACCCCATCGATCAAAAAACATGGCACGCCATTAATGCCGAGGCGATGCGCATGCAGATTATCCGCATGGACATGCTCGATGGCCTCATCCGATGTCAGGAAGTTTCGCGCGGCCACCGGATCGAGACCGGAAATCGAGGCGATATACACCAGGGTTTCAAGCTGGCCGATATCAGCGCCATGTTGGAAATACGCCTTGAACATAGCAGAGACCAATGCATCGGCGCGATCAGCCAAGGCGGCGAAGCGCACCAGGCGATGCGCGTCGACGCTGCTCGGCGTGCGCCTGATCCTGCCAAAATCAAAGATCAGGCCTTCCAAGACGGCGACCTCGGCGATCGTCGCATATAAACGCCGCGCGCGATCTTCGCCGCCAAATTTCCGCGCCGCGTAATCAGCTTTGCTGATCCCGGCGCGCGGCATGTCCGGGTTGAGCAGAAACGGGCGCCAGAGCAGGTCCAGCGTCAGGTCCGGACGCCGGAGACGCAGCTTTTGCAGCCGGTGTATGCCGAGGTAACACCAGGGGCAAACGAAATCGAAAACAACTTCAACCGGTAGCGGCGCGTGCAGCGGTGCCAGCATGTTCATTTTGGCAGTTTAGCCGAAGCACGTTCGCGAGCCAACAAATTTCACTCTTAATTTATGTCGAAACAGAATTAAACTTATAGAAAACCGTAATCTTAATGTTTTAGGTGGATCAATCTATATGGAGGTCAACGCCGGTCCGTTGGCCGACGCGTTCAACAACAGCCAGAAATGGCATCCGGAGACTGGTTATGAGAAACTCTATTTTGGCGGCTTTCTTTACCGCGGCGATCCTCACCTCAGGCGCCGCTTATGCGGACGGACCGGCAGCGCCGGCGATGGCGACAAGCGTTACGTCGCAGACGATCATTGGGGTTGCTGGCGGCGAAACCTATCCGCAATTCGGCCCTGCCAACACGACGGTCACTTCACGCCCGATGACCGCATTGAGCGGCGAGCAATATCCAACATTTAACGGCCCGCGCGCCATTGTCGGCACACAGCGAATGATCGCTCAGAACGGCCAGGACTATCCTGAATTCGCGCCGTCCTCGCAAACCGCGCAGCATCGCGCCTACGCCCAGGCAGCGCAGCCTTCAGCGGTCCCGGCGCATCGCGGCAGCAACCGCGCTTGACCACAACCGATACTCTAAATTTGCAAAATAGCTTTGACACTGCGCCAGTTCGCCTGGTCGCGCGCTAGGAGCAATCCGCTTTCCAAATCGCCCGGTTGCCATGCCGTTCCGTTCAATTGCGCGGCATGGCCCCCGGCCTCCTGAAAAATCAGCACGCCCGCGGCATGATCCCATGGCAATGTGCGCAGATAAAGCCCGGCATGGCAGTGCCCCATCGCGAGCAACCGATAGGCTTGCGCCGCGCATCGCAGTTCGATGGTGCTGCCAAATCGCGGCAACGCCGACAAGACCGATTCGCGCATCGGCGATGCCATGTAGCGCCAGGACAATGACGCGACCATTGCTTCGGGCGGCGCCGCATCAGCCACCTTCAGCCTGCTCCGGCTGCCATCCGCCGCAACGAGAACAGCGCCCTGCCCGCGAATCGCGATCGCCGTATCGTCACGCCAAGGATCGTAGATGAAGCCGGCTTCGGTCTCGCCATGAACGACCAAGGCGATCATCACGCCGAACAAGGGCAAGCCCGCCGTGTAATTCGCGGTTCCGTCAATAGGGTCGATCACGAAAACCGGGCGGCTCCCCTTGAGCAGCGCGAACTGGCTAGGATCAAGGCTCGCGGATTCTTCGCCAAACACCGCGCAATGGGGGAATAATCGTTGCAAGCCGCTGGTCAGGGCGCGTTCGGCGGCTTCATCGGCGATTGTCACCGGATCAAGCGGCCCTGACTTGCCGCGCACTTCATCCGGCCCGAGCCTGCCGAAGCGCGGCATGATTTCCTTCGCCGCCACCGCCCGCATCAAATCAGTGATTTGCCCGGCTGCTTTATCATCCAAGTTCATTCAACCGGCTTCGCGAGGGTGAGCCGCTCAAAACGCGCTCTATCGTCAGGATCAAGCCGGACGGTCACGGCGACCCGATCCGCATGATCGTCCCGCGCCATCACCTCGCCATGACGATAAAGCCAGGCAAGCCCGGCGCCATCCGCCGCGTCGAGGTCATAGGAATGGGTTTCGCGATGCGACGCCAGCCTGGTTTCAATGATGCTCAACAACGCTGGCAGGTTTTCACCGGTCAGCGCGGAGACGGCGGCGCCCCCCTCCATTTGCAAGGCACGCTCAGCGGCCTCCAGAAGGTCGATCTTGTTGAGCACCTCGATGCATCGATCCCGCCACGCCGGATCCAAGATGCCGGCTTCCGCCATGTTGTCCAGCACCCCCACCACGTCATCGCGCTGCGCTTTCGTGTCCGGGTGCGCCGCGTCGCGCACATGCAAGATCAGATCAGCCGCGGCGATTTCTTCCAGGGTCGCGCGAAACGCGGCGACCAGCTCGGTCGGCAATTCGCTGATAAACCCCACAGTATCGGACAGGATCGCCTGTTTGCCTGAAGGCAAGGCGATCAGCCGCATCGTGGGATCAAGCGTTGCGAATAGCTGGTTCTCGGCATGCACGGCAGCGCCCGTCATGGCGTTGAACAAGGTGGATTTTCCGGCATTGGTATACCCGACCAACGCCACCACCGGATAGGGCGCCCGCTTGCGCGCCGCCCGATGCAGCGAGCGCGTGCGGCGGACCTCTTCCAGCTCGCGACGCAGCCGCGCCATCCGCGTATCGATCAACCGCCGGTCCGCTTCGATCTGGGTTTCGCCTGGTCCACCGAGAAAGCCGAAGCCGCCACGCTGCCGCTCCAGATGCGTCCATGACCGCACCAGCCGGGATCGCTGATACGCGAGATGCGCCAGTTCGACCTGCAAGGAACCCTCGGCGGTACGCGCCCTCTCGCCGAAAATTTCCAAAATTAATCCCGTGCGGTCAATCACCTTGCAGCCCCAGGCGCGCTCCAAGTTCCGCTGCTGCACCGGCGTCAGGGCGGCGTCCACCACCGCTACCCCCACCTCCGCGGCATTAAGTTCCTCCTTGATCCGCGCAACCTGCCCTTCGCCAAAGAGCGAGGAGGGGCGCTTCGCGCGCAAATTGATCACTTCATCATGGATGATCACCAGTCCAATCGAGGCCGCCAAGCCAACCGCCTCCGCCAGCCTGGCTTCCGCCGCGCGATGGCCAGGCTCCTGGGGCGCCTTTGTCCACGGAAGCAGGATTGCCGCTCGTTGTGGCGCGGGATGCGTTTCGCCGCTCAACGCCGATCAATCCTCTTGCGATAACACCGGATCATTCTGCCCGGTATCGCCGCGCGCGAGGCTGAGGGTTCCCGTTGTCGGCTGCGCCGGGGTTTCCGCTCTTGCAGCATCAAAGAGCTGGATCGGCGCGCCAGGCATGACGGTTGAAATCGCGTGCTTATAGACAAGCTGGGTATGGCCGTCTCGGCGCAGCAGCACCGAGAAGTTATCGAACCAGGTAATAACGCCTTGCAGCTTGACCCCGTTAACAAGGAACACCGTAACCGGCGTTTTGCTTTTACGCACATGATTGAGGAACACATCCTGCACGTTTTGTGATTTTTCATTGGCCACGTCGGAAATCCTTATGTTCTTGTCGTTTTTTGACAATGATTGTGTACGACCCCGGCTCCACCGTCTTGCGGTAGCGTCTTATGACGCGGCACCTGCGTGGCGCGAAACTGCTGCGTCATAGGGACCGGTATAGCTGGAATTCATGGTAAAACCAATCGCGTTTTTGTGATAAATCTTTTAGTTGATGAAGCCGCCGCCTAGAACACGCGCGCCATCATAAACCACGCATGCCTGTCCAGGCGCCGCGAGCGCTGGCTGATCCAGCACAACCAGGGCTTTAGCAAGATCGATTTCCGCGGGATGGAGCACGTCGCGGGCGCGCAGCTTGACATTGGCTTGGAACAGGCGAGGCGCCTGGATCAGCCAATTAGCTTCGCTCAGGCGGACTTCACGCTGTCCTGGGCTTCGACCGCGCGGCTCGACGACAATGCGCTTTGCGCCGGAGTCGATCTTGGTCACCATCCAACCCGCCGCGCCGAGGCGTTTGCCTTGGCCGATGGTATAACGCCCGATGCCCTGATGGCGGCCCAATATTGCGCCAGTGGCGTCCACAATTTCGCCTTCGGCGAGCGCGTCGGGACGCAATTTGCCGACAATGTCAGCATAAGTGCCGCTGGGCACAAAGCAGATATCCTGGCTGTCCGGCTTTTCGGCGATGGCCAGACCCATGCGCGCCGCATGCGCCCTGACTTCGGCTTTGCCCGGCATCTCGCCCAACGGAAATTCACAAAACTCCAACTGCTCTTGCGTTGTGGCGAACAGGAACCAGGATTGATCGCGCGCGTCATCCCGCGCGCGATGCAATTCAGCCCCGGCGGCGCCGGCCACCCGCCTGACATAATGGCCGGTCGCCAGCCGTTCGGCGCCCAAATCCCTTGCTAAAGCCAGCAGATCGCCAAATTTCAGATGCTGATTGCAACGCACGCAAGGCACTGGCGTGCGGCCCTCCGCATAAGAATTGGCGAAATCGCCGATCACGCTGTTGCGAAACCGGGCTTCCGCATCGATGACGTAATGCGCGATGCCTAGCCTGTCTGCGACATCGCGGGCATCGTGAATATCCTGGCCGGCGCAGCAAGCGCCTTTGCGCCCCGCCGCGGCGCCGTGATCATAAAGCTGCAAGGTGACGCCGATGACCTCGTGGCCGGCCTCGCGCATCAGCCCGGCCACGACGGAGCTATCCACCCCGCCTGACATCGCGACGACGATGCGCATCTCAGCCGTTCAGCATGTTGCGCACGGAACTTGGAAGCCGGACCGTCAATCCGTCCAATTCCGGGTTCATCACGATCTGGCAGCCCAAGCGGGAAGTTTTTTCAAGGCCAAAAGCAAGATCGAGCATATCCTCTTCATCCTCGGTCGCCACCGGCAATTGGTCATACCAGGCCGGATCGACGATGACATGGCAGGTCGAACAGGCAAGCGAACCTTCGCAGGCGCCTTCAATGTCAATGCCATGCTTATGAGCGACCTCCAGCACCGAAAGGCCGTTCGGCGCGTCAACCTCACGCCGATTGCCATTGGGCTCGATAAAAACCATCATCGGCATGTTCAGTCCTTCACGCACTTTCACCAGATCTAGCTAAGAGCCTGTTTGAGAATGGGATCGGGTCGGCCTGGCGGTTCCTTTCCGCCCCCAGTGCGTCAGAATTTCGCCGCGATGTCCCGCATCGCGGTGAAATTCTTCCTGCCGGAGACGAAAAATCCCTCGCCATTCCTCAACCGCCCCATTCTCAAACAGGCTCTAAGGAGGATTATGCCGCCGCAGTAGAGATTTCAGGCGGTTTGCGCAAGTTTTTCACGGCGAGGCGTCGATAGGCTTCCATAAACCGCGCCGCCCCCGCCTCACTTGCATTCCACGGCAAGGACACCCTGATTGACTGTCCGGCAAGATCGCCTTGTCCCATCGCCAGCAGCACATGGCTTCGCGTTACCTTGCCGGAAGAACAGGCCGCGCCGGCCGAGACGCAAATTCCGTCGAGATCCAGGCCGATCACCTGACGCTCCGCGGCTATTCCCGGCAAGGCAAGGCAAATCGTATTGGCAAGGCGAGCAGGACCAGCGCCCACCACGATTGCGCCCAATTCGGTCGCCGATGCCTCTATGGCGTCACGCAGCATTGCATGACGCTGATTTCGGACGCTCTGATCGGCCTGAGCCGCTATCACAGCGGCGGCAAAACCAGCGATCGCGGGAAGGTTCGGCGTGCCGCCGCGACGTCCGCGCTCTTGGCCGCCCCCCTTGATCAAAGGCGGCAGCCGCTCGGCATAGGCGGGCGCCAGCAAAAGCGCCCCTGCCCCAGGCGGACCTCCAAGCTTATGGCTGGAAACCGCGAGGCTGGCTGCGCCAAGGCCAAAATAATCGATATCCAGCCGGCCGGCCGCCTGCGCCGCGTCGACATGCCAGAGAGCATGATAGGCGCGGCATAGCGCGCCGATTTCCGCTAAGGGATGCAGCACGCCCGTCTCGTTATTCGCTGCCATGAGGGCCACCAGCGCTTGCGGATGCGCGGCAAGGTCCCGCTCCAGCGCCATCAGATCAACGCGCCCATCAGCGGCAACCGGCACGACCCGCGCCGCCGGCGCCGCTGCCCTGATGGCATCATGTTCCGTGGCGCCTATCAAAATATCACGCCCCGGTCCCAAGCCGGCAATTGCCAGCGCATTGGCCTCGGTAGCGCCGGAGGTGAACACCAAATCCTGCGCGCGCGACCGGAAATTCGCCGCGATGCATGATCGCGCTCGTTCAAGAACGCCCCGGGCCAGCCTTCCGTCCTGATGAACCGAAGCGGGGTTGCCCAAGACATCCAGCGCCGCGATCAGCGCGGCGCGCGCTTCCGGACGCAAAGGCTCAGTGGCATTGGCGTCAAGATAGGTCAAACCCGTCGCTAATCCGTGGCAATCGGCTGTTGGTCCGCTCGCGGTTGATGGGTTAGGTCAGGCGGGTTTAGTAGCCGCGCTTCAAGATCGCTCAGTTCGGTTCTTAACGTTTCGATCTCGCGAAATAATGGGTCAAAGCAAGGATCGCAGGGCGTTCCATAGGGATCGAACCGCATCTTGTTGCGGCGTTCAACGGGCCTGGCCGGAATGCCAACGACAGTGGTGTCCGCGGGAACTGCGCCTACAACAACCGCGTTGGCGCCAATCCTGACATTGTCGCCGATTAAAATATTGCCCAGCACTTTCGCGCCTGCGCCGATAATCACATGATTGCCCACAGTCGGATGGCGCTTGCCGGGTTCCGAACTCGTGCCGCCAAGCGTCACCTGATGATATAAATAGACATCGTCGCCGATTTCCGCCGTTTCGCCAATCACCACTCCCATGCCGTGGTCGATCACCAGACGACGCCCGAGCCGGGCTCCCGGATGGATCTCAATGCCTGTGAACATACGGCTCAAGTAAGAGATCATCCGGCCTGCCAAGTGGAAGCCGCGAACCCACAACGCATGGGCAAGCCGGTGCGTAACCACCGCGTGCACGCCAGGGTAACAGAGCAAAACCTCTAAATTTGACCGCGCGGCCGGATCACGTTGCCGATAGGCGAGGATTGTTTCACGTAAAAACATCAAGGCCATACCAAATTTTCATGGAAAACCGACGCATTGGCGAATATAGTATAAGGCTGGCACGTGCGAAGTGGCAATTCGCGCGATGCGAGAGACAGTAGGTATGCATGCTGAGCGGGTCAATATCGGCGCAGCTATGATTATATGACAATGACAATCGGTTGGGTGCTAAGGGGGTTTGAAGCGTATTGCTGCAGCGCACAAAGCTTAGTTCCCGCTTGAATAGACCCGATGAACGGGCAGAGCCGGAGTCATCCGAGCGATTTTGTTTATGACCGGTTTATCGCTTGGTCGTTTGTCGCGTCGTCTGGGGCCTTTGGAATCAATTAAACTAAAAGTGAGTGACTGAATATCATGCCTGAAATGATGTTTACTGGCCCAGATGGCCGTCTTGAAGGACGTTATCACCACGCGGCGGAACGCGGCGCGCCGTTGGCGCTGGTGTTGCATCCGCATCCGCTGCATGGCGGCACCATGAATAACCGCATTACCTATACGATGTACCAGGTTTTTCAGCGGCTTGGATTTTCCGTAATGCGGTTCAACTTTCGTGGAGTTGGGCGTAGCCAAGGGAAATTTGATGGCGGCATGGGGGAAATCAACGATGCCGCCGCGGCCTTGGACTGGATGCAGTCGCTTAATCCTGGCCATGGTGGACTCTGGATCGCCGGATATTCTTTTGGCGCCTTTGTCGGCATGCAACTCTTAATGCGCCGTCCCGAAGTATCAGGCTGGATTAGCGTGGCGCTTCCCGCAGCGGGCTATGACTTTGGTTTTCTTGCTCCTTGTCCCTGTGGCGGTTTGATTATTCATGGCGACGCGGATGAGATTGTGCCCGAAATTTCGGTTCGAAAATTGGTGGACAAACTGAACACACAAAAGGGTGTCGCCGTTGATTATCGCGTATTTCCAGGCGCGGATCACGTCTTTGCCGATCAAGCAGGGGCCATTGGCAACACTGTTCAGGATTATGTAAGCCGGGAATTAGCGCGCAAACACATGTCGCTTGCTGCGGATTAGCCGGTCATCCTATCAAGCCTGAATTTTGTTTGTAATGATGTGGCGGCCCGATCGGCTGCCGCATCATTTGGCTAAGGATTTCACGCCCGATCAGCGAGGTATAATCGCTATCTACCAAGGGTTGTAGTCTTTTTTAAGAATTTAAGGTTCTATTTACCGGTCGCCATTAGTGTTTCCACTTATGACGACATGCTCTTTAAATGGCCTCATTGATTTACGGTCGACATTCATAACGTCGTTGATGCCCTTGTGGCGGCGCTTAAATTTCCACGGCTCAAGATTTTCTTTATTCAAACATTCTTACGATTGCGGCGCCTCTAAAACTGCGGCCAATGCTTTTTTAAGTCGAAGGCTGCATATTCGCGCCACCTCTTCGTTCTTGGCGAATTTATGAGGGGGCAAAATCAGGCTCTCTTTCAAGAGGGGAAGCTTTCCGCGCCAAATATGCGGAAAAATTGGTTGGCGCGTCTCTGGAAAATCAAAGGCGCACCCTTTCCCGAGCCTAAAGCAGCGGACGATGACCTTGCCTTGCATGATCGAGACATAAAGGCGCCCACGCAATCAGCCGAGTTAAGTTTTCAAGCAATCCTCGGAACTGCATTTCTTGTCAGCTTGGTTGCCCTGATCGGCAAATGGTTTTTTGAAGGACCTGGCCATGTCGCGATATTTTGGGCAGCCAACGCTATCGTTATAGGCGTATTGCTTGCGGGACCAACTCCCCTGCGACCCACACGGGCAACGGCGCTGATCGCAATTTCGGTTTTGGCGGAAGCCGTAGCGGCATTCATTAATGGAGATGGGGTCTCTTCATCATTGCTATTTGCGTTGAGTAACGGCTTGGAAATTGCGTTGAGCGGCTGGCTTGCATGGAAGCTGCCTGGACCAAAGCCGCATGTAAACCGGATTTTCGGGTTCTTAAAGCTTCTCTTAACGACTGCGTTGATCGCTCCGGCTACCAGCGCCTTGCTGGCGGCAGGTTTTCTATCGCTGCGCCACGCTGATGGCTTTTACCATGCCTATGTCACTTGGTTGGCTGCGGACGGGCTGGGGAACGCGTTGTTCGTCCCCGTGGTGGTCACGCTCATCGATCAGGGCGCGAAAGCCATCGTGCCAACCCGGAAATCCTCCTTCCTGGCTTTAGCGTTAAGCCTTTTAGGCTTTATTTTGGTTTTCAGCCAGCCATCAATTCCGCCGCTATTTCTCGTCGCTCCCTTGTTGTTTCCAGTCATTCTGACAGCCGGCTTAGTCGGAACTGCAATTAACTTGACCTTCATCGCATTTATAGCGGTGGTGTTTACCTTAACCGGCCATGGCCCGATGTGGGCGCTTTCACCGCATGATGTAGACACTCGTATCTTTTTGCTGCAAGGATTTTTATTATCAGCCTCGATCTCCACGGTGCCTGTCGCTTTTGCCTTTGAAGCGACCAAATGCCTGATCGAAAAGCTTCATGAGCAGAAATTAAAGCTTGGGCAGCGGGAGGCGCATTACCGCAACCTGGCCGAGCTTTCTTCGGACATCATCTTGATTTCCCGTTTAAATCGCGAAATGTCTTATGTATCGCCCGCTGTCGAGCGCGTGCTCGGCCTTAAGCCAGAGGAGGTCATCAAGAAGCGACTGCGTGATTTTGTTCATGCAGATGATCTTCAAAACGTCGATGAAGCGATGCGGCGGTTAGGCGGGGAGACTCGTGAGATTTCAATCGAGTTGCGCGCGCGACATGCTGAAGGCCATTATGTATGGCTGGAAGTCCGCAGTAGGATTGGTCATCGCTCGCCAGATGGGAATCTTGAATTCATTAGCGTCATGCGTGATATCTCGGTCCGCCGAGCCGAAGAAGAGCGACGTCTGGTGGATCTGTTGCGGCTTGATACTCTGGCAAACACGGATCCTTTGACAGGTTTGGCAAATCGTCGGCGCTTTACGGAACAATTAGATCAGGAGTGGCATCGAGCGGCGAGAGAGGCGGCGCCTATCGCGCTGCTTATTCTCGACGCCGATCACTTCAAGGCCTTTAATGACCGATATGGCCATCCTGCAGGCGATGAAGCGCTTCGCGCCATCGCCAATGTCATGAGAAACGAGACGCTAAGAGCCGCCGATCTCGTCTCCCGAATCGGCGGCGAGGAATTCGCCGCGCTTTTACCCGGAACCAATTTAGAAGGCGCGCTCAAGGTTGCGGAACGAATCCGTCGAGCCGTAGCTGGATCAGGAATCTACCATGAGGATAGCAGAATCGGCTACCTGTCTGTCAGCATCGGAGTCGCTTCGACCACGCCTGAGCGCGATGAATCGCCTCAAGCACTAATCGCCGCCGCCGATCGCGCGTTATACGACGCAAAAAAGAGCCGGGACCATGTAGCAAGCGCAGCCTAACTCTAGTAGTGGGTCAGTTTTGAATTTCCGAGGTTGTCCGCTGTCGCTAAAGCCGGCAATAAAAAAACTCATAAAATTCTTTGGTTCTTTCTTTTAAGAAAGAACTGCTTTTGAAAGAAGCGCTTCTTTTTTGCAAAAAAGAAGCAAAAAACTTTTATGAATTTAAGCGTCCTCTGATTGGACTTGCTTTGGTCCAAGGTAAAAATCAAGCCACCCCACTACTCTAACTCTTCATATTGCAAGAGCAGCAGCTTCGTATTATTAAAATTGATGCAAAGTTTGCAAAAGGCCTAACACCTTCACTGCAAGACTCTCTATCGCCAGCGCCACAATATCAAGGCTATGTTTGGCACTTCAAGGATTGCCTTGTGCCACGACGCTGCATGCCAACCTGTTTTTTTAGAGCGCTTTCATGTTGACGGCAAATAATCAGCGCGCTCTAAGTCTTTGTTTTGGCAGACGGCTTTATCAGCCAATCGGTTCCAGTCTGGCTGATGCTGCTTTAGCAATCACCATTGCCGCGACCTTGATCTTCTGAATCAATTGGCCCTAAGCGTCGTTAAGCGGCTTGGCTTAATGCCTACGTGAAACGGTGTAGTCTGCAACATCTAACAAAATCATGCGTAACGGATTTGCCGGTGCGGCTAGAAGCGCGATACGGGCTTGTGCGGCAAATTCGCGCGCGCGGCCCAATGTCCGTTCAATCGCCCCATGCTTTGACATCAATGAAAGGGCGGTTGCCAGATCCGCCGGGGTTTGCTCGCCGTTTTCAATGGTTCGGCGCCAAAAAGCACGCTCTGCTGGATCACCTGTGCGATAGGCCAGGAGAACCGGATACGTCAATTTCCCTTCCCTAAAATCATCGCCAATGGTTTTGCCGAGCTCCCCTTCGTCCGCGGCATAATCTAGCGCATCGTCGATCAACTGAAATGCCATGCCGAGATTGCGACCATAACTGCGCAATGCTGTGCATAGATCATCAGCCTGCTCCGCCACCACCGCGCCGACCTCACAAGCCGCCGCAAACAAGGCCGCGGTCTTGCCTTCGATTACCTGAAAATACCGGGCTTCATTGGTGCCCAAATCATTTTGCGTCGTCAGCTGCAAAACCTCGCCTTCGGCAATCGTCGCGGCAGCATGTGACAAGATGCGCAGGACATCCAGCGAGCCATCGCCGACCATCAACTCAAAAGCCCTGGCAAATAAGAAATCGCCCACCAGCACCGAAGCTTTATTGCCAAATACGGCGTTGGCGGAAGCTAACCCGCGCCGCAAGAGGCTTTCATCCACCACATCATCATGTAGCAAGGTGGCCGTGTGAATAAATTCAACGCAAGCCGCGAGCCCAACGTGACGCATCCCACCATAATCAAAAAGTCTTGCCGTCGCTAAGGTAAGCAAAGGACGGAGACGCTTCCCTCCGGCGGCAACAATATGCGCTGCGAGCTGAGGAATTAGCGCAACCTCGCTCGCCATATTCTCGATGATCGTCCGGTTGGTTGCCTGTAAGTCTTTGTCAAGACGCGCGGTTAGCCGGCTTAGCGCATTAGGCGTTGCGTTTGCCGCGTCGGCAACGAATAATGGCTTAATGCGCTGGCCTGCCAGGCCGGCATCAATGTCTGAAGTCGAAATGCCGTCCACAACTATCCCCATTTTATAAACTTCAATGCCGTCATGCTAAGGATCATCAAGCAAGCACAGCCTATTTTTCCCAGATCAAGATAGCCGGTAATTTTTTAACCCGCCGCCATTTGTAGCGAGGCCTGGATCATCATATCGGTGCCAGCGAAACAGGGTCAAGACAAACCAGCTTAAGAACTGCGCGTAGACCAGCAAGAGGGGCGCCGGCGTGGAAATTATCGTAATGTCAAATGACATGATCCGGCTTAGCTTTCTCATGGCGTTGCTGCGCGATGCCGGTTTGAAGCCCATCTTGCTTGATCAGAACATTGCCGCTGTTGAAGGCAATATCGGCATCTTTCCAAGGCGAATCGCCGTTCTCGCGCAAGACGCGCCGCAGGCGCGACGTGTGCTCGCTGAAGCAGGCGAGGCATGAGCGTTACCGAGGATCATCTGTTGGATGGACGGATCAGCTATCGACAAAAAATTCACGGCCATCGCACAGGAATTGAACCCGTTCTGCTTGCCGCCGTCGTTCCGGCGAGTCCTGGCCAGTCAGTGCTGGAAGCCGGGACCGGCGCCGGCGCAGCTCTACTTTGCCTTGCCCACCGCGTAAACGGAATTCATGGCATCGGTCTAGAAATTGATCCCGATCTGGCTGGTCTTGCCGCTGATAATTTCCGACACAACCATTTCAGCCAGTTAAATGCAGTCACTGCCGATGTATTAGCCGCGCCGTTCACCAAGGGAAAGCATCTATTTGACCATGTTCTGGCCAATCCTCCATGGCATGATGCCGATAGCACCCTGTCACCCGATCCCGGCCGCGCTCGTGCGCATCATGCCTCTGGCCCCGTTCTGCGGGATTGGGTTTTGGCGCTTGCCGCGCTTCTGCGCCCGCGCGGCACGATTACCCTTGTCCTTCCAACGGCTTCATTAACCAGCGTCTTGTCCAGCCTGATCCTGGCACGTTGCGGCGCCTGCCATATCCTGCCCCTCTGGCCACGCCAACATAAGCCAGCAAAACTATTTATTGTGCAATCACGAAAATTTGCCCGCGGCGGTGACATGATTTTGCCGGGGCTCACACTTCATGCTGAAGCCGGCGGCTACACCCAAGAAGCGGAGCATGCGCTGCGCAATGGAGCGAGCATCATGATTTAAACGGCGCCTCATGCATGTGATGTAGATGCGTTGCGGCCTGGCTTTCATCCAATTTCTTAAGCTTGACGTTGCGCATCTGATCCAATACTTGTATAGAACATACCATGAACATCAGGGTGCTGTGGCTGTTCATGCTCAGCAAAAAAAATTTGATTAAACTTGATGTTGTGGTGATTGCGCGACCGCCCCTCTATATGTTGTTATCGACACTGAAATTGGACAGGAACTGGCCGCGATGAACGCGATTACAAAAACGAGCGCCTCGATGCTGGATTCGGTACAACTAGCCGGTCGTTACCTGGTCCATGTTGACCGCTCTCGCGATTCCCTGCTCACCGATTTTGGCCGCGCCACGCTTGACGACCGCTATTTGCTGCCTGGCGAATCCTACCAGGATTTGTTTGCCCGCATTGCCTCCTATTACGGAGATAATGCCGCTCATGCGCAACGCCTCTACGATTATATCAGCAAGCTCTGGTTTATGCCGGCAACGCCCGTGCTCTCAAATGGAGGCACCACACGCGGCCTGCCGATTTCCTGCTTCTTGAACGAGGCTTCGGATAGTCTTGAAGGCATCGTCAATCTGTGGAACGAAAACGTTTGGCTGGCTTCGAAAGGCGGCGGCATCGGCTCCTATTGGGGCAATTTGCGTTCGATTGGGGAAAAAGTTGGCCAGAACGGCAAAACCTCCGGCGTCGTGCCCTTTATCCGGGTAATGGACAGCCTCACTCTGGCGATTTCACAAGGTTCGCTGCGACGCGGTTCGGCGGCGGTTTATCTACCGGTTTCGCATCCTGAAATTGAAGAATTCATCGAAATTCGTCGCCCCACCGGCGGCGATCCGAATCGCAAGGCGCTCAACCTGCATCATGGGATCCTGATATCGGATGCCTTCATGCGCGCGGTGGAGGCCGATGAGCCGTGGCCCCTCACCTCGCCCAAGGATGGAGTGCATGTGCGCAGCATCTCGGCACGCGGCCTTTGGGTACGCATCCTCACCGCGCGAGTCGAAACCGGGGAGCCTTATTTGGTTTTTGCCGATCATGTGAACAATGCTCGTCCCGACCACCATAAATTGGCCGGCCTTGAAGTTAAGACGTCTAATCTCTGTTCGGAAATCACCTTGCCTACTGGGCTTGACCAGCATGGCGAGCAGCGTACCGCGGTGTGCTGCCTTTCCTCGATTAATCTGGAAACCTGGTTCGAGTGGCATGACAACGCTCAGTTTATCGAGGACATCATGCGCTTTCTCGATAATGTATTGCAGGATTTCATCGACCGCGCTCCCGATTCGATGGCGCGCGCCAAATATGCCGCCATGCGCGAACGTTCTGTCGGGCTTGGCGTCATGGGCTTTCACTCCTTCCTGCAGGGCCTGAACATTCCGTTTGAAAGCGTCATGGCGAAAGTGTGGAATAAACGCATGTTTAAGCACATTCGCGCCGGCGCTGATGCCGCCTCTGGCATGCTCGCCCGCGAGCGCGGCGCTTGTCCTGATGCGGCCGAATATGGCGTGATGGAACGATTCTCAAACAAAATCGCGATTGCGCCGACTGCGTCGATCTCGATCATTGCCGGCAGTACCAGCCCCGGCATTGAACCAATTGCCGCTAACGTGTTTTTGCAAAAGACGTTGTCCGGCAGCTTTTCCGTGCGTAACCGGCACCTCCAGCAATTGCTTGCTGCCAAAGGGCGCGACGATGATGAAACTTGGTCATCCATCACCGTGACCAAGGGCAGCGTGCAACATCTCGATTTTTTGAGCGCCGACGAAAAAGCGGTGTTCAAGACTGCTTTCGAGCTTGACCAGCGATGGATCATTGAACACGCCGCCGATCGCACGCCGTTTATCTGCCAAAGCCAGTCGGTGAACATCTTCCTGCCCGCCGATGTTCATAAGCGCGACCTACACCAAATCCACTACATGGCATGGAAAAAGGGTGTAAAATCACTCTATTATTGCCGGTCCCTGTCAATCCAGCGCGCCGATAGCGTCAGTGAAAAAGTTGTCTTGATGAGCCATGCCGACGCCGCCAGCATTCAAGCTCCGCCGCTGCCAATGACCGCCACCGCCGCCGGCGGCACGACAAATTATGAGGAGTGCCTGGCATGCCAATAGAAACGATAACGAGATTAAAAACTTACGCTGCCAGCAGTGATTCACGTTTATAAACAAACCAGGCGCTAACGCGATTTTTACCCAAGCTCAGCATTTGCGTGTTGTCATTACTCGGGCCGTGGCATGAAGGTCTATAAGCCTGTGGGGAAGGCGCTTCTCACGATTGTCAACTTTCCCAAATCGAGGGCAGAAGACGCGCACCCACTCGCCGGCAGCCGCGTGCCCGTTGGCCGCGTTCGGTATTCGTCATCCGAGCGTCTCGTCTCCGATCTTGGAGAGAATGTCGCGGTCGAGCTTGATCCAACCGATATCATTGCCCGCCGCACAGCGCTCTTCGGCATGTCGCGCACGGGCAAGTCCAACACGACCAAAGTAATCGCCAGCAGCGTCTTCCGCATCCGTGAGGCCGGCGCCGGCGCCGGCCGTGTTGGGCAGCTCATTTTCGATGTGAACGGTGAATATGCCAACGAAAACACGCAGGACGGCACCACTGAGAATGCCGCATGCCTGAAGAACGTTGCTAGCCACACCCATGGTTCCTCGGCTGCCGACGTGACTACCTATGGTTTGTGGCCTCATCCAAACGACCCCACCAGAAAGATCGTAAAGATCAACTTCCATGCCCAGCGTCCATTGAACTGGGGGAACTACGAAGAAGTTTGCGGTAAGCTGGAGTCGCTGCTTGTCGGCAAGACGTTGATCGATAACCAACTTGCTAAGGAGACATCGAAATACATTCTTAACTTCAGGAACACGTCTCTCGAGGTGCCTCAGCTTCTCGATAGAAGCGCGGCAGTAAGATATGAAAGGTTGATTTTTGTCTATCGCGCTGCGCTTGTTGCCGCAGGCTTCGAGCCACCCGCCTTACAATCGAATTTTTTGGCCAAAGGTTTGTTCAACCAGGACTTGGTCCAGGCCTTGCGACAATCACAGTCATCGGACAGGCTTATGTATAGCCGGGCGGCGACAGTTATTGCCAAGGAGACCATCTCCGGTCACGAAGCGATAGAGGTTTGCCAAGCGCTTCGCAAATTCATCGCAGACGCTCAGAATTCTGGGTATAGCGTCTTTAATGCGAACTATGCTTCGAAAACAGGCAATGATGGCCAGTCTTGGCATGATGACCGCCTCACAGGCCTGTTGTCGATATTTGAATACCAGAATGGAGTTCGGGCGCTACGCCCGCTGCTCTCTGAGCATGATCCCACAAGCTGTGGCGATTACGCTGAATCAGTTGTGGACGATTTGTTAGAGGGCAGGCTTGTGATTTTTGACCAGTCCCTCGGCGATCCCGATATGAACCGGGCCGCCGCCCAGCGCATTATGTGGTCGCTCTTCAATCGCCAGAAGCAGGCTTTCGTTTCTCCACACAAGGATAAGGATGGCAACCTCATGCCGCCCCCTGATGTGCTGGTCTATGCTGAGGAGGCGCATAATCTTCTACCAGCGAATTCAGCCGCCGATGTTTCCAACATCTGGTCACGTGTCGCCAAGGAAGGGTCGAAATACCGGATAGGCCTCGTCTATGCAACGCAGGAACCCTCCTCGATCCAGTCGAACATCATGAAAAACACTGACAACTGGTTTGTGGCTCACCTGAATAACTCAGACGAGACAAAGGAGCTTAGAAAGTACTACGACTTTGACGACTTCGTGCAATCTATTCTCCAGGTGCCAGATCCAGGTTTTATCAGGATACGCACCCTCAGCAATCCGTACATCGTGCCAATTCAGGTCAAGCGGTTCCAGGTCACGGGCTGATGCCGTTCGAGAATGAAATCGCGACCGGCGAGAGCCTCATTGCGCTCCAAAAGAGCGCAGCTCTCCGCGACTTCGAGGGAATCATCGCGTTACGCGAGGATGGGGCGGCCCGCGACTCGCCTCCTATCGTAGATGTTCCCCGATCTGACTGGCTGCCCCACAGGGTGGTCGCGATCGACGGTTCCAGTATAACGCATAAGGTGCGGAACGGCTTTCCTGGCGCCGAAGCGAGTATCGTCATGCTTTCGGTGGTCTTCATCGACATCTCCAAGCTTGCACAAATCAGCCCAAGCGAAATTCCATCTCCACGCATATTTAACGAGATGGATCGCGTCCATACTCTCGACGCGGTTCTGCCGGGGGCAAACATCATCCGCAGGAAGAAGGATGACTCGCCGACCCGCTACTTCCGCGCCATGGTATTTGATGCGCTAACAGGACGCCTTGACAAGGACCATGAATCGCTGCTCGAAACCATGCGCGCGATCACAAGTGGCCGCTCAGCCAACATTCAGTGCCCGATTGAGGACTGCAAGGAGCCATACAAGAGCGGATGTGGCGAGTATACGTGCAGCTGCCCGCGCGCGGCTACCTTATTTGAGACCGACGCTTTCCGTTTCCAGGAGCGGTTCAACGAGCTCGGCAGCAACGGCGACGTGCATGGTGAAGTTAGGCACGTGATTGAGGTGCTCTCGCTGGTGAACATCCTTCGGTTCTTCGCGCATGATGACCGCATTCATTATCTTAAGACTTGTGCCTTTATTCTGGATGGGCCGCTTGCCGTATTTGGCCAGCCGGCATGGCTCGCGCCCTATGTGCGTAATGAAATTGTCAAAATAAGTGAGAGGGCAAAGGCAAAGACTGGCCATGACGTCCTCGTGGTGGGCATCGAAAAGTCGGGCCAGTATATAAACCACTTCACAGATATTGACTGGAGCGACAATACCGGCCCTCGATCCCGGTTTGCCCCCAAGACGGTCCTGATCCCCAATGCCCGCTACGTTAACCGCAATATTGTTTTTCGCCCCCCTGAAGCAAAGCCCTCAGGTTTTGATACCTATTTCGGTCGAAAAGTGTTTTATAAGACAAGGAACGCCGCGCATGCGGTGATAAACTTGGCGATGGTAAACGAGCGCAGCAAAGACTTCGGCGATACCTCGTTGTCTGCCTTCCCAAGGCTCGGCGACGCGCTCAACATCCTTGATCATCTCTCCACCTATCTCTATCAAGATGGCTTTATGCCGTTGATCAGGGCGCATGCTCACGCCGCCATCCCGCTAAAGCGTGGAACCGACATCATTACAGGCCTGTTCGGAGAACAATAGGTGGACGCGCTTGCTAGCCGGATTGGGCAAGATACCATTCCGAGCGCTGAGGGAGCCCGATGGGCCAGCTTCGGTCCCTACTATGCTATGTTCCCCGTCTCCTTCGCGCGTGAGGTGATCGCGAAGCACACCCGCTTGGGCGACGCTATGCTCGATCCTTTTGCTGGACGTGGAACAAGCTTGTTCTGCGCTCTTGAGAGCAACCGCGCAGCACTCGGCATTGAGCTGAATCCACTAGGATGGATTTACGGGCGCACGAAACTCTTCCCCTCACCCGTCGAACAGGTGGTCAGCCGCATCGGAAAAATCAGTAAAGCGGCCAAATCTTTCGCGGCCGACGCAGACCAACTGCCCAAGTTCTTCCACCTTTGTTACGCGCCGCGCGTCCGGTCTTTTCTTCTGGCAGCACGGTCACTGCTCCGCTGGCGATCAAAGCAGCTCGACAGAACGGCAATGGCGTTCATCCTCGTGCATCTTCACGGGAAGATCGAGAGAAGCGGTAGGCCCAGCGCGCTTTCCAACCAAATGCGTCAGACCAAGGCAATGGCTCCAGACTATTCCATCAAGTGGTGGCGTGAGAACAGGTTTGAAACGCCTCCTGACCTCGACCCTGCCAGCTTCCTCATTGAGCGCATCCTCTGGCGATATGCAAAGGGCGCGCCCGCTTGGAATGAGGAGGCAATGCAGCGAGGCGACTGCAGATCCGTCATGCAGCGGAAGCTAGCGAGGGACTGCGGTCGGTTCAGTCTCATGTTTACGTCTCCCCCTTACCGAGGGGTTACTTCTTACTACTATGATCAATGGCTTCGCTTTTGGCTTTTAGGGGATGCCGAACACCCTGTCCGCAATGATAAGCCTTGGAAGACCAAGTTCGAAGGTGAAAAGCGATACGCGCAGCTTATTCTACAATCTTTCGCGGCCAGTCGCCGGTTGCTGAGCAAGGATGCGGTTATCTATGTGAGGATAGACGCACGGCCAGAAAGTTTTAATGTTACGCGCGCGGCGCTTGAGCAGCTTTTTCGATCAAAACGAATGAACTGCGTGCCCGCGCCCTATACGCGAGCTACTCAGACCGCGTTATTCGGCGACCGGGCGAGTAAGCCGGGAGAGATGGACATCATCCTGACGCCTTGAATGTGGCTCTGTCCATATCCGCCTCGATGTCGTGGTCAATATCGCGATTGATGCCATAAATACATTCGTTATTAACCTTTAACGGATATGTATCTGTACCACATTTTGGAATTGTGACGGCAATTTCTTCCTACCTGCATACGCCTTCTGTTAGCAAGCTTGATCGGATTGGTAGCTGATAATTAAATTATGCTTACTTTAGTTAGCCCGGCAAAAGCCCATGGTTGCGCTGGCGTAAATGAAGGATTTACTATTGACTCATAAGAAAGCCGCTCTGATTATGCGTGAAACGAATTTGCTTCTTAAAGATCGCCGTGCCGTAACGGCGGTGGAGTATGGCTTGATCGCCGCGTTAATATCGGTTGCGATTATTGGCGCTCTTACATTGCTTGGCGCCGGCATTAGCCATACCTCCATCACGATTGGCAACAGCATGACGACCGCCAATAGCACCGCGTCTTCGGGTTAAAAAATTAATCCATTCTAACACGCTAATCTAGCGCTCCAGCCGGCCTCGCAAGAAGAGTTTTTACAAGCAGCAATGGCTGGCGGTTGACCCCTATCTATAAGCGGGCGCCTAGCTTCAAGACTGTGTCCGCCTTCGCCGCTTCAAATATGCCTTGATATTGCGTAAAAATTCGTATCATATCCTTACTATCAAAAACATAAAAAGGGGGAACGATGCGCAACTATGGCACAAATACGCGGACCAATCCGCGCGGCCACGGCAGACAGATGGGTGTTTTGCTCGTAAGCGGTGTCTTATTAACTGGGCTACTGGGTGCGACAGCCGCAAAAGCTGCTCCAGCCTCTGGCCAGATCACCGTCGGCTATCTCGTCAAGACGCTGACCAACCCGTATTTCGCGGCGATGCAGAAAGCCGCCGAAGCGGAGGCGAAACAGACCGGCGTTAAATTGCTCTTCGAGGCCGGCAAGTATGACGGCGATGTCAGCACGCAAATCTCGCAGATCGAGGACCTGACGACGCATGGGGCGAACGCTATCGTCATCGTTCCCAGCGTTTCCAGCGCCGTAGTTCCCGCCTTGAACCGCGCCAAGAAAGCAGGCCTCACCGTCATCGCCACCGATACCGCTGTCGGGCCGCCGAATGTCGCCAATAGTTTCGTCGCCACCGATAATTACAAAGGCGGGCTTGAGGACGGCGAGTGGGCGAAGGCCAGCATGAAAGGCGCCAAGCCGGTCGTCGCCCTGCTTGAGGGCACGCCGGCCTCCTCAGTGAATACCGACCGCATGGGCGGTTTCCTTAAAGGCATGGGAATGACCAAGAGCCAGGCGGCGGTCGATCTGATTACCAACGGCGATCAGACCAAGGCGCTGACCGCCATGCAGAACGCGCTGGTGGCGCATCCGGACATCAACCTGGTCTGGACGATCAACGAACCGGCCGCTTTCGGCGCCTATACGGCGATCAAGAACGCCGGCCGCGCCGGCAAGGTGCAGATCGTCACGATGGATGGCTCCTGCCCTGGCGTAAAAGGCGTCGCCGCCGGCGAATTCGGCGCCGATGTGCTGCAATTCCCCGGCAAGATGGCAAAGATCGCGATCGAGGAAGCCATCGACGCCGCGCATGGCAAGAAAATCCCCGCCCAGGTCGATACCGGGCAGCCGCTGACCACCCAGCATCCGGTTTCCAGCGTCCCCAGCATCACCACCGCCAAGGCGCTTTCAGAATGCTGGGGATAATCGATGGACGCCGCGACGCCGCAATCCAACCCGGGACGGGCGCGGCAGGCAACCGGCCTCGCCGCTGACCGGCTCCGCGCGGCGGGCCTGCTCGGCCCGATCCTCGCGATCATCGTCGAGGTCATCATTTTTGGCCTCCTCTCGCCGCGCTTCGCGACGACGACGAATTTCCTGCTAATCGCCGAGCAGGCGATGGAAATCGCCACGCTCGCAATCGGCGAGACGCTGATCATCCTGGTCGCCGGCATCGACCTCGCCAATGGGCTGGTCATGGTGTTCGCCAGCGTCGTGATGGCGAAGCTGGCGGTGGCCGGCGCGCCGCTGGCGCTCGCCATTCTAGCCGGATTCGGCGTCACCGCCGGGTTCGGCCTGGCCGAAGGCCTGCTGGTGGCGCTGATCGGGCTGCCGCCCTTCATCGTGACCCTTGGCTTTTTCAACGTTGCGATGGCGCTCGCCTTGCTCACCTCGAACGAGGCCTCCATCGTCAACCTGCCGCCCGCCTTGCTCACCTTCGGCGACACCATCACCATCGGCGGCAGCGCCGTGCCGGTGGGTGTTTTCGTCATGCTGGGCGTGTTGCTGATCGCCTGGTACGCGCTGACCCAGACCGCCTGGGGACGGCATATGTACGCGCTGGGCGACAATCCTCCCGCCGCGCGGCTGACTGGCATTCGCGTCAACAGGGTGCTGATCTCCGCCTATGTCACCGCCGGCGTCATCTATGGCGTGGCGGCGCTGCTCGACCTTGGCCGCACCACGGTCGCCAATCCCGATGCCGGGCAGACCGCCAATCTCGAGTCAATCACCGCCGCGGTGATCGGCGGCGTCAGCCTGTTCGGCGGCCGCGGCAGCATTTTCGGCCCGGTGATCGGCGCCTTCATCGTCGGCATCCTGCAGAACGGGCTGACCATCGTGGGGGTCGACGCGCTCTACCAGGAGATCGCCATCGGCCTGCTGGTGATCCTCGCGGTCGTGCTCGACCGGCTGCAGCGGCGCGGCGCGCGATGACCGCTGCTCCGGACTACGCCGCAACACCGGCCTTCGAGGCGCGCGGCCTCACCAAGCGCTACGGCCATGTCACCGCCCTCGACGGCGCCGATTTCGAGCTTTACGCCGGCGAGATACTGGCGATTGTTGGCGATAACGGCGCCGGCAAATCGACGCTGATCAAGATATTGTCAGGCGCGGTTATCCCCGATTCCGGCGAAATCCGGCTTGGCGGCGAGGCCGTGCAGATGCGCAATCCGCTGCACGCCCGCGCTTTGGGCATTGAAACAGTCTTCCAGGATCTGGCGCTCGCCGCCGGCCTCGACATCACCAGCAACCTGTTTCTTGGCCGCGAGGAACGAATGCCCGGGATCGCCGGCTGGCTGTTCCGCAAGCTCGACAAGCGGGCGATGCAACTGCAAGCGGCGGCGCATATGAAATCGCTGAAAATCGGCGTCAGATCGATGGGACAAGCGGTTGAGACGCTATCGGGCGGCCAGCGCCAAGGCGTTGCCATCGCCCGCGCGGTCTCCTGGGGGCGGCGAATCGTCATCATGGACGAGCCGACCGCGGCGCTCGGCGTGCAGGAATCCGGCATGGTGCTCGACCTGATCCGGGCGGTTCGCGACCGCGGCGTGCCCGTGGTGGTGATCAGCCATAGCCTGCCGCAGGTCTTCGCGGTCGCCGATCGCATCCAAGTGATGCGGCTCGGCCGCCGCACCGGCATCGCATTCCCGTCGCGGCACAGCATGGACGACGTTGTTTCGATGATCACCGGCGCGCGGACGGCATAATCAGATTAAAAAATGGTACAGTTCCAGCAAGATGTGCGACTTCCTCCAGGCATCATCTAGCGCATGACAAGCCGGATGCAGTATGAAATGAGCATCGGCATTAGGGAGGCATAGATGACAACAGGAATTTCACGAAAGCAGTTTCTTGCCGGCGCGGGAGCGGCGGGTCTTGCGGCGTTGGCGCCGCGCGCGGCCTTCGCCGCCCGCCCTTATTTGATCAAGCTGGGACTCGATGTGCCGGCGGATCATCCAACGGCGGTGAACGCCACCGAGGCAGGCAAGCGTATCGCGCACGAGACCAAGGGCCGCGTGCGGGTTCAGGTGTTTCCCAGCAGCGAACTGGGCGACGATACGCATATGCTCTCCGAGGTGCGCTCCGGCGCCATCCAGATGATGGGCATCGGCGACAACATCCTGTCCAGCCTGGTGCCGAGCGCCGCCATCGACAATGTCGGCTTCGCCTTCAAAAATATCGAGACGGCGTGGAAAGCCCTCGATGGCAAAGTGGGCGACGTGGTGCGCGCCGATATCATGAAAACCGGGCTTTACCCGATGCGCCGCATCTGGGACGAAGGCTTCCGCCAGGTCACCACCAGCACCAAGCCGATCAACGCGCCAGCGGATTTGCAGGGCTTTAAAATCCGCGTCCCGCCCAGCCCGATCTCGGTGTCGCTGTTCAAATATCTCGGCGCCGCGCCAACCTCGCTGAACATCGCCGAGCTTTACACCGCCTTGCAGACCAAGGTGGTCGATGGCCAGGAAAACCCGCTCGGCCTGATCGAGACCCAGAAATTCTTCCAGGTGCAGAAATATTGCTCGCTCACCAACCATATGTGGGTTGGCTACTGGATGCTGGTGAACGGCGCCTTCTGGAAAAGCCTGCCCGCAGCGGACCAGAAAATCGTCGAGGCGGCGTTCAACGAACAGGCGCCGAAACAGCGCACGGCGAACAACAACCTGAACAATTCCCTGGAAGGCAAGCTGAAATCGCAGGGGATGACCTTCAACACCACCGATCCCGCGGCGTTCCAGTCGGCTCTGGTCAAGGCCGGCTTCTACAAGGATTGGCAGGCGAAGTTCGGTCCGGCGCTATGGTCGGCGCTGCAGACCTATACCGGCACGCTCGCCTGATGTCCTGAATGTCGTCAGCGGTACGTCGGCCAGCCGCCATTTTACGGCGGCTGGATCGGGTGGTGGACTGGCTAACGCAAGGGCTGGCGGCGGCGCTTGTCGTCGTCGAAGTCTTGATTTTATTCATCGGCGTCATTTTCCGTTACGCGCTCGACAAGCCGCTGATCTGGTCGCAGGAGCTGGCGGGGATTCTGTTCCTTTGGCTGGTCAGCCTCGGCGCCGTCATCGCGCTGCGGCGCGGCGAGCATATGCGAATGACGGTGTTCATCACGAAACTCTCGCCGCACGGGCAGCGTTTCATGACCCGCATCGCCGGCATGATCGTCGCGGTGTTCACCGTCGAGATCATCGTGCCCGGCATCCCGTACATGATCGCGCAGCAGGCGATCACCACGCCGACGCTGCATATTCCCGGCTCCTGGGAAGTCGCCGGCCAGCTCGCCGCCCTGGCGCTGCTGCTCTATGTGGCGCTCCGGCAGCTTTTTGCCGGCGGCACGCTGCGCGAGCTTGCCGTCACCCTCGCCATCGGCGTCGCGGTCGGCCTCGCGCTCTGGGCCGCCGAGCCGCTGCTTTACGATATCGGCAACGGCGATCTCGTGGTGTTTTTCGTGGTGATGGTGGGGGCCTGCATCTTCGCCGGCGTGCCGATCGCTTTCTGCTTCGGCATCGCGACTATCTGCTATATCTACTTTACCAGTTCGATTCCGCTCTCCATCGTGGTCAGCCAAATGGATCAGGGCATGGCCTCGATCGAGCTGCTGGCGGTGCCGATGTTCGTGGTGCTCGGCCTATTGCTGGAAATGAGCGGTATCGCGCGGGCGCTGGTCAATCTGCTCGCCGCCCTGGTCGGCAACCGGCGCGGCGGCCTGTCCTATGTGCTGATCGGCGCGATCTATCTGATCGCCGGCATCTCCGGCTCGAAAGCGGCGGACCAGGCGGCGGTGGCGCCGGTGCTGTTGCCGGAGATGAAGCGGCGCGGCGCGCATCCGGGCGAGCTGGTGGCGCAACTCGCCTCGGCGGCGGCAATGTCGGAAACCATTCCGCCCAGCCTGGTGCTGATCATCGTCGGCGCCGTCACCGGCGTCTCGACCGCGGCGTTGTTCACCGGCGGGTTGCTGCCGGCGGCGGTCGCGGCGCTCGGCCTGATCATCCTGATTTTCTTTCGCAGCCGCGGCGAACAACCAAGCGGCGTCAAAACCCCGCCGCGCGACACCCTCCGGCTGTTCATTATCGCCATCCCCGCCCTCATCCTGCCCTTCCTGATCCGCTATGCCGTGCTGGCCGGCATCGCCACCGCGACCGAGGTGGCGACCATCGGCGTGGTCTACACGGTGTTCGTCGGCCTCGCCGTCTATCGCTGCTTTGACTGGCGGCGCGTCGTGCCGATCCTGGTGGAAACCGCGGCGCTGTCCGGCGCCATTCTGCTGATCATTGGCACCGCCAGCGCGATGGCCTGGTCGCTCACCCAGGCCGGCTTCGCACAGACATTGACGGCGATGATGACCGGGCTGCCCGGCGGCAAGATCGGCTTCATGGCGGTGTCGATCCTGCTATTCATCGTGCTCGGCAGCGTGCTGGAAGGACTGCCGGCCATGGTGCTGTTCGGCCCGCTACTGTTTCCGATCGCGCAGCAGGTCGGCATCAACGTGGTGCAATACGCCATCGTTTCGATCCTCGCGATGGGCGTCGGCCTGTTCTCGCCACCCTTCGGCGTCGGCTTCTACCAAACCTGCCTGATCAGCAAAACCTCGGGCGACCAAGCGCTGGGCCGCATCTGGCCCTATATGGCAACGCTGGTCGTCGCCCTGATCATCGTCGCCGCCGTGCCCTGGCTCTCCACCGGCTTTCTTAAATAGCAAAAGTTCTTTGGTTCTTTCTTTCAAGAAAGAACTGCTTACTTAATCGTTCCTCGCGCGCGCAGCGCCTCAACTGCCTCAGGCCCGAGGCCGAGCAGCGCCAGCACCGCCTCGTTATCCGCGCCCAATTCCGGCGCCGGACGCGCCAGCACGCCGGGGGTTTCCGACAGGCGCACCGGGATATTGTGCATCGGCAGGCTGCCCATCTCCTTGTCGGGCAGTTCGATCAGGCATTCCCGTTCGCGCACGAAGAGATGCGCCATCAGCTCCGCCGCGTCGCAAACCGGACCGACCGTCACGCCGGCGCGGTCGAACAGGTCGAGCGCCTCGGCTTGCGTGTGCGCCCGCATGAAGGCGGCGACGATGGGATCGAGCACGTCATTATTCGCGACCCGCGCGGTGTTAGTGGCAAATCGCGGATCATCGATCAGCTCAGGCCGGCCGATGACCCGGAACAGCCGCTCCGCCATCGCCTGCATCGAGGCGGAAAGCGCAACATATTTGCCATCGCTGCACGGATAGACATTGCGCGGCGCCGTCATGTTTGAACGGCTGCCGGTGCGCTCGGGCACGCCGCCGGTCAGCGCATGATTGGCCGCCTGCGGGCCCAATATACTCAGCATGCTCTCGAACAGCGACAGATCGACAATCTGGCCACGCCCGCCGCCCACTTCCACATGCCGCAACGCGATCATGATGGCGCTGGCGCCGTACAGCCCGGTGATCATGTCGGCCAGCGCCAGCGGCGGCAGCACTGGCGGGCGATCAGGAAAACCGTTCATCGCGGCGAAGCCGCTCATCGCCTCCACCAGACTGCCGAAGCCCGGCTTGCCGGCAAAGGGTCCGTCCTGCCCCCAACCGGAGACGCGGGCGATCACCAGCTTCGGGTTGGCCTGCCACAGCACCTCCGGCGCGAGGCCCAGCCGCTCCAGCTTGCCGGGGATGAAGTTCTCCACCAGCACATCGGCGGCGCCGATCAAACGCAGCAGCAGATCAAGCCCCTCCTCGCCCCGATAATCGAGGCCGAGACTGCGCTTGTTGCGCGCATACACCTTCCAGAAGGTCGAGACCTCCGCGACCCGCCAATGGCGCAGGTCATCGCCTCGAACGGGGTCCTCCACCTTGATGACCTCGGCGCCGAAATCCGCCAGCACATGCGTCACGACATTGCCGGCCACCAGGCGCGAGAGGTCGATCACCCGAACGCCGTTCAGCGGCGCCGGCGTCTCGGGCTGATACGCTTTCCGATGCAAATCTGTGTCCATCTGGCGGGCCTTCCTCAAATCCGGATGTCTCTATACCGGCTATCCTGCGTATCAATCATCGCGTCTCTAGAGCAACATCAGCCAGACTGGAACAGGCTGGCTGATAAAGTTGCTCGCAAAAACAAAGAACTAGAGCGCTTTCAGGCTGACTGTTTACAGTCAGCCTGAAAGCGCTCTAGGAGAGTCTGTCATGCAGCAAAACCTGCCCATCTGGCGTTCCATGTTGTTCGTGCCGGTGATCGTTGAACGCTTCGTCGCCAAGGCGGCGGAACGCAAGGCGGATGCCATCATTCTCGACCTCGAGGATTCGATTCCGCCCGATGAAAAGCCCCGCGCGCGTGATCTGGTCGCCGATGCGGCGCGCCGCGCCGGCGCCGGCGGCGCGGATGTGCTGGCGCGGGTCAACCGGCCCTGGCGCCTGCTGGTGCGCGACCTCGAAGCGGTGATCGGGCCGGAGATATGCGCGCTGATGCTGCCGAAAATCGAAAGCGCCAGCCATTTGCGGCTGATCGCCGAAACCGTCGACGAATTGGAGGCGGAGCGCGGCATGACGCCGGGGCACACCAAGCTGATCGCCATGCTGGAGACGCCGGGCAGCATCTTCCGCGCCGAGGAAATCGCCGCCGCGCATCCGCGCCTGGTGGCAATCACCGTCGGCTCGGAGGATCTCGCCCTCGCGGTCGGCATGACGCCGGAAGCCGAAGGCCTGCTCTTTCCCAAGCAGCAGGCGATCTTCGCGGCGCGCGTCGCCGGCATCCTGCCGCTCGGCTTTCTCGGCACGGTTGCCGATTTCGCCGATCTCGACGCCTTTCGCGCCACGATAAGGCGGTCCCGCAAGCTCGGCTTCATGGGCGCCTCGGTCATCCACCCTGGGCAGATCGCCATTTTGAACGAGGAGTTCCGCCCGGAACCGGCGGAGGTGGAGCGCGCGCGGCGGATGATCGCCGCCTATGACACCGCGATGGCCGAAGGCGTTGGCGCGGTGACCTTTGAAGGCCGGATGATCGACGTTCCAGTGGTGCGCCGCGCCCAGGAGGTGCTGACGCGTCATGACGCCATCGAGTCGAGGAAGCGCCACAACTTGCCCTAACAATCGTTCAGTAACGAACCGGTATCACCAGCGCCGGTTCGCCGAACTCCATCAGCCTGGCGTTCGACTTGGTAAAATAAAGCTGCCAGAACGCGGAAAGCGCGCGCAACTGCTGGGGATTGCGATACCCATTGCGCGACGCCAGACTGCCCTTTTTGGCAGGCGGCATCAGCGCGCCTCCTATGACATACACCTTCGCGCCGCCAAAATTACCGACCAGCGCGGCGTTTTCCGCCTTGGCGAGTTCCACCGCCGGGTTGATCAGCCGCATCGTGCCCGCTCGATAGAAACTGGTGACGCTGGAATTTTCCAGGCCGTCGCTCGCCAGGAGCACCACCTTGCGCGCCGCCCCATCATCGCGAACCGCCGCCGAAATTGTCTTCAGCGCGGCCATGATATCCGATTGGTCAAGGCTCTCCGCGCTCGCCTGCATCGTGTGAGCGATTGACTGATCCGCCAGGTTGATCGCGTATCGTTGCTGGTCATGCAGGCATGCCTTGAAAATACCGATCTTGCTGATCGGCGTATTGTTTTCCTGGCTGGCCGGCATTGGGCTTTCAATGATTCCGGTGCGCCTCACTTCAAGGTAGCGGCCTTGCGCATAGGCGGAAAATTCCGCGATGACGAATTTGGCGCCGGGTATCAGCAGCTGGTTGACGTTATCGACGATCTGACGCTCAAGCTGCGCGTTCCAGCCGACCGTCTGATCGATCAATACATAAACCAGCCTGTCATAGGTTTTTCCCTGAGCAGGCGCGATCTGGTTAGCCGCGTAACAACTCGGCACATCGTTGGATAGCCGCGCCGCGGCGGGCCGGCACCCCGCCAATATAAGGCTGATCCAAATGGCGACATGCCAGCCCCTAACGCGGCGCATCAGATGTCCTCCATCCAAGGCTCCGAACTGGAGGACTGACGCCGCTGCTGCTCGGCGCGCCGCCGCTTTTCCTCATCCAGCGCCACCCGCAACGCGTTCATTTCAATCGGACGCAATTGCGACTTCAGCGCAACCAGGCGATCCTTTCGTTGCTCCTGAGGAAGATCAAGAACCTCGCGGGCAAATTGCCATATCCGGGCGGCGTCTGGGTTTTCCTGATGAACCGGGGCTTGATGATTTGGCACAGAAGTCTGACCCGCATGATCCACGGCGCTGCTGGTTTTTCGCACTGTTTCCTGCCTCGCGAGCCATTGCCTGAACGTGATGGACGAAGTTCCGCTGGCCCTGCCATGATCGTCGTAAAGTTTGCGGCGCAATGTGCGCAGCCGCGCCTCGACCACGGAAATTTTGGGCGTTAGCTCATGGCGCTCATATTCCGGATAATCCAGGTATCCGCCGGTCAAGTTATACGCGTCCACCACGCGCTTGGCGTTCAGATGGCCGTATCGCAGGCCCATATAGGTCGAAAAAATCTGCGTGAACACAAAAATCACGCCCAGGCCGCTAATGCCGGCAAGCCCGCGCATCAAACGCTCACCATTCTCATCCGCCAGAATTTGCCGCTGCGCGCTCCGCGCGTTCTCGGTCACCGCCGCCGGCAATCCGCTCGCGTCGGAATTGCCAGCATTCGCAAACGGATTACCGCCGCCGGAGCCGCCCGGCGAAACCTGCAGCGCGCTCTGCTCTGACAGCAAGAGATGAAGATTCTCGTAACGAACGCCGGTCGAAACAGCGGCGATCGCCACGATGTAGATCATCGCCGCGAGGATGACGCTGACGCCGGGTTTGTCATATTCCGTCGCGAACACGCGATTGCCGAACCGCGTCGGATATTTCGCGGCATTGTCCTTGTCCTGATCATCAGCGGGCGTGATTTGCTGTTCGAACATCCGCACGCCATGGTCACGCGCGGCGGCGCGCATTTTCCGGTACAGGCTGCCCTCATACCATTGCGCGCCGGCGGCATGGGTCAGTCCGGCGGCGATGGTGGCGAGCACGAACGCAACGATAATGCCGATAATCTCCGCCTGGTAAGGCGTGATTTCCGCGGCGATGAACGGCGCCAAAAGAAACGAAAATCCAAGCGCTTCGGCAAGCAGCAACACAAACAGCAACGGCAACATGATCAACGGGGTCGGACGGCGGTTATCCTGGCCGGTCAGCTTGAGGAATTGCCTCGCCCGCGCGAAAGCCGACGGGTCAGTGGCGCCGAGGTGAACGCTATAATCGTGCAAGAGCTGATTTTCAGCGGGGGTGAGGCCCTGGTCATCGGCGCTGCGATCCGCCCGGCTGCCGCGCGACAGCCGGTCGATCTTGCCGAATGCCGGAAATGCGTAGGTAAAATCGGTCCACCAGAACTTTTCGTTCCGCCGCCTCCACCAAATATAGGCCGCCGCCAGCAGGATCAGCGCAAAACCGATCAACGCATAAACATGGCCCAACATCGCGGGTATCATGAAGCCGTTCCCTGCACTTGCATGGTCCTCAGTCTCTGTTTGGCACCTGGATCGGGTCGGTCTGGCAGGTCATTTCACCAGCTTGAAGGCAATCGTGCTTTCCATAATGGACCTGCCGCGCCTGTAGTAAACATGGCCGGTGCCCAGCGAAGAGTTCCGCGGCACGATCAGGTCGATGCACTGCACCGGATTGCCAAGCACTGAATCGCCAAGTATGGGGCCGCCGATAAACACCCGGTAGAGCACGGCGCGGCTGCCTTGGTAAACCGAGGCGGTGGCCCGCCGCGAAAACGTCGCATGCCCGCGATTGCCCGAGAAATAATTTTTGTAGAGCCGGATATCGGGTCCGGGAACCGGCAGCGCGGCATCCCGTGGCGCGTAAACATGCAGCAGCGCAATCAAGCTGCGCCCTGCCCGCCCGGTCCATGGCGCGCCATAGAACCCCGGCAAGGAACCGGCGACCTCAAGCGGCGTCTCGCTCGCCAGAGCCGGATGAGGAGCCGCCAGGATGCAGGCATTCAATTTAACCGGCTGCGCTGCATGCGCGAACAGGAGTCCGGCGAATAGCGAGCGGCTTTCACTGGTTCCAAGCTCGACCGGGCTGCCATAACGCACCGGCCGTCCGGCAAAGCCATAGCCTGACAAGCTGGCCGACGCAGGGGGAGCACGCATGGCTAGAACGGACACCGCCTGATGGTCCGGGACAGATCGTGCCGCGCGCGCGAGCCTCCGGCGCGTGTACCGCTTCGCATAGCCGCCGTAGGGAGCGCCGCCAAAGCGGCTTACTTTCGCATAGGGCGTATAGCCAAACCGGACCCCTTGTGGACCAACCGTGCAGCCGGAAACAATACCCAAAGCCATCGCGCTGAGGACCAGCCGCAGACAGAACGGCCAGCCGGGACGCGGTATCATGGGCGCGGCATCATGAAATCAGGGTATCGGTTCGTCGCGCCGCGCCCGGCGCTTGAACGCCAGCCAGACGTGACTGCCGGACGAACGAATGTTCAGCGTCCCAATCTTCCGGCATGCGCCACCTGCTCCGTATCGGCGGCCCATTTGCGCTCGATTGCACAGCTTTCGCAATCCTGAAAACCGGCAAGATCGAGTTCACCTTTTCGTGAATGCATAGCGCGGCATTTCTGTTCCGGCGTCAGCGCGGCCCAGCATTAATCCGATATTCTGCACTGCCGCTCCCGATGCGCCTTTGCCGAGATTATCGAGCCGCGCCATCAGCACCGCATAACCCGCCGCTTCATTTCCAAACACGAACAGCTCCATCACATCAGTGCCGTTCAGCGCCTCAGGAAGCATCCGGCCTGATTCCGGCGCGTCTCGCACCTGAATTTGCGGCGACCCGGCGTAATACTCATTGAGAGCATCAGCCAAATCCTGGGCTGCCGGACGGCCCGGCAAGGCATCGAGGCAGAGCGGAATGGAGATCAGCATCCCCTGCCGGTAATGCCCAATCGAAGGCATGAACAAAGGCCGCCGCTTTAGCCCCGCGTAACGCTCGATCTCCGGCACATGCTTGTGATTGAGCGAAAGCGCATAAACTTCGAAGGCCGGCCCATGCGCCGCCTCATGCGCCGCGACCATCGCCTTGCCGCCGCCCGAGTAACCGGACACGCCCTGGATCATCACGGGGAAATCCACCGGGATGATCCCGGCCTCGGTCAAAGGCCGCAGCAGGGCGATGGCGCCCGTTGGATAGCATCCGGGATTGGACACGCGCGGCGCTTCGGCGATAGCGCGCGCCTGTCCCGGCGCGAGCTCGGGCAAGCCATAAACCCAGCCTGGCGCGCAGCGATGGGCGGAGCTGGCGTCGAGCAGCTTCGGCGCCCGCGAACCCAGGCCCTCCACCAGCGCCGCCGCCTCGCGCGCCGCCTCGTCCGGCAGGCAGAGCACCACCAGATCGACCGATTCCATCATCGCGAGCCGCGCCGCCCGATCCTTGCGCGCCGCCTCCGGAAGGCTCTTCACCGCAAGGCCTGGATAGCTGCGCAAGCGATCCCTGATGCCGAGGCCCGTGGTTCCCGCTTCGCCATCAATAAACACCGTTTTTGTCATCATATTCTCCGGGCATTCTCCGGCTCGCATGCTGGCACCAAAGCATCGCCCGTGCTAGGCGGGGGCCGACTTCAACCGGAGATGCTTCTATGTCGGAAACGCAGACCGCGCCCCTCACCCTGAATATCCAATACACGAAGGATTTGTCTTTCGAGGTGCCGAACGCGCCCGCCATCTACACCATCCTGCGCCAGGCGCCGACGGTAAACATCAATCTCGATGTGCAGGTCCGCCGCATCCAGGATGACCAGAACATCTACGAGGTGACGCTCGCCACCCGCGCCGAGGCGACCATCCCGCAGCCCTCCACCAACGGCAGCGGCGATTCACCCGCCGAGAGCGGCGCGACGATGACAGTGTTCATCGCCGAACTTGCCTATTCCGGCATCTTTACCCTAGAAGGCATTCCGGAAAATCAGGTGGAACCCGTGCTGCTGGTCGAATGCCCGCGCCTGCTCTTCCCCTTCGCCCGCAACATCCTGGCCGACGTCACCCGCGACGGCGGCTTCCCGCCGGTCATGCTCGGCCCGGTCGATTTCGTCGGCCTCTGGCAATCCCGCCGCCAGCAGACGGACACGCCCCCCGCCGCGAATGCGTGAGGCGCCGCGCCTGCCGAGTCTTATATAAGCCGGGCCTTATATAAAATCGAGTTCCGTTAGATTTCGCGCGCCATGAACAACGCGGCGGACTTCCAGTAGGTTCTCGTGAAGGACGTACAAAATCAGATAGCGGCCAAGCACCAACATCCGCACCCCTTCCCCCAGATCGTCTCGTGACGGGGCTGATCTCGGCAGGGCTGCAAGGTGGCGGCAGCGTGTTCGTAAATCCTGGATGAAGGTGACAGCCCGTTCGGGATTATCGCGCGCGATGAAATCGCCGATAGCCTCGATATCGGCTTCGGCAAGTTGGCTGAACCGAAGCTGCATCAGCTCTGAGCAGCATTGGCCATCTTGCGGTATTTTACCTCCATCTGGTTGAGGAATTCATCGCCATCTTGATTTGAGAGACCGCTGAGACGGCCTTGCTCGGCCTGTCCACGCAGTTCGCCTAGCCGGAGCTTGCGGAGCGTTTCCCGGTCCTCCAGCAGGCGGAGCGCATCGCGGACGACCTCGCTCGCGTTGTTGTAGCGGCCTTCCTGAACCTGCGTATCGATCAAGGTTTCGAACCTCTCGCCAAGGGCGAAGCTGCGCGGCATCATGCGCTCCATTTTTCAATTAGATAATAGTTATCATAAAACCAGAGGGCAGTCCATCTCAAAGTCCCACCAAAGCCCGCGCGAAATCCTCCGGGATGAAGGGGCGCAGGTCGCCCGCCTGCTCCCCGACGCCAACGGCGTGGATCGGCATGTCGAAGGCGTTGGCCAGCGCCACGACGATGCCGCCGCGGGCGCTGCCGTCTAGTTTGGTGATGATCAGGCCGGTGATCTCCACCATGTCGCGGAACAGGCTCACCTGGGTGATGGCGTTCTGGCCGGTGGTGGCATCGAGCGTCAGCAGAATGGCGTGCGGCGCGGTTTCGTCGCGCTTGCGCAGCACGCGGATGATTTTCTGTAATTCCTCCATCAGCGCCGTCTTGTTGTGCAGCCGCCCGGCGGTGTCGATCATCAGCACATCGGCGCCCTCCTCCTGCGCCCGCACTAGCGCGTCATAGGCGAGGCCGGCGGCATCGGCGCCGTCGGCCCCGGTGATCACCGGGGCGCCGGCCCGCTGGCCCCAGACCTGCAACTGCTCGACAGCGGCGGCGCGAAAGGTGTCACCGGCGACCAAAACCGAGCGCAACCCTTCCGCCCGGTAGGTTTCGGCCAGCTTGCCGATGGTGGTGGTCTTGCCGGTGCCGTTGACGCCGACCATCAGGATGACGAAGGGTTTTTTCGAAGGATCGATCTCCAGCGGAATGGCGACCGGGTTCAAAACCTCGACAATATCCTCGGCCAGCGCGGTCTTGATCTCGACATCCGTCACCTCGCGGCCGAACCGCGCGCTGCGGAACTTGTCGATCATCATGATCGCGACATGCGGGCCGAGATCGGCGGCGACCAGCAAATCCTCCAGCTCCTCCAGCGCTGCCTCGTCGAGCAGCCGCTTGGCGAAGGCGCCGGTGATGCCGCCGGTGAGCTTCTGGCTGCTGCGGGTAAGTCCCGATTTTAGCTTGGAGAAGAAGCCGCCTAATGCCATGCTAAATTGGCTTGGCGATCAGCGCGTGAGGCGTTGCGCCGGTAACGCGGGCGCGAAACAGAGTGCCGGGCGTGACCGGAACGGTGAATTGCACAGGCGAAAAATCCTCCGCATGAGCCTTTGATCCGCTTTCCGCCAATGCGCTGATTGCGCGCCCGGTTTGCGCCGCGAAATGCCGAACCAAAGCCGCCTCGCCAGCGGCGCGCAGGCGGGCGGCGCGTTCACGGCGAATTGGCATGGGCATTTGCGGCATCTTCGCAGCCGGCGTGCCGCGCCGGGCGCTGTAAGGGAACACGTGCAGGAATTCGAGTCCGGCTTCCTCAATCAGTCCGAGCGTATCCTCGAACATTTCATCGGTTTCGGTGGGAAAACCGGCGATCAAATCAGCGCCCAGCGCGACGTCAGGGCGCAAGGCGCGGGCGCGGGCGGCGACCTCGATCACCTGCGCGCGGGAATGGCGGCGCTTCATCCGCTTCAGGATCATGTCCGACCCCGCCTGCACCGAAAGATGCAGATGCGGCATCAGGCGAGGCTCCCTCTCGATAGCCTGCCATAAATCCGCATCGATCTCCGCCGGATCGATGGAGGACAGCCGAAGGCGCGGCAGTTCCGGCACGGCAGCCAGTACGCGGCGCACCAGTTGGCCAAGCTTCGGCGCACCCGGCAGGTCAGCGCCATAGCTGGTGATATCAACGCCGGTAAGCACCACCTCATGATATCCGCCGGCGACCAACCGGCGGATTTGCCCGGCGATGGCGCCCATCGGGATCGAGCGGCTCGGCCCGCGCCCGAACGGGATAATGCAGAAGGTGCAGCGATGATCGCAGCCTTGCTGAATTTCAATGAAAGCGCGGGCGCGCGAGCCGAAACCGTCGATCAGATGCGCCGCGGTCTGCCGCGCCTCCATGATGTCGGAAACCAGCATAGCAGCGCCATCATGCCAGCTTTCCGCGCGCAGCTTCTCGGCATTGCCAAGCACACGCGACACTTCCGGCATGCCCGCCCAAGCAGCCGGATCAATCTGCGCCGCGCAGCCGGTGATGATTATTTTTGTACCAGGATTGGTTCGAGCTGCGCGGCGAACCGCCTGCCTCGCCTGCCGCTCCGCCTCGGCGGTAACGGCGCAGGTATTGACAATGATCGCGTCGGTCACGCCCGCCGATTCGGCATGGCCGCGCATCACCTCGCTCTCAAACGCGTTGAGGCGGCAGCCAAAGGTGAGGATCTCCAAACTCATTCAGGACTCAATTCCGGCGACATAATGCCGCTAAAGGCGGTGGCGACCGGGCCTTCCATCAGCACATGGTCGTCCGTGGCGCGCCAGGTGATGCGCAGCGTGCCGCCATCCATGACGAGATGGGCGCTGCGCCCGGTCAGCCCGCGCCGGTGCGCGTTGACCAAAGCGGCGCAGGCGCCGGAGCCGCAGGCCAATGTCAGCCCCGCGCCGCGTTCCCAAACCCGCAGGCGGATGCGGCTCTGGCCTTCAATCCCGGCGCTTTCAACCTGGGCAAAGCCGATATTGGCGCGGTCCGGGAAAAGGCGCGCCTTCTCCAGCGTCGGACCCAGGCTTTCGACCGGCAGATGCGCCAGATCATTGACAAAAAAGGTGGCGTGCGGGTTGCCCATGGAACAGGCGGCAGGGCTTTCGACTGGACCCAGCGCTAGCCTGAGCCGCAGCGTGTCCATCGGTTCGGATAGCGGAACTTCATCCCACTCGAAACGCGGCAGGCCCATGTCGATCTCGACTAGCCCAGGCCCTACAATGGTGGCCGGCAGGATGCCGGCGCTGGTGCGGATGGTCAGCGTCCGCGCGCCTTCCTCCTCGGCCAGCAGGGCGGCGACGCAGCGCGTCGCATTGCCGCAAGCGCCGGCTTCGGTGCCGTCGGCGTTGAGGATGCGCATAAAGGCGTCGAATTCCGGATCTGGCTCGATCAGGATGATCTGATCGCAACCGATGCCACGGCGGCGATCGGCGATGCGCTGCGCCTCCTGCCGGGATAGGCGCAATGGTTGCGCGCGGCCGTCCAGCACGACAAAATCATTGCCAGCGCCATGCATTTTCACGAAGGGAAGCTGATCCTGCAACATCGCCGTCTCTATAGGCGCGCGGGCGCGGTGCGGGCAATCGCCTCGGGCCGAAGCGCCTTCGGCTCGAAGACGCACCATTCAGCGCCGGGGCAGCGCCAGCATTCAGGCAAGCGCGCTTTGCATAGATAGCGGCCATGCAGGATCAGCCAGTGATGCGCCGGGCGCAGCATGTCGGACGGAATGCGCGCGACCAACGCGTCCTCGACGGCGCGCGGGGTCATCCCTGGCGCAATTCCGGTGCGGTTGCCGAGACGGAAAATATGCGTGTCCACCGCCATCGTCGCCTGGCCGAACACCACGTTCAACACCACATTGGCGGTTTTTCGCCCCACCCCCGGCAGCGCCTCCAGGCTTTCCCGGTCCTCCGGCACCACCCCGTCATGACGCAGGACCAGCTGTTCGGCAAGCGCCGCGACGTACCGCGCCTTCGCCTTCCACAAGCCGATCGCGCGGATATAGGGCGCGATGCCCTCGGCGCCCAAGGCGGCCATCGAGGCGGCGTCCGGCGCCGCGGCGAACAAAGCCGGCGTGGCGCGGTTAACCGCGGCATCGGTGGTCTGGGCGGACAGCACAACGGCGACCAGCAAGGTGAAGGGCGTCTCGAACAGCAGCTCGGTCTGGGCATCGGCGATGCCCTTGCTGATCGCGTGCAGGAATTTTGGCACATCGGCGCGCTTCATCAGCTTCGGCTTCAGGGATTTCGGCATGATCCGTTTGTGCCGTCATGCGATGATGAAAGGCAAGCCTTGCGCTCACCGCAAATCCGGCAAACTATAGGATATGTCCGATGCCGCCGCTCCTCCCTTGTTCCAGGCTATTTTGCGGCCGCATCGCAGCTTGTCGCGGCGCGGCGCATGGATGGTGATCGGCCTGATGCTGGGCGGCTCGGCCTGGGTTTCCAGCCTGATGTTCCTGCTCGGCGCTTTCCCGGTCATCGGCTTCAACGTCGCGGAAATGGGGCTGGCCATCTACTTGTTCCGGCTGAACATCCGCGCGGCCCGCGCTACCGAGGCGATCCTGCTGACCGAGGATGCGCTGACGGTGTGCCAAACCGATATGCGAGGCCGCCGCCGTGAATTTTCTATGAAGCCCTATTTTCTCAAGGTGTCGCTGGAGGAGCGTCCAGGCACCGTACCGGTTTTGGCGTTGACCGCCCGCAACACCCGCCAGATCATCGGCGCGGCCCTGGGCGACGCCGAAAAGCGCGATCTGGCGGCCTCGCTCGCGGAAGCCTTGCGGCGCTGGCGCACTCCGGTTTTCGATAACCCGCAATTGCGGGATCATTAGGCGGCTTGGCGGCCAGGCTTGGCGGCCAGGCTTGGCGGCCAGGCTTGGCGGCCAGGCTTGGCGGCGGGGGCAAAATCCCGGTATGGGAGCGGCATGCGCACACTCAGCACTGAAATCACCGCAAAACCACCGGCTCAGGCGTTGCGTCAAAACCGGCGCGCCGTGGTCGATCTCGGCTCCAACTCGGTCCGCCTCGTGGTGTTCGAGGGGCAGTCCCGCAATCCGGTGCAGATTTTCAATGAGAAAGCGGTGCTGCGGCTCGCAAAGGGGCTGATCAAGACCAACAAGCTCGACAAGGCGGCCATGGACGAGGCGGAAACCGTGTTGCACCGCTATGCCGCCATCGTCGAGGCGATGGGGGCGCATCCGTTCGAGGCGCTGGCGACCTCGGCGGTGCGCGACGCCGAAAACGGCGCGGATTTCGTCAAGCGCCTCGGCAAGCACATCCCGCAACTCACCATCACCACGCTCACCGGCGAGGAAGAGGCACGGCTTTCCGCCGAAGGCGTGCTCTGCGGCATTCCCGCCGCGGATGGCATCCTGGCCGATCTCGGCGGCGGTTCGCTGGAGACCGTCAGGCTGTCGCGCGGCCTGATTGGACCCGCGGCGACAATGCCTGTGGGCGTGATTCGCCTTGCCGACCGGGCTGGCGATGATCCGACCCGGGCGCGCGCCATTGTCGCCGATGAACTGGCGAAAGTGGCGTTTCTAAGCGACGGCGCGGGGGGCGATCTTTATCTCTCCGGCGGCGCGTTCCGCGCGCTAGCGCGCATCCATATCGCGCAGACCGGCTATCCGCTCGCCATGGTGCATCATTACACGATCAGCCGGGACGAGGCGCGAGATCTCTCTGGCGTGATCAGCGAGGCCAGCCACAAGCTCATCGAGCGGATGCCGGGCGTGGCGCGCCGTCGAATTGATGATCTGCCTTATGCGGCGGTAATCCTGCGCCGGCTGCTGCGCGCCACCAATGCGGCGCGGGTGGTGTTCAGCGCCAACGGGCTGCGCGAAGGCTGGTTCCTGCGCCAGCTCCCCGCCGAAATGCGCGACCAGGACCCGCTGGTTGCCGCGGGACGCGACCTCACCATCGGCTCGCTGCGCGATGCCGGCATGCCCGACGCGCTGATTGCCTGGACCGCGCCCTTATTCGCCAGCGAATCCCCGGCGCAGCGGCGGCTGCGCGAAGCTGCCTGCTGGTTTTCCGATATCGGCAGCCTGGAGCATCCCGAATATCGCGCCGAACAGGCCTTCCTGCGGGTGCTGCGGCAAACCGGCGTCGGCCTCGATCATCACGCCCGCGCCTATCTCGCCCTCTCTCTCGCCATGCGCTACGAAGCGCCAATCGATGCGGGATTCCTGGCGCCGGCGCGGCTTTTGCTTGATATGGGCGCGGCGCGCCGGGCCGAAGCGGTCGGCGCGGCCTTGCGGCTTGCCTATACCTTATCCGCCGGCACGCCGCGCTTGCTGGGAGCGACGGCGCTGACGGTGGAACCAGGACGTCTCGTGCTCGCTCTCGCGAAATCAACCGGCGTGTTCGCCGGCGACGCGGTGGCGCGGCGGCTGAACCGGCTGGCCAATATGTTCAATCTTGAGGCCGAGATTCGCCCGGCCTGACGCTTGCAGCATGATCGGTTCAGCCTAAACCGATTAGGCGCTAGAGCCGATCCCGATCAAGTTGGATCACTCTTGTGATCCATGATCGGGTGAATCGGCTCGATAAACCAAAGAGCATAGAGCATTTTTGGATCAGCATGATCGGAAAATGCTCTAGTTTCTACGAAATTTCGCGGCGGCAAGACCAAGCAGGCCAGTCGCCAGCACGACCAGCGAGCCAGGTTCAGGGGCCGGAATTGCCGGGGGAGGTCCGGCAAGGTCGTTGATCAGGACAAAACCATCGCCGGAATTGATGCCTGCTAGCAGCACGCCGTTCAGCGCCGACGCGGAGAGGAACGAACCGCCGCCGCCGCCAGCGCCATAGCCGCCATTATGGCGATAGGTGCCGCCGCCACCGCCGCCGCCACCGCTATAACCGCCGCCACCGCCGCCGCCACCGCCGGCGCCAAACGTGCTATAGGTGCCGCCGCCGCCGCCACTGCCAAAGCCGCCCGAACCGTAGCCGAAACCGCCTGTGAGGAAAGGATACCGAAAACCGCCGCGGCCGCCATAGAAACCGGCGCCGCTTCTTTTAAAGCCGCCGCCGCCGCCGCCGCTATAGTGGAGGCCGCTCTGGCCCCCACGGCCATTCGTTCCGCCAGCGCCGCCACGATCGGTGCCAGCGCCTCCTGAAGTGCCGGCAAGGCCTTCGCCGCCAGCAAGCGCATCGCTGGCGCCCCCGCCACCGCCAGCGATAACCAGCGGCGCGCTCTTGGGGCCAACCACAAAACTGCCGCCGCCGCCGCCGCCGCTATGAATGCCGTAACCACCCGCGCCGCCAACCGCGATCTTCAGTATCTCATTCGCGGTGAGCGTAAAGTTGCCGCCGATCTCCGCCCCCTTGCCGCCGCTGCCGAGGCTTGATTGACCGCCCTGCGCGCCATAGGCAAGGATGTTGTAGACTCCGGCGATGGGAGCAATATAGGTCTGGAAGCCTCCGGTATAGGTAAAGTCAGTCGTGCTTGCGGCGGCAAAGGAGCCTGACGCGCAAATCGCAAGCAACGAAGCGCCAACCATAAACGCTGTTTTCATTTGATGTTCTGTTCCACCCAAATTGATTTTACGACTATGTCGATTTTATTATTCATAAGATCAAATATTTGTCAATAAACCATATTTTATACTATAGCGTGAATATAGATATTTTGTGCGCCTTTAAGTTGATTTTTCGAATACTATTGTCCCTGTTGTAATCATAATCATGTTGACAGTATTGATCATTGCAGAAAAGTATCCACTTTATTTTTGGCCTGCCCCGCAGCAACTCAACTTTTGAAGCGCGACCACAATAACCATAGAGCCATGCAGGGGGAGCAGGGGATGTAGCTCGAGAAATCAACGAGCGTGTTTGCCGGCGACGCGGTGGCGCGGCGGCTAAGCCATCTGGCCGATATGTTCAATCGTGAGGCCAAGATCGCGGCCTGAACTTCACCGCTTGCGCTTCAAAGCGCCAAGGCCGAGCAACCCGGTGCCGAGCAGCAGCAGCGAGCCGGGTTCGGGAACCGGAGTGGATGAAAGATCGTTAAGCGTCACCAGGCCATTACCGCCGCCGGTGGCAAGAGTGAACATTGGGTTGATGCCGCCATCAAACGAACCGCCACCACCGCCGCCGCCGCCATAAATGCCTAAATAGACCGAACCGCCGCCGCCGCCGCCGCCGCCGCTATAACCGCCGCCGCCGCCACCACCTCCGCCACCTTCAAGCGTACCGCTATAGCCGCCGCCGCCGCCGCCAAAGCCGCCATCGCTATAGGAATAGGCTCGGTCAGGGCTACCAATGCCGCCTGCGAGATTGGGAAAACCGCCGCCGCCGCCGCCGATGCGTGCGCCATCGCCGCCCGCTGTCCTGAAGCCGCCGCCGCCGCCGCCGCCGCCGCCAAACCCTCCGCTATGAGCGCCGCCGCCATAGCCGCCATGACCGTTAAAACCCCCGCCACCGCCGAACGTTCCGTGCATACCGTCGGTGCCGAATTTGGCGTCACCACCAGGCCTGCTACTTGGAACAGCGGCGCCGCCACCACCGCCCGCAATCACCAGCGGCGTGTTGTTTGGCCCGGCCACGAAACTGCCGCCACCGCCGCCTGAGCCGCCGCCTCCGATACCATAATCGCCCGCGCCGCCCACCGCGATTTGCAGCAACTCTCCGGCTACAAGGTTGAAGTCGCCGCTGACTTGCGCGCCCAGTCCGCCTTTGCTGCCGCCGTCGCTATTGCCGCCGGCGGCGCCGGTAGCCTGAATATCGTAGAGGCCGGTTGCGGCAACCAAATAAGTCTGCAGGGCGCCGCTATAGGTAAACTCAACCGGGCTGGCGCTGGCGAAGGAATATGAGGCGCAGATGGTCAATAACGATGCGCTGACCAACATGGACAGTTTCACGGCAGCCCCCATTGCTAACGTTGCATTTTGCAATCGTACTGATCAAATATAGGATTTTCCAAAACAAAATGTCAATATAAAAAACTTTTTCGATACAAAAGATAGCGATCAGCAGAACCATTATGATAACTGAACATTGTGACAAGAAGCTTATCTTTGCTACTTGAAATTATGTTAGCTGAAGGATCGATCATGCGAAACGGCATCCACTTCATTTCCGGCCTGCCACGCTCTGGTTCCACGCTTCTTGCTGCATTACTCCGGCAGAACCCATTCTTTCACGCCGGCATGACCAGCCCGGTCGGTGGATTGTTCAACGTGCTGCTCCGGGAGATGAGCCAGGGTAATGAAAGCGCCGTGTTCATTGATGACGAGCAGCGCGAACGACTGCTGCGCGTTTGTTTCGATGCCTATTACGCCGATATTCACCCGGATAAACTGGTCTTCGACACCAACCGCCAATGGACCACCAAGCTGCCCGCTCTGACCTCGCTGTTTCCCAAAGCAAAACTCATTTGCTGCGTGCGCAATCCGGCCTGGGTGATCGACAGCATCGAGCGGCTGATCCGCCGCAACTACCTGGAGCCGTCGAAAATTTTCAACTTCGACCCCGGCGGCACCGTCTATAGCCGGACCAGCGGGTTGGGCGCGCCGGACGGCATGGTCGGCTTCGCCTGGAACGCCCTGCGCGAGGCGGTGTACGGCGAGCAGGCGGACCGGATTCTGTTGGTGCGTTACGAAACGCTCACCGCCAATCCGCGCGGCGCGCTGGCGGCGATTTATCAGTTCCTGGATCAACCCCTCTTCGCCCACGACCCAGAGCATATCGAACCCTGCTACGACATGATCGAGTTCGACGCCCGGTTGGGCACGCCCGGCCTGCACAATGTCGGCAGCGCGGTGCGGCACATCGAGCGCCGCGCCATCCTGCCGCCGGACCTGTTCACCCGTTTCGAGGCGGACGCCTTCTGGCAGGACCCGAAAGCGCTGCCGGAAGGCGTGGTCGTGGTTTAAGCGGTTCTTTTTTGGAAAAAAAGAACCAAAAAACTTCTGTTTGATGAGGACTGCAATCGCGAAACCAGCATCGCCTAAATATTAAAAATTTTTTGCTTCTTTTTTATAAAAAAGAAGCGCTTCCTTATCCTGCCGCCCGCAGCGTATCGTCCCGCTCAGGCCGCTTGCTTAACCAGATGCAGCCCTTGTTTGTTCATCAAGTCGCGATAGGCGCCGCCGATGCGTTCCAGTTCGGCGGGCTTGCCCTGTTCGACGATATGGCCGGCATCCATCACCACGATCCGGTCAAAATTGCGCAAGGTCGACAGCCGGTGCGCCACCGCGATGACGGTGCGGCCATGCGTCAGCCGGTCCAGCGCCTCCTGCACCGCTTGCTCCGATTCCGAATCAAGGGCGGAGGTGGCTTCATCCAGCAGTAAAATCGGCGCATCGCGCAAAAAGGCGCGGGCAATCGCAAGCCGCTGGCGCTGCCCGCCGGAAAGTTTCAGCCCACGCTCGCCCACCAGCGTCGCGTAGCCTTGCGGCAACTTGCGGATGAAGCTATCGGCCTCCGCCGCCTCCGCCGCCGCGCGGACTTCCGCATCGGTCGCATCGGGACGTCCATAACGGATATTTTCCATCACCGAGCGCTGAAACAGCTGGACATCCTGCGACACCACGGAAATCGCCGAGGTCAGACTGGCCTGGGTAAGTTCGCCGACCGGCTCGCCATCGATCAGCACCTGGCCGTCCTGCACGTCGAACAGGCGCTGCAGCAGCGCCAGCACCGTCGATTTGCCGGAGCCGGAACGGCCTACCAAGCCGACTTTCTCGCCATGCGCGATGCTCAGCGTGAAATCGTCGAGAACCACATCGCTATCCGGATAGTGAAAGCCAACCTGGGCGAACGAAACCGCGCCGCGCGGCGCTTCCAGCACGCGTGACGTTGAATGATCCGGCATCTCATGCGGCACCAGCAAGGCGCTGAGCGCATCCGACAGCCGGGCGAAATCCTGCACCATCTCGACCAAGGCGACCGCGAGATCGCGAGTGCCGTGCAACACCGTGAAGCCCAAGGTCGTCACCAGCACCACATCGCCCGGCGTCGCCTGCCCATGTTCCCAGCGCAGCAGCGTCCAGGCCAGCAGGCAGGCGGTGAGAATGGCGGTGACGCCGGCGTGCAAGATGCGCAATTTTTCGAGATAGCGCAGGCTCTGCCGCCGCGCCGTCATTTCGCGGTTGACATCGCCGGCGAAGCGGCGGCGTTCCCGGCGGATGGCGCCGAAGGCGCGCACCACGTTGACGTTGTTGATGACATCCACCAGTTCGCCATCGACCGCCGCGGCGGCGACCGCGTAATCCTGATGCAGACCGCGGCCGATGCGGGCGAGGTAGGCCAGCACAAGCCCCAGCAGCAGCGCCACCACGATCAGCATCAGCCCCATCAGCGGATCGACCGTGCTGAGCATGGCGATCGCCCCGGTCACCGCGAACAACGGCGGCAGCACGTTCCAGGCGGTCAGGCTCTCGATCCGGTAAACCGCGTTGCCGGTCGCGGAGATTCGTCCCGCCATCATGCCGGGGCGGCGTTCGGCAAAATAGCCGGGCGCATGGCCGAGCATATGGTTAAACAGTTTGCGCCTTATATCGCCGGTGACGGCGACAAAGCTGCGCGCGGCGATCCAGCCGCCGATCCGGTACATCACGTTGTCGAGCGCGATCAGCCCGGCGAGAAAGGCGAACGCGGTCCAGATCGCGGATTTGTCATTGCGCGACAGCACATCGACCATGTGCTTCACCGCGTATTGCGAACCGACCGAGCAAGCGACGGCCGAAAACACAGTCAACAAAATGATAATATGCGACACCGCCCGCCGCCGGATGGCCGCGAGGATGAAAGCGACAGGGCGGCGCGTGAATTCATCGCTTTTCATGATTTGAACCCTTCGCCATTTTTGCCGTACCCAAGATCAACATCTTGTTTCTTTCCGAGAGTTAAGGGAGCCGCCAGGGCAAAAAGGCAGGTGCCCTGTCAGACTGAAAGATAGCGAGTAATGCGGCGCTTTTAGGGCGCGCCTGCCTCACAAGCGCCGCATCGCAATGCTTTATCAGAATTGTCTTATAACGTGGGGATCAACTAATCATGAAGATTGCACAAATTGCGCCACTAGCCGAGGCGGTGCCGCCAAAACTTTATGGCGGCACCGAACGGGTGGTGTCGTATCTGACCGAGGAATTAGTGGCGATGGGGCATGACGTCACCTTGTTCGCCAGCGGCGATTCGGTCACCCGCGCGACGCTTGAACCGGTATGGCCCCGCGCCTTGCGGCTCGACAAGACAATGCGCGATTTTACCGCGCCGCATATGCTGCTGCTGGAGCGGGTCCGCCAGATGGCGCATGAATTCGATGTGCTGCATTTCCATCTCGATTACTGGCCGGCGTCGCTCTTTTCGCGGCAGTCCGTGCCTTTTGTCACCACCTTGCACGGGCGGCTGGACTTGCCGGAGCTTCGCCCGGTTTACGCGGCGCTGCCGCCGATCGAGGTGATCTCGATCTCCGACTCGCAGCGCGCGCCTTTGCCGGAGGCGAATTTCATCGGCACGGTGCAGCACGGATTGCCGCATTATCTGCTTACGCCGCAGGCCATCGAACCGTCCTATCTCGCCTTTCTCGGCCGGATCGCGCCGGAAAAACGGCCTGACCGCGCCATCAACATCGCCCGCCGCGCCGGGATTCCGCTGAAACTCGCGGCGAAAGTGGACCGGGTGGACGAAGAGTATTTCAACGAGCAGATCGCGCCGATGCTGGGTCCTGACGCGACGCTGATCGGTGAAATCGACGACCGGATGAAGCCGGATTTCCTATCAGGCGCACGCGCCCTGCTCATGCCGATCGACTGGCCGGAGCCGTTCGGGCTGGTGATGATCGAGGCGATGGCCTGCGGCACCCCGGTGATCGCGTATAATCACGGCTCGGTGCCCGAAATCATCGATGAGGGCGTCACCGGTTTCATCGTCGAAAATGAGGAGGAAGCGGTGGCCGCGGTGGCGCGTCTCGGCCAGCTTGACCGCCGCCGCATCCGGCAGGTGTTCGAAACCCGCTTTAGCGCGAGACGAATGGCGGCGGATTATGTGAAGGTGTACCAAAACCTGATCATGCATCAGAACAACCGGCTGCGCCTGGTCGGTTAACCAAGGCCGCGATTGCCCGCCACGGGACAGGGTCCAGCGGCGTAAAGAATGATCCATCGCGAAAGCAAGATCAGGGGGCGTTGCCCCCTGAAACCCCCACTAAGGGCTTAGCCCTTAGAACCCGCTAGATGGCCTTCCGCTGGGAGGGGTCTCTGACCCCTCCCAGCGGAAGGCCAAGTAATGGATTCCAAAGGCCCTGCCTTTGGCGGAGGTCCAGGAGGCAGAGCCTCCTGGCCTTACTCTTGCCGATTGGTTAATCTTTATGCCGCTTGATATACGCGCTCGATGTCCCGTGGAAGTTCAGACGTGATCCCGGCATTTTCATTGCGGGGACGGTTGCTGGCGCTTTGGCTGATGTCGCTTTTTGCCTTTCTCATTGTCGGCGCGTTGATCATCGGCTTGTATCGTCAATCCGCCGCGGCCAGCCTCAGCCGGGACCGATCCGAAGCGGCGCGCGCCTGTGAATCGATCCAATTCCATTATGAATTCTATACTGCCGGCGCCAATGGCTCAGCGGCCATGGCAAGCGCGGAAGGCCTCGCCGCCGTCGTCACGCTTGGATTGCGGCGCTTTTCCGGGGTTCATGGCGCGATCGCGAATTCTGGAACCTTCCTGACGGCGGCGCCCGCCGCGTTGCAAGCGGAGATGACAAAGGCGGCGCGTGACGCGGTGGCGGCGGATCATCTGGTGATCAGTCGGGCCACCGGCAGCGTCCCCACCATCCTTGCAGCCTGCCCGCTCGGCGGCGCGGAGAGCGACCTCGCCGCCGTCACCTATATCGAAATTTCGACCTTCCGCACGGCGTTTTCGCGTCAAGCCTTGGCCGGATTGGCGGTGCTTCTGGTAACGCTACTCGCTTCGGCATGGTATCTGGCGCGGCTGGTTCTCGGCTTCTCGCGGCGGCTCACCGCCATCGAGGCGGCGTTGGCAACCGCCTCCACCGATGAGCTGCCGATGTTGCCCGCCACCGGCGAGCGCGAACTCGACAGGTTGATCACCGCGCTGAATGCCGCCGGCTTGCGCCTAAAGGCGGCGCAAGCGCGGGCGGCGCAGTCGGAAAAACTAGCCGCCCTTGGCCGTATGGCGGCAGGGCTCGCGCATGAAATACGCAACCCGCTCGGGGCAATCCGCCTGCGCGCCGAGAGCGCCCTGGCCGGCGATGACGCCCGGCGTCAGGCGGGGCTGGCCAAGGTCTTGGCCGAGGCCGGAAGGTTGGAGGAGCTTACAGGCAAGCTGCTTGGATTCGCCGCGGCGCCCCTGCCGCATCCCGAGATCTGTCGGCTGGCGGAATTTTTCGAGCAGGCGGTCGCGCCGTCACGGGATCGTGCCGCCGCCAAATCCTTGACCATTGCGATTGATGATGAAACCTTGTCGGCGCGGCTCGATCCGGCGCTGACGGCGCGGGCGCTCGATAACCTGATCCGCAACGCCGTGGAAGCCTGTGCCGCCGGAGGACAAATCAGCATCGCCGCAAGACAGCAAGGCAGCCGGTTGATCATCACCGTCGCCGATGACGGTCCTGGCGTGCCTGTTGACATCGCCGCGGAGATTTTCGATCCCTTCGTGACAGGCAGGCCGGATGGCACCGGGCTGGGCCTCTCCATCGCCCGCGAAATGATCCGCGCGCAGGGCGGTGACATCACCTTGATCGCCGCGCCGCGCGGCGCGGCGTTTCGCCTTGAGTTGCCGGAGGCGCTGTGATGGCCGCGATTTTTGTCATCGATGACGATGCGGGATTTCGCGACAGCCTGGTGGAGACGCTCGCTGATTTCGGGCATCAGGTGCGCGAATTTCCGCGGGCCGCGCCGGCTCTCGCGGCAATCGCGGCAGCGGCGCCGGCGCTGGTGTTCCTCGATCTCCGGATGCCTGACATGGACGGCATTGAAGCGCTGCGGCGCATCCGCGCGCTGGCGCCGGATCTTCCCGTGATCATGCTCACCGCCTACGCCAGCGGCGAGAACACCATCGCGGCGATGCGATTGGGCGCTTACGATCATTTGACCAAGCCAATCGGATTGGCGGCATTGCGGCAAGCGCTGGATCACACGCTGGCAAAGGCTGAGCTTCCCCGGACGCCGGATGAGCCGGACCGTGAGCGGGCGCGTCCTGACGAAATCTTCGGCGTCAGCGCCGCCATCCGCGAAGTGCAAAAGCGGATCGGCATGGCCGCCGCCTCGGATGCCACCGTGCTGATTCTCGGCGAAACCGGCACCGGCAAGGAACTGGTCGCGAAGGCGATCCACCGGTTCAGCGACCGCGCGGCGAAGCCCTTCATCGCGGTCAATTGCGCCGCGATTCCTGGCGAGCTTCTGGAAAGCGAGTTGTTCGGCCATGAAAAAGGCGCCTTCACCGGCGCCAGCTCGGCCCGGCGCGGCCGGTTTCGCGAGGCGGAAGGCGGCACGCTGCTGCTTGATGAAATCGGCGACATGCCGGAGGCGACGCAGGCGAAGATTCTCCGCGCGTTACAAGAGCGCGAGGTGGCGCCGCTCGGCGGCCAGCCGGTAAAGCTCGATGTGCGGGTGATCGCCGCGACGCATCAGGATTTGCCTGGGCTGGTGGCGGCCGGGCGGTTCCGCGCCGATCTCTATTACCGGCTGGCCGTGTTGCCGGTCGCCATGCCGCCGCTGCGAGAGCGCGCCGAGGATATTCCGGCGCTGGCGCGGCACATCTTGGCGGAACTGCGCCCCGCCCCGCCGCGCCTAACGGAGGCGGCGATCAACCGCCTTGCCGCCTATTCCTGGCCAGGAAACGTGCGCGAATTGCGCAACGCCTTGGAACGCGCGGTCAGCCTCACTCGCGGCAACGCGCTTGACGTGGGCAATCTCTCGCTGCAAGGCGCCTTGTCAGAAGCCGCCGCCGCTGTAACCCTGCCGGCGACCATGGCGGCCAAGGAAGAGGCGATGATTCGTGACGCGTTGCAGCGCGCCAGCGGCAACCGCAGCGAAGCGGCGCGATTGCTCGGCATCAGCCGTCAAGCGCTATACGACCGGCTCAAGCGCTACGGCATTGTGTCGGAAAAGCCGACAGGCGATGTCGGGGAAGCCGACACCAAGGCTTGAGAAGCGCGTTACAATATCTAGTCTTTTCAAACGCTTAATCTTTGGCATGAGAGATGCATAGTTGCAGTTGGGCCGGATGTCCGGCCAATTGTTAACCAAAGGAATTTTCTGATGACATCCCTCAAGACACTGCTCGCCGCCGGCATTGCCATGGCGACATTAAGCGGCGGCGCTGCCTTCGCCTCAACGGCCGGAACGCAATCCCTGCCAAGCTATGCCGGCACGGTAAAACATTTCACGATAACGCCACGCGGCGATATCGACGGCATCATTTTGTCGAATGGGCAAGATGTTAATTTTCCGCCCTATCTCTCCACCCAGATCGCCTATGCGGTGAAGCTCGGCGATCAGGTGACGGTGCATGGGCTCAAGGCTGCGTCCGAACCTGTCGTGCAAGGCGTCTCGATCACCGATTCGGCGACGCATCGCACCGTGACCGATAACGGCCCTGGCGCTGGGTTTGGCAAGCATCGCCATGGCGCAATGCAGCGCATGATGGTGACTGGCAAGATCGACCAGACGCTTTACGGGCCGGACGGCGCCGCAAATGGCGTGCTGCTCGACGATGGCACCGCGGTGCATTTGCCGCCGCCGCAAGCGACAAAATTCGCCAAGCTGCTGAAAACCGGCGACAGCATCGCCGTAGTCGGCGACGGCGCCTCGAACGACCTTGGCAAAGTGGTGATGGCGCAGCAAATCGGCGCGTCATTTAAGGATTTGCAGGTGGTTGCGCGTCCGCGTCCGCCGGAAGGTCCGCATGGCGGCCCGATGGGCTGGCGTCACGGCCCGCATGGCATGATGATGCATGGCATGATGCGTGGTCCGCAGGACGGCATGATGGGCCACCGCCCGCCACCGCCCGCGCCTAACGCAGATGCCGGCCAGGCTGGGATTGGCCAGGCGTCGCCCGATCAAGCATCGCAAACCAAGTAAGCAACAAAGGCCGGTCCCGCCCGGGCCGGCCTTAATCCACAAGGCTCAAGCGTTCACGGTGCTTTTCCACAACGATGCCGTGTCTCGAAAGAAAAAATTCTCATTTGATGATGACAGCGACATGACCCTTCTCGGCGGCAAAGCCGATATAGTCGTAGCTCAGCTTCGTCGCTTCGATAAATTCCTGAAACGCCTTGTACTCGTGCTGACGCCAACCAGGATAATTAAAATACTCGTCGAACACGATCACGGTGCCCGGGACAATGCGCGACTCTAACAAAGTAAAGACCGTTTGCGTCGATGAATAAACATCGCAATCAACATGGATAAAAGCGGCTTGCTCCGTATGGCGCCTCAGAAACTCCGGCAAGCTGACGTCGAACCAGCCCTTATGGAGCGTCACATTGGCAGGCACTTGCGGCAGCCTCCCCGCCAGGCTGAATTTCCCGCGGGTTTCCGCCGTGCCATGCCAATCCTCCGGCAGGCCCTCGAAGGAATCAAAACCATGCACCTGGCGGGAGGTGGCCTTGCCGAGGCAGTTGATCGAGGCGCCCTTTTCCACGCCGAATTCCAGCACCAGCCCGGTATCGGGCGCGCGGGAGAGCGCCCATCGCAGCAGGTCCAGCCGGTCCCGGCGGATCATCGCTTGTTGCATATTGGCAACAATATAATCGACCGCTTCCCGCTTCGCGCGCAGGCGCAGATCGATCAGCAGGTCATTGGCATAGTAGGAATGCAGAACCTTGCGATAGGCCCGGGCGATCAGCCCCTCGTTCAGCCCGCGTGACAAAATTGCCATTACTTGGGAATTGGCACGCCAGCTTCGGCAAGCGCCGAGGCCTGCCGCTCGGCGAGCGCCGCTCCATCGAAATCCTTGACCGTTTCACGAAACAGCTGGAACCAGTTCAGCTCGGCGTTTAGCCGGAGAAACACGCTGCCAAGCCCGATGGCGGAGCGATCCATCAGCACGAATTCACGCGGCGGACGCACCCCGCCAGTGCGCTGCAATCCGGCATGCACCTTCATCGCGACGCTGCGGCCATATTGCGAGTCATTGGTCTCCGAGATGAGCCGCACCCGGTCCTGCATCAGCGGCTCATAGAGAAACTTTGCCCACTCATTGAGAATTTGCAACTTTTCCTTGGAGATATCGGTGAAGCCCCAGCTGGTATAGGCATGATGGGCGTGCTCGTCATCCTGATCGCGAATCGCCTCGTAAAGCTCGATGACGCCGGCGACGAAACGCGGCGCGAACACGCGGATTGCGCCAAAATCAAGCAGGTTGATGCCGCCGCCGGGGCTTATCTGGTAATTGCCGAGATGCGGGTCGCCATGGATCACGCCATAACGGTAAAAGGGCACGTACCAGGCGGCGAACAGCGCGCGCGCCACCCGGTTGCGCGCCTCCTGATCGGGCTTGGTGTCCAGCCAGGTTTGAAACCCGGTGCCGTCGAGCCAGCTCATCGTCAGCAAGCGCTTTGTCGAAAATTCCTCGACAGGTTTCGGCAGGTGCACATCGGGGATGCCGTCGAGCATGATGCGATACAGCCGCATCTGCGCCGCCTCGCGCGTGTAATCCAGCTCCTCGCGCAGGCGCTCCGCCAGCTCGACATAAATGTCATCCTGATGGATTGCGTTGTCCATCCGCCGATACACCGCCATGGCAAGTTTCAGCTGCCTGAGATCGGCTTCCACCACGCTTGGCATATCGGGATATTGCAGCTTGCAGGCGACCAGGCTGCCATCCGGCAAAGTCGCGCGATGCACCTGGCCAAGGCTGGCGGCAGCGGCGGAAGAATGGGAAAACGTGGAGAATTTCTTCTCCCAGTCCGGCCCCAATTCATTGGCCATGCGGCGGCGCACGAAGGGCCACCCCATCGGCGGCGCATTCGCCTGCAATTCGGCGAGCTGCAGGGCATATTCTTCCGGCAGCGCGTCGGGCACCGAGGAGAGAAATTGCGCCACCTTCATCAGCGGCCCCTTGAGGCCGCCGAGGATGGTTTTCAGGTCTTCCGCATGGCGGGAACGGTCGGTTTTCCGGCCAAGCACCCGCTCGCTGGCGACGCGCGCCGCGATGCCGCCCACCGCGCCAGAGGTGCGGGCGAAGCGTCGGAACTCCCCGAACAAGGTGCCTTCATTGCCGGCGTCATTCGCCATAATTGTCTCCACTCTCCAACTCGTCGATAAAGCCTGAAATAACATCGAGCCCGCGGCGCCAGAAGCCAGGGTCTGACGCATCGAGGCCGAACGGCGCCAGCAATTCACGGTGACGGGCCGTCCCCCCGGCGCGCAGCATATCGAGGTAACGGGAGACAAAGCCCGCCGTACCCCCACGCGCCTCCTCGCCGGGCGCCTCCTCATCCTGGTAGACGCCATACAAGGCGTTGACCAGGCAATCGCCAAAGGCATAGGCATACACATAGAAAGGCGAGTGGATGAAATGCGGCACATAGGCCCAGAACATCCGGTACTCCTCAGTAAAATGAAAGGCGGGACCCAAGCTTTCGCGCTGCGCATCAAGCCAGATCGCGGCAATGTCCTCCGGCGTCAACTCGCCCTGCCGCCGCGCCTCGTGCAGCCGCGACTCGAACTGGTAGAAGGCAATCTGCCGCACCACCGTGTTCAGCATGTCCTCCACCTTCTGCGCCAGCATCAGGCGGCGGCGGCGCGGATCAAGCTCGGCGTCCAACAACGCGCGAAACACCAGCATCTCGCCGAACACGCTGGCGGTTTCCGCAAGCGTCAGCGGCGTGACCGCCATCAGATAGCCTTGCCGCGACGCCAACACCTGATGCACGCCATGCCCCAACTCATGCGCCAGCATCATCACGTCACGCGGCCGGCCATGATAATTCATCAATAGATAAGGATGCGCGGAAGGCACGGTCGAATGCGAAAAAGCGCCGGCGGATTTGCCGGGGCGCGGCGCGGCGTCGATCCAGTGACCGTCGAAAAACCGCGCCGCGATCTCCGCCATCTCCGGGCTGAACCCAGCATAAGCGCCCAGCACCCGCTCGCGCGCCTCCGGCCAAGGGATCAGGCGCTCATCCGCGCCAGGCAGCGGCGCGTTCCGGTCCCAATGCTCCAGCCGGTCGAGCTTCAGCCATTTCGCCTTCATCCGGTAATAGCGATGGGAGAGGCGCGGATAATCCTGCGCAACCGCCTGCGCCAGCGCCGCCACCACCTCGTCCTCCACCAGATTCGCCCGGTTGCGGGCCGAGGCAGGCGCCGGGTACTGGCGCCACTGATCGGCAATCGCCTTGTCCTTGGCGATGGTGTTGATGATCAGGGAGAACAATTTGATGTTGCCGGCAAGGGCGAGGCCGATGGCGCGGGCGGCGGCCTCGCGGCGGCTCCGGTCGACGTCCGAAAGCCGGTTCAGCGCCGCCGACAAGGTCAGCGCCTCGCCGCCAATCGCGATGCGCAAGCCGGCGATCGTCTCATCAAACAAACGCGACCAGGCGGCATGACCGGTGACATCCTTCTCATGCAGAAGTTTCTCCAAATCTCCGGAAAGCTGATGCGGCCGGAACACGCGGAGGTCGCGCAGCCACGGAGCAAAGCGGGCCAAAGCCGGAACGGCGGTTTTAGCGTCCAGAACATCATCCTCGATCTGGTTGAGTTCCAACGCAAAGAACAGCAGCTTCGCGCCGCAATCACTCGCCGTTTCGGTCATCGTCTGATAGAATTTGCCGGTTTCCGGCGCGCTTGAATCGGCGGCGAATCTCAACTGGGCGTAAGAGAGCAAGCGGCCAAGGCTTTCCTCGATCTCCTGATAGGCATCAATCGCCGCCGCTAGGCCGGCGGCGGCGAGCGTATCAACCTGTCCCTGATAGCGGGCAGCGAAACGCCGCGCCTTGGCATCCGTCTCCGCGAGCAGCGCCGCGATCGCCGGATCGTCCGGTCCGGCAAACAGGTCCCGCAAATCCCAGGTGGGCAAAGTCGCGGCCGGCAAAGGCGCGGCCAGCCCCACCGGCGCGGCGGCGAGGCCTTCAGGCAGGCAGAGGTTGCGGGATCGTGGATGCGGCATCGATGTTCCTGAAAGTTTACTACCAGAGATGTAAGGCGTTTGAAGTGTCCGTCAAACTCCCCGGTCAGTCTCGAGGCCGTGCCAAAAAGTACAGGTAGAGAGCACTGGCAGAGAAGGCCATAGCTGCGTATTTAGCGATTGGATGAATTATCGCCACCACTACCACGCGGGAAATTTTGCCGATTGCGTGAAGCATGCGCTGTTCATCGCCTTACTGCGGGCGATGCTGCGCAAAAACAAGCCGGTCTTCGTGCTCGACACCCATGCCGGGATCGGCCGGTACGACCTGAGCGCGGCGCCGGCGCAGCGAACCGGCGAGTGGCAAGCCGGCATCGGGCGCGTCATCGAAAGCCAGGCCCCTGCCCTCGCCGACTATATCGGGCTGGTCGGCAAGCTGGGCCTTGCCAGGCCAAGCTTGGCCAGACCGGACCTTACCACGCTGGACCCTACCAGGCCGGACCTCCTCTATCCCGGCTCGCCTGCCCTCGCTTGCGCCTTGCTGCGCCCGGGCGATCGCCTCGCCTTGTGCGAATTGCATGACGAGGATGCGGCGGCGCTGCGCCGCGAATTCCACAATCATGACCAAGTTCACGTGCATCGCCGGGACGGCTATGAAGCGCTGATTGCCCTGCTGCCGCCCGCCGAACGGCGCGCTTTGGCGCTGATCGACCCGCCCTTCGAACGGCCGGACGAGTTCACGGCGCTGAGCGCCAGCCTCGCGGCGGCCTGGCGGAAATTTCCGCAAGCCGTCTACGCCGCCTGGTATCCGGTCAAGCACCGCCCCCCCGTGCGGGCGTTCTTCGATGATCTGGCGGGGCGCGGCATCCGCGACATCATCGCGGCGGAATTGCTAATCCGTAAGCCGGTGGACCCGAAACTGCTGAACGGCTGCGGGCTGGCGATCATCAATCCGCCTTATCAATTCATCGAATCCGCTCGCGCCATCCTGGCGGCGCTGGCCGCCGCGCTGATGATCGAGGATGGCGGGGCGTCCCTCCTGAGAGTGGCCGATGAATGAGCGATTTGACATCGCCGTGCACGGCGCTGGCGCCTGGGGCACGGCGCTGGCCGTGCTCGCCGCCACCGCCGGCAAACGCGTGGCGCTGGTGGCGCGCGCTGCCGGCAAGGCGGACGAGATCGCCACGGCCCGCCATAATCCCCGCCTGCCCAACATCGATCTGCCGCCCCATCTGGCGGTGACGGCGGCTTCCGTCCCCGCGCGATACCGCATCCTGGCGTCGCCCTTCCAGCATCTGCGCGGCCTGCTGGAGCGCCTTCCGCGCGACGACGCCCCCCTTATCCTCGCCTGCAAAGGCCTGGAGGCGGCAACCGGCCTGCTCGGCCCGGAAATCGCCGCAAGCCTGCATGAAGGGCGGCCGCTGGCGATCCTGACCGGACCGAACTTCGCCCATGAGATCGCCGCTGGCCTGCCCGCCGCCGCCATCATCGCCGCCGCCGATGCCAGGCTGCGCCGCGATCTGGTGACCGGGCTGGCGGCATCGCAGTTCCGGCTCTACGGCAGCGCCGACATCACCGGCGCCGCGATTGGCGGCGCTGCGAAAAACGTCATCGCCATCGCCGCCGGCGTGGTGATCGGCGCGGGCTTTGGCGAAAACGCCCGCGCCGCGCTGGTCACGCGCGGCCTCGCCGAAATCGCCCGATTCGCCATCGCCTGCGGCGGCAAGCGCGAAACCATGGCCGGACTCGCCGGCCTGGGCGATCTCCTGCTCACCTGCACCGGCCCGGCAAGCCGCAATTACCGGTTCGGCTTGGAACTAGGACGTGGCGAATCCGCCTCCGCCATCCTTACGCGCAGCGCCGGCGTCATCGAAGGAACCGCCACCGCGCCCGCGCTCCAGGCGCGCGCCGGCAGGCTTGGCGTCGAGATGCCAGTCACCGAAGCGGTGGTCTCCTTAATCAACGGCGCCGGAGTCGCAACCATCATGCGAGCCCTCCTCGCCCGCGCCGCCAAGGATGAATGAACGCAAGCGTTCATACCACGCGGCGTAAGATTAGCCGGTCGCGAAAGCGAGATCAGGGGGCTTTGCCCCCTGAAACCCCCACTAAGGGCTTAGCCCTTAGAACCCGCTAGATGGGTTTCCGCTGGGAGGGGTCTCTGACCCCTCCCAGCGGAAACCCAATTAATGGATTCCAAAGGCTCTGCCTTTGGCGGAGGTCCAGGAGGCAGAGCCTCCTGGCCTTCCTCTTGCCGATTGGTTAATCTTTACGCCGCCTGGTATGAATCCTTATGCCAAGGAGACGATCATGCTGAGTGTTGCGGAAGCGCGATTGCGGATCAACGCCATGCTGACGCCCACCGGGCCGGAGACCGTGCCCTTGCCGGAAGCGGCAGGCCGGGTTCTGGCGGCGCCGGTCGCAGCCCGGGTGACGCAGCCGCCTTCGGACGTTTCGGCGATGGACGGCTTCGCGTTGCGCGCCGCCGATGGAGCGTTGGGCGCGGCGTTGCGGCTGACCGGCACGGCCCCGGCGGGCCATCCGTTCAGCGGGCGCATTGGCGCGGGCGAAACCATCAGCATCTTCACCGGCAGCGTCATGCCCGAAGGCGCCGATACGGTTCTGCTGCAGGAGGACGCGGCGGTCGCCGGCGACCGCGTGACGGTGAACGAAGCGGTGCGTCCGGATCGGCATATTCGTAAAAAGGGCCAGGATTTCACCGCCGGCGATATCGTGCTGCCGGCGGGCGCGCGGCTCGGCGCGCGGCAGATCGGCCTAGCCGCCGCGGCCAATCATCCTTGGCTCGCCGTGCATCGCCGCCCTGTCATTGCCGTGCTGGCGACCGGCGATGAAATCGCCTTGCCCGGCGAAACCATTCCGGCAGGCGGGATCGTCAGTTCGAACGCCCATGCCTTGGGGGCATTTATCGTCGCGGCAGGCGGCGTGCCGCTGATCCTGCCGGTGGCGCGCGATGACCGCGAAGCCATCGCCGAAGCGGCGTCACAGGCGATGCGCGCTGATTTGCTGGTCACCACCGGCGGCGCCAGCGTCGGCGCGCATGATCTGGTGCAGGCCGGCTTATCCGAGCGCGGCCTTGACGTCGATTTTTGGAAGATCGCCATGCGCCCCGGCAAGCCGCTGATGTTCGGCAGAATGGCGGCGCTGCCGGTGCTCGGCCTGCCCGGCAATCCGGTTTCCGCCCTGATCTGCGCCCTGCTCTTCCTCCGCCCCGCCATCGAGCGCCTCTGCGGCCTGCCGGGCGATGCGCCGCCCACCGAACCCGCGCGGGTGACGACGCCGCTGAAGGCAAACGACCAACGCGCGGATCATCTGCGGGCGACGCTAGAGCGCGACGCGGACGGCTTATGGCGCGCCACCCCCTTTGCGGTCCAGGATTCAGCCATGCTGCGCCGCCTCGCCGAGGCGGACGCGGTCATCCTGCGCGCGCCACACGATGAAGCGCTGGAGGCCGGCGCGTTGGCGCAAATCATCCGCCTCGCCGCCTGCGGGCTGTAGCCGTAACGATCATCAAGCGAGTGCGACAATCCGGTTGAGTTTTTTTGTTTTACAATGCTTACTTTGTTTGCATTGGAGGATGCCATGACCAAATCCGTAACCATCGCCGCGCGTGTCGATGCAGGACTAGATGCCGAGCTTGACCAGCTCGCACAGGCTACAGGCCGCACCAAATCCGCCCTGATCAACACCGCGATCCGGTACTACGTGACCAGCGAGCGTGATTTCATCGCCAAGGTCGAAGCCGGGATTGCCGATTTTGAGGCAGGCCGGACGGTGGACTTTGAAACCGTGGTGGCGGCAGTGCGCCGGTCTATCCGTCCTGCTTCGTGATTCGGCTTTCCGCCGAGGCGAACATTGATCTTCAGGATATTGCCGCCCGGATCAAGGATGACAACGGCGCCTCTGTTGCCAGCCGGGTGACGGATGCGATTTTCCAGGGCATCCAGCAGCTCGAACAATTTCCCCAATTGGGACATCCTGGACGGGTTCGGAATACCCGCGAGCTGGGCATTGCCGGCTTGCCGTTTACCAGCCATTGCCGGACGTCATTGCCATTTACCGCGTGATCCATGGCGCAATGCAATGGCCGCCGCAGGGCGAAGCTGGTTTACCCATTTTGGAGTAATACCAACCAGCTTAGAGTTTGACCCATGTCGCCCGAAGCCGTCATTGCGAACGAAGTGAAGCAATCCAGTCTTCGAGAACAGTTCAGGATTGATTCGTTGCGCTTCGCGCGACTCGCAATGATGACGCGGATGGGTCAAACTCTATGCCGCTTGGTATAAGCCCCACCAGTTTGCGGTGTTCAACAAGTTTAATTCAGGTCTATTCCGGGTGCTTGGTTCAAAATTTTTGGTTTCCATACACCATTGCATCTTATACGGGTACGGGATGAAAAACTGGTACTGTTATAAGATGACGTTCTTTCTTGAAAGAGAGCCGGCCCGGCAGGGAAACCAAAGAACTTTTATTAATTTATGAGAATTTCAAACTGAGACACTGCCGCGTCACACGAGAATTTCTATTGCAAAAATTATACGAAATGATTAAAAATCTTCAATGTCTGGAGATTGCAAGGTTCAAAAGGAAACCACCATGCGCAAAACCCGCGTCTTGTTGATGGCCACAACGTTTTTCAGCCTCGCCTCTGTCGCCTTCGGCGGCATCGCCCAGGCCGGAGTCTGCGGCACAACATTCGGCTTCACCGGCGCCATCGAGACCTGCACCATCGCCACCGCCGGCACCTATGCCATCACCGCCTTCGGCGCCCAGGGCGGCACCAGCTTCAAGAAGGCGCTTGGCGGCGCCGGCGCCGAGAGCGGCGGCGACTTCCTGCTCGCCGCGGGTGAAAGCTTGACCATCCTGACCGGCGGCGCTGGCGGTAGCCTGGCCTTCGGCCAAGGCCTCGGCGGCGCTGGCGGCGGCGGCGGCAGCTTTGTCACGGGGCCGGGCAACACGCCGCTGGTCATCGCCGGCGGCGGCGGCGGCGGCGGCGGCGGCACCGTCTTCAATTCGCTCGGCGGCAATGGCGATGGCGGCACCGCCGCAGGCAATGGCGGCGGCATCGGCAATAATAGCAATGGCGGCACCAGCGGCGGCGGCGGCGGCAACGGCGGCGGCGGCGGCGTCAACCGCGGCGGCGGCGCCGGCGGCTTCGTCAGCGGCGGCGGCGGCGGCGGCGGCTTTGCCTACAATGGTCACGGCGGAATCGGCGACAACGCGGTTCCCAATGGCGTCAGCGGGATCGGCGGCAACGCGTTTCTCAATGGCGGCGGCAGCGGCGGCAATGGCGGTTTTGGCGGCGGCGGCGGCGGCGGCCGCAGCGGCGGCTACTATGGCGGCGGCGGCGGCGGCGGCGGCTACAATGGCGGCGGCGGCGGCAACAGCATCTATAATGGCGGCGGCGGCGGCGGCGGCTCCTTTCTCGCCTCCGATGTCCTGGCCGGCACCGCGGTCATGGTAAGCGGCGCGCGAACCGGCAACGGCCTCGTCGATCTCACCCTGGTCTCCACGCCCACGCGGGTTCCAGAACCCGGCTCCCTCGCCCTACTCGGCACCGGCTTGCTCGGCCTCGGCTTCGCCGCCCGCCGCCGCAATGATGGATCTGGCGGAGTTGGCGTTTCGCGACGATCATCGACTCGATAAAACAACGGCATAAAGCATTTGCCGATCAAGCTGATCCGAAATGCTCAGCTCCCAAAGCTCCCTTTCTACGCAGATCAGACCAAGCCCGGCATCCATCGAATCTGTAAATCTTCTTTCTGCGTAATCTGCGTAATCTGCGGATCATCCTTAGATTTATCCGCAGATGACGCAGATTAACGCAGATTAGATCAAGCCCCGCATGCCACGCGCGCCGAAACGCGCACTGAACCTTTCCGAATAATCCACGTCATTGCGAGGCGCGCGTAGCGCAACGAAGCAATCCAGAAATCTCGCCGAAGGCAGGGACGCCGTGCGATGGCGATACCGAAGCGCCTCGGCCGTCCTGGATCATCTCCCTAGATCATCTCTGGGGCCTTTCAACAATGCTTCGCATTGCTGGAACCCTCCGCCACGCCCCTTTGCGTCTCGCGATGACGGCATCAGGCAGAATAGGTTAACCTTGATGCCGGCTGGCATAACCGCTTCCTCAAAGGCAATGGTCCCGTCGCCAAACTAACGCGCAGCTAACAAAATCCATCATTAACTGCAAATTCTCCTTGCTTACTCGATCTGGTTTGTGGTTTTATCCGGTTAGTGAACCAGATCGCTTCCCTTGCCCCGGCAGAACGCCTCGCCTACATCATCGAGAACCTGTGCCAGGTGATCGGCCGGCGCAGCGACTGGCGTCTGGGCCTAGCCTGCCTGCCTGGCCAGCTCCTGTTCCAGATCTGGAAGCGCCTGCGCGGCATCGCCTTCCGCTTCACGGCGCGCCTCGCGCGCAACGCCGCCAACCCCGTCCCCATTCCGGCCCGCTTGCGCAAGCCCCGCCCAGCCCGGCCCGGCGCGGCCCGGCCCCGCAAGCCAGACCCGCTGCCGCGCCATTACGCCTGGCTGCTGCGCCTGATCCAGGAAACCGCCCATGGCAGGTCGCAATTCTGCGATTTCCTCGCCGATCCCGAAATGGCAGCCCTCCTCGCCCAAGACCCGCAACTCCGCCGCATCCTCCGCCCGCTCTGCCACATCCTGGGCATCCGCCGCGACCAAGTCCCGTCCCTATACCCGCCAATACTGCCCAAGCAGGCGGCCCCTTCGCAACCAACTGACCCGCAACCGCCAGCGCCCCCCATTCCCGATGACGCCCCGCCGCCTGCCGCGCCGCCAACCGTACAAGCCGCGTTGCCTCCTGGCACAGCGCCGCCTGACGCCCCGCCCGCCGCCGCCGATATATCCCTCTTAGATTAACAACGTTTGCACGTCCATTTTGTTACGGTTTAGCAACGAAAATAGCTTTGGCGAGCACCCCATCGCCTTAAATCATGCGGCTTTTGCCTCGCGCCGCCTTTGGTGCAGGATGAACTCGGTATACCCATTCGGTTGCGTCCGGCCCTTGAAAATCAGGTCGCAAGCCGCCTGAAAGGCGACGCCGTCATAACCGGGCGCCATCGGCTTGTAATGCGGATCAGCGGCGTTCTGCCGGTCCACCACCACCGCCATCCGCTTCAGCGTTTCCAGCGCCTGCGCCTCGGTGACAATGCCGTGCAGCAACCAATTGGCGATATGCTGGGAGGAGATGCGCAAGGTGGCGCGGTCTTCCATCAACGCCACGTCATGAATGTCAGGCACTTTCGAGCAACCTATGCCCTGGTCGATCCAGCGCACCACATAACCGAGAATGCTCTGCGCGTTATTGTCCAACTCCTGCTTGACATCCTCCAGCGGCCAGTTGGGCCGGTCAGCCAGGGGAATCGTCAGCAGATCATCAAGCGCGCCCGGCAATCGCGATTTCAACTCGTCCTGCCGCGCCATTACATCCACCGCGTGATAATGCAGCGCGTGCAGCGTCGCCGCCGTCGGCGACGGCACCCAGGCGGTAGTGGCGCCGGCGCGCGGATGCGCGATTTTCTGCTCCAGCATCAAAGCCATCGCATCCGGCGCAGCCCACATCCCCTTGCCGATCTGCGCCCGGCCCTGCAGCCCCGCGGCCAGCCCGATATCGACGTTTCGATCCTCGTAGGCTTTGATCCACGGCGTGTTCTTGATGTCATTCTTGCGGATCATCGGCCCCGCTTCGATCGAGGTGTGAATTTCATCGCCGGTGCGATCCAGAAAGCCGGTATTGATGAACACCACGCGGGTCTTCGCAGCGGCGATACAGGCGGCAAGATTAACGGAAGTGCGCCGCTCCTCATCCATGATGCCCATTTTCAGGGTATCGCGCGGCAGGCTGAGCAAATCCTCCACCGCGTCAAACAGCGCGTTAGCATAAGCCACCTCGTCCGGCCCGTGCAGCTTCGGCTTGACGATGTAAATCGATCCAGCGCGCGAATTGCGCCTCGCCTTGAGATCATGCGTCGCGATCAGCGCGCACAGCACCGCGTCGAGGATCGCTTCGGGAATTTCCTTCCCCTCTGCATCCAGCACGATATCGGTGTAGAGATGATTCCCGACATTGCGCACCAGCATCAGCGCCCGCGCCGGCAGCGTCAGCGTGCCGCCATCCGGCGCCGTATAGACCCGGTCTTCCGCCAGCTTGCGCTCGATCCGCGCGCCGTTCTTTTCAAAGGCGGCGCTCAGCGTGCCGTTCATCAAGCCAAGCCAGTTGCGATAGACCAGGACCTTGTCCTCGGCATCGACAGCGGCGATGCTGTCCTCTGCGTCCATGATGACGGTGATCGCGCTTTCCAGCATGATATCGGCAATGCCGGCGCGATCTTCGCCGCCGATCTGGCTGGCGGGGTTGATCACCAGTTCGGCATGCAAATGATGGTTTTTCAGCAGGATGGCGCGCGGTTGGCTGGCCTCCCCCGTAAAGCCGGCAAATTGCGTGGCGGTTTTAAGACCGGTCTCGCCCTCTGGCAGCATGACGGCAAGCCGCTGCTCCCGCACAAGATAGGCTTTCGCATCCACATGGCTGCCCATGGCCAGCGGGAAATGCTGATCGAGAAAGGCGCGTCCGCGCGCGATCACCTTGGCGCCGCGCTTCGGATTATACCCTGAGCCTCGATTTGCCCCATCCACTTCCGGTAGGGCATCGGTGCCATATAGCGCGTCATACAGGCTGCCCCAGCGCGCATTGGCGGCGTTCAGCGCGTAACGGGCGTTCATCACCGGCACCACCAGTTGCGGCCCGGCGATCACGGCGATCTCGGCATCGACATTGGCGGTTTCGATAGCGAACGCGCTCGGTTCCGGCTGCAAATAGCCGGAGTCGCGCAGGAACTCCTGGTATTCCGCGGCATCGATCACCCGGCCCTTGCGCGCGCGGTGCCATTCATCAAGCGCCGCTTGCAGCCGGTCCCGTTCAGCGAGCAACGCTTCGTTGCGAGGAGCAAGCTCAGCGATAAGCCTTGCAAATCCGGACCAAAAGCTGTCGCCATCGAGTCCGGCGTCAGGCAGCGCCTCGTTTTGAACGAAATCGTAAAGCGGGGCGGCAATGCTTAGCCCGCCAGCGGAAACCCGCGCTTCAGCCATGAAATGCTCCTTTAAGTGCTCGGCCTGCTTGTGACGGGGCAAGGTGGAATTGTCGAGATAGCGGCGATTATTCCTCATTGTGAGGCAATGCCAAAGCCGCCTGCGCCTTTGCTGCGAGCGAAACGAATCAATCCGGTTCGTCGCGGGCTTTTCATCAGTCATGAATTTGGACAGCTTCATTGCCCGGTCGCTGATTTGTTCCAGGCGTTAACGGATTGGAAGGTTTTTTCTGTTGAACTGCGCTTGTCGGACACACCGAGCCTGTTTCCCCTACCGCAAGGCGTCAGGACAGAGCGGGCGAGCCGGAAAAATCCCGGATGAGTTTAATTGCCGCCGTAGCCCGAAGGCGCGGCGAGAAGGAAAGGACTAAACGATGTTGACTTATGTAAAAACCGTTCTCGCCCTGCGCGGGATCAACCTGTTCTTTGAAGATCGCCGCGCTGTGACCGCGGTGGAATACGCGCTGATCGCGGCATTGATCGCCGCAGCGATTATTGGCGCGGTTACGACACTCGGCGGCGATGTCAGCACCACCTTCACTACGCTCGGGAATAGAATGACTACCGCCAACGCAACCGCTGGCGGTTAACGCTACTCCGGCGCCTTTAATAAATTAATTATTTGGAGCTGAGCCCCAATGATCCTCCGCATGATCCTGGTTGGTCTTTTGGCGCTTGGCCTTGCCGGTTTTGGCACGGTCGCCTGGCTGGATTTGCATCCCGCCAGGCCCCATGCCGTCGCCGCGGTGCAACCGGTGGAAATCCTGGCGGCGGCGCAGTTCCTCCATGCCGGCAGCCTGATCCAGCCGGCCAATCTGACATCTGCCGCCTTTAAACCTGGCACGGCGCCAGCCGGCGCTGTGATGGATACCCCAGCGAATCGCTCGCTCTATACCGGTGCCATGGTGCGCCAGAGCCTCGCCGCCAATGCGCCCATCCTGCCAGGCGCGGTCATCCGCCCTGGCGATCATGGATTTCTGGCGGCTGTATTGCGTCCCGGCATGCGCGCCGTTTCTGTCGGCGTGGATGCGGTTACCGGCACGGCAGGGCTGATTTGGCCAGGGGACGCCGTGGATCTTCTGCTCACCCAATCCCTATCCGGCGCGAATTTGCCGGCCGGGCGGCAGGTCGCAGCCGAAACCGTGCTTTCGGATGTCCGGGTGATCGCCACAGATCAGCGCCTCGTCCAGGGTGCCCGATCCGACAATCAATCGCCCGGCCTCGCACGCACGGTTACCCTGGAAGTAACGCCCGAGCAGGCCGAACGCGTCGCCGTCGCGGCGCATCTTGGGCCGCTTTCCTTGGTGGTCCGCTCTTCCCAAAGCGGCGGCGACACCCGCAGCCTCCCACCTCCGCCAGTCTGGGGCAATGATGTGTCCCCCGCGCTTGGCCGGGGAACCACGCCCACGCCCGCCACGCCCGACCGGATCGCAATCTATCAAGGCCCTTCAGAAAAAACGGAGTTCACCCCACAATGATGTCGCTTCGCGCCAAAAATTGGCTCGCTTTGCTTGTGCCGCCAATGATGCTCCTGGGTATTGCGCAAGCCGCTGCAAAATCTGTAATCCTGGATGCTGGCAAAGGCAAAATGATTAGCCTACCCTCCGCTGTCTCCAGTATCTTTGCCGCAGACCCCAAAGTGGTCGAGGTCCGTCCGGCGAGTAAGGATTCTTTATTTGTCTTCGGTTTAGCGCCAGGCGAAACTTCAGTCGTTGCCTCTAATAAGGCAGGGCAAAGCATCGCCACAATCGCGGTCACCGTATTACCCTCGCCATTTGCCGCACATCAGATCGCCGCCGCCGCGCCCAATCTTGTTCCTGGCGCCGACGTTCACATTCAACCGACAGAAGGGGGCGTGCTGCTGCACGGAACCGTCGCCACTCCGGCAGAAGCCGAGGAGCTTGTCGGACTAGCAAATCAGGCAGCCAAGGGCGGCAAGGTAGATGATGAATTGCGCATTGCTGAACCGGTGCAAGTCACCCTGCAAGTGCGTATTGCGCGGATGTCGCGCACTGTCACACAGCAACTGGGCATCAACTGGCAGGCCTTGGCTAGAGTTGGGCACTTCGCGCCTTTAAGCATTGGCCTTCCTTTTGCTTCTGAAGCCGCCTCGGGAACCGCGGCAACCCTTGGGCTTTCGCGGCTGAACTCCAATGGCAGCACCGAAATCAACAGCATCATCGATGCTTTGAATACCGACAACTTGGCGCATATTCTTGCAGAGCCGACACTGACCGCGCTATCTGGACAAACAGCAAGTTTTTTGGACGGCGGATCATTTCCAATTCCTGTTCCCGGCCAAAATGGCCAGGTTACCATCCAATATGAAAATTACGGTGTGCAACTAAAGTTCACGCCCACCGTGCTAAGCAGCGGCAGCATCATTTTGAACGTTCAGCCTACGGTGAGTTCGGAGAGCAATCAGAACGCAATCAACATTCCTGCTGCAAATGCTTCTATTTTGGTCCCTTCATTAGTTACGCAATCAGCTTCAACCACGGTTATCCTGGGCAGTGGCCAAAGCTTAGCGATCGCCGGTCTTCTACAAAATAATGACACAATCAGCAGGAACTCGGTTCCTGGCCTTGGGAAAGTTCCGGTTCTCGGCGCCCTATTTGGCAACACTTCCCTCAACACAAGTCAATCAGAACTAGTTATTGTTGTCACGCCTTATGTTGTTCGCCCAGTCAGCAACCCATCCCGCTTAGAACTGCCTGATCATGCATGGACAGTTCCAAACGATTTGCAGCGCATTCTCCTAATGCATGACACAGGCGCGGCGCATGCTTCCACTCCGATCCCTGGCGATGCCGGGTTTATTACAGATTAGGCAATCATGTGCATTATTGGTGAATCGAAGATGATCTACAAAATCGTTTTCATTATCTGCTTTAGCGTCGGTCTTGCAGGATGCGCTGAGACCCCACCGTTTCAATCGGATAATAATTGGCACGAAACCGATCTAGTAACACGAAATCTAGCTGCGCAACTTAGTAATCCAGCAGATCTTGTGACTGGCCATGGCGATACATCGGTGCCCGCTCAAGCTTTCATCACCGCACTAACTTCATGGAATGCAAATCAGCAGGCAGTTTCTGGCGTATCTAACACTGCAGGGATCAGCATAGGCAGCGGCGGGACGCCGTGATTATGAAAACGTCAGATTCACATCCAGTCATATATGAAGAACTTATTGCGCCCACATCGGACGCAAAAGCTACCCATTTTCGAAGGGACGTTCAAAAGCAAGGATTCATGGGGTTCATTTCGGATCATGAGACCATGGAAGCCGTGAGAATTGCTTTGGCTCCTTCATTTCCGCTTGGGATTATATTACACAGATCAACCTTTCGCGAAGCGCTTAAAACATTAAAGGATATCAGCACTCCTGAGACAATTTTGATCGATTTATCTGGGGAAGAACAACCTCTGACAGCAATGGTTGATCTTGAAGCTGTCGTTGATCCAGGCACTCGGGTGTTAGCTTTAGGAAGCCGTCGGGATGTCGGATTTTATCGTAGTCTTACGCGCAGCCTTGGCGTAAAGGAATACCTACCCAAACCAATGACCCCGGAAATTGTTGCGCGTTATTTTCTACCCTGGGCACTGGGGCTTGCTCCTAAGCTAGACGCGCCGCGAGGTGGAACAATTATAGCGGTTAATGGAGTTCGCGGCGGAATTGGCTCTTCAACGATCGCTATGAACCTAGCGTGGATAATCGGCGCCGAATTAAGACGTCATACGATTGTCTTGGACACAAATCTTCATACTGGATCGGCCGCCCTAATGTTGTGCAGTACGCCAAGTTCCGGTCTACGCACTGCGCTGGAAGCGCCAGACCGGATTGATCCACTTTTAATTGAACGAGCGGCTCAACCAGTGGCGGAACGGCTTCATGTTCTTGCCGCAGAAGAACCGCTTTCCGAGAAGTGGAACTACATGCCTGGAGCGGCAGCCGCCATGGAAGCAACCTTGCGGCAGCGTTATAACTTTATTATAGCCGATATACCCCTACGTCCGCTGCGTTTTTCATCTGAAATACAAGCGCTTGCGCATCACTCAATATATGTTATGGACGCGACGCGCATATCGATTCAAAACGTGAAACGGCACCTAGTGTCATCAAATGACCCCACACACAAATTTCATCCAATTCTTGTGGTAAATAACATTGGAAAGTCCAACAATCTTTCAAAGCAGGAAATTGAAAAAGAAACAGGCGTTGCAGTTACAGCAATAGTATCCGACGCATCCAGAGACGCAATGAGGTCGGCAAATTTTGGAGAAATGTTAGTAACAAAAAATCGTAAATTTCGCAGTGAGATAACTACAATTGCTTATGCTGTGGGAGCGTCGGCTGATGGGGAAGCAATATTATGATGGATTCACTTCCGGTTTTCGGTAGACGCGTTGTTACGGACGTGCCACCTAAGGAGCAACGATATGGAGAAACAACTCGCACTGCACGTAGCGAAGACATAAGCCAACTTCGTGGACTATGCCTTACTAAAACGGATGCCACAACCATCGCCAATCTCACCCCGGAGCGAATGCTAAGCGAAATCGAGAAGATGCTGGGCGACCTTGCAACAGAACATCGAATCCAATTAAATGCAAGAGAACAACATCAACTTGCAATAGAACTGGTTGATGACATGCTTGGATTAGGTCCTCTTGAACCTCTACTTGAAGATGACTCAATTACAGATATCATGGTTAATGGCCCTGACCACGTATTCGCCGAGCGTGGTGGCAAACTTGCTCAAGTTCAAATACAGTTTCGCGACTCAGCACATGTTGCTGGCATCTGCCAACGGATCGCTGCCTCGGTGGGGCGTCGTGTTGACGAATCAAGTCCCATGGTTGATGCAAGGCTTAAAGATGGCTCTCGTGTCAATATTGTTCTGCCACCTTTAGCACTGGATGGACCATGCATCTCAATCCGTAAATTTTCTAAAAAAGCAATTGATTTCAAGAAGCTGGTTCAGTACGGTTCGCTTACCGAACCGATCGCGCGAATTTTAGAAATAGCTGCGCGTTGTAGGCTTAACGTGGTGATTTCCGGAGGTACTGGTTCAGGCAAAACAACATTGATGAACGCTATGAGCCGATTTATTGAACCGTCCGAACGTATTGTAACTGTTGAAGATGCCGCAGAATTACAATTGCAGCAGCCACATATTGTTAGACTAGAAACACGACCTGCTAGCCTTGAAGGCAAAGGTGAAATTAACCAACGTGATCTCGTTCGAAATGCTTTGCGTATGCGCCCGGACCGAATCATCATTGGGGAAGTCAGGGGTGCCGAAGCATTCGATATGCTGCAGGCAATGAATACTGGCCACGATGGATCAATGTCAACAATCCATGCCAACAATACAAGAGATGCTTTGGCTCGTATTGAAAGCATGGTTCAAATGTCGAATATGGGACTTTCGCCACGCGCAATTCGAATGCAGGTTGTTTCAGCGATACATTTGATCGTACAAGTGGAACGCCAGCGAGACGGCGGAAGGCGGGTAGTTCAGCTAACTGAAATGGCCGGAATTGAAGGAGAAACTCCACTATTAACCGACATTTTTAAGTTTGAAGTCGATGGCGAAACCGCTTCGGAAAAAGTGCTCGGTCATTATGTTGTTTCTCGCGGCCGTTCAAGCTTTCATGATCGCTTAACGTATTTTGGTCTTTATCGCGCATGGAGTGCTGCGATCGATGAGGCTGCAGCTTCATGATTGACATGTCACTATTTTTAGTAGCATCAACAGCGATGTTGGGCTGCTTATCAATTGGTAGCTTTTTCGTAGTTCAAAGCGAAACCAAACAACGCAAACTTGACGAAAGGGTCCAGCGCGTCACAAACGATTCGGTAGTACATGCGAAGGAAGCGATAGCTGGAAAAAATCAGATAATTTTGAACTACAAGAAACACATTCTAAAGATATTGTTTGTGTTCAACATTGATCTCAATCGTGCACCTGATTATCCTCTTCGCTGGTGGCTAGTTTTACCTCTTGTTTTAGTGACTACAAGAGGGATTGTTGCTATCATAGCGATGCTTATTGGAGGTCCAATAATTCTGGTTTGGCCTATTTTTACTGTATTTCTTAGCCGTATCGTTTTCAACATTTTTCATCGTCGACGTGCATTGGCATTATTCGAGCAATTTCCAGACGCACTTGGCACTATTGTACGATGCGTCCGGGTTGGAATTCCTGTTCAGGAATCACTGCGTATCGTGTCACGTGACATGGCACAACCGACTGCACAAGAATTTTCACGGCTTGCCGATAAAGTTGCCATAGGCGTCTCACTTGAGACTGCATTACATGAGCTCGCCGCTCGAAATCAACTCGCGGAATATAAATTTTTTGCGACAGCACTATCTTTGCAGGCAAGAACTGGCGGCCCTTTAGCGCAAACTTTGGAGACTTTGGCTGAAGTAATTCGTAAGAGAGTTGCGATGCGAGCGCGTGGTTATGCTTTAGCGTCAGAGGCAAGAACAAGCGCATTAATTTTGGGCATTTTGCCAATTTTTGCTGGATTGGCGATTTGGCTTCTTCAACCATTATATATCGACGCTTTATTTTTAACGTCCTCCGGACATAAAATTTTCGCTGCTGCAGTTGGCCTACTTAGTTTTGGCGGTTTTGTAATGCGTATGATTATTCAGAAAAGTCTAAAATGACCATGAATAAATTATATATTTTGATTCCTGTCATTTTTCTATTTTTATCTGCTTTTGCTTTTGCAATGCTAAATATTACTATATTTCAAGAAAAACTTTCACGACGACTTGACAGGGCTACAGGTGGAAGTCTGAAAACAAATGAAACTGAATTAGTTGATTCATGGCATTCGCGAGTATTTACAGCAATTGGTTTTGGTGTTGCACGAAGTGGTATACTAAGTGCGAAAACTCTTCAACAACTGCGACATACACTTCGAATTGCTGGAATTCGTAGCTCGAAATCACTTGGACTTTTTATCGGTATAAAAATTGTTCTTGTTCTTTTTCTACCGATAATCATATTTTTATTTGGAATGTCCTTTTCTTTTTCAAAAGTTTTCCTTTGTCTTACTGTTGGCGGAATTGCCATTATTGGGCTGCTTTTACCTGACTTGATTATCAACCAACGCAGAAAAAAGTTTATCAAAGAATTGGAGGCGGGTTTGGCCGATACTCTCGATATGATGGTAATATGTGCCGATGCAGGTCTAAGTCTTGAAGCAGCTTTAGCCCGTGTAGCCCATGAAATCCAGGAAACTCATAAAGCAGTTTCTGATGAATTAACATTAACGACACAAGAAATGCGTATAGGGGCAGATGTCCGTGATGCCTTGATTGGCATTGGAGCGCGTACTGGGCTTGGAAGTCTAAAACGTCTTGGATCCACGCTTATTCAGACCATACAATATGGTACTCCTCTTACTCAAGCACTTCGTGTTCTGTCTGCAGAGTTGCGCCAGGAGCAACTTACACGTTTTGAAGAGCGTGCCGCACGTCTGCCTGTTTTACTTACTGTCCCAATGATCGTGTTTATCCTTCCCTGCGTTTTTTTGGTAGTTGGCGGTCCTGCTATATTAAAAGTGATGAACGCCTTCACGCATCATTAACTTTTTCTATGTAAAATTATTTTGAAGCTGTAGTTTTGGAGGCGCAAAATGCGTAAAATGTTAATAATTTTGTTATTGGCGGGATGTTCCGGACCTCAACCATCTTCTGGACTTACTTCTCAGACCTTAAATGTAGCTGATGCAGCATTAAGTTCGGGCAATCCTGAACTCGCTCTTCAAATTTCACATAGCGTTTTAGAAAGAAGTCCTAAAAATACTGACGCCAAGCTTCACGAAGCTGATGCGCTTTATGCTTTGGGACGAAACAATGCAGCACAGGCAATTTATCAACAGGTTTACAATATCGGGTCAACTGAGGCCGCTGCTGCAGGTTTAGCTAAATGTCTTCTGCGAGAGAATCCCCAATACGCTATAAGCTTGCTTAAAGGCGCCATTCAAAAATCTCCTGACGACACAAGTCTTTTAACTAATCTTGGAGTAGCCGAAGACTTAGCTGGAGATCATCATGCTGCAAAGTTAACATACCAACACGTGCTTGATCTAGATCCTACTCAGGTTGCGGCGCAAGCTGATCTTGCTCTTTCATTAGCTTTGTCCGGTAATCCAAATCAAGCGTCTGAAATACTTAAACCACTTGCAACAGCGCCGAATTCAACTGCACGTTTACGTCAAGACTATGGCGCGGTTTTAGCTTTAGCTGGTCATACTTATCAGGGAGCAGCTATTCTAGCTGCTGATCTGCCTGAAGTACAAGCTTACAATGCAGCTAAAGATTATAAAAGTTTTCTCAATCTTAACACTACTTCGCAGTAGTATGCACGTAAAAACTTCTATTTATATTGTGACCACAACCGATACTCGAGAGTTCTAACTTGGGATATCTATTGAAGGTGATATTATACTGGCCTTGGTGATGGAGGCTGATGGTGTCAGCAGATGGGCTGTGCTGCAAACGGTGTGAGCGGTCGGACTATGTGAAAAGCGGCGTAGTGCGAGGTCACCAACGTTATCGTTGTCGTGATTGTGGCTGCAACTTCACGGATACCCCGGCACGAGGCAAGCCACCCGCGATGAAGGCGCTGGCCATCCTGCTTTATGGGATGGGGAACATGAGTTTCAGCATGATTGGGCGCCTACTAGGTGTGA